>NZ_BAAFQQ010000001.1:0-1998783 GCF_042846865.1 Bifidobacterium apicola
ACACTACGGCACCGCCATCAACTGGAACGAGTTCCACACACCAGTCAGATACCCCAACACCACACTCTGACCAACACACAACCAAACCCACACACAGAACCTAAAACAACGCGTTTAGTTCCTATAGGCCAAGAGCAACTATTGTGATAGGTAAGTGAGTTCTATGCGTAAACGGTAATTGATGAACCGGGGCTGGACTGAGTTTTAATCTGTATTTCCCATTCTTTGAGGATTGTATCTACCTGCTCTTTGGAGACTGAGTTGGTAGAGGTATCGTATTCAAGTACGGCCTCGTAAGCTGCAACTGAATAAATATTGATTATTGAGTAGACCTTAGCTCTAAAGGAAGCATCATTTATAAGTTTTGTGACGGTAGCTTTATAAGTGTCTACATTGATTAATTGCTGTATAAGCGGCAAATTCATGACATATTTATCATCGGTTTTTTGTACAAGTGCATCAAGTGTAAATATGATGAAATGCGACTCATTCACAATGTGGGAGAAAACAATGAACGCTTTATACTTGTCAAGGTCTTTATCAAATAAAGCTGGAATGCAATTTGCATATAATCGCATGCTTTCGCCTGACAACGGTTTTATTGGGGACTTGGACTCCCATTGTTTGAGTCGATTACCGAGTTTAGTGCAAAGTACGTTGAGGTTATTTTCCCAACCTGCAGATCGGATGGGGAGATCTAATATAGAAATATAAGGTAAATTTGATGACAAATATTCAATGTTCTCGTAGGATTTCTCAGTGCGTGATTTTGGCGAAAGTTCAGCATGGATTTTATATGCGAGATAAGCGCACGATACAAGCGACAGTGGAGAGTCTGAATCCATGATTTGTTGAGTCAGCGTATCAAATAGAGTCTCATAATTCTGATATCTATAGCCCGCATTCAAAATGCTGAGAGCCACATTCAGAGTCATGTATCCTTGATTTATATTGCTGAACGTTTCTTCGAGATTGAGGCAAAAGTCTATCACTTTTGCAGCTCGATCATTATTGCTATTTCCGAGATACTTACCTGCCTTACTCGCGAATAGAGCGTTTTGGAAGATATTCCAGTGGTGCTTATCCATATTTGCAGAGTTTAGTGGATCATATAGCAGGAATTCCTTGTATTCATCTTCATGGAGACTATTTTGTTCAATTGATAAGCGGAAATATGCATCAAAATGTTCAAGTCTATATATATGACGATCTGCTCCACTGGGGTTGAGATATGAAAAAGAAATATTTTTCTGACCGTTGAAACGTAACGTTGACACTTTAGCAAAAGGGAATAGAGCTTTGACGGCTGCGCTATCCTGTCTACCTGTTTCACCATTGTGGGAATCCATATTTTGCAACAATTCTTCAAGACTATCTGAAGACTGCTCAATAGCAGTTTCTGCAGAAGATCGAGATGTGAACATTAACGGCATATTATGACTGCATATGAGGTTCTTGTGCTCGATGATCCATCTGTAGAGGCTCGGTCGAAATACCTCAATGCTTGTAATGCCCAATAGATCCCCTGGTTCAACATCGTCTTTTAAAACCTCATATCGTATTTTGAAATCATTTGTTAGGCGGATTGCATCTCGGATGTTATTGACAAACGGATCAATGCAGGCTCGGTAGATATCTATGAATGAGTTTGAACTTAAATCCGAACCTGTCAAGGCCGTATGCTCGCGTCTTTTTAAGTGTATGATGCTTTCTATCTCTGACGTGAGCATCGTTTCTATGACTTCTTTGGGTGGCTCCGGTAATCCTATAGGGACCTGGATTATTTTTTCCAGGTACTCATCACCTTTGTTGTGACAATTTTTGTCTAATGACTTAGTGACAACATCCCTATCATATAGGAGTACATATGTCACATAAGGAAGATCGCCTACTGCTTTAACAGCTCGGAGCATTTCGGATATTTCGCTATCTATCAAACGATCTAGGTCGTCAATAAATACGATAATTCTAGTTTTAGTTTTATTTAGCTTTTCCTTGAGTTTTCTTCGTTGTTCGGCGAGCAGCAGCATATCCGGGTTATAGGGGTTGAGACAGACTCCGATATTGTTAAAAAATGTCGCGATTTGATTAATTGTATAAGAGGAGCCTGGAACCAAAAAATTACTTGCAGCAGACAACAAAGAACTCCAACGATTTGAAAACGTAGATAACTTTAAAACTGTTCGAGAAACAGAATTGGTTTTGTTGGACAGTGTTTGTGCTATTTGTTTGAATAAAAGAGAAACTACCTGACCGCTGCCCGAGTACATCCAGGGTTCGAATTCAATGATATGGCATTCGTTCGTGTCCTCAGATGCTTTGAGTGCATTAATAAGCAAATTTTTTAACGATGTTTTGCCTGATCCCCATGGCCCATGAATACCAATGATGAGTCCGTGCGGGTCAGTGCTGTTAAGAAGAGCATCTGCAAGATTTTGTGTATATTCTGCTCGTTGATATTTATCTTCGGACTTGTCTGTAATTGGTTCATCGAAAAGCCAAGAAGAAGGCTGCTTTGAATCCCTTTTCATGCTACAAGGATACAATCTAAAGACAGGCGCTTACTGAAGCTTTGATGTTTAGTAGCCTCTTGTGTTTGTATTACGGATTCGATCCATGTTGGTTTGGACATTGATCTCTCTATCTGTGTGAATTCACTAAGGGTCAGATTTATCTGTGTTCGTACTTGATGCGCGAATCGAACCTCAACTTTTATTATTTTCTTCGCTTCGAGTTTTGCTACGAGAATTTCCAATGTTGAAAAGTCTGTGAACTGTATGGACAGTATTGACGTCAGGAAGTCGCAATAACCTCGTCCAAAATGTGACCATTCTCGGTCGTGCCTGCCCTCGGTTTTCTAATTTTGCTCTACCACAGAGAGAACTATCGAGAGGAAGTGGTCAGGAATCATGCAAAAGGTGCAGCGGTTCAGTGACTGGTTGACTAAGTGGTTCATCCTGGTGGTCCTGGTTTGGGCCGCCATCAACTTCTTTGTCCCGCAGATTAGCATTTGGGCCCGCAGCTACACCAACTACTTCCTGAGCATTATTCTCTTCGGCATGGGACTGACCCTGAGCCTGGACGACTTCAAGCGAATCGTCAAGATGCCGCTCATGGTCATCGTGGGCACCATAGCCCATTACCTGATCATGCCCCTGCTGGCCGTGCTGCTCTGCCGCATCTTCCGGCTGGACGGCATGATCGCTGTGGGCGTCATCCTGGTGGGCTGCTGCCCCTCGGGGACCTCCTCCAACGTCATGTCCTACCTGTCACGAGGAGACGTGGCCCTGGATGTGTCCATCGGTCTGCTTTCCACCCTGTGTGCGCCCTTCATGATTCCCATGCTGATGAACCTGCTGGCCAGCCAGTATGTGGCCATCCCCACCAAGCAGCTCTTCCTGACCGCCCTTGAGGTGGTGCTGATCCCCATCGCCCTGGGTCTGGCCGTCCACGCCATCTTCAAGGAGAAGGTGCAGAAGGTGACCGTGGCCCTGCCAGCCGTCTCGCAGATCGCCATCCTGTTCATCATCGGTGTGGTCGTCTCGGTCAACCATGCCAAGCTCTTCACCGCCGCCACCGCCCTGGTCCTGCCGGTGGTCATGCTCCACAACCTGTGCGGATACGGTCTGGGCTTCCTCTTCAGCCGGCTCATGTACCGCATCTACCCGAAGGGATTCCGCTACGCCCAGCAGAAGGCCATCACCTTCGAGGTGGGCATGCAGGATTCCGGACTGGGTGCGACCCTGGCCTTGCAGGCTTTCGCAACCGACCCGATTGTGGCCATCCCCTCCACCTTCTTCAGCGTCTGGCACAACATCTCCGGTTCGGTCCTGTCCGCCTGGTGGCGCCGGCATGACGACCGGCTGGGGATTGCCGCAGACTCCGCCCAGGGTCGTCCGGAACCGGCTCGCGCCTAGTTTCTGCAGCCCCTTGCCTGCGAGCGAACCGGCCCGGACAAAATCTAATCTCTACATGCCGGGTCCGGCCAGCAGAAAGCCCAGGGCCGTCAGCAGAGGCGGCAGGAAGATTGAAGCTGCTAGATAGCCCAGGGCTGCCAGGTGCCGTCTCTGTCGAGCCAGGGCCAACACTTCGTTGACCGCTGTCGAGAAAGTGGAGAAGCCACCCAGCAGTCCTGTGGCCAGCAGTAGCCGTCCCCAGTTAGGCAGTCCGTGGAAGGTGGCCAGGGCGGCCACCAGCCCTGCAGCCAATCCGGCCAACAAGTTGATGATCATGGTCGATAGGGGCAGGTCCACCTGCCAGCGGGCTTTGACCAGGGTATCCAGCAGGTAGCGCAGTCCGGCCCCCATGCCGCCACACAGGCAAATCAGCAACGTAAACGTAATGGTCATCGCACACCCGCCTGGATGCGTGCGGCCAAACGCGCTCCCAGCCCTGCCATGGCCCAGGAGACCAAGAGGCCTCCGGCAAAGGAGACCAGCAGGTAGGCAAGCGTTGCCCGGACTTGGTCGCCCGACAGTCCTTGGACCAGTTCCAGCGAGAGCGTGGACATGGTCGACAGCCCTCCGCACAGGCCCATGCCCAGACCCTTGTTGGTCATCTGCCTTCGGCGTGCATGTGCGCTTTTGGGAAGCCCGGCCAGGAAGGCGGTCAGCAGGGCGTAACCTGCGCAGGCGATTAGGTTGGCCAGGAGGGTTCCTGGATGCAGTGGGCCGCTCTGGCTCGGCAGCAGGCTCAGGGCGTACCGGCAGCCGGTGCCCAGTGTTCCGCCCAGTATCACCACCAGGGCCGTGGCCATATCAGGTCCGGTAGGGGGTTTGGTCATTGAGGTCTCGGTTCCCGACGGATCAGCGTCCGCAGGGTCAGGCTGGATGGCATGTGCCTGCACCCGGCCCACAGACGGGTCGTCGAATCGTGGTGCAGGAACTATCAGCAGTTTGCGGTTCGGGGCTCAAGCCCCGGGCGGGTTCCATCGCCCGGAGCCCATTCTAGGAGCCCAAGGGGACCGCAGCCGTCGCAGCTGCGAGACTGTTCACTCGGTGTGGTTCTCCGGGTCCAGGGTCAGCCGGTCGTCGTCGGCGTCGTAGTCGAAGAGCTCGCCGTAGCGGCCCCAGGTGATGGCGGTGTCGAACTGCTGGACGGCCTCCTTGTCCGAGTGGTGGGCCCGCAGCAGGTCCAGGATCAGGGAGCCATGCAGGCTCTTGTCGTCGCTGTTCTTCAGGGCCCGGTCGATGATGCGGATCAGCGGAACGTGGTCCATCAGCATCCGTGAGAACATCTCCTTGCTCTCCAGGATGTCCGCGTCGTGCCAGGCCCGGCCCTGGTCGGTCAGCCTGACGTGCCCGTTGTCCGCCTGGAAGATGCCCAGCATGAGTCCGGCGTCGATCAGGGGGAAGAGGTCGTCCACCTCGAAGGAGAGTTTGGCGGCCAGGTCGGCCAGGTCCATGCCGTTGGGCTGGTTGACCATGACATCGGCCAGACCGGCCAGGCCGCCGGGGGTGGCGTCGGGCAGGTTGCGTTCGGCGGTGTCCTCGTCCCGAACCGAGTCCCGCACGGCCTGACGGTTGCGCACCTTGGTCTGCAGACGGCGGCGGATGTCCTCGCTGTCACGCTGGCCGGTCAGGATGGAGTAGAGGTAGTCCACGCAGGACTGGAAGAGGTCGGACTGCTTGTCCCGAGGCCTGTCCAGGTTGATTGGCACGTTGGCGATGACCCGGCCGGGATGCGAGTCCAGGACCAGGACCCGGTCGGCCATCTCCACGGCCTCCTCGATGTTGTGGGTGACGATCAGGACCGACTTGACGCTGCCAGCCTCCTCGGACCAGACCTTGAGGACCTCCTGGCGAAGGTTCTCGGCAGTCAGCACGTCCAGGGCCGAGAAGGGCTCGTCCATGAAGAGGGCATCCGGCTTGAGGACCAGGGCACGGGCGATGCCCACGCGCTGGCGCATGCCGCCGGAGAGCTCCTTGGGGTAGGCGCTTTCGAAGCCGTCCAGGCCGATGGCGTCGATGGCGGCCAGGGAGAGTTTCTCGCGCTCCTTCTTGGGCACGCCACGGGCCTGCAGGCCCAGCTCCACGTTGTCCTTGACGGTCAGCCAGGGCATCAGGGCGAAGCTCTGGAAGACCAGGGCCACGCCGGGGTTGGGCCCGTCCAGCTGCTTGCCCCGGTATTCGACGCTGCCCTTGCTGGCCGGGACCAGGCCGGCCAGGATGCGCAGCAGGGTGGACTTGCCGGCGCCCGAGCGGCCCAGGATGGCCACCACCTCGCCCTCGTGCAGGGTGAAGTCGATGCTGTCCAGGACGGTCAGCTCCGCGCCCTTGTCGGACTGGTAGGTCTTGGTCACGTGCTCGGCCGTGATGATCCCATTGGAATTGATCTTGGTCATTGTCGAACCTCTCAGACTTCTCATGTCAGGGAATAGCGCCGTTGTGCCAGTGATTGCAGGGGAGACCAGAAGAACCGGTCGGCCAGGACCACGAAGATGCTCATGACGGCCACCCCCAGGATGATGCGGGGGGTGTCGCCGGTGGCGGTCACCTGGGCGATGTAGGCACCCAGGCCCTTGGCCGTCAGCTCGGTCTTGCCGTAGGAGACCACCTCGGAAACGATTGAGGCGTTCCAGGCCCCGCCGGCCGCGGTGATACCGCCGGTGCACCAGGAGCCGAACAGGGCCGGCAGGATAAGGGTCTTCCATCGCTGCCAGCGGTTCTGGCCCAGGCTGCGCGACATCTCCAGCAGGTCGTCGGGGATGGCCGAGGCCCCGGCGATGACGTTGAAGAGGATGTACCACTGGGTGCCCAGGGCCATGAGCAGGATGCTGCCCCAGTTGATGTCGATCCGCCAGATGATGAAGACCATGGTGACGAAGGGGAAGATGAAGTTGGCCGGGAAGGAGGCCAGGATCTGCACCAGGGGCTGCAGGTAACGGGAGATGCGCGGATTCATGCCGATCAGGGCGCCTATGGGCACCCAGACGATGGTGCAGACCACCATCAGGATCAGCACCCGCAGGAAGGTCAGCAGGCCCAGCTGGAAGACGTGGCCGACCTCGCCCAGGCCCAGCGGGCGGATGACCAGGCGGTCCAGCTGCCAGAGACCCCACAGGCCGATCAGGGCCAGGCAGGCCCACCAGACCAGGTCGCTTGCCCGCCTGCGTCCGCCGCCACGGCTCCAGCGCGCCCCGGTGCGGCCCAGGGGGCGGGTGATCCGGTCCAGCAGGTCGGCCAGGGGATGGCCCACCAGGCCCAAGAGGTCCTTGACCCCGGACAGGCGGATGATCGTCAGCACCAGGCTGCGCCGGGGCTCGGTGGACTGGCTGCTGGTGTAGCGGAACTTCTCGGCCCAGGCGGTCAGCGGCTTCCAGAGCAGGAAGTCAATCAGCAGCACCACCACGATCATGGTCAGGATGGCCAGGCCCACCTTGCCCAGGTCCTGCTCGGCGGTGGCCTCCTCCACGAAGGAGCCGATGCCGGGCAGGGCCAGGGTCCTGTTGTTGACCGAGATCATCTCGGAGGCGGTCAGGAAGAACCAGCCGCCGCCCATGCTCATCATGCAGTTCCAGAGCAGGGGGATCATGGAGTTGGGCACGTCCAGCTTCCAGAAGCGCTGCCAGCGGGTCAGGCGCATCAGCCTCACCGCCTCGTCCAGGTCGGAGGGCTCGCTGGTCAGGGAGTTATAGAAGGAGAAGGCCATGTTCCAGGCCTGGCTGGTGAAGATGGCGAAGATGGAGGCCGCCTCCACGCCCATGATGGATCCGGGGAAGAGGACCAGCCAGATGGAGATGGTGGCCGACAGGAAGCCCAGGACGGGCACCGACTGCAGGATGTCCAGCAGGGGGATGAGCACGGCGCCCAGGCGGCGGGAGCGCGCGGCGGCCAGGCCGTAGAGGAAGGCGAAGACCAGGGAGATGATCAGGGCCGTGAACATGCGGAAGAGGGAGCGCAGCGCGTAGTAGGGCAGGTTGGCCGGGTCGGTGGAGACGTGCGAGGGTACCCCGGCGGGGCCGATGGGCGCGCCCAGGGTCGGCAGCAGATAGGCCAGGGCCCCCAGCAGGACCAGAGCGCCAATGGCTACGGCCAGACCCGTCCATATGCGGGTGGAGCGCGATGCCTGGCTGCGGTCGTCGTTCAGTGGAGAACGGAGCATTCCTGGCAGTGCGACAGTATTCACGATGGCCTCCCTCCAAGGTGCGGAACATCCCTATCGGCAGCCTCGAAGACGGCGTGGCGATCGGCCATGAGCCGACCATTGTCATCGTTCAAGCTTCGGCTTCGCATGGTATTTGGCCCTGCATTAGTCCCTGCCTTGATCCGACGGGGACTGTTGACCTGCGCGGGGTGTCTCCACCACTTTGCGGCAGCATGCCTTGTCCATGCGGTAGCTTCACCTACCGACCACCCAATAACATAGATGGGCCCAAGAGCAGTGTCAAGCATTTGCCAAACCAGCGTTGCCAGCGTTGCCGTCCTTGCCAGGGCTGACAATGACAAGGGTCTGCACGCAGTCGGTGTAGGCGCGAAATGGAATGTAAGGAGTGAATCCCTATGAAGATCGTGGCAGTCACGGCCAACCCCGAACCCAAGAGTCTGACCGATGCGGCGGGCAACGCCCTGCTGGACGGTGCGGCCGAGGGCGGGGCTCGCACCGAGTTGATCGACCTTTGCGCCGAGGGGTTCAATCCCGTCTTCGGCATGGAGGACAGGACCCACTACCTGGGCCAGGGACCCATGCCCGAGGATGTCCAGGCCATGCAGGAGCGGATCAAGGATGCGGACGTGCTGGCCCTGGTCTTCCCTATATATTGGTACAGCATGCCGGCCATCATGAAGGGCTTCATCGACCGGGTCATCTGCAGGGGCTTCGCTTACCACGCTGATGGCACCCCGGGTGCCCTGGCAGGACGCCGGGTGGAGCTCGTCATGCTGACCGGCGGAGACAAGGAATGGTACCGGTCCAGTGGCATCGGTGAGGCCTTGGACAACCAGCTGGGCAGGCAGACCTTCCTCAAGTACTGCCAGGTCGCCCAGGTGGAGACCATCTATGTGGACAATCTGGATTCGGGCAACGATGACCAGCAGGCGCGGGAGGCCGCCGACCGGCACCTGGTGGCCCTGGCCTTGAAGGGTCGTCAGCTGGCCGCAGGGAACGAGCCCGGAGCTGGCCAGGACGCTCAGTGACGCTCAGCATCGGATTCGTCTTCGATGACACCCTGGACGTCTTTGACGGAGTCCAGCAGCACATTCTGACCCTGGGACGGGAGCTGGGCAGGCGGGGCCACAGGGTCCAGTATCTGGTCGGTCAGACCGCCCATCCGCCGGTTGACGGGGTTCACTCCCTGTCCCGCAACGTCATGGTCTCCTTCAACGGCAACAGGATGCGCATACCGCTGCCGGCGCCCAAGGCGCCCATCCGCCGGGTCCTTGAGGCCGGGCACTTCGACCTGCTGCACGTCCAGGCCCCCTACAGCCCCTTCCTGGCCGGGCGGGTCATCCGCGCCGCGGACCCGGCAACAGCCCTGGTGGCCACCTATCACATCGCCCCCACAGGGAGCCTGCAGCTGCTGGGCGGCCGGCTGCTGGGGATGATCAACCGCAGGACCCATAGGCGCATCGACAGGATCATCGCAGTCTCGCCTGTGGCGGCCAGCTATGCCCGGCAGACTGCCGGCGCGCCCAGCAGGGTGGTGGCCAACCCCGTGGATGTGGATGCCCTGCGCCGGGCCCGACAGGCCGCTGGCGACCAGAAGGTGGCGCGGCTGCACGGCCAGGGGCCGCATCTGGTCTTCCTGGGGCGGTTCGTGGCCCGCAAGGGGGCGGGGACCCTGCTTTCGGCCCTCCAGGCGGGGGAGCGGGCCGGCGTCCTTCCCGAAGGCTTGCATGTGACCATGGCCGGCAAGGGCCCGCTGCTGGAGGACTGCCGTCGGAAGGCCGCCGCCCTGCGCATCCCGGTGGCTTTCCCTGGCTTCGTGGACGAGAAGGACAAGCCCGCCCTGCTGGCATCCTCCGACCTGACCGTCTTTCCCTCCACCGGGGGCGAGTCCTTTGGCATCGTCCTGCTGGAGGCCATCGCCTCGGGCACGGCCCCTGTGCTGGCCGGGGACAATCCCGGCTACCGGTCCACCCTGATGGGCGACGAGCGGGCTCTGGTCCCTGTCGACTCGCCCAACACACCCGATCTGCTGGCCCGGCGAATCGCCCAGGCCTTGGGGGACCCCTCCTGGAGGCGGAACGTGCGCCATGACCAGCTGGCGCTCTTGGATCGCTACGACGTGACCACGGTGGCCGATCAGGTGGAGGAGGTCTACCGGCAAGCCATCCAGGACCGCCGTCTCATGTAGGCTAGGTACATGTCATTCTTCGATTTCTTCGGTTCCATGTTCGACCCTGAGGACGGTCCAGGCGGACCAGGCCGGCGTCGCAATGACGACGACCCGGTCATCCTGCATGTGCAGACCGATGGGGAGGGTCCCGGCCAAGGGGGCGGCGGCACGCCCCGTTTCCGCTTCGCCGGACCAGGTGACCCCCGGCTGACCTCCCGCAAGAAGGACAATAACGGACCTTCCCGGGGCATGCGGATTCTGGCCGTGGTTGTCGCTGTCGTCCTGGTCGTCCTCCTGCTCTTGTTCGGGCTCAGCCGTTTCATCACCGATGTCATGTGGTTCTCCCAGCTGGGGGCGGCACGGATTGTCTGGACACAGCTGGGCATCAAGGTGGGCCTGTGGCTGGCCTACGCCCTGCTGCTGGCCGCAGTGACCCTGCTCTCGGCCTTCCTGGCCATCCGCAGCCGTCCCGATTCGCCTGACGGGTCCACCATCAGGGTCAGGGGCGATCTGATCGAGGTCGGCAAGGGGGTCTCTTCACGCAAGGCGCTCAAGGTGGCCGCGGTGGTCTCCCTGGTCGTCGGTGTTTTCTTCGGCTTCCAGTTCAACGCCGACTGGAAGCAGGTGCTCCTGCTCTTCAACGCCCAGTCCTTCGGGGTGCGCGATCCCCAGTTCGGCTTGGATAACGGCTTCTATGTCTTCATCCTGCCCGGGCTGCGGCTGCTGGTCTCCTCCTTGCTGATGATGCTGCTGGCGGCCACGGTCTTCAGCCTGGTCACCAACTTCCTCATGGGCGGCATTCGGCTGACCATGCCCGTGCAGGGCCGCGGCATTCTGGAGATGACCCGTTCCGCCCGTCGCCAGGTGGCCGTCTGGCTGGTCCTGTTCATGCTGGTCTGGGCCGGCGACACGGCCCTGGGCGTCTTCGGCAGGCTGACCGAGGAGGGCGACCGGATCACCGGTGCCTCCTACACTTCAGTCAAGGCGGCCATTCCCGTCACCCTGATCATGGCTGTGGTCATGGCTTTGCTAGGCATCATCCTGGCTGTCTGGATTCTGAGGTCGCCCACCCTGGAACCCGGCCGTGTCCATGCGGGATCGCTGGGGTCGGCTGTCAAGCAGTGGCGTGTTCCTGTCCTTGCTGTGGCCGTCACCATTGTGCTGTCCCTGTTGCTGACTGTTTTCTGGCCGGCCTTGGTCCAGCGCTTCCGGGTCAATCCCAACGCCCAGGAGATGGAGTCCGCCTACATCCAGCGCAACATCGCCGCCACCACCAAGGCCTATGGGCTGGATAAGCTCAAGACTGAGTCCTATGACGCTACCACCGAGGTCCAGTCGGGTGCCCTCTCCCGGGATGCGGAGACCACTGCACAGATTCGTCTGCTGGATCCCCAGGTGGTTTCCCCCACATTCCGTCAGCTGCAGCAGTCCAAGCAGTACTACACCTTTGAGGACACCCTGGCCGTCGATAAGTACGATATTGACGGAGTCAGCCAAGACACGGTCATCGGGGCCCGCGAACTGGACCTGGAGGGCAATGACAACCGCAACTGGGTCAATGACCACACGGTCTTCACCCACGGCTACGGCATCGTGGCCGCATACGGCAACAAGGTCACCCCGGACGGGCAGCCCGAGTTCTTCGAACAGGACATCCCCACGAAGGGCAAACTGACCGACAGCCAGCACTACGAGCCGAGGATCTACTTCTCGCCCAACGCGCCCGAGTACTCCATCGTCGGCGCGCCCCAGGGCTCCTCAGGCTGGGAGTTCGACTATCCCACCGGCTCCAAGGGAGCCACCAACACCTTCAAGGGCAACGGCGGTCCCTCGGTGGGCAACTTCCTGGCCCGGGTCCTCTACGCCATCCGCTTTGGATCCGACCAGATCCTCTTCTCGGACCGCGTCACCCCCGACTCGCAGATCCTCTACAACCGCTCGCCCAAGGAGCGCGTGGCCCAGATCGCCCCCTATCTGACCCTGGACGGGCGCGTCTACCCGGCTGTGGTGGATGGCCGGGTCAAGTGGATCGTCGACGGCTACACCACCTCTGACGCCTACCCCTACTCCCAGAAGGTGGACCTGGGTCCCATCACCCAGGACACGACCACCCTGAGCTCGGAGGCCGTCAAGGGACTGGGCTCCCAGAAGGCCAACTACATCCGCAACTCCGTCAAGGCTACGGTCGATGCCTACGACGGCTCGGTGGATCTGTATGCCTGGGATGCCAAGGATCCGGTGCTCAAGGCCTGGCAGAAGGTCTTCCCCGGCCAGTTCAAGCCCCTCTCGTCCATTTCGGGCGACCTGATGAGCCATATGCGCTACCCGGAGAGCCTGTTCAAGGTGCAGCGCCAGCTCCTTTCCCAGTACCACGTCAACTCGGCCAGCCAGTTCTTCTCCGGCGAGGACTTCTGGCAGACCCCCGTGGATCCGACCGGAACCAGCAAGGAGCAGAAGGCCGGGGTCAAGCAGCCTCCCTACTATCTGACCCTGCAGACTCCTGGCACTGACAAGCCCGCCTTCTCGCTGACCTCCACCTTCATCCCCGCCGGCACCTCCACCAGGGAGATTCTGACCGGTTTCCTGTCCGTGGATTCCGACGCCGGGTCCACCAAGGGGGTGATAGGACCGGACTACGGGACCATCCGGCTGATGGAGCTGCCCAAGAATTCCAATGTTCCCGGCCCCGGGCAGGCCCAGAACAACTTCAACTCGGACGCTGCGGTCTCCACCGAGCTCAACCTGCTCCAGTCCGGGTCAACCAAGGTCAAACGCGGCAACCTGCTGACACTGCCCATAGGCGGCGGGCTGATCTACATCCAGCCGGTCTACGTCCAGTCCAGCGGCGCCACCAGCTTCCCCCTGCTCAAGCGGGTTTTGGTGGCCTTCGGGGACAAGGTGTCGTCGTCCGCTACCCTGGATGCGGCTCTTGACAAGACCTTCCAGGGCAACTCGGGCGCATCGGCCGGCGATGCCGACAACACCGGACGCACCAAATCTGATGCTGATCAGAGCGAGCAATCCGGTAAGGCCCCGGATAAGACCGCAGGGTCTGGCGGGGCTTCGGCCACGGCAGGACAGGCCCTGAAACAGGCCTTGGACAAGGCCAACCAGGCCATGAGCGACGGCGATGCCGCCTTGAAGAAGGGCGACTTCAGCGCCTACGGCGAGGCGCAGAACCGTCTGCGCGAAGCCCTCAAGGAGGCCTCCGACCAGGAGGGCGGCAACAAGTGAGCGCCACCCCGCGCATCCGGCTCTGCCGCCGCGGGGACCTGGAGGCGGTTACCGCCATCTACAACCAGGCCGTCATGGATGGCGGTTCCACGGCGGATACGGCCCCGGTCAGCCTGGACCAGCGCCTGCAATGGTGGCTGGACCACGATCCTGACCAGGGCCATCCGGTCCTGGTCCTGGAGCAGGAGGGCAAGGTGCTGGCCTTCGGCTCCCTGTCGGCCTACTATGATCGGCCCGGCTACCAGGAGACCTGCGAGCTGAGCTACTACGTGGATCGCGGCAGCCGTGGGCGTGGCCTGAGCGCCCTGATGGTCCATTCCCTGCTGGAGCGCGCCCGGCAGGTGGGCATGCGTCTGGCTGTGGCCATCATCTTCGATGACAACTCGGCCTCCAAGGCCCTACTGCACCGGTTCGGATTCAGCCGCTTCGGCCTTCTGCCCCAGGCCGCCTGGGATCGGTATGTCCTGCATGATGTCTCCTACTGGAACCTGTCCCTTGAGCGAAACGGGGTCGGGGAGCCTGTGTAGAATCTCACCGTCCCGTTTGAGAGCAGGAGGTATCACCTACATGGCATCCGATTTCTGGCTGATAGCCGGACTGGGCAACCCGGGTGACGAGTACAAGGGCACCAGGCACAACATGGGCTTCATGTGCGCCGATCTGCTGGCCGAACGCTGGTCGGTCAACCTGCGCGACCATAAGGGTCTGGCCCAGCTGGGCCGTGGCACCCTGGATCTTGACGGACGCCGCACACCCTTCTTCCTGGCCAAGCCGCTGACCTTCATGAACGACTCCGGTGATGCCCTGGCCTCCATCTGCTCGTACTATCACATACCTGTTGGCCGGGTCGTGGTCATCCATGACGATATGGACCTGGAGTTCGGCCGGATCAAGGTCAAGGCCGGCGGGTCCTCGGGCGGGCACAATGGCATTCGTTCCATCGACCGCTCCCTGGGCAGCAACGCCTACGCCCGGGTCCGCATGGGCGTGGGGCATGCCCGAGGAGGTCCTGACGCCCACCAGCGCACTGTGGACTGGGTGCTGGGCACCTTTGCCGGCGACCAGCGCAAGCGTCTGCCTGAGTTTTTGGCCGACGGCGCGGACGCCGCGGAAACCGTAATCATCAAGGGCCTCAGCCAGGCTCAGGAGCAGTTCAATGGTCGATGAGCATACCCAGAAGTCGGAGTCACAGGAATCGCTGAATGGATCCCTGCGTCCCCTCCTGGACGACCTGCAGGCAGACGCTGCCTTCACCAGATTGGTCCAAGGAGACTCCCAGCCTGCCGCCGACACCGACACCTCCCTCATGGTCCAGGCTCCCCAGGGCATCAGGCCAGCCCTGGCGGCCGCAGCTGCTGGACGTGCCCCGGTCGTCCTGGTGGTCCCCTCCGAGCGTGACGCCCAGGAGATGACCGGCGCCATCCGCTCCTGGTATGAGGGCGACCCGGGTGATGTGGCCCTGCTGCGCTCCTGGGAGACCCTGCCTCACGAACGGCTCTCGCCCCGGGCAGACACCGTGGCCTCACGGATGGCCGTCTTCAGGCGGCTGGCCCATCCGGTCCAGGGCGACCCTGACTTCGGACCCGTCCGCATCCTGGTCATGCCCGTGCGCTCCCTGCTGCAGCCGGTGGTCAAGGGTCTGCAGGATGTGGAGCCCCTAATCTTTCTGCGCGGCCAGGACCTGCCCCTGGATCAGGCCGTCGAAGCTCTGGTCCGCAACGCCTATACCCGGGTGGACCTGGTCATGGAGCGCGGCCAGTTCGCCGTCCGAGGCGGCATCCTGGATGTTTTCGTCCCCACCATGGCCCACCCGGTGCGCATCGAGTTCTTCGGCGACGAGGTGGACACCATCCGCAGCTTCCACGCCTCCGACCAGCGCACCTACGGCCCTGACCTGGACCGGATCTGGGCGCCGCCCTGCCGCGAGCTGCAGCTGACCGATCAGGTTCGCGCCCGCGCCCGCTCCCTGATCGGGAGCATCCCCAACGCTGACGACATGCTGGAGTCCATCGCCCAGGCCATTCCGGTGGAGGGTATGGAATCCCTCCTGCCTGCCCTGGTCGAGGACCTGGTGCCGGTAGGGTCCATGCTGCCCGAGGGCGCTCTGATTCTGCTCTCGGAGCCGCAGCTGCTGGCCCGCTCCGCCCAGGACCTGGTCAAGACCGCCAACGAGTTCCTGGCCGCCAGCTGGCATGTGGCCGCCTCCGGGCAGGGCTCGGGCGCGCCCATCAGCTTCGACAGGGCCAGCTTCCTGGACTACGACGAGGTCATCTCATCCCTGGAGTACCGCAAGGGGGAGGTCTGGAAGCTGACCGACCTTTCGGTGGACCCGGACCGGGAGGGGGCCGAGCGTCTGGATGCCCTGGCACCGGACCAGTACCGCGGCGACGAGGATAGGGCCGCCTCGGGCATCGCCTCCCTGCTGGAGCGCGGCGACCGGGTTGTGGTGACCGCTCCGGCCCAGGGAACCCTGAGCCGTCTGCGCCGGGCCGTGCAGACCACTGGTGTTGTCGGGGTGGAGTACCACCGTTCCCTGGCCGTGGACGGCTTCGTGGACCAGTCCGCCCATCTGGCCCTGCTGACCGAGCGGGACCTGACCGGGCGCACCAGCGTGGCCGCAGGCAGCAAGACCTCCAACCGCCGGCGCAAGGCCATCGACCTGGACGAGCTCAAACCCGGCGACTACGTGGTCCACGACCAGCACGGCATCGGCCGCTTCCTGGGCATGCGCCAGCGCAGCGTGGGCGTGGGCCCCAGCAAGGGCAGCCGGGAGTACCTGGTTCTGGAGTACGCACCCTCCAAACGCAACGCCCCGCCAGACAAGCTCTTCGTGCCGGCCGACCAGCTGGACCAGGTCAGCCGCTACATCGGCGCCGAGATCCCCAGGCTCAACAAGCTGGGCGGATCCGACTGGTCGGCCACCAAGGCCAAGGCCCGCAAGCACGTCCACAAGATCGCCCAGGGCCTGGTCAAGCTCTACTCGGCCCGGCAGCGCACCAAGGGCTTCGCCTTCAGCCCCGACACCCCATGGCAGAAGGAGCTGGAGGATGCCTTCCCCTACCAGGAGACCCCCGACCAGCTGACCGCCATCGACGAGGTCAAGGCCGACATGGAGAAGCCGGTGCCCATGGACCGCCTGATCTGCGGGGATGTGGGCTTCGGCAAGACCGAAATAGCCATCCGCGCCGCCTTCAAGGCCGTTCAGGACGGCAAGCAGGTGGTGGTCCTGGTGCCCACGACCCTGCTGGTCCAGCAGCACTATCAGACCTTCACCGAGCGGTTCGAAGGCTTTCCGGTGGACGTGGCCGCCATGAGCCGCTTCCAGACCGCCAGGGAGAACCAGGCCACCATGGAGGGCCTGGCCAGGGGGGCCGTGGACGTGGTCATCGGCACCCACAAGCTGCTCAACCCGCGCATCCGCTTCAAGGATCTGGGCCTGATGATCGTGGACGAGGAGCAGCGCTTCGGCGTGGAGGCCAAGGAGACCCTCAAGGCCATGCGGACCAATGTGGACGTCCTGTCCCTGTCGGCCACGCCCATTCCGCGCACCCTGGAGATGGCGGTGACCGGCATCCGGGAGATGTCCACCCTGGCCACGCCCCCCGAGGACCGTCTGCCGGTGCTGACCTATGTGGGCGCCTATGAGGACGCCCAGGTGACGGCGGCCATTCGCCGTGAGCTCCTGCGCGGGGGGCAGATCTTCTACATCCACAACCGGGTGGAGGACATCGGCAAGGTCTCGGCCAAGGTGCAGACCCTGGTCCCCGAGGCCAAGGTGGGCGTGGCCCACGGCAAGATGGGGGAGAAGCAGCTGGACGGGGTCATCCGCGACTTCTGGCACCGGGACATCGATGTGCTGGTCTGCACGACCATCGTCGAGACCGGACTAGATATCCCCAACGCCAACACGCTGATCGTGGACCGGGCCGACCGCTTCGGACTCTCCCAGCTCCACCAGCTGCGCGGCCGGGTGGGACGCGGCCGGGAGCGCGCCTACGCCTACTTCCTCTACGACCCCAGCAAGCCGATGACCCAGACCGCCCACGACAGGCTGGCCACCATCGCCCAGAATACGGCCCTGGGGTCCGGCTACGACGTGGCCATGAAGGACCTGGAGCTGCGCGGCACCGGCAATCTGCTGGGCGACGAGCAGTCCGGCCACATCGAGGGGGTCGGCTTCGACCTTTACGTGCGCATGGTCTCCGAGGCGGTGGAAGAGTACAAGGAGCCCGGGCGGACCGAGCCGGTCACCGTCAGCATCGACCTGCCCCTGGAGGCCTCCATTCCGGTGGACTACATCGACTCGGACAAGCTGCGTCTGGAGGCCTACCGCAAGCTGGCCTCGGCCCGCAACGAGCAGGATCTGCGCGACCTGCACGAGGAGCTGACCGACCGATACGGACGTCCGCCCGCCCAGTTCGACACCCTCTTCGCGGTGGCCAGGCTGCGGGCCAAGGCTCGCTCCCTGGGCATTTCGGAGATCGCCTCCCAGGGCTCCCGGGTGCGGATCAGGCCCGTGACCATGCCCGACTCCCTGCAGGCCAGGATCGCACGAATATACAAGGGCAGCCAGTACCGCCCGGTGACGCAGACCCTGCTGATCCCGGCGCCCTTCGCGGGCTCCCTGGGATCGGGCCCCATGGATTCGACGGCCATGACCGCCTGGGTGGACACCCTGCTGGACGACCTGGCCTGGGGGCTGCCCAAGTCCTCGGACGATGGCACGCCAGCGGGTCCCGCCCCCGTCCAACAAAACTAGTATCCTGTAAGAGACATCACAACAACTTATTGAAGGAGCAGTTGTGGCAGCAATTGAAAGCGTGTTCGCGCGCGAAATTCTTGATTCCCGTGGCAACCCGACCGTCGAGGTCGTTCTGCAGACCGAGGACGGCGCCGAGGGGCGTGGTCTGGTTCCCTCCGGCGCTTCCACCGGCGAGGCCGAGGCCTGGGAACGTAGGGATGGCGACAAGAAGCGCTATCAGGGCAAGGGTGTGCTGGATGCCGTCAAGGCGGTCAATGAGACCATCGCTCCCAATGTCATCGGCATGGACGCCACCGATCAGCGCGCCCTGGACGAGACCATGATTGACCTGGACGGAACCCCCAACAAGGGCAAGCTGGGCGCCAACGCCATCCTGGGCGTCTCCCTGGCTGCGCTCTATGCGGCTGCCGAGTCCGCCGAGCTGCCTCTCTACCGTTACCTGGGCGGCACCAACGGCCACATCCTGCCTGTGCCCAACATGAACATCATGAACGGCGGCGCCCACGCTGACTTCGCCACCGACATCCAGGAGTACATGATCTCCCCCTACGGCTTCGACTCCTACCGGGAGGCCCTGCGCGCCGGCGTCGAGGTCTACCACACCCTCAAGGGCATTCTGAAGAAGGACGGCCACGAGACCGGCCTGGGCGACGAGGGCGGCTTTGCCCCCAAGATGAAGTCCAACGAAGACTCCCTGAAGTACATCGTCGACGCCATTGAAGCTGCCGGCTACGAGCCCGGCAAGCAGATCGGCCTCTGCCTGGACGTGGCCTCCTCGGAGTTCTACAACAAGGACACCGACAAGTACCGCTTCGACGGCGAGGACCGCGACGCCGACTACATGCTGGACTACTACCAGGGCCTGGTCGAGCGCTACCCGCTGGTCTCCATCGAGGATCCCTTCGCTGAGGAGGACTGGGGCGCCTGGCAGAAGATCACCGCCGCCATGGGCGACCGCCTGCAGTTCGTGGGCGACGACCTGCTGGTGACCAACCCCAAGAGGCTGCAGAAGGGCATCGACCTGAAGGCCGCCAACTCCCTGCTGGTCAAGCTCAACCAGATCGGCACCGTGACCGAGACCCTGGACGCCATCGAGCTGGCCACCGCCAACGGGTTCACCTCCATGGTTTCCCACCGTTCCGGCGAGACCTCCGACACCACCATCGCCGACCTGGCCGTGGCCAAGAACACCCGCCAGATCAAGACCGGCGCTCCGGCCCGTGGCGAGCGCATCGCCAAGTACAACCGACTGCTGGAGATCGAGGAGGAGCTGGGCTCCACCGCCGAGTACGCCGGCTACAGCGCCTTCAAGGCCTGCAAGAAGTACACCAAGTAAGGTCTTGCCAGCCGGGCCGGACACCTTGCAGGTTTTGACCCGACTGTGAAGTCTTTCACCCGTGGCGGTCCGCGTCGGCTGCCGCGGGTATTTTTATGGGTATGGCCAAGAACAAACGTGACGGCGCCAACCGGCGGACAGGCAGGCGGTCGTCGGGACCCATCACCTTCTTTGTGGCGGTCATCATCGTGGCCCTTGGGCTGATTCAGCTGGTTTCCACCTTTCACGCCTACGCCATCAATCTTTCCGAGCTCAACGGCCTGCGCAACCAGCAGGCCCAGCTTGTCGAGCACAAGCGTGACCTGGAGAACCAGATCCGGCGCTGGGACGACAAGGCCTATGTGACCGCCCAAGCCCGGGATCGGCTGGGATTTGTCTTCCCTGACGAGGAGGCCATCCGGGTCCTGCACCCGGAGGCGGTCACGGGCGGCAAGGACAAGGACCAGGCCGGAAGCAAGGGGGTCCGGGCCCCCAGGAAGAACTCCCTGCCCTGGTATCAGGAGATGGCCTATTCCTTCGCCAAGGCCGACCAGGATCCTGCTGCCGACAGAAGCAAGGGGGAATCCAGTCCGACCGGCTCTGCTAGTCCGTCTGGTTCAAGCAGTCCAGGCGGTTCTGATGGCCCCTCTTCATCCGAGGGCGGGGGAGCGCAGTGAACTCCGACAATGAACTTAGCAGCAGGAAACAATCAGGGAAGATGAGGACAGCGTGATCAAGGCCCAGGAAAGGCCCCAGGCAGCAGTGGAATCTCAAGCCGCAGACAAGGGCCGGGTCGAGACTAGAGCCACCAGCCTGGTTACCGACCGGGATCTGGCGGCGGTCAAAGACCGTATCCAGGAGCTTCTGGCGACCCCGGCCACGCCGGAGCAGACAGCCGTCGTGAACCGGCAGCTGGGCCGCTATCCGCGGGGCATGGTGGCCGTGGGCGCCCGCTGCGTCTGCGGCAATCCGCTGGCTGTGGTCACCCGGCCCCAGCTGGAAGACGGCACGCCCTTTCCGACCACCTGCTATCTGACCAGCCCCGAGGCCGTCAAGGCCGTCTCCCGGCTGGAGGCCGACGGCGTCATGGCCGACTGGAATGCCGAGCTTGGTTCGGATCCGGACCTGGCCGGCGCCTATCGCAGGGCCCACGAGCTCTATCTGGCCTTCCGCTCCGCCCTGGCCCAGCGGCTGGGCGACGACGAGGGGCACATCGCCGGAATCTCGGCCGGTGGCATGCCCAAGAGGGTCAAGTGTCTGCACGCTCTGACTGCCCAGTCCCTGGTTATGGGGCCTGGGGTCAATCCCCTGGGCGACCGGGTTCTGAGTCTGGTGCGTCGGGTATTCGACCCGCAGGTCTGCCGGTGCGCGCAGCCTTGGACTGAGGCATCACGGCAGGCGAACCAGCAGGAAAACCAATGAAGGGGGCTTCCATGGATCAGGTTACGGTGGCGGGCGTGGACTGCGGCACCAACTCCATACGTCTGCTGATAGCCCAGGTGGACCGACAGGGGCTCCACCCGGTGGCTCCCAGGCTGATGCGGGTCATCAGGCTGGGGGAGGGTGTGGACCGCAACCACCGCTTTTCCGATCAGGCTCTGGACCGTGCCTTTGAGGCCTGCCGGCTCTTCGCCCAGCAGCTGCGGGAACACCCGGTGGACGGCCTGCGCTTTGTGGCCACCTCGGCCACCAGGGACGCTGACAACCGAGAAAGTTTCGAAGAGGGGGTGCGCTCCATCCTGGGGGTCACGCCCGAGGTCATCAGCGGCTCCCAGGAGGCCTCGCTGAGTTTTCTGGGCGCGGTCAGCGTGCTGGAGCAGCGGGGCAGCGCCGACATGCCTCCTGCGCCCTACCTGGTGGTCGACCTGGGTGGCGGCTCCACCGAGCTGGTCCTGGGCGGGGACGGGAGCGATCTGCCTGTGGACCAGGTCAGGGCCTCCTACTCCATGAACATCGGCTCCGTGCGGATGACCGAGCGCCATCTGCTGGGCGATCCGCCCACCCAGGAGCAGATCGACCAGGCGCTGGAGGATGTTGACGGCTGGATCGACCGGGCCTTCGAACAGGTTCCCGTAGCCGGGGTAGGCAGCCTGATCGGGGTCTCCGGCACGGTCACCACCATGAGCGCCCTGGCACTGGGATGCGAGGTCTACGATCGCCATGCCGTCGATGGCCGGTCCATTGCGGTCGATGCCGCCCGCCGGGTTGACGACCGAGTGCTGAATATGAGCCGGCAGGAGCGCAGGGAACTCAAGGCCATCCATCCCGGCCGTGTGGATGTGATCGGCGGCGGTGCTCTGATCTGGAGCTGTCTGCTGGAGCGTCTGGGCCAGGCCAGTCCCAGTGCGCTGGCTTCGGGAACCTATGTGGCCAGCGAGCACGGTCTTCTGGATGGCCTGGTCCTGGACTACGGCCGGACCCTCCTGCGCGAATGATATACTAAGGCGTTATGGGTTACGGCCCCGGTGGCGAAATGGTATACGCATCGGACTTAAAATCCGCCGCCTTCACCGGCTTGTGGGTTCGATTCCCACCCGGGGCACCAAGGCCTCATCGGCTTGGACGGCAGTGTCGCAACTTGTCACCCGGCCGACGAACCGATACTCTGGTACGCAAGAAAACCAAAGGAGTTGTCATGAGTGACCAATCCATGCCCGAGGTGAACGCCGAATTCGGCGCCACGCCGACCATAACCTTCCATGGTCCGGCGCCCAGCGGGCTGCGCGCCGTGGAGCTGGTCGAGGGGGACGGGCCGGTCGTCCGCAAGGGCGATACCGTCACCGTCAACTATCACGGCGTCGTCTGGGGTTCGGATCAGGTCTTCGACTCCAGCTTCCAGCGCCATCAGCCGGCCAGCTTCGGCATTGGCGTGGGGCAGGTCATTCGCGGCTGGGACCAGACGGTGCCCGGTCACAACGTGGGGTCCAGGTTGGTGGTCTCCATTCCGCCGGAGTATGGATATGGTCGTCATGGGATGCCCCAGGCGGGCATCGGCGGCGACGATACCCTGGTTTTCGTGATCGACATCATATCGACACGGTAGACAAGGGTCTCCAGGCGCCGGTGAGGGCCGGCGCCTTTTTCATACCCTTGACTTTGCAGTTCAGGTCGGGCCACGAGACAAGCGCATCAAACAAGGAGGAATCACATGGCTGAGGAAAAGACGATTCTGCTGACACAGGCCGCTTACGACAAGCTGAAGGAGGAGCTCGACCACCGTCAGGGCGAGTACCGCGACGAGATCACCGAACGCATCGCGGCGGCTCGGGCTGAGGGCGATCTGAGCGAGAACGGCGGCTATCAGGCTGCCCGCGAGGAGCAAGGCAAGAACGAGGGGCGGATCAACGAGCTGATTGTCAAGCTGCGCAACGCAAAGATCCTCAAGGCTCCTAAGGCTGGCACGGTGGGCAATGGTTCCCTGGTCACCCTGACCATGGCCGGCAACGAAATGGTCTATGTATTGGGCTCCAGGGATTTGACCGTGGCCACCGACTACGATGTCATCAGCCCCGAGTCGCCCATCGGCGCGGCCCTCATGGGCGCCAAGAAGGGCCAGACCGTGACCTACAAGGCCCCCAACGGCAAGGATATCTCGGTCACTGTCACGGATGCCCGGCCCCTCAAGTAGCGGGACGACCCCTCATTGTCCCAGCCTGTCCTGAATGAAGCCGTCCTTCGCCATGGTCGACGAAGGGCGGCTTTGTCTACGCCATGACGGCTCTGTGTGCGACCGCTTGATTCTTGAGGCAGACCGTTGTCTTTATTGAAAATGCATGGGATTGGCGAGCCGCTCAGCGCAGGTTGCAGACCACCAGGTAGATGGCCACGATATGACAGGCGTAGCCGATGACCGTGCCGCAGTGGAAGATCTCGTGAAAACCGAATACCCGGGGCCAGGGGTCCGGTCGGCGCAGGCCGTAGACCACTGCTCCCAGGATGTAGGCCAGACCGCCGGCCACGATCAGCCAAACCACCGGAGGACCGGCCATGGGGGAGTCCCAGAAGAGCTTCAGGAAGCCCACGCCCGAGACTCCGAAGACCACGTAGACCAAGGTGTAGAGCCAGCGAGGAGCCTCTATCCAGAAGACGTGGACGATCATGGCCACCAGGCTTGCCCCCCACATACCCAGGATGATAATCCGCCGCCAGAAGGGGTCCAGCGCGAAGGAGATAGGGGTGTAAGTGCCGGCGATGAGCAGGAAGATGTTGACATGGTCCAGGCGGCGCAGCACGTCCGTGGTCCCTGGTGTCCAGTCGCCCAGATGATAAAGGGCGGAGTTGCCGAAGAGGGCCAGCGAGGCGATCATGAAGACGGCGCAGGCCAGCTTGAGGCCAGTGCCGTGGGCCAGACAGATCAGCACGATACCGGCGGCTAGGGCCAGCGGGGCGGCGACGGCGTGGATCCAGCCACGCAAGAGTGGCTTGGGACGACCGTGCACATCCAGACGGACCTTGCGCTCGATCTCCATGTCGGGGATGCCCTCGATGCGGGATGCCTTGATCTCTGCCTTGGTCATGATTCGCGCGGCTTTGGCTTTGGCCTTGGCGCGCACCGCGTCAGCCCTGGCCTGCAGGTGGGCCTCATGGGCCACCTCTGCATCCCGACGCAGGTAAGTCAGCTCCTGGCGGCGCTGCTGGCGGCGGCGTTCGAGATCGGGGTCGACCTCCTGGTCTTCAGGCGGTCTGCCGTCCTCGCTGGTCCTGGTTGCCATAGCCCTCCCTTGGCCCCTTGACTGGTCCGGGTCTGTCGGGTCCGGTCGCCGGGGCGAAACATCCGTGAACAACCCTACCCCAGACCTGTGTATTGGACGCGCATGTCATCATCGCCTTGGGCATGACCCGCCTGTCTGCTTCCGAGAGCCCTTTGTATGATGGAGAGCATGGCTGATTTTTCCGAGATTCTGGCATCATGCGACGACTGCAATGAGGAAGACCGCGAGTGGCTCCACCATCTGGTGGCCGACTGGCAGGTCATTGCCGATCTGAGCTTTGCGGACTTGCTGCTCCTGCTGCGCACCGGCGAAGGGGAGTTCACTGTAGCCGAGCAGTGCCGACCTTCCACGGTCATGTCTCTGCGCACTGAAGATGTGGTGGGGGAGCACTTCCCTGCTGATCGTCGCGATGAGCTGGAGGCGGCCATGCGGTCCAAGGGGGTGCTGCGATCCACCAAACTGCGCACCATAGGCCGCGCTACGGTCTGCGACGTTTACGCCCCGATCCGCCACCAGGGCAGAACCCTGGGCCTGGTGGTCCGCGAGACCAATATGGCCACCCGCGAGTCCAACGGCCGCTATGAGAGCGAGAGCATCAACTCGGGCAAGGAGCTCTTCGAGATGATCACCCGCGGTGAGTTCCCCTATGCGGATTCAGTACTCAATCAGCGGCACAATGCCAGGGTGGCCGATGGTTTCTTCGTGCTGACTGCAGGCGGCGTGGTGCGTTATGCCTCGCCCAACGCCATCAGTTGCTTCCGCAGACTTGGCTCGGTGGAGACCATGATCGGCCAGTACCTGAGCGAGATCGGCACTTCCCTGCTCAAGGAGAACGATCCCGTGCCTGACTCCCTGCCACTGGTCCTGTCGGGCAAGGCGGCCGTGGACTCGGAGCTGGATGCCAATGGGTCGGCCGTCTCTATGCGTTCCCTGCCTCTGTATGGCAAGCAGGGCAGGACGGGCGCCATCGTGCTCTGCCGGGATGTGACGGAGTTGCGCCGCAGGGAGATGGAGCTGCAGACCAAGGATGCGACCATCTCGGAGATTCACCATCGGGTCAAGAACAACCTTCAGGCCGTTTCGGCCCTGCTGCGGCTGCAGGCCAGGCGCACCAAGTCCGACGAGGTCCGCAAGGAGCTGGAGGAGGCCCAGCGTCGCGTCCAGACTATTGCAGTAGTGCATGAGGGCCTCAGCCAGACTGCAGACGAGATTGTCGACTTCGACAAGGTGATCGCCAACCTGCTGAAGATGAGCGTGGACCTGGCCACGACCAGCGACCAGCACATCACGATCTCATATGTGGGCAAGTTCGGGATGATGCCGGCACAGGATGCCACGCCCCTGTCCCTGGTGCTGACCGAGCTGGTTAACAACGCCGTCGAACATGGCTTCGAGGGGCGTGACGAGGGGCATATCACCATATCGGTGGGCCGTGGCGGCAACAACCTCAATGTGGTGGTCGAAGATGATGGCAACGGTTACAGCACGGAGTCAGACCAGGGCCAGGCTCGTTCCACCGGTTCCGGGCTGGGCACGCAGATCATCAATACATTCGTCACCAACGACTTCGGCGGCACGGTCAAGTGGGAGCCCCGTCGGGATGGGGGTACCCGGGTGGTCATCAACATTAAGCTGCGCGTGGCCCAGGATGTGTGAGGTTGGTCGCCTTTTAACGGGGAAGCCTTTTAACCAAGGGTGCTTTTCGGAAAAAGAAAAGGGGCGAAAGCGTTAAGCCATCGCCCCTGGATCTTTGCGATCGAGAAGGAATCAGGACTGCATCTGCATGGCCTGGGACCTGCGCGCACGCATGGCCCGACGCTTCAAAGCCCTGCGTTCGTCCTCGCTCAGTCCGCCCCAGACACCGTAATCCTGGTTGGTGTCCAGCGCGCACTTGAGACAGGCGTCAATGACCTTGCAGGTCCGGCACACGGCCTTGGCCTCCTCGATCTGCTGATAGGCCGCACCTGTGTTGCCGACGGGGAAGAACAGCTCAGGGTCCTTGTCACGGCAAGCAGCCTTGGCGCGCCAATCAAACGCATTACTCATCTACCTAAGCCTCCAAGAAGTTTTTATCGATGATTTATCACTACCCTATGCAAGATAAGCACGATGAGTGACTTTTTTCAAGGGTCCATTTGTTTTACGGCTAAAGAGAACACCTGTAGCGGAATACCGGCGCCCGCATCCAGGATCAGGCACCGTCCAGGAATGGCACTGGTACGGGCCGATAAGGTCGCCAATCGATCCGCGGGGATGCCAGCTGCCAGATCGGTCCCCCGTTCGCCACAGGGAAACACCAGACGATGACTGAAACGTTCTGGTCTGCGCAGGGCGCTGGGTGTGTCCACGGCGAGAATCACAGCGGCGTCTTCCTGTCCCAAAGCCTCCTGCAGAAGAGGGGCCAGAGGATCCTGACAGAGCGGATCCAGCAGATCCTGGGCATCATCAAGAATCCAAACCAGCCCCCGTCTGCCACCCTGATGACTCTGAGGGGGTGGCGGCACCGAGCCGGGAAAATCTCTGCTGCTGTAGTCGTGACCTGTCCGACGCGTGATGCGCAGATCGAAGTTCGGCCTTGGCTGGTCTCCCAGCTTCATCAGGGCGACCAGAGAACGAGCCAGAAGGGCCAAAAGAGTGCTTTTGCCTCGGCCTCGCGGTCCAATCAGGGCTGTATGACCTTTGATCGGCAGGTGATAGATGTGCAGCAGGACTCCGTCGTCGATGTGTCCCAGGGGTATCAAAGGCCGTCCCGATTGCCAGAGGACATGTCCGCAAACCGGATCATTCTCTGGCAGTGGAGTAGAGAAGAGGGGCGCTGGCGGGCAGCTACCGCAGAAGCGGCTGGCTTTGATGATCTGTTCCACCAAGGCCTGTGGGTCATCCGCTGGGCAAGTGCGAAAGGCCTGTGGGCCCTGGCCCCGATCCAGGAAGCCCAAACCTGGGCATGCCGGAGTGATTGCCGTGGCGCAGGAGGAGCCCAGTAGCTCCCTGGACTGCAGGGGATCACGTACCCTCAGACAGATGCCCAGGTTCATATTGGCCCGCATCTGAGCACTGACCTGCCCCATGGTCTGCTGGGTACAGGCCACCAGGTTCATGCCCAGGGACCTTCCTTGGGAGGCCAGTGAAGTCAGCTTGCCCAGATAGTCAGGCAGGAGCTGACGCAAGGCTTGGAACTCGTCGATGACCACCACTAAGCGTGCCGGTGGATCTGCCATCAGTGAAGTGTCTGCCACGCCAGCTGCGGCCACCAAGCGCTGACGCCGCTCCAACTCCCGCTGAAGGCCGTTCAGCGCGCGTACAGCCCGTTCCAGGTCCAGATTGGTCACGCAGCCCACAGTGTGCGGCAGTCGGGCCAGCAGGCTGAACCCGGCGCCGCCCTTGAAGTCCAGCAGGACCAGGTTGAGCCGATCCGGCGGTTGGCTGGCGGCCAGGGACAGGCACCAGGTCTGCAGAAAGACCGATTTGCCTGATCCTGTGGTACCCGCTACCAGGGCGTGGGGTCCATCGTGCGGCAAATCGATGATCAGCGGATTATGATCAGGGCAGATTCCGATGACTGCCGGTGCCGTCTTCCCTGTTCCGGCAAGCCAGGCGTGGACGATGCCCTGCCAGAGCAGACCGTGTGCTCTTGAAGTCGCTGATTCCGACAGCCGGGACTCAAGCTGAGGGCCAGGTTCAGAAGCTAGCTCAGCCAGGTCCTGTCGGGTCTTGTCCAGCGTGTTTGCCGATAGAGCGGCACTATTGGGTACTGTGCCGTATGCCCGTTGTGTACCGGCAGGGCGAGAGGACGGTGGCCGATGGTGCGCTCGCAGCAGGCTCAAAAGCACCATGGCTAAAGTTCCCGTCAAACTTGGCAGCAGCAGGAGGAGGAGCATCCAGCGGCCCTGGCCGACCACGTACCAGATCATGCCTGCCTGGGCTAGGGCCGGTGCCGTCTGTGCAACCAGGGTCAGAATGACCTGGGCTCTGCTCTTATTTGCAGGGCGCGGATGGTCATTCTCGGTTTCAATCGAAGTCTGCGAGCCGATCGTTGCCGATGCGGGAAGTGCGTTTGCTGGCGAATGGGCATTGGTCATGCTCCCAGTCTGAAAGGCCCGGCTGTTGATTGCCAGAGCGAACCTGTCATGTGGTCGAATGTGGATGAGGCTGGCAGGATTCGAGAAGCGTGTGTCGGATGCAGCTGTTAGATGCCGCCGACGGTGCCAGGATCGTGACTGCCCTGGACCAGCTGGTTAAAGAGGTCGATGTTGCGGGCCTGATCCAGAAGAACGGTTGAACCGATCCATCTGTTGGGGTAGTAGTCGGGGTCGGTCCAATAGAGACTTCCGGTAATGCCTTTCCCGCCACTGGCGCTGCGGAAGGCCAGGACCATGCGCACTAAGTCTATGGCGTTAGTCCGCTCGTCCACTACGAGGGCATCCAGCCCTGCCGAAAGAACCTTGTTGGCTGTAGCGGGGTTGAGCAGGACCGAGGGCTGCAAAGCCTTTGAAGTGATGGCCGATATGGCCTGACGCTGCCGCTCGGCCCGCCCGAAGTCACCCTTGGGATCCGAGTAGCGCATGCGGGTGAAAGCCAGTGCCATGCCGCCGTCAGCCTGATGGCAGCCCTTGGACCAGACCATGCCTGAATTTGGGTCGTTGACGTCCGCATCATAGCAGAGATTGATGCCACCCATGGCATCGACTACCTTGCTGAGGCCTCCGAAGCGGATCAGAGCCACATGGTCGATCTTGTGGCCCGTGATGTCCTCGATCTTGCTGGTCAGGGCCGTGTATCCCGATGTGTATGCCACGGCGTTGATCTTCATGTAGTCCCCGTCCTGTTTGACCAGAGAGTCGCGGGGGACTGAAATCAAGGAAGCAGCTCCGTGCCGGGGCTTGGTCAGCACTAGGATGGTATCGGTCCGGAAACCGGTGATGCTGGTATCCTGGCCTGCCCCCGGGGAGCCGTCGCGCTGGTCTGACCCCAGCAGAAGCCAGCTAGTTGCCCCGGAACCTGGGGCGTCCGTCAGCATTTTCTCGCGGGTGAGTTTGGCATTGATCCAGAACCAGCCGCCGCCCGCCAGTACGAACAGAGCCAGCAGGATGACCAGCAGCAGTATGACCATGAACCTACGTAGGGGATGCTTGCGGGTCAGGGCAGCACCGGTTTGCAGGTGCCGGTTGCCCTGATTGCCGCTGTCGCTCCATCCGTTTGTGCGGGGAGCAGTCGGGCCAGCTGGCCTGGGTGTGGTCCGTGAGGAGCCGCTGGTGCGCCTGGCTGTTCGGGTTGTGCCGGCCTGCCTCGGTTGATTCACGCTCCTTGAGGAGGGCGAGAAACTGGGAGGTTCCTGCTGCCTTCGGCTGTGACTGGAAGTTTTGGCGGGAGATTTGGGGGTGGATCCGGGATGGCGATGCCTGGAGGGCATGAAGCTGGGTGGCTCCTGCTCTTGTCCGCCTTGGTCTGAACCAGTCCGCATGCCTTCAACCTCCATAGCTTTGACCGACTAGGCAAGCAATAGCATGTTTGAACGACTTGAGGGGGTTAATCGGCTATCTCTGCGCCGGAACCGCACAGACCGTGGCGAAAAGGTAGCGGTCTGCCATGCCGATGTATTGTCCGGTTCCCGCATCTTTGATGGTACCGTCGTTCGGATCCACGATTCCGCCCGTGCTCGGATCGATCAGGGTCTTGTCGGGCATGGTGATCAATCCTGTGCGAGGATCCGGCTGAGGCAGAGCGGTTGCGGATGCAGAGGGGGCCTGGCTGCTGGTCCCTGTGTCAGAGCTCTTGCTCTGGGTCTGAGCATCGCCTTGGGTGCTTTGGGTCTTCTGCTCGCCGTCGGTCTGATTGTCCGACGAGGAGGTCGAGTCAGCTTCCTCATTGGCCTGGGTCAACGGCTTGCCTTGGCGCAGCAGGTGCCAGATGGTTTCGGCCTGGTCGGTCCATACCACCCGGTTGCGGTCCAAAGGCCATTCCTCGACAGGTACGGTCCGGGCGTAGATATGGGCGGTGTCTATATGTTTGAGCGAGTTGCCCAGGCCTAGCAGGGTTTGGAAGCTGCCCAGACCCTCGCTCAGCTGCAGGGTGGACATGGAGGTGGTGGCCAGACGGTAGGCCTTGGGCAGGTCCGAATAAATGTCAACGGTCTTGGCTTCGTTGACAAGGCTTTTGATCAGGTACTGCTGGCGGGTGGTGCGCATAATGTCCGATCCGTCTGCGCTGGTTCCGTGGCGCATACGGGCGTATTCGGTGGCCTGGGTCCCGTCCAGATGGTGCAGACCGCGTTTGAGGTCAATGCCGGTGTAGCTGTCCTGGGTGTCCCTGGGGATGCACACGTCAACCCCGCCTAGGGCGTCGATGATGGACTTGAGGCCGTTGAAGTCGGCCACCACGAACTGCTGGATGTCCAGGCCGGTCAGGGAGCGGACTGCAGCCAGGGAACAGCTGGCGGCTGAATTTACGTCGCCGCCTTGGTTGTAGCCTTCCGCGAAAATTGAATTGAACATGACCTGACGTCGGGCTGGGATGGTCTTGTCCTTGCTGGTGGTGCAGGCCGGTGCGTCTACGATGGAGTCCCTAGGGATGGAGACCACGTTCACAAAGGAGCGGTCGGCGGCGATTTGGACCACCATGGCCGTGTCTGACTGGTGGTTGTCCTCCAGGCCGTCCCCGCTGCCTCCCACGTCCGCATTGCCCTTGCCTTCGCGGGTATCCTGGCCCAGCACCAGGACGTTCAGGGTTTTGCCCTTGTAGATGTCTTCCGGATCCTTGCGCGCTTGGGCCAGGGGATTGACAGGCTCGAGCACATGCATGTGCCCATTGATGTCTGTCCAGAAGGCCGCTGCCATTGAGGCCGCGAAGCATAGGACGAAGGTCAGGGCCAGACAAATGCCGGTACGCAGGCGGTGGCTGTTGCGGAACCCGCCGCTGTGTTGGGGCTTGCTGTTCCTGCCCGCCTTGATGTTGGGCAGACCCATCTTTCTGGTTGGGGACGTCAATGGTATGCCTTCCTCATCGGCTGTCGCTGTAGGGGCCATTCCGGCGGGAAGAACCGGTATGGCGATGACGCGTGCTTGAACCAGTCATAGTATAGTCTGACCCCCATCCGCAGCTCCTCTTCGGGCGATACGGATCCGTCCATAGGCGGCAGAGTTGCGCTTGCAGACATTTAGGGGTTGACAGACGACCCCCGCAGCGGCTGTAATAAAAGTGTGTAAACACACTAGGGACTGGGGGGTCGCTATGAGTGGTTTTATTGACACTCGATACAGCAGTACAACTAAAAACAGGCTGACGCCGCTGATGCAATGGTTCGAAGTCAACATCGGACCATCATGGCGAAGCGAGGCGCTCTGTGCACAGACTGACCCGGAAGCATTCTTTCCGGGCAAGGGAGGCTCCACTCAGGAGGCCAAACGGGTCTGCGCAGACTGCACCGTCCGAAAGCAATGCCTGGACTGGGCCGTCGAGCATGACGAGCGCTTTGGCATCTGGGGCGGAATGAGTGAACGGGAGCGCCGCCGCTACAAGAAGATGATGCGCGCACAGCGTCAAGTCTGAATCGCCGCAGGTGCCTTAGCGAGACATCCGGTGACCTGGTTTGCGTAGACTGGAACGCATGAGTTTCGTCGCGCCTCAAGCCCAGGATGTCCGGCAGGTCCTCTCTTCTGTCATGAACGAATGTTCCCCTGCTGCGAGTCCTCATGTAGAGGATGCCGTGGCTGCGGTGATCACGGTCGAGCATGATCTGACCTACCTGCCGGATACCCTGCGTGCTCTCTTGCGCCAGAGTCTTTTGCCTCGGATCCTGGTCATCGCTGACTGCTCGGGAGCCACTGCCGAGCCTCTTTATGCGCAGTTTCCAGTGGATGGGCCAGCGCGGATGGAGGTGCAGGTGGTTCGCGCGCGAGGTGCATCCTCTTTCGGCGATGCCCTGGACAAGGCGCTTGGCTATGCCCGTCTGCCTGGCCGGATTCGCGCTCTTTGGCTTCTGCACGACGACTGCCGTCCGCTGGATAGGCATTGTCTGGACAAGCTGGTCGACACCTGGCACAGCAATCCCACTGCCTCCCTGCTGGGCTCCAAGCAGTATGACTGGCAGGGCCAGGGGCTGCGAGACGTGGGTCGGTATGCCTACCATCACGGAACGGTGAGTCTGGTAGTGGACAGCGAGCCCGACCAAGAGCAGTATGACGCGCGTCAGGATGTCTTTGCCGTGAGCCTGGCTGGTGCCCTGGTGCCCATGCAGACCATGAAGGACCTGGGTGGGCCAGGCGCCTGGGCTGGCACTTTTGGCCAGTCCGATGATCTCTGCCGCCGCATCTGCCTGTCAGGCGGACGTGTGGTGGTGGTGCCCAGCGCTCGAATGGCCCATGCCAGTGCTCGGATGAGCGGATTGCGTGATCGGAATGGGCGGCCGGTGCAGCCTGACCGCCCCTTGGATGCCTCCATAGGCCCCATGCTGGCTCGGGAACGCTATCTGCTGACTGATTTCGCCCTGCCCTGGTGGCCTCTGGTCTGGCTCTGGCGGATCCTGGCTGCCTGCTGGTTCATGGCGGTTGATCTTATCGGCAAGCGGCCCTACCGAGCTCTCTGCCGTCTGTGCGCGCCCTGGCGGATTCTGGCTCGTCCTGCAGCCTTGCTTACCATGCGCCGCCGTCTGACATCTGCCTGTCATGGTGGTCCCCGCCGATTGGACATTCTTCAGGCCAATGGCCAGCAGATCCGGCAGTGGCAGCAGCGCAGGAAGGCCTTCCGCGAACAGCAGGAGCATCCCATGCTCAGCCACCTGGCCCTGGCGCATCTGCGCCAGCAGCTCCTGCGGCGCCTGGCATGGGCATCAGGGATGACGCTAGCGGTCTTGGTTGCCTTGGTGGCTACCCACTGGCCCCTGTGTCGCGCGGTTTTCTCGGGAGAAGCTGTCCATGCGCCCTCACTGCCGTCGTCAGGAGCCGACTGGTCCCGCTTGCTTGCGGCGACTACAACCTCCTGGTCTTGGGCCGGGGGCGTAGGGCAGTCCGCAGTTCCTGCCCCCTTCCTCTTGGTGCTCCTGCCTTTCGCTCTGCTGACCGGCGGTCATGTGGCCCAGGCCATGCCCCTGATGCTCCTGGCGGAGACGGGATTGGCCGCCTTGTCTTTCTGGGCCCTGGCCGGCGTGGTCACCAGGTCCAACCCCATCCGCGTCCTGCTGGGGTTGCTCTGGACTGGCCTGGCATTCGCCCTGGGCGTTGTGGACGGTCTGCAGCTGCCCATGCTGACGGTCATGGCTTTCATGCCTGCCGCTTTCGCTTTCGTTTTCAAGGCCGTGGGATTGTATCAGACCGAGGCTCCTGTGCGCCCTAAGGCTTCGGTTCAACAGGCGGCTCTGGCTTCCATCTGCTTTGTGCCGGTACTGGCAGCCGAACCTCAGCTCATGCTGGCCATGATTCCGCTCTTCATCATGGCGATCTGCCTGGTGCCCTCCCATCGGGCCATGCTGCTGCTGATGCCGCTGCCTTCGGCACTGGCCCTGGCGCCGACCCTGGCCAACTCCTTGCATCATGCCAATCAGGGGCTTTGGAGACAGCTTTTCGCCGATCTGATGATCCCTTCAGCAGACCTGACAGGCCGCCCCAGAGTTGGGAGCCTGGGAGAGTTGCTGACCCGCCTGCTGGGCTTGGATGTTTCGGCCCTATGGCCCCTAAGGTGGCGACCTGAGCTCTGGCGTCCGACCACGCTGGCCTGTTGTCTGCTGGCGGTAGCCCTGCTTGCTTTCATCGCCTTGGTCGTGCCTCGGGTGCTCAAGGCTGCCAGGATTCTTTGGATCACGGTCTTGCTTGGCCTGGGCCTGGCGCTTGTCTCGCAAGCGGTCTGCACCGGCCTGGACGAGACCGGTTCAGTGGCCGGTTCGGTCCTGCCTGGCATGATGATGGCGTTCATGGGGATGCTGGCTTGTTTGGGCCTCTTGGCTGGAAAGGCTGTCCGTCCTTTCTCGCCCCTTGCTCCCGGACACGATCAGGCCCCTGACGGCGATGACGATCGTCCGCCCCTGCCTCCTGCGCAGTCCGGAATCTCGGCAGCTGTGGTCGATGGTGGCGGACGGGTTCTGAGGCTCTTGTTGGGCTTGGCCCTGGCACTGGTTACAGCAGGTGTAGCAGTGGTCGGTCTGGCGGCGCCTGAGGGAGGACCCCTGTCTGCTGATGACCGGCGGCTTCCGGCAGTGGCGGTGGATTATCTGGACAAGGATCCGTCCCATCGAGTGCTGGTGCTGACTTCACCCTCCCATGGCCGTGTGGCATACAACGGTCTGCACACCTCTCGGGGAGAACTGATCGATGCTTCGCCTGCCCTTCGTGTCCAAAGGGTGAATGGCAGGCGGATGGCAGGCGAGGATGTCCTCTCCCATTCGGCGGCGGCTCTGATGGCCAATGCCGACTCCAAGGCCGTAGCCGCTGTGACCGACCTGGGCTTTGGTGGTATCTACGTGCCCGTTGACCGTTCTGGAGCTGCAGGCCTGGGATCCACGCCCAACGATGACCTGGTATCCAACATCACCGCCAGTGATGGCGCCCAGCAGGTGGTGGCCAATGCCCAGGGAACCTATTTCCGTTTGAGCTCGCAGTCCGGCAAGGATGTGGGCGTCGACATGGCCGGGGTCCGTCAAGCAGAGGCAAGCACCTGGAGGAGGGTCTGGCTGTGGGCCCTGGGATTGGTGCTGCTGGGATACTGCCTGGTGGCTCTGCCTCGACCGGGCTATTTTGGAGGGGAGCAACTATGAGTGCACGAAGCAAGGGATCCCTGGCAGCTGCACTGGTTTCGGCGCCCCTGGTGGCGGTTCTGATTGCCGCTCTGCTGGTCTGGACGCCTCCGGCATTCTTGGCTGATGGAGCCAAGGGTTCGACAGTGGTTGCCAGCCGGGTCAGTCAGCGGGAGGTGGCGGCCTACTGCCCGACTCGAATGACGGTAGCCGATGAGGATAAGGTCGGCGATGACCAGTTCAAAGCATCCGAGGGCGATTTGACCGCCCGTGTCACAGCCGCCGCCTTCGGATCCATCGGCAGTGCCAGCTTGACCCCGCTGGGGGACGGGCGACGCATCATGGTGACCGATCCCGATCTCTTGGACGGGCAGAAGGCCATGGCCGCTTCGCTCGATCCCGGCGCCTCGGCCGCTGTTTTCGATGCCCGGATGCTCAAGTCCCAGCCGGGCACGGGTGCTGCGGTCGGTATGGTTTCCTGGGCCACCAAGGGCGATTTGCGCGGGATCCAAGCGCTGGCCTGCCCCCGGGCCGTTATGGATGCGGACTTTCTGCTGCCCGCTACCGGCCGAGGAACCACCCAGCGGCTGGTGGTCTACAATCCGTCATCCAAAGCCACGGTGATCAGTCTTGAGGCCCAGGGTTCGCACTCCTCAGGCAACCTGTCCCTTGAGACCGGGAAGACCATGACTGTGGCACCCGGCGGCCATGCCTCATACGACCTGTCTGCGGCGGCTCCTGACCAGCAGGCCATCTATGTTCGGGCTCGCAGTTCCCAGGCTCCAGTGGCCATGTCGGTCTCTGTCAATGTCATGGCTGGACTTGATCCACGCGGATCGGATCAAGTGGTTGCCTTGGGGGCTCCCGGTCGTGATCTGGTTATTCCCGGCTTGCGCGGGGCAGACCAGGCCACCCTGCTTCTTCAGAGCTCACGGGCCACGGCGGTGGACCTGTCCTGGATGGATGAAGGCGGTCAGCAATCCTTGCGGCGGGTGGACCTGCAGGGTTCCCGGGCCACGGCGGTGGATCTGGGTGGGGTTCCTGATGGCAAGCTGGCTCTGCATGTGCATGCCGACCAGGCTGTCCAAGCAGTCCTGCAGGTGACCGGCCAGGGCAATCAGGACCGGTCGCAGTCCGACCTGACTCTGATCCCTGCGGGGACTGCTGCCGCCTCCTCGGCTCTGACCATATCGCAGCCTGCCCAGGCCTTGCTGACCCTTGCCAACCCCTCGGCCGATCCGATCAAGGCCGAACTGGTTGGATTCGACGAGAAGGGCAACAAGCTGGGGGAGCGCTCGCTGACCGTTGAGGCGGATCGTGCCCACGAGCTTTCAGCCCATGAGCTGGGTGATAAGGTGGCTGCCGTTCGGTTGAATGAGGACTCGGGGCATGACTCCTCCCGGCTGATCTGGAACGCACGCCTGAGCGTGGATGCCGTCAACCAAGCTGGCCTGGCCGGCCTGGCGGTCATGACTCCTGACGGGCTCATGCCTGTAACCACCCTGATTCGCTCAGGCCCCGACTCCAATGTCCTTCCCTGAGATGGGCTTTCAGCGTCCCCACATGGGGTCAATCTCCTCGGGATCACGCCCATAAAGATCGGCCAGTTGCAAAACCAGCTCGTCACGGATGATCAGCTCCAGCTCCATGCGGTCCCGGGTCTTGCTCTGGATGGGCAGACGGTAGAGGACAATTCTGGCGGGGATGCCGCGGCTTGCCGGGAAACTGCGTGAGAAGAGGTCCGACCTATCCTCCCAGGGGGTTGGGTCGGAGGGAGGCACGTCCTCAACGGCGAATTGGACGGGCTTGACCAGCTGGGGCCAGCCGACGCTCAGCCGGCGGATCTGTGCCGCGGTCAGATCGTCGAAGACCCCGCATCTGGTGCGATAGCGGGGCAGGCGGGTGCCGAAAGTGGGCCGACGAATCCCACGGCCATGACTGTCCCGGTAGATGCTGCGGGACCAAGGCGGCTGATCGCTGATCATGACACTCACCATAGCCCCTCAACTCTGAGTCGGTTTTGATTCAGGGTGTCTTGTAGCATGGTGCGATGATCCACAAGCGGATGGGAGCAATCATGGCGAAGGATTGTGCAGTGAACGTGGCCTGGTGGGGCAATCAAGACATAAGGTCCATCTGCACGCGGGCACGGGTGCTGGCTTTCGATCTGGACAACACCCTGGCGCTGTCCAAGACGCGCATGGACCAGATCATGGCCGTCCATTTCGCCGCTCTGACCAGGCTTCGGCCCGTAGCTATCGTATCGGGCGGGCGGTTCAGTCAGTTCCGCGATCAGGTGTTGGATGCCCTGCCTGACGATACCCGTTTTGACCAGCTGCATCTGATGCCTACCAGTGGCACCCGCTATTACCGCTGGCAGGACGGAAGCTGGGATTGCGTCTACGCCCACGACCTGAGCGCCCAGGACCGGCAGGCGGCCGAGGAAAGCCTTGAGCGCAGAGCCAAGCAGCTGGGCGACTGGGAGGAGCGGGTCTGGGGGGCGCGCATTGAGGATCGTGGTAGCCAGATAACCTTCTCCGCCCTGGGTCAGCAGGCTCCCGTGGCAGCCAAGGAGGCCTGGGATCCCGACAACAGCCGCAAGGACGCCCTGGCCCGGGCCGTAGCCGCCGATCTGCCCCATCTTCAGGTGCGCTCAGGCGGTTCCACCAGTGTGGATATCTCAGCCAAGGGCATTGACAAGGCCTATGCCATGACCTCCCTGGCCAAGATACTGGGCGTGGATGTCGGCGAGATTGCCTTCGTTGGTGACCGGATGGATCCGGACGGCAATGATTATCCAGCTGCTTTGGCTGGGGCCATGGCTCTGCGTGTGCACAATCCCGCTGATGCACTGGACCTGATTCGGGCTATGGAGGCTGATCTGGCCCGAACCTGTTCGCAGACGATTCTGTGAACAGATAGCCTGTTCATGCACATGGTCCTGATCTGCTTGCCGATCCTCTTTGCTTGCGGGTTGGCTGTGCAATATGAGCAACTCTTCATCGGCATTTGACCGACTCCGACAAGCCGCTTATGCTGTGGGCTCGACCTTGGCGGGCTCGGCTCTGGACCTGTTGGCTCCTCGAGCCTGCGCCGGTTGTGACCGCCCTGACCTTCTGCTCTGCCCCAGTTGCAGATCCCTGCTTTTCCGACCCTTCTCGGTGCCTGCGCCAGCCTATGCCGCGGATCTGGCCCTGGCCTGCGCTCCATATCGCGGTCCGGTCAGGCGGATCATTCTGGCCTGGAAGGACCATGATAACCGGCCCTTGGATGGCCCCTTAGGCCAGGTCATGGCCGATCTGGCTCCGGCCCTGTCCAGGCTGATCAGTCCTTTGCTCCGATCCAAGTCTGCTAAGGCAATCCTGGTGGTTCCCGCCCCCTCTTCGGCCGCCTCCCTGCGGAAGCGGGGGAGAGTCCATCTGCAGCCGATCCTTCTGTCCCTGGTTTCGGCCCTGCAACGGCAGGGTCTGGCTGCACGGGTGGAACCGGCTCTGATCATGAACTCCGTGAGAACCAAGTCCGTCCAGGCGGGCGGCCGTCGGAACCGTTCACGTCGGCTGGCGGGCCGGATCGCAGTTGCAGATCACTTACGCCTGGCCGACCATCCCATCCTGGTGGTGGACGACATCATTACCACGGGATCCACCATCCGCCAATGCGCTCGGGCTCTGGAAACCGCAGGTGCTCTGCCGCTGGCTGCCTTGGCTCTGGCGGCTGTTTCTCCAGGCCATGAGGACCTCTAGCGGGCCTGCGCTACAGCCATCTCATCCCAGCGGGTGGTGGCCCGGAGGGAGAGCATGCCCCGGTTCATGGCCCAGTCAGCCCCCGTATCCTCGTCACCCCGACCCTTGCCACGGATGCCTCCATAGCCTACGCCCACTCGGAAGGGGCCGAAACGACGGGTGGCATCCTCCAGGACATCTCCCAGACCATGGGCGTCCCGGGCTGCGTCCAGGCCTTCCAGGGTGTGGAAGCGGTCGGCGTCGGTCAGGTCCAGCAGAACCACTCCGGCCCGAATCCAGCGGGCGTGCGGATCCACTCTGCCCTTGAGTGCTCGGCTGGCTGCGCCGGCGATGACCAGCGGGTCGTCGCTGGGATCCTCCAGGACGACGGTCTGGCCGGCTGCGCAGAACTGCTGGGGCGCATAGGGGCTGGTGGAGCAGAAGACCCGCACTTTTCCGCAGAGGCCGTGCTGCCGACGCAGACGGCGGCAGGCCTTCTGGGCGTAGATGCTCAGTGCCTGAGCCAGGGTGGCGTAGCCCTCGATAGGGTGAGAGAACATGCGCGAGCACAAAATCTGATCGGTGCGCACGCCTCTGGCGGCATCCGCCTCGGGCTCGATGCAGGGCCGTCCTCTCAGCTCAAGGACGGTGCGCTGCAGCATGACGGAGAACCGGTGCCGGATCAGGGAGGGATCGGCATCGCGCAGATCCAGAGCAGTGGTGATGCCCATGCCCATGAGCCTGCCGGTCAGCCGTCGGCCCACCCCCCAGACCTGGTCGATGGGCACTGATGCCAGAGCCTGGTCGCCATACTGGGCTTCCACCTGGTTCCAGAGGGTGATCCCCTCGGTCGAGGGATGATCCTTGGCCCAGTGGTTGGCCACCTTGGCCAGGGTTTTGGTGGGCGCCACCCCCACGCTGATGGGAATGCCGGTGGACCGTAGGACCGCGGCGCGCAGATCCCGGCAGATCTCGACGGTGCGCTTGTCGTTCCATATGCTGTCCATGAAGCATTCGTCGATGGAGTAGACCTCCTGGTTGGGCAGGAAATGGGCCATGATAGCCATCATGCGTCGAGAGAGGCTGGCGTAGAGCTCATAGTTGGAGCTGCGGGCCACCACCCCGTCCTGCAGGGCTCGGTCACGAATGGTGAACCAGGGTGTGCCATTGGTGATGCCCAAGGCCTTGGCCAGGCGATTGCGGGCCACTACGCAGCCGTCGTTGTTGGACAGCACGACTACCGGACGGTCAGCAAGGGCGGGATTGAAAACGGCCTCGCAGGAGGCATAGAAAGAATTGGCATCGGCCAGGACTACCCGGCCTGTCAGAGCGGTCCCGACTGCAGGATCGGTCGGGACCTGCGCGCTCATGCCGACCCCCAGCCTGTGGAAGGGTAGACGGGTTTCCGGCCCTGGTTTCCCGTGGGCCCGTGTCCATGCGGGGCGTGTCCGGGGTAGGTGACCTGAGGCAGTGGAGAGCCGCTCCGGGATTCGCCACTGGCATCCACTCGCTGCCAGTGGTAGTTGCCGATGACGACCCCCCAGATGACCAGTTCCTCGCCCTCCTGGGGCAGGAAGTCAGGGTAAGCGGGGTTTTCGGCCCGCAGCATGGTCCGCCCCTTGCGCTTGGCCAGCCGTTTGACCAACAGCTCGTCGTCCAGGATGGCGATGACGATGTCTCCCTCGCGCGGCTCCAAGGACCGGTCGACCACCAGCAGGTCCCCATCGAAGATGCCAGCGCCGGTCATGGAATCGCCGGCCACATGAATGATGAAAGTGGCATCGGGGTGGACGATGACGTTCTGATCGAAGCTGAAGTCGCCACTGAAGTAGTCCTGGGCCACTGAGGGGAAACCGGCGTGGACGGCCTCCAGGGCTTGGGGGACAGGGATGGGGCGCCCTCGGAAGAGGTTCAGGGCATCAACCCGGCACTCCGGCAGGGAAACAGGGGCCGCCTCCGGCGACCCATGGATGGTAGCGACCATGGCACACCTCGAACTCGATGATATTCGAACAAATGTTCGATTTCATTATGAGTCGAAGTCCGCCTCCCCGTCAATGCGGCGCGTCGGACCCGCCGGAGCGGTCCCCGTCCATCTCGCCCTCGTCGGGATCGTGGTGGTATCTAGGCAGGATGATTTCGAAGTCCGCTCCGCGCGGATCATCCACCACCTGCACTTGTCCTCCATGCAGCTGAGCCGCCCATCGGGCGATGGACAGTCCCAGCCCGGTGCCTCCCGACTCCGTGCCCGGCCCGGCCTTGCCCTTGACGAAGCGCCGGAAGATGTCGGTGCGGGCCTCGGGAGGTATCTGCGAGCCGAAGTTGACCACATTAGTGACTATGGCCTCATGCTGCCGGTCTTCGTGGGCCTGGATCAGCACCGTGGTGCCGTCGGCCGAGTGCTTCAGGGCGTTGCTGATGATATTGGTGAAGAGCTGGCGCAGCCGGTCCTGGTCGCCCTCCATCCTCAAGCCCTTCTCCAGATCAACCTGGATGTCGTGGGCATGCCCGGCATCGGCTATGGCCAGGGGCTGAAGGGTCTCGTCAATGAAGTCCCCGAAGTCGAAGTCCTCGATCTGCAGGCTGGCGGCCCCGGCCTCCATCCTCGACAGGTCCAGCAGGAAGGCGATCAGGTCAGACAGGCGGTGGGTCTGCTCCAGAATCCCCTCCAGGTTGGCTGGCGTAGGCTCGGTCACACCGTCCGCCATGTTCTCCACCATGGCCTGCAGGGCCGAAACAGGAGTGCGCAGCTCGTGGCTGACATTGGCCACCATGTCACGGCGCATCTGATCGGCGTGCTGGAGCTCCTCGGCCATCTCATTAAAGGACTGGGCCAGGAGTCCCACCTCGTCATGGCTGGTTGTCGTGGCGTGGACCCGAACCGTATAGTCACCGTCGGCCATGGCCTCGGCTGCATCCCGCATCTGTCGCAGGGGCGCGGTGAGCCCTCGAGAGAAGAAGTAGGTAATCCCCAGGGCCACCACCAGGGTCAATGGCATGGCAATCCAGCCGCTCCAGCCCATCTTCAGCAGAAACCAGGCCATCACGAAAGCGATGGCTGTAGAGATGATGATCAGGACGCTCAGCTCCACCTTCAATGAGGCGAAGGATCCGATGGGACGTTCGCGATCCACCCGCGCGCTCAGATTAGGTCTCTTGTGCTGGTTTCTGCCATCCTTGCTCATTGCGTGCATCCGCAGCCGCTATCGCTGATCCTGGTCCTGTCTCTGGTCCTCGGGCGGTTCGAAGGCGTAGCCCACTCCGTGCACGGTGCGAATCATCTGCGAACCCAGCTTGTGGCGCAGGGCCTTGACATGGGAATCCACTGTCCTGGTGCCCGAGGCATCCACCCAGTCCCAGACCTCTTCCAGCAGCTTCTCGCGGGTGAGCACGGACTTGGGTCGGCGGGCCAGTGTGGCCAGCAGGTCGAATTCGGTGGGAGTCAGGTGGATCTGTTCCCCATGCAGGGTCACGATGCGCTGGGCCGGGTCGATGACCAGCGATCCGAAGTCCAGCACTTTCTCGTTCTCGGAGTTCTTGGCTATGACCTTGGCCCGCTCCACCCGGCGCAGAAGGGCTTTGCAGCGGGCGATCAGCTCACGCATGGAGAAGGGCTTGGTCATGTAGTCGTCAGCGCCGGCGCCCAGACCGGTTACCTTGTCGGCTTCATCGTCTCGAGCGGTCAGAATCAGAACCGGCACCGGCCGCTCGGCCACGATCCGCTTGGTGGCCTCCAGTCCGTCCATGACGGGCAGCATGATGTCCATGATGACCAGGTCGGGTTTGATCTGGGATGCAGCCTGCACGGCGCTGGCACCGTCCGAGGCCACCCGTGCCGTCCACCCCTCGGCAGTGATGCGCTGGGCGATGGCAGTGGCTAGGGTGGGTTCGTCCTCAACCACCAGGATGGTGCTGGGTGTAGTGTAGCGGCTTGTGTTTTTGATCATGCCTACCTCTGTCTTCGATCACTGATCCGCAAAACGATGGTCGTCATGCGGGGTGGAGCCTTTTGGCGTTCGTTCCACCACCGTCGTTTCTTCCAGAATAGTCTTCAAAGCCTCCAGGGGAAGTGTGCTCGCGGAGAATCGCGTCGCCTCCTGATGCCCGTCGGCAAGTCCATGCGCAATGACATTATTATATGGTATTTTATCGACTCGTTCTGGAGGACATATGGGTTACAAGGTCGGTGACATGGTCGTCTATCCGCGTCATGGGGCCGCCAGGGTGGATGCCATCACCGAACGGACCGTCAAGGGCGTCACCCGTAAATACCTGCAGCTGTCCGTGCTCTCCTCTGACGGGCTGGTCATCAATGTTCCCGTTGAGAACGCAGCCAAGGTGGGCGTCAGGGACATCGTCGACGCCAAGGCAGTGGCCAAGGTCTTCGAAATCCTGCGCACCCCGGTGGTCGAGGAGAAGGAGATGAACTGGTCCCGTCGCTATAAGCTGAACGTGGAGAAGATAGCCACCGGCGAGGTCAACAAGATCGCTGAGGTGGTGCGCGACCTCTCTCAGCGCGATGTGGACGAGCATGGGCTGTCGGCGGGCGAGAAGCGGATGCTGATCAAGGCCCGCAAGATTCTGACCTCCGAGATCGCCCTGTCCGAGAAGCTGGACGAGGACGAGGCCCAGCGTCTGTTGGATGTCAATCTGGGCTATGCAGAGCCCATTCCTGGTGACGATAAGCACCATACCAAGTCCCCCAAGGAACCGGCTTCCAAGACCCTGGCACGGGTGGCCCAGGAGGCTGCCAAGACCAAGAGCAAGGGCAAGACCAAGGCCAAGCGCTGAGGCTGGGGCCGGTCATGGGTGATCCGAGCATTGGACTGGGCTTTGATGCCCATCGCTTCGACCCGACTGGTGAGCGTCCTCTCTGGCTGGCCTGCCTGTCCTGGAATGATGGAACCCCTGGCCTGCTGGGCGATTCTGACGGCGATGCAGCGGCCCATGCTCTGATTGATGCTATTTTGTCAGCCGCCGACCTGGGTGATATTGGCACCTTATTCGGCCTGGGCGTACAGGCTCCCGGGGCGGGCATGCATGGGGCGGCCATGCTGGAGAAGACCATGGATTGCCTGCATGACCACGATCGTATGCTGCTCAACGCCTCCTTGGTCATCGTCGGCCAGCGCCCCAGAATTTCCTCCCGTCGCCACCTGGCCCAGCAAGCTATGAGCCAGGCCGTCGGGGCACCGGTTCGGTTGACCGCCACCACGACTGATGGCATGGGGTTCACCGGACACGACGAGGGCATCGCCGTCATGGCCACCGCAATGGTGGACTGACCGGCATCAGGCGCGCAGTGCCGCCCATCCTTTAGCCAATGCCCAGAAGAGGGTGGACAGGGTCACGATGATGAAGCTTGGAGGGGCAGGCACCATGGCCGAAATCACCAGGCCTCCCCAGATGGAGGCCAGGCAGATCAATCCTGATACGAGCATGGCCCGCAGGGGAGATGCCACCAGAATGTTGGCCGTGGCTGCCGGAGTGACGACCAGGGCGAAGATGAGCAGGGTCCCCACTGCCGGCACGGCGATGGTTATGACACCGGCCATGATGGCCATGAAGGTCAGGTTCATCAGCCCGATGGGCACGCCGCGGGCCTGGGCCACTTGCTCATCCAGGGAGCTGAAGAGCAGGGGCCGATAGATCAGGGCCAGCAGGATCAGCAGGATTGCATCGAAGATTATGAAGCCGATGACCTGGCTCCGGGTGATGGTCAGGATGGATCCGAAGAGGATGGCCTGCATCTGCTGGGAGGCCGAGCTGGACATCCTGGCGAAGAAGAGTCCCAGGCCGGTGGCGAAGGCCAGGACCGTGCCCGTGGCGATCTCCCGTTGAGAGACCCGTTTGCCCAAGGCTCCGATGACCAACGCCCCGCCTAGGGCGAACAGGCCCATGCCGGCAGAGACCGGCAGTCCCAGTAGGACAGCCCCTGTGGCGCCAGGCAGGCCGATGTGAGCCAGGGCGTGGGCGGCGAAGGTGGAATGTCTGGCAATGGTGAAGTAGCCCATGGCTCCGGCAGCCACGGCGATGCATAATCCTGCCAGCATGGCGTTGTGCATGAAAGGGGCGGCGAGGATCTCCGTCCAATGGGGGTCGAAGACTGGTGTAGTCATGAGGTCCTTTCCCGGTCCTTCCCGTGCAGGCGGGCCACCTGGCTGGGTTGATAGCGATTGTGGACGGGCCCGACCGGCTCGTCCATGTCGGGGGCCACGAACATGTCCCCCTGGGGAGTGGTGACCACCTCCACCTTGGTGCCGTAGAGGTGGGTGAGCAGGTCCGAGTCCAGCACGTCGTCCATGCGGGCGTAGTGGGGGTGCCCATCCAAGAGGTAAACCGCCCCGGTCAGCACAGGCAGCAGCATGTTCAGGTCATGGGCCACTACTTGGATGGTCATGCCCAGACGGCTGTTGAGCTGTGCCAGCAGGTGGACAGTGGCGCGCTGCCCGGCCAGATCCAGATTGGCCAGGGGCTCGTCGAGCATAAGCAGATCAGGATCGCAGACCAGGGCCTGGGCGATGGCCACCCGCTGACGCAGGCCTCCCGAGAGCTGGGACAGGCGCAGGTGGGCCCTGTCCTCCACGCCGACGAAGCGCATGGCCTTTCTAGCGCGCTCGCGGTCCTGCCGGGTGACGGGATGAATGCCGAAACGGGTGCCGGTCAGTCCCAGCAGAACGGATTGCTCGGCCGTAAGGTTGGAGTCGATATCCGAGGTGTAGCTTTGAGGCACGTAGCCGATGCGGTCGTTGGCCTGTCCGGCTGGCCGTCCCAGGACCTGCAGACTGCCTGCATCCAGGGGGAGCAAGCCGAGTTCGGCCTGCATCATGCTGGTTTTGCCGGTGCCGTTGGTGCCGACGATGGCCGTAACGGTTCCTTGGGGAATAACGAAGGTCCCCTCAGACCAGATCAGCCGTCCAGATCGGCGGATGGCGGCATGGTCGAAGACGATGCAGGCCTGCGTGGATGCTCTATCCGTGTTCGTATCCATGGCGTCCTTTCCGGCAGGGAATCGAGATGGTGATCCTGCTCTTATTGAGCATGATTCTCATTATGGTGATGGGAAGGACAGCGCGCAACCTCGTCAGCCGAGTCTTCTCCCCTCATCATGGCCTGCGGTGCGACCCGGCCGGTTTCCGCGTAAATCTGCACGTGCATTGGGCTTTGAGCAGTCAGTGAAATCGAAAGTCTGGTCTTTCCAGGCGCCTGGACGCAGCATGGATACGGTCGCTGTCCGGACCGTCCCTCGGACATGTGGTCCCGGTCGAGGAGAAATCTGCGCTAGGCTTGCTCAGATGAATTCGACGAGGGTTCGCGCCCGCTTGGATGATGGAGATGTATTGACGGCAGTGAAACTAGACGGAAAAGCGGCGGCTGCAGAACTCAAGGAGGACCTGCGCGCTCGCGTGGCAAGGCTGACAGCCATGGGGCGCACTCCTGGCCTGGGGACCATCCTGGTAGGGGAGGATCCTGGCTCGCTCAAGTATGTCGAGGGTAAGCATCGTGACTGCAGCCAGGTAGGCATCCGATCGATCAGGGTGGATCTGCCCGCGGATGCCGGCAAGGAGCGGATTCTTGCTGCAGTGGATCAGCTCAACCAGGATCCTGACTGCACCGGCTACATCGTCCAGCTGCCCTTGCCTGATGGAGTTGACCCCACTGAGATCATCGAGCGCATCGACCCAGCCAAGGACGCCGACGGCATGCACCCCTACAATTTGGGCCAGCTGGTCCTGCATGCCGACGGCCGTGTGCGGACCCCTCTGCCCTGCACCCCACGGGGGATCCTGCACCTGCTCGACCATTACAGAATCGACCTCGTCGGCAAGGAGGTCTGCGTGCTGGGTCGAGGATTGACTGTGGGGCGCACCATCGGACTGCTTTTGACCAACCGCGGAGTGGACGCCACCGTGACGCTGTGTCATACCGGCACCAGGGACATTGATGCCCATCTTCGCAGGGCTGACGTAATCATCGCAGCTGTGGGCCGAGCCGGGCTGGTCGGTTCGGATCAGGTTCGCCCGGGTGCCGTACTGGTGGATGTAGGCGTCTCCCGAATCTGGGACAAGCAGGAGGGCCGCTGGCGGATCAAGGGCGACATCGATCCGGCCGCCAGGCCGTCTTCAGCCGCCTATACGCCCAATCCCGGCGGTGTAGGACCGATGACCCGCGCCATGCTCCTGGCCAACGTGGTCGACTCCGCTGAGCGAGCCTCTGGGATCCTCGCCTGCGACACGCCCGAGGCACCCCGGCGACAATGACCGTGGTGTCTCCTATCATGGAGGATGTTCGCGCCTACCGGCGGGAACGCATAACTCAATACGGTAAAAATATCCACCAACTATACAAGAAACAATTTAATTAATGGCAGAGAACAAGAAGGAAGTCCCTCAGGTCGCGGTCAACGACATTGGATCCGAGGAAGACTTCATCAAGGCAGTCGATTCCACCATCAAGAACTTCGACGATGGGGATCTGGTCGAGGGGACGGTCGTCAAGATCGACCATGACGAGGTTCTGCTGGACATCGGCTACAAGACCGAGGGCGTGATTCCCTCCCGCGAGCTTTCCATCAAGAAGGATGTCGATCCCGACGATGTGGTCCAGGTCGGTGACACCATCGAGGCTCTGGTCGTCACCAAGGAGGACAAGGAAGGGCGCCTGATCCTGTCCAAGAAGCGCGCTCAGTACGAGCGTGCCTGGGGCGACATCGAGAAGATCAAGAATGCCGACGGAGTCGTCGAGGGCACCGTCATCGAGGCCGTCAAGGGCGGACTCATCGTCGACATCGGTCTGCGTGGCTTTCTGCCCGCATCCCTGGTCGAGATGCGCCGGGTGCGCGACCTGTCTCCCTACATCGGGCAGAAGATCAAGGCCAAGATCCTGGAGCTGGACAAGAACCGCAACAATGTGGTCCTGTCCCGCCGCCAGTACCTGGAGGAGACCCAGTCCGAGGTGCGCGAGACCTTCATGGCCCAGCTCAAGAAGGGCCAGATCCGCGAGGGCACGGTAAGCTCCATCGTCAACTTCGGCGCATTTGTCGACCTGGGCGGAGTGGACGGTCTGATCCACGTTTCCGAGCTCTCTTGGAAGCACATCGATCACCCCAGCGAGGTCGTCAAGGTGGGCGACAAGGTCACCGTCGAGGTGCTGGATGTCGATATGGACCGCGAGCGCATCTCGCTGTCCCTCAAGGCCACCCAGGAAGATCCTTGGCAGCGCTTCGCCCGGACCCACGTGCCCGGACAGATCGTTAAGGGCAAGGTCACCAAGATCGTGCAGTTCGGCGTCTTCGTCTCCGTCGAGGACGGCATCGAGGGCCTGGTCCACATTTCCGAGCTGGCCAATCGCCACGTGGAGAATCCCGAGACCGTGGTCAAGCAGGGCGAGGAGATCTTCGTCAAGGTCATCGACGTCGATCTGGATCGTCGCCGTATCTCCCTGTCGCTCAAGCAGGCCGACGACTCCGTCGATCCGACCTCCGAGGACTTCGATCCGGCCATCTACGGCATGCCTGCCGAGTACGATGAGGACGGCAACTACAAGTACCCCGAGGGCTTCGACCCCGAGAGCAACGAGTGGATCGCTGGCTACGAGAAGCAGCGGGAGGAGTGGGAGTCCCAGTATGCGGCCGCCCACGACCTTTGGGAGCAGCACAAGGCTTTCGTGGCCAAGGAGCTGGAGAACGCCGAGGCTTCAGCTGCGGAGGACAACCGGTCCTCTCAGGCGCCTGTCTCTGGTTCTCACTCTCACCGTCAGACCTCCGAGGAGACCACCAACTACAGCTCGGAGTCCAGCTCCGAGGGCACTCTGGCCTCCGACGACCAGCTGGCCGCCTTGCGCGAGCAGCTGCTCAAGGAAAAGAAGTGAGCGTTAAGCAGTGAATGGAGGGGTCCGGCCTCGGTCGGGCCCCTCCATTTGTATGTGCTGTTACAAGTTACATGCTGGAGGTCGGGATGATACGTGTGGGGTTGACCGGCGGGATAGCTGCTGGCAAGAGCACGGTGGCAGCTCGACTGGCTCAGGACGGAGCCAGGATCATCGACTATGACCGGCTCTCCCATGAGGTCATCGCTCCGGGTGGACCAGGCGTGAGGCCGGTTCTGGAACGCTTCGGAGCAGACTGCGGGGACGGCCAAGGGGGAGTGGACAGGTCAGCTTTGGCTGCACGGGTCTTCGGAGGGCCGACGGCCGACCGGGACCGCAGGGATTTGGACGACATCATCCATCCGCTGGTTTATGACTTGGCCGCAAAGGCCGAGCAGCCCTGGCTGGAAGGTTCCGAGGTGGTGGTCCATGATGTGCCCCTGCTGACCGAAGTGGGCTCAGCTATTCCTTTTCAGTTCGACAAGGTTCTGCTGGTAGAAGCCCCGAGCCAGGTGAGGATTGCGCGTATGGTGAATCAGCGGCATATGACACCGAGCCAGGCTGTTGAGCGCATCGGATCCCAGACCAGCAGCAGTTCGCGACGCGCTCAGGCCGACCTGCTGGTGGACGGGTCGCAGCCTATCGAACAAATGTTCGAGTCTGTTGATAGAATTTATGAAGAGTTAAAGGCCTTGGCCAAGGGATCCTCGCACAGTGATTGAAGGAATTATTGACGGGCCTTGGCAAACGACGCATCCTGGAAGGGAGTTTCATGGGGTTCAACATTGAGCGGACCGACAAGCCCTTCGTGGTCAAGTCTCCCTACAAGCCCTCCGGCGACCAGCCAGAGGCCATCGAGGAATTGGCTACGCGGATCGAGAACGGCGAGAACGACGTGGTGCTCATGGGCGCCACAGGTACCGGCAAGACCGCGACTACGGCCTGGCTGATTGAGCGCCTGCAGCGGCCCACTTTGATTCTGGAGCCCAACAAGACCCTGGCAGCCCAGCTCTGCGCTGAGTTCCGCGAACTCATGCCCGACAATGCGGTCTCATACTTCGTCTCCTACTACGACTACTACCAGCCTGAGGCCTACATCCCCCAAACGGACACCTATATCGAGAAGGACTCCAACATCAACGATGACGTGGAGCGTCTTCGGCATGCCGCCACAGCCAACCTGCTTACCAGGCGGGACTGCGTGGTGGTGGCCACCGTCTCCTGCATCTACGGCCTGGGCACGCCTGAGGAATACGCCGGGCGCATGCTCTTTCTGCATGAGGGGGACCGGATCAACCGGGATGACCTGTTGCGCAAGTTCGTGGACATGCAGTACAAGCGCAATGACATCGCCTTCACTCGAGGCACCTTCCGCGTGCGAGGCGACACGGTCGAGATTATCCCCGTCTATGAGGAGCTGGCTGTCCGCATCGAATTCTTTGGCGACGAGATTGACCGTATCTCCACTCTGCACCCGCTGACCGGGGACGAGATCGCCCATGAGACCTCCGTGCACATCTTCCCAGCCTCCCACTATGTGGCTGGTCCCGAGCGGATGGAACGCGCCCTGAAGACCATCAAGGAGGAGCTGGACTGGCGTGTGGGCCAGCTGCGCAAGCAGGGCAAGGAGCTGGAGGCCCAGAGGCTGACTATGCGCACCACCTATGATCTGGAGATGCTTACCCAGATCGGCACCTGCTCCGGAGTGGAGAACTACTCCAGGCATTTCGATGGGCGCGAACCTGGGACACCGCCCCACACCCTGCTTGACTTCTTCCCTGACGACTTCCTGCTGGTGATCGACGAGTCCCATGTGACCGTTCCCCAGATCGGAGCCATGTACGAGGGGGATGCCAGCCGCAAGCGGACTCTGGTGGAGCATGGCTTCCGTCTGCCTTCCGCCATGGACAACCGTCCGCTGAAGTGGCCTGAGTTTCTGGATAAGGTCGGTCAGACCGTTTACCTGTCGGCTACCCCTGGCGACTATGAGATGGGCCTGTCCGACGGTGTGGTGGAGCAGGTCATCCGGCCCACAGGTCTGCTGGACCCCGAGGTAGAGGTCAGGCCGGTCAAGGGCCAGGTGGATGACCTCCTGGACGAGATCAAGACGCGGGTGGATCGCCACGAGCGGGTATTGGTGACCACTCTGACCAAGAAGATGGCCGAGGACCTGACCGACTACCTGCTGGAGCGCGACATCAAAGTGGAGTACCTGCACTCTGACGTAGACACCCTGCGACGGGTGGAGCTCCTGCGGGAGCTTCGCGAGGGCAAGATCGACGTCATCGTGGGCATCAACCTTCTGCGTGAGGGCCTGGACCTGCCTGAGGTCTCCCTGGTGGCCATCCTGGATGCTGACAAAGAGGGCTTCCTGCGCTCCTATCGCTCCCTGATCCAGACCATCGGTCGTGCCGCCAGAAACGTGTCCGGCAAGGTCATTATGTACGCCGACGAGGTCACTGACTCCATGGAAAAGGCCATCAGCGAGACCAACCGTCGCCGGGCCAAGCAGATTGCCTACAACAAGGAACATGGTGTGGATCCCAAGCCGCTGATCAAGAAGATCAGCGACGTCAACGACATGCTGGCCAAGGAGGACGTGGACACCCAGACCCTGTTGGCGGGCGGCTACCGCAACGCCAACAAGGCTGGCAATTCACACCTGGGTGTGCCCCTCTACGACAAGGAGGAGGCAGACAAGCGGCATAAGGAGATTCTTCAGGCCGGTCTGCCGGCACAGGATCTTGCCGACCTGATTCGTCAGCTGAGCGACCAGATGCACACGGCTGCGCAACAGCTGCAGTTCGAGCTCGCGGCTCGTCTGCGCGACGAAATCAAGGATCTGAAGAAGGAGCTGCGGCAAATGACCGAGGCCCAAAAGTAGGTTTTGCCTTTGGCGCTTGGCCAGCGTTCCGCCTCGACCATATTGCATGCCTGTGATGCCAGACAAGGTCATCACAGGCCCCGCCTACAGGCCGCCGTCGGCGCGCGTGGTGAGGCATATGCAGGCGGGGGAGACGAGCACGTCACATCATGCCGCTAGAGTCTGGTGATATGTCCGAGACACCTCTGCCGTTTATGGTCGTGAGCCTGGTTGTGCTGGCCCTCTTCTTCGTGGTCGATCTTCTGGTGATCGGACGGCGGCCACATGTGCCCTCGACCGGTGAATGCGTGCGGCACATCGGATTCTTCGTGGCCATGGCACTGATTTTCGGGGCGCTGATCTGGAAGGTGGCCGGCTCCAAGCCGGCCATCGAGTTCTACTCAGGCTGGCTGACCGAGTATTCACTCAGCATCGACAACCTTTTTGTCTTCGTCATCATCATGACCAATTTCGCTGTGCCGCTTCGGCTTCAGCGCTATGTGCTCAGCATCGGCATCACCATCGCTCTGCTGCTGCGCGGGGTGTTCATTTTAGCTGGAACGGCGCTGATTACTCGCTTTACCTGGGTCTTTTTCATCTTCGGCTTCTTCCTGCTCTATACCGCCTGGAACATGGTGTCCAGCCGAGGCAAGCAGGAGGAATACCATGAAAACGGACTGATCAGGGTCCTGCGCCGTGTCATTCCTATTACCAGCCACTACGACGGTGAACATTTGCGGACCACTTTTGAGGGCAAGCGCTACTTCACGCCTATGCTGGTAGTCTTCCTGGCCATTGGCACCACTGATGTCATGTTCGCCTTCGACTCCATACCTGCTATATTCGGGCTGACCAAGGATCCCTTCATCGTCTTCACCTCCAATGTCTTCGCGCTGCTGGGCCTTCAGCAGCTCTACTTCCTGCTGGGTTCCCTGCTGGACAAGCTGGAGTACCTGCCCCTGGGGCTGGCTGTGGTCCTGGCTTTCATCGGGGTCAAGCTGATTATGGAAGCTTTGCACGGCAACACTCTGCCCTTCATCAACGGCGGACAGCCTCTGACAGCCGTGCCCGATATCCCCACCTGGGCCTCCCTTCTGGTCATCGTTTTGGCTGTCGGCATTGCCGCTCTGGCTTCGGTGCTCAAGAGCCGCCGGGTGTCCTCTGGAACGGTCTCAAAGGAAGAAAAACGGTAGATAAAGCCTTGAGCCACAAGAATTGTTAGCGCTAACGGGAAATACTGGTACCCATCAGGCTGAGTCTGTACAATAGAACGGTAAGTAAGAAAAAGAACAGGCAGGTAGCATATGCGCAAAGCCAAGATCGTCGATACTATCGGGCCGGCTTCGGAGTCGCTGGAGAACATCACCAAGCTGGTCAAGGCCGGCATGGATGTGGCCAGGCTCAACCGGTCCCACGGTACCCCCGAAGATCACCTCAAGGTTTACAACAACGTGCGTCAGGCCAGCAAGGAGACTGGACGCAATGTAGCTGCTCTGGTTGATCTGCAGGGTCCCAAGATTCGTTGCGGCTGGTTCAAGAAGAACGAGCAGGGCGAAGACAAGGTCATCCTCAAGGAGGGCCAGGAGTTCACCATCACCACCGACGATGTCGAGGGTGACGAGCACATAACCTCCACCACTTTCAAGGGTCTGCCCGGGGACTGCCATCCCGGCGATCCTATTCTGATCGATGATGGCAAGGTCCGTCTGGAGGTCACCAAGGTCGAGGGCAATCAGGTCCACACCAAGGTGGTCGTGGCTGGTCCGGTCTCCTCCCACAAGGGCATCAACCTGCCCGGTGTGGCCGTGAGCCTGCCGGCGCTGACTCCCAAGGACGAGGAGGACCTGCGCTGGGGCATCCGCACCGGCGCCGACATCATCGCCATGTCCTTTGTTCGCTTCGCCACCGACATCGACCGCGCCCACGAGATCATGGACGAAGAAGGTCGCCGAATCCCCATCGTGGCCAAGATCGAGAAGCCCCAGGCGGTTGAGAACCTGGAGGAGATCGTCAGGGCCTTCGACGGCATCATGGTGGCCCGCGGCGATATGGCCGTGGAGATGCCTTTCGAGCAGGTCCCTCTGGTGACCAAGCGTTGCATCGAGCTGGCCCGTCAGTACGCCAAGCCAGTCATCGTCGCCACTGAGGTTTTGGGCTCCATGGTTCACTCGCCCATCCCCAGCCGTGCCGAGGCCTCTGACTGCGCCAACGCCGTCCTGGACGGCGCTGACGCCACCATGACCTCCAACGAGACCGCCGTGGGCGACTATCCCGACACTACCGTCTCTACCATGGCCCGAATCTCTGAGTATGCCACCACCCACGGTTTTGACCGTATCCCGGATATGCACAACCTGGACATGTCCAACTCCGGTGCTGTTTCCTCCGCAGCCGTGGATCTGGCAGATAAGATCAACGCCAAGGCCATCGTGGCCTTCACTCAGACCGGCAACACCGTGCATCGGGTCTCCCGCGAGCGTCCGGCCGCCCCCATCTATGCGCTGACCACCGATGAGCATACTTATCATTGGCTGGCTCTGAGTTGGGGCACCGAGGCCTTCATGTGCGAGCAGGACTACCACGACTTCAACCGCGCAGGTCTTATGGCCTTCGTGGATTCCACCTTGAAGAAGCAGGGCAAAGTCTCTGACGGCGACTGCCTGGTGGTGCTCAGCAGTGCCCAGGGCGAGTATGAGCCGGGAAACACCGACTGCATCTATGTGCACACGGTGGGTGCCAACGAGTGATTCTCCTTTCACCTGCCTGACTGTCGATTGAGTCAGTCCGGCAGGTGAACCGTGAGGTTTATTCGCACTGATATAGCAGCGAACCGGTGGCCTCTCTCTCCCCTGATCTTCAATGCAGGGGAGAGAGAGGCCACCGGTTCGCTGTTTGAGGGTTCCAGTCTCAGGCAAGCATGTCATCCCTGACCCAGGCTTTAACTGCATTGACAGCGGGCAGTTGTTCTCGGGGGGTTGTCAGTGCAGGTCGGAAAGTCCGATTTTGGCTCGCAGGATGGCGATGGTGGTTTTGGCATCCAGTATGGTTCCTGCGATCACCATGTCGTAGGCCTCATCCACGGTGAAAAGTCGCACATTCTGGTGTGGGGTTTCAGGAGCAAGACTGGCGGGCTGAACCGGGGTCAGGCCTTCGGCGTAGAAAAGCGTGGTGTGCTGCGTGGAGAAGCTGGGAGTGTTGATGAATCTTGCGAACTGGTTGAAGGAGGCTGCCTTGTATCCGGCCTCTTCGCGCAGTCGTCTGGTGGCCACATCAATGGGGGCTTCCTTATCGTTGAGCGGATGACCGGCGGGCAGCTCAAGGGTCCAACGGTGGGTGGGCAGACGGTACTGCTCGACCAAAGGTATCCGACCGTCGTCGGTGATGGCCAGGACGGCGATGGTGTCCCCGTGCTTTTCGCTGACTATGCTGCGATCAAAAGTCTGATTGTCGCTGGATTCATAGGTGACCCTGTCGACGCTGAAATAGTGGCTGTCCATAATCTGGTTGCGGGCCTTCTCCTGGACGGGGGAGGTGCGCCAAGGATCGAACCGTCGATAGATCTGAGTGGTCATCATGCTCTCCTTCGACTGCTGATGTGCCTGTATACATAACTGTCTTCATTCTAAGGCAGATTCAACACGAATAACCTTGCGTCGTCGTCAAAGTATGGTAGATTCTCTGTGGTAATGAAAAGCCCCCGTATCCCAATTGGTAGAGGAAACGGCCTCAAAATCCGTGCAGTGTGAGTTCGAGTCTCACCGGGGGCACGATAAAGCGAACCCCATCCGTCTTTCATCGGTTATCTGGTGAAGGGCAGATGGACTTTCAGGAAACGAGGTTGAAAGTGGCTTCAGAGAGTAAGAACCGCAGCGAGTCCCCCGAAGGGCGGACCGTGGTTGTGGCGGAGGATGAGGCTTTGATCAGGCTCGATACCGTTGAAGCTCTCGAGGATGCCGGCTATGACGTGGTCGGCCAGGCGGCCAGCGGCCAGGAAGCCATTGATCTGACTCGCGAGCTGAGGCCCGACGTGGTGGTTATGGATGTGAAGATGCCCGGCACTGACGGCATTACCGCCGCCACTGAGATCGGCAAGGAGAACCTGGCCCCGGTGGTTATGCTGACGGCGTTCTCCCAGCAGAGCCTGGTTGAGAAGGCGGCTGATGCAGGAGCCATGGCCTACGTGGTCAAGCCCTTCGCCCCGGAAAAGCTGCTGCCAGCCCTTGAGGTGGCTATCTCGCGCTTTGACCAGATCAACGCCCTGAAGGACGAGGTCACCGACATGAAAGCCCGTTTCGAGGCCCGCAAGCGGGTGGACAGGGCCAAGGGTCTGCTCATGGAGAGCATGGGCATGACCGAGTCCGAGGCCTTCCGCTGGATCCAGAAGACCTCCATGGACCGCAGGCTGACCATGCAGGAAGTGGCTGACGTGGTCATCAACAACGTGGCCAATCAGAACGACCGTTAGCCCTTTTATGGAAGACCAGACGAAGAAGCAGGACAAGAACGACCGCACCCTGCTGGTCGTCGATGGACATTCGCTGGCCTTCCGGGCCTTCTATGCCCTTCCCGTCGAGAACTTCACCACCTCTACAGGGCAGCCCACCAACGCGGTATGGGGCTTTGCCACTATGCTGGCGGATGTCATGGCCAAGGAAAAGCCCACCCACATGGGGGTGGCTTTTGATGTCAAGGGCGGCACCTTCCGCAATGACATGCTGCCTCAGTACAAGGGCACCCGCGAGGCCGCTCCCGAGGAACTGCTGAGCCAGCTGCCTCTGATCCAGGACCTGCTCAAGGGTCTGGGCATCACCTATATCGAAAAGCCCGGCTATGAGGGTGACGACATCATCGGCACACTGGCAACCATGGGGGAGCAGGCCGGCTTCAAGACTCTGGTCCTGTCGGGAGACAGGGATGCCTTCCAGCTGGTGGACGACGACATCACCGTGCTTTACCCAGGCCACCACTTCAAGAATCTCAAGCACATGACGCCCCAGGCTATCAAGGACCGATACAAGGTGTCCCCGGAGCAGTATCCGGATCTTGCCGCCATGCGCGGCGAAGGCGCCGACAACATCCCTGGCGTGCCTGGCGTGGGCGACGGTTATGCCGCCAAATGGATCAACAAATACGGATCGCTGGATTCCATTCTGGAGCACGCTGACGAAATAGGCGGCAAGAAGGGCCAGGCTCTGGCGGAGAGCGCCGATCAGGTGCGGCTCAACCGGAAAGTCAATGCCTTAGTGCGGGATCTTGACCTGGGTGTGAAGGTGGAAGATCTGCGGTTCGGCACCATCCACACGGATCAGGTCCTGCCCATCTTCGAGCAATTGCAGTTCGGCCCCCAGACCCGCAAGAAGATTCTGCGGGGCTTCAATACGGTTGCCGATTACGATTACTCTCCAGCCTCGGCACTGGTCGATGTTAGCAACAAACAGGAGGAGTTCGTCCAGCCCGAGCGTGACAAGGCGGAGTCCGGCGACCAGCTGCGGGATTGGTGCGAGAAGCATCTGCCGGACAAGGCCCTTTGCCAGCGTTCGGCGGACCATGTCAAGGCCATGGCCGAATCCTTGGACAAGATCAAGGACATCGGCGACTCCGACCAGAATGCCATGCGCTGCAGCGAGGCCATGAAGGAGCACTGGGTTCTCCACGCCATCGGCTGGGCCAAACACGGCGACTATGGCCTGGAGGAGCTGGCCATTCTCTCCATGGACGGGCACGGCCTGGTCCTGATGGCAGAAGACATAGACGAAGATATGCGTGGGGCCATCCAGGAGCTGATCGACCAGCGGATCGGCACCTGCGTGGTCCATGGCTACAAGGAGCACCTGCACCTCTTGGAGAGCCAGGGGTTGCATATGCCTCTGCCCCTGTTCGACACCAAGCTGGCAGGCTACCTGGCTGAACCTGATTTTCATGCCGACAACCTTGAACAGGCCGTTGCCCATTTCCTTGCCATTCCCGTGGAGGAGGAGCCTGAGGCCACCCAGGGGGCTCTGGCCCTGGACGGGCGAGAGGATGAGGACGAACGCCGACGGGGGACTCGGATTCTTCGCCAGGCGCAGTACGTCATGATGGTTTCCGAGCGCCTGCAGGAATTGATGGACGAGCGTCACCAGTACGGTCTGCTGCGCACCATAGAGCTGCCCACCTCCGCAGTCCTGGCGCAGATGGAGACCGAGGGCGCCAAGGTGGACGATGCCCGCCTGAAGGAGATGCACGACCGGTTCGCCGCCGAGGCCCGCCAGGCCCAGGAAATCGCCTGGGATAGGGCCGGCAGCCGTGTCAACCTGCAGAGTCCCAAGCAGCTGAGCAAGGTGCTCTTCGACGACATGGGCCTGGTGCCCACCCATAGGACCAAGACAGGCTCCTATTCGACCAACGTCTCGGTCCTGCAGGACCTCTATATCAAGTCGGTCAACAACGAGCGTGCCAACGACTTCCTGGGCGCCCTGCTCAAGCACAGGGAGACCAACAAGCTCAAGCAGATCGTGCAGACCCTGCGCGAGGCGGTCAATCCACGGGATGGACGGCTGCACACCACCTACGAGCAGACTGTGGCCGCCACCGGGCGGCTGAGCTCGGTGGATCCCAACCTACAGAACATCCCCAACCGGGATGCCCGGGGCCGTGAGATCCGTTCGGCCTTCGTGCCAGGCAACGGATACGAGGCCTTGCTCTCTTCGGACTACTCCCAGGTGGAGCTGCGGATCATGGCCCATCTTTCCGGGGATCAGGCCCTGATCGACGCCTTCAAGTCTGGCGCGGACTTCCACCGGTATGTGGCCAGCCTGGTCTATGACATCCCCATGGAGGAGGTCACCGGAGACCAGCGCTCCCACGTGAAGGCCATGAGCTACGGGCTGGCCTATGGGCTGAGCACCTATGGCCTGGCCCAGCAGCTTAAGATCAGCCCAGCTGCGGCTGACGTGCTGCGTGCCAAGTACTTCGCCACCTTCGGCAAGGTTCATGAGTACCTGGAGTCCCTAGTGGCCGATGCCCGGGAGAAGGGTTACACCGAGACCATGTTCGGGCGGCGGCGCTACTTCCCTGGGCTGCGCTCCAAGCGTCGTCCCACCCGCGAGGCCTCCGAGAGGGCCGCCCTGAATGCGCCCATCCAGGGGTCGGCTGCCGACATCATGAAGATCGCCATGATCAAGGCCAGCCGTGCCTTGTCCGATCAGGGGCTGAAAAGCCGCATCTCCCTGCAGATCCACGATGAATTGCTGGTGGAGATCGCTCCCGGCGAGACCGAAAAGGCCACCAAGCTGGTCAAGGATTCCATGGAACATGCCGTTGAATTGGCCGTGCCCCTGGATGTGTCCACCGGCATCGGCCAGGACTGGGAACTGGCTGCTCACTGACCTGACATGGGGTGGCCCGAGCCTAGTAGGATCCGAGGAGGGATCATCATGCCTGATGAACAGGATGAGGTTCAGAGGCCTTCGGTGCCCCTGGGCCAAGTGGTGGATCTGCTGGAGGGGCTTTACCCTCTGGACTACGCGGAGGACTGGGACCATCCAGGTTTGGTGGCGGGGGATTCGTCCTGGCCAGTCAGACGAATCTGGTGTGCTGTGGACCCTCGGCCCGATGTGGTTCAGGAGGCTCTGGACCACAAGGCCGACCTGCTGATCACTCACCATCCGCTTTTCTTCAGATCGGTCCACCAGGTTTCCGGCCTGGACTTCCGCGGGGATATGATAACCAGACTGATTGAGGGCCACTGTGGGCTTTGGGTGGGGCATACTAACGCTGATGCCGCTTACCGTGGTGTGGCCCAAGCCGCTGCCGATGCTCTTGATCTGCAGGAGGCACAACCGCTGGCCCCTCAGCCGGTCTCAAACCGCGATCTGCACGCGGATCAGGGGATCCAGGTGGGCCTGGGTCGTTGGGGACGGCTTCCTAAGCCCACGCCATTTGAGGATTTGGTCCGTACCGTGGCGGGCCTCTTGCCCAGGACGGCTTTGGGTGTTCAGGCGGTTGGTCCGTCCCAGGCCATGGTCTCTACAGTCGCCCTGCTGCCCGGCTCGGGGGATTCCGAGTTCGACTTGGTTCGATCCACGGGGGCCGATGTCTACATCACCAGCGATTTGCGCCATCACCCTGCCACGGACGCCTACCAACAGGCCCTCTATGAGGCCAGGATGGCCGGTCGGCCCAATCAGCCCAGACCCATGCTGATCAACACCCCGCATTCGGCAATTGAGAGCCTCTGGTTCCGCTACGCCAAGGGAGACATTGCCAGGGCCCTGGAAACTGCTACTGGTGTTCGCCCGCAGGTGGAGGTTTCGTCCATCGTCACCGATCCCTGGACCATGGTGGTGCGTTGACGGCTGAGGATTGATGGTTGAGGAGGAGTGATTTCATGAGCGATGAAGCACAGGATCTGCAGGCACGATTGGCTGCCAGACTGGCCGGTCAGGACGGCCAGGGTCCCAAAGGCATCGATATGACCCGCGCTCCCGAGCTGATGGATGACAGGGAGGTCTTCCACGGCCCGATATTCGTTATCGACCAGCAGCAGGTGGCCATGTTCCGGCGTGACGGTTCCAAGGAAACCATCGACCGGCAGCTCATCCGTCACGACCCCTGTGTGGTCATGCTGGTGCATGACTGCGCTGCCGATGCCTATCTGCTGACCCGCGAATACCGGGTGGGGGCCCAGGCCTATGTCTTCGGCCTGCCAGCCGGCTTCATCGACCCGGGGGAGAGCCCCGTCAAGGCCGTCCTGCGCGAGCTGCGTGAGGAGACCGGTCTGGTGCCCGGGCCCGAGGGTGTGCCGGGCTCAGAAAGCCACCTGGATCCGGAGGACGGCTGGATCGATGCTGCTCCCGATGTCTACTCCTCCCTGGGTATGTGCGACGAGCTTGGACACATTGTGGTCCTGCATCTGTGTCGCTGGCATCGGGGACCCACCGACTTTGACCCGGGCGAGCATATCCAGTCGGCCTGGGTCTCCTGGCAGGAGCTCTGCGCATCGGGAGTCGCAGATGCCAAGGCAGTGGTGGCCATCCAGCATGAGGCCATTCGTCGTCTGCAAAAGCATTGAAGTCGGGCTAGCCGGATTTGAACCGGCGACATCCTGCACCCAAAGCAGGCGCGCTACCAAGCTGCGCTATAGCCCGGCGCCCAACGGTATCACCGTATGGGCACAGTTTATCAATATAGCACAGGGTGGGATCTCCGCTGGTCCAGTAGGACGAGCAAGCAGCGGGAACACCTCTGCGCCTACGGTTACCATGGTGACCATGACAGTGGAAGAGATATGGGCAGCGCCGCAAGCGAGTGGCCCCTTGCATGCAACGGTGACCATTCCGGGAAGCAAGTCCCTCTCAAACAGGTATCTGATTCTGGCGGCTCTGGGAAGTCGCCCCGTCAGGTTGGCCGGTCTGCTCAGATCGCGTGATACAGACCTGATGATTCGCGCCCTGGAAGCCCTTGGAGTGGTCTGTCGAATAGACCCGAGTGATCCTACGAATGTAATGGTTGTCCCGCCGACAGGCGGACGCTTTCAAGGCGGCACCTTAGTTGACTGCGGGCTGGCCGGGACCGTCATGCGGTTCGTGCCGGGTCTGGCCATGCTGGCTGATGGACCGACGCGCTTCGACGGAGACGAGCAAGCCTATCGTCGTCCCATGAGGCCTCTGCTGGACGGACTGACCCAGCTGGGAGCCAAAATCGAGTACCTGGGGGAGGAGGGATTCCTGCCCTTTATGCTGACGCCGCCGGCTCACCTGGTCGGCAGAGAGGTGATCATAGACTCTTCAGCGTCTTCACAGTTCATTTCCGGTCTCCTGCTGCTGGCTGCTAGGGCTGGTGGCACTATGACCATCGTCCACTCTGGTCAGCATCTTCCCAGCCTTCCGCACATAGCCATGACTGTTGAGGACCTGCATCAGGCCGGAGTCCAGGTCCAGGCTGATCCCGACCACTGCAGGTGGAGCGTTGAAGGCAGGGGATCTGCTGGAACGCAGTTGCCTGATCAAGTCCAGGTGGAGCCCGATCTGTCGAATGCGGCCCCCTTCCTAGGAGCGGCTCTGATAGGAGGAGGGCAAGTCAGCGTACCCAATTGGCCGGACCACACCACCCAGCCCGGTGGCTTGCTGCCCAGGTATCTGAAGACTATGGGCGCGAAGGTAGACATGGCTCCTGATGGGCAGGGGAGTGCCGCCTGCAAGGTGACCGGCGGGGAAGCCATACATGGGCTCGGCGACTTCGACCTGTCCCCAGCAGGGGAGATTGTGCCCTCGATCGCAGCCATGCTGGTCTTTGCCGACGGACCCAGTCGTTTGCACGGCATCGCCCACCTGCGCGGTCATGAGACCAACCGGCTGAAGGCGCTTGTCACGGAGATCATCAGAGTAGGCGGCCATGCGGCTGAGTTGGACGATGGCCTTGAGATCGAACCTGTGCCGTCTCAGAATATGCACGGGGCTGCCATGAAGACCTATGCCGACCACCGCATGGCCACCTTTGCCGCCATGATCGGACTTAGAATACCTGGCATCCGGGTGCGCGACATCGGTACCACAGCCAAAACCTTGCCTGACTTTCCAAATATGTGGAAGCGGATGCTGGCAGGCGGCGGTCAAGATTGAACCAGAGCGATTCGAGCGAAAGGAGCCGTGTTATGAATGTCGAGGCTGGCGGGCGGATCTGGCAGGCGGACCTGGATCTGGCCATAGCCATGGCCGATAAGGCCGATCAGGTTACGATGGGCTACTTCATGTCATCGGATCTCAAGGTGGAATGCAAGGCGGACAATACCCCAGTTACCCAGGCTGACAAGGAGGCAGAAGCGGTGATTCGTCGCGTTCTGGCCCAAGCTCGGCCGGACGATACCATTTATGCCGAAGAGCTGGGCAAGCAGGAATCAAACGGCAGGCGGTGGATCATCGATCCGATTGACGGAACCAAGAACTATGTGCGCGGAGTTCCGATATGGGCGACTCTTATCGGCTTGGAGGCCGACCACGAGATGGTGGTCGGCGCGGTATCGGCTCCCATGCTCGGCACCCGCTGGTATGCCGCGCAAGGTCAAGGAGCATACATGGCACGCCAGGGAGAAGAACCCAAGGCGATCCGCGTATCAAAAGTGGACCGGATGGAAGATGCCTCCATGTCCATTTCATCGTTGACTGGATGGAAAGCTATAGAACGCCGGGAGCAGCTTCTTGACCTGACGGATCGGATCTGGCGCCTGCGTGGATTCGGGGACTTCTGGCAGTATATGCTCCTGGCTCAGGGAGCCATCGACCTGGCAGCCGAGCCGGAACTTGATCTCTATGACATGGGTGCGCTGGTGCCCATCGTGACCGAGGCGGGAGGCAGCTTTACGGATCTGGCGGGAAACCCGGGGCCCTGGGGCGGCAATGGTCTTGCCAGCAACGGTCTTCTGCACAAGGAAGCCTTGGAGGCCCTGGGCGACTGAGATATTATAAGCGTATATAAGAAGGCCGGCAACCACAGCAATGTATGTGGTCACCGGCCTATTTGGTTCTTAATACCAAGTCCATAGAACCAAATCTGGACCTTAACCATCCACCATTCAACCATCAGTTGGGTTGAGCGGACAGGTCAGTTCGGCGCTCAGGCTTGGAACTTGTTGCCATAGGCGTCGCCCTGGCTGGCGACAACCTCTGCCTGGCGGGCGATGGAGAGCTCCTCGTTGGTGGGGATGACACAGACGGCGACCGTGCTGTCGGGGGTGGAGATGATCCGGGCCTCCTTGGAGCGCTGGTCGTTCTTCTCCTGGTCCAGCTTCACGCCGAAGGGCTCCAGCTGCTCGACGACCTGGCGGCGCACGATCTCGTCATTTTCGCCCACTCCGGCGGTGAAGGTGATGGCGTCCAGGCCGCCCATCTGGGCAGTGTAGTTGCCGATGTAGCCGACGATGCGGTGGATATAGATGTCCAGGGCCAGTTTGGCATCCTCATCGCCCTCGGCTATCAGCTTGTGGACCTCGCGCATATCGCCATGGCCGGTCAGGCCGGTCATGCCGGAACGCTTGTTGAAGAGGGTGTCCAGCTCATCCACGCTCATGTGGGCGTTGCGGATCAGATGGAAGACAACGGCAGGGTCGATGTCGCCGGTGCGGCCGCCCATGACCAGTCCCTCCAGGGGGGTCAAGCCCATGGATGTCTCGACGGGATGTCCGGAGACCTGCGCCGAAGCGGAAGCCCCGTTGCCAATGTGCAGGACGATCTGCCGCAGTCCTTCTGCAGGCTTGCCTAGCAGGTCGGGAACCAGCTGGCCCACATACTGATGGCTGGTTCCGTGGGCGCCGTAGCGACGGATGTGGTACTGCTTGGCGATGTCCTTATTGAGAGCGTAGGTGGAGGCCTTCTTGGGCAGTTCGAAGAAGAAGGATGAGTCGAAGACGAAGACCTGCGGGGTCTGCGGCATCAACCGGCTCATAACCTCGGCGCCTTCAGCCTCGGGCCCGTTGTGCAGGGGGGCCAGCACAGCCAGATCCTTGACCTGGCTCAAAGTTTTCTTGGTCAGGAGAGCAGGCTTGGGGAAGATGGCTCCGCCCTGGACGACACGGTGGCCCACAGCGATGATGCCGGCCTTGTCCAGATCCGGTCCATACTCCTTGAAGAAGCCTAGGACGCGCTTGAGTCCGGTCTCATGGTCGTGGATGGGCTCCTCAAGCTCATGCTTCTCGCCATTGACCTCGTGCTTGTAATGGCCGTCGGTGGGCTCGCCGATCTTCTCGACCAGGCCCGAGGCCAGGCTCTGGCTGGTCTCCAGATCGACCAGCTGATACTTGATCGAGCTTGAACCCGAATTGATGACTAGGACGGTTTTCGCCATTGGGGCATCCTCCTGATGTATTTGTATAGAGCCTGCGCTCCTCAATCAGTCTTCCAGATTACTCGTCGGCCCTTACAAGGCGCGGTATATTGCCGGGCTGACATAGTTTTGGGGCTGTTGCTGGATCCATGTTGGGAGATGGGAGCCAGCAACAGCCCCGGAGGTTTATAGAGTCATCGATCAGTCCTGGGCCTCGACGGCGGTCAGGGCCACGGTGTTGATGATGTCGGCCACCAGAGCGCCGCGCGAGAGGTCGTTGACCGGCTTGTTCAGCCCCTGCAGGACCGGTCCGATGGCCAAGGCGCCAGAGGTGCGCTGTACGGCCTTGTATCCGATGTTGCCGGCGCTGAGGCTGGGGAAGACGAAGACGTTGACCTTTCCGGCGACCGGATCGCCCTTGGCCTTGGTCGCTGCCACAGTGGGCGACCAGGCCGCATCGAACTGGATGGGGCCCACGATGGGCAGGTCCGGCGCCTTCTCCTTGGCCAGACGGGTGGCCTCTTCAACCAGGTCGACATCCGGGCCCTTGCCCGAGCCCAGGGTGGAGTAGGAGAGCATGCCCACTCGCGGATCCACGCCGAAGGAGCGAGCGGTTTGGGCCGACTGGATGGCGATGTCAGCCAGTTGCTCCGAGGATGGGTTGAGGTTGATGGCACAGTCGGCGAAGACCGCCACATGGTCGGGGAAGCACATGAGGAAGGCTCCGGAGACCAGTGAAGCGCCTGGCTTGGTCTTGATCACCTGCAGGGCGGGACGGACCGTGTTGGCAGTGGAGTTGATCGAGCCGGACACCAGGCCATCGGCCTTGCCCAACACCACCAGCATGGTGCCGAAGTAGGAGGGATCAGCCAGCTGCTTGCGCGCCTGCTCCGGGGTCATGCCCTTCTTGGCACGCAGCTGGCAGAGGCGATCGACCATGGGAGCCAGCACCTGCTCGTCGTCCATGGGCTGGAAGGAGGCCTTGTCCAGGTTGTTGAGGCCAAGTTCCTTGCCGCGCGCCAGAATGGAATCCTTGTCGCCCACGATGATCAGATCGACGATGTCGCGGGCCAGCAGGTAGTCGGCCGCCTTGATGATGCGGTCCTCCCCGCCTTCGGGCAGGACGATGGTCTTCTTGTTGGCCTTGGCCTTGGCCAGCAGATCGTTCTGGAAGGCCACAGGCGTGGTGGCCTTGGGGCTGGCTGCGTCTGCGGCCTTCAGCACCTGATCGACATCCACCTCCTGCTGGAACGTTTGGCTGGTGGCCTGGCGAGCCTGGTCGGCGGACGGATCCGTGTCGAAGTCCATCTTGGAGACGGTCCAGGTCGGCAGATCGTATTCCTGGAAAATCTGGGTAAGTGGCGCCTTCTGCTCAGGCCGGCATCCGGTGATGAAGATGCCGGCAAGCACGGCTCCCTGGGCCTCGATGGTCCGCCGGCAGGCAGCCACAGTTTTCATGACCTGGTCGGGTTCTCTGCCGATGGTGCAGACGGCCAGCATGACCGGGGACCTCAGGTCGGCGGCGATCTGTGCATTCAGTGCAAACAGGTCGGGGTCGAAGAGCTTTGAGGCATCGCTGCCCACGATCAGGACACGTTCAGGATGAGTCGCCTCTACCAGCCCGTCGTAGGCGTTGAGGACATCGGCCCGGGTCTGCATGGTGTCCTCAGTGGCGTGCCCCGGGCACTTGCCACGGCAGATCTCCGGATCTGTGGCGGGGAATGAGCTGGCTGCTACCAGTTCCGGGGTCAATGGGTGCTTCCTGCAGGCGATTGGCCTGAATACGGCTGTCTGCGCTTTGGCGCTCAAGGCCTTGGTCAGGCCGTAGGCTACAACATTGCGGCCGTTGGCGGCTTCTGGGCTGATGATGGTGATGCTTGCAAGACTCACTGTGTCTTCTCCTGTCCGGACGTGGTTGTCTCGATGACTGCTTTGTTCACAACCTTGTCCAGTATAAGACCATTGGCGATTTTCCAGGCCGCAAAAAGGGAACCGCCCGTCATACGGGCTGCGCATGACGGGCGGTTCCAGAATCGGATCAGCGTATTACTCGTTGTCTCCGGCGGTCGCGGCGGTGGCGGAGATGGTCTCCTGGCCGGCGCGGTTGGCATCGGGCCAGACCCAATCAGTGTAATCGGGGTGGTCGTAGCCCTTGTCCACGGCGAACTGGAAGGCCTCGTCGCGGAACTTGGTCCACTTGTCGATCTGGTCGGCGTACTTGTCGGCATCTACCAGCTTTAGAGCGGAGGCGGCCAGGCACCAGCGGTCCATGTTGTTGACGCGCACCATGTCGAATGGTGTGGTGGTGGAGCCCTGCTCCTCGTAACCGTGCACGGAGAAGTTGTCGTGGTTGGGGCGTCCGTGGATCAGGCGGTAGATGGAGCCGGGATAGGCATGGAAGGCAAACAGGACCGGCTTGTCCTTGCTGAAGAGCTCGGTGAACTCCTCGTCGGACAGGGCCTGATCGTTCTCCTCGGCATCCTGGATCTTCAGCAGGTCGACCACGTTGACGAACTGAACCTTCACGCCCAGCTTCTGCAGCATATCGTCGGCGGCCAGGGCCTCCTGGGTGGGGATGTCGCCTGCGGTGGCGATGACGACATCAGCATCCTCTGCGTCCTTGGCGTTGGAGGCCCAATCCCAGCGGGCAGCCCCCTTCTCCAGCTCGGCAGCGGCCTCGTCCACGCTCTGGTAGGTGGCGGCAGGCTGCTTGCCGGCGAAGATGGCGTTGATGCAGTTGGTCGACTTGTAGCAACGCTCACCAACGTTCAGCAGCATGTTGGCATCAGCGGGGAAGTAGATGTTGGCCACGTGGTCGTTGTTGAAGTTCTTGTTCAGCAGGATATCGACGAAGCCCGGATCCTGGTGGGAGAACCCGTTGTGGTCCTGACGCCAGACGTGTGAGGTGACCAGGAGGTTCAGGCCGGCGATGGGCTTGCGCCACGGGATCTCGCGGACGGTGGCCTCCAGCCACTTGGCATGCTGGTTGATCATGGAGTCGATGACGTGCACGAAGGACTCATAGGAGCTCCAGATGCCGTGGCGCCCGGTCAGCAGATAGCCTTCCAGGAAGCCTTCCATCTGGTGCTCGGAGAGCTGCTCGATGACCTGGCCGGTGTGGGCCATGTGCTCGTCGGTCAGTTCCGACAGGTAGTCGGCATCCCACTGCTTGTTGGTCACTTCGTAGGCGGCAGCCAGACGGTTGGAGGCCGTCTCATCAGGCCCGAAGATGCGGAAGTCGGTGGGGTTCTTGGCCAGCACGTCGCGGGTGTAGTAGCCCAGGACGCGGGTGGCCTCGGTGGCGCCCCAGCCATGGCCATGCTTCTTGACATCGATCTCGTAGTCGTGGATGTCAGGCAGCTCCAGCGGCTTGAGCAGACGCCCGCCATTGGCGTTAGGGTTCTCGCCGATGCGCAGCTCGCCCTTGGGCATGAAGCTGGTGACCTCGGGACGCAGGGCTCCCTTTTCGTCAAAGAGCTCCTCGGGCTTGTAAGAGGCCAGCCAGTTCTTGAGAACCTGGAAGTGGGCCTCGGTGTCGCGGGCGGAGGTCAGCGGCACCTGGTGGGCGCGCCAGGATCCCTCGGTCTTCTTGCCGTCAATGAACTTGGGGCAGGTCCAGCCCTTGGGAGTGCGGAAGATGATCATGGGGTAGAATGGACGGGTCATGTCGTCGGTTTCGGCCCGGGCCTTGATATTGCAGATCTTGTCGAAGACGGTCTCCAGCAGGTCGGCGAAGCGACGGTGGATGGACAGATGGTCCTCGTCGTCGAATCCTGCAACGAACTCGAATGGTTCATAGCCCATGCCATGGAAGTACTCATGCAGCTCTTCGTCGGAGATGCGCGAGAGAATGGTCGGGTTGGCGATCTTGTAGCCGTTCAGGTGCAGGATGGGCAGGACAATGCCGTCGGTGCGGGGGTTGACCAGCTTGTTGGACTGCCAGCCGGTGGCCAGAGGGCCGGTCTCGGCCTCGCCATCGCCAACGATGCAGGGCACGAAGAGGCTGGGGTTGTTCATAATGGCGCCGTAGGCGTGGGAAAGGGCATAGCCCAGCTCGCCGCCTTCGTGAATGGACCCAGGGGTCTCAGGCGCGAAGTGGGAGGGAATGCCGCCAGGGTAGGAGAACTGGCGGAAGAACTTCTGCAGGCCAGCCTCATCATTGGTGATCTTGGGGTAGTACTCGCTGTAGGTGCCATCCAGGTAGGACTGCGAGGTGCCAGCGGGGCCGCCGTGGCCGGGGCCCATAATGATCACGGTGTTCTGCTGATGGTCGGCGATCAGTCGGTTGATATGGCCCAGCAGGAAGTTCAGGCCGGGGGTGGTGCCCCAGTGGCCGACCAGACGATGCTTGACATCCTCCCGAGTGAAGGGCTCCTTCATCAGGGGGTTGCTGCGAAGGTAAATCTGTCCGATGGAAAGATAGTTGGCCGCCCGCCAATACTTGTCGACGGCCTCGAGGGTCTCCTCGGCGATTGGGGTCTCCAGCTTCGCCCAGGGGGTGCCGATAACAGGATTCGTCATGTGTACTCCTGCACTTTAGTGCGATTGTTTATTTACCTCGGTTACGGGCTCGCACAGTGTCGTTTCAGGCACCCGTCGAGTCCATACCCAATGACTTCATGGTACGTGAACGAGCAGACTTTTCTGAACGTTTTCTTGCAGTGTGTGTTCGCTCTTGTGAGAAAATGCGATGGAATTGTCTGCTTTGCAGACATGAATGACCATCGAGAGTGCCAATGAGGGCTCAACGACGGTAGCATTGTCGAAAACAGCAACCATACTAGACATGTCTGTAGGCGCGGAATCGCCGCTCACAGATATTCATGGCAGATACAGCATACATATATATAAGGAGTCTTATGGCACAGGGTCCCGTCCTGGTGGTCGATTTCGGTGCGCAGTACGCCCAGCTGATCGCTCGTCGAGTCAGGGAGGCGGGGGTCTACTCCGAGCTGGTGCCTCATTCGATGAGCCTGGACCAGATGCTGGCCAAGGATCCCAAGGCGGTAATCCTCTCAGGCGGTCCAGCCTCTGTCTACGTGGACGGGGCGCCTACTATCGACAAGCGGATTTTCGAGGCTGGGGTGCCCGTATTGGGCATCTGCTACGGCTTCCAGGTCATGGCCCATGAGCTTGGCGGCGAGGTGGACAAGGCGGCCCTGGGGGAGTACGGCAAGACCGAGGCCTTCATCGACAGCGCCAAAGGGATACTGCAGGATTCGCCCGCCCGGCAGGATGTGTGGATGAGCCATGGCGTCGCCGTCAACCGCGCGCCCGAAGGCTTTGAGGTTCTGGCGCATACCGAAGGTGCTCCAGTTGCGGCCATGCAGGATCCTTCCCGGGGGCTGTACGGGGTCCAGTGGCATCCCGAGGTGACCAACACCCCTCTGGGACAGGACCTGATCTATCGCTTCCTGCACCAGTGCGCGGGACTGCCGTCGGACTGGAACGCCTCGGGCATCATCGAGCAACAGGTGGAGAAGATCCGTCGCACGGTGGGTGATGACCAGGTCATCTGCGGCCTGTCGGGCGGCGTCGACTCAGCAGTGGCAGCTGCCTTGGTCCACAGGGCCGTCGGCGACCAGCTGACCTGCGTCTTTGTGGATCACGGTCTGCTGCGTAAAGGGGAGGCCGAGCAGGTCAAGCATGATTTTGTGGCCGCCACTGGCATCAAGCTGATCGCCGTGGATGCCTCGCAGGACTTCCTGACCGCCCTCAAGGGCGTTTCCGAGCCTGAGCGCAAGCGCAAGATCATCGGCGAGAAGTTCATCCGCACCTTTGAAAAGGCCCAGCGACAGGTGATTGAGGAGGCCGGCAAGACCGGCAAGGAGGTCAAGTTCCTGGTGCAGGGCACGCTCTACCCTGACGTGGTCGAGTCGGGCGGTGGAGACGGAGCGGCCAATATCAAGTCCCACCACAATGTGGGCGGTCTGCCCAAGGACGTCAAGTTCCAGCTGATCGAACCGCTGCGCACCCTCTTCAAGGATGAGGTCCGGGCCATCGGCACCGAACTGGGACTGCCTGACCAGATCGTCTGGCGTCAGCCCTTCCCGGGCCCAGGTCTGGGCATCCGCATCATCGGCGAGATCACCCGCGAACGTTTGCAGACCTTGCGCGAGGCCGACGCCATCGCCCGTGAAGAGCTTTCCAAGGCTGGACTAGACCGGCAGATCTGGCAATGCCCGGTGGTGCTGCTGGCCAATGTGCATTCAGTAGGCGTACAGGGTGACGAGCGCACCTATGGCTCGCCGATCGTGCTACGTCCAGTCTCCTCTGAGGATGCTATGACTGCTGACTGGACACGGCTGCCTTATGACGTGCTGGCCACAATCTCCACACGCATCACGAACGAGTGCCCGGGCATCAACCGCGTGGTCCTGGACTGCACTTCCAAGCCGCCGGCAACCATCGAGTGGGAGTGAACGGTTGGGCCGACGCTCATATGGCAATGCACACATATGTGGCAATGCACTCATATGGCATTATTCGGCCCATATGGTTGGTTTCTGATCTCTTTTAGTGCCAAAAGCCAACGAAGCAACTGCCGCAACAGTCATTTGATATGTGCCTTAAGAGAGCGCTAGTGTTCTTGCCGAAGAGGAGCCGATGAACTCCAGTGTCGCGGCTTTTGTTTTCCAGCTCCCCACTGCTATCTCGTCCTATCCGTTAGCATGTTGCGTATTCCCAAACCACTGATTTGGGCATCGTGAGTCGCCCATGGTCGATCAGGAAGCCGCTGATATAGCTTTGACTCAGCGATTATGCTACTGATAAGAGTTGGAACACATGCTGGATGCCGGTTATGGTGTCTACAGTTATGTCATTTTCGTCCATAGAGAGGCTCTATCCCCATTCGCCTTCCCAGTTGGGGAAAGCTATAACCGGCGGTGGCGTAAATAGAAGGTGGGCCTTAATCTTGTCAATTACAGTCTCCACGATAGCGCCTGCCTGACCCTCTCGAGCTTGGAACTGGATTTGACCGTGTCCCTAGTCCATTCGCCTAGGAGCGGTTCATGATCAGGGTGACTGATAGTTCGTGACTTTGGGTAGACCCTAGTCGTCTTGTCTGTCCGTTTGCAAAGCTTGGTAACTCTTCAGAGGGAGCTTTTGAGTTCTGCAGCTCGCGGAGCTAATAGGACGAGGATGCGTCCATCATTAGGATGTTCACAGTCAACGCACGGACTATCTACTCAATGACAGTATTCAATTTAACGATTCCATTGCTTATTTCAATGAGGAAAAAGGAAGCCAGGGGCATATCGGACTCTTGGTATGACACATCGGGCAAGTCGAGTCTCGATTCCTAACATCTTAACCTTATTGCGAGCATTCGGCTCCGTGGGCGAATCGTTTGGATACCTTGTCTTATCGCTTACAGGTCCTTGGCATGGATCATCAGATAGTCCCAGGCGCGGGTGGGGAGGAGGGCATGAAGAGCGACCAGGGGTTTGGCGCCGAAGCCCAAAAGGTAGCGTGGGCGGGGATGGCGTACCGTCGATGCACGGACGATGGCTTTGGCAATGGTTGATGGTTGGGTCAGATGCCTGCTGGAGTACAGCTTGCGCAGTCCGTTAGCAGCTCGGGATCCTGATTGTTGATATGCGCTTTTGCGGGTGGCTGTCTGGAGATGATCGGCGGCTATTGCGCCCCAGTTGGTGGCAATGGCTCCGGGTTCGATCAGGACTACGTCGATGCCGAAGGGACGCATTTCCATACGCAGAGCGTCGCTGAAGGCTTCAAGGGCATACTTGGTGGCATGGTACCAGGCACCCATATAGGTGACCATTCGGCCTGCCATGGATGAGGTGTTCACGATGCGGCCGCGTCTGGCTTGGCGCATGGCAGGCAGCACCAGCTGGGTCAATCGGGCGAGGCCGAAGAGGTTGACTTCGAATTGTCGACGGACCTCGTCAATGGAGACCTGCTCGACCGGGCCATAGGAGCCGTAGCCGGCGTTGTTGACCAGCAGGTCGACCCGCTTTTCCTTCTGCAGAATTCGGGCCACAGCCTTTTGAATGGATGCAGAATCGGTCAGGTCCATCTGCACGGCTGTCACTCCCTTGTCGGCCAGTGGCTTCAGTCGTTCGACTCGTCGTCCTGCAGCATATACGCGGTATCCATGATCGGCGAGCATTCGAGCGGTTTCATACCCTATGCCGCTGGTGGCTCCAGTGACCAGCGCCACTCGATTGGTCATTTCCTCACCCCTTTTTGACCGACATTTCCAAGAACTCTGTCTCTTGCCTGTCTTTGAGGCACAGTATATGACAGCATTTCGCAGTGAAGACATAAAAAGCCAGACGAGGGCGGTCTGCTCGTCCACGTCTGGCAATGCGACTATAACGAAGACCTTATGCCTGCACCATTTCCAGCAGGAGGTTGTTCAGTTCGGCGGCCGTTGGATAAGCTTTCTGGGTGCCTCGATGCGTGACGCTGATTGCCGCATATCTGTTGGCGTGGCCCAGAGCTGTTGGCACATCCTCGCCCTGCGTGTAGTAGTGGGCGAACGAGCCGATGAAGGCATCGCCGGCGCCAGTGGTATCCACGGCTTCAACCGTGACCGCAGGCACCAGCAGCTCCTGGTCGGCGCTGACCCATAGGGCGCCCTTGCCGCCCATGGTGACAATCAGGTTGCCTACCCCACGCTTAATCAAGTTCCGTGCTGCGGCCTTGATCTCGTCCAATGTCCCTGTGGGCATTCCAGTGAGCGTTGCCAGCTCGGTCTCATTCGGCGCAAAGAAGGCCACTCTGGATACATAGTCGATGTTCAGATCGTCATTGGCTGGCGCAGGGTTCAGCAGGACCGGGACGCCGTAATTCTCTGCCAGTTCGATTGCATGGTAGTTCGTCTCCAGGGCGATCTCTTGTTGGAGAACGATCAGTTTCGACCCCTTGATCAGGTCTTTTTTGTCATCCAAGGCAGCGGGGGTCAGCTGCTTGTTGGCGCCTTTGACGATCAGGATTCGATTATCGCCGCTGGTGTCCACAAAGATCGGCGCCACGCCGCTGCTTCCACCAGCGATACCGATTCCCTCGGCTCTGATGCCATTGCTGCGGTAGTTCTCCAGCTGCTGTCTGCCGAATTCGTCCTTGCCGACCATGGTGATGAAATTGACATCTGAACCCAGACGGGCGGCAGCGATGGCCTGGTTGGCCCCCTTGCCGCCGAACCCCATCTCGAATTCAGGAGCTTCCACAGTCTCTCCCTCGACCGGCATGCGATCGACAAAGGTGGTCAGCTCATACATATTGGAACCGATGACAGTGATGTCAGCCATATTCTTCTTTACCTTTCCAGGCCGGTGGTTACCAGGAATGAACGCTTTTCCTGGGGCTTCAGATGGATCAGGGTGCCCGCTTTCTCAGCGGCGGCGCGGCCCTCGGGCGTGCTGGTGCCGGGCAGAGCAAAGGCCGCCACCTGCTGATCGGCGTTGTACAGGATCCAGCGGGTGGCGATGGGGAATTGCTCTGTGCTGAACCGTGTCAGGAAGTTGTGCTCGGCATTCAGATGGAGTCGGAATTCGGCTATATCCGTGAACTTGGTCAGGTTCTGGGAGAAGAAGACGATCTCAGGGTCGTAATGGCTCTCATCGTTCAGGTCATTGATCAGCTCGCCGCTTGTCTTGAGCTCTTCGTTGTAGGCCAACCATTGCGCAGTGGGATGGACGTGAGCCGGAACGGTCTGGCGCAGGCGGAAAGCCTCGTCAGGCACGTTCTGTTCCATGCGCCCGCCATGCACATAGGCGTAGTTCATATGGCACATGTATTGCAGAGGCATGGTTTGGCAGTGGGAGAGGTTGGTGACTTCCAGGCCGATGTCGAAGAGTCCGGAATCCGCGTGCAGCGTTACGAATGGCCGACTCAGGTAGTGGTCGCCGAACCCTTTGACATATTCGAATTGTCCATGTATTGACATGGCTTCTTCTTCGGATTCCAGCCAGGCGCTGTCCATGCGGCTGGTCGCAGCTTCGCCGTGGAGCTGATAGTCATCCTCGGGGGCGGGCGTTCCGCCGCCGAGGAGACCTGACGTGAACTGGAAGCAGCCGTAGGTATCAGCGATGCCGGTGCCGGGCAGAGGCTGAGAGAACATGTCCTTCATCTTCAGGCTGATGGAGTCGAAGACCGCATCCCAAATGATCAGGCCCATGTAGGGCAGGAGGGTGAGCTGGCCGCGTGAGTTCTCCAGACGGATCGCTTCAACTCCTGATGGGTAGGTGAAGGTGACGGCTTTGAAATCATCGTCCTGATAGAGGGTGAATTCGGCCGAGCCGAACATGTCATGATTGAGATGGAGCTGTTGCATAGTTGATTTTCCTTTCATTGGCTTTTCCGGGCGTCTTCAGCCTTGAAGGCGCGCATCTTCGCCGTGGAATAGACGGCGACGACCGCGAAGCAGACCACATCAATGAGGAAGGACAGGGACATGTTCGAGATGTCTGCAAGGAATCCCTGCACAACAGGGATGAAAGCCCCGCCCATGATGGACATGACGATGATGGCGCCCGCTGTTTCCGTGTGGCGCTTATCGGTTACCGTCTCCAAGGTCTGGGAGTAGATGGTGGCCCAGCAGGGTCCGAACAAACCCGAGACGATGATGGCCGCATAGACGGCGCTCATGTTGCGCACCAGGATGACGTAGACCAAGGCTGCTAGTCCGAAGGCTGAGAACCACTGCAGAACCCGGGCGGGCTGGATGGACTTCATCATGAAGTTGGCAATAACCTTGCCTACGAAGAAGGCGACATAGCTGTAGATCATGAAAGTTGATGCCGAACGTTCATTGATCGAGGAATTGAGCTCCATGGCCAATCTGATGGTGAAGGACCATACAGCCGTCTGCATTCCTATATACATGAATTCGGTGAAAATTCCCCAAAGGAAGCGGCGATTGTGCGCAAGATAGGCCAGTGTCTCGCCGATGCGCGCCTGAGGCTGCTGCTTGGTGGAATCCACCCTGGGCTTGCCTGAAGGGAACTGCGTCAATGCGAAAAGCACTAGGGCGACCAGCAGGACGAAGATGATGTATTTGTAAGGCAACAGCGTATGTTGAAGGGCGCGCTCGCCGAAGGTGATGCGGGCCTGTCCGTGAAGCCCTTCCATCTGCTTTTCCAGGCTCTGGCCTGCACCGAAGATCAGGTATTTGCCCAGCAATATGCCTGCTATGGCGCCAAGCGGGTAAAAAGTCTCAGAGATGTTAAGCCGCAGAGTGGCATACTTCTTAGGTCCCATGAGGGAGCTGAAGGTGTTGGCCGAGGTCTCCAGGAAGCTTAAGCCGCAGGCCAAGGCGAACAGGGCGATCAGGAAGAAGCCGTAGGTGGCCATGCGCGAGGCTGGGAAGAAAATCGAACAGCCGATGGTGTACAGCGAAAGGCCGATCATGATGGCGACCTTGTATGAGGTCTTCTTGATGATGAGCGAAGCCGGTATGGCGATCAGAAAGTAGCCCAGATAAAAGGCTGTCTGTACAAAGGCGCTGGCGACATTGGACAGGGTGAAGATGGTCTTGAACTGGGTTATGAGTATGTCATTGAGACTGGCGGCCGCTCCCCAAAGGGGGAATAGACAGGAGAGCAGGATGTACTGGAGCATCGGCGTCCTGTCCAGGTATCCATCATCCAATTCCTGCGCGCGCAGTCTGAATGGATGAAAGGATGCTTTTGGACGCTTCTGTAAGGTTGTTGATTGCATGAACCCCTCCTTGGGTTTGCATTCGGTGGCCGCCGCATTGCGTATGCCGAGAATATAAGAGTCGGTCCGGGGGCCGGCCCCCGGACGCCGAGGTCAGGCCTTGCCGATGATGGCCATGCTGGAGCTGGTGCCCAGCCGTTCCACACCTGCCTTGATCAGGGCCTCAGCCTCTTGCCTGGTGTGGATGCCGCCGGCGGCCTTGATGTGAATTCTGTCGCCGACTGCTTGTTTGATGACTTCGATGTCGTGCACACTGGCCCCACGGCTGGCGAATCCAGTGGATGTTTTGACGAAATCAGCGCCTGCGTCGGCCACCAGCCTGCTGGCCCGCGCGATCTGCTTATCGTCAAGCAGAGCTGTCTCGATGATGACCTTGATGACTTTTCCTGCCTGATGCACGGTCTCGACGACTGCACGAATATCCTTGGCAACGAGCTCCTCTCGACCGCCCGTCATTTCGCCGATGTTGATTACCATATCCAGCTCATCGGCTCCGTTTGCGATGGCTTCCCGGCTTTCGGCGACCTTGCTGGCTGTGGTGTTGGCACCCAGGGGGAAGCCGATGACGCAGGCAGTCAGGACATCCGAACCTTTGACCCGCTCATGGACGTGGGAAACCCAGTAGGGGTTGACCATGACCGAATAGAAATGATTGTTCAGGGCTTCGTCGATGACCTGGTCGATCTGAGCGAGTGTTGCCTCCGGCTTGAGCAGCGTGTGATCGATTAGGCGATTGATCTGCATGATTGTTACCTCCTTGTGGGCATCACTGTAACAGTCAATGCACGGAAGTAAAATGCTAAAATGAACATATGTTCAAAAACTGAAGCTCGAACATCACATGACGTGACGCTGTCATTGGCTGCTGTTTCCGCACGACTAGGAGAAGAGGAAGTTTCATGATCGACGATGAACAGCATAGGAATCAAGCTGTCACAGTCTGTCACTGGTATTACGAGGAGGGCTTGGGTCAAAACGCCATCGCCCGCAGACTGGGCGTTTCTCGCCCGACGGTTTCGCGTCTTCTGGCCTACGCCAGGCAAGAAGGGCTTGTTCGGGTTATCATCGCGGACCCTCATGCTGATTTGCAATCCCTGGCCAGAAAACTCAAAGTGACTTTCGGCCTGCGAGATGTCAGGCTGTCATATGATTCGACCGGTGACGAAGAGGCCATCAGAGATAGACTAGGCGCGGTTACAGCGGATTATCTGGCGGAGATTGTCGGCGATCACGACCGTTTGGGGATCAGCTGGGGGAGGACCCTCAAGGCTGTAGCCGATCATCTGCGACCTAATGAGCACAAGGATGTATCGGTGGTGCAGCTGAAGGGAAGTGTCTCCGCATCTGACTTCAACAACTATGCCGCGGATATCGCCTTGAAATTCGGCATGGCCTTCGGCACCACCACTACAGTGCTGCCCCTGCCGGTCATCTTCGACAACGCATTGACTCGGGATATTGTGCTCAAGGACCGTTTTATAGACAGGATTGTTCGTCAGGGCGATCGGACCGATATCGCCTTGTTTACCTGCGGAACCGTTCGTGACGATGCCATGCTCTTCAAGCTGGGATATCTCTCCCGTAGGGAGATTGCCATGCTGCAGCACAAGGCTGTCGGCGATGTGCTTTCACGATTCATCGCTGCCGATGGCTCCATTGCGGATGACGGCATTGACGCGAGAACGGTAGGGATACAGCTGAATCAGCTGCGCAAGAAGCCCTGCTCCATACTGGTGGCGGGAGGTCCTTTCAAGATAGCATCCATGCGGGCGGCTCTTCTTGGCGGCTATGCCAACGTGCTGATCACGGATTCGCAGGCTGCCATGCGTCTGCTTGAGGAATGAGCGAGCCTATGCAATCAAGGGAATTACGCCGTCTGGTATGGATCTTCAGATGCCTGTCGCGTCCATAATTGCGCAAGTGCTTGGTCAAATAATGGTCGCCTTTTGGGATTGATGAAACTTCGCTGTACGCTTATTGTCAATGCTGATTGCAGATTCCGCAGGAGGTTTCAGTATGCAGGGCACACGATTTACCTATTGGTGGCACGGATTCGATCTGTGACGCCGGGTGCCTTGCTGGAACGGTTGCACGGATCGGAATCCACCGGCCCTGCAGTCGTCGACAGCATTTCCCGTGCATCGTCACCCCATAGTCGGTAGGACAGCACCAGCGACAATGGTTGCAGTAACCGCATGGGAAAGGACAAGCCAATGACATTGGCGGATCATATGAATGCCAGAGTTAAAGCTCTGGCGCCGAGCGACATTCTCGGATTCAACAGGGAGATCGCTGGTATTGACGGCATCGTGAAGCTGACTCTTGGGGAGCCGGACTTCTTCACCCCCGAGCATGTCAAGCAAGCGGGCATCCAGGCCATCCAAGACAACCACAGTCATTACACTGAGAGTCGTGGCATGCCCAGTCTGCGTAAGGCGGCGGCGGACTATCTTCACGACAAGTATGGGCTGGACTGCGACCCTGACAGGCAGATTGTGATTACGGCCGGGGCTACTGGGGGCATCTTCTCGGGCCTTACCGCCATGATCAACCCGGGTGATACGGTCATCCTGCCCACGCCCATCTTTCCGCTCTACATTCCTATTGCTCAGCTGAGCGGAGCCAAGACCGTCTTCGTCGACACCTCTGATGACGGATTCATTCTCAAACCTGACAAGCTGGAGGCTGCCATCGAAAATAGTGATGGTCCTGTCAAGGCCCTGGTGCTCAACTATCCGACCAATCCCACCGGCGTGACCTATGCTCGCGAGGATCTGGAGGCTCTGGCCCAAGTGGCGCGCAAGCACGGCTTCTTCGTGCTCAGTGATGAGATCTACGCCGAGCTGACCTACCAGGGCACCCATGTATCCATGGGCACCATCCTGCCCGAGCAAACGGTCGTTCTGGGCGGGGTTTCCAAGTCCCATGCCATGACGGGATGGCGGGTCGGCATCGCCGCCGGCCCCGCAGATGTCATTGACCAGATCGGCAAGGTCAATGAGTTCACGGTCACTTCAGTGACCACCAATGCCCAGTATGCGGCCCAGGAAGCTCTGACCAAGGGCATGAACGACACGGACCCGATGCGCGAGGCCTACCGCATGCGGCGGGATTATCTGGTTAAGGCCCTGCCCGAGGTTGGTTTGGACGTCATTGATCCCAAGGGCGCTTTCTATATCTTCGCCCGGCTGCCCGAGGGCATGCGCGACAGCTGGAGCTTCGTCTACGACCTGGCTCGAAAGGCCAAGGTGGCGGTGATCCCCGGAGCAAGCTTTGGACCGGGAGGAGAAGGCTATGTCCGCATCTCCTATGCGGCCTCTATGGAGGATCTGCACACCGCCGTGGAGCGGATCGGCCACTATATGCGTGAACATCGCGGCTGATTCCTCCGGCTATTCATTCGACAATTATCATCTAACAACCATCAATGAAGACAGTCATCAAGGACAAGAAAATGACCAGCATTCTCATGTATTCAGTACGTCCGGACGAGCAGGAGGCCATTCGGGCCTGGGCCCAAGCCAATGACATTCAGGTGGATACCACCCAGCGCGATCTGGACATGAAGACCGTGGACATGATCAAAGGATACGACGGCATCGTCATCCAGCAGCATGCCGCTCTGCCCGAACCAGAGCTCTACCAGCGCCTCAAGGAGTATGGCCTCAAGCAGCTGACCCTGCGGATCACCGGGTATGACATCGTCAACCTGCAGGCCGCTCGGGAGAACGGGCTGGTCGTCACCAACGTGCCTGCCTACTCGCCCCGGTCGGTCTCCGAACTGGTTCTGGCCCAGGTCATGCGTCTGGTTCGGCATCTGGGGGAGGCCAGCGCTCGCGAGGCCAAGGACGACTATACCTGGGATGGGCTCCAGGCTCACGAGATTCATAACCTGACCGTGGGGATCATCGGAGCCGGCAAGATCGGATCGGCTGTGGCCAGGATCTTCCGTGCCCTGGGCTCCACCGTCATCGCCAACGACCCGGTTCATCGCCCCGAACTGGCGGACACCCTGGACTATGTGGATCTGCCCACCCTTTTGAAGCGGGCCGACATCGTCACCGTTCATACGCCGCTGGACGAAACCACCCACCATCTGATCAACGCACAGGCCCTGGATGCCATGAAGCCCTCAGCCTTCCTGATCAACGCCGCCCGCGGCCCTATTGTGGACACCCCGGCCCTGATCGAGGCCCTGCAGTCCAAGTCCATCGCCGGTGCCGCCATCGACACCATTGAGGGTGAGGCGGGCATCTTCGAAAAGGATCTGAGTGGGACCAAGGTCGGCAACCAGGCCCTGGAAACCCTCAAGGCTATGCCCAATGTGGAGGTCTCGCCCCACATTGGCTTTTATACCGATGCTGCAGTGACTGCTATGGTCGACATCTCCCTGAACGACGTGAAGACCATTCTGGAGGGCGGCACCAGCGAGCATCAGGTTGACTGACTGACGTTATTGTTTTCGCGACCCGGACCGGGCGCCGACCTGCTCAGGCTGGATTCTGAGCAAAGGTGACGGTCCCGGTATCCGGGTCCATGCTTTCCACGATGGCCAGGGACTTGAGGTTGTATCCCTCTTTGCGCAGGGTACGGCCGCCCTCCTGGAAGCCCTTCTCCACGGCGATGCCGATGCCCTCAATGACGACCTTGGCGTCGTGGCAGATGTCGATCAGACCGTGCAGGGCGTTTCCCTTGGCAAGGAAGTCGTCAAGAATAAGCACGTGTTCGTCCTCATCGAGGAAGCGCTTGGCCACGATGACGGGATACTCCCGTTGCTTGGTGAAGGAGTAGATCCTGGCCGTGTACTGGTCGCCGTCAAGGTTGATGGACTGGGTCTTCTTGGCGAAGACCACCGGAACGTCGCCGAAGTGGCGGGCGGCCATACAGGCGATGCCGATGCCTGACGCTTCGATGGTCAGAATCTTGTCGACCCGGTGCCCAGCGAACAGGCGGGCCCATTCAGCGCCCATGTGGTCGAAGAGCCGCACGTCGCACTGATGGTTGAGGAATGCGTCCACCTTGAGTACATTGCCAGGCTTGACCGTGCCCTGGCGGCGGATTCGCTCCTCAAGTTCCTGCATGTCATCTTCCTTGTCGTCATGAAAGCGGGGCCCCTATGGTCCCGACGGATAAACACCAAGATAACCCGGTTCTGGGACTGTGGTCCGGCTGCCTGGATCCGCTAGGTTTCACCTCCAGCGGATTGGAGTGTCTTCTTGGCGTGTCAGCCCGTCAATCCGCGGATTCAAGGTCCTGACTGTTACAGTGAAAATCGACCGCAATGGTCACGCATCGTCGCGGTGCGTTAAAGGACCTAAGGAGGACCATATGGGGATTCTGGATGATGCAAAGGATGCCATGAAGTCTGCCGGCGAGAAGATTTCCGACGTCGCAGGCGATGTAAAGGACACGGTTATGGACAAGGCATCCGATGCCAAGGACGCCGTTGCCGACAAGCTGGGCGACGCCAAGGACGCTGCCCAGGACAAGATGGGCGACGCGAAGGACGCCGCCTCTGACAAGATGGACCAGGCCAAGGCCGATGCCAAGGTCGGCAAGGCCAAGGCTGAGCAGGGCGCCACCGAGGCTGTCAACAATGCCAAGGACCAAATGCGCAACTGACTGGGTCATCTCGACTTCCCCGACTAAACCCCGTTCGCTTTCCATATTCAGGCGGACGGGGGTTTTATATATGCTTGCTAACCCCTGAGTCTGGGCCGATGACACCGCTTTGTGGTAGAAATAATTGTTTGCCGGGTGTGCGCCATCCGGCCTGTGACGGTGACCGAGACCAGATGGCAAGAGGTGGCTTGTGAACGAGGAACCGGACTTGATCCAGCGCAGCGCCAAGGAGCTGCTCAAGGGGCTCAACGATCGGCAAGCCGAGGCAGTTCAATACCAAGGGCCGGCCCTGCTGATAGGGGCAGGCGCGGGCTCAGGCAAGACTAGGGTGCTGACCCGCAGGATTGCCTGGATCCTCAGCCAGTTTGGCGCCTGGCCCAGCCAGATCCTGGCCATCACCTTCACCAACAAGGCGGCATCCGAGATGCGCGAACGTCTGCGCAGGCTGATCGGGCCTGTGGCCGACCGCATGTGGGTGTCTACCTTCCACTCGGCCTGCGTGCGTATTTTGAGGCGGGACGGCAAAGAGATCGGCCTGCGATCGGGCTTCACCATCTATGACGCAGCCGATTCCGAGCGTCTGATCAAACTGATCGGCAAGGATCTCAACATTGATCTGAAGCGCTACACCCCCAGGAACATTCTGAGCCACATATCTGACTACAAGAACAACCTGCAGGATTGGCGCACACAGCTTCAGGAGTATGCTCCCGACTACCGGCCTGGGCAGCGCGGCCAGCAGATCACCGCCCGCTTCGGCAACGAGGAGGAGCTCTACTCCGTGATCTACGCCGAGTACGAGCACCGGCTGGCTCAGGCCAACGCGGTCGACTTCGACGATCTGATCGTGCGCACGGTCCAGCTGCTCCAGCAATCCCCGATGGTGGCGCAGTATTACCACCATCGCTTCCGTTACGTGCTGGTGGACGAGTACCAGGACACCAACCATGCCCAGTATGTGCTCATGCGTGAGCTGGCTGGTGCCGATGCGGGCAAGCAGGACCAGGCCTGGATTACCGTGGTGGGGGATTCAGACCAGTCCATCTATGCCTTCCGAGGGGCCGATATCAGCAACATCAGAGACTTTGAGAAGGACTTCCCCGGAGCCCGGACCATCCTCCTGGAGCAGAACTACCGTTCCACCCAGACCATACTTGACGCAGCCAACGCCATCATCGTCAAGAACGAGGGCCGCAAGCCCAAGAAGCTCTGGACTGCATTGGGCAAGGGGGAGCCCATCGTGGGTTATGCAGCCGACAATGCCCAGCAGGAGGCTGCTTGGATCGCCACCGAGATTGCCAGGCTGCGCAGCGAGGAGGGCATTCCCTACTCCGACATGGCCATCATGTACCGGGCCAACGCCCAGTCCAGGGCTTTGGAGGAGGGGCTCATCAATGCTGGCCTGCCTTATCAGCTGGTGGGCGGAACCCGCTTCTACGAGCGCAAGGAAATCAAGGACGCCCTGGCCTACCTGCACGCCATCGCCAATCCCCAGGACGACGTGAACATGCGGCGGATACTCAACGTGCCCAAGCGGGGCCTGGCCGCACGTGCCGAGGCGGCGGCGACCTCCTATGCGGATCTGCATCAGGTCTCCTTCTGGGAGGGGGTGCAGCATATCGAGGAGGTGCCCGGGGCTTCCACGCTGATGGTCAAGCGGATGAAGGCCTTCAGGGATCTGATTACCGCCCTGACCGACTTTGCCGCAGAGCACGACACCAAGCCATCGCAGATCGTTGAAAAGGTTCTGGAGGAGTCCGGCATGCTGGACGAGCTTCGCAAGTCGGTGGATCCGCAGGATGCCTCCCGGCTTGAGAACCTCGGTCAGCTGCAGTCCGTGGCAGCCGAGTTCGAGCAGAAGACTCCCGACGCTACGCTGACCGGTTTCCTGGAGACCACGGCACTGGTGGCCGATTCGGACCAGCTGCCGGGCCTGGGCGACGACTCGGGCAAGGTGACGCTGATGACCCTGCATACGGCCAAGGGCCTGGAGTATCCGGTGGTCTTCCTGACCGGCATGGAGCAAGGAACCTTCCCTCACTCTCGCTGCCTTGAGGATGCCGACGAGATGCAGGAGGAGCGCCGACTGGCCTATGTGGGCGTGACCCGTGCCAAGAGGCGTCTTTATCTGACCCGGGCGGCCGTCCGCTCCCAGTGGGGGCAGGTCAATGAGATGCTGCCCAGCCAATTCCTTGACGACATCCCTGACGATCTGATCGACTGGAAGCGTCGGCAGGCCGGCAATGAGCGGATGCGCGCAGGCTGGGACCTAGGTGACGACGAGGACGAATTCGGCGGCTTCGAGGATGAAAGCGACGGCCGTGCATTCGGTCATCGTTCATTTGGCGGGTTCGGCTCCAGCTTTGGCTCTTCCCGCAATGGGTACGAGCGCTCGCGGACTTCCTCGCAGCGCTCGTTCGGATCATCCGGGCATGGCTCTCGCAACTTCTCCTCCAGAAATGGAAGGGTTACGACCAGGCGCAGCACAGCAGGCTCGTCGTCAACCCCACAAGCTGGCAGAGTCTCAGCCCAGCCCAAGTCGAACGGACTTTCCATTCAGGACTTCTCCTTGGGTGACAGGGTTGCCCATGACCAGTATGGCCTGGGCAAGGTGATCGATATTCAGGACAAGGGGCATAACTCAGTCCTGACCGTGGACTTCGGTTCCGAAGGGACCAAAAGGCTGATGCTGCGCTTGGCACCGATCGAAAAGCTCTGAACGATCGAGGCTCCAAAAGCTGTATGCTCATGACTCTTGTGAGGACAGCCATTCCACAGCTAGCTGGGTGCGGTTGGCCAGGTTGGTCTTGGCCAGGATGGCTGAGATGTGATTGCGGATGGTGCCCTCGCTGAGGTAGAGCTGCCTGGCGATAGCCTGGTTATCGAGGCCATCGGCTACCAGAGCGGCTATTTCACGCTCACGGTCGGTCAAGGTTTGGAAGCGCGTGGGAACAGGCTCGGCTGGATCCTTTCGTGCCTGCTCCTCCTGCTTGCCAAGGGACAGGTTAGCCACTGCCTCGGCGCCAAGAACCGTCTGACCGGCCATGACGGCTTGGAGGGCCGGCACCACTGAGGCCACGTCCTGCTTGATCACATAGCCCTTGGCACCCAAGGCCAAGGCGCGGGAAATATACTCTTTGTCTGCAAAGGTAGTCAGAAAGAGCACCCGGGCAGTCGAATCCATGGCGATGATGCGCTCCGCCGCCTCCAGGCCATTCATGCCAGGCATCTGCACATCAAGAAGCAGCACGTCAGGCCTGCCGCCAGCAGCCTGAAAACTCTCGAGGGCTGACTGACCGTCATTGGCGGTCCAGAGCACGTCTGCAGTACCGGTTGCCGTCAAAATCGTTGATAGTGACGAGCAGACGATCGGATCGTCATCAGCGATAGCGACTTTCATGCCATGACCTTCTTATCCTCTGCACGCTCAGCTTTGCTGTGGTCGGACCAGGGCTCTTTGGGCAAGGATACGAAAACCTTCCATCCCTGTCGGTTGGGACCGCTGTTGGCCGTGCCGCCCAAGGCTCTGGCCCTGGCTTCCATATCGGCCAGTCCCATGCCCCGCTGAAGCTCCGGCTCTTTTAGGTGCGAGCTGTCAGGCTGCGATTGCTGAATCCCGCCGTCATCCTGCACCACCATCTGCCAGAAGGCTGGGAGGTCGCGCAGAATGACCTGCGCTGACCTGGCTGAAGAATGGCGGACCGTATTAGTAAGGGCCTCGCGGACGATGGTGGCCAGGCAACGGCACACTGGCGCAGGAGCTGTCTCGATGCCGTTGTTCAGATCGACCTTTAGCCGCCCCATAGAAGCCTCGGAGCTGGCATTCTCCATCTGGGAGGCGAAGTCAGTGCCCTTATCCTCCAAGTCATGCACCGAACGACGGATTGTGGTCATGGCCTCATCCAGGGTCTTGCCGACATCATCCAGTATCTGCTCGGTACTCTGATCGCCCTTGCCCTGCGCAACCACTCTGCCAGCCTGGATCTGCATGATGGCGCGGGTGAGCTGGTGGCCCACATTGTCATGAATATCTCGGGCGATCCGGGTCCGCTCGGATAAGTGTGCCATTCGGGTCGCTTGGGCCCTTTCCTCGTCAAGGTCATTGATGCGGCCGTGCAGTTGGCGAATCCGGTAGCGCTCGGTGTCTTCAATCTGCCAGACATGCTCCTTAGCCACCGCCAAGTGCGCACATGCCAGTCCGCTGCCTTGTGCCAGTGCTGAGGTCAACAAAGCCAGCAGGGCATGGCGTTGGATGAGGCCTCTGAACAGTATGAGGTCGGCCACAGCAGGTATCAGCCAAAAAAATGCCGGCAGCAAGGCCAAGATCAGCCTGGGCCGGACCAGCCCGGAGTCCTTGGCCTGGTAGTCTTTCTTGCCGGCTGATCTGGTAGCCGTAATCATAGCTCCGAGTCCGACCCCCGCCTCGAAGGCCAGGGCTGGCAAGAAGAAAAGCCAGTCGGGAATGAACGTTGCCAAAAGCGATACCAGAGCGCCGCCCCAGATGGAACCTGGCGCTGGCAGCAGCCATTCGCACAGGGCTCCTGCAGCTACAGATGCTAAGAGGCCGGCAATCAGAATTCCTGAAACTCCTGAACCATACCATGATCCGCATGAGGTTCCCAGGCCAAGCAGGACCAGCCAGCCAGCTATCCTGCCCATGAATGTCTCCTCGCCCTGTCCGTCCTATTGCCTCAAATAGTAATTGTCAGGCTACCCGTTCCTGAGCCTAAGCGCAGGCAGGACTGCCTATGACAAATGTCATGAGTTGTGATTTGAGCATCCACAACATTGATGACGGCTGTCATGGTGTTGGGCCAGCCGTAGCTGGGATGATGGAGTTATGAACAGTTCACTTGAGCAAGAGCCGGCCTTGCAGGTCAGCGCATTGGTGAAGCGCTACGGTGACATGGTGGCCTTGGACCACTTCGACATGGATGTCAGCCGAGGTGAAGTATTCGGACTGCTTGGCCCCAATGGTTCAGGCAAGTCAACCGCCATCAACTGCATACTGGCCCTGCTCAGCTTTGAAGCGGGGACGGTTCGGATATTCGGACAGGAGATGACCCCGACCTCCTACGACATTAAAAGTCATATTGGCGTGGTTCCACAGAATGTAGCCGTCTTCAACGAACTGAGCGTGCAGGAGAACATCGACTATTTTTGCTCCCTCTATGTGCCCAAGAAGGCCGAACGTAAGAATTTAGTCGAGCAGGCAATCGATTTTGTGGGGCTGGGTGACTTCCGCAAGTTCCGACCCGGTAAACTTTCGGGCGGTCTGCTGCGCAGGCTCAACATCGCCTGTGGCATCGCTCATCAGCCCGACCTCATCTTTTTCGATGAACCCACCGTTGCCGTTGATCCTCAGAGCCGCAACGCCATTCTTGAGGGCATCGAACGGCTGAACGCCCAGGGAGCCACGGTGGTTTACACCAGCCATTACATGGAGGAGGTGGAGCAGATCTGTACACGGATCATGATCATGGATCACGGTCGTCAGATCGCCTTAGGCACTGCCGAGGAGCTCAAGGGCATGGTCCAGGCCGGCGAGCAGGTCACCGTCGAGACTTTGGATCTGCAGGACTCCACCCTGGCCCAGATCCGTGCCCTGCCCCTGGCCCAATCCGTCGACTATGACGGAAAGGAACTGGTTATCCATTGTCGCCAGGGCGAGCACAACCTCCAGGACGTGCTGACGGTTCTGGAGTCCACCCAAACCAGCTACGGCCACCTGACCAGCCGTCCGCCATCCCTGAACGACGTGTTCCTGGAACTGACCGGCAAGGAACTGCGCGACTGAGCGCGGTCCCCAGGCTCAATTGCCGTAAGGAGCACCTATCTATGTGGAACTCATTCCTGATCAACGTCAAGACCTCGATACGCAACACCTCCTCCCTCTTCTGGGTCCTGGCCTTCCCAGTCATTCTGGCCGCTCTGGTGATGGGGATCATGGGCAATCTGCAAGACAGTTACACCGCCGAGGCACAGCACTTCGCCATAGTCTCAGATGCCAATTGGAAAGCCAGCCCAGGTGCTGACGAATTGGTCTCATCACTATCGAAGAAGCCCAAGGCTGGATCCAATGACACTCAGCTGCTTATCCCGACGGCAGTGGCTTCCAGGGACGAGGCGAACACGCGTCTGGATAGCCGGAAGGATATCGGCTACCTGTACGCGGGTTCTGGCGGACGGGTCAACATGGTCCTGTCCGACCACGAAGCCGCCAGCATCCAATCCGATGCAACCGCCTCCGAAGGCATAGCGGTCTCCATTCTGTCCGCCTCGCTGGGCAGCTTCAACCAGGCCAACTCCGCAAGGGCAGCCATTGCCTCACCAAGCAACCAAATTCTGCTGCAATCCGGCGGACAGACCTTCACCAAGCAAATCCGACTGACGCACATCCACCCTTCTATGACCGCGCCCTACTTCTTTGCTGTGCTCGCTATGGCCTGCCTTATCGGTGCCAGCACCGCTGCCGAGATGATTGCCAGGACTCAGCCCAACCTTTCAGCCCTGGGAGCCCGACGGGCCAGCTCTCCCAGCCCGAAGTGGCGGCAGGCAGCGGGCGCCTTCCTGGCCTCCTGGCTCGTTTCCGCAGTCAGCCTCCTGGTCGCCTACATCTTTGTCCGCACAGTCTGCGGCGTGCAAAACGATGGCCGTGACCCGATAGCACTCATAGCTATCGCCGTGGGCACCTTTATGGCCACCGCTTTCGGCTCTATGATGGGCGCGATTCCAAAACTCCCCACCGAAACGAAGGTTGGTCTGGTCATAGGCATCGATTGCACCCTGAGTACCTTTATCGGCCTCTACGGCAGCATGACTATGGACCTCAACAACGCCATTCAGGAGCATGCTCCTATTCTTCACCTGCTCAACCCAGTCAAGCAGGTCTCCAACCTCTTCTACGACATCGTCTACTACGACAGCCTGGCACCCTTCGCCCGCACCTGCGGCATCCTGGCCATTATGGCCGCCATCTTCCTGACTATCTGTGGCCTGCTCCTAAGGAAACAACGGTATGAATACTTGTAAAACAGCGCTGCGCGTCATCTGGGCGCATAAGTTCTACTTTCTCCTGTATCTAGTGGGTATGAGCCTGATCATGATTGTCGTCGGCTCTGCGAACATGCAGGCCGCGGTACGTGCCAATGCCTCAAGCGCGGTTGGGCGCTTTGAACCCGCACGTGCGAAGGTAGTCGTCATCAACCGGGACTGCGGTAACCAGGTTGGTTGCGAGCTGGGCCAGGGTCTGAAGAAGTATCTGGGCAAATCGGCCCGATTGGTGGCAGTCGAAGATAAGCCTCAAGCCCTGCAGGACGCCAATGTATCCGGCAAAAGCGATTTGATCGTCATCATCCCAGACGGATATGGCCAACGGTTCCTTGATGCACTTGAAGACACTTCTGTTCAAGCTCGTAGTGGTGATCAGACACCTGGTTTCCCGAAAGTTGAAACTGCTGCCTCCTATAATTCCAGCCGCGGCAGTCTGGCACAATTGCAGGTGGATAGTTATTTTGATGCTCTTCGTACTGCTTTGCTGACGGGTCTAGGCCAAAACGGTTCGATGGAGCTGCATTCATATGCAGCGGTCAAGGATGCGGCTGCCTACGCAGTAGCCCACTATGCCGGCAACCAGCCACATGTGGACATCCATGCCAGCCCGAAGACCGATGACCATGGAGCCCTGTTGAAAGGCTTTGCTACGACAGTCGGCTTGGCTGCCTTTCCCTTGATGACGGCATTGACAGTCTGCGTTGCTACGCTCTTCGGAGCTTTCAGTTCTCCTGACCGACATCGACGCCTGCTTGCCTCTCCAATGCGATCAAGCAGCCTGAATGGACAGGAAATCACAGCAGCCCTCATTGTGGCAGGCATCTCCTGGGCATACTACGTGGCACTCGTTGCTTTCGGTATGGCGGCATCGGGGGTGTCCTTGGCTTCACTTGGCTGGGGGAGAGTGCTGCTGAGCTTTTTCGTCATGCTGATATTCGCTGTATCGGCGGCATCCTTTGGATTCATGCTTGCTCAGTTCAATCCTTCTTCTTCACTCATAAACTCCGTCGGGGTCACCTTCGGTCTGGTGGTTATGTTCACATCCGGGTCGAGTTCCGGCGGCCCCCTGCCGCCGGTCATGCAGACCATCGGCAAACTGACTCCGGGCTGGTGGTACAACACTGCAGTCCAATCAATAATGGATTCAAGCGCAGCAGGTCTAGTCTCTTGGGGCCTTCCGCTGACCGTGGTTGCCTTGTTCGCGCTGGCTTATGCCTGTGTCGGCCTTATGGTCTCACGCCTGACACGCACACGGGCCACCCTGGTCGCTCCTGTCAGCTCCGACCCCAGTATGATCGAATAATGCCAGATTCCTGGACCATCCCAAATAGATCTGTCATGCCAGTTATTTGTCCGGTTTCATGGCCAGCCTGGCGATTAGACATGTCAGCAATGTCACCATGACCACACCAGTGATGATCAGGGTCATAGGGCTGTGGTCGATCAGCGGGCCAAAGGCGGCCTGTCCCAGCGGGATCGCGCACATGCACAAGCTGTTGGTCAGTCCTATTACCTTGCCTATCAGCCTTGCGGGGGTGTGAATCTGTTCATAGGACAGGGAAGTGATGTTGACCGTCTGCACCATGCCTGCAGCCAGAGCCATGCACCCGGTTACCAGGGCGAAGAGGACATGAGTGGGCGAATGCAGAAGCAGTCCTGCGACAATGGGCAGGAGGACCAAGGCGCTGCCCGAGAGCAGCAGAGGTATCCGCTGCAGATAGAACCAGGCTGGACGGATGGACACCAAGATGGCTCCAAGCAGGCTCCCGCAGGCCAGTATTCCTTCGGCCAGCCCCTGCATGGCGTTGCTCAGGCCCAGCGTGCGAGTGACCATATAAGGCAGGGCCACGTTGATGTAGGAGGCAAAGATCAGGTTGGCCGCCAGACTGAGTCCTATGACCACTTTGAGGTTGCTATTCCTGACCAGAAATTGTGCAGCTGTTTTCGTGTCCGCGACCAGATGGCTTACGAGTGCTCTTGGGCCTTGGGAGTGGCTTTGTGCTGGTTCGGGAATTCTGACGGCGATCCTGATCCAGGCAGCCGACAGAAGGCAGACCGAGGCTGAAACCCCGACTACCTGCATGATTCCGAAGAATCCCATGACCATGCCGGCCAATACTGGTCCGATCATTCCAACGAGGGAGATCGCCTGGGAAACCAGGGCTGATGCACGTGTCAGGTCTTTGCTGTCTACCAGGCAGTGAAGCGCTGCTTGCACCGTTGGGCTGTAGCAGGCCCTGTAGGCATTGACCAGCATCATACAGGCCACGGTCAAAAAAACAGGGTCGAGCTTGCGGCTGATCAGGATGTACAAGAAGGAGGTCAATGCTGACAGAATGTCCAGCACCGCCATGGTGGACTGCTTGTGCAGCCGGTCGGCCAGAGCTCCGCCCAGAGGTGTCAGGAGTATGGATGGAAGGACGGCCATAGCGGAGGCCATGCCATAGAGGGATGCCGATCCTGAGATGTTGAGCAGGTGAAGCGGAAGGGCGAAGACCAAGCATGTCTGCCCTAGATTGGAGAGAATCTCGGTTGTCAGAAGAGCAATGAATGGAGGTGTCAGCAGCCCCTTGCCCTTAGAGCGTTCCATGTTGGATGTTTGATCGTGAGCGGGCGGGTTCATATACCTACTTCGCTTTCAGTCTTTTCCTCGTTGTTGGTTTTGGCGTCGGTGCCGAAGTAGGCCAGCAGGTCGGAGAATCCCTGATCTTGCAGGGGGATGCCCAGGCCCTGCATGATCGAGAAAAAGCACGCGGCTCTGGTTCGCAGTTCCGCCTGCGTGCCCCGGTGAAAGAAGGGCAGCAGCCACATGTTGGCCAGCAGACGGAAGGTCTCTGCAGTTTGTTCGACATGGTCTACATGCAGTGAACCGTCCTGATTGCCCTGTTTGAATAGGTCGACAAAGTCGTCCCGCTCATCCACCAAGGCGGTGAATTCCATGCCGATCATCTTGGGATTGGCCTTTGGGTTGAATTTATGGAACATCAGATCCGCAGCCTCCAACCTTTTGCGCGCTTGCTTAGGAGAGAAGAGCGACTGCAGCTGCTCCAATGCCGTGCCCTGCTTTGCCTGGACAAGGGTCTTGCTGGTCGTCTCGCTCATGGTGTTCATCAACCTGTCGGTCACGGAATCGAAGAGGTCCTCCTTTGACCGAAAATGGTGGTAGACGGCCCCTTTGCTCAAGCCTCCGGTCGCCTCGATGATGTCCTGCATGCTGGTTTTGTCGTAGCCTTGGCTGCTGAAGAGCTCAGTGGCGGCTTTGATGATTCTCTCCTGAGTCAGCTCAGGGTGTGCGTTGCGGGCCATGGTCGTCCTCCTTTCAGGATGCTGAGTTGAATCTTCATTGATCGGTCGAGGAGCCTAAGCCTTGGCTCAATATGATACCGACCGTTGGTATGAATATATCACGACATTCATGCGCTCGCAGGTCGGGCTTGTGTGGTTTAATAAACACTTGGTTTGCGTATTTGTGCGCGAACCTATCTGGAGTCTCAGCCCATCAATGGGTCGGCGGCCGCAAGGTCGTTCGTGCTTGGCACGGTGAAGCATTGGAGAGGCCTGACTCGACGGTTTCGGCCGTCTTCGTTCAGATAACGACAGAAGCAAGTAAGGATTGCATCAATGACTAACATTCAGCGTGCGCGTCGCCAGGTCCGCCTGTCCCGCGCTCTGGGCATCGCCCTGACTCCCAAGGCCCAGCGCCTGTTCGAGAAGCGCCCCTACGGCCCCGGTGAGCACGGCCGCAGCCGCCGTCGCACCGAGTCCGACTACGCCGTCCGTCTGCGCGAGAAGCAGAGGCTGCGCGCCCAGTACGGCGTCTCCGAGAAGCAGCTGCGCGCCGCCTATGAGCGGGGCACCCACGAGTCCGGCCAGACCGGTGCCGCCATGCTTCGCGAGCTGGAGTGCCGCCTGGACAACCTGGTCCTGCGCGCAGGCATCGCCCGCACCACCGCCCAGGCCCGCCAGTACGTGGTCCACCGCCACATCCTGGTCGACGGCAACATCGTGGATCGTCCCTCCTACAGGGTCAAGCCTGGCCAGACCATCCAGGTCAAGCCCAAGAGCCAGACCATGGTGCCCTTCCAGATTGCCGCCGAAGGCGTCCACCGGGATGTGCTGCCGGCAGTTCCCGGCTACCTGGACGTGGACCTGGCCTCTCTGAAGGCCAGCCTGGTTCGCAAGCCCGAGCCGGAGGAAATCCCGGTTCAGATCAACATCCAGTACGTGGTCGAGTTCTACGCTCGCTGATCGCCTGCGACTTTGGGGCCCCGGTTCGTCCGGGGCTCTTTGCATGCCAGGATCTGCCGACCCTGCTGGAGTATGGGTGGGATAATAGGGACATGTTGCTCCATCTGTATGCCGTCCGCCATGGGCAGACCTATTTCAATCGCTACAACCGTCTCCAGGGCTGGTCCAACTCGCCATTGACTTCATCGGGGCTGGAAGATGCCGACCGTGCGGGTCGTAAATTGAGCAAGGTGAGCTTTGCGGCAGCCTACTGCTCGGACACCACACGGGCACAGGAGACAGTCCGCAGGATCCTGGCCCAGAACCAGTCAGAGAACAAGCCTGAACCGGTCAGCGACAGCCACTTCCGTGAGCAGTTCTACGGCTACTTCGAGGGGCAGGACATGGCCATGGCCTGGTGGGCTGCAGGCGCGCCCCATGGAGCAGGCACCTACCAGCAGATCGTGGATCGTTTCGGTCTGGCCGCCACCAGGGACTTCCTCAAGGAGGCCGACCCCTTTGGTGATGCCGAGTCCGACAGCGAGTACTGGACTCGGATTGCCGGAGGATTTGCCCTGATCGCAGCCGACCCGCACCTGAAGAACGAGGATCGCGTCCTGCTGATCTCGCACGGCAACACCCTGCTCAGTCTGGTCAACCGCTTCGGCGGCGGGCGTTACGACACTAGCAGCCGCCCAAGCAACGGAAGCGTCACCACATTCGACTTCGATACGGATGCTCCCTTTGAGCGGGCCCTCAAGGTCCGGTCCTTCAATCAATGAATCGGCTTCAACAGGCCAGTCATGGCCTGGACTGATAGACGGCGCGTGCTAGCGTGGTCCCCAGTATCGTACCAATGGAAGAGAGGTAGCAGATGGACGTAGGACAGATTGCCGGCTTGATAGCGGCCATTGCCTTCGCTATCCTGGCGGGGTTTCTGATCTATCCCCTGATTCGTCTGGGGAAGCTCTTCGATCAGCTGGCGCAGACCATCAAGCAGACGGGCGAGCATGTCGTGCCCACCCTGGACGAGTCCGCCAGCACGGTCACCCAGCTCAATCAGACCCTGACTGATGTCAATCGCATCTCTGCAGCGGCTTCGACCACGGCAGGCAACGTCGGTGCTCTGACCGATCTGTACGGATCAATGCTTGGCAAGCCGGTCATCAAAGCAGCAGCCTTCTTCTACGCCCTGCGCAAGACGATCTCGTCATTCCTTTCAGGAGGCCGCAACAGCGCCGAATCCAAGCCCTCCACCGCACCAAAGACCACCGCACAAAAGGCCAATGAGGGCCAAGGGAACGAGGGGAGGACCCGCTGATGTTCAAACGGATCTTCTGGATGGGGCTGGGCGTCACGGCAGGCGTGGTCCTGGTGACCAAGGCCGAGGCCTATGTGAGGGCCAATACCCCCAAGCGTGCAAGGGAATTCGTGCTGGGCGAGGACCAGGACCAGGTGGCTTCACGGACCCTGTCCGGCCTGGTTCGCCAGTTCACCCAAACAATGCATCAGCGGCAGGACGAGCTGGACCGCCGCTATCTGGACCGCTTCCAGGGCTGAGCCTGGGGCGGACAGGCCAGGACAGATGCGCCTGGCCGGTGTAAAATCACCATATTCAGCTAAGAGTTCGGAGTGCGGGCGTCCTGTTCGCACCCCGGACAACCGAGTCATTTGGACAACCCGTAATCCCGTCGGCGTTCACCGGGTCTGAAGGAGCAGAAGCAGCATGCGCACATCGGAAATCGCCAAGCGTTTCCTCGATTATTTCCAGGACAAGGATCATCTGGTGGTTCCCTCCGCCTCCCTGATCTCGCCCAATCCAACCACGCTCTTCACCATCGCCGGCATGGTTCCTTTCATTCCCTACCTGCTGGGGGAGCAGACCCCGCCCAAGAGCCGCATGGCCAGCAATCAGAAGTGCGTGCGCACCTTGGACATCGACGAAGTAGGCAAGACCACGCGTCACGGCACCTTTTTCCAAATGCTGGGCAATTTCTCCTTCGGGGACTACTTCAAGGAGGAGGCCATCCACTATGCCTGGGATCTGTTGACCAAACCCCAGGACCAGGGCGGCTACGGCTTCGACCCCGATACTCTCTGGGTGACCACCTACACCGATGATGACGAGGCACGCTCCCTGTGGAAGGACGAGGGCTTCGACCCGGAGCATATGGAGATCCTCGGCATGGAGGACAACTTCTGGACCACCGGCGGCCCTGGCCCCGGAGGCCCCTGCTCCGAGATCTATGTGGACCGCGGCCCTGCCTATGGCAAGGAGGGCGGCCCTTCGGCAGACGAGAACCGGTACATCGAGATCTGGGATCTGGTCTTCGAGAACTATGAGGTGGACAACGTCCGTTCCAAGACCGACCTGCACATCGTAGGCGAGCTCGAACATAAAAACATCGACACCGGCGCAGGACTGGAGCGGCTGGCCTATCTGCTCCAGGGCAAGCAGAACATCTATGAGACGGACGAGGTCTACCCCGTCATCCAGGCTGCCGAAGGCCTGTCGGGCCGACATTACGGCGACGATGAGCAGGATGACGTGCGCTTCCGTGTGGTAGCCGACCACGTTCGTTCGGCTTTGATGATCATGAGCGATGGTGTCCGTCCCAGCAACGTCGGCCGTGGCTATGTGCTGCGTCGTCTGCTGCGCCGGACCATCCGCTCCATGAAGATGCTGGGCGTGGACCAGGAGGTTCTGCCCCAGCTCTTCCCGGTCTCCAAGGAAGCCATGGCCCCCAGCTACCCAGAGCTCAACGACACCTTTTCCGAGGTGGCCGAATCGGCCTATGGCGAGGAGCTGGCCTTCCGCCGGACCCTGGACAAGGGAACCACCATTCTGGATACGGCCGTCAAGAAGGCCAAGAGCGGGAAGGGCGAACCCGAGGTCTCCGGCAAGGATGCCTTCACCCTGCATGACACTTATGGGTTCCCCATCGAACTGACCCTGGAGATGGCTGCTGAGCAGGGCGTCAAGGTGGACCAGGACGAGTTCCGAAAGCTCATGAACGAGCAGAAGTCCAGAGCCCGTGCCGATGCCATGAAGAAGCGGCACAACGTGGATCTGAGCGTTTACGACGATATGCGCAAGAGCCTGGACGAGCCTCAGGTTTTTCTGGGTTACACCGACTTCTCCAGCCGCTCGACGGTCCTGGGCATCATCCAGGAGGGCAAGGGTGCGGTTCCGGCCGTCAAGGCCCCTGCCCAGGTTGAGGTGATTTTGGACCGCTCGCCCTTCTACGCTGAGGCAGGCGGCCAGCTGGCCGACCAGGGCGAGATATTGACCGACGACGGGGCCGTTCTGGAGGTGGACGACGTGCAGAAGCCCATCAAGGGGCTGACCATCCACCGCTGCCGGCTGACCGAGGGGACGCTGACCTTGCAGGCCACGGCCACGGCCACCATTGACAGGAACCGGCGCGGGGCCATTGCCCGCTCGCACACCGCCACGCACATGGTCCACAAGGCCCTGCGCGAGGAGCTGGGTCCCCAGGCTACACAGCGCGGCTCCGAGGATGCGCCCAACAGGCTGCGCTTTGACTTCCAGTGGTCGCAGGCACCCAGCCGCCAGGCCATGGATGCGGTGGAGGCGCGTGTCAACGACCGCCTGCGTGACAACCTGGCCGTGACCACGCAGGAGATGAAGTACGACGATGCCATCGCCCTGGGCGCCATGCATCTGTTCGGAGAGAAGTACGGCGACGTGGTCCGAGTGGTCTCCATCGGCGAGGACGGCTGGAGCCGGGAGCTCTGCGGAGGAACCCATGTGGACCACGTAGGCAAGATCGGCGCAGTCTCCATCATGTCCGAGGCCTCGGTGGGCACCGGCGTTCGTAGAGTTGATGCCGTGGTGGGCCAAGGGGCTTACGAGTACAACGCTCGTGAGCATGCTCTGGTCTCCCAGCTCTCAGACAAGCTCAACGCCCGTCCTGACGAGCTTGAATCCAGGATCTCTGCTCTGCTGGCCAAGCTCAAGGAGTCCGACCGTAGGCTGGCGGCCACCTATGAGCAGCAGATGGCACAGGCTGTGCCCGAACTGGCCAACCAGGCCCTGCATGCCCCAGGCGAAATCAAGATCGCCTCTCAGAATATGGGGCATTTCGGCTCGGTCGATGCACTGCGCAAGACGGTGACCGACCTGCGTGCCCGCATGGGCGAGGAATACCCGGTTGTGGTCGCTCTGGCCGGTGTCAGTGAGGACGACAAACCTGTCATCTTCGTGGCCACTAACCAAGCAGCCCGTGACCGTGGTCTCAGGGCTGGCGACCTGGTCAGGACCGCTTCCAAGGTTCTGGGTGGCGGCGGTGGAGGCAAGCCTGACTTTGCCCAGGGCGGCGGCCAGGATGCATCGGCCATTGATCGTGCTTTGAAAGCCCTGAGTGACCAGGTCCGAGAGGGCTGAGCTGTCCGTGCGATCACATACGGCCGTATGGCTGGGGGTTGATCTTGGCGAAGCCAGGGTGGGTCTGGCCCTGTCGGACCCGGAGCTGACCCTGGCCTTTCCCGCTGGCAACATCAGGGTTCAGGGCGACTACTTTCAGGCCCTGGACCAGGTTGAAGACCTGATTATGGATAAATGCGTGTCCCGAGTCGTGGTCGGATATCCTCTGCTCTTGAGCGGTCAGGCTGGACGCAGCGCCAAAAAAGCGTCCCGTTGGGTGCGCGCTCTGACCGGACGCCTTCAGGAGGCAGCGGAGAATGCCGACGTTGCCCATGAGCAGCTGCCCAGTGTAGTATTGCGAGACGAACGACTGACGACTGTCAGCGCCCATCGTCAGCTCTATGATGCCCGCGTGGACGGGCGAAGACATCGTCCCGTGGTCGATCAGCAGTCCGCTGTCGTGCTGCTGCAGTCGGCTCTGGACGACCAACGTGCCGACAAGGAGTGGTAATTGGCCGACGATATGCAGGACTTCTTCCGGGACAAGGTTCAGTGGGTGGCCGATGGGCAAGCCCCGGTCTCCGCTAAACCGCCGCGTCCTCCTCGCTCGAGGCGAGAGATGCGCCGTCGACGCGAAAGCCGCAAGCGTCACAAGCGGATCATGACCGTGATCATTGCCTTGGCTGTTGTGCTGGCTGCCTCCTGTATGGTGATTCTGGTAGGAGGGCTGCGCCATGGCACCCCTAGGATCGTAGCCACCAAGGAGGTGGCCCCTGACTATCCAGGCCCGGGTGGGCAGCCTTTGGAGTTTACGGTCGAGAGCGGCCAGGGGGCTGATCAGGTGGGTGCCAATCTAGTCAAGGCTGGAGTGGTCAAGTCCACTGCGGCTTTCCTGCATGCCATTGCCAGCACTCAGTCTGAATCCAGGTTGATGCCCGGCACCTTCGATCTGCGTTTACGGATGAAAGCCTCTGACGTGGTGGCCATTCTGACCGACCGAAACAAGGCCGGAGGCTTCCTGCAGGTGCGGGCCGGGGAACGTGTCCGCGATGTTACTGCACGTGCAGCCCAGCTTTCCGGGGTTCCACAGAGCGAATTCGATGCCCTGATCCAAGCCAACGGTGAGGGCATCCTTCCCCAGGAGGCCCAGGGTAACTTCGAAGGGTGGCTGCAGCCTGGCGAGTACGACGTGCGCAAGGCTGGATCAGCCAAGGCCATATTGACTAATCTGGTGTCCAAGCGAATAGAGAGGCTGGATCAGCTCGGCGTTCCAAAAGGCCAGGATCGGCAGACCACCCTTAATAAGGCCTCCATCGTCGAGGCCGAGGTCAACAAGTCTGAATACTACAGCAAGGTTGCCCAGGTCATTGACAATCGATTGTCCAGAGGAATGCCCCTAGGTATGGACAGCACCGTGGCATACTCCAACAATGTCTCTGCCTTAAAGCTGACTGATGCCATGCTGAAGAACGCCGATGATCCATACAACACCAGGGTCCGCCAAGGTCTGCCCCCAGGGCCCATCGGCAGCCCGGGCGATGAAGCCATCCAGGCGGTCATGCACCCTGAGTCGGGCGATTGGCTCTATTTCGTAACTGTCAACATGGATACCGGAGAGACCAGATTCAGCGACGACCCGGATCAGTTCAACCGCGATGTCAAGGAGTACAAAGCCTGGGAATCTCAACACAACCAGCAAAGCCAATAGCGCTTCTCCTTGAGCCTCATAGTCAGTCAGGCGCCAGGCGGTCTTATACGGCATCAATGATCAAGGCCGCTACAGCTGCGGCGAGGATGACTGGGACGTAGGCCAGCGAAAGAGGGTTGTTTGTTCTTGCTGGTCCGTGGCGACGAGTCATCCAGACCAAAGCGAGGGCAATCAGCCCCATCAACCCCATCATGAGCCACCAGACAAGGATGGTCGTCCATCCAAAGACTGCCAAGCTCAAAGCCACCAGACTCGTGGCCGTCACGTCGCCTAGTCCCAGGGCGCCAGGTCGGACCAAGGCCAGCAAGAGCTGAAGACCTGCAGAGGCCAGAGCCAGCAACAGACACTGCGCAAGCAACATTGGTTGAGCCCGAATCAGCGAAAAGACCAGCAGGGTCACGGCCTGTATTACTAGTCCGAAGATCACCAGAAGGCGAGGGACTCGCCGGGAGCGGATGTCGATCAAGGCCAGGAGGAGGGCCGTCAGCAGTCCCGGCGCTGGGATGAGGTAGACCATCTTCTAAGATAATCATAGGTAGCCCTAACCTGGCAAACGAGAAACGAACGAGGAGCTTGAATATGTTGCGCTGGCAGACGGCAGGGGAATCCCACGGAGAGGCTTTGGTGGCCATGATGGAGGGTCTGCCCGCCGGGGTTGCCGTGTCCACCAAGGATATTGAATCGGCTCTGGCCCGCCGTCGACTGGGCTATGGCCGCGGGGCCAGGATGGGCTTTGAACAGGACCGTGTGCGGCTGCTGACTGGGGTCAGGCATGGGCGGACGCTCGGTTCGCCGATCGCCATCGAGATCGGCAATACGGAATGGCCCAAGTGGGAGCGAATCATGAGCGTTGACGAGCTGCCTGCTGATCAGGAGCCTCCGACGACTGGTCGCAACGCCCCGCTTACCAGGCCAAGGCCCGGCCATGCTGATCTGACCGGCATGCGTAAATACGGGTTTACGGATGCGCGTCCGGTCCTTGAGCGCTCTTCGGCCAGGGAGACCGCCTCCAGGGTGGCCTTGGGATCGGTGGCTGCCGACTTTCTGCAGCAGGCTCTGGGCATAAGAACCGTCTCCCATGTCATCTCCATAGCCGGGGTCGGCCGGGAGGGGCATGAAGTCACGCCTGGTCCTGAGGACGGACCGGCTCTGGATGCCTCGCCGGTCAGGACCCTGGACAAGGACGCCGAGAAGCGGATGATGGCCAGGATCGACCAGATCAAGAAGGACGGCGACACTGCCGGAGGGGTTTTCGAGGTCATCGCTTATGGCGTGCCTGCAGGCTTGGGCACCTATGTGGAGGATGACAGACGTCTGGATGCTGCTCTGGCCAGTGCCTTCATGAGTATCCAAGCCATCAAGGGCGTGGAGATTGGCGACGGATTCAGCGAGGCTGATCGTCCCGGATCACAGGCCCATGACGAAATGGAACCCGGTCCTGACGGCAGCATCCGCAGACTCAGCAACCATGCAGGCGGTCTGGAGGGCGGCACGTCCAACGGCCAGCCAATCAGGGTAAGGGCCGCCATGAAGCCCATTTCTTCGGTGCCTCGGGCCCTGCGCACAGTGGATGTCGCCACCGGACTGCCTGCCCAGGCCATCCATCAGCGCTCAGACGTGACTGCCGTGCCTGCCGCCGCCGTGATTGGTGAAGCCATGATGAACCTGACTCTGGCGCGATTCGCCTTGGAGAAGTTCGGCGGCGACTCGCTCGACGAGGTTCAGCGCAACGCCCGGGCTTATCTCCAATCCTGGCCCGAACATCTTCGGTGAGGGGCGAATCGCATGATTGAAAGCAGCAGCATGCCCAAGGCTGTCGTCATTGGCATGCCCGGTGCGGGCAAGACCCGTCTGGGCAAGGAGACGGCCGCTCTGATCAAGGCGCCTTTCAGGGATACTGACCAGTGCATCGAGGAGGAGGCAGACCGGTCGGTCAGCGAGATTTTCGACACTCAGGGCGAACAGGCTTTTCGAGATATGGAAACCCGAGCGGTTCTGAAGCTACTGAAGGACTTTTCCGGTGGCATCCTGTCCCTGGGAGGAGGCGCTCCCATGAGCACCGAGGTCTTCCAGGCACTGCAGGATTATCGGCGGGCTGGCGGCGCTGTGGTCTACTTGCAGATCGACCCGGAGGAGGGGGTCAGCCGAGCGGCTCGGTCGGATCATCGTCCCCTTCTTCGCGGTGGTGCGTCAGAACGCTGGATGGCTCTCTATCGTGAACGTCGCAGCGTCTACCAGGATCTGGCAACCATTACCCTCAAATCCAGGAACACCACCCCCCGCGCCTTGGCCAGACGGTTGGCCGACGCCTTGACCGAGCGGGTGGTTCACGTCAGCGGGCCTGACCCATACGATGTGAGGATCGGTGCAGGGGTGACCGGGCGACTGCATGAGTTGCTCGGAGACCAAGCCATGAGGGTGGCCCTGATTCATACCCAGCCGGTCCAGCGGCATTCCGACCATGCCCGGGCTCTGCTTCGCCAGGCTGGTTACCAGGTGGTGGATCTGACCATACCCGACGCGGAGGCCGGCAAGACCATTCAGGTCAGCCAGAGCATTTGGGAGCGCCTGGCCACCGAGGGTTTTACCCGTTCCGATGCGGTCGTGGGACTGGGCGGGGGAGCAGCCACAGATCAGGCCGGGTTCATTGCCGCTACCTGGATGCGGGGCATTCACTATGTGAACTGCCCTACCTCCCTGCTGGCCATGGTCGATGCGTCCACCGGAGGCAAAACCGGCATCAACCTGGAGCAGGGCAAGAATCTGGTCGGCAGCTTCTATACCCCTGTCGGCGTCCTCGCAGATCTGCGCACCCTGCGTACCCTGCCCAACGATATCTTTGTAGAGGGCTTGGGCGAGGTGGCCAAGTCCGGTTTCATCATGGATGGGGGCATCCTGCGTGAGCTGGAGGAGCGGGCCGTCTCCCTGCGTGCCTTCGACGGACAGGAGTCCGACCAGTGGTTGGGCACGGTGGTCCAGGATCTGATCGAGCGTACGGTCGAGGTCAAGGCCCGGCACGTCTCGGTGGACCTCAAGGAGTCCGGCTTGCGGGAGTTTCTCAACTACGGCCACACCTTGGGCCACGCCATCGAGAAGATCGAACACTTCACTTGGCGGCATGGCCAGGCCGTATCCGTGGGCATGGTCTTCGCAGCCGAGCTGGCAAGGATCACCGGCCATCTGGATCAGGAGGCGGTCGACTATCATCGGCAGCTTCTCTCTTCTCTGGGTCTTAGGACATGGTGGGATGGGGGAGATTTCGACCAGGTGCTGGCCCTCATGCATAGGGATAAAAAGGCCCGAGGCAACAAGTTGCGGTTTATCATCCTTGATGGCTTGGGCAAACCCACCCACCTGGACGACCCGCCGGTCTCGGCGCTCAAGGAGGCCTTCCGGGCCATACGCAAGGAGGAATGACAGATGGCGGATGCCAATAAGGACAGGCAGAAGGTTCTGGTAGTCAACGGGCCCAACCTGGGTCGGCTGGGCGTGCGCGATCCTGATGTCTATGGTCGTCAGGATCTGGCGACTCTCGCCCGGGACTGCGAACATTGGGGTCAGCAGCTGGGCTTGGTTGTTAAGGTACTGCAATCGGACGACGAGGGCCAGGTCATCCGTTGGATGCACCAGGCCGTGGACCAGGGCAGCGCAGTGGTGCTCAACCCGGCCGCTTTCACCCACTACAGTTACGGGCTTGCCGATGCTGCTGTCCAGGTCAGCCAGGCAGGGCTTCCCTTGATGGAGGTCCATATTTCCAATCCCTCAGCCAGAGAAGCCTTCCGCCGGCGCAGCGTCATCTCGCCGGTGGCCACCGGCACCATCACCGGCATGGGCTTCTACGGATACCGGCTGGCCTTGGAAGCCGTGGCCCACCTGCTGGAGAACGCATGAGCGACAGCGGGGAGACCAGCAAGAAACTCTCCGAGCCGCCTAAGGCCATCCTTGTCCGTGGCGCAAGAGTCCACAACCTGCGCAGCCTGGATGTAGATATTCCTCTCAATCGCTTGGTAGGCATCGCTGGAGTCTCGGGCTCCGGCAAGTCCTCCCTGGCTTTGGGAGTCCTCTATGCCGAGGGTTCCCGCCGTTACCTGGAATCCCTGTCCACCTACACCAGGAGACGGATGACCCAGGCCCAGCGTCCCCAAGTTGACTCGGTACGCTTCCTGCCGCCAGCCTTGGCTCTGCGTCAACGGCCAGGCGTTGGCGGCATGCGCTCTACTTTCGGCACTGCCACTGAGCTGCTCAATGTGCTCAGGCTGATGTTCTCCAGGCTGTCCAGCCATGTCTGTCCCAATGGCCATCGCCAGGAGCCCACTCTGGCCGTCGCAGCCGAGATGCCCATCACCTGCCCTATCTGCGGTGCTAAAGTCGAGCCTCCCAGCGCCGAGGAGCTGGCCTTCAACTCCCTGGGAGCCTGCCCCGCCTGCCAGGGGACCGGGACCGTGCGCGAGGTGGACGATGCCACCCTGGTTCCCGATGACAGCCTGACCATCGACCAAGGGGCCGTGGTGCCCTGGCGGACCTTCGGCTTTAACGTCCAGCCCGACATCGCTCGCGAGTTCGGAGTCCGCACCGACGTACCCTGGCGGGATCTGACCGATCGGGAGCGGAAGATCGTCTTCGAGGGGCCTGCCGAGAAGAAGCACATCACCATTACTTCGATCAAGGGTGTCCACGAGCTGGACTTCACCTTCCGCAACGCACGGCTGACCGTGACCGAGGAGCTCAAGAGGGCCAACGACGACAAGCGTCTGGCCAAGGTGGCCAAGTTCCTGACCGAGCGGACCTGCCCGGACTGCAAGGGTACCCGGCTCAACCAACGAGCCCGTCTGCCCCGAATCAACGGGGACAATCTGGCCGAGGTCACCTCCTGGCCCCTGGATAAGGTGCTGGACTGGGGCCGGAAGCTGCCACCCACGCTGCCTGAACCCATGCAGCCCATGGCCTCGGCCCTCTGCAAGACTTTGGACGAAATGGGTAGGCGGTTGATCCAACTGGGACTGAGCTACCTGACCCTGGATCGTTCCAGTGCCTCTCTGTCCACAGGAGAGCGGCAGCGGGCCCAGTTGGCCAGGGCTGTCCGCAATGAGACCACAGGCGTGCTCTATGTGCTGGACGAGCCCTCGACCGGTCTGCATCCCGCCAACCTGGAGGGGTTGATAGGGGTCATGCGCGACCTGCTGGCCGACGGCAATTCCGTGGTCTTCGTCGACCACGACGTAAAGGTTCTGGAATCAGCTGATTACCTGATCGAAATGGGTCCCGGAGCAGGGGAGCGTGGCGGCAGGATTCTGGCCCAGGGAGCCCCTGAGCGGATCGCTGCAGACCCGGACTCGCGCATCGCAGGTTTTCTCGATGGACGCGAGCCTGTTCTGGTACGAGATCGTCACCCTATGCCTGCAGAGGATGAATGGATCCGCATGCAGTCAGGGCCCATTCACACGGTCCATCCGCTGGATCTGGCCATTCCTCGGGGTTGCATGACGGCGGTGACCGGCGTATCCGGCTCGGGAAAGACCACCATGATCCTGGAGTCCCTGGTCCCGGCCCTGCAGGCCCGAATCCAAGGCGACCCCATGCCCAAGCATGTGCACAGTCTGGACCCGACGGGCATCGACAGGGTTCGCCTGGTGGACTCCTCGCCCATAGGCATCAACGTGCGTTCCACAGTGGCCACCTACTCGGGGCTGATGGACCGGCTGCGCCGTCTCTTCGCGGCCACTGACCAGGCGAAAAAAGACAAGCTGGGCATCTCCGCATTCTCCTATAACACCGGATCCCTACGCTGCCCCCAATGCGACGGCACCGGGCAGATCAGCTTGGACGTACAGTTCCTGCCCGACATTCCCATCACCTGCCCCAGCTGCCAGGGTCGTCGATACCGCCCAGAGGCCGAGCAGTACCGCCTGTCCACGCCGGCAGACCCGGAGCCGCTGAGCCTACCCGATCTGCTGGCCATGGAGGTGGGTCGTGCCCTGGAGGTCTTCGCGCAGGGCCGGGAGTACACGGCCATCCGCCGAGGTCTGCAGACCTTGAAGGACCTGGGCCTGGACTACCTGACCCTGGGGGAGGACACCCCATCCCTGTCTGGCGGGGAGGCCCAGCGGCTGAAGCTATCCAACGAATTGGGCCGCAGGCAGAATGGCTCCATGTTCGTCCTGGACGAACCCACCACCGGCCTGCATCCCTTGGATGTGCGTGTCCTGATCGGGGTGCTGGAGCGCCTGGTCAGCAAGGGGGCCACGGTGGTCTTCATCGAGCACGATCTGGACATGATCGCCAACGCCGACCATGTGGTCGACATGGGGCCGGGGGGTGGTGACCGAGGCGGAAGGATCGTGGCCCAGGGCGACCCTGAATCAGTGGCCCGTAACCCTGATTCGGTGACCGGCCGCTACCTGGCCGACCATCTGCATCTGAGCCGTCCCTGAATCGGTCTGTCCTCCTCGTGTGTTGGCCGGTTTCTGGTCGCTCCTACCTGATAGGCTGAAGTTCCATGGTCAGAGAACATGGAAATTCGCAAGGGCATATCACCAAACACATTTTCGTCACCGGCGGCGTGGTCTCTTCACTGGGCAAGGGGCTGACCGCATCCTCTCTGGGCCGACTGCTGAGAAGCCGCGGAATTCGCGTTCTTCAACAGAAGCTCGATCCCTACATCAACGTCGATCCGGGGACCATGAACCCCTTCCAACACGGCGAGGTCTACGTGACCGAGGATGGGGCCGAGACCGATCTGGACATCGGCCACTATGAGCGTTTCACTGACGTCTTCCTCTCCCAGAAGGCCAACGTAACCACCGGCCAGATCTACCAGTCCGTTCTGCGCAAGGAGCGGGCGGGGGAGTACCTGGGCCAGTGCGTCCAGGTCATTCCCCACGTGACCAACGAGATCAAGAGCCGTATGCGGGCTCAGGCCAGCGACGACGTGGATGTGATCATCACCGAGATCGGCGGCACGGTGGGCGACATCGAGTCCCAGCCCTTCATGGAGGCTGCCCGTGAGGTTCGTCGGGACATCGGCCCGGACAACTGCATGTTCGTCCATGTCTCCTTGGTTCCCTACGTGGCCGCCGCACACGAGCTCAAGACCAAGCCCACACAGCACTCGGTCATGGCCCTGCGCCAGCTGGGTATTGCCCCCGATGCACTGGTGCTGCGCTCGGATCGGCCGCTCAATCAGGCCATCAAGGACAAGATCTCACTCATGTGCGATGTGGATGCCGAGGGCGTGGTCAACTGTGTGGATGCGCCCAGCATCTACGACGTGCCAAAGATCCTCTACAAGGAGGGTCTGGACACCTACGTGGTGCGCAAGCTGGGTCTGCCCTTCCACGATGTCGATTGGAACGAGTGGGAGGATCTGCTGGACAGGGTCCACAATCCCCGCACCCAGGTGGCTATTGCCATTGTGGGCAAGTACATCGACCTGCCCGATGCCTATCTGTCGGTCATCGAGGCCCTGAAGGCCGGCGGCTTCGCCAATCGGTCCCAGGTGCAGGTCAAGCTGGTTGCTGCCGACACCTGCGAGACCATGGACGGAGCCCGCAAGGCTTTGGAAGGTGTCGACGGCATCGTGGTCCCCGGCGGCTTCGGCATCCGCGGCATCGAAGGCAAGATCGGTGCCCTGCGCTACGCTCGTGAGACCGGCCTGCCTGCCCTGGGACTCTGCCTGGGTCTGCAGTCCATGGTCATCGAATTCGCCCGCCACGTCCTAGGGCTGGAGGATGCCAACTCCTCGGAGTTCGAGCCTGACTGTGAAAACCCGGTCATTGCCACTATGGAAGAGCAGAAGGATATTGTGGCAGGCCATGGCGATATGGGCCATACCATGCGCTTGGGTGCCTACCCTGCAGTGCTCAAGCCCGACTCCCTGGTGGCCAGGCTCTACGGTTCTACTGAGATCTCCGAGCGCCACCGCCACCGCTATGAGGTCAACGTGGCCTACAAGGAGCGGCTCGACGAGGCCGGCCTGCATATCTCGGGCACCAGCCCGGACGGGCAGCTGACCGAGTTCGTGGAACTCTCCCAGGACCAGCACCCCTTCTATGTGGGCACTCAGGCCCACCCGGAGTTCAAGTCCCGGCCCACCAAGCCGCACCCTCTCTTCGCCGGCCTGGTCAAGGCCAGTTTGGAGCACGGAGGCCAGGAGGCGGCCTGAGATCGATAGGTTTTCGGACATTTCTTGTGTGATCGCCCGTTCCCCTCTTATAGGGGAGTGGGCGATTGCCCGTATTGGGGCCTTTGTCAAGAGGGCCGGCCGGATTCCTTAGAGAGCGTAAGCCCAGCTCTGGCGGTTCACTACTGTCCCGGTTATCCTGTAATGGTGTGATCGGCCGCATATGGCGGTCGTGCGTGTGTTAGGAGGTCTCAGCTCGTGGATAGCACCTCGCAGCGGACAGACACATCGCGGGATGTGGAAATGAGCCAGTACGTGGCCGACCGCTCCCGCGTCAACGAAGAAAAAATTAAACAAGACGACCAGATCATTTCCGAATTCGGCGACTATACCTATGGATGGCATGATTCCGACGATGCCGGGCGTGATGCTCACAAGGGCATCGATGAGGACGTGGTCCGGGCCATCTCGGCCGACAAGGGCGAGCCCGACTGGATGCTGCAGATGCGGCTCAAGGGCTACAGGGCCTTTATGGAGAAGCCCATGCCCAAGTGGGGAGTGGATCTCAGCGGGTTTGATGCCGACGACTTCAAGTACTACGTCAAGCCCTTGAAGGAGCAGGCCAAGGACTGGAAGGACCTGCCCGACGACATCCGCACCACCTATGACAGGTTGGGCATTCCCGAAGCTGAGAAGAAGCGGCTGGTCTCCGGCGTGGCCGCTCAGTATGAGTCCGAGGTCATTTACAACTCCATTCGTGAAGACCTGCGCAAGCAGGGGGTCATCTTTCTGGATACGGACACAGCCCTGAAAGAGTACCCGGACCTCTTCCGTAAGTACTTCGCTACGGTCATCCCCCCGGATGACAACAAGTTTGCCGCCCTGAACACTGCGGCCTGGTCGGGCGGCTCCTTCGTCTATGTGCCCAAGGGTGTCCATGTGGACATCCCGCTGCAGGCCTACTTCCGTATCAACACACCTAACATGGGCCAGTTCGAGCGCACGCTGATCATCGCCGACGAGGGCTCCTACGTTCACTATGTGGAGGGCTGCACGGCTCCCATCTACTCCACTGACTCCCTGCATGCGGCCAACGTGGAGATCGTGGTCGAGCCCCATGCCCGAGTGCGCTACACCACGGTCCAGAACTGGTCCAACAACGTCTACAACCTGGTCACCCAGCGTGCCTATGTACGCGAGGGCGGCACTATGGAGTGGGTTGACGGCAACATCGGGTCCAAAGCCACCATGAAGTACCCGGCATGCATTCTGGCCGAGCCCTATGCCAAGGCTGAGACTCTTTCCCTGGGCTTCGCCGGCAAGGGACAGTACCAGGACACGGGCGCCAAGATGATCCATCTGGCGCCCCATACCTCCTCCACCATCGTTTCCAAGTCCATCTCCCGCAACGGGGGAAGGGCCGCATACCGAGGTCTGGTCAAGATCATCAAGGGGGCCGAGAAGTCCTCTTCCTCGGTTGTCTGTGATGCTCTGCTGGTGGACGACTACTCCCGTTCTGACACCTACCCGCATGTGGACGTTCGCGAAGACGACGTTTCCATGGCCCACGAGGCCACGGTCTCCAAGGTCTCTGAAGACCAGCTCTTCTACCTGATGAGCCGCGGCCTGGAGGAGAAGGAGGCCATGGGCATGATCGTGCGCGGGTTCGTGGAGCCCATCTCCAGGCAGCTGCCCATGGAGTACGCGTTGGAGCTCAACCGCTTGGTCGAATTGCAGATGGAGGGTTCGGTAGGCTGATGTCACAGAAAAGCGAAATAACCATTCCGCATGCGGATCCCAAAGACCCCTATGCTTTCCCGGCCACCATGCCGTCCAGCGCCGATAAGGAGCCCCGATCCTTCGATCCTGACGACTTCCCCATGCCCACCCGCAAGCAGGATGACTGGCGGTTCACGCCCATAGACCGGATGGAGGAGTTCTTCACTGTTTTCAAGCCCAGCGGTCTGACCAAGGTTTCGGTCACCATGATCGACGGGTCTGAACCGCCCGCAGATCAGGTCAGTTCCAGCCAGATTCTTATGGATCAGGCTCCCTGCGGCACCGTCCTCAAGCCCAGTGACCGAGCGGCCGCTGTAGAATGGGCCAGCGGCAAGCAGGCGACTGTAGTCACCCTCAAAGGCACCTTGGATCAGCCAGTGCTGGTCCGTGTCGATGGCGGCGGTCCTGAGCTTGATGCCTTCCATCTGGTCATCAAGGCAGAGGCTGGTACCAAGGCCGATCTGGTGGTTGAGCACCAGGGCCAGGCACGTCTTGCAGAAGGGGTTGAAATCGACATTGGCGACAATTCGCAGGTGTCGACCACCTTTATTCAAGAATGGGACAAGGGCAGCAAGCATGTCGGCAATCACCGCATTCACCTGGGTGCGGAAGCCTCTCTGCGCCACTCCGTCGTCAGTTTGGGTGGAGACGTCGTGCGGCTGCGCATGGACCAGGACTTTGGCGGCGAGCAGGGCGACCTCAACATGCTGGGCATCTACTTTGTCGATCCCGGCCAGCACATGGAGCACCGGACCATGGTGGTCCACAACCACCCCAATTGCAAGTCCCGTGTGGTCTACAAGGGGGCCCTTGACGGAATAGGCGCGCACACCACATGGGTGGGCAACGCGCTCATTCAGCCCACCGCGCCTGGAACCGACTCCTATGAGCTCAACCGGAATCTGGTGCTCACACCTGGAGCCATCGCCGATTCCGAGCCCAACTTGGAGATCGAGAACGGCGACATCATCGGGGCCGGCCATGCCAGCTCGGTCGGACGCTTTGACGACGAGGAGCTCTTCTACCTGCAGTCTCGCGGCATTCCCGAGCAGGAGGCCCGCAAGCTGGTGGTTCGAGGCTTCTTCGGTGAACTGGTGGAGGAGATTGACGTCCCCAGCGTCTCCGGGCACCTGATGGGGGTCATCGACCGCAGGCTGGCGGCCGGCGAGGATCAAGAGATGCAGCACGTTTTGGAGGAGAACTGACATGTCCACATTGGAAATCAAGGATCTGCACGTCTCGGTGGAGACCAAGGAGGGTCGCAAGCAGATCCTCAAGGGAGCCACGCTGACCGTTCACTCTGGCGAGACCCATGCCATCATGGGGCCCAACGGGTCGGGCAAGTCCACGCTGGCTTACACCTTGGCTGGGCATCCCAAGTATGAGGTGGACTCGGGCCAGGCTCTGTTGGATGGGCAGGACTTGCTTAAGATGACCCCGGACGAGCGGGCCAAGGCCGGTCTCTTCCTGGCCATGCAGTACCCGGTCGAGGTGCCCGGTGTATCCATGACCAACTTCCTGCGTACTGCCAAGACCGAGGTCGACGGCAAGGCTCCGGCCATCCGCCAGTGGGCCAAGGATCTGAATGATGCCATGAAGAGGCTGCGTATGGATCCCAAGTTCGCCCAGCGCTCGGTCAATGAGGGCTTCTCAGGCGGTGAGAAGAAGCGGGCCGAGGTTCTGCAGCTGGAGCTGCTCAAACCCAAGTTCGCTGTCCTGGACGAAACCGACTCCGGTCTGGACGTGGACGCCCTGCGCATTGTTTCCGAAGGAGTCAACAGGGCCAAGGAGAGCACAGGCATGGGTGTGCTCATGGTTACCCATTACACCAGGATCCTCAAGTACATCAAGCCTGACATCGTCCATGTCTTCGCCGACGGCCGTTTTGTGAAGACCGGTGGCCCTGAGCTGGCCGACACCCTGGAGGATACCGGGTACGACCAGTACCTGCCCGAGGGCGCCGACTCGGAATCGGCCCTGGCCTGAGGATAAGAGAAGAGGCCCGCAATGGTCATCGATGACAGTATTCGTCAGCAGTTTCCGATTCTGGACCAGCAGGTGCATGGTCACCCCTTGGTCTATCTGGATTCGGCCGCAACAGCTCAGAAGCCTCTGGCGGTCATCGATGCCGTTCGGGATTTCTACTTGAGGGACAACGCCGGGGTACACCGGGGTGCCCATGAGCTGGCCGCCCGCAGCACCATGGCCTTCGAACATGCTCGCTCCCGCGTGGCCGCCCTGGTCGGGGCAGAAGGCCAGGAGGGTGGCGAGGAGATTGTGGTCACCGCCGGTGCCACGGCCGCTCTGAACCTGCTGGCCACCGCCTTCAGCAACGCCAGCCTAGGTCGCGGAGGCAAGGCGGCACGTCGTTTCGCTCTCAAACCGGGGGATGAGGTCGTAGTCAGCAAGGCTGAGCACCACTCGGTCCTCCTGCCCTTCCAGGAGCTTTGCTACCGGACCGGGGCGGTCCTCAAGTACTTCGATCTGGATCCGGAGGGCCGCGTCCTGGCCGATACTGCCGACCAGGTCATTACCGAGCGGACCAAGGTGGTCGCGGTCACCCACGTCAGCAATGTGACCGGCGCCATCACCGACATCAAGCCCATCGTCCGCCGTGCCCACCAGGTGGGCGCCCTGGTAGTGCTTGACGTTTGCCAGTCGGTGCCTCATCTGCCTGTGGATCTGCATGCCATGGATGTTGACTTCGCTGCTTGGAGTGCTCACAAGATGTATGGCCCCACCGGCGTAGGCTTCCTCTACGGCCGTCGTGAGTTCCTGGAGGCCCTGCCTCCGGCATCATTCGGCGGATCCATGGTGGAATTGGCCTATCTGGACCGTCCAGCCAGCTACATGGATCCTCCTGCCCGGTTTGAGGCTGGCACACAGCCGGTGGCACAGATGATCGGCGCCGGAGTAGCCGCCGATTGGCTGATGGATTTGGGCATGGATAACGTGGCTGAACACGAGAGGACCATCACCGCTGGTCTGTTGAGATTGGGAGATTTGGATGGTGTGCGCATTCTGGGGCCGACCACACCAGAGGATCGGATCGGCACGGTTGCTTTCGACGTTCAAGGGGTTCATCCCCACGACGTGGGCCAGTATGTGGATTCACGCGGTATTGCTATCCGCGTCGGACATCACTGTGCCCAGCCGGTGCACCGCCATTTCGGCCTGATGGCATCCAACCGGGCTTCAACCGGCGTTTACAATACCGTTGCCGACACGGATGCCCTGCTGGATGCCGTCTCCGGGGTCCGCAGCTTCTTCCGAGTGGCCTGAGGGCCTTCACCGGCAGCGCATAGACGGTTTTGACCAAGACATACTGGTAGGTTTAAGGACATGGCGGATTTCGGTATGGACGACGAGGAACTGGAGCAGATGTACCAGGAGGTGATCCTGGACGCGGCCCGAAATCCTCACGGGCGTGTAGGGGATCAGGCTGATGCTGGGGAAGACCCGGATGGAGACGGCGTAACCATCCGGGTTGAGCATGAGGCCTGCCTGGCTGCCGAGTCCCATCAGTTCAATCCCACCTGCGGGGATCAGGCCACCATCCACGTGGAGGTCGCACCCGGTGAACAGGGCGGTCCCGATCTCATCCAGCGAATCGTCTGGAAGGGTTCGGGCTGTTCCATCAGCCAGGCCAGCCTGTCCATCATGGTGGATCTGGTCCAGGGGCAGACCGTTGATCATGCCATGGACCTGGCTGCTGACTTCCGCAAACTGATGGAATCTCGCGGAGCTGGACTTGAGGATGAGAAGTCTCAGGATGCCCTTGGCGATGCCATGGTTTTCCAGGGCGTGTCTAAGTACCCCATGCGAATCAAATGCGCCCTGCTGGGCTGGGAGGGTATGAAGGCCTCGGTGGCCCAAGCCCTGTCAGCCAGGCAAGAGGGCGACGAGAGTGTGAAGGAGGAGCAGGCATGAGCGGCAATACGAATCTGGTGCCCGAGCCCCAGGACTCCATCCTGGCCTCGGTGGGCAGAGCCATCAGCGATCCCGGTACGGCACAGGCGCTGGCCAGCAATCCCTTGGGTGCCGAAACGGTTTTGAAGTCGGCAGAAGGTGGTTCCATGCGCCAGGTCGATAGTCAGGCGGACAAGAAGTCCAATTTGACCCAGTCTGATGATCAGAGTGCAGAAGAAGCTACATCAGGAGCTTCCCCTGATGACGCGTCAGTGGACCGGGACTCGAGCGACAAATCCTCGGCCAGCGCGCCAGCCGACAACAGTGCCAAGACCGTGGACCAGAATGCCGCCGATGCCGAGGCCGCTGCTGAGGAAGCCATTCCTTTGAAAGCTGTCGACGATATCGGTCGGGCCACTGCTGAAGATGTCAGGGAGGCCCTTCACCAGGTCATCGACCCTGAACTGGGCATTGACGTGGTTGATCTGGGGCTGGTCTATGGCATCGAAATCGACGAACTGGGAAGGGCTATCATCACCATGACCCTGACCACGCCGGCCTGCCCGCTGACTGACCTGATCGAGGACCAGTGCGCCAGCGTCTTAGCGGGCTTAGTCGAGGAGTTCCGCATCGACTGGACCTGGTCGCCGCGCTGGACCCTGGATATGATCACCCCTGGGGGTCGTGAGCAGTTGGCCGCCATCGGCTTCAACTTCGAGAACATGCCCACCTATCAGTGAGGGCATCCGCCCCCGGTAGACCGATCCGGGTCCTCCCATGCGAATATACTGATGTTTCCGGTCCGCCGTGACCGGCACGGCGCATGAGAGAAAGCACAGTGAAATGGCATTGTCCATGGGCTGGAAACTGCATGGGGACGGGAAAACATTGGCTCCGGGCGAAGTAGTGGAACCCGATGAGCGACTCACATGGCCACGTACGGCAGGTATCGGTGCCCAGCATGTCATCGCCATGTTCGGCTCCACATTCCTGGTCCCTATTCTGACCGGATTCGACTCCTCTACAACCCTCTTTTTCACGGCCATGTCCACGGCCCTATTCCTGCTGATCAACCGCAATCGTCTGCCCTCCTACCTGGGCAGCTCCTTTGGTTTCATAGCTCCGGTCCTGGCAGTGACCACTGCCCACAAGGGTTTGGCTGTGGCCTCCTTCGGGATCATGGTCACCGGTGCTCTGCTCTTCCTGATCGGCCTGATCGTCCACTTCGCTGGTTCACGTTGGATCGATATGATCATGCCTCCGGTGGTCAACGGCGCTATCGTGGCCATCATCGGTTTCAATCTGGCTCCCTCGGCCTGGAAGAACTTCAAATCGGCCCCACTGACTGCCTTGGTGACCCTGTTGGCCGTCATGCTGATAGCTGTCCTTTTCAGGGGCCTGATTGGCCGTCTCAACATTCTTTTGGGCGTCATCGTCGGTTATATCTTCGCGGTCACCCAGGGGCAGGTCGACTTCGCTGCTGTGGAAAAGGCCGCCTGGTTCGGTCTGCCTCACTTCCACACTCCTCAGGCCGATTCCTCCGTCCTGGCCATGTTCATCCCCGTGGTGCTGGTTCTGGTGGCAGAGAACATCGGTCACGTCAAGTCTGTGGCCCTGATGACCGGCCGCGATTATGACAATCAGATCGGGACTGCCCTGATGGCCGACGGGCTGGGCACCACCCTGGCCGGTCTGGGCGGAGGCTCGGGCACTACCACCTACGCAGAGAACATAGGCGTCATGGCCGCCACCAAGGTCTACTCCACAGCAGCTTACTGGTGCGCCGCAATCTTCGCTTTCCTGCTTTCCCTCTGCCCCAAGTTCGGGGCCATCATCAACACCATTCCCACTGGCGTTCTGGGCGGGGTCACCACCATGCTCTACGGCATGATAGGCATGCTGGGCATTCGCATCTGGGTGGAGAACAAGGTGGACTTCGGCAAGTCCGTCAACATGACCGTGGGCGCCGTCGTCATGATCGTGGGCATCGCGGACTTCACCTTCGCTGTGGCCGGGGTCAGCTTCAACGGCATCGCCATCGGCTCGGTGGCTACGCTGGTCATGTACCACGGCCTCAAGGCCATCGGCCGCTGGCGGGGGACCATCGACCCGGACGATTACATTCATGAGGATTCGCAGGCCGTTTCCCAAGAGAGATGATTCCCCCGGTGTCGTCCGACTTTCCGTGGTTGCCTGATGCTGAGGATTGACTGATGTTAATAGTTATCCGATATCAAGTACTCGGCCATGGAATGAGGCGACGGAGGGCAGTCGGACTTTGTACTGAGTAGAGGACTCAGTTGCCTGGTTTGGTCGGTTGGCTAGGCTTGTTCAGCTAACTGGCTGGACCGGCTGGCAAGGCTCAGCTAGCATGTTTGGGTCTGGTCGCGTAGAAGGCCACGGCGCTTGAGGCGGCCACATTCAGGCTGTCCACGTCGTGGCTCATGGGAATGCGTACAGTCAGGTCCGCCCTGGCGATGGTCCTGTGGCTCAGCCCGTCGCCTTCAGTGCCGAATATCAGGGCCAGGCGATCGATATGGTTGGGCCCAGGTCCTAGACGCTTCGCCAGCTCATCCAGGCTGATGGCATCCCGGTTCAGGGCCATAGCCGCCGTAGTGAAGCCTAGACCCTGCAGTTGGCGCATGCCCTGGTCAGGCCAGGCGTGGATATCGTCGCCGCCGATCCTGGTCCATGGAACCTGAAAGACCGTACCCATGGAGACCCTTGCAGCCCTGCGGTACAGAGGGTCAGAGCAGGATGGGGTGACCAGGACCGCATCCACCTGCAGGGCGGCAGCTGAACGCATCAGGGCACCGATATTAGTGTGATCAACAATATTCTCCATGACCGCTACTCGCATTGCTGATCGGCAAATCTGCTCCACAGTGGGCAGAGGCCAGCGTCTCATGGCGGCCAGCGCGCCTCGATGGAGCCGGTAGCCGGTGATCATTTTGAGCTGTGCAGGGCTGGCCACATAGACGGGGACGTTGGGTCCGAAGGTTGTATCCACCTGATCGAACATGGAACGCATTCCCTCCAGCCATGGCTCCTCCACTAGGAAGGAGATAGGTTCTACCCCGGCATCCAGAGCACGGGCGATGACCTTGGGGGACTCGGCGATGAACAGGCCCTTGGCGGGTTCCAGACGATTGCGCAGCTGCGGCTCGGTCAGCCTGGTGTAGGCTTCGATTCTGTCATCCTCGATGGAGTCGATTCTCACCCTGAGCACGCCTGCAGTTCCTCCTTGTGGTCCTAGGGCCGCTGAGGGACCCTTGTTCTGTCAACAGCATAGGCGGCGCAACCGAAAACGAGCATGTGTGATTTTCAATCAAGAACGCTGACAATCAGTCAAAACGAACTGTATTAAGCAGCCGTATTAATCAAAAAACAAGGATTCAGGACAACGATGAATCCGTGAAAAGCCTGTTTTACACTAAATTTCAATGAATATATAAAATAGGAAATATGCGAATCGAGATAGTTCCCATCGACAAGAAGCTGAGTGTCCGGAACGGGAGTTGAACCCGTACGCCTGTATATATATAGGCACTAGCACCTCAAGCTAGCGCGTCTACCATTCCGCCACCCGGACAGGTGCGTAATCGCAACGGAAATAAGCATAGCATCTCAGTCGGCATCGCGCACTGGGCGATTGGGGGAGCGTGTCGTCGCGGGAGAGGACTTTTCGGCAGCGGGCTGTAGCCTGTCAACATGACTGCGCCCCTCTTTCTGCTGGATCCCAACCATGACGATTCCCCTCTGGCCAGCGATGAGCTTCACACTGGCTGGCGTCTGACTCTGCCTGAGCACATTCGTCGCCATGCTCTGAGCTCCATGAGGCTGAAGAACGGGGATCAGCTGAATCTTTCAGACGGGGACGGACTGCGGATCAGCGCCCTGGTAAGGGATGCTTCGACCGGCTTAGTGGAGGTCACCGCTGTCGGCCGTCAGGCACCTCCTGAGAAGGCAATGATTCTTGTTCAGGCCCTGGCCAAGGGCGGCAGGGACGAGCAGGCCATCGATATGGCCACCCAGATCGGTGTCGATCAGGTCATGCCCTGGCAGGCTGATCGGTCCATTGCCAAATGGCGGCCTGGCCGCAACGACCGGCACTGGCAGGCCACCTTGGACGCAGCCACCGAGCAGAGCCGGAGAGCATACCGTCCTCAATTGCTGAGCAAGGTTGACAGCCATGGTTTAGCCTCCTGGTGCCGAAGGGCGACCGATCAGAGGAGCCTGGTCCTGGTTCTGCACCAGGATGCCGACCTTGGATGGGATGCGGTCCGTAAACGTGTTGACAAGCTGCCAGATGGCTCGTCGGTTGCCGTGGTCGTGGGCCCCGAGGGGGGGATTGCCGATCAGGAGGTCCAGGCAATGATGAGGCAGGGGGCTCTGCCGGTCCGGCTGGGAGGAAACATCCTCCGGGCTGCTCTGGCTGGACCTGTGGCCCTGACTCTGCTGGCGGACATGATGGGCCGCTGGCGGCCAGAAGCCCCTGAGCCCAGCGCATGAAGTAGAACGCAATATACATCCTCGACCATAAAATGGAAAGCAGCATTGATGGCAAACAGTAAGGAGTGGTCATGAGCGATGACGATCGACAGGAGGACTGCATTTTCTGCAGAATCGTGGCGGAGGATGTTCCCAGCGAAAAGGTCTATGAGGATAAGACCGTCTATGCTTTCAAGGATGCCAACCCCAAGGCCGCCGTCCATGTCCTGATCGTCCCGCGTCACCACTACGCATCCGTGGCTGAACTGGCCAAGGCCGATCCTGACACTCTGGCCCACATCGTCCAGGTGGCGCAGCAGATCGCCGACCAGGACTTCCATGGAGCCTACCGGCTGATCTTCAACACCGGAGAGGATGCCGGCCAGTCGGTCTTCCATGTCCACGCCCACGTTCTGACCGGACAGGTGCTGCCCGAGTGAGGCCCGTGTTCACCATCGTCATCGTGCAGGAAGGGAATCCGTGGCGGTAACTACGCGAACCCTGGAGATTCCGGAGGGGATCGATCCGGTTCAGGTGCTGGGGCCGGAGGACGCAGTCATCGACAGGATCGAGAGCGCCTTCCCGGCAGTGTCCATCCTGGTTCGGGGCAACAGGATCATGCTGCGGGCTCAAGACCGGCAAGGCGACGTGCAGGCGGCCCAAATTCGGGACCTGCTGTCCGAACTTATGCAGACCGCCGACCAAGTCCCTGTGGATGCCGATCAGGTGGGGCGAATACTGGACCACCGCCGTCTGGGGACCGCAGACGCTGACGATTACTCCCATCCGGTGGAGTCCGCCGGTGCCGATTCGACAGAAGACCGGAAAATTGCAGACAGCGAAACCCAGGACTGCAACGCGACAAACCAAACTCCTGTAGACCGCAATTATCGGCAGACAGATATTGCAGAACCGAAGGGGGACAGCACCCTGGAAGGTATCGACCAAGCCCGTCAAGCAGCAGCCTCGACAGTTCATCGCCGTCCTCTGACTCAAGCCTCCAAGGGTCCGATCAGGCCCAAGACCGCTGGCCAGTCAGCCTACGTGGCTGCCATCGAAACGCATACCATCACCTTCGGCATCGGCCCAGCCGGCACCGGCAAGACCTATCTTGCGGTAGCCAAGGCCGTTCAGGAGTTCCGGGCTGGGCGCATCGGGCGCATCATTCTGACCAGACCTGCCGTGGAGGCGGGAGAGAGCCTGGGCTTCCTGCCTGGCACGCTTAATGAAAAGGTTGATCCCTACCTGCGGCCCCTTTACGATGCGCTTGCCGATATGCTGGGTACCACGCGGCTCCACCGTCTACTGGCCGATGAGACTATCGAAGTGGCCCCGCTGGCTTACATGCGTGGGCGTACGCTGAACGATGCCTTCGTCATCTTGGACGAGGCGCAGAACACCACCCGCAGGCAGATGAAGATGTTCCTGACTCGTCTGGGCTTCAACGCCAAGATGGTCATCACCGGCGATGTCACCCAGGTTGATCTGGGCGGTCCCGCATCGGGTCTGGCCACCATAGAAGAGGTTCTGCACGGCATCGACGATATCGCTTTCGTACACCTGCAGGCTGCCGACGTGGTACGCAATAAGCTCGTCGGGCAGATTGTCCGGGCCTACGACCGTGCCGATCGGGCCCGCAGCCGGGAACGGGAGCAGGCATGAGCGTAGAAGTGACCAACGAGACCCAGTGGCTGATTGACGCCAAGACCTTCTCCGACCTGGGAGTATGGGTCCTGGATCAGATGCGGGTCAGCACCCAGTCCGACATGACCATCATCTTCAACGATCCCGAGCCCATGGCGGTGCTGCACGAGCGTTGGATGAACCTGGCCGGTCCAACCGATGTCATGAGCTTTCCAATGGACGAGCTGCGCCCAGGCGACGAGGACCATCGACAGGAGGGCATCCTAGGCGATATAGTCATCTGCCCTTGGGTGGCTGCCCAGCAGGCCTCGGCTGCAGGCCATTCCACCATGGAGGAGATGCTGCTGCTAGCTATCCACGGGACCCTGCATTTGCTGGGCTACGACCACGCCAGCAAGGAGCAGGAGGCACAGATGTTCGGTCTGCAGCGCCAGCTTCTGTTGACCTTCCTTGCTTTGCGTCAGGGACCCATCGCCGATGCCGCGCTTCCGGCCGGGGCATCCAATGCTCTGGAGATCTATGAGCGGTACGGCCGTGATGCCCACCAGAGAGGCGGATCCCATGAGTGAGCGAACAATTGCCGCCTTGGTGGTCATGGCTCTGGTTGCCATCGCTTTGGTTGTTCTCTCGCTTGCACTGGCCGAGGCTCAAGGGGCACTCAACCGTGTGACACGATCCAGTCTCAACAATTTGATTTTGGGCCTGCAGACCGACCAGGAGCTCAGCCAGTTCTCCAGGATGAAGCGGATTGATCGCATTCATCGGGCCCAAAGTCTGATCTCCCAGCGGCAGGTGACGGGAAGTGCCTGCGCCTTTGTCCGCATTATCTGCGACATCATGGTCGGCGTTTTGGCGGCATGTATGGCTGCTCTTGGCGGCCTGCCCCTCTGGGAGCAACTGCTGTGCGGAGCCGTCATGGCCATCTTGGTGGCTGCGGTTTCGGTGACCCTGGGTCCACGCGGTCGCTCCCGCCAGCCCATGGAAGCACTGCTCAAGCACGTTCGCCTGGTTGGGCTGGCCGTTCTCCTTACGCCTTTCAAGCGCCGGCGGCAGGCTGAAGCCCGCTCCCGCAAAAACCATCGAGGCGACCTTTCCGACGACGAGGAGCTGGAGAAAATTCAGATCGAGCAGGGTCGAGCCATGGTCGACCAGCTAGTGGAAGCCGGTGCCTTCGATCCCGAGATCTCTGAGATGCTGAAGAACGTGTTGACTCTGTCGACCACATTGACGCGCGAGATCATGGTTCCCCGCACCGACATGATCTGCATCTCCAAGGACGCCAGTCTGGATTCGGCCCTGAAGCTCTTTTCCAGGTCGGGGTTCTCCCGCATTCCCGCCATTGGGGACGACGTGGATGACTTGGTTGGAATCGTCTACTTGAAGGATGTGGTAAGAGCCCTAGCCTTCAACCGCAAGAGCGACAGATCAGTCGCGTCTATCCTACGACGGCCTGTTCTGGTGCCTGAGTCCAAGCCGGTGGACGATCTCTTCCACTACATGCAGCGCTCACGCCACCACCTGGCCGTGGTTGTGGATGAGTACGGGGGAATCGCTGGCCTGGTCACCATTGAAGATGCCATCGAGCAGATCGTGGGCGAGCTGGAGGACGAGCACGACCGGGTCCAGCATGATGAACCGAAGCAGATCGGTCCGCACACCTGGCAGCTGCCGGTCCGCACGCCCATTGCCGACCTGGAAGAGCTTTACGAAATCACCATTGACGAGGACGATGTGGATACGGTCTATGGTCTGCTGACCAAGCTGCTGGGCTCAGTGCCTGTCTCAGGCTCGTCGGCGGTGACGCGGGGAATCAGGCTGACTGCGGGCGAAGCCGTGGGCCGCCGCAAGAAGATCGCCACCATTGTGGTAGAGCCAGCCAACGGATCCAGCATCGCCCTGGAGGACGGTGCGGAGCAGGAAGACGAACAGGTCGACAGGGATCAACCAGAGCAGGACAGTCAGGAGAATTCATGACCAAGGAAGAACGGAGCGAGGGCACCGCAGCGGTCCACCGATCGGGGTTCGTTGCGGTGGTGGGCCGACCCAATGTGGGCAAGTCCACCCTCATGAACGCCCTGGTAGGCAGGCCCATCGCCATAGCTTCCTCAAGGCCGGAGACTACCCGCAAGGCCATCCGAGGGATCATGACCCGTCCCGAGGCACAAGTGGTCCTGGTTGACACACCGGGCATTCACCGTCCGCGTACCCTGCTGGGTCAGCGGCTCAATGACGTGGTGGAGGCCTCGTTGTCGGACGTGGATGCCATTGCTTTCTTGCTGCCGGCCGACCAGGCCATCGGCCCAGGCGACCGTCGCATTCTCAGCCGACTGCGCTCTGAGTTCGCCCGTAAGGACAAAGACGGCAAGTGGAACTGGCGCAGGCCACTGATTGCCGTAGTGACCAAGATCGACCAATTGGACAAGGGCCAGCTGGTGGATAAGCTCTTGGAGATCGGCGCTTTCGCCGACTTCTCGCAGATCGTTCCGGTCAGTGCCTTGGAGTCTGACAATGTGGACGAGGTGGCCCAGGTACTGACCGATGCAATGCCTGAAGGCCCTCAGCTTTACCCTGACGACCAGCTGACCGAGGAGCGTCCCGAGGATATGATCGCCGAAATGGTGCGGGGAGCTTACCTGGAGGAACTCGACGACGAGTTGCCCCACTCCCTGGCCGTTCGTGTCGAGTCCATCGACCCGGATCCAGATGGCGGCCGCGACACGATCCATATAGGCATTTATGTTGAGCGCGACTCCCAAAAACCCATCGTCATCGGGCGCGGGGCTGAGCATCTGGTGCGGGTGAAGAAGAAGCTGCGCACTGCCGTCAACCGGACCATGGGCCGCAAGGTCCGGTTGGATTTGCATGTCAAGGTGGCCCGCAACTGGCAGACCGACCCCAGGCAGCTGGAGCGCCTGGGGTTCTGATCTTGTTCAGCGGCGAGGTGTCGGCGTGCGCTTGGCCGCGTACATCCTGGTATTCAGCAGGTCGGCATAGCGCTCGATGACCTTGGGCCTGATAACCTTCATAGAAGGTGTCATCAGCCCATTGTCCTGGGTGAACTCCTCAGGCAGGATGATGAACTTGCGCACCGACTCGGCCCGGGAGACACCCTCGTTAGCCCGGTCCACATACTCCTGGACCTCAGCCCGGACCACGGCGTTCTGCGCCGCCTCCTGCAGGGACATGTTGCGATCCAGCCCCTTGGAGGCCAGCCAGGGCCGCAGGGCGGACTCGTTCAGGGTGACCAGAGCCGAGATGAAGGGACGCTTGTCTCCCAGAACCAGGGCCTGAGAGACGATCTCGGAACGCTCAATGACCTCCTCAATGGGCCTGGGGGAGACATTCTTGCCGCCAGCCGTGATGATCAGGTCCTTCTTGCGCCCGGTCAGGAAGAGGAATCCGTCACGGGAGAGCCGTCCTAGGTCGCCTGTGGCGTACCAGCCGTCCTCGGTGAAGGAATCGCGGGTAGCCTCCTCGTTCTTGTGATAGCGGTGGAATACGCAGATCCCCTTGATCTGCACCTCGCCGTCTGAGGCGATGCGGATGGTGAATCCCGGGAAGGGAATGCCCACTGAGCCCCTGTGGTAGGGGGTACCCAGAGGGTTGAATGCGCAGGGTGCAGTAGTCTCGGTCAGTCCGTAGCCCTCATAGACCGGAACATTGGAGCCGCGGAAGAACCCCAGCAGCTCCGGGTCCAGGGGGGCGCCTCCGGAGACGATCCACTTGGCCCTCCCGCCCAGGACCTGGCGCAGAGAAGAGTAGACCAGCGGGTCGTAGAGAGCACGCCGCAGGGCGCTGCGCCTGGTCGGCCAGCCCTGACGGGAGATGTCCTCCATGTAGGTGCGTGCTGCTTTGGCAGCACCGTTGAAAATTCTGCCCTTGACACCGTGCCCAGCCTTCTGGGAGGCGGCGTTGTAGACCTTCTCGAAGACCCTGGGCACACCGATGATGACCGTAGGCTTGGACTCCTGCAGGTCGGACAGCAGGGTGGCCAGTCCGGAGGAGATGTATACGTGCATAGTCCCGTACACGACTCCGTAGCTGATAGCCCGGGCAAAGGTGTGGGCCTGAGGCAGGAAGAGCAGAATGGATCCATTTGGGTCATGGGTCAGATTGGGGATGAAGGCGTTCAGGTTTCTGGCCAGCTGGCAATAATGCTCATGCGTCATTTCCACGCCCTTGGGCGCCGCTGTGGACCCAGAGGTGTAAACGATTGAGCAGAGGTCAGTCTTGCGAATGGAGTTGATCCGCTCATCGAGTTCGGCATCGCTGACCGACTCCCCGTATGCCTGCAGCTCCTGTAGGGCCCCGGATTCCAGGCAGGCGATGCGCTCCAGGGTGGGGCACTCCTTGTCTGCTCCCTCGGCCTTGGCCCGCATCTCGGTGGTTTGCACCACCAGCAGCCTGGCATCGGAGTTGTTGACGATGAATCGGATCTGCTCGGCCGAATCGGTGTCGTAAATGGTGGCGATGACCCCGCCGATGGACAGGACGGCAGCGTCCACGATGTCCCATTCATAGCTGGTCCTGCACATGAAAGCCACGGCATCGCCCTTCTTCAGCCCGTAGTGCATAAAGCCCTTGGCGGTGGTCCTGATGTCGTGTAGGATCTCTCGGCCGGTCCGGTAGGTCCAGCTCCCGTTTTCAACGAAGTGCAGGACCGGCTGGTCGGGGGTGCGGCGGGCGCGATCAGCGTAGATGTCGTAGACCGTCATGTCGTCCGGCACCGGCCCCATGCCAGCAGTGGTGGCTGAAAGCAGACCAGTAGCCGGATCCATGCGCGTTGTGGTGGCGTAGTCGGCTGACCAGAAATGCGTGTTGGGCAAGGCCAGGGAATCCTCGGCGACCCGGGGGGCGGCCTGTGACGGATCCGCATTCTCCTCGCCAGTCGGTCCCTCCCCATGACCCACCTGGTGTGCCACAAAAGATTTGACCGATGCTAGTAACGACACGTTGTCTCCTTCAATAATCGCGGGATATGTCCAGAATAGCCGCTTACTTGGAGAAGGGCAGGCTGGGTGCTAAAGTTGCTACGTTGCTTTGGCGAGGGAGGCTTTCGCGGTCTCCGTTATCGACTCGGCTGGATCATCGGCGGCCTTTCCTTATGGGCGGTCCGGAATCCGACGCGGCGATGCGCCAGGACCGGCCCAGGTCGGTCTTGAGGAACCACCAAGGAAGGAAGCCAACATGGCTAACACAATTAAGCTCGAGGGCGAAGTCCGCGACCAGTTCGGCAAGGGAGCGGCACGCCGCATGCGCGTGGCCCAGCAGATCCCCGCTACCATCTACGCCGGCGGTGCCCAGCCCGACTACATCAAGCTGCCCATGCGCGAGACCACTCTGGCCCTGCGCCGCGCCAACGCGCTCTTCTCCATCAGCTTCGGCGGACAGACCAAGACGGCCGTGGTCAAGGACGTGCAGCGCAACCCGGTCAAGCGCCAGGTGGAGCACATCGACTTCTATGAGGTCCGCGCCGGCGAGAAGGTCACTGTGGAGGTGCCTGTCTTCGTCAGCGGCGAGACCAAGGGCGCTGCCGTGGCTCTGATCGACACCCAGAACCTGCAGGTCCGTGCTGACGTGTCCAACCTGCCCGAGCGCATCGATATCAGCGTGGAGGGCCTGGCCGAAGGCGACAAGATCCTGGCCAAGGACGTCAAGCTGCCTGAGGGTTCCGAGCTGATCATCGACGACATGGAGGAATCCATCGTCTCCGTCGAGATCCCCAAGGAGGAGAGCCTGGAGACCCCCACCGAGGAAACCGAACAGGCTGATGCTGAAGCTGCTCCGGAGGCTGATGCCCAGAGTGAGTGAACCCAGAGGTTCGCTCTACCAAGGCCGTGGGATCATCTCGATCCTGCGGCCTTTTCACCTATGACGGTCACTATGCGAAATACGCTGAACAGGTCAAGGCCTGCCTATGCGATAGTTCGGGTACCGGGCATCGCCATAAGCATTACACCCGAGCAACCAAATACAGCAGCAAGAAGAAGTGGTAGATAATGGCAGAGCAATCACATCACGACCCGAAGGCACTCAATGAGTTGGCGGACGCTTTCAAGGTCATTCCCAACGACCATCCCGCCTCTGACGAGGAGCGTGCCCGGCTGATTGACAAGCCCGCCTTCGGCCAGCTCTTCTCAGACAACATGACCCATATGGGATGGACTTCGGACGACGGCTGGAAGGATCGCAGGGTTGAGCCATACGGACCGCTCAGCCTGGATCCGGGGGCCTCTGTTCTTCACTACGCCCAGGAGGCCTTCGAGGGACTCAAGGCCTACTACCACGACGATGGCTCCATCTGGCTTTTCAGGCCCGATGCCAATGCTCAGCGCTTCTACAATTCAGCCAAGCGGCTGGCCTTGCCCCCGCTTGAGCCCAATGACTTCCTGGGATCGGTCGCTGCCTTGGTCCGCCGTGACGCAGCCTGGGTGCCCAGGCGACGCGAGTACACGCTCTATATGCGTCCCTATATGTTCGCCTCCGAGCCCTTCCTGGGCGTGCGCGCCCCGCACGCGGTGGACTATTGCGTCATCGCCTCGCCCTCGGGACCCTACTTCGCCGGCGGCGTCAAGCCGGTCAGCATCTGGGTGGAGGACAAGTGGTTCCGCACCGGCCCCGGCGGCACCGGCTTCGCCAAGTGCGGCGGCAACTATGCGGCCTCGCTGCTGGGTGAGAACCGCGGTGCAGAGCATGGCTGCGAGCAGGTCTGCTTCGTCGACGCGGCCACCAAGACCTACCTGGAGGAGCTGGGCGGCATGAACATGTTCACCGTCCACAAGGACGGGCACCTGGAGACCCCCAGCCTGACCGGAACCATTCTGCCCGGCGTCACCCGCAACTCCCTGATCGCCCTGGCCCAGGATCACGGCAGGGATGTGGTGGAGACCATGATCCGCCTGGACACCCTGCTGGACGACATCCGCTCGGGCGAGGTCACTGAGGTGTTCGCCTGCGGAACCGCCGCCATCATCACCCCCATCGGACGCTTCAAGTCCGAGAACTTCGACGTTCAGGTGGCCGACGGCGGCTCTGGCAAGGTCACCATGGACCTGCGCAACGAGCTCCTGGGCATCCAGCTGGGCGAGATCGAAGACCCGCACGACTGGATGTGGAAGGTCTGCTGAGCGCTGACCCCATTCCTGCCTGACAGGTCTTGAATGGAAGGCGACTTCAGGGCGACGTTTCGCCTTGGGTCGCCTTCCTTCATATTTGTGGCCTTGCGCACATCACCGGCCTGTTCAGCTCTGTGCTTGGCTAATCTATAGACAGACTTGAGTGCGGGACGATTCCGGGAGGAGAAGCACGGATGAAGACGGCCTTGGAGGGGAACCTGATCTTCATGGTCATCGAGTACCTGGGCATATTCAGCTGCGGGCTTTCGGGTGGCCTGGCTGCTGTGCGCAAGGGCTACGACATCATCTCCATTCTGCTGGTCTCCTGGATCAGTGCCCTGGGAGGCGGGGTGGTCCGAGACGTTCTTCTGGGTCAGGTGCCGCCCAGCGGCATTACCGACAAGGGCTCAGTCATCGTCACCCTGGCATCCGGCCTGGTGGTGGCTGTCGCCCATCCTGAAATCAGCAGGATGACCTGGTCCATGTTGGTCACTGATGCCATGGCCTTGGGATCCTTTGCCGTCAACGGTACGGCCAAGGCGCTGATGAGTGGAACCGGTGGCATGACGGCCATCTTCATGGGCATGGCTACGGCCCTGGTTGGCGGCCTGTTGCGAGACGTCCTCCTTAACCAGGTGCCTGCGGTCATCCAGGACCAGCATTGGTATGCATTGCCTTCCCTGATCGGCTGCATGCTGACTCTGGCCTCCACGCGTGCCCAGCAGCATGGGCTCTATCCGGCCCGGGTCGACATGGCCCTGGACCTGGCCATCGTGTCCCTGGTGGTCGTCCTGCGCATCATCTCGGTGAAATTCAACATTCTGGTGCCTGGGGCGGTGGACCGGCGCTCGGCCCGGCTGCCGCTCAACGATGCCCAGCTGGCCAGGGCCATCCGTCATCTGATGCGTGGCCGGTCGAACATCAGTGTCACTATCAAGCACACCGACGAGGATTCCGACCGGAAACCGGATACGAAGAAGGGCCGGTGACCCAAGCGCTTGGATCACCGGCCCTTGTGGGGCACCCGGTTCAGAGGGCGTTGACGGCGTTGGCCAGACCGGACTTGCGGTTGGCGGCCTGGTTGCGGTGAATCACACCCTTGCCGGCGGCCTTGTCCAGACGGCGGGCGGCCACCTGGTAGGCAGCCTGAGCGGCCTCCTTGTCACCGGCATCCACGGCCTTGCGCACGGAACGCACGGAGGTCTTGATCGCGCTCTTGACCTCCTTGTTGCGCAGGTGCGCCTTTTCGTTGGTGATGACCCGCTTCTTCTGCGACTTGATGTTTGCCAATGTTGCTCCAAACGATGAATGTATCTGTACAGACAACCCACCATAGTAGCACCCGACCGGGAGAAGAATCCGCCAGAGGCGGGCGCTTCGGCCCAGGGCATCGTCTAGAATCGTTAGACCAGACGTACGTGAGGAGAGCAGACAGGTGCAGGATGCCAAGAACCAACCAGGATTCACCGACCAATCGCTGATCCGCAACTTCTGCATCATCGCCCACATCGATCACGGCAAATCCACGGTGGCCGACCGGATCCTGCAGCTGAGCGGGATTGTGCCCAAGCGCGAGATGCACGACCGGTTCCTGGACAGGATGGACATCGAGCAGGAGCGCGGCATCACCATCAAGTCCCAGGCCGTTCGACTGCCCTGGGTCAAGGACGGTGTCGAATACACCCTGGGCATGATCGACACCCCTGGCCATGTGGACTTTACCTACGAAGTCTCCCGGGCACTGGAGGCCTGTGAGGGCGCAGTCCTGCTGGTGGACGCCACCCAGGGCATTGAGGCGCAGACCCTCTCCAACCTGTACATGGCCCTGGAGGACGACCTGACCATCATCCCCGTTCTCAACAAGATCGACCTGCCCTCGGCCGAGCCGGACAAGCACGCCGAAGAGATCGCCAACCTGATCGGCTGCTCCACGGACGAGGTGTTGCGGGTGTCGGGCAAGACCGGACAGGGGGTCCGTGAGCTTGTGGACCGTATCGTGGACCAAGTGCCGGCCCCCAAGGGGGATCCCAAGGCCCCGGCCCGGGCCCTGATCTTCGACTCGGTCTACGACTCCTACCGGGGTATCGTCACCTACATCAGGATGGTGGACGGCGAGCTCAAGGCGCGGCAGAAAATCCGCATGATGGGCCGAGCGACAGTGCATGACCCCATCGAGATGGGTGTGATCAGTCCGGACATGACCCCCACCAAGGCCCTGGGTGCCGGGGAAGTCGGCTACGTGATCACCGGCGTCAAGGATGTCAGCCAGTCCAAGGTGGGCGACACGGTCACCACCGAGGCCAACCCGGCCAAGGAGCCGCTGCCTGGCTATCAGGATCCCCAGCCCATGGTCTATTCCGGGCTCTTCCCCATCGACAACGCCCAGTTCCCTGAACTGCGCGACGCCCTGGACAAGCTCAAGCTCAACGATGCTGCCCTGGTCTATGAGCCAGAGACCTCCGTGGCCTTGGGATTCGGCTTTCGCTGCGGCTTCCTGGGGCTGCTGCACATGGAGATCGTCACCGAGCGCCTGAGCAGGGAGTTCGGCATGGACCTGATCGCCACGGCCCCCAACGTCACCTACCAGGTGACCATGGAGGACGGCAGCGAGCATACGGTGACCAATCCCAGCGAGTTCCCCGATGGCAAGGTCCGTCAGATTCTGGAACCAGTGGTCAGCGCCGACATCATCACCCCCAAGGAGTTCATCGGACCGGTCATGGAGCTCTGCCAGGACCATCGCGGGCAGATGGGGACCATGGAGTATCTGAGCCCTGAACGCGTCGAGATGCACTACAAGATGCCCCTGGCCGAGATCGTCTTCGACTTCTTCGACCAGCTGAAGAGCCGGACCAAGGGCTACGCCAGCCTGGACTACCAGCCCGACGGGACCCAGTCCGCCGACCTGGTCAAGGTGGACATCCTCATCCAGGGGGAGAAGATCGACGCCTTCTCGGCCATCGTCCACAAGGACAAGGCCTATGCCTACGGGGTGATGATGACCAAGAAGCTGCGCAAGCTGATTCCGCGTCAGCAGTTCGAGATCCCCATCCAGGCGGCCATAGGGTCGAGGATCATCGCCCGAGAGACCATCAGCGCCCTGCGCAAGGACGTGCTGGCCAAGTGCTACGGGGGCGACATCACCCGCAAGCGCAAGCTGCTGGAGAAGCAGAAGGCCGGCAAGAAGCGCATGAAGATGCTTGGTCATGTCGAGGTGCCCCAGGAGGCCTTCATCGCCGCCCTGAGCACGGGCCAGGCCCAGGACCGGGACACCAAGGACAAGATTCGGGCTGCCGCCAAGAAGGAGGGCTGAACGGGTGGGGTCGTCCTACCAGGTCTACATCCATGTGCCCTTCTGCATGCGCCGCTGTGGTTACTGCGATTTCAACACCTACACGGCCAGCGACCTGGGCGGGGGCGCCAGCCGGGAGCACTACGCCGACCTGGCCATCCGTGAGATGCGCATGGTCCGGGACTGGCAGACCTCCCGAGGCTTGATAGAGCCGCCCGTGTCGACCATCTTCTTCGGCGGAGGCACCCCGACCATTCTGCCCGCCCAGGATCTGGCGCGCATGGTCGAGGCCGTGGCTGACCTCTGGGGGCTTTCACCCGATGCCGAGGTCACCACTGAGGCCAACCCTGACACCGTGGATCGGGCCTACCTGGAGCAGCTGCTCCGGGGCGGCATCAACCGCGTCTCTTTCGGCATGCAATCAGCAGTGCCCAGCGTGCTGGCCACCCTGGACCGCACCCATACGCCGGCCAATGTGACCACTGATGTGGCCGCTGCCAAGGACCTGGGACTCAGGGCCAGCGTGGATCTGATCTACGGGACGCCGGGAGAGCGGCTTGAGGATTGGCATACTAGCCTGCAGGCGGTCCTGGACCTGGGCGTGGACCATGTCTCCGCCTATGCCCTGACCCTGGAGCCCACCACCAAGATGGGCCGTGCCGTGCGACGGGGCCAGCTGCCAGCCCCCGATGACGATGACGAGGCGACCAAGTACGAGATGGCTGACGACATGCTTTCCCAGGCGGGCCTCTGCTGGTATGAGATCTCAAACTGGGCCCGCTCCGGCCAGGAGAGCCGACACAACCTGGGCTACTGGCACAACGTGGACTGGGCCGGCATCGGGCCAGGCGCCCACTCCCACTATCGGGGCCTGAACGGTCAAGACACAGGTATGGAACTGATGAAAGAAATCCGGGAGCAAGAGCCTATGCCGTCCGTTTCGCCCGGGTTCAGGGCCACAGGCACAGCAACTGCAGAAGAGGCCGCTCCTGGGGCACGCTGGTGGCTTTCGCCGGAGCCCGGCCTAGGTGAGCGGCGTGCCCGGGCTATCCGCTCCTGGGACATTGCCCACCCAAGGGACTGGGCAGCTGCAATGGATGCTGGACTTGTGCCTTGGCAGGATGCCGAGCTTCTGGGTTGGATGCAGGACCTGGAGGAGACGGTCATGCTGGCCCTGCGTCTGCACGAAGGCCTGGGACTGGATCGGCTGACCAGGCTGGCCGGTCGTCCGGCCGATCCGAAGATCCTCAAGGATCTGGTCGATCAGGGCCTCCTGCTGCCCGTGCACGACAGAATCCAGGTCACCCGCCGAGGCCGCCTGCTCAACGATCTGGTCATCGATCAGGTCCTGGAGGCGGTAGGAATTCGCTAGACACTGCGGAACGTTACACGGATGTCACCTGTGGATGCATTATTCTGTTGATTCACCATTGACAAGGCTCCTCAAGGGCGGAGCATGCCGGCCCCGCCCCCGTCCACGAATGAGGTGATTGCGGTGTCATTCACGGCCCCTCTCGATCTGCATGTCCACGGTCCGCAAGGACTCTATGACCCTGATACGGAACACGATGCCTGCGGTTTCGGCATGGTGGCCACCCTCAATCGACGGGATGAAAGGCTGATCGTCGAGCAGGGCATTCGTGTTCTGGTCAACCTGGACCACCGAGGAGCCGTGGGAGCCGAGCCCAACACCGGCGACGGGGCCGGCATCATGCTCTCCATGCCTGACGAGTTCATGCGCACCCGGGTCTACCGGAATCTGCCTGAATCCGGTCACTATCTGGCAGGTATGGCCTTCCTGGACAGGGACCCGGCACAGGCTGCCAGCCAGGAGGAGGCCATCGCCTCGATTGCCGGCCAGGAGGGGCTACGTGTCCTGGCCTGGCGGTCAGTGCCCACCAATCCTGACGGACTGGGTCTGCAGGCTCTGGCCTCCATGCCTCGATTCCTCATGCCCATCATGTGCGACGCCGGGCCGGATGGCCTCGGAGGGCTGGACCTGGAGCGGCTGGGCTACCGGGTTCGCAAGCGGGCCGAGCACGAGCTGGGCGTCTACTTCGCCTCCCTGTCCTGCCGGACCATCACCTACAAGGGCATGCTGACCACCAAGCAGCTGCAGGGCTTCTTCCCGGACCTGAGTGATCCGGCCATGAAGGCCCGCCTGGCCATCGTCCACTCCCGCTTCTCCACCAATACCTTCCCCTCCTGGCCCCTGGCCCAGCCCTTCAGGATGATCGCCCACAACGGGGAGATCAACACCATCCAGGGCAACCGCAACTGGATGTCGGCTCGCGAGGGAAAGCTGAGCTCGGAGCTGCTTGGTGACATGGTCCCGCTGCTGCCGGTCAACACCCCTGGTGCTTCCGACTCGGGCACCTTCGACGAAACCTTGGAGTTGCTCCACCTGGCCGGGCGGTCACTGCCCCACGCCGTCTCCATGATGATGCCTCCGGCATGGCAGCAGGATCCGGACATGGACCCTGACCTGAAGGCCTTCTACCAGTACAACGACACCCTGATCGAGCCCTGGGACGGCCCGGCGGCCATCGTCTTCACCGACGGGACCCTGGTGGGTGCCCAGCTGGACCGTAATGGTCTGCGCCCGGGCCGTTGGCAGCTTACCGATGACGGTCACCTGGTCCTGGCCTCAGAGGCCGGCGTCCTGGAGGACACGCCCCAGCAATCCATCGTCGCCAAAGGCAGGCTGGAGCCGGGGCGGATGTTCCTGGCCGATACCAAAGAGGGCCGGATCGTGCCCGACAGCGAAATCAAGCACCAGCTGGCCAGTCTGCACCCCTACAGGAAGTGGGTTTCCGAACGCACTGTCCGCTTGGACGACCTGCCCGAGCGCGAACATGTCAATTATTCGCGCATCTCGGTCCACCGCCGGCAGCAGGCCTTCGGCTACACCCGGGAGGACCTGACCATGCTGCTGGGGCCCATGGCTGAAACCGGCGGCGAGCCCATCGGGTCCATGGGCAATGACGCGCCCATCGCCGTGCTCTCACGCCGGTCCCGTATGCTCTTCGACTACTTCACCCAGAAGTTCGCCCAGGTCACCAATCCGCCCTTGGACTGGGAGCGCGAGGAACTGGTGACCAGCATCGCCTCGGCCATTGGGCCTGAGCCCAACCTTCTGGAGGACACCCCCGAGCACGCTTGGAAGATCCACATCGATCTGCCTGTGGTGGACTCCGTCCAGATGGCTCAGATCAAGCGCCTGGACCGGGCGCCGGTGCTGGAAGGGCGCTTCCGCCCCCGTCTGATTCGCGGTCTCTACCAGGTGGCCGGCGGCGGCAAGGCCCTTGAGGAGCGTCTGGAAGCCATCGAAGGGGAGGTTGATCAGGCCATCAAAGAGGGCTGCAATGTGCTGATCCTATCCGACCGGGATTCCAACCACATCTGGGGACCCATACCCTCCCTGCTGCTGACCGGGGCCGTCCAGCACCATCTGCTTCGTCAGCACACCCGCACGCAGGTCTCCCTGGCAGTGGAGGCCGGCGATGTGCGCGAGGTCCACCATGTGGCCCTGCTGATCGCCTACGGGGCCGCCTGCGTCAACCCCTATCTGGCCCTGGAGTCCGTGGAGAACCTGGCCAACAGCGGCGACCTGCACGTGAACGCCAAAAAAGCCTCCGCCAACCTGGTCCGGGCCCTGAGCACCGGGGTCCTGAAAATCATGAGCAAGATGGGTGTGAGCACCATCATGTCCTACCGCGGCTCCCAGCTCTTCGAAGCCGTCGGACTGAGCCAGGAGGTCATCGACCGCTGGTTCACCGGCACCACCTCCCTGGTGGGCGGCATAGGCCTGGAGGAGATTGCCGCCGAGGTGGCTCAACGCCATCGGGTGGCTTATCCCATCGAGTGGACCGCCGGATCAGGGCATGATCTGGAGACAGGCGGCAACTACCACTGGCGGCGCACTGGCGAGGACCACCTGAACGATCCCGAGTCCATCTTCCTGCTCCAGCAGTCCACCAAGCGCGGGGACTACGGACTTTTCCGCGCTTACACGGACCATGTGAACGCGGCGGCCAAGCAGGGCATGACCCTGCGCGGGCTCATGGAGCTGCATTCCGACAGGGCGCCCATTCCGCTGGATCAGGTGGAGGCCGCAGAGTCCATCGTCACCCGCTTCTCCACCGGAGCCATGAGCTACGGATCCATCTCCCAGGAAGCCCATGAGACCATGGCCGTAGCCATGAATCGGCTGGGAGCCCGGTCCAACTCGGGTGAGGGAGGCGAGTCGCCGGATCGGATTGCAGACCCGGCTCGGACCAGCCGCATCAAGCAGGTGGCCTCGGCCCGGTTCGGTGTGACCAGCGACTACCTGGTTTCGGCCACCGACCTGCAGATCAAGCTGGCTCAGGGAGCCAAGCCGGGGGAGGGCGGACATCTTCCCGGCGCCAAGGTCCCGCCCTGGATTGCCCAGGTCAGGCGTTCCACTCCCGGGGTCGAGCTCATCTCGCCCCCTCCTCACCACGACATCTACTCCATCGAGGACCTCAAGCAGCTGATCCATGACTTGAAGATGGCCAACCCCAGAGCCAGGATCCACGTCAAGCTGGTCTCCGAGCACGGGGTGGGAACCGTGGCCGCAGGCGTAGCCAAATGCCATGCCGACGTGGTCCTCATCTCCGGCCAGGACGGCGGCACGGGAGCGGCACCGCTCAACGCCATCAAGCATGCGGGCACCCCCTGGGAGCTGGGCCTGGCCGAAACCCAGCAAACCCTGGTCATGAACGACCTGCGCTCGCGGATCGTGGTCCAGTGCGATGGGGAGCTCAAGACCGGCCGTGACGTGGTCATAGCTGCCCTGCTGGGGGCCGAGGAGTTCGGCTTCGCCACCACAGCGCTGCAGGTGGAGGGCTGCGTCATGATGCGGGCCTGCCACAAGAACACCTGCCCTCAGGGCATAGCCACCCAGGATCCGGAGCTGCGTTCGCGCTTCACGGGTCGGCCCGAGGATCTGATCAACTTCTTCATGTTCATGGCCCGCCAGGTGCGGGAGATTTTGGCCTCCCTGGGCTTCGCCAGCCTGGAGGAAGCGGTCGGTCACGTGGAGTGCCTGCGCCGGGACCCCTCTGTGCGCACTTGGAAGAGCCAAGGTATCGACCTGGATGCCATCCTGCGCAAGCCTGGCCCCACTCCGGGTACGGTGCTGCACCACACCCAGGCCCAGGATCACGAACTGGACAAGTCCCTGGATGTGGATCTGATCGATCAAGCTGTCGATGCTCTGGACGAAGGTCGGCCAGTGGCCATCAAGGGGACCGTGCGCAACGTCAACCGGAGCGTGGGCACCATGCTGGGCTACAGGATCACCCGCAAATACGGAGCCGCCGGCCTGCCGCAGAACACCGTGGACATCAGGCTGACAGGTTCCGCCGGTCAATCCTTGGGAGCCTTCATCCCCAGGGGCGAGACCATCCGGGTGATCGGTGAAGCCAATGACTATGCAGGCAAGGGCCTGTCCGGCGGCCGTCTGGTCCTCCGCGCTGCCCAAGGCGTTCGATTCGACCCGCACCAGACCGTCATCTGCGGCAACGTGGCCGGATTTGGTGCCACCTCGGGCGACATGTTCGTGGCTGGACGGGCCGGGGAGCGCTTTGCCGTACGCAATGGTGGCGGCCGCTTCGTGGTCGAGGGCCTGGGCGACCACGGTTGCGAGTACATGACCGGCGGACTGGTGGTTGTTCTGGGTTCCACAGGACGCAACTTCGGCGCCGGCTTCTCGGGAGGTGACGTCTACCTGCTGGACATGGATGCCTCCCGGCTCAATCCTGAAGCCTGGAATGACGGCTCCCTGCTGGCCCTGGAGCCTGACCAGGACCAGGCGGCCATGCTCAAGGAACTGATAGCGGAGCATGTCCGGCTGACCGGGTCAAAGGCTGCGGCCGACCTGCTGGAGGACTGGCCAAGCGCGCTGGTCCGGTTCACCCATCTGGTTCCCCGTCGTTATCTGGCCATGAAGCAGGCTATGGAAGAGGCCGAGCGCGAGCAGGTGGACTTCAACGCGCCCGGCATATGGGACGCCACCTACGCCCAGGTCATGGAAGGAGCGCACTGATATGGTCGACCCCAAGGGATTCCTCAAGGTACGCACCCGGCACGAACTCGCCGAGCGCCCGGTCGCTGAACGCCTGAAGGACTGGCGCGACGTGCACCAGACCACTGGCCCCGGACCCTGGACCGCCGAGCAGGCCGCCCGTTGCATGGACTGCGGCACCCCCTTCTGCATGACCGGCTGCCCCCTGGGCAACCTGATCCCCGAGTTCAACGACCTGCTGTCCCGGGGTCGCTGGGAGGAGGCTTACGAGCGGCTGAGCCTGACCAACAATTTCCCGGAGTTCACCGGACGGATCTGCCCGGCTCCCTGCGAGTCCTCCTGCGTGCTCTCCATCCATCAGCCGGCCACCACCATCAAGCTGGACGAGCAGACCATCATCGACCAGGCCTGGTCCCTGGGTCTGGTCAAGCCCCGTCCGCCGCAGCGACTGACCGACATGACCGTGGCCGTGGTCGGGTCGGGCCCCGCAGGGCTGGCCTGCGCCCAGCAGCTGACCCGGGCCGGGCACACGGTGGTGGTCTATGAGCGTGCCGATGCCATAGGCGGACTCCTGCGCTACGGCATTCCCGCCTTCAAGCTGGAGAAGTCCCTGCTGGACCGTCGGCTGGAGCAGATGGAGGCCGAGGGGACCCGATTCCGCACTGGCGTCGAAATCGGTCGAGACCTGGGCTGGGATCAGCTGCGGGCCCGTTACGATGCCCTGGTGGTGGCCATCGGTTCAACCGAACCCCGACGGGTGGACCTGCCCGGACGGGAGCTTAAGGGCATCCACTACGCCATGGACTTCCTGCCCGACCCAACCCGTAAACTGATGGGCCGCGAGCCCATCAACAACATCGATGCCTCCGGCAAGGACGTCATCATCATCGGTGGCGGCGACACCGGGTCGGACTGCCTGGGCACGGCCCTGCGAGAGGGCGCCAAGTCGGTCACCGTCCTGCAGATCCGGCCCAAAGAACCCTCGTCCAGGCCTGATAACCGGCCCTGGCCAACCTACGCCCGGCTCTACAATCCCACTTCTTCCATGGAGGAGGGCGGCCACTATGAGTACGCCGTGGACAGCTTGGAATACCTGGGTGCTGGGTCTGATGACCGGATCAATCTGGACCATGCCAGTGCCCCTACCGGCTTTGACCGGGACCATGAGGGACGGGTGCGCGGCGTTCGCGTGGTGGACGTCAGTCGTGACGACCAGGACCGAATCATTCCCCATCCCTACACCGAGCGGGTCCTGCCTGCCGACCTGGTGCTGATCAGCATTGGCTTCGCCCATCCGGAGACGGCCACCCTGACAGGACAGACAGGCGTAGAGCTGGACGGACGCGGCAACGTGGCCCGTGATGCCGGCTACGCCACCGACCGTGACGGCATCTTCGTCTGCGGTGATGCCGGACGCGGCCAGTCCCTGGTGGTCTGGGCCTTGGCCGAAGGCCGTTCCTGTGCGGCGGCCGTGGACCGGTATCTGACCGGCGCCACCGAGTTGCCCGCCCCCATCCGAGCCGATGAGCGCGCCATGACCCTGCCCGCGGCCGACCGGCGCCCACGCTAATATGAAAAAGTATGGTGCCGATCGAAGGGATGGAGGCAGTGGGATATGACCAACCGCGCTGAACGTAGGGCGCAAGCCAAGCGGAGCCGCCGTGGCGGCAACGATGACCGGAGGATGACGGCCAAGGGCAGGGCCGGAGTGATGGATGAACGGGCCTTGCAGGAGCGCTCCCGTCGGCTGGAGGCCGGCCAGGGCGCCGAGTGGAAGCCCACCGGGCACACCGATGACTTGGTGCAGACGGACTCTGTGGACCCCAATGACCGCAATCCCCGTCTGCTGAGGACTCCTAGCGGCGTTCGTCAATGGCTGCGAATCCTGGTCTGGGCCCTGATCATCTGCTCCGGCCTGGCCTTCCTGGTCTGCATGTGGCTGCCCCACGTTCCCATCTGGGCCACCATCACCATCGCGGCGGTCTTCTGCCTGGGGGTGCTTGGACTCTTCCTGGTCGGTGGCAATCGGGACAATCCCCGTCTGGACTCCTACGGAACGGCCTTGTGACCATGAGCGAAAGCGTGGCAGAAAAGCAGGCCGTGCTCATGCAGCACGTGGGATTCCGCCGTCAGGGCCGGGTCATACTGGATGATGTGAACCTTGAGGTGGGTCGCGGACAGAAGTGGGTCCTATTCGGGCCCAACGGCGTGGGCAAATCCACTTTGGTGGCTATGATGAGCACCCGAGGCTTCCCCAGCACAGGCAGTGTGGAAATCCTAGGCAACCGGCTGGGCAAGGTGAACGTCTTCTCCTACCGGCATCGGATAGGGCTGGCATCGGCAGGACTGGCCAAGACCATCAGCCCCCAGGAGGATCCCTACGATGTGGTGCTGACCGCCTTCAGCGACACCACCGGCCGCTGGAGGGAGACCTTCACGCCCGAGCAGGAGGAGGCCACCCTGGCTCTGATGGACCGGTTCGGCATCGCCTACCTCAAGGGCAAGCGCATGTACCGGCTCTCCGAGGGGGAGCGCGGCCGTGTGCTGATATGCCGGGCGCTGATGGCCAATCCCGACCTGCTCATCCTGGACGAACCGACCACTGGACTGGACCTGGGCGGTCGCGAGCTGGTGCTCAGGGCCTTGAGTGACATCGGCCGGGAGGACAAGGACCGCACGGTCATCCTGGTCACCCACCGGCTTGAAGAGATTCCCTTGGGCTTCGATCGGATAGCCATGATGGGCCGGCGTCCTGCCGACACCGCGGACACCGGTGACCCGGATCCGGGCACCATCGTCTACCAGGGGCCGCTGGAGGGCGGACTGACCGGTCCGCGCCTGAGCGAGCTCTTCGGTCTGGATCTGACCGTGGTCCACCGTGACGGACGCTGGGGTGCCTTCGCCGTCTGAACGCCACTGCCTGCTGACCACGTTCTGACACGCCCGTATCAGCTCAAGGAATAGCAAATTTGTTGACCAAAGCGCGGGTATAGACTGTGGTGGTTTGTCTGCCCGGGGACCGTGGCAGACCTGTATGCGTGAAGGATGTTGACGTGATCAAGATATGGACTCGCTACCTGCGGCCTTACTGGCTCCAGGTGGCCGTTCTGGTGCTCTTTCAGGTGGCGCAGACGGCCTTGAACCTCTACCTGCCCAACCTGCAGGCTGACATCATCGACAAGGGCGTGGCCGTAGGCGACCAGGATGCCATTTACCGGATCGGCTGGCAGATGATGGGGATCACCGCCATCCAGATCGTGGCCAACATAGTCGCCGTCTACTGCGCCACCCGGCTGGCCATGAGGATGGGCTACGAGCTGCGCAGGGACCTGTTCGCCTCGGTGGAGGGCTTCAGCCTCAACGAGATCGAGCGCTTCTCGGCAGGTTCCCTGATCACCCGCACCACCAACGACGTTCAGCAGATGCAGATGACCACCATGCAGACCCTGATGATCATCCTGCAGGCCCCGGTCATGCTGATCGGCGGGCTGATTCTGGCCCTGCGCCAGGATGGCCCCTTGACCTGGTCCCTGGCGGTCATCGTCCCCCTGATCCTCCTGGTGGCCCTGGTGCTCATGGGCAGGATGGGACCCCTGTTCACCCGTCTGCAGAACATGTTGGACTCCGTCAACCGCCTGGTCCGCGAGCAGATCTCCGGCGTGCGGGTCATCCGCGCCTTCGTCCGCGAGAAGACCGAGGCCGCCCGCTTCGACAAGGCCAACCGCGACGTCTACGGCGTCCTGATCTCCACCGGCCGGCTGATGAGCATGATGGTGCCGCTGATGTGGTTCCTGCTGAACATGTCCAACGTGGCCATCATGTGGTTCGGCGGCCGCCGCATCGACTCCGGGGCCATGCAGATCGGCGCCCTGCAGGCTTTCATCCAATACCTGATGATCATCCTGTCGGGTCTGATGATGGCCGCCATGATGTCGGTCATGCTGCCCAGGGCCGCTGTGGCCGCCCGAAGGATCAACGAGGTCCTGGAGGCCACCAGCGAGATCGCTGCCCCCGAGCATCCCTACCGCAACGAGCACCCCCAGGGGCTCTTGGAGTTCAAGCACGTGGACTTCAGCTACCCGGGCGCCCAGGACCCGGTTCTTTCGGACATCTCCTTCACTGCCCGGCCGGGCACGACCACGGCCATCATCGGGGCCACGGGATCCGGCAAGTCCACCATCATCCGGCTGGCCAACCGCATGTTCGACGTCACCGACGGCCAGGTGCTGGTGGACGGGCACGACGTGCGCGAGTACGACCCCGATCAGCTGGCCCTGATCTTCGGGCCGGTCCCGCAGAAGGCCACCCTCTTCACCGGCACCATCCGCGACAACATGCAGTACGGGGACCCAGACGCTGACGACGACCGCATCTGGGAAGCCCTGCGCATCGCCCAGGCCGAGGACTTCGTCCGTGAGATCCCCGAGGGCTTGGATGCTCGCGTGGCCGAGGGCGGCACCAACTTCTCTGGCGGGCAGAAGCAGCGGCTCTGCATGGCCAGGGCCATCCTGCGCAACCCCTGCATCTACACCTTCGACGACTCTTTCTCCGCCTTGGATATGACCACCGACCGTGCCCTGCATGAGGCCTTGGTCCCGGTCACCCGCCAGGCCACCCAGATTGTCGTGGCCCAGAGGGCGGCATCCATTCGTCAGGCCGACCAGATTCTGGTCCTGGACCGAGGCCGCATCGTCGGCCGGGGCACCCACGACGAGCTCATGGAGGACTGCCCCACCTATCAGGAGATCGTCCAGTCCCAGGGCGGGCAGGGTCCCGACGTGGAAGAGCTCAGCATTGACGAGGGGAGGGCCGAGTAGATGGCTAAGAACTTGAGCGTAAATACAGGCTCGCAGGCTGTGGGCGGCCGTCGTCACACCGTGGGCCGGCTGATCCATTATCTGCTGGCCAGCCCTTGGAGGGTCATCGTCATGGTCCTCTCCGGCATGATCGCCGTGGCTATGATCGTCATTGGACCCAAGGTCATGGGCGAGGCCACCAACGTCCTCTTCGAGGGATTGCTGGGGTCCATGCTGGTCAAGATGGGCGCCAAGCCCGGCACTCCCAAGCAGGCTGTGGTCGCCTATCTGCAATCCCGCGGGCAGGACAAGTTCGCCCGGATGATCGACTCCATGAACGTCCAGGTGGGCGTGGGCATCGACTGGGGGCGTTTCGGCACCATCCTCATGTTCGTCATCGGCATCTACCTGATCTCCATCCTGGTCAGGCTGGTGCAGAACTTCCTGATGACCCGGCTGGTCTCCGACGCGGTCTACACCATGCGCAGGCAGATCGAGGACAAGCTGGACCGGCTGCCCCTGCAGTACTTCGACCGGACCCCGCGCGGCGAGGTCATGAGCCGGACCACCAACGACATCGACAACATCTCGGGTACCCTGCAGCAGATTCTGGGCGAGCTGCTCTTCTCGGTCTTCTCCATCATCGGCGCCTTCATCATGATGCTGACCATCTCGCCCCTGCTGACCCTGATCGCCTTCATCATCATTCCGGTCATGGCCCTGTGCGCGGGCATCATCCTCAAGAAGACCCAGCCGCAGTTCACCCGGCAGTGGATACGCACAGGCCAGGTCAACAGCCACGTGGAGGAGATGTTCTCCGGCCACATGGTGGTCCGAGCCTTCGGCCACCAGCGCAAAGCCGAGGAAGAGTTCGAGGATCGCAACCAGGAGCTCTACCAGGCCAGCTTCAAAGCCTCCTTCTTCTCCGCCCTGGTCACACCCATGTCAACCTTCTTCGGCAACCTGAGCTTCGTGATCGTGGTCATCATCGGCGGCGTGCATGTGCTCAACGGCAGCATGAGCCTGGGCGGCCTGCAGGCCTTCACCCAGTACACCCGTCAGGCCTCCCAGCCCATCGGTCAGCTGGCCTCCATGGGCACCATGCTCCAGTCCTCCCTGGCCTCCTGCCGCAGGGTCTTCGACTTCCTGGACGAGGCCGAAGAGGTCCCGGACATCGAGCATCCCGACCATCTGGGTCAGGAGACCGGAGGCAAGGTCGAGGGGCATGTCCGCTTCGACCACGTCCGCTTCTCCTACGATCCGGCCGAGCCGCTCATCAAGGACCTGTCCATCGAAGCCAAGCCCGGGCAGACCATTGCCATCGTCGGGCCCACCGGAGCGGGCAAGACCACCCTGGTCAACCTGCTCATGCGCTTCTACGAGATCCAGGGCGGACGCATCACCATCGACGGCGTAGACACCTCCAAGGTGACCCGCCACGACCTGCGCAGCCACTTCGGCATGGTCCTGCAGGACACCTGGCTTTTTGACGGGACCGTCCGCGACAACCTGCTCTACGGGCTGGATGAGGGACAGACCATCCCTGACCAGACCATGATTGAGGGAGCCAAGGCCACCCACGTGGACGAGTTCATCCGCAAGCTGCCCCAGGGCTACGACACCGTCCTCAATGAGGACAGCAGCGAGCTCAGCCAGGGCGAACGCCAGCTGATGACCATCTGCCGGGCCTTCCTGTCCGACCCGGACATCCTGATCCTGGACGAAGCCACATCCTCGGTGGATACCAGGACCGAGCTGCTGGTCCAGCAGGCCATGAACACCTTGCGCAAAGGCAGGACCTCCTTCGTCATCGCGCACCGGCTGTCCACCATTCGCGATGCCGACCTGATCCTGGTAGTCAACCACGGCTCGGTGGTCGAGCAGGGCACCCACGACCAGCTGCTGGAACGCGGCGGGGCTTATGCCTCCCTCTATAACTCCCAGTTCATAAAGGGCGAGGAGGACTGAGCAGGCATGAGCTTTCGACGCGGTCCGTTGAGCGTAGGGGAGCGGGTCCAGCTGACCGACCGGCGTGGCCGCAAGCTGACGGTCATGCTGGAACCTGGGGGCCTTACCCAGACCGACCACGGTCTCTTGCCGCACGAGGCCATGATTGGCCTGCCCGAGGGATCTGTCGTGGTGACCATCTCGGCTGACAAGTGGCGGCAGATCCGCCACAAGCAGGATGCCGACACCGACACAGAGGCGCCTGACAAAGCCAAGCCCTGGAAGTCCTCGCGAGGCATCGGGGGATGGGCTTTTACCGTTATGCGTCCAAGACTTGAGGACTACATCCTCTCCATGCCGCGCGGCGCCCAGATCATGTACCCCAAGGATGTGGCCAGGGTCATCCTCCTGGGCGACATCCGTCCCGGCATGAGCGTGCTGGAGTCGGGAGCAGGCTCAGGGGCCATGAGCTTGGGCCTCCTGGATGCCATTGGTACGGAGGGGAAGCTGACCAGCATCGAGCGGCGGGAGGAATTCGCCCGGATAGCCATGGGCAACGCCACCGTCTTCTTCGGACAGCGCCCTGCCCAGTGGGACCTGCGTACTGGCGACTTTGACACCGTTGTTGCTGACCTGCCGGAGGACGGATTCGATCGTATCGTTCTGGACATGCTGGACCCCTGGAACCGCCTGGAGCAGGCCTACCGGGTCATGGCCCCCGGCGGCGTACTGACCGCCTACGTGACCACCACCACCCAGCTCAGCCGACTGGCGGAGGCCCTGCGCGCCGACGGTCGGTGGACCGAGCCTGAAATCATGGAGAGCCTGGAGCGCTCCTGGAAGGCCGACGGCCTGGCAGTCCGACCTGAGCACGAAATGATCGGGCACACCGGCTTCCTCATCACCAGCAGGGCCATGGCTTCCGGCCAGCAGGCTCTGCGCAAGCATATCCGGGCCACCAAGGACTATCAGACCGATGTGGATCAGGGCCGAGGGCCTGCCAAGAACAGTGGCTTCGGTCAGGAGCCGGAGATGAATGATCTTGAGGATCTTGAGGATCTGGAGTTGCGCCGGGTCTCCGATCGCAAGCTGCGCAAGGTGCTGCGCGACCTGGATCATCAGGTGCGCACTCTGGAAGGCGGCAAGGGGCAAGAAAGCTGATCGCTCATGACCCGCCCCTTCAGTCAACTCTGTCATAATGGAGAAGATGCCTGATAGGAACTTCGGGAAAGGAAGCATGCATGGGTTTGCGAAAAGGTCTGAAGGCCGGGGATCTGCACAGGTGCAGCCGAACCCTCATGCTCATGCGTCATGCCAAGACCGAACGCCAGGGGCCACAGGGCGATCGCAGCCGTCAGCTGACCGACCGTGGACAGAAACAAGCCCGGATCATGGGCCGTGGATTGACAGCCTTGGGTCTGGTGCCCGACCGCATCATCTGCTCGGGTGCGCCCCGGGCCCGTCAGACCCTGGACGGTATGCTCAAACCTCTGGGCGACGGACCCAGAGTCGATTACCGGGAATCCCTCTATGAGTCCGGAATGCAGGCGGTCTTCGACCAGCTGGCGCAGACCGAGGACCGTGACCGCCGGGTCCTCATCTTAGGGCATGAGCCGACCATGTCTATCTGCTCACAGTGGCTGGCCGAGGACAACTCCGATCCTGACCTTTTGGACTTGCTCAATCTTGGACTGCCTCCGGCCACCATGGTTCTGCTGGGCTCCGAGCGGCCCTTGACCGACTGGGGAACCCATCAGGCCCGTTTGCTTGGCATTCTGGGCCCCCAGGACCTTGAAGACTGACTGGTAGAGCAAGCCGTAGACGATCTTCTATCGGTAGAGTCTTAGCGACCTGCAATCCCGTGGTTGCTGTCATGCCGTTATCGATTCAAGTTATGGCGACACCTTATTTGCACCAATTACCTGCCTCCCCCCGCCACTGATAGGCTGACCGAAGACATCAGGACGAAACTGGGAGGTTTCATGGCAGCGATTACATCCGTGTCCGGGTTCCCGCGCATCGGTGCGCATCGTGAACTCAAGAGGGCTATTGAGGGCTACTGGAAGGGCGAGCGAAATCTGGACGAGGTCCGGCGCACGGCCGCCGATCTGCGGGCCAAGCACTGGCAGCTTCAGCAGGAGGCCGGCGTCGACCTGATTCCCGTCAACGATTTCAGCTACTACGACCAGATCTTGGATACTTCCATCCTCCTGGGCGTCGTGCCAGAGCGCTATCGCAAGCTGGGCCTGGGTCCCGAGGACACCCTCTTCGCCATGGGCCGTGGCTACCAGGGGGGGCAGGGTGATGTGACCGCCCTGCCCATGAAGAAGTGGTTCACCACCAATTACCACTACCTGGTGCCCGAGATCGATCAGGACACCAAAATTGCCCTGGAAGGCGACAAGCCCTTCAAGGAGTTCCAGGAGGCACGCGAGCAGGGCATCGCCGCCAAGCCGGTGCTGATCGGCCCATATACCTTCCTCAAGCTCGCACGCGGTCCCCAGGGCGAACTGCTGGATCTCGACCCGGTGCTGGTCCAGGACCTGGCCAAGGCCTACGCGACCATACTGGAGCGGTTCATCGGCCTTGGTGCCGACTGGGTACAGCTGGACGAGCCCTATCTGGTCCTGGACAAGGAACCGGGCGACCAGGATCTCTTCGAAACCCTCTACCAGCCCATTCTCAAGGCCCGCGAGAGCGATCAGGGCAAAGTCCGTATCCTGCTCAACACCTACTTCGGCCATGTGGGCGACTGTTACGACCGGCTGGCTGACCTGGGCTTCGACGGCATCGGTCTGGATCTGGTCGAGGGCAGGGATGAGAATCTGGCGGCTCTCAAGGAGCACGGCGTGCCTGAGGGAACCACCATCTTCGCCGGCCTGATCAACGGCCGCAACATCTGGCGCAACGACTACGCAGTCAGCCTGGGCCTTCTGGATGCGCTGCACCAGGTGACCTCGAACGTGGTGGTGTCCACCGCATGCTCCCTCCTGCACGTGCCCTACACCGTGGCCGACGAGGATGGGCTGGACGCTGACACCGTGCGGCCTCACTTCGCCTTCGCCCTGGAGAAGCTGGGCGAGCTGCACGACCTGGCGCAGCTGGCCGACGCCGACGAGGACCAGCGCCGTTCCAGCGAGGCCCTTGCCGACAATCAGAAGCTCTTCGACGGCAGCCGCGTTCAGCCCGACCCCCAGGTGCAGCAGCGCCTGGCCGGCCTTAAGGACGAGGACTTTGTACGCACCCCGGCCCGGCCCGAACGCCAGAGGATGCAGGCCCAGGAGCTGGGTCTGCCTCTGTTGCCCACCACCACCATCGGCTCCTTCCCCCAGACCGCCGAGGTCCGCGCCGAGCGGGCCCGCCTGCGTAAGAAGGAAATCAGCCAGGAGGACTACGACGACTTCATCGCCCGCAAGATCGACCAAGTTATCGACCACCAGGAGCAGATCGGCCTGGATGTTCTGGTCCATGGCGAGTTCGAGCGCAACGACATGGTCGAGTACTTCGGCCAGAATCTCAAGGGCTACTTGTTCACCCGGAATGCCTGGGTCCAGTCCTATGGCACCCGCTGCGTCAAGCCTCCCATCGTCTGGGGGGACATCTCCCGCGTCCGGCCCATCACCGTACGTTGGTCCTCATACGCCCAGTCCCGCACCAATCATGTGGTCAAGGGAATGCTAACCGGTCCGGTGACCATTCTCAACTGGTCCTGGCCCCGCGAGGACATCGATCACAAGCAGCAAACCCGCCAGCTGGCTCTGGCCATCCGCGACGAGGTCCTGGACTTGGAGGCCGCTGGCATCCGCATCATCCAGATTGACGAGGCGGCCCTGCGCGAGAAGCTGCCGTTGCGGCGCTCCGACTGGCACAGCCGATACCTGGACTGGGCAATCCCCGCCTTCCGGCTGGTGCATTCAGGGGTCAAACCAACTACCCAAATTCACACCCACATGTGCTACTCGGAGTTCAACGACATCATCAAGGACATTGATGCCATGGACGCCGATGTGATCTCCTTCGAAGCCTCCCGCTCCGACCTGACCGTCCTGGATGCCATTCAGGAGGCCAAGTTCGAGACCGAGGCGGGCCCCGGAGTCTACGACATCCACTCGCCTCGCATCCCTTCCACCAAGGAGATCGTGGAACGGATCCACGCCATCCTGAAGAAGCTGGATGCGGCCAAAGTATGGATCAACCCCGACTGCGGGCTGAAAACCCGAGGCGATAAGGAGACCTGGCCCAGCCTGGAGCACATGGTGGCCGCCGCCCAGCAGGTGCGTGCGGAGCTATCGTCCAGTCAGGAGTCGGATCATGCATGAGCCTATCTTTTCCCTGGAGGTTTTTCCCCCCAAGCGCGATGCCCCGGTCGGCACCATCTATGACACCTTGGACGGACTGGAAGGGCTGATGCCCGACTTCATCTCGGTGACCTACGGGACCGGCCGCCGCTCAGATCGCACGGCCACGGCCCGCATAGCCAAGACCATCCATACTGAGTATGGCATCCCTGCCGTGGCGCACTTGACCGCCCAGTACGCGGACCGCGAGGTCATCGACCAAGCCCTGGACATGTTCGACGATGCAGGGGTTGCAGCAGTGCTGGCCCTGCGCGGCGATAGCGTGGAGGGCCGTGAGCCCGCCGGAGTCTTCGAACATGCCAGCGACCTTGCTGCCTACATCCGGACGCGTCGGCCCAATCTGTCGATTTACGGGGCCTGTTATCCGGAGACCCACCCCGAGGCTGCCTCGCCCGAAGAGGACATTGAGAATCTGAAGATCAAGGTGGATTCCGGCGTAGACCATCTGGTTTCACAGCTCTTCTACGACAATGCCGATTTTCTGGACTTCCTGGACAGGGCCCGTGCAGCTGGCATCCAAGTGCCCATCGAGGCAGGGATCATGCCCATCACCAACGAAGGCCAGGTCCGGCACATGAGCGAGGTCTGCCAGGCGCGGATCCCGGCGGCTGTTGAGTCCATCCTGGAGCGATGGGGGGACGACCGGGCCAGTCTGCGCGAGGCGGGCATCATCTATGCGTCACAGCAGATCGCCGACCTGGTAGCCCATGGAGTGGACGGCATCCACCTGTATTCCATGAACCACTCTGGTGTCACTAGGCGCATCTGGCACAACGTTCGTCACCTTTTCCGACAGGTAGGCAACAACTCAGAACCTTCCAGCAGCAGGATATGACGGCATAGAAGCGAAGTATTCTGCCCCGCATTGATGATCGGGTGAGCGTGTTTTTAACTTTTAGCCGCGCTTTCGTCCCCGATCGTCAGTGCGCGGTCTCAGCCATGGCAAAGCCTTCAGCGCGACTTTGTGCAGCGGCGGTATCATGCCAATCAGCAGTCCCAGGATCATCCCTCCGATGGTTACCCAAGAGGCCAGATCGCGTTCCAGCAGAATGAGAATCACCACCAGGCCGACCCCGATCAGGGATAAGACTGGTATCCAGCGTTGCTGCCCATCCGTCAGCCGGTCGTTTTTCCTCGGAAGAAGTCCGCAAATGAGTCCCCATGCCAGTCCCATCAGAGCGCAGACGATGGTCAGGAGGGTGTTGGTCAGGAGGGTGTTGGTCAGCTGCATTCTCGGCTTCCTTCACTCATGATTGCTCAGGTTCTGGTGTTTGATAGGGTCTGTTTTTACCTCGAAGACGTGGTGGCCGTTAGTTGACCGACACAGATCGGGGAGAAGGGCGGCTGCAGGACCTGATGGGTGCGCCGACGCGTGACTTCGTCATCACAGGGATAGCGATGATTGGGCAGTTCCTTGTCCAGAAAGAGGTTTGAAGAGGCATCCAGGTTTACATGATTGAGGGACTCAGCGAACCCGAACCTGATGTAGATGTTGTCCCTTTTCATCAAGACAGTGACTTCATGCAATCAACGTCACCTCTTCTCTGATGATCGATCTGCGAACCTAGTGGACACCTCGATGTGTTCGTCGACGCTATCAACACTTATAATAGTGACCTCCAGAGCCGATCCGATAATCGGATAACGGACAGGAAACACTTCCACGGGGACGATGGTGTCAAGTAAATAGAAGCCTTTGAAATCCTCCCAGAGGGAATCCAGAACCATCACTTCAGGATCCACCGCATTCCTGTGCAGTGGCTGTGCCGTCTGCGCATTCCAGGAGGGCTCCAAGAGCTGACGACCCGTCAACCCTATAATGCCTGTACCGGTTCCGCAGATATCAGAGGCGTCGCGGAGCCTGAGGAAAGGCAGGGGATCAGTCATGGCAGATCCGGTGCGACCGACCACTTCGACCCTGATCCACCTTGGGCTGCACGATCTGGACAAGGCTCGGGTTCGGTTGGATAGACTTGTGCGTCTGGTGAACGACCAGGATCTGGAGCAAACCCTGGTCCAGAGCCTCGATCAGGCCTGCGATCCAGACGAAGCTCTTGCTGGGCTGATACGAATTCTGGAGCAGTATCCGCAGGGAACCCGGCCGGACTTCCTGGCTGGGACTCCCCAGGAAAACCAACAGGCCGCTCGCTCGCTGATCAGGGTGCTAGGGGCCTCGGAGGCCATGGGCCGACTGATGCGCTCGCGGCCGGAGCTGGTAGAAGCAGCTGCTCTAGACCCAGACCACCTGGCCGACTGCCCGGCAGAAACCAGGCAGAAGCGAGTATTGGACGCCTTGGATAAGGTGGAGGTCAATTCGGACTCTGTGCCATCGCTGGCGGCCTACGCCGATGCATTGCGGTTCGAATACCGGCTGCAGCTGGCTGCCGTCATGGCCCGTGACCTAGCGGCTGAGGATCCTATGGATCTGGAACCAAAAATCAGCCGGGCCCTATCTGACATGGCCGATTCCGCTCTTCAAGGGGCTCTGAGCATTGCCCGCCGTCAGGTTCCGGATGCGGATTCATGTCGTCTGACCGTCATTGGCATGGGCAAGCTGGGTGCACAGGAACTCAACTACGTATCCGATGTGGACCTCATGTACTTGGTGGAGCCGACGTCGGGGGCTGAATCGAACGAGACCGATCCCATTGCTGTGGGCACTGCCATGGCCGTCCTCCTGCAGCGAGTCTGTCAGTCGGTCATTCCCGGATCGAGCGAACCTCCGCTCTGGAAAGTCGATACTGCCTTGCGGCCCGAGGGGCGTGACGGTCCCTTGGTGCGCCGGCTGGCCTCTTACGCAGACTACTATGCCCAATGGGCTGAGAATTGGGAGTTCCAAGCCCTGCTCAAGGCCCGTCCAGTCGCGGGCGACAAGGCCCTGGGCCAGGATTATACGGCGGTGATTGAGCCCTTGGTCTGGGGTGCCTGCCAGCGTCCCAACTTCGTCTACGACTGTCAGCGAATGCGCCAGCGAGTGGAACGACTGATACCCGAGGACCGCAAGGAGCGTGAGATCAAGCTGGGGCAGGGCGGGTTGCGTGACGTAGAATTCACCGTCCAGATGCTCCAGCTGGTCCATGGCTCCAGCGACCCCGATCTGCGTTGCCCGGCGACGCTGGATGCCCTGCAGGCACTGGCCCAGGGCGGCTACATCTCCGCCAGGCACGGCGACCTGCTTGATCACGACTATCGGTTCGAGCGGGTCATGGAGCATCGCCTACAGATCTGGCAGCTGCGCCGCACCCACCTCTTTCCGAAAATCAACCGTTCAGGCACGCTTGGCCAACGGCCGCCCAGCCTGGAGGAACTGGAGAACAACCGCGATTTGCGACGGCTGGCCCGAGCCTTCGGTCTGCATGCCGACCAGATGCTGGCCCAATACCAGGCCACCAGAATCGAGGTTCGCAATCTTCACCAGGCCATCTACTTCCGTCCCATGCTGCCCATCAATGCGCAGGTGGACGAGGACGAGGTCAGCCTGCGCCCACAGGCCGCCCGTGCCCGGTTCGCCTCCATCGGTTTTGCCGACCCCGAAGCAGCCATCCGTCACGTTACAGCGCTGACCACCGGGGTCACCCGATCAGCGCGGATCAACCGCATTCTCATGCCTGCCGTTCTCCAGTGGCTGGGAGAGGGGCAGGATCCGGACATGGGGCTTCTGGGCTGGAGAACACTTGAGGAGCACTTCGGCGGCAAGAGCACCTATTTAGGCTTCCTGCGGGACTCCACATCGGCCGCTCGCCGACTCTGCCATGTCCTGTCCAACTCACGCTATTTATCCGGTGCCCTGGCCCGGTCCGTTCAGTCGGTGACCTGGCTGGGCCATGACCAGGACATGATTCCCCGTGATCGGGCCACCCTGGACAAGCGCGCCGCAGCCTATCGGACCCGCCATGCGGACTCGCTGGAGGAGTTCGCCACCGCAGTGCGCGCCATGCGCCGACAAGAGATCGAGCGGGTCGGGTTGGGCTGGATGAGCGGGGTGGACGATCAGCAGGCCTGCCTGGCGGGCATGTCCGATGTCTACGATGCAGCCATCAATGCAGCCTTGGACTGGGCTGTGGACCACCGTTTGGAACAGGCTGGCGCACCGGCCGATCTGGCCGTCATCGGCATGGGTCGCTACGGAGGCAGGGAGGTCAACTTCAACTCGGACGCCGACATCATGCTGATCTACCGTCCTGCGTCAGGCGCCGACCAGGACCAGGCGGCGGAATTCGCACGTGGGGTGACCGCCGACCTGCGGGCCGTCCTGGCTGGACGGGCAAGCCTGGAACCCGGCATCGACCTGGACTTTGACCTGCGCCCCGAAGGTCGCCAGGGTCCTCTGGTGCGCTCCCTGGACTCCTACCAGCGTTACTACCGAGAATGGTCCGAGACCTGGGAACATCAGGCTCTGATCCGGGCCAGGTTTGCAGCCGGGAATGCTGACCTGGCCAAGGCCTTTCTGGAGGGTACGGCCAATCCACTGCGCTATCCTCAGCGACCGCCCAACGAGGAGGAGCTGGGGCAGATTCGCCGGCTCAAGGCCCGGATGGAGGCTGAGCGGCTGCCGCGTGGCGTGCGTCGGGACCGGCACCTGAAGCTGGGCCGGGGAGGGCTGTCTGATGTGGAGTGGACGGTTCAGCTCCTCCAGCTGCGCCATGCCCACGATCTGCCTGAGCTGCAGGTCACCGGTACGCTGACAGCCCTGGACGCCCTGGAGGCTGCGGGACTCATCGAGCCCAAGGATGCCAAGGCCCTACGCCGCAGCTGGGTGCTTTGCACGGCTGCCCGCAACGCCAACTTCCTCTGGTCCGGACGTGTTTCCCAGGCGGACATCCTGCCTGACGATGGGCAGGTTCTGGGAGGTATCGCGGTCTGCCTGGGCTACCCGGCCCACCGGGGCCAGCACTTTGTCAACGAGCTGCTGGCGGCCATGCGCCGCTGCAGGCAGGTCATGGAACGGCTCTTCTACGGGGGCTGACCCTGGGTCCATCCGGGGTCGTATGCTTGTTCAGGTCACATAAGGTGGCCACCTTGAGGAAGGTGAGCCGTTGTCCCAACAAGTTGATCACGCATCCAACACCTCTTCCGCCGTCGTTCCCCTTCGTGGCCGAAGTGTGGTAACCCTCGACGACATTCCCATGACCCAGATCCTGGACCTGCTGGATCGGGCGGCCTACATCGACACCCATCGCCGCCAGGTGGCCCACACCTGCGACGGCCGGGTCCTGGCCACGCTTTTCTATGAACCCAGCACCCGCACCCGGCTCAGCTTCGAGACGGCCATGCTCCGTCTGGGCGGCCAGGTCATCGGGTTCGCCGGCGCCCAGCTGGCCAGCGTCTCCAAGGGGGAGTCCATCAGCGACACCCTGAAGACGGTCTCCAACTACGCCGACATCGTGGCCATCCGCCACCCCAAAGAAGGGGCCGCCCTGGTGGCCTCCCAGGCAGCCACGGTCCCGGTCATCAACGCCGGCGACGGTGGACACATGCACCCGACCCAGACCCTGACCGACCTGGCTACCATCCGCGCCCGCAAGGGTCGGCTGAATCACCTGACCATCGGCCTGTGCGGGGATCTGACCTTCGGCCGCACCGTCCACTCCCTGATCACCACCCTCTGCCGCCTGGGCCATGTGGACTTCGTCCTGATCAGCCCCGACGAGCTGCGTACCCCCGAATACGTCCTGGAGAGGATTCGCTCCTCGGCCGACTGCACCTACCGTGAGACCGGGGATCTGAACGGGGTCATCGGCGACCTGGACGTGCTCTACATGACCCGTGTCCAGCAGGAGCGCTTCTTCAACGAGGACGATTACCTGCGTCTGCGCGACACCTACATTCTGAATGCGGACAAGCTTCGGTCCGCACGCCCCGACATGGCCATCCTCCACCCGCTGCCCAGGGTCAATGAGATCGCCGTGGAGGTGGACGATGATCCGCGTGCGGCCTACTTCCAGCAGGTCCGCAATGGCATGCTGGTCAGAATGGCCCTGGAAAGCGCCCTGCTGGGTGACGAGTTGCCCGGTTATCGCAAGCAGAAGGAGGTGGCGGCATGAAGGTCACCAGCATTGTTGACGGCATCATCATTGATCACGTTCGTGCGGGCACAGCCCTGAAGGTCTTGCACTACCTGCGCGTGGACCCGGCGAAGACCCGGCTGGCCCTGATCATGAATACGGACAGCCGCAAGTACGGGTCCAAGGACATCATCAAGATCGAGCAGACCGGGGATCTGGACCTGACCGCCCTGGGGTTCATCGCCCCCGAGGCCACCGTGGACGTGGTTCGGCAGGGCAGGATCGTCAGTAAGCATCAGCCGGACCGCCCCAATCATCTGGTCAACGTCATCACCTGCGTCAACCCCCGTTGTGTGACCACGGTGGAGACCGGTGTGGACCAGCGCTTCCACCTGGACGATGCCGGGGTCTACCGCTGCGACTACTGCGACGAGAAGGCTGAAGACTGACATGCGGCTGCTGGGGTTGACTGATTGGCGCAGCGGCAGGGCGGTCGATCTAGTGCTTCCCCAGGCAGTCGAAAGCGCGCTGATTGACGAGACCGGTACCATGTCGGCGGGGGCGGATCAGATAGACGCTTCCGGGCTGGTACTGGCTCCGGCCCTGGTTGATCCCCACGTTCACCTGCGCGACCCTGGGCAGACCGATAAAGAGGATATGGTCACCGGCGCCGCTGCCGCAGCGGCTGGAGGCTTCGGGATGATACTGCTCATGCCCAATACCCAGCCCGCCATGGACGGCCATGCCAGGATGGCCGACGGGCGCACGGTCATCGACTACTTGGAATCCTATGAGCGTGACCACGGGCTGCGCCTGCCGGTGGATTACACCCTCTGCGTGGCTGCTACCAAGGACCGGGCAGGCCGTCAGGCCTCAAACCCAGACGACTGGTCGGGGCACCTGCCCGGCCACGGATGGGCACACCCTGTAGTGGCCATCAGCGACGACGGCTCGGCCGTCGCCGACCAGGCCCTGGAGGCCGTGGCCGCCAATGCCCGGGAATTCGACCTGCCCATCCTGGACCACTGTGAACGCCACGAGCACGGTCAGGTCAACCTTGGTGCTGTCAGCCGTCAGCTAGGACTGGAGGGGATTCCAGCCTCCACCGAGACCGCCATCATCAATCGGGACATCGCCCTGGCGGAACGCACCGGCACCAGGGTGCATCTGCAGCATGTCAGCACAGCCGGCGGGTTCGAAGCCGTCCGTCGGGCCAAGGCCCAGGGTCTGCCGGTCACCTGCGAGACCGCACCCCACTATCTTGCCCTCTGTGACGAGGACCTGCTGCGTTGCGGCAGCATGGCCAAGATGAATCCTCCGCTGCGGTCCCGTGCCGACCAACAGGCCGCCCTTGAGGCTGTGGCCGACGGCACTGTGGACATGATCGCCACGGACCACGCCCCCCATAGCGCTGCTGAGAAGGCGTTGGGGCTCAAGGATGCCCCCAACGGCATCATCGGCCTGGAAACTGCCTACGCGGTCTGCAACCAGGTTCTGGTCAAAAGCGGGCTCATCAGCCATGACCGTCTGATTGAGCTTATGTCCCTGGCCCCGGCCGAGCTCATAAGCATGCATCGGTTCCTGCCCGAAGACCTGCCCTCGTACATGGCCAACAAGGTCAATAAGGCCGGTCAGCCACCTGTCGACTTGGTCATCTTGGACCCCGAGGCCAAGTGGAAGGTTGATCCCAACCGCTTCCACTCCAAGGCGAGGAACACGCCCTTCGCCGGGGCGGAACTGACCGGACGGGTCATGGCCACCATCAAGGATGGGCGTCTGGTCTTCTCCCGCCTGCCCGCAAGCCGCGTCATCACCAGGGAAAGGAACTGAGCATGGACCGACTGACCGCGCTCATCCAGGACAAGCAGAATCCGACCGTGGTCGGCCTGGATCCGCGACCGGAACTGCTGCCCAGCCAGCTGATCGAACAGGCCCGGCAGCGCGCCGCCGGGAGCATGGCCCAGATGGGCCTGGACCCCAAGGACCCGCAGCAGACCCAGGGCGAACAGGCTCAGGCCGTCTGGGCGGATCACCTGGCCCGGGCCTATCTGCGCTTCAACCTGTCCATCCTGGAAGGCGTGGGCGACCTGGTGCCCGCAGTCAAGCCCCAGATCGCCATGTACGAGGCCCTGGGACCCTGGGGCATCAGGGCCTACACCGGCACCTGCCGGGCTGCAGCCGACCGCGGCCTCTATGTCATCGGGGATGTCAAGCGCGGGGACATCGGCTCCACGGCCGAGGCCTACGCCGCCCACCTGGACGGGCTTCCCCTGCCTTTCAATCCTGGGCAGGCAGTGAATGGGCCGGCCCCAACAGGCGGGAGGTTCCCCTGGTATGAGGATGCCCTGACCATCAATGTCTACCTGGGCTCCGACGGGGTGGAACCCTTCCTGCAGGCAGCCGGGCACATCCAGGGAGACCTCTTCGCCCTGGTGCGCACCTCCAACCCCTCAGGCAGCCAGATCCAGGAACTGGGCCTGGACGTGAGCTCGGGCGGCGGCACCATTTATCAGCGCCTGGGCGAGTTGGTCGAATCCTGGGGGCAGCCCTCCATCGGCCAATCAGGCTACTCCAGGCTTGGAGCCGTGGTCGGCGCCACCCATCCCGAGGACGGCGCACTGCTGCGGCAGGCCATGCCCCACACCTTCTTCCTGGTCCCCGGCTACGGAGCCCAGGGTGGTTCGGCGGCCGACGTGGCGCCCATGTTCGACCGGTCCGGAGGCGGCGCTGTGGTCAACTCCTCACGGGGGATCATCGCAGCCTGGCGGAAGGATCCGGACTACAGCCCGCAGCTGAGCGTTCAGGCGGCACTGGGCATGGTCACCCGCGATGCCCGCCAAGCCGCGCAGGCCATGAAGGACGATCTCAATCAGGCGATCAAGGAGGCCCGATGAAACCCAACCTCTTCATATCCACCAGCCGGGTGGAGAAGCAGGCCCAAGAGGCAGGCCGACTGCCCGGACGGCGTACCGCCCAGGTCACCGGCATGGAGCCCTTGGACCGGCAGGTCTGGCGGATGATCATCCGCGACCCCTACCTGGCAGCCCACGCCCCGGCAGGTGCCTTCATCAACCTCTACTCGGCCGACCGGATGACCATGATGCCCAGGCCCTTCGGCATCAGCCGGGTTCTGGAGGGCGAGCAGATTGAGATCATCTTCGCCGTAGTGGGCCAAGGAACCTACGAGTTCTCCCGACTGCAGCCAGGCATGGCTGTGGACCTGCTGGGGCCCCTGGGTCATGGCTTCGACCTGGAGAAGCCGGCTCACTATCTGCTGGTGGGCGGCGGCCTGGGCGTCCCCCCGCTGATCCGCGCAGCCCAGTGCCTGCAAGGTCGGTCCGGAGTGCGTACCACCGCCCTGCTGGGCTACCGGGACCATCGGTTCGCGGATGCCATCATGGGCTCGCTGACCGATCGGCTGGAATCCATCGACAATGCCTCCGGGGATGTGATAACCCTTTTGGACCGGGTTCGCGGCGACATCGATCCCGGGCGAACCATCATCCTGACCTGCGGCCCCCTGCCCATGATGCGGGCCGTGGCCGCCTGGGCCCGTAAGGCCGGCCTGCCTGCCCAGTGCTGCATGGAGTCTCGAATGGGGTGTGGTTATGGCACCTGCGTGGCCTGCGTGGTCGACACCGTGGACGGCAGGCTCAAGGTCTGCAAGGACGGCCCGGTCTTTGCCGCCGACCGTCTGATCTGGGATGCAGGCGGGGACAAGGAGGAGGCACGATGAGCGGGCTGACAATCATGGATCCTCTGGAGCCGCACACCTGGCGGCATGGCACTGTTGTGGCCGGCATGCCCTGGAAGAACCCGGTGGGCACGGCCTCGGGCACCTTCAATCTGGATGCCTGCGGGGGTTATTACGACGTCTCCCAGATGGGTGCCATCTCCACCAAGGGTGTTTCACCGGTTCCCTGGGAAGGCAACCCCACGCCCAGGACCGCCGAGAGCCCAGCCGGCATGGTCAACTCCGTGGGTCTGCAGAACCCGGGTGTGGACCATTATCTGGTGGACGAGCTGCCCAGACTCAAGGCCCTGGGAGCCAACGTGGTCACCAATGTGGCCGGTCACAGCGACGAGGACTATGCCACGGTCGTGGAACGCTTGGCCGACTCCCCGGCGGACATGCTGGAGATCAACGTCTCCTGCCCCAACGTCTCACACGGGGGGATGTCCGTAGGCACTGACGCCAAGGCCCTGAACCGGCTGATCACCCGCCTGCGGGCCTTGACCGACAAACCCATGGTGGTCAAGCTGACCCCCAACGTCACCGACATCGTGGAGGTGGCCCGGGCGGCCGTCGATGGGGGAGCGGATGCCCTCAGCCTGATCAACACCCTGGTGGGCATGCGTATCGACATCAACACGGGCAGACCCATCCTGGCCCAGGGCACCGGCGGTGTCTCAGGCCCCTGTATCCTGCCTATTGCCTTGTCCTTCGTCTGGCGGGTGCGCCAGGCACTGCCCGATATTCCCATCATCGGCATCGGAGGCATTGACTCGGGACGCACAGCCTTGGAATTTCTTTATGCAGGGGCCAACGCCGTGGAGGTGGGAGCTGCGGCCCTGGTGGACCCTGTGGCGCCCATGCGGGTGGCTCGGGAGCTGGATGATCTGTTGGACGAGCGGCCCGATCTGGCCGATTTGCTCAAGAAAGGGGAGTGCTGGCGATGAGCGCATCCGCAGCCGAAAACAAGACCGATAATGAAGGGGACGCCCAGGAGGAGACTCGCCGAATCCAGGAGGGCTTCACCAGCTTCCTGCTGCAGAGCGGGGCCCTCAAGTTCGGTGACTTCACTCTGAAGTCGGGGCGGCGCTCGCCCTACTTCATCAACGCCGGAGCCTTCAATGACGGGCGGTTGATCGCCCTGCTGGGGGAGTTCTACGCCCGGACCATCGTGCAGGCCGTGAAGCAGGGGACCCTGCCCGCCGACATCGACACGGTTTTCGGCCCGGCTTATAAGGGGATTCCCTTGGCCGTCTCCACCGCCATCGCCCTGAGCGGGGCGCACGACATGCCGGTCGGCTACACCTTTGACCGCAAGGAGGTCAAGGACCATGGCGACGGAGGCCTCATGGTCGGCACCCAGCTCAGGGATGGCATGAGGGTGTTGCTGGTGGATGACGTCATGACCGCCGGGACTGCGGTGCGCCAGGTGGTGCCCAAGATTATGTCCCAGGCTAAGGTGACCATCGTCGGCCTGGTGCTCTCGGTGGACCGGATGGAGCGTACCGGACAGGGCCAGGGCTCGGCTGTCGAGTCCATCATGGACGAGTTCCACTTCCCTGTCATCAGCATCGTCAACGTCCGCCAGATCTTCGACGCGGCCGCCTCTATGAAGGGCCCGGATGGGTCATCCATTCTGGACCAGCGTACTGCCGATGCCGCCAGGGATTATCTGGAGCGCTACGGGGCCTGAGCAGGGAAAGACGACTGCTTGGATTCTTGTCGGCTCCATGCCGATTGCGCATGCAGGCTACATTGACGCACATTCTTCAGATGGCCACTCTGTCAGCCGAACCTCGTGTAGATTGGTAAAGGTTCGACGGGCAGGCCGACGGATCATCATCACAAGGAAGGCCATGGATCATGACGAAACCGCTGGAGCAGAATGGTCATGAACAATCGGACCAGGATGGGGTCGATGATGAAAATGCCGTCGATCAGATGCATTCAGAGGATGCGGTGCAGCCTGCCGCTGCAGTTGGAACGACTGATGCGGTGAAACCTTCAGATGTAGCAGAATCTGATGATGGACGCAATCCATCTAGTCAGGAAACGGCAGAGACAGGCCAGCCTCAGGAGACTGAGCTTAAAGAGAGAGAATCTGCAAAGCGGTCTCGGAGAGTGCCTCTGGTATTGGCTGCAGTGGCTCTTGTGCTGGTGCTTGTTGCAGGTACCTACATGCTGTGGACCAGTCGTTCAGAAGACGACCAGCCGGCTCGAAATCCTTCTGCCGGAGCATCTACAGCTCAAGTCAGCCAGGGCCCCAGCGGGGACGCCAAAGCCTACAAGGCCCTGCAAGCGGTCGCTGTCAAGCCGTCAGTAGCGGACGATCAGGGAGGGCTGACCATTTCATCTAAAGGTATCGGCAGCAAGAACAAGGTTGCTGATGCGCCTACTCTTGAGATCTTCATGGATCCCATGTGCCCCTGGTGCGGCAAGGTGGGCAGAGTCATCGATCCTCAGCTGCAGCGCATGATCAGCGCCGGTCAGATCAACGTCACCTATAACTTTTTGAACTTCCTGGATTCGGCTTCCAGCGACCAATACTCCAGCCGGGTGGACAACGCCCTGGCCATGGTGGCCCAGGAGGATCCGGAACATCTGCCCGCCTTTGCCGCTGCCGTCTTCGCAGACGACTTCCAACCCAATGAGAGCTCATACCATGCAGTCTCCGACGCCCGTCTGGCCGACCAAGCCGTGGGAGCGGGCGTACCCAGGTCCCTGGCTGACCGCTTCGCCCAAGGCACATACAGGTCATGGGTGGACAAGGTCAACGCCTATGCCATCACCCGCAAGGATGCCAAAAACGCCAAGGGGGAGTTCACAACACCTACCATCATGATCAACGGCAAGATCTGGGATCTGACCGCAGCGGCAAAAAGCCAAGGAGGTCTGGAACATCTGGACCGAGCCCTGCTTAAGGCCTTGGGGCTCAAATCGCAGGATGTGGGCCGCCAGGGAAGGATGCCTTCCATCGGAGCCCACGGAAAAGCGATGGAAGTAGAGTAACTAGCGACTACTGAGCAGTTACTCACCAGTGGTGAAGTTCAATGACTGCTGCTAGAGAATAAGCTCTTGCTGTTTTCAACTGTTGCCTGTTTGGCTCATGCCTGGTTGACTGTTAATCGCCAGGCTCCCGTTCGATCAGCGAGTATCCGTGGTTGGACACTACCTGGCGCAGCTTGTCCAAGTACAGTTCCGCGGCATGCGACAGCTTGGTACGGCTGTTGACAATCCAGCCCACAAGCATGGATTCATCTGACTCCAAGGGGACGCTGACAATCTTTTCATTGTTAAGATCCTCGTTGTCGATGCCAGTGCAGACCGTGTAGGCGTTGAGCCCAACGATGAAGTTAAGCATGGTTGCCCGATCGCTCACGGTGATCTGCTTGGGGGAGTAGTCAGGCCAGACCGCCTCCTCGGCAAAGTAGAAGGAACCCTCCTCACCCTGTTCGTACTGAAGGAATGGGTAGGGCTCCAGATCCTTCATGGTCACCATGGCCCGATCGGCCAGGGGATTGGTGCGGGCGATGAAGACATGCAGGTCCGCGCGGAAGAGGGGATGGAAGTCCAGGTGCTTCTCGCGGAGCATCTTGGACAGGACCCGTTTGTTGAAGTCGGACTCGTAGATGATGCCGATCTCGGACTGGAGGGTGGCCACCTGGTCGATGATGTCCCTGGTGCGCGTCTCCCGTATGGTGAATTCGTACTCGTCCGAATCGATGGAGTTGATCATCTCCACGAACGCTTCCACGGCGAACATGTAGTGCTGGGTGGAGACCCGGCAAAGCTGTTTGCGGGGCCTGACCTGCCGGTAGCGGGCCTCCAGCAGGTCGGTCTGGTCCAGAATCTGCCGGGCGTAGGTCAGGAATTCCGCGCCGTCCACGGTCAGAGCAATCCCCTGCGAATGGCGGGTGAAGATTTCGATGCCCAGCTCGTTCTCCAACTCCTTGACCGATGAGCTCAGGGCCGGTTGAGAGATATAGAGCTCATGCGAGGCCTCGTTCATGGAACCGCATTCGACAATCTTGACGATGTAGCGCAGTTGGAGCAGTGTCATATAAGCCAATCTATACCCAAGGCCCTATCGGCCCAGAGCCGCGGTTTCCGCCATACCCTGGTTTGCGGCCACCTGATCCAGATAGCGACCCGGGCCCTGGACCTGGGGGCTGCCGTCTTCATCGGTCTCGAAGTTGTAGACCATGGGCACGCCGGTGGGCACATTGATGGATCGGATGTCCTTGTCGTCTACGCCTTCAAGAACCTTGATAAGGCTGCGGACCACGGAACCGTGGGTGACGATGAGCACGGTCCGGCCCTGGGCCAGGTTGGGGACTATCCGGCTGCGCCAATAAGGATGCAGACGAAGTAGCAGGTCCTTGAGGCACTCGGCTCGGATCTCGGCCGGATTCTGGCTGTCCAACCCGTCGCGCATGGCCGGGGCATAGCGCGGATCCCCTCCCTGAAAGTAGGGTGAATCGGTTTCGATGGCCGGAGGCCGAACATCGTAGGAACGTCGGTAGATATTGAATTGCTGCTGGCCGTAGCGTTCCAGCATGGCCGGTCGCGTCTGTCCCTGGAAGGCGCCATAGTGGCGTTCGTTCAGCCTCCAGGTGCGCTCCACCGGAATCCAGGCCCGATCAACAAGATCCAGCACCGTGTTGGCGGTGATGATGCTGCGGGTCAGCAGTGAGGTGAAGACCAGGTCGGGCAGCAGGCCTGACTGCCTGAGCAGCTGTCCGGCATGACGGGCCTGTTGCAGTCCGCGTTCCGTCAGCGGCACGTCCACCCAACCGGCAAAACGGTTGATAGACTTCTGAGTCCAGACGCTTTCCCCATGACGCATGACGATGAGCTGCGCGGCCATCGAATCGACTTCCTTCCCGATGACGTGTTCAGAACCAAAGCGAACTGTTTTCAAAGAACAGGGAGGCATCATCTCCATCTTGTGTGTCCTGGTCAGCCTGGGCGGCCTGGTCAGCAGTCCATTCAGTTCTGGACATGACCAGTCCTATGGCCCTGGGGAGGGCATCAGCTACTTGTCCTGCACGGATTGGTTGTCCTATGAGTCCTGTAGGAGGCCAATGGCCCTCTCGCTGGCGGTTTTCGGCTACTAGATCCGCGAAATCCTGGGGTTTGCGGGGGTCGAAGATCAACGGCTGCTCCCAGCCGGTCTGCCTGCCGCCGCTAGCGAGAGAACCAGCCAGCCCGTGCAGGAAGGCCGCAGCTGCTGTCAAATCCACCATCAGCGTGGCATCATCCTGGATCGGTCCGGCGTTCTGGGCCAGCAGAGCCCCGATGGCTCCAGAGAGCACGTCCCCTGATCCGGCTGTGGACAGCCAGGCTGGACCGAAGCCGGTGGTCATGACCCGGGGACGGTCGGTGCCGTCCTCGCCGACTACCAGCGTGACAGCCCCCTTGAGCAGAATAGTGGCCCCCGTCAGCTGGCAGGCTCGGATCGCCCAGCGCAGGGGTTCGGCCATAACCTGGTCCCCGTCCGCGTTTTCGCCGTGCGAGTTGAGCAGGGCGGCCATTTCGCCAGCATGCGGGGTCAGCACTGTGCGAGGACCCAGCCGGTCCGGCAGCAGATCCAGGGCTCCGGCATCGGCTACCACTGGCGGGTCGGCTGCAGCCTCGTCGTCGTCCAGATCAGCGGCCTGGCGGCTGAGTATGTCGGCAATCAGATCCCGCTGCCCATCCTGCCATTCAGGTCCGGCGGCCTCTTGGGCATGCTTGGTGGGCACTCCCGAACCCAGCACCCAGGACTCGACCCTTCCGCGGCCTAGGACCGTCTCAGGCAGCTCCTGCAGGATCAGATCACCCACCTGTTCGGGGCCGCAGTAGCGGATCATGCCCACGTTGCCACTGGCCGCCGCTCTGCTCGAAAGCAACCCAGCGCCATGGTAGAGGGCTGATCCGGTCACCAGACCAACCACACCACGGCTGTACTTGGTGTCATCCACCCGTGGAGACCGCAGAAGATCGGCGCAATCCTCGACGTTCATGCAGGAGACGCTGGGGACCAGGGCGGAGGTATCGAACCCGAAGTCCACCAGGACGATTCTGCCGCAGATGTAGGCTGCTGGGGGAAGCATCAGGCAGGGTTTCATGGCTCCCATGGTTACAGTTACATCCGCTGGGATGTAGGCTCCGGGCAGAGTGCCCTCGTCCACGTCCAAACCGGAGGGGGTATCCACGGCCAGAATCAGAGGTCCTTCCCGTCCGACAGGGTCGTGCCAGGCAGGCCTGTCGGGCAGGCCGCTCTCCATGCCCAGGTCTGCGGCCAGAACGGCGGGAATACCGCGCAGCGCCCCCTTGAGGCCGATACCCGTCATGGCATCAATAATCAGATCCGCCTTTCGGCACAGCTCCAGGGCTTGGTCCAGTTCATCGGAAGCCTGCTCCGGTCCGGAGGGGGTCTCGCATCCGGGGATGGCTGCCTGGGGATCCAGAGCCGTCACCACTCCGCCCGCCCGCAGGAGGGCATCCAACCCACCCTGGTGCAGGCTCCGTCCGGTGGCTACCACGGTCACATCAGCCCCATGCCCAGCCAGATCAGCCGAGGCATAAAGTCCGTCGCCGCCATTATTGCCGGCCCCTGCCAGCAGGACGATCCTGGCACCTGCCGGCTCCAATCCAGCCTGGGTCAGCATGATGTCTGCCACGGAGGCCAAGGATCCAGCGGCGATCCGCATCAGCGGCACCCCGTCATCCAAAAACGGCTGCTCCAGGGATCTGATCATGTCTGCGGAATAAGCGCTGGTGGCCAAAGTACGTCGGGCTCCGCGGAGATCATCTGATGACGGCTTCATGGCATCACACCCCTCATTCAAAAGGTCCACGTACGGCGGCGTGGCCGTCCACGTGTTGGCTCTACTCTAGCCGATGGCCTTGTCCTGCAGGCGTTATAAGGTCTGCCCATCCAAGAGGGCGGGAAAGGAAGTTTATGCAGGGATTTGCAATGCCGAACCAGGGTCAGATTCTAGCGGTGGTCCTGACGGTGGTCCTCTGTGGCCTGATTGGCTTTGAGCGCGAGTTCCTCAAACATGATGCCGGCATCCGCACCCATATTCTGGTGGGTCTGGGTAGCTGCCTGTTCACCATGGTCTCCCTCTACGGCATCCAGGCGGCTGTAGGCAACTACTCCTGGGATGCCTCCCGAATTGCAGCCGGGGTGGCCTCGGGCATCGGCTTCATCGGGGCCGGAGTCATCTTCTTTAACCATGATTCGGTCAAGGGTCTGACGACAGCCAGTGCCATTTGGGTGGCTGCTGCCGTAGGCATGGCCTGCGGGGTCCAGCTCTTCGCCATCGCCATCCTGGCGGTTATCTTCTACTTTCTGGCTGTTCTGGTCATCGCGCCCATTCTCAAGTGGTTCCTGCGCAACCGCCAGAACACGGTCTTGCGCATCATCTACCAAGACGGCCATGGCTGTCTGCGCGAGTCACTGCTGCTGGCTACCCGCATGGGATTCGAGTCCCGGGTGCTGACCATCCACGAGCTGCACCGGGATGCCTGGCAAGGGGCCGACGTTACTGTCAACCTGATCGGCAAGGGTGATGTGACGGAGCTGGTCGAATCCATAGGTCGGACTCCAGGCGTTAAAGGGGTGGAAGTCTTGGGGGAGGACGACTGACCCTCTGGCTATTAGCTGATTGACCATTTATGCGTCAAGAGCGAATCGACCTCTTACAGGAAAAGTCTGAGAAATCGCAGACCCCCCGCTCCGCTTTGCGTCGTCTTGGTGTGATCTACTCTTCGGCAACCAGATCCAGGTAATCGTCGCTCCAGAGGTCCTCATCCCCGTCGGGCATGAGCAGCACCCGCTCTGGATTGAGCGCCTTGACGGCCCCCTCGTCGTGGGTGACCAGCACGATGGCCCCTTCGTACTTGGCTATGGCCTTGAGTATCTCGTCGCGTGAAGCGGGGTCCAGATTGTTGGTAGGCTCGTCCAGCAGCAGGACATTGGCTCGGCTGGTCACCAGCGTGGCCAAGGCCAGGCGGGTCTTCTCACCGCCCGAAAGCACCTTCGTGGGCTTCATGGCATCGTCCCCTGAGAACAGAAATGAACCCAGGATGGTCCGCGCCTGGGTGTTGTCAAGGTCCGGTGCCACATGCTGCAGGTTCTCCAGAACGGTGACATCGTTGTCCAAGGTGTCATGTTCCTGGGCGAAGTAGCCGATCTTGGCCCCATGCCCCAGGGTTACCTTGCCTGTGTCGGGGTGCTCGATTCCGGCCAGCAGGCGCAGGGTGGTGGTCTTGCCAGCGCCATTGTATCCCAGGATGACCACTCGGGACCCCTTGTCGATGGCCAGGTTGATTCCGGTGAAAACGATGTTGGATCCGTAAGCCTTGGACAAGTCCTCGGCCATGATGGGCGTGCGGCCGCAGGGTGCCGGATCCGGGAAACGCAGGTCGGCAACCTTTTCGGCCTTTTCCGCCTCCTGGGTATCAGCCAGCAGGCGCTGGGCCCGGCGCATCATGTTCTGAGCGGCCACGGCCTTGGTGGCCTTGGCATGCAGGCGGATGCCCTGCCGCATCAGTCGGTCGGCCTTCTTCTCAGCCACCTCGCGTTCGCGGCGGCGGCGCTCCTCGTCCACCACGCGCTGGCGCAGGTAGGCCTTCCATCCCATGGTGTACATGTCGATGCAGGAACGTTGAGCATCCAGATGCCAGATGCGGTTGACGGTCTCGTCAAGCAGCTCGGTGGAGTGGGAGATGATCAGGAAGCCGCCCTCGAACCGGCGCAGGTAGCCCTTGAGCCATTCGATGGAGTCGGCATCCAAATGGTTGGTAGGCTCGTCCAGAATCAAAGTGTCTGCGTCAGAGAAGAGGATCCTGGCCAGCTCGACCCGTCGGCGCTGACCGCCGGAGAGGGTGCCCAGTGCCTGCTGCAGGGTCTCCTGACTCAGTCCCAGGCTCTCACCCATGACGATGGCCTGCGATTGTGCAGCATATCCCCCAGCGTTCTCGAAGTCCTGCTGGGCCTTGTCGTAGCGCTTCATGGCCTTTTCCATGATCTTGGGATCAGGACTGGTCATCTCGGTCTCGGCCTTGCGCATCCGCTGGATGATGGATGCTATGTCCCTGGCGCTCATGACCCGATCCAGGGCGCTCTGCTCGGAATCACCCGCATGGGTGGACTGTGGCAGATAGCCCAACTGTCCGGTCACCCGCACCCTGCCGGCCGAGGGAAGCATGTCGCCGGTGATGACCCGGGTCAGCGTGGTCTTGCCGGCGCCGTTGCGGCCCACCAGGCCGATCCGGTCGCCTTTGGTCACGTGGAAGTCGGTGGCTTGCAGCAGTAGTCGGGCACCTATTCGGATCTCAAGTCCCTGCGCCTCAATAGCCATGCCGCCTCTGACCCCGCTTTCCTGATGTATTCAAAACTTGCAAGGGACCATGGTAGCAAGAAGCAAGCCCCGCCAGTGCATCTCGGCTGACGGGGCAACAGGTGAATCAGCGGCGGACCAGCCGGAACCGGCTCCAGGGGAAGTAGACCAGGAAAGCGCCCACGGCAGTCAGGGCGATGACCAGCACGCCCATGGCAGCTGCGAAGGAGAATATCCTGATGCCGATACCCAGGCAGGCCCAAATGACCACCAGGCCAAAGACCCAGTCCTTGCCATGTCTGTTCATCAGATAAGCGACGGCCAGAAGCGCGCCGACCACGATGATGGTGGCGAATCCCTGGACAGCATTGCCAACCTTGTGCCCAGCGACAACCATGTATCCGGCATTGACTAGGGTGGCCATGCTCAGCCAGCTGGCGTAGATGGACAGGGGAATCCAGTCCAAGGCCTTGGCCGCAGTCGGAGTTCCGGCCTTAGTGGCGTCCCTGCGCACCAGTGCGTAGAGCATCCAGGCCAAGACGGTCATAATCAGGATGATGACCAAGGCCCAGAAGTTGCGCTCCATGTGCCACAATGCCAGCCAGGCGATATTCAAGCAGCAGGTTGCAACGAAGAGGATCCCGCTCAGTGTGAAGGGCAGGAAGCCCAGACGCTTGCGGCTGGGGCCGGCCAGGCAGAAGCGGAAGAGCCAGACAGCCAAGGCAATGTATATGACTCCCCATATGGCAAAGACGTAGCCCGCAGGCATGATCCACAGGTCGACCTTGCGAGCCAGGCCACCCACAGTCGTGCCATTGAAGTGATAGACCTCCGCATAGCCGTTGAAGCCCACCATGGCAACCCAGGCCACCCAGAGCAGAATATCCTCGAACAGCTTCCAGCCGCGCCCCTTCGAAGATTCCTGTTTCTTTTCAGGTTGGCCCGGCTTTTGCTGCTGTTCCTTTGCTTGGTTCTGTGTTTGATCTGATCCCTGCGCTGCTTCATTGCCGCCGCGATCGGAACGAGCATTACCACCATTGGCGGTCTCATCGGCGCTGGCTTTTCCAGCCGGTACCTTCTTCGACGAATTATCAGCCTGCTTGGCAGCGGCACCCAGGGACGAAGAAGCCGAAGTAGATGAATTTGAAGTCGGTGAATTCGAAGATGGCGAACCTGCACTCGTCGAACTCTGTGTTGCCGATGCCGAGCTCGATGCCGCGGAATCCGAACTTGTCGAATTTGCGGCTGATTGTCTGCCCTGCATGGCAGGGGAGGTGCGCTTGGCTCTCTCGACTGGATCCTCCTCGTCGGTCCATAGTCTGCGCGGATTGTCCTTGTCAGTCATGGCACATGCTTCCTCTCCTTGCCGGCCGCAACCGTACTGCCGCCGTGGGGATGGCCCCGGGCATGGGCCGACCGGCCTCTGCTTCAACTTTAAATCGGCCTACCGCGCTCGGTGGTATTGACTACCCGGTCCAGGCGCCCGCCGGTGCTAGCCTGAAGCCGAGTGTCGGAGAGGGGAGTGCAAGATGGCCGAACCTTCACATAGATGCGACTGGGCACAGGTTGACGATCAGCTCATGCGCAGCTATCACGACCGCGAGTGGGGCCGCCCCCTGCACGGCTCCCAGAGGCTCTTCGCCATGCTCTCCCTGGAGATATTCCAGTGCGGGCTCAGCTGGCAGCTGGTCCTGCATCGCCGCCAGGCCCTGTTCAAGGATTTCGACAACTTCGATGTTCAAGCGGTCGCTGCCTTCGATGCCGACCGAATCGACTGTCTCATGACCGATCCGGCCATCATCCGCAATCGCCGCAAAATTGAAGCCACGGTCGCCAACGCCGACCTGATCGCCCGCCAACTGCCCGGAGAGGAATTCGACCGTTACTGCTGGTCCTTCACAGGCGGGCTGACCATCAATCATGACTACCCGGACGATCCGTCCATACCGCGCTACGACCACCTGTCCGCCATCGTCTGCAAGGACATGCGCGACCTGGGCCTGCGCTTCCTCGGACCAGTAACGGTCCACTCCTTTCTCCAAGCGGCCGGCATCATCAACGATCACCAGCACGACTGCTTCCTCAACGGCTGCGGCCGCCCGCCCCTGGATCCGCCAGTCCCAGCCATCTAAGCCGTCATCGAACACCTGTTCGAATTATTCGGCCCCGGCGATAGTATGGTCAGGCTTTGGCCTCAGCCTTGGCCATGGGTCTTCAGGGAAGCGGATGGGAAGCACGTGAAGCAGCACAACAAGCCTAAGTCGACAGTGGACGCGGCCATCGAGAACCCGCGCATGATCGAATCCAAGGGGTCCCTGGTGGCGGACCTGTCCAAGGTGCCCAACGACCGCAAAATCGTCATCCAAGGCGCCCGGGCCCACAACCTCAAGAACGTCAACCTGTCCATACCCCGCAACCGGATGGTGGTCTTCACCGGCCTGTCAGGCTCCGGCAAGTCCTCCCTGGCCTTCGATACCCTTTTCGCCGAGGGTCAGCGACGCTATGTTGAGTCCCTTTCCGCCTATGCCCGCCAGTTCCTGGGCCAGATGGACAAGCCCGACGTGGACTTCATCGAAGGTCTGAGCCCAGCTGTCTCCATCGACCAGAAGACCACCAACCGCAACCCTCGATCCACTGTAGGAACCATCACCGAGGTTTACGACTATTTGCGCCTGCTCTTCGCCAGGACAGGCATCCCCCACTGCCCGGTCTGCGGGGCCGAGGTGCGCGCCCAGTCGCCGCAGCAGATCGTCGACACTCTTATGTCCAGGCCCGAAGGGACCCGCTTCCAACTGCTGGCCCCCATCGTCAAGGGCCGCAAGGGCGAGTTCGTTGAAACCCTGGATCTTCTGCGTTCTGACGGCTATTCACGAGCCATCATCGACGGGGACATGCACCAGCTGTCAGAATCAATCAAGCTGACCAAGCAGAAGAAGCACACCATCGAGGTGGTGGTGGACCGGCTGGTCATCCGCGAGGGCATGCGCCAGCGGCTGACCGACTCGGTGGAAACCGCCCTGCGACTGGCCAAGGGGACGGTGGTGGCCGACTTCGTGGATCTGGATGCCAAGGACCCCGAGCGTCGTCAGCCCTTCTCCGAAAAGCGGTCCTGTCCAAACGGCCATGAGCTGGAGCTGGATGAGATTGAACCCAGGACGTTCTCCTTCAACGCTCCCTACGGAGCCTGTCCGGCCTGCACCGGTCTGGGATTCAACCTGGAGATCGACCCCGAGCTGGTGGTGCCAGACCCAGACAAGAGCCTCAAGGACGGGGCCGTGGAGCCTTGGAGCGGCACCAAGAGCCAGCAGCGCTTCTACGGCCACCTGCTGGACGGGCTGGCCAAGGAGATGGGCTTCTCCACCTCGACCCCATGGAAGGACCTGCCAGAGGAAGTCCGCCACGCCGTCATGTACGGGCACGATTTCAAGGTGGACGTCTCCTACCGGAACCGCTGGGGCCGTCTGCGCGAGTACACCACCGGATTTGAGGGCGTGGTTCGCACCCTGATGCGCCGCCACGACGAGACCGACTCGCAGCCCATGAAGCAGTACTACGAGTCCTACATGCGCGAGGTGCCATGCCAGGTCTGCCAGGGCAAGCGCCTGAAGCCCGAGGTGCTGGCTGTGACCGTGGACGGCCTGTCCATCGCCCAGGTCTGCGACATGGCCGTATCCGCCAGTCTGAAGTGGGTTGAGGGCCTGCACATGGAGGGCGCCCAGGCCAAGATCGCCGGGGAGGTTCTCAAGGAGATCCGTGCTCGTCTGCGCTTCCTCAACGACGTGGGCCTGAACTACTTGACCCTGTCCCGGGCGGCAGCCACCCTCTCTGGCGGCGAGGCCCAGCGCATCCGTCTGGCCACCCAGATCGGCTCGGGCCTGGTGGGCGTCATGTACGTATTGGACGAGCCCTCCATCGGCCTGCACCAGCGGGACAACGACCGGCTGATCAAGACCCTGCAGCGGCTGCGCGACCTGGGCAACACCCTGATCGTGGTCGAGCACGACGAGGACACCATCCGCCAGGCCGACTGGCTGGTCGATATCGGCCCGGGGGCCGGCGAACATGGCGGGGAGGTCATCTTCTCCGGGCGCTCGCAGGACCTGGTCAAGGCCTCCCGCTCCATCACCGCCGACTACATCGCCGGACGCCGTTCCATCGAGGTGCCCAAGCGCCGCCGCAAGACCAACCGGACCCGTCAGCTGACCGTGGTGGGGGCACGCGAGAACAACCTGAAGAACCTCAAGGTCTCCTTCCCGCTGGGGGTCATGACCCTGGTCACCGGCGTCTCCGGCTCCGGCAAGTCCACCCTGGTCAACTCCATCCTCTATCCGGTGCTGGCCGACCAGCTCAACAACGCCCGCATCGTGCCCGGCAAGCACACCAGGGTGGAGGGCGTGGACCAGGTGCGCAAGGTCATCCACGTGGACCAGAACCCCATCGGCCGCACCCCCCGTTCCAACCCGGCCACCTACACGGGCGTCTGGGACAAGATCCGCCAGCTTTTTGCCAAGACGCCAGAGGCCCAGGTGCGCGGCTACGGTCCAGGCCGTTTCTCCTTCAACGTCAAAGGCGGCCGTTGCGAGACCTGCCACGGGGACGGAACCATCAAGATCGAGATGAACTTCCTGCCCGACGTCTACGTGCAGTGCGAGACCTGCCATGGCAAGCGCTACAACAGGGAGACCCTGGAGGTCACCTACAACGGAAAGACCGTCTCTGACGTGCTGGACATGCCCATCGAGGAGGCCGCCCGCTTCTTCAAGGCCTACCCCTCCATCGCCCGCTACCTGGACACCCTGGTGGACGTGGGCCTGGGCTACATCCGCCTTGGCCAGCCGGCTCCGACCCTGTCCGGAGGCGAGTCCCAGCGGGTCAAGCTGGCCACCGAGCTGCAGCGGCGCTCCGACGGCAAGACCGTCTACATCCTGGACGAGCCCACCACTGGTCTGCACTTCGAGGATGTCCGCAAGCTGCTCAAGGTCCTGCACGGCCTGGTCGACAAGGGCAACACGGTCATCGTCATCGAACACAACTTGGACGTGATCAAGACCGCAGACTGGATCATCGACCTGGGACCCGAGGGCGGCGACGGCGGCGGCACCGTGGTAGCCCAGGGCACCCCCGAACAGGTGGCCGCCAATCCGAACAGCTGGACTGGCAAGTATCTGAAGCCCATGCTGGATCCCGCCAAGGTAGCCAAGGCCACCCGATCATGACCCGTAGCTGCTTTGAGCGGCACACGCCGCAGGTATGGCGACGTACCGCCCAAGCCCTGGAGGAGGAGTCCGCCACCGGCACCACGACCGGCGTCAACAAGAACGGCGCGCCCCTGCTGGGCGACAGCCGCGACCTCTTCCGTCCCAAGACCTCGGACATTCCCACTCAGCCGGGGGTCTACAAGTGGCGGGATGGCGACGGCCGGGTCATCTACGTGGGCAAGGCCAAGAACCTGCGCAACCGTCTGACCAACTACTTCCAGCCCCTGGAAAACCTGCATCCGCGCACCCAGACCATGGTGCTGACGGCCCGGAGCCTGGAGTGGACCGTGGTGGGCACCGACCTGGAGTCCCTGACCCTGGAATACACCTGGATCAAGGAGTTCGATCCCCGCTTCAACGTCAAGCTGCGGGACGACAAGACCTACCCCTACCTGGCTGTCTCCGTGGGGGAGGAGTTCCCCCGGGTATGGATGACCCGCGTGCGCAAACGGCACGACACCCGCTACTTCGGCCCCTATGCCAAGGTCTGGGACATGAAGCACACCCTGGATGCCCTGCTCAAGACCTATCCGGTGCGCACCTGTACCCCCGGCGTCTTCCGCAAGGCCAAGCTCAGCGGCCGTCCCTGCCTGCTGGCCTCCATCGGCAAGTGCTCGGCCCCCTGTGTGGGCCGGATCAGCGCCAGCGACCACCGTCGTCTGTGTACGGAGCTGACCGGGGTCATCACCGGCAGGCTGGGCAAGAGCTACCGGGCCGGACTGACCAGGAGCATGCAGAAGGCCAGCGAGGATCTGGACTTCGAGAAGGCCGCCCGCCTGCGCGACCAGATCGCCATGCTGGACACGGTCATCGAGCAGAATGCCGTCGCCTTCGCCTCCAACGTGGATGTGGATGTCTTCGGTGTGGCCTCGGACGAACTGGAGGCCTCGGTCCACGCCTTCTTCGTGCGCTCAGGGGCCATCCGCGGCGAACGCAACTGGAGTGTGGAGCGGGTCGAGGACGTCTCCGACAGCGAACTGATCAGCGACCTCTTGGTGCAGGTTTACTCGGATCTGATGAATGAGAACGACAGCGAACTGCACAAGCTGCCCGGAGAGTCGGATACCCCTGTCGCCATCAGCCAGGACCGGGATGCCATGGGCTCCACCCAGAAGGTCACAGCCTTGGATGCCGAGGCCCGGGCCAAGGCCACCAGGAGTCGGCACCGTCATCAGGATCAGACCGGACGTGCCGACCTGCTGGCCCCCATCTCGCCGGTGCCTCCCGAGGTCATTGTCCCCATCCAGCCGGATCGGACCGGTGACCTGCAGGAGTGGCTGCGGGAGCTGCGCGGATCCGCAGTGACCATCCGTGTAGCCAGCCGGGGCGAAAAGAAGTCCTTGATGGACCGGGCCAACGCCAACGCCCGCCAGGCCCTGCAGCGCAGCAAGCTCAGCCGCATGAGCGACATGGGCACCCGCACCCAGGCCATGAACGACGTGGCCAAGGCCCTTGGGCTGGATCGCGCCCCGCTGCGCATCGAGTGCTACGACATCTCCAACACCGTAGGCGGCCAGTTCCAGGTGGCCTCCATGGTGGTCTTCGAGGATGCCATCCCCAAGAAGTCCGAGTACCGCCGGTTCGCCATCCGCGGTGAGGACGGCAAGGGCGCTGTGGACGATATGAGCGCCATCTACGAGACCCTGACCCGGCGCTTCCGCCACGGCAACATTGCGGGTGACAGCGGCGACAGCATGGAGGCCGAGCGAAAGGCCAGCGACAAGGCACCCGAATTGGTGGAGCAGGAGGAAGGGGCCATCGTCCAGCAGAACACCGCCTCCCGCCACTTCGCCTACAAGCCCAACCTGGTCGTGGTCGACGGCGGCAAGCCCCAGGTGACCGCTGCTGCCCGGGCCCTGCACGACTGTGGTGTGGACGATGTGGCCCTGTGCGGGCTGGCCAAGCGCCTGGAGGAGGTCTGGGTGCCTGACGACGACTATCCCATCATCCTCAAGCGTCAGTCCGAGGGCATGTACCTGCTGCAGCGGGTGCGCGATGAGTCCCACCGCTTCGCCATCACCTACCACCGGCAGACCCGGCGCAAGGGTGCCCTCCGTTCGGCCCTGGATGAGATTCCGGGCATCGGCTCTGCCTATCAGAAGAAGCTGCTCAATCACTTTGGGTCGGTCAAGCGCATGCGCCAGGCCTCCAAGGAGGAGCTGGAGGCCGTCAAGGGCATCGGCTCAGCCAAGGCCGAGGCCATCTACCAGGCACTGCACAGCGATCAGGACCAGACCGGGGACAGCCAGCGATAAAATGACTCGTGAGGCTGGCAAAGGGCCATGCCCTGATCTTGATTGGTGCGTGATTGCAGATATGAATGGGCTTGATCGCCGTTGTGCCGTCTTGGGCGACCCAATCAGCCATTCCCTTTCGCCTCTCTTGCATCGTTCAGCATATGCTGCACTGGGCCTAGACAGTTGGCACTATGACCGGGTGCGTATGAACGCTGGCGGTTTGTCGGACTTCATCCACGGTCTTGACCCGTCCTGGTCCGGTCTCAGCCTGACCATGCCCTTGAAGAGTGCTGTTGGCCCTTTGGGCACTTTTTGTGATTACTGGTCTGAGTCCTTGGGAGTGGCCAATACGGCAGTCTTTGAGCAGGGTGATCCCGCGAACCGGGTGTCCCTGTACAACACAGACGTGGAGGGGATTGTAGCTGCCCTGCTGGAGGCTGCCGACCGCTGCCATGCTGACGGAGACCCTGACGAGCTGGCTGCCCTGCTGAAGGCTGCAGGACAGGGCCGACAGGACCAGCTTGCCGACAAATCGTATGGGGGAGCGCGGGCCCTGGTCATCGGCAACGGGAACACAGCTGAGTCCGCCTTCTGCGCCTTGAAGCTGCTAGGGGTCAAGCGTGCGGATCTGCTGGCCCGCAACCCAGCGCATTGCAACCACATGCTGGATCTTGCCTCCCGGTTGGGTCTGCCCACTCCGGCCGTCGTCGCTATGGATCAGGACGAAAAGGCCAAAAGGACCCTGGCCGCGGCCGATATTGTCGTCTCAACCCTGCCCTCAGGTGCAGCCGACCCCCTGGCCGATCTGCTCAGCACAGCTGAAACCAGCGAGGCCGGGACTCCCGGCGTTAATGGTTTGCACAGCAAACCCGCCGATGCAAAGGACGCCAATGCCGAGGAGCATCTTGGCCCGGTCCTGCTGGATGTGGTCTATGACCCTCGGCCCACTCCGCTCATGAGGGCCTTTTGCAGAATGCCAGGTGCACGCGCCATCAGTGGTGAGCGAATGCTGCTTTATCAAGCTGTGCGTCAGGTGGCACTGATGACCGACCGACCTTTAGCCGCTGTTCCGGCGGCTGCTATGGACCAAGCTCTAAGGCAGGCATGACCATGACCACTGAAAAACCGCCCTTCGCAGGCTTCGAGGTGCTTCTGATCACCGGCATGTCTGGCGCAGGTCGCTCTCGGGCCGCCGATTCCATGGAAGACATGGGCTGGTATGTAGTCGACAACATGCCCCCGCGCCTGTTGGTGCCTTTGGTCGACATGATGACTTCGGCAAGAAGCTCCCTGCACCGCCTGGCTGCCGTTATCGACGTCCGGTCCCGTTCCTATTTCGATGATCTGTCGGCAGTACTCAGCCATCTGGACGACTTGGGCGTGCGTTGCCGCATTCTTTTTTTGGATGCCTCCGACCAGGTTCTGGTCAAGCGTTATGAATCCGTCCGCCGTCCCCACCCTCTGCAGGGATCGGGCCGCCTGATCGACGGCATCCACGAGGAGCGCCGTCTGCTGAACAGTCTCAAAGAACGCGCTGACATGGTCATCGACACCTCTAATCTGAGCATCCATCAGCTCTCCACTCGCCTCTATGAAATGGTCTTGGGCTCCGGCCCGACCACCGTGGGCGTGCACATTATGAGCTTCGGATTCAAGTACGGCCTGCCCATCGATGCCGATTTCGTCGCGGATGTGCGCTTCCTGCCCAACCCTTACTGGGTCCCCGAGCTGCGGGACCTGAATGGCCATGATGGCCCGGTCCGGGACTATGTGATGGCCAGCAAGGGCGCCAAGGAATTTCTGGATGCATATACCACTGCCATTCTGACCGCTCTCAGCGGCTACGCGCGTGAGGACAAGCATTATGTGACCATCGCCTTCGGCTGCACTGGTGGACAGCATCGCTCAGTGGCCATGGCCGACGCTCTGGCCGCCCGCTTGCGGTCCCGGGGAATGGAGGTGACCGTCTCTGCTCGCGAGCTTCCGCACCGTCCCCGCGGATAGCCAAAGGCGCAATTTGTCCACGATATTCGATATCACAGTAATCCGGTGGTCGGCACGGCAGGTGTGTCATGCGGCCAAGAAGTATTCATTTTTCAGTATTTTTTCGTAGGAGGACGGCTCTTGGCCCTACTTGATGATGTCAAAAGCGAGCTGGCCGCGATTGACAACGAACCCCCCTCTGCCAAGAAAGCGCAATCGGCGGCCATGATCCGCTTCGGCGGCGGCCTGCACATCATTCAACGTCATATTGTGGTGGAAGCGCAATTCGACTCCCTGCCAGCAGCGCAGTGGTTGCAGAGCACCATCAGGGACGTATACGGCCATGAATCCGATCTGATCCAGGTCAAGCGGCAGGCCCCTACCGGCAACCTGACCCGCTACTCGGTCCGCGTGCTGAAGGCAGGCGGCGCCCTGGCGCTGCAGACCGGCCTGTTGGACCGTCGCAAGCATCCGGTTCGCGGCCTGCCCGCCGACATCGTCTCCGGCAATATCGCCCAGGTCAAGGCCGCCTGGCGCGGAGCCTTCCTGGCCCACGGCGAGCTGTCCGACCCTGGCAAGGCCTCATACCTGGAGATTGTCTGCCCCGGATCCGAGGCAGCACTAGCTCTGGTAGGTGCCGCACGCCGCCTGGGCATCAACGCCAAGGCCCGCCAGGTACGCAGCTCTGAACGTGTCACCCTGCGAGACCCCGATGTAATCGAACGCATGCTCAACCTGATGGGAGCGCCCAAATCCTCCAGGGAGTGGACAGGCAAGCGCAGCGACGGGGAATCCCGCGGCAAGGCCAACCGACTGGCCAACTTCGATGATGCCAATATGCGCAGGTCCGCCAAGGCCGCCGTCGAGGCCAGTGCCAAGGTCACCAAGGCATTCCAGATTCTGGGCGACGACATCCCCGAGAATCTGCGTGCAGCCGGCCAGCTTCGTCTGGACCACAGGGAAGCCTCCCTTGAAGAACTGGGTCGTCTGGCCGACCCGCCAGTCACCAAGGACGCCATCGCCGGACGCATCCGCCGTCTGCTGCAGCTGGCCACCAAGGTGGAAAAGAAGAAGGCCGAGGAGCTCGCCAAACAAGAGTGAGATATCTCACACAGGTCGGTCTGCCTGAGTACCATGGCAGGGGAGCGGGCGCATGGACCCGCAGTCAGAAAGGATACGCATGAAAACACTGAAGAGCCTCGGTGATCTCAAGGGCAAGCGCGTGCTCGTCCGCGCGGACTTCAACGTGCCGCTGGATGGCACCACCATTATGGACGACGGCCGCATCCGCGCCGCCTTGCCGACCATCGAGCAGCTTCGTGGCCAGGGTGCCAAGGTCATTCTCATGGCCCATCTGGGTCGTCCTAAGGGCAAGGTCGTTCCCGAGCTCAGCCTGGCTCCCGTGGCTGCTCGGCTGGGCGAGCTGTTGGGCGTGCAGGTTCCCCTGGCCGAGGACACCTACGGTCCTGATGCCCATGCCAAGGTGTCCGCCATGAATGACGGCGACGTGGTCCTGCTGCAGAACGTGCGCTACAACCCCGAGGAGACCAGCAAGGACGAGTCCGAGCGTGATGCCTATGCCCGCAAGATCGCCGATTTGGGCGATGTCTTCGTCTCTGACGGCTTCGGCGTGGTCCACCGCGCCCAGGGTTCCAACTACTCCGTGGCCAAGTTCCTGCCCTCTGCCGCAGGTCTGCTGGTCGAGAAGGAGGTCAAGGCCCTGTCCAAGGCGACCGAGGACCCCGACCGGCCCTTCACTGTGGTTCTGGGCGGATCCAAGGTCTCCGACAAGCTGGGCGTCATCGAGAATCTGCTCAGCAAGGCCGATCGTCTGATCATCGGCGGCGGCATGGTCTTCACCTTCCTCAAGGCTGAGGGACATGAGGTCGGAGCCTCTCTGCTTGAGGAGGATCAGGTCGACACCGTCAAGGGTTACATCGCCACCGCGCGCGAGAAGGGCGTGGAGCTGGTCCTGCCCACCGACATCGTGGTAGCTGACGAGTTCAAGGCGGATTCGCCTCACCAGGTGGTTCCTGCTGACGGCATCCCCGCAGACAAGATGGGCCTGGACATCGGTCCTGACTCCCAGAAGCTCTTCCACGACAAGATCGTGGACTCCAAGACCGTGGTCTGGAACGGGCCCATGGGCGTCTTCGAGTTCCCGGCCTTCGCCGATGGCACCCGGGCTGTGGCTCAGGGGCTGGTAGACGCCACCAAGGCCGGAGCTTTCACCATCGTCGGCGGCGGCGACTCTGCCTCGGCCGTGCGCAACCTGGGCTTCCCTGAAGATGGCTTCTCGCACATCTCCACCGGCGGCGGCGCCTCCCTGGAGTTCCTTGAGGGCAAGGAGCTTCCGGGTCTGAAGGTGCTGGAGTAAAATCGGCAAGCAGACGGGCAATGCCGGGTCACCGGATTTCGCATCCGGCGACCCGGCATTGCTGTTGTTGAGCGGATGAAAGGTCTGGTATGGCACGCATTCCCCTGGTGGCCGGCAATTGGAAGATGAACTTCGACCACCTGGAAGCCACCTATTTCGTGCAGAAGCTGGCCTGGCTCCTGCGCGACGCCCACTTCGACCGAAGGCGTTGTCAGGTGGCTCTGATGCCCGCTTTCACTGCTTTGCGTTCCGTCCAGGTTCTCGTAGAAGCCGACAACCTGCCCATCGAATACGGAGCTCAAGCTGTCTCGGTCACTGCTCAAGGGGCCTTTACCGGGGATGTCTCCGCCGACATGCTGGCCCAGCTGGGCTGCAGCTACGTCATCGTAGGCCATTCCGAGCGGCGTAAGTACCATCCAGAGGACGACGCCAACATCGTTGATCAGGTTCGCGCTGTTCTGGCTGCGGGCATGAAGCCCATCCTCTGCGTGGGCGAAAGTTACGAGGAACGCCGCCAAGGGATTCAACTGGACTTCGCTGTAGGCCAGGTCAATGACGTTACTCGTGACCTGGCCAAGGAGGACATGGATAACCTGATCGTGGCCTACGAACCGGTCTGGGCCATTGGCACCGGCATGGTGGCCACCCCTGATACTGCCCAGCAGGCAGCCCAGGCCATCCGCAACCATATAGCCGACAAATTCGGAGAGCCAGCAGGCCAGGCTGTGCGTATCCTCTACGGCGGCTCGGTCACCTCCAAGAATGCCTCCCAGATGATCGGCCAGCCGGACGTGGACGGTTTTCTTGTGGGCGGCGCATCCTTGGATGTGGAGGAATTCGCTCGCATCGTGCGACTGACTGCTAAGCGCTGATGCGTTTTTCGCCGGGTGTCTGTATACTTGTTCCCAGTTCCTTACATGGAGGTATGTGCCGTGACCATTCTCAAGATAGCGCTTGAAATCGTCGTCATCATCACCAGCATCCTGTTGACCCTGCTGATTTTGCTGCACAAGGGCAAGGGCGGCGGCTTGTCCGACATGTTCGGCGGTGGCATCGGCTCCAGCGCAGGTACCTCCGGCGTAGCCGAGAAGAACCTGAACCGGCTGACCATTATTGTGGCCTTGATCTGGGTGGCTATCATTATCGCCTTGGATCTTATTTCCAAGTACAAGCTGGCTTGATTACGGCAGCTAATACCTGACCCCGGCATCGACCGGGGTTTTTCCATATTCGCTTGGCATTTCCTATAGCTGTTGGTCGTGCCGACCTGCCAGCGTCTTTTACATCATGGTTTGTCATGTCGTTTTCCTGCGGAGCTTTACAGGGCAGAGCTTCATGTTCACCTGCCTTGTTCCATGATGCACAGCAAACCGTTCTTGCGGGAGAGGATCCTTTTATCAGCTGGGTCGTTGAGTAGAGCAATTGAGTGATTGCACGCCTGGAGCCAATTTAATTGGTGAATTTTACTGAAATCATATTGTGCACTGGTTCTCACAAGCTGGTTATGCGCAAACTCTGTTTTCTTCATTGATAGTACAAGCTCATAGTCCTTGACTATTACCACAATATGTCATTCACAATGCACCAATAATCCAACGACTCAGCTTCCTGGCCTATAGAGTGAATAAGGGTATGCCGAACGAGTGGCACACCACACAATGTCGTGCAAGCTAAGCAAGCGAAAGGATGTGCTCATGGCTGAGCAAGCTGCACCGAGTCTGGAGGGTTGGTTCTGCCTTCATCTCTTCTGGAAAATCAATTGGACCAAGTGGCGCCGAGTGCCGCAGGGCGAACGCCGGGAATGCCTGGATGAGTTCAAGGCCCTGGCTGCAAAGCTGGACGCGATTCAGTCCAAGGGCGAGGGAAGCCACTACTGGTGCCAGGTCAATGGGCAAAAGGCTGACTTGGGCTTGATGGTCCTCAGAGAGACCCTGGATCAGCTGCAGGAGGTAGAGACCGACCTGGAGAAGCTCCACCTGTCTGATTACCTGGAGCCGACCATCTCCTATGTATCGGTCACTGAGGTGGGTCTCTACTCGGGCAAGCCGACCACGGATCGTGGGTGGTCCTATGTCAAAGCAAGCCTCCATCCCAAGACGCCAGACAAGCCCTACCTCTGCTTCTATCCCATGTCGAAGACCCGCGTCCCCGGAGCCAACTGGTACACGCTGCCCTACGACCAGCGCAAGGCCTACATGCATGACCACGGCAAGATCGGCCGCTCCTACGCCGGCAAGGTCTCCATCATCCTGACAGGCTCCATCGGCCTGGACGACTACGAGTGGGGCGTCACCCTGTTCGCCGACGACCCCGTCCAGTTCAAGAAGATCGTCACCGAGATGCGCTACATCGAAGCCAGCTCCATCTACGGCGAATTCCCCTACTTCCTGGTAGGCACCAAGACCGATCCTGAGCGCATCGACAGGCTGCTCACGGACCAGATGGGACAGTAACACCATGTCGACAAGAGAGAGAAGATCGATCCTTTCCACGCCCATATGGTTCTTCATGGTCATCGTTTTCATCACCCAGCTGGATGGGGGAGCGGTGCCTACCATGCTGCCGTCCATCACTCGGACCTTCGGCCTGACCACCATGGGCTCCTCCTGGATGGTCGGACTCTACACCCTGGGCCTGGTGGTGGGCACCCCCATCACCTCCAACCTCTCCGACGCCCATGGAACCAGGAAGGTCTTCCTCTGGGAACTGGCCTTCTGGTTCGTTGGATGTCTGATGACGGCGGTCTCGCCCAACTATGCGGTCATGCTGCTGGGCCGGTTCATCCAGTCCCTGGGAGACAGCGGCATCATGGTCCTGTCCATGAACGTCCTTCTGCAGCGCGCCCGCAGGAACAACCAGGGCAGGAAGGTCTCCACGGTGGGCATCATCGCCGGTCTTTCCGCCATGGTTAGCCCGGTCCTTTCAGGCATGCTCCTGGGCATCACCCACGGATGGCGGGCCTACTACTTCATGATGCTGCCCTTCCTGGCCATCTTGTTCATCCTGGCCTGGTTCATGATGGGCGACTCCCAGACCGACCGCGCCTGGAAGACCGACTACCTGGGCTTGGGCTCCTTCAGCATCGCTCTGGCCCTGCTGATGGTGGCGATCACCTTCCTCCAGTACGGCACCACCTACATAGCCCTGATCATCGAATGCCTCCTGGTCGCAGTGGTGGCCGGCGCGATCTTCCTGGTGCATGAGCGCAACCTGGGCGACGCCAAGGACACCATGCCCTTCCTGCCCATCCGCCTGCTGAAGCTGCCCTCCTATGGGCTCACCCTGCTGCTGGGGATGCTGGGAGGCATGTTCTTCTCCCTCTTCGTCTACATTCCAACCTATGTCCACTCCGTCTTCGGGCTTCCGGTCCGCTCGGCCGGCATGGTCATGGTCGGCGTCGGGCTGGGCTCCGTGGTCGGATCCTGGCTGGGCGGGCTCCTGGTCGACAAGTTCGGTTACCGGACCACGCTCGTTTTTTCATCGTCGCTGATAGGCCTGATGGCCCTGGTGATCACCCTGACCCTGCACAACCTGCAGCTCTTCATGGTCCTGTCCTTCCTGATGGGGGTGGGCATGGGCTCCATGATGTCCTCGCCGCTCCAGGTCATCGCCGGAAGGCTGGCCGGACCCGAGAACCGTATGCAGACCATTGGCGGGCTGTCGGCCTGCAAGAAGATCGGCACCACCATCGCCCCCCTGCTCTTCGCCTCGGCCATTGAACTGGGCAAGGTGGGCGGAAAGGCCGGACTGGCCTCCTACAGGAACATGTTCCTGGTGGTCATCGTCATAGCCCTGGTCAATATCGGCCTGACATACTGCATTCCATTTTCACAGAAAGAAGTTGCTCATGACTGAACCTACAGCTGTCCTCCTCATGGCTTACGGCACCCCCTACCAGGAGTCCGACATCAAGGGGTACTACACCAATATCCGCCATGGGGAGGAGCCGCCCAAGCCGCTCATGGACCAGCTGGTCGGCCGCTACAAGGCCATCGGCCTGCCCTCGCCCCTGGCCAAGATCACCACGGCCCAGCGCGACGGTCTCCAGGCTGCGCTGAACAAGGCCCACCCCGGTGCCTACAAGGTCTACGAAGGCCTGAAATACATCGCCCCCTTCATCAAGGACGCCGTCGACCAGATTGCAGCCGATGGCATCAACAAGGTTATTGGCCTGCCCCTGGCCCCGCAATACTCCTCCTATTCGAGCGAGGACTACCACAACCGTGCCCGTAAGGCCGTCGAAACCCACCCGGGCATGGAATACCTGCCGGTTCGGTCCTGGTGGAACCACCACCAGCTGATCCACTTCTGGAGCGATCAGCTGGTGGCCAAAAAGGAGTTGACCGACCGGCCGGATACCAAGGTGATATTCAGCGCCCACTCCCTTCCCCTGCGCATCATTCAGGGAGGCGACCCCTACAAGGATGAAGTCATTGGCCTAACCAATGCCGTGGCTCAGGCAGCCGGTCTCAACGAGGATCAGTACGTGCTGGCCTGGCAGTCGGCAGGCCGTACCGAAGAACCCTGGATCGGGCCTGATTTCGTCTCCGTTGCCCAGGACCTGATTGTCAACCGTGATATAAAGGCCATCGTTTCGGCGTCCATCGGCTTCATCGCCGACAATCTGGAGATCTGCTATGACGTTGATCAGGAGTTGTCCAAGGCCATCCAGTCCGCGGGCGGAACCCTGACCAGGCTCAACATGCCCAATGATGATCCTGCCTTGATTTCCACCCTATTAGAAGTTGTTGGAGAGATGGCGGAAACCATAGGAATGGCGGAAAGCTGAGCAGAAATCAGCTGAGACTTTGCTAACTGTTGTTCCATCGGGAAAATACTGCTCTTATGCAATTACAGATCCCTGCCTTTATGTAATGCGTATTTGTCATAAAGGCAGGGATCTTCCAAACGGACAACAATGCAGTAAAAATACTGATCGTATTTGCTCTCACGTTGCGGATGTCTCAAAGAGAGAAAAACATAATTCCCTCGTATTTAATTAATCTTTAGATTTACCTACACAGATTTACCAGATAATTCGAATCGACTTGCTTCGATACATGCATCAGGGGGGGGGGGGGGTATGACAATCTAAATTGGTTAGCAGACGATAAAGTCCACTTCTACTTTTTACATTTTAATAGTTTCAAGTCCACTTTATATTGCCTAGTGTAATCATATTGAAGTTCAACTATGAAAAGTGAAAATGCTAGGCAGACATCTACTATGTCTCTCTGATTCCATTGCAAAATAGATGGATGGAAAGGCTAGATTGCCTGTGCATTGGCTTGTATAGTATAAAAACCATCTGTTCGCTTTACCAGAAAGTTGAGAGACGCTCTAATTAGCCATCAACATTGCGAACCAGAATAATCGTGTGCTATACTCGCTGTAGGTTAGTTTGTGTTGGGTATCTTGCTTGATTCAGGGGAGTGAATCAGGCGTATAGACCTTTAGGTCTAGAAGATCTAGCTGGAGAGGTTGTTATATGGCTTCTGTTAGAGGTAATATACGTAAAATTGCTACGGCATTGATTATAGTTGTTGCATTGATTGCAGGTATGTTAGGTGGAGTTACATCTGCTCAAGCAGACACACAAGTGACCTCTGCTCCAACGGAAAATAGCACCGGGGGGGGGGGGGCCTTCAACTCAGTCAGTAGATAAGCCAGAGTCAACTACTACTGACAATTCTTCGACCGTAAGCAGTCAAACAAGCACCACTCATCCCGAACCAACAGAAGAGTCGCCGGCAAATTCCAATCAAAGCTCGACGCCCAAGGATTCTTCCTCACCATCAGTTCGTAGCGGTGAATTTCACAAAGTGGTATTTGATACAAATGGCGCTTTCACTCTAGCTCCTGAGGTTCAGGTGGTTCAGAATAATGCTGTTCCTGCTCGCCCATCCACAGACCCGTTAAAAACGGGATACAGGTTTGACGGTTGGTTCAATGGAAACGCTGGCTATGACTTCACTACACCCGTCACTACCGATATGATCCTGACCGCTCATTGGACAAGAGCAACAAGAGGGGAGTGGGGTCTGAATCCTGATCACGGTCCAGCTACGGGCGGTACCAAAGTCACGCTGACACCGCCGGAGGTGACGGACTCAGTTCAAATCAGCGCAGCACGTTTCCACTCTATGGCGCTCACCTCAAACGGAACGATCTATACATGGGGTCGCAATGATGGCGGAGCTCTTGGAGACGGCACGACAAGCGATAGGTCAAAACCGGTTAAAGTATTACAGCCTAAGTCAGTTCCATCCGACTTCAGATTCACTCAAATCAGCATGGGTTATCAGCATTCTGTGGCACTCGGCTCGGATGGTAATGCCTACGCATGGGGTAACAATGGTAACGGCGAGCTGGGAATAGGCTATAATTGGGGTAACAAGACAACCCCTGTCAAAGTGCTGCCTCCTGCCGGAGCGCCTGCCGATTTCAGGTACACGCAAATAGGTGCGGGTTATGGATATACCGCTGCGTTAGGGTCGGACGGGAACGCCTACGCTTGGGGAAGCGGCGACTGTGGTCATCTTGGTACCGACGACCATGGAAGTCGGTCGCGCGCAGGTAAAGTGAAGAGGCCTGCAGGCACGAATCCTGATTTCCGATTCACCCGCATCACTGTTGCCGAACATTCTGTTTTTGCTCTCGGTTCAGATGGAAACGCATATGCATGGGGGAAGAATAGCGATGGACAGCTGGGGGACGGAACAGAGTCCCAACGCTGGACACCAGTGAAAGTGATGAAGCCCTCATCATCTCCAGAAATAACTTATACTCAGATCAGCTGCATATATGGAAGTACTCTAGCTCTCGGCTCCGATGGGAATGCCTATGGCTGGGGCGCAAATGAAAGCGGACAATTAGGCAACGGAAACAAACGTGCAGCAGTATCAGCTGTCAAAGTTGCAGCACCTGCAACAGCTGCAAATGGTTTCCGGTATATTCAGGTCAGTGCAGGTCACTCACATTCTCTTGCCATTGGTTCCGATGGAAACGCCTACGCTTGGGGTAGCAATCAATATGGACGTTTGGGTAACGGCAGCAATACGTCAAGTACCACCCCGGTTAAAGTCAGATATCCGTCTGGTTCGGCTTCTGACTTCAAGTACACCCAGGTAAGCGCGGGAATCTTCCATTCAATGGCCACAGGATCTGACGGCAAGGTCCTTGCCTGGGGACGCAACACCGGTTATCAGGTCGGCAATGGCAACGATGACAATCAGTACAGTCCGGTTGCGGTTTCAACTCCAAAGGTTTCATCCGGTTCCTCAGATGGCATATCTGTAAGCAATGTCAGATTCGATGGTATAGATAGCATCACCGTCCCCGAAAAACAGGGTGATAGTACTTGGCTGGTTACCTCCCCTAAGCACGATAGCGGGGTCGTGGACGTAAGCATAGTTTGGACCTTCAACGGAAGCACCAGCATTGCACATCTTTCATACCAGTATGAGCAGAACTACTACACGGTTACATTTGATACAGCAGACGGACGGCCTGTCACTAGACAGCGAATCAAAGAAGGAGACTATGTCAAGAGACCGTCACCAGACCCGGTACGAAAGGGATGGCAGTTCGACGGCTGGTTCCTCAATACATCAAATATAGCCTATGACTTTGCCCGCCCAGTGACCGGCGATCTCACATTGACTGCCCATTGGTATTATTCCGGAGACTCTGGAAACAGCATCAAAGACAGGATGAATGGCAGTGCAGGCTTTGTAAGGGAGAACATAGGAAATTCGAATTGGAGCATGAAACCTACATCTGGACCCGAGTCCGGCGGCAATACAGTTCGTCTGCTACCACCTACTCCCAGAGGTGTTAGATTCTCATCAGTCTCCGTCGGAGATCATCATACTGTGGCAGTTGGTTCTGATGGCAATGTCTATGCCTGGGGAAGCAACAAATATGGGCAGTTGGGCAATGGAACTGTAGCTGATAGCGCTACGCCTCATGTAGCCAACAAACCTACAGGGAAAGATGATAGCTTTACATATATATCTGCAAAAGCGGGGGAAGACTTCACTGTCGCTCTGGGGAGTGATTATAAGATTTATGCATGGGGCAACAGACGCTGGGGACAACTCGGAGACTACAGTCATCAGTCCTCAAGCTCCATACCAGTGCAGGTCTTGACTCCAGGCAATATGACGTTTCAGCAGATTGATGCTGGAGCTACTCACGCTTTAGCAGTATCCATGGGAGGCAAAGAAGTCTGGGGCTGGGGAAATGCACAGTATGGTCGTTTAGGGAATGGAGATGGAGAAAACGCCACCTTCCGTTCTGATCCGTCTCAAACAAAGTTAACTCTTGACTACGGTGAAACAGTCAAGACCATAAGCGCAGGAAGTTGGCACTCGGTGGTTATCACTTCCAAAGGAAGAGCGCTGACATTTGGCTCGAGTAATTACGGTCAGTTGGGCTTAGGCAACCAGAACGACCAACTCCTCCCTGCTGAAGTGCCAAAACCCAATCAGGATACAAGCGTCAAGTTTACAGATGCTAGTGCAGGCGGGTCACATACACTTTTCCTTGGTTCGGACGGAAACGTTTACGGCGTGGGAATGAATTCGTGGGGACAGCTGGGCAATGGAAGACAAACCGAGGTGCAATTAACCCTGACGAGAATGCTCAAGCCGCAGAATGCACCCAATGTCAAGTACGTGAATCTGTCGGCGGGCGGATACCATTCCCTGATGCTTAGTAGTGACTATCAACTTTATGGTTGTGGTTATAACGGTTACGGTCAGCTCGGTAACAACTCCACCAACACAATGACAGTACCGGTCAAGGTATTTCAGCCTGACAACAAGCCCGATACTTTTAAGTATTTCCCTACGATTGATGCAGGGTTAGGTACATCAACCGTCAGTGCATTTATAGGTGAAGATGGTTATGTGTATTCATTTGGCAGCAATGAATTTAACGCATTAGGCAACAATCTTGTGCCTGACAAAGCCATAAGACCGGTTAGGGTTCTGTTCCCAGAGCGAGGTACGCTCACCGATATAATTTTCGATACGAATCATGGAACGATTCAAAATCACAACAGTGACGAATCATGGAATGTAATCGTTCCCGAACACAATCAGGGAGAAGTCTCAGTTACGGTGGTCTGGAATCTATCGGGCGTGCCACAAACAGACCAATACTTAACTTACAAATATTTACATGTCGGTTCTCTTCCGAAGGCGGGCGACTCAGGCATAATACCCCTCATTCTTACAGGATTTCTTGTGATGGGTGGCACTATTGCTGTCAGACGCTATCGTACGAACAGGATAGTGGGCAACAGCATAAGGACTCAACTTCATTCGTGACACTGGCCTCCTTTTGTTCTTAGCCCGAGTAAGAATCGGTGATCCATCCCAAGCGGCACCGATTAAAGGGACGGTCGTAATCCCCTTTGTTTATACGACCGTCCCTTATCTCTTTAGAAAATTGCAAGTGGCGCAATTAGAGGAATCTCAATTAGAAAGTCGCTAACCTAAGCGTAATGTCGAAGGTTCCATCCGGTTAATACTGGATGGAACCTTCGACATCGTGGAAATCTAGAAATCAGAATCGGATTCCCTAGACCTAAGGATCTCAGCCGTTGACGCGGTCGATGCCCTTCTGCACGTCGGAGAGGACCGAATCCCAGGAGTTGATGAAGGCGGCGACGCCATCGGCCTCCAGCTTGTCAGTCACGTCCTTGATGTTGATACCCAGGTCTGCCAGCTTCTGCATGATCTGGTGGCTCTCCTCATAGGTGCCCTCGATGGAGGGGGCGCCGTCGCCGTGAGCGGCCAGGGCCTCAAGGGTCTTCTCAGGCATGGTGTTGACCACGTCAGGGGCCACCAGCTCGTCCACGTACTTGCAGTCGGAGTAGGCGGCGTTCTTGGTGCCGGTGGAGGCCCAGAGCGGACGCTGGCGCTTAGCGCCCTTGGCTTCCAGATCGGCCCAGCGAGGATCCTTGTCGAAGGCCTTCTCGAAGAGTTCGTAGGCCAGGCGGGCGTTGGCCACAGCGGCCTTGCCCTCCAGGGACTTGGCCTCGTCAGAGCCGTTGGCCTCCAGCAGCTTGTCAACTGCAGTGTCCACGCGGGAGACGAAGAAGGAGGCGACCGAGCCGATGTGCTTCAGGTCCTTGCCGTTCTTGTCGGCCTGGGCGATGCCCTCGATGAAGGCGTCGATGACCTGCTGGTAGCGCTCCAGGGAGAAGATCAGGGTCACGTTGACCGAGATGCCCTTGGCCAGGGTGGCGGTGATGGCGGGCAGGCCCTCCAGGGTGGCAGGAATCTTGATGAAGGCGTTAGGCCGATCGACCTTGGCCCAAAGTTCCTCGGCCTGCTTCTCAGTCTCTTCGGTGTTGTGAGCCAGACGAGGATCAACCTCGATTGAGACACGTCCGTCCACGTAGTCGGTCTTCTCGGCAACCTCGCGGAAGATGTCAGTGGCGTTGCGCACGTCGGTGGTGGTCAGCTCGCGAACGGCGTCTTCGACATCGACCCGGCCCAGCTGCTTGAGCTGCTCATCGTAAGGCCCGACCTGGCTAAGGGCCTTCTGGAAAATTGAGGGGTTGGTGGTCACGCCCACCACATTGCGCTCGGCGATCAGCTGCTGCAGATTGCCCGACTCGATGCGGGTGCGGCTCAGATCGTCCAGCCAGATCGAGACACCTGAATCGCTGGTGCGCTGGGTGTTTGCATTTTCTGCCATCTTGTCACTCCTTATTTGGGTTCCCGATGGAATCACATTCACTATGCACTACCGGGAAGTGTTTTGCTGTATTCCCGCAGACCGCGTTTCGGGCGTGCCTGCAGGGGAGGGGGCCGGCGTCGCGGACGGCCCCCGATTGATCACGATGCCGGGTTCAGCGGGCCCGACGGACTTCCTCCAAGGAGGCCTGTGCTGCTTCGACCACATGATCGGCGGTGATGCCCAGGTCGCGCATGTTCTCGTCGCCGCTGCCCTGCAGGCCGAACTGCTCGATGGAGACGGGCTTGCCATAGCTGCCCAGGTACCTGTACCAGGGAGTGGCCAGTCCGGCCTCAACGGAGACGCGGGCCTTGACGGAGGCAGGTAGAACAGCTTCCTTGTACTCGTCGTCCTGCTCCTCGAACCACTCCAGCGAGGGCACGGAGATGACGCGGGCCTTGACGCCCTGCTCAGCCAGGGTCTTCGAGGCGGCCACAGCATGCTGCACCTCGGAGCCGGTGGCCATGATCAGCACATCCGGCTGGCCCTCGGTGTCGACCAGCACGTAGGCGCCCTTGCGCACGCCTTCGCGGGCCTTGGCCTTGGTCTCTTCCAGGGTGGGCACGCCCTGCCTGGTCAGGATCATGGCCGTGGGGTGGGTGTTGTCCTTCTCGAAGAAGGCGCGGTAGGCTTCAGCGGTCTCGTACTGATCGGCGGGGCGCACAACCTCCATCTGGGGGATGGCGCGCATGGCGGTCAGGTGCTCGATAGGCTGGTGGGTGGGGCCATCCTCGCCCAGGGCCACGGAGTCGTGGGTCCACACATACAGGTTGGGGATGTCCATCAGGGCGGCCAGGCGCACCGAGGGGCGCTCATAGTCGCTGAACTGGAAGAAGGTCCCGTTGTAGGGCCTGGTGTCCGAACCCAGCAGGATGCCGTTGGTGATGGCGCCCATGCCGAACTCGCGCACGCCGAAGTGCAGCTGGCGGCCGTACTTGCTGGCCTTGGGCCACTGGACGGTCTTGTCGGCCTCGGGGGCGAAGGAGACGGCACCGTTGATGTTGGTGTTGTTGGAGCCACCCAGATCGGCGGATCCACCCCAGAGCTCGGGCATGATGGGGGCTAAGGCGTTGATGACTGCGCCGGAGGCCTTGCGGGTAGCCACCTTGGAGCCGGGCTCGAAGCCAGCTTCCAGGTCATCGATGGCCTTGTCGAAGCCCTCGGGCAGCTTGCCAGCATGAATGCGGTCGTAGAGTGCAGCCTTATCAGGGTTGGCTTTACGCCAAGCTTGATACTTCTCGTCCCAAGCCTTATGGGCGGACAGACCGCGTGGGGCAACCTCGCGGGCGTGGGCCAGGGCCTCCTCGTCCACCTGGAAGCTCTGCTCCGGGTCGTAGCCCAAGGTCTTCTTCAGGGCGGCGACGGCCTCGGCACCCAAGGCTGAGCCATGGGCTGAAGGATCGTTGGTCTTGCCTGGGGTGGGCCAGGCCATCAGCGTATCCACCTTGATGAACTTGGGTCGGTCGGTGACCTGCTCGGCCTTTTCCAGAACTGCAGCCAGCCCCTCGACGTCCTCCTTGTAGGAGCCGTCGGGCTGGATGAAGCTGAACTCGTCGGTGTACCAGCCATAGGCCTGGTAGCGCTTGAGGATGTCCTCGCCCAGTGAGATGCGGGTGTCGCCCTCGATCTGGATGTGGTTGGCGTCGAAGATGACGGTCAGGTTACCCAAGCGCTGGTCGCCCGCCAGGGAGCTGGCCTCGGAGGAGACGCCCTCCTCGACGTCGCCCTCGCCGCAGATGACCCAGACTTTATGGTCGAAGGGGGACTGCCCCTCGGGCGCGTCCGGATCCAGCAGACCGCGCTGATAGCGTTGACCATAGGCGAAGCCCACAGCCGAAGCCAGACCCTGACCCAGCGGGCCGGTAGTCATCTCGATGCCGGGGGTCAGACCGTACTCTGGGTGGCCGGGGGTCCGGGTGCCAGCGGTCCGGAAGCGCTTCAGATCGTCCAAGGTCAGCCCGTACCCAGAGAAGTAGAGCTGTACATATTGGGTCAGCGAAGCGTGGCCGCCGGAAAGAATGAACCGATCGCGCCCAGCCCAGTTGGGGTCGTTGGGATCATGCCGAATGAAGTGCTGGTAGAGCGCATAAGCGATAGGCGCCAGTGAAATAGGGGAGCCGGGGTGGCCGCTTCCGGCCTTTTCGACTGCGTCAGCCGAGAGGACCTTGGCCATCTTGACAGCCCGCTCATCTAGTTCGGACCATGTGAAATCTGCCATATGGTGCTGCTTTCCTTCCAATCTAGAGGTCTTCATGTTCGACTTGTGTCGAAAATGTTCGATTACCTTCACATTGCGCTTCCATGGTATCGGTTTGAGACGACACAATTCGGCTCTTCGCACGACATTTTGGCACTCTCATGGCCCGAGTGCTAATAATGAACCATGACGGAAGGAGCGACATTGCCTAATACCAGACGCATGCTGGTGCTGCGCGCGGTCGTTGAGGACTATATTCGTTCTCGCGAGCCGGTAGGGTCGGGCTCGCTCACCCGAAATCATCAGCTTGGAGTCAGCTCTGCCACCGTCCGCAATGACATGGCGGCCTTGGAGAGCGAGGGCTACCTGGTTCAGCCCCATACCTCGGCCGGGCGTATCCCCACCCAGAAGGGCTATCGATATTTTGTCGACAGACTGGCCACTATCGTGCCCCTGTCCGCCGCTCAGCGCCGAGGCATCAATGCTTTCCTGTCCGGGTCGGTCAACCTGGAGGACACCCTTCAACACGCGGCCCAGCTTCTGGCTCAGATCACCGGGCAGATCGCCGTGGTGGCCTCACCTTCCCTTGCCAGTTCGAACCTGCGTCGAACCGAACTCATTGGACTGAGCCGAGGAACCATATTGATGGTCGTCATCACTGACACTGGCCGGGTGGTTCAACGCACCCTCCACGGGCCCCTGCAGGATGACCCGAACGCCCTGGCAGACCTGTCCGACCAGATCAACAGGCAATGCCAGGACCTGCCCTTGGACCGCGCTGCTGAACGCTGCCGCATGTTGGCCGACTCTCTTGCCGAAGGCCGCGACAAATCCATGCTGATCCTTGTAGCTACCGTCTTCGACGAGATGGCCACCCGAGAACAGACCAGCGGCCTCTACATGGCTGGCACTTCCCAGCTGACCCATAGCCAGGCTGTCTCGTTGGGGGACCTGGGCTCATTGTTGGATGCCCTAGAGGAGCAGGTTGTGCTCATGCGGCTTATGCGGGCTCAAAGCGAGCTTTCACGCGAGAGCAATGGGGTCAGCGTGGCTATCGGCACCGAGACCCGGACCCCTGAGCTGGCACACGCGTCGGTGGTGACCAGCGGGTACGGGCATGCAAGACCGACAGCCGGCTCCGAGTCCGACGAGCCAGTGGCTTTTGTGGGTTCCATCGGCCCGACCCATATGGACTATCCGGCGACCATGAGCGCGGTTCGTGCCGTGGCCTCCTATCTGACCGGCTTTCTGGCCGGCGGCGGCGAGCCGTGACCGTTAAGGCACGGCATAAGTCATAGGTATCGTAGGCCCGTGCGACCATGGGTCGAAAGGGCATCAAACGAAAAGGATGATCGGTGGCAGATTACTACGAGGTTTTGGGAGTCGATCGAGGCGCAAGCGATCAGGACATCAAGCGTGCCTATCGCAAGTTGAGCCGCAAGTACCACCCGGACATCGCCGGGCCTGAATACGAGGACAAGTTCAAAGAGGTCAACAACGCCTACGAGGTACTCTCTGATCCTGAGAAGCGGCGCATGTACGATGCAGGCGTGGACCCCAACAACCCACAGGCATCCCAAGGAGCGGGCGCCTTCGACATGGGCGACGTCTTCAACCAGTTCTTCGGCGGCGGCTTCGGGGGCGCCACCCAAGGGCCAATTCCGCGCACCCAGCCCGGTCGGGACGCCCTGGCCCAAGTCTCTGTGGACATGAAGACAGCCATCTTCGGCGGCGTGGTACGCACCTCCATCAGCACCTACGGCCTTTGCCAGGAATGCGGCGGCTCTGGGGCCCAGAAGGGGACATCCCCGGTTACGTGCCCGGTCTGCAACGGCAAGGGCTATGCCCAAAAGGTTGTACGGACCCTGTTAGGACAGATGATGAGCCAGGCTCCCTGTGAGCGTTGCCAGGGCCACGGCACCATCATCGAGCACCCCTGCCCGGTCTGCAACGGCCATGGCCGTGTGCACACCCGACGTGAGGTGGGTGTCAATGTTCCCGCAGGCGTAGCCGATGGCTCCCGACTGCGGCTGGCCTCCCAGGGCGAGGTGGGCGAGGGTGGCGGCGCGGCTGGCGACCTATACGTGGATATCACCATCAAACCCGACAAGCGCTACACCCGCAGTGGCCAGGATCTGCACTGCTGGATCGCCGTGCCTATGACTTGGGCGGTCCTGGGCCATCAGGTTGAACTTGAGACCTTCGATGGACAGCGCCAAGTGGACATTCCCGCCGGTTGCCAGCCCGACCAGGAGATCATCATCAAAGGCCTGGGCGTAACCAGACTGGGCAACCGGGAGGAGCGTGGCGACATCATCGTCCACGTGCTGGTGCAGATCCCCACCAAGCTGGATGATGATCAGCGCCGCCTGATTGAAGACTTCGCCAACAGCCACGACTCCGAAGCCAAGCAGGTCCCGCAGAGCGCCAAGCCTGCCGGAGTCGGGGGACGCAAGGGAATCTTCGGCAAGCTCAAGGACATTTTTAGCTGATTCAGCTCAGCAGCGACCGGCACATGGACCGATACTCGCTCACATAGCCTCCGCCGAAGAAGGCACAGTGTCCGGCGATAGCGTAGAGCTGCCAGAGCGTGGTCCGGTTCTGATAACCGGCAGCCAGCGGATGCACGCTCTGGTAGCCGTCCAGAATCTGCCCCAGGTAGGGGATGCCGAAAAGCTGCAGCATGGCCAGGTCCTCCTCACGATGACCGCCATGGGCCGCAGGGTCAATCAGAACAGCCTGTGTGTTTCCGTCGTTCCGGGTCCACATGACGTTCCCGCTCCAAAGGTCCCCGTGCACCCGAGCAGGCTTGTCATTGGCAGCGGGGCCAAGCAGTTCCGGCAGAGCCTGGATCACCTCTTCGGTCATCTTCATATCTTCGCGGTTCAGGGCTTGCCGATCCACGGCCATGCCAACCATGGGTTCCAGCCGTCCCTTGGCCCAGTAGGTGGCCGGATCATCCCAGTCGCCCACGTCCATGGGCAGCGGATCCTGCAAGGGTCCGAAGTAGCAGGTACCCGTGTAGCCATCGGGAGCAGAGCCGAAGTGGTCGGCACCGGCATCATGCATGTGGGCTAGCTGGGCGCCGAAGCGGTAGGCGGCACCCGGCGTGGGGGAGGCGGAGGTGACCTCCTCGATGTCCAAGTAGTCCGGGCCCCAGTCGTAGACGTCCACAACCCGCGGACCGCCCTGCTTCTGGGCCTTGCCCAGCCATTGCAGCCCGCGCCCCTCACACTCGAAGAATCCTGCTGGGGCCCCGCCCCTGGATTTTCTGTAGGTCTTGGCCATGATGATCCACACCCCTAATCGTCGAGTCGTCGATTCCGACAAGACCCATTGTGGGCATTCTGCGAGACATGCCCCGCCCTTGGTCCTCTCTGCCCTGCGCGGTGGCTATGCTTGCCATTGTTGTCCGACATAGCAAGAGGGGTCCATGAATTTCTTCGAAGCCATTCTGTTCGGCCTGGTGCAGGCCCTGACGGAATATTTCCCCGTCTCATCCAGCGCCCATATCCGCATTGTGGGCGGCCTGCTGGGCCAGGACCCAGGGGCGGCCTTCACAGCCATCATCCAATTCGGCACCGAGCTGGCTGTCCTGCTCTACTTCCGGCATGACATCGCTCGCATACTGACTCACTGGTTCCGCTGCCTGGCAGGCAAGGACGGTTCCTCCTTGCGTGAACGGATGGGTTCCAAGGACCATGACGCGGCCCTGGGTTGGTACATCATTCTGGGAACCCTGCCCATCGTGGCGGCGGGCCTGCTCTTCCAGAAGGTGATTGAGACCAAGCTGCGCAACCTCTGGATCACCGTGGTGGTGCTGATCGTCTTCGGCCTCCTGCTGGACTACTTTGACCGCCATGGCCGTCAGAACAAGGAGATCCGTCAGATGAACGCCCGAGACGCCCTGCTCTTCGGCATCGGGCAGATGCTGGCTTTGATCCCCGGCGTATCCCGCTCGGGGGGCACCATGACCTTCGGCCGCGGTCTGGGCTACACCCGCGAAGCCGCTACCAGGGTCAGCTTCCTCATGGCAATCCCCGCTGTCTTCGGCGCTGGCATCCTTGAGACAGTCAAGTCCTTGAAGAACATCAACGCTGATGCCGCCTTCCCCGGTTGGGGAGCCACCATCTGCGCCACCGTAGTCAGCTTTCTGCTGGGATACATCGTCATCATCGCCTTTTTGAAGATCGTCTCGCGCTTCTCCTATCGAGGATTCGTAATCTACCGAATCGGTCTGGCCATCTTCGTAGCCATCATGCTCATGGTGGGCGCACTGCCTGCCGTGGGCGGCGTGGCGGTCAGCTGAGTCCAGGGGACAAGAAAGCATATCAGACGCTCCTTGACAAGGTAATGGCGTATTTTGATGCGCTGTCCGCAGCTTAGGGGATTGAAATCAGTACAAGCACAAACATTATTTGTGTTGCCAATCAGGCATGCTAAATCCTGGGTGAGGTTCATATTGGCTGCATCGTCGACGACCTCGCATCCTTCTTCAGCAAGCCCATAAAGCAGGATCTCACGTCACCTCCTCCTGCACTCCGGCTGCCAGCCTGGCCGTCATTCATTCACCATGCCATTGCTGAACAGTCTCGTGTGACGTCCTTGGCGACGATGCCGTCCGGTACAGCTGACGTCAAAACGCGTGACCAGGCTAACATCGCTCTTGCATCTTGGCCTTGGAACGCAATAGGTGCCGATGCTCAGCGTCTGAATCCCTAAATTTTCCCATGGTTACCAGGCGGCCAGTATCATCCTTCAAACCGGATCGCGACAAGCATTTCCTCTATGAAGCCAGGTCCGAACGACTGGCCGAGTATCGAAAAACAAGATTCAGCCGCCTTCTTGCGTTACTATAAAAACCCCTTCGGAACTTCGAAGCTCCTTAGGTCTTAGCAGGTCGTTAGCACTGAACCGTAAGGCGCAAGAGAAGGTCTAATATACGAAATTAGAGGAGGCTGATTGGCTGGTATGGAGGTGATGGACCATATCACGCCATCCAATACCTTTCGCTTCCCGCAGCTCCAACCGGCGACCACAAGCCGCCCTGTTAGGATGTTGAGGATCAGTTATGCATTTTACAGTAGACAACCTTGAAGAGGTATTTCCCCTGGCAGAATTCATAGCCGATTCTTTCGGTCCCATGGCCGAGATTACCGTGCATGACATCACCCGCCCGGAGAGTTCCATAGTCTTCATCCGCAACGGTCAGCTCTCTGGACGCACCTTGGGCGATCGTGTGACTGACCAGACCCGCCAACTGGCCATACGAGCCGACCATGACGGAGCCGACTTCGTATCCGACTACCGTGGGCGCTGCTTGAACAAGCACGAGTTCCGCGTCTCCTCCTACCTGATTCGCGACCAAGAGGAGACAGTCATCGGACTGCTCTGCATCAGCATCAACATCACCGAGCTTCAGCAGGCAGCTCATGTCTTGCAGACCCTGACCTCGATAGATTCCGACGATGTACAGATCTCCACGGAAGCTTCCCGCAGCCGCATGAGCCAGGAGCCCGAGGAGAACATCCGCAGGATCACCAGAGATGCGATCCGTGAGTTCAACATACCCATGGACAAGTTGACCAAGCAGGACAGGCTGAACATCATCCGTAACATCAAGGACAGGGGCATCTTCTTGATCAAAGGTGCTGTAGGCATTGTAGCCCCCGAGCTCAGGATATCGATTCCCACCCTATACCGGTACCTGCAGGCCTTGAAATGACGGCTTAATAAGTAAGACCTCCGGCGGCAGGAGAGGGGGGTATAATTCTGCGCCGCCGGAGGAGCTTTACAGCACGGCCGTCGCTACTGACGACAACCGGAACGTGGCCAAACACACAGACCACGCAAGTATTACATGGATAAAACAGGGAAACCACAGTTTCCACAAGCTGTGGGTGGATTACAGATTCAACCAGGCTAGCAATACGCCTTCATTGGCCTAGGCCTTTCTGCATACTATCACCTCTTCCAGGACGCATCCGGTCACTCCTGCCTTTGGCAGGTCCCCTGATCTGTTCCTAAGAGCAAATTATCACAAGGCCCCGGACATGCCAAACCTCTGGTTCGCTTTCCTACACTAATGTGGATCTTTTTCATTGCCAGAGTGTACAGCACACAGCGAACATTTCAGCGCAAGAAGGGGATAAATCAAGCGTCGGCAGAGCATGGACCGCCATAAACAAGTCTGGGCATCAGTCCTCAGCCGAGAAGGCAAGAAGAAGCGGAAAAAAGTAAAAAATATTTATTAACTAAACTTCTTCGGCAGGAATCGGCAGGTTAGACATCATTAAGAGTTTAGAAAGTATGTAAACTAACAATCACTGACTGTGGAAACAATTAAGCAAATAGAAATAGTGGGAGAGAAATCCAGGTGGGCGATGCAGGAATCGAACCTGCGACCCCTTCGGTGTGAACGAAGTGCGCTAGCCGCTGCGCCAATCGCCCGGATTGGGAAAGACCACCGAAGTGATCCTCGTGGGCGATACTGGATTCGAACCAGTGACCCCTTCCGTGTCAGGGAAGTGCGCTACCTCTGCGCCAACCGCCCGGGTCATTCTCGTTTCGAGAGAGAGGTGGGTACGAGAGTCGAACTCGTCTATACGGCTTTGCAGGCCGCTGCCTAACCGCTTGGCTAACCCACCGTATTGGTTAAACTGCTCGAAACCTCGAGCGGGCAACGGGACTCGGACCCGCGGTCTCGACCTTGGCAAGGTCGCGCTTTACCAACTAAGCTATGCCCGCACATTCAACGATCACCGAGGTGGTGACTGCCGAAGCACGTTGCACTACTGTAGCGTAGACCCCCTCACTTGGCAAAAAGAGCGTGTCGCCGCGTCATAAAGCCACCCTCCGCTGACGGCAAAGCCACGCAGGGCAGGGCTTCAGACCGGTAGGGTGAGAGATATGAGTGAAGAAGCCAGGCACAGGCAGCACTGCATCATGGTGGCCGCCTTCGACGGCTGGAACGATGCGTGCTCAGCCTCGACCAACGTCATCCGCCACCTGCTGAACGCCTACGATTCCCACGAGGTGGGCAGCATTCCAGGCGATGGGTTCTACGACTACCAGATGTCACGGCCCATGCTCTGCCATGTACAGGGCAGGCGTCGAATCATCTGGCCCTCCACCAAGATCTATCGGGTACAAATAGACGATACCCACACCCTCCTGCTGGAGATGGGACCGGAACCCAACTACCACTGGAGCGACTTCTGCCGGCGCAGTATCCACTGGGCCGAAGACGAGGAGGCGGAGGCCATCATCACTCTGGGCGCCATGTTCGCCGACTGCCCGCACACCAGGCCGTTGCCCATAGACGATCTGGCTGGCGATCAGCCCAAGACCGACACCGACGGCCATTCCGGCCCCATCGGCATCCCCACTGTTCTGGATGCCCTGGCGACTCAGGACGGATACAGCACCGAGTCCATCTGGGTCTCCGTGCCCCAGTACCTAGGCAGCGACGAATGCGCCCAGGGAACTCTGCAGCTGTTGCAAAGGCTGTCGACCATGCTGGGCGTCCACCTTGACGAGGGGGAGCTGCCCCGCAAGGCCGCTGAATGGAAGGCCCAGGCCGGGGTGCTTCTGCACTGCAACGACGACTTGGCCAACTATGTCCACCGTCTTGAGATGGAAGTAGACCAGGCCCAGGTGGATGAGCCGGCCGCCGAAGAGCTGGTCCGAGAAGCCGAGGATTATCTGCGTTCCATGGGCAACAAGGGTCCCACCTTGTCTGAGTGACGACCTAGGCTGTGGCTCGATAACCATGTCCAGCCTGCACCCTGTAACGCGGGCTCCGATAGCAAGGACGGCATTCATGACACAGTCGAGCATCTCCATCATCGTCAAGGGCGAACGGAAGGAGGTGGCGGCAAATCAGACTGGCGTCCAGCTTTTTGCTGACGACAAGGACATCATCGCCGTCGACCTCAACGGGCAGCCACGCGACCTTTACACACCCCTGCACGAGGGCGACAAGGTCGAGCCCATCACCCTGGAGAGCGACCAGGGACTGGCTATCATGCGGCACTCGGCCACCCACGTCATGGCCCAGGCCGTCCAGGAAATCCGCCCGGACGCCAAGCTGGGCATCGGTCCGGTCATCAAGGACGGCTTCTACTACGACTTCGACGTTGACAAGCCCTTCACCCCTGACGACCTTAAGCAGATCGAGCAGCGGATGAAGCGGATCATCAAGTCCTCCCAGAGCTTCCGCCGGCGCGTGGTCACTGAGGAGGAGGCCCGCAAGGAGGAGGCCGACCAGCCATACAAGCTGGAGCTGATCGGGGCCAAGGAGGCCGAGATCAACAGCGAGGAGGCCACCGAGGTGGCCACCAGTGGTGAGCTGACCATGTACGACAACTTGGATCGCGAGGGCAACACGGTCTGGAAGGACCTTTGCCGGGGCCCCCACCTGCCCAATACCCGCTACATCCGCTCTTTCAAGCTCATGCGCACTGCCGCTGCCTACTGGCGCGGGGACGAGAAGAACCCCATGCTCCAACGCATCTACGGCACCGCCTGGGCAAACAAGGACGACATGAAGGCCTACACCGCACGCCTGGAGGAGGCGGCCCGCCGCGACCACCGCAAGCTGGGCGCCGAGATGGACCTCTTCTCTTTCCCGGACGAGATAGGGCCCGGCCTGCCCGTCTTCCACCCCAAGGGCGCGGCCATCATCAACGCCATGGAGGACTACTCCCGGCAGATGCACCGGCGCAACGGCTACTCCTTCGTGCAGACCCCGCACATCACCAAGGGCCACCTCTACGAGATTTCAGGCCACCTGCAGTGGTACAAAGACGGCATGTACCCGCCCATGCACCTGGACGAGGAGAAGGACGCCAACGGCAAGGTCACCCGCCAGGGCTTCGACTACTACCTGAAGCCCATGAACTGCCCCATGCACAACCTGATCTTCAAGTCCCGCCAGCGCTCCTACAAGGAGCTGCCCCTGCGGCTGTTCGAATTCGGCACCGTCTATCGCTACGAGAAGTCCGGCGAGGTCCACGGCCTGACCCGCGTACGCGGCCTGACCCAGGACGACTCCCACATCTACTGCACCCGGGACCAGATGAAGGGGGAGCTGACCAACCTGCTCCAGTTCGTGCTCAAGGTCTTGAAGGACTTCGGCCTCAACGACTTCTACCTGGAGCTGTCCACCAAGGATCCCAACAAGTTCGTCGGCTCCGACGAGGTCTGGGAGGTGGCCACCAACACCCTGGCCGAGGTGGCCAAGGACTCCGGGCTGGAACTCGTTGACGACCCCGAGGGCGCCGCCTTCTACGGGCCCAAGATCTCCGTGCAGGCCCGGGACGCCATCGGACGCACCTGGCAGGTCTCCACCATTCAGCTTGACTTCAACCTGCCCGAGCGCTTCCAGCTGGAGTACATCGCCGCCGACGGCTCCCACCAGCGGCCCGTCATGATCCACCGGGCCCTCTTCGGCTCCATCGAGCGCTTCTTCGCCATCCTGCTGGAGCACTACGCCGGCGCCTTCCCGGCCTGGCTGGCCCCGGTCCAGGTGCAGGCCGTGCCCGTGGCCGAAGAGTTCGCCCCCCACCTGGAGCACCTGCTGGACCAGCTGCGCGACGACATGGTCCGCTGCGAGATCGACCGCTCCGACGACCGCTTCGGCAAGAAGATCCGCAACGCGGCCAAGTCCAAGGCCCCCTTCATCCTGATCGCCGGAGAGGAGGACGTCTCCAAGAACGCGGTCTCCTTCCGCTTCCGCGACGGCAGCCAGCTCAACGGGGTGCCCGTGGAGCAGGCCCGCGCCTGGATCAACGAGGCCATCAAGGTCCGTGCCCAGATCAACTCGGCGGACGACTTCCGAGCGAACACCTCCTGCAGTCAGGACTGACCAATGTTCGAGCATCTACGACGCCCCTGGAAGCGCATCATCGCCCCCATCGCCCGCGGCCTGGTTCGTCTGGGCGTGAGCGCCAACGGTGTCACCATCAGCGGAGCCGTAGGCACCACCCTGGTCGCCATCGCGACCGGGTTCACCGGCTGGCTCCTGCCCGGGGCCATCGTCCTGGCCATCCTGGTGGCCTTCGACTCCCTGGATGGATCCGTGGCCGCGCTGACCGGCGGTGGCACCCAGTTCGGGGGCTTCCTGGACTCCACCCTTGACCGGATAGCCGACTGGGCCGTCCTGGCCGGGGTCATCATCTACCTGCGCCGCCACGAGCTGGCCTGGGTGGCCGATGGCAGCCATCAGGGTCCCGACATCTGGGCCCAAGTGGGCATGGCTGCGTCCCTCTTCGCCATCATGACCTCCTTCGTTACCTCCTACGCCCGGGCCCGCGCCGAGGCCGAGGGCTTCGAGGCCAAGAACGGCATCGCCACCAGATCGGACCGGCTGGTCATCATCCTGGTGGGCATGGCCCTGACCGGTGCCGGGCTGCCCTTGGCCGTGCTCAGCTGCTTCCTGATCCTGCTGGCTCTGCTGGGCATCGTCACCGTCTGGCAGCGGATCAGCCACGTCGCCAAGGACATGGGCCGCAACCCGCAGCCTGCCAATCCCAACCACGAGTGAGCCTATGCCGGACCGACTGCTCATCTTTCTGGCGCAGCACGCGCGTCTGGTGCCCGAGCGGCTCCTGCGTGGCCTCTTCCTGGCGGCAGCCGACCTCTGCTGGCTGTTCCGGATAGGCGGCGTCAGACAACTGGAGCGCAACCTGGCCCATGTCATGCCAGAGGCCGACCGTCGCAGCCTGCGGCGCACCTCACGCCAGGGCATGCGCTCCTACTTCGTCTACTTCGTCGAGGCTCTGACCGTGGGCGCCCGCACCAAGGAGCAGCTGCTGGCGCGCATACACGGCGGCGGCAGCGCCTACCCGGATCCGGCCAAGACCGACATCAGCCTGCGCTCCCTGCCCATCGGCATGGGCCATCAGGGCAACTGGGACTACGCGGGCTTCTGGGCCTGCTCCACGGTCGGCCAGGTCACCACGGTCGCCGAGCGGCTGAGGGACCAGGGCATGCTCAACACCTTTGCGGACATCCGCCGCCGCCTGGGCATGAACATCCTGCTGACTGGGGAGCATGACATCACCGGCCGTCTGACAACTCTGCTGCGGAAGCCCGACCAGGTGGTGCCCCTGCTGGCCGACCGCGACCTGAGCCGCCGAGGTGTCTTCGTCAAGGCCTTCAACTCCTGGATTCGCGTGGCTGCAGGCCCTGCCGTCATCGCCTTGGATTCCCGTCTGCCCCTGTATACCGTGAACATGCACAAGGAAAGGCTGACGGGGGAGCGCCGTCGGCAGGCCAAGGCCCCCTATGGCTATGTCTGCCAGGTGGACGGGCCCATCGCTATCGAGCCCTACCTGGACATGCCCCGGGAGCAGGCCATCAACGACCTGACCCAGGCCTGGGTGGACCAGTGGGCCCAGGGCATTCGCGAACATCCCGAGGACTGGCACATGCTCCAGCCGATTTTCCTTGAGGATCTGGATCTTCCCCGGATGCACGACCTGCCGGACTTCATTCTGGCCCAAGCATCCAAGAACAAGGGAGGTGACGGGCATGAAGGCACCCGAGCAAAAACCTGAGCAGACAGAGCGGGCAGCCATCAAGGCGCCCCTGCGGGTGGGGATCATCTCGCCCTACTCCTTCGAGACTCCGGGCGGCGTCCAACTGCACATCCGAGACTTCGCCAGGCATCTTATGGAGCGCGGCCACCAGGTGCAGGTTCTGGCCCCGGGCCGGCGCACCCAGGACATGCCCCTCTGGGTGCATACCACCGGCTCCTCCTTCTCCATTCCCTACAACGGATCCGTGGCCAACCTGAGCTACTTCGGCGTGGCCGGCCACAAGACCCGGCAGTGGGTCAGACAGGGCCACTTCGACATCCTGCACCTGCACGAGCCCGAGGTGCCCTCCCTGAGCCACAAGCCCCTGCGGCCGGGATTCATTCCCTGCCCCTATGTGGCCACCTTCCATGCGGCCTTCGATTCGACCCCGCTGGCCCTGAGGCTGACCAGACGCTACCTGCGCCGATACCTGGCCAACATCAGCCAGGCCATCTTCGTCAGCCCATCGGCCATGCAGAATGCCCAGAATCTGCTGGAGCCGGGCATACCCAGCCAGATCATCCCCAACGGCATCGAGACCAGAGCCCTGCGCAATGCCCGGCCGCGCCCGGAATGGCAGGGGAGCGAGCGGGAACCCACCATCGGATTCCTGGGCCGGATGAAGGAGGAACGCAAGGGGTTCAGGATTCTGGCCCAGGCCGCACCCGCCATTCTGCAGCGCGTGCCTGGGGCCCGCTTCCTGTGTGCAGGTGACGGCCAGGCGGAAGCCCGGAAAATACTTGAGGATGTCGATCCCGGATTGGCCCAGCACTTCACCTTCCTGGGTCGGATCAGCGACGAGGACAAGGCCTCCTTCTATCACAGCCTGGGCTTGTATGTGGCACCACAGACCGGGGGAGAGAGCTTTGGCATCGTGCTGGTCGAGGCCATGGCGGCAGGCTGCCCGGTGGTGGCCTCCGACCTGCCAGCCTTCGAGGACGTCTCCCAGAACGGCCGCAGCGCACGTCTGTTCACCACCGGAAACCCCCAGGACTGCGCCAGGGCGGTCCTTGAACTGCTGGACGACCGACCTGCCCGCCTGAACCTGGCCTCGTGCGGAATGCGTCGGGCCAGCGACTACGACTGGGATCGGGTCACCGACCAGGTTCTGGATGTCTATGCCCGGGCCCTGGCTGCTAGACCTGATCATCGCCGTGGCCTACTGGGCAGGCTGGTGGGCCGGAAGGCTGGTTCTCCTTACGATGAAGCCCCCGCGGAAGGGCCTGAAAACCCGTAAAATTGTCGAAGAGCGGAACTAGAATTCCATTCGTTTACGCATTCGTACCGTCAGGAGACATATGTCAGGGCATTCGAAGTGGGCGACCACCAAGCACAAGAAAGCAGCCATCGACGCCAAGCGTGGCAAGCTCTTCGCCAAGCTGATCAAGAACATCGAGATCGCTGCCCGCACCGGCGGCGGTGACCCCGACGGCAACCCCACCCTCTACGACGCCATCGTCAAGGCCAAGAAGTCCTCCGTGCCCGCAGATAACATTACCAGGGCCGTCAAACGCGGCTCGGGCGAGGAGGCCGGAGCAGCCAACTACGAGACCATCGTCTACGAGGGCTACGCTCCTGCCGGCGTGGGCATCATCATCGAGTGCCTGACCGACAACCGCAACCGTGCAGCCGCCGAAGTCCGTTCCACCCTGACCAAGGGCGGCGGCTCCCTGGCCCAGAACGGGTCAGTCAGCTTCAACTTCGAGCGCAAGGGCCAGATCATCGTCCCCTCGGAGGGCCTGGACTACGATACGGTCTTCGAGAAGGCCGCCGAGGCCGGTGCCGAGGACGTGCAGGACAACGGCGAGAGCTACACCGTGCTGACCGCACCCGGTGACATGGTCACCGTTCGCAAGGCCCTGCAGGATGCAGGCATGGACTACGACTCCGCCGACCTGGTCCTCAACCCCAAGAGCGAGGTTACCCTGGATCTCGACTCCGCACGCAAGGTCTCCAAGCTGATCGACAACCTGGACGACCTGGACGACGTGCAGGAGATCTACAGCAACTGGACTGCGCCCGACGAGGTCATGGCCCAGTTGGACGACGAGTGACCCTATGATCGTTCTCGGCGTCGACCCGGGGCTCACCCGTTGCGGCGTTGGCGTTATTGAAGCCGGTGCATCGCGCCGGCTTTCCTTTGTTCATGTGGACGTCGTGCGCTCAGACCCCGAACAGAGCCAGGACCTGCGCCTGCTGGCCATCTACCAGGGACTGACGGCTGCCCTGGACCGTTTCAGCCCCGATGTGGTATCCATCGAGCGGGTCTTCGCCCAATCCAATCACAACACCGTGCTGGGAACCGCCCAGGCGGCAGGGCTGGCCATGCTGGGAGCGGCGCAGCGGGGGATTCCCGTGGCCCTGCACACACCCACCGAAGCCAAGATGGCCGTGACCGGCAATGGCCAGGCCGACAAGATCCAGGTGCAGCGGATGGTGGCCCGCATTCTCGGGCTCAACCAACTGCCCAAGCCCGCCGATGCCGCAGATGCTCTGGCCCAGGCCATCTGCCACGCCTTAAGGCCTGCCGGTGCCATCCAGGGCGGGGAACGCGAGGAACATCTGACCCAGGCCCAGCGTCAATGGGCCCAGGCCTCTGCCAAGTACGGCAGGCATCGGGGAGTCCAGCGAGACATGTAAGCTGATTCGAACAGACGTTCGATTCCATCGAGGGGTGATCAAGTGCTGGCAATGCTGACCGGGCGGGTGGCCGCCATCGAAACAGGCTCTGCCGTCATCGATGTTTCGGGGGTGGGTTTCGAAGTGCGCATGCCCCAGTCGGATCTGGCTTCCATGCGGGCTGAATCTACGGTCACCGTCTACACTGCACTGTCCCTGACCCAGGACGCGCTGACCCTCTACGGGTTCCTCAGCCGCACCTCCAAATCCCTCTTCGCGCAGCTGCAAAAGGTCAGCGGCATCGGACCGCGCGTGGCCCTGTCCATCCTTGCCACCCTGAACTCGGGCCAGCTGGCCCAGGCCGTGGCCGATGGCGATGCTGCGGCCCTGTCCCGTGCGCCGGGCCTGGGCAAGAAGGGCGCTCAGAAGATCATCCTCGAACTCTCCGGCAAACTGGATCTGGATGCCGGCCCAGGCAAGCAGGGACCCGCTCAGACTGACGACGGCGCCCACCAGGTGGTTGAGGGACTGATCTCCTTGGGCTGGCTGCAGCGTGACGCTGAGCAGGCCGTGGAGCAAACCTGCAACGAGGGCGGCTACACCCTACCCCTGCAGTCGGCCGACATTCCCAAGGTGCTCAAGCAGGCCTTGACCCGGCTGGACAGGGGGCGCTGACCCATGGCTGACAAGCAGATGTCTACGGGATACATCGACTCCCAGAATGGCGACGCCCAGGAGGAATCCCTGCGGATGGTCTCGGCCAGGCCCATCGAAGGCGAGCCGGTCAGCGACGAGGAGCTGCGTCCTGAAACCCTGGACGGGTTCATCGGCCAGCCCCGGCTCAAGGCCCAGCTGGGGCTCTTTCTGAGGGCCGCCAAAAAGCGGGATGTGGCCCCGGATCACATACTGCTGGCAGGCCCTCCAGGCCTGGGCAAGACCACCCTGGCCATGATCGTCGCCCACGAGCTGGAGGTGCCCATCCGTGTCACCTCGGGGCCGGCAGTTCAGCATGCCGGCGACCTGGCCTCCATCCTGAGCTCCCTGGAAGCCGGCGAGGTGCTCTTCATCGACGAGATCCACCGTCTGCCCAGGGCCGCCGAGGAGCTGCTCTACATCGCCATGGAGGATTTCCGCGTGGATGTCATGGTGGGCAAGGGCCCAGGAGCATCCTCAATTCCGCTGACCCTGCCCAGGTTCACAGTCATCGGCGCCACCACCCGTGAAGGCATGCTTCCCTCACCCCTTCGGGCCCGTTTCGGTTTCACTGCCCATCTGGACTTCTACCCGGAGGATGAGCTGGAGAAGCTGGTCGAACGGTCAGCCAAGGTGCTGGGCATCGTTCTACAGGATGATGCCGCCCATCAGCTGGCCCTGCGCTCCCGTGGCACGCCCAGAATCGCCAACCGCCTGCTGCGCCGTGTGCGCGACTGGGCCATAGTCCATGATCTTTCCAAGGTCGGCCCTGATGACGTCAAGCAGGCCCTGGCCCTCTACCAGATTGACTCTGAGGGGCTGGACCGTCTGGATTTGGCTGTCCTTAAGGCCATCGTCAACAGTTTCGACGGCGGTCCAGTGGGCTTGAACAACCTGGCCGCCATGGTGGGCGAGGAGGCCGAGACAGTCGAAACGGTCTGTGAGCCCTACCTGGTGCGCGAGGGCTTCCTGGTGCGCACCCCGAAGGGCCGTGTGGCCACCACCAAGGCCTGGGAGCACCTGGGCCGCAAACCGCCCGAGGATGTCATGAAGCTGTTCTAGACTGAGGTCTTCGCAGCAATGCACATCGCCGTTTGATGCCCGCCAAAACAAGGAGTGGAAACAACCATGGGATCCATGCTTTTCATGATCGTCATCATCGCCCTGATGATCGCCATGATGTGGGGAAGCTCCCGCAAGAACAAGCAACAGCAGGCCGCCGTGCAGGACTTCCGCCAGTCCCTGCAGCCCGGTGACGAGGTAGCCACCACGACTGGTCTTCTTGGCAAGGTCGTCTCCGTAGACCTGGAGAAGGAGCAGGTAGTCATCGACTCCGAGGGTTCGCAGTCCCGCTGGCGCATCCAGGCCATCACCAAGCCCCCCATCGTCCCCGCCTACGTCCACGACGACGAGGTTGACGAAAATGGCAACCCCCTGCCCGAGCAGGTTGAGGGCCAGTCCGAGGATGCGGATGTCCCTGTCGAGGTCACTGATGCCGACGACAACGCTGCCGACAATGCCGATGGTGAAGACAACGTCGCCGACGATACTGCCACAGGGAACCTTGCTGCCTCCGAGAGCAAGGAAGAGACCGAAACCCAGTCGGATTCCGAGTCGGAGCCTGAAGACGAATCAGACAAAGCCAAGACCGCGGAAAAGTCCGATGATGCTGATGAATCGGATGTGGACAAGGATTTTGACGAATCCAAAGAATCTGAGGCTTCGGATTCGACTTCCGCCAAGTCCTAAGCACTATACGCGCGCTACACCTTCTGTCAGTCTGACTCAGAACGGAAACGCGGCGCGCGTATGATGGCCCCGTCAACCACTTCCAAGGAGCAAGACAGAAAGAAGATCATGGCTCAATCGGACGATATCAAGGTTGGAGAACTTAAGCGGGTGGGCGATGACGACGCCGCTTATCTGATCTCATTGATCCGTACCATTCCGGACTTTCCCAAGAAGGGGATCCTTTTCAGGGACTTCATCCCGGCCATGTCGGATCCAAGGGGATTGTCCATCATCCTCGACGCCATGAAGCGCACCCTGCCCGTGAAGCCAGAGGACTTCGACTTGGTAGCGGGCCTTGAAGCACGTGGCTTTTTGATCGGTCCCCAGCTGGCCAGCGATCTAGGCAAGGGCTTCCTGCCCATGCGCAAGGCCGGCAAGCTCCCCGAGCCTACCTACAGCCAGGAATATGCCCTTGAATACGGCAACGCCCGCATCGAAATTGAGCAGGATTGCTTGAAACCAGGCCAGCGAGTCCTGATTGTTGACGATCTGATTGCCACTGGCGGTTCCGCCCAAGCAGCTGCACGTCTGGTGGAACAGGCTGGTGGCCAGGTGGCCGGTTTCAGCTTCGTCATGGAGCTCAACGGGCTGGACGGCCGCAAGGCCCTGGGCGCCTACCCAGTCACCTGTCTGATGAACATGCCTGCCTGAGCACGATTGGGGGACCTTCACCATGGATTTGTACGAATATCAGGCCAGGCAGCTGCTCGCTGAGCATGGGATCTCCCAGCCCAGGGCCGTCTATGCCTCAACCGCAGAAGAGGCCGGCCAGGCAGCCGATGTCATCGGCTATCCCTGCATGATCAAGGGCCAGGCCACCATCGGCCACAGGGGACAGGCTGGAGCCGTCAAGCGAGCCGAGAATCACGAGCAAGCCGTAGCCTTGGCCAAGGCCATTCTGCCCATGAACATCGACGGCCACCCAGTCAGCGGGATCCTGGTCACCGAAGCCCGCAACATCCTGCACGAATACTACCTGTCCATCTCAGTGGACCGGACCTCCCGGGACTACGATGTCCTGGCCACAGCCAGCGGCGGCACCGAGGTGGAGACCATCGCCCGCGAGCACCCTGAATCGGTTCGGCGCCTGCACATCGGCCCCCTGGAGGATTTCGACAGGCAGGCCGCCCGCACCATGGCCGAGCGCATCGGCTTCTACCATGCCGATCTGGAGCAGGCTGCGCAGATTCTCTTGGGCATGTGGCACACCTTCCAGGACAGTGACGCAACCCTGGTCGAAATCAACCCCCTGGCCAAGGTAGGCGACCCGGACGACGAGGCTACCAAGCACCTGGATGCCCTTGATGCCAAGATCTCCCTGGACGGGAATGCAGCCTTCCGGCACGACGGCTGGAAGCGGTTCACGGACCCAGCTCAGGTCGACCCCCTGGAAGCCAAGGCCAAGGCTGCAGGCCTGCACTACGTCCATCTGGACGGCCAAGTGGGCATCATTGGCAACGGCGCAGGACTGGTCATGAGTTCCTTGGACGCGGTTGCCGGATCAGGACACCGCCAGGGTGTTCCTATTGGACCCGCAAACTTCCTCGACATCGGTGGCGGAGCCTCTCCTGAAGTCATGCGTACCAGCCTGGACGTGGTCCTCTCCGACCCCAAGGTCCGTTCGGTCATGGTCAATGTCTATGGAGGCATCACCTCCTGTAAGCAGGTGGCCCAGGGCATCCTGGCAGCCGTGAACGCTGCGGGTGAGCAAGACCAGAATGACGACCGACCCATCGTGGTCCGCTTCGACGGCAATGAGGCTGCCGCGGGACTGGACCTGCTGGCCAAGGCCCAGCAGCCTCGGCTCAAGGTGGCGCGAACCATGGAGGATGCGGCAGACCAGGCCGTGGCCCTGGCCGCCCAGGCAGGAAAGGAGACGGGACGATGACCCTCTTCATCGAAGACGACGCCTCCGTCATGGTTCAGGGCATGACCGGTCACCAAGGCATGGTACACACGGCCCGCATGATGGCGGCCGGCACCAACATCCTGGCCGGAGTCAACGCCCGCAAGGCAGGAATGACGATAGACTTCGACGGTCCGGACGGCCAGACCCGTCAAGTGCCCGTATACGCCGATTGTGCAGCCGCCCGCCAGGCAACCGGAGCCCGCACCTCCGTGGTCTTCGTCCCACCCAGGTTCGCCAAGGATGCCATGGTCGAGGCCATCGAGGCCGGCATCACCCTGATTGTGGTCATTACCGAGGGAATCCCTGTTGCTGATACCGCTTACTGCGTGGCCTTGGCCAGGGAACGCGGCTGCCGCATCGTCGGCCCCAACTGCCCAGGACTGATGACTATGTCCGACCGGCCCAACGGTGTTGGCGTAGACTTGGGCATCATTCCGCAGGGCATCGCTGGTCGCGGCCCTCTGGGACTGGTCTCCAAGTCGGGCACCTTGACCTATCAACTCATGGGGGAGTTGGCTTCCATTGGCTTCACTGCCTGCCTGGGCATCGGCGGCGATCCCATTGTGGGCACCACCATGCTGGAGGCTCTGCAGGCCTTCAACCGCGATCCTGAAACCAAGGCCTGCGTCATGATCGGCGAGATCGGCGGCTCAGCTGAACAGGAGGCCGCCCGCTGGGCCTCCACCCACATGACCAAGCCCATCGTGGCCTACATCGCCGGCTTCACCGCTCCTGAGGGAAAACAGATGGGTCACGCCGGAGCCATTATCTCGGGAGGCAAGGGCACGGCAGCGGATAAGAAGGAAGTGCTGGAGTCCGTCGGCATCAAGGTAGGCACCACACCAGGCGAGACCGCCAGTCTGACTCGCGACCTGCTACGGGAGTATGCCATCATATGACCGACAGGGTGAAAGCATGGCTCCGAGGGGCTCTCGAGGCCTTTCTGGCCATGCTTATCTACACCGTCGCTCTCGGCGCCTGCATGGCCCTGCTCTTGCTCATCATCTCCATCGAGGAGGGCGGACCTTCCCTGTCCATGGCCACCGTGGCCCTAACGGAAACCATCACCCTGCTCACCCAGGGCTGCGGGTTCACCGCCGGGGCTCTGACCCTGACCGTCATCCCCTTGTCGCTGACCGCTCTGCTGATTTGGATAATCCGTTCCCTGGTCGGTCGACTGGGCATATCAGTCGGCGGCTGCTTCGTCGGTCTTGTCGTCTGGACGTTGTTCAGCCTCATCTTCATACAGGGCAGTCAGACCATCCAGGTCGATACCACCTTGGTTATTCTTTTGCGGACCAGTCTGGTCTTCCTGCTGGGTTACGGCTGGGCCTGGGTGCGCTCCGAACCATTCCGTCAGGCCTTCACCAAACGATTCAAAGAAGCCCTGCCGGTCCAGGTCCGCAAAACCATTCGGCTTGGCCTCACTACCGGTCTGATGCTCTTGGCTGCCATGCTGGTCGCCGGTCTGATCACCCTGATCATATGGATCATTCTCTATAACGGAGACGTTGGCCGCCTATTCAAACTGACACGTATGGGCGCCGCCTCGGCTGCAGCGACAAGCCTGGCAGCCCTGGCCTGGCTGCCTAATCTGATCATCTGGGCTGCCTCATGGCTCTTCGGGGACGGGTTTAACATCGGCAGGCTGGCGACCTTCACCCTTTGGTCCGGCCATGCCTCGAGTCTGCCATCATTACCGCTCTTTGGAATCTTCCCAGAGCCGGTCTCCGGGCAAGAGGTTCGTCTGCTCCTGCTCAATTTGCCTCTGCTGGCTGGAGTGGTTGCAGGCATTCTGTTGCTGACTGGACCCTGGGGAGTCAGAATTCACACTGCCGTGCGTCAAACAGGACTGAAGTCCCGAGATACCGGCATCTGCTTCCTGATGGCAACCCTGGCTATGGCCCTGGCCTGGTTGGTCACCCTGCTCGGCCTGGCCCTGCTTTTCCAGCTCTCCAACGGGGCTCTTGGACAGCAGCGGCTAGCCGGGGTGGGAGTGCCAATAGTCTCCTCCCTGCGCATGATCGGAACCTCCCTGGGGGTCGGCCTGCTAACCGTATGGCTATTGGCCCTCACCACCGCCGCCCTGATAATCATCAAGGACGCCCTGATCGTCTATCTGCGCCAGGCAGATGCCAAAAAGACTTCCGCCAAGGCGGACAACAAGGAACAACGAAACCAGTCACGCGGTCAGGAGGGAAAGGAGCCTAAGGCAACCGACCGAGCAGACACACCACGACAGGTCTCGTCCACCCGCAGACCAGGCAAGTAGGTCCGAAGGTGGCGGGGCGCCTCAGCATTCAAGCATAGGAGTAGGAGTTTCCATGGTCACCACGAATCGAGCCATCAACCGAGCACTGGTCTCGGTCTACCACAAGCAGGGACTTGAGGCCCTGGCATCGGCCTTCCGCCAGGCAGGCACCGAGGTCGTCTCCACCGGCAGCACCGCAAAGAAGCTGCACGATCTGGGCGTCAAGGTCACTCCGGTGGAAAAAGTCACCGGGTTTCCCGAGAGTCTTGACGGCCGGGTCAAAACCCTGGATCCGCACATCCACGCCGGGCTGCTGGCCGACATGACCAACCCTGACCATGTCCAGCAACTCAAAGACTTGGGCATAACCCCCTTCGACTTGGTGGTGGTCAACCTCTACCCCTTCGAGCAGACGGTCCTCGAGGGCGCCGATGCTGACCAGTGCCTGGAGCGCATCGACATCGGCGGACCTGCCATGATTCGAGCCGCCGCCAAGAACCATGCCAGCGTTGCTGTGATCACCGACCCGGACGACTATGCTCTGGCCGCCGAGCGCATCGCCTCCGGCACCGGTTTCAGCCTGGCCGAACGCGGACGTCTGGCTGCCAAAGCCTTTGCCCTGACCGCATCCTATGACGCGGCTATCGCCGAGTGGACGGCACGCACATGGGTTGACGACAAGCGGGGCAAGGCCGAAGATCAGAAGCCAGCCCAGGCACTGACCCGCACCTGGCGTCTGGACAGTCAGCTGCGCTACGGTGAGAACCCCCACCAGAAGGCCGCGCTCTACCTGGATCCGCTGGATCGGGACGGCTTCGCTGCGGCAGAGCACCTGGGTGGGGCCAAGGAAATGAGCTACAACAACTACGTGGATGCAGATTCCGCCTGGCGCTCGGTCTGGGACTTCCCCGACCTGCCCGCAGTTGCCGTGGTCAAGCACTCCAACCCCTGCGGTCTGGCTGTGGGGGAGGATATCGCCCAGGCCCACCGTCGCGCCCACGCCTGCGACCCCATGAGCGCCTATGGCGGGGTCATCGCCGCCAACCGTACGGTCACCCTGGCCATGGCCCAGCAGATCAAGCCGGTCTTCACCGAAGTAATCGTGGCTCCAGGCTACGAGCCCGAGGCACTGGACCTGCTACGGACCAAGAAGAACCTGCGCATTCTGTCTGTGGAACGCCGTCCGCGTCAGCGCCCTGTCATCCGTCCCATCGACGGGGGAGCCCTGGTGCAGACGCCCGACCTGATTGACGCTCCAGGAGACAATCCCTCCACCTGGCATCTGGTATCCGGCAGTCCCGCCGACCAGGCAACCATGGATGATCTGACCTTCGCCTGGCGGGCCATACGCTCGGTCAAGTCCAACGCTGTGCTTCTGGCCAACCGGGGAGCCACTGTGGGCATCGGCATGGGCCAGGTCAACAGGGTTGACTCCAGCCATCTGGCAGTCGAGCGGGCCAATACCCTGGATGAGGGCCGCAACCGCGCCAAGGGCTCGGTGGCTGCATCCGACGCCTTCTTCCCCTTCGCAGACGGTCTGGAGTATCTGATCCAGGCTGGTATCAGGGCAGTTGTGCAGCCAGGAGGTTCCATCCGTGATCCCGAGGTCATCAAGGCGGCCCAGGAAGCCAATCTGACCATGTATCTGACTGGGACCCGCCACTTCTTCCACTGACGAAATCGGACCCTGCGGTAGAATGCACTGCTGCGACAAAATCCTTGACCGCGGGGTCCAATGCGGTGATATGCTGAATGGACTGACCAGCGATGATGCTGACTGGAAGTCAATAAATCGAAGGAGATATTGTGACCTACCAGACTGTTAATCCTTTTACCAACGAACTGATCAAGACCTATCCGGATGCCACCGATGAAGACCTGGAGAATGCCCTATCCCTTGGCCATGGCCTCTACAAGACTTGGCGCAAACTGGATGGTCCAGGCGACCGTCCCGCACAACTGCGTCAGGTGGCCAAACTCTTCCGTCAGGACGAGGAAGCCCTGGCAGCCAACCTGACCAGAGACATGGGCAAGCTAGCGGGCGAAGCTCGCGCCGAGGTGGAGCTTTGCGCAGATATCGCCGACTACTTCGCCGACCACGCCGAGGAGCTGCTGGCTCCCGTCCCCTTGGACAACCCAGCTGGCAAGGCCTACTACGTCAAGCAAGCCACCGGCATCGTGTTCATGGTGGAGCCTTGGAACTTCCCCTACTACCAGATCATGCGCGTGTTCGCCCCCAACTTCATTCTGGGCAACCCCATGATCCTCAAGCACGCCTCTAACGTGCCAGGCTCGGCTGTAGCCTTCCAGGAGACTGTGACCAAGGCAGGAGCCCCCGAAGGGAGCCTGACCAATCTTTTCGTCAACTATGACCAGGTGGATCGTGCCATCGCCGATCCCCGCGTCTCAGGGGTGGCTCTGACCGGGTCAGAGCGCGGCGGCGCCTCCGTGGCCAAGTCAGCAGGAGCCAACCTGAAGAAGTCCTCCATGGAGCTGGGAGGCAACGACGTCTTCGTCATCCTGGATGACGCTGACTGGGATCTCCTGAAGAAGGTGGCCCCAGGTGCCAGGCTGACGAACGCCGGACAGGTCTGCACCTCCTCCAAGCGCTTCATCATCATGGAGGATCGCTACGATGACTTCGTCTCGCTCATGGTCGATGCATTCTCACATGCGGTTCTGGGCGATCCCAACAGCCCTGACACAACGCTGGCCCCCATGTGCATGGTCTCCGCCCGTGACAACCTGGCCAAGCAGGTCGAAAAGGCTGTGGCCGCAGGAGCCAGGGTTGCCTACGGCAACAAGCCCTACGATTCGCCTGGAGCCTTCTTCACCCCGACGATTCTGACGAACATCGACCGCCACAATCCCGTCTACAACCAGGAGATGTTTGGCCCCGTGGCCTCCATTTACAAGGTGGCCAACGAGGATGAGGCCATTGAGCTGGCCAACGACTCCAGCTATGGTCTCGGTGGCGTTGTTTTCTCCCAAGACTCTGAACATGCAGATGCCCTGGCCCGTCGCATCGAGACCGGCATGACCTTCATCAACGGCGGATGGGTGACCATGCCCGAGCTGCCCTTCGGCGGCGTCAAGAACTCCGGCTACGGCCGTGAGCTCTACAGCCTGGGCTTTGACACCTTCGCCAACGAGCATCTGATATTCGACCACAGCAACTAAAGCGAGTGCTCCGACTCCTTGTTAAAAGAACGACCGTGCCATCATCGACCAAAAGCGATGGTGGCACGGTCGCTTTGCATCGGCAGCGCTGGTAGGCTCGAATCGGCAGAGCAAGCGCAGCGGCAGATGGAGGTCATCAGGAATGCAGCAACCGGGGAGCATGGCTGACGCAGATAAGGCTGTTAGCCAGGACGAGCCTGATTCCAACACCTTGAGTCCTGCCCTAAGGCCCCCACAGCCGCCCAAGACATCCGGTCGAGGCCATCCTTTCGTATCAGAAGCTCAGGAGGGTCGTCCTATCTGCGAAGGCGTCATCTTTCTGGTGGTACTGATAGCCGCGCTTGTGGCCTTCTGCGGCTACACCTGGGCCGCGACCGGACTGGTGTCCGTCGCGGCCCTGGTTTGTGGCGCACTCCGTCTGATTCTTAAGGATCGCAGTCCTTGGAAAGTGCGGTCAGTGCCTTTCGATACCTTCATCAGCATCAGCCTAGGCATTGGCCTTCTGGTCACTTACACCAGTATTCAACTGATGCTGTGATCCCGTCAGTATGGTCAGTCCTCCGTGGGATTGCCAGTGGACGTATCATTCACATCCTCCTTTTCGGAAGCTGTGCGCAGAGGCTCGACCTGCGGATCAGGAATGGTTCCTGCATCGACCGGTTCAACATCATCCTGAGCTGCACCGGCATCGGGTAGAACCGATTGGTCGACGGCCTGAGCCATGGTGTCTGCAGAGGGGACAGCATCAGCAGCGGGGTACTGAACCGGAGCAGGAGAGGCCAGGGCTGATTGATCCTGAACCTGTACACCTGCGGCTGCAAAGGCATTATCCTGTGCATTCGGACCCGCCTGAACCTGGACACCAATAGGAGCAAAGGCAGTCTGTGCTTCTATGTCTGACTGTGAGCCTGGCTGAGCATCAATAGCGGCACCCGTGGCACGCATAGCCATATTGTCAGTGACGATGCTGGTCATGATGATGACCAAGGCCACCAGGGAGGCAGCCAGCAGGGGGCAGATCCAGAAGAGCCAGAGCTGTGAAATCGGGCTGACGGCCATATGCTTGGACTGCGCGAAGATGGCGATGCCAGTCGACCGAGCAGGGTTCAGTCCCGAGCAGGTGATGGGGTAGGTGACCAGCACGCCGACGCCATAGGCCAGCCCGGTATAGAGAGCATGGTTGCGACGGGCGCGGCCGTCGGAGCGCAGGGTGGTGATGGCTGCAGCCACCACGATCATGCAACCGATCAGTTCAACTATAATGGCCATAGGCGCTCCGAAGTCGATGTGCTGCTGGCCCAGGGTGGCTGCAGCGGGCGAACCCTCTGAGAAACCGTTGACCGAGAACATGAGCCAGGTCCTGTCCGGCACGGACTTACTGACCGGAATAAGAGCCACTGCGATCGCACCAGCACCAATAGCGCCGAGCACCTGGGCGACGATGTAGATCAGCCCGTCCACGATGCCGATTTGCGAGGTGAACATGGCGGCCACGGTCACGGCGGGGTTGAAGTGCCCGCCGGAGACGCCGCCCAGCACGGCTGTCACAACCAGGTAGGCCAAGGCGGTTCCCAGAACCGGCAGCACCACACTGGGCTGCCCCATGACAAGCTGACCGAAGCTGTAGGAAAGGTAGATGACCGCGCAGATCAGGAAAGTGCCTGCCAACTCTGCAGCCGCCCGAATCCAACGAACATCACGAGGCCTGATCCTCCTGCGGACGGGCTTTACGGCAACCTGCCCGTCGGTCTGTTCAAAGACCGGCTCAGCATTTGCTCCCATAGTCATGTTCCCCACTTTGCAATCCCTCCGACGACGATAAACAAGAACAGCTCCTAGCCTAGGCCATACCAGCAACACTTCCCTAGGCTCCGATATAGTATAATGTGACTTTTCGGCGGCTGCAGCCGCCCAGAAAGTCATCCGTTACATTTCTATCAGGCCACGTTGGGAGAACGATGCCACATCCATATACACAGGCGATCAGAGCGCGCGAACAGGGGGAGGAAGGCATCCGCCTCCAAAAGGTGCTGGCCCAGGCCGGATTCGGCTCTCGTCGCAAATGCGAGCAGATCATCACCCAGGGCAGGGTCGAGGTCGACGGCGAGCTGGTCACCACCTTGGGCAGCCGGGTGGACCCATCCCACCAGCAGATCCGCGTTGATGGATCCCGCATCCATCTGAACGACAAGCATGTCACCCTTGCACTGAACAAGCCCCGTAAGGTCCTTTCGACCATGGACGACCCCAAGGGCCGGTTCACCCTGCGCGACATCATCGGGGACCGCTACGAGCGGGTCTTCCACATGGGCAGGCTGGACTATGACTCCGAGGGCCTGATCCTCATGACCGACGACGGGGAGCTGGCCCAGCACGTCATGCACCCGCGCTACGAGGTGGAGAAGACCTATATCGCCACGCTCAGCGGCCACATTGGCGGCAATGTCTGCCGGCGGCTGGTCACCCAGGGCGTGGAGCTGGATGACGGCCTGATCCGCCTGGACCATTGCGCCATCATCGACCACAACCGCGAGCACACCATCGTCAAGGTGGTTCTGCATTCGGGCAAGAACCGGATAGTCCGGCGCATCTTCGGTGCCATCGGCTACCCAGTGACCCGGTTGGTGCGTACTCAGATCGGCCCCATCCGGCTGGGCGAGATTCGTCCTGGCTCCTATCGGGTGCTCTCCGCCGCCGAGATCAAGGCCTTGGATAAGGAGGTCGGACTGTGATCACCGTCGCCATCGATGGCCCTGCGGGAGTGGGCAAGTCCTCCACCTCACGGGCCCTGGCCAAGCATTTCGGCCTAGCCTACCTGGACACGGGCGCCATGTACCGGGCGGTCACCCTATGGTGCATGGACCGCGGGCTGGACCTGGACGCGGACCAGCCCGACCAGGAGGCGATCACCGAGGCCGTGGCCGAATCCATCACCGGTGGCCACCTGGTCATGGGACTCGACCCCGAACATCCCACTGTCAGCCTGGACGGTCGTGACGTGGATGAAGAGATACGCTCTACCCGGGTCTCCGAGCATGTTTCCGTGGTCTCTTCGATTCCAGCTGTGCGACATGTCCTCATCGCCGCCCAGCGAGCCATTATGGCCGACCAGGAGCGCGGCGTGGTGGCCGAGGGACGGGACATCACCACCGTGGTGGCCCCGGATGCCCAGGTCCGTGTGCTGCTGACAGCCCGTGAGGAGGTCCGCCAGGCCCGCCGAAGCGGCCAGGTCCAGGCCGGGTCAGCCGGCGCCGAGGATCTGGCTGCCCGGGATGCCCGGGATTCCAAGGTCACCTCTTTCATGAGCGCCGCCGACGGGGTAACCACCGTGGACAACTCCGATCTGACCTTCGAGCAGACCCTGCAGGTCCTGATCGATCTGGTCTCCTCGGCCATGGAGGAGGACTCCTACGACGAGTACGCCCGGAACCTGGACGACTATGAGCTGGATGAAGAAGACCGCGCCCTGTTGGAGGGCGGCTCCGAGAACCAGGGTGACCAGGATCAAGGCCCCAAGGCCGTAGGCGTGCTGGCCGTGGTGGGAAGGCCCAACGTGGGCAAGTCCACCCTGGTCAACAGAATTCTCGGCCGCCGTGCTGCCGTAGTCGAAGACACCCCTGGCGTGACCCGGGATCGTGTCAGCTACGAGGCCGAATGGGCCGGCACCCAATTCAAGCTGGTGGACACCGGCGGCTGGGAGAGTGATGTGGAGGGCATCGAATCCGCCATCGCCTCCCAGGCACAGGTCGCCGTATCCCTGGCCGATGCCGTCATTCTGGTCGTGGATGGCCAGGTGGGGCTGACCGCCAGCGACGAGCGGATCGTCACCATGCTGCGGGCCGCCGGTAAGCCGGTCGTCCTGGCCGTCAACAAACTGGATGACCGTATGGCCGACTACACCGCCTCCGAATTCTGGAAGCTGGGCCTGGGCGAACCCTATGCCATCTCCGCCATGCATGGCCGGGGGATAGGTGACCTGCTGGACGCCGCGCTGGAACAACTCGGCAAGGCTGAGAAGACCTCGGGCATCCTCACCCCGGAGGGCCTGCGCCGGGTGGCCCTGGTCGGGCGGCCCAACGTGGGCAAGTCCTCCCTGCTCAACCAGCTGGCCCACGAGGAGCGGGCCGTGGTCCACGATGTAGCGGGCACCACCCGTGACCCGGTCGACGAGGTGGTACAGGTGGACGGCGAGGACTGGCTCTTCATCGACACCGCCGGCATCAAGCGTCGCCTGCACAAGATCTCGGGTGCCGAGTACTACTCCAGTCTGCGCACCCAGGCGGCCATCGAACGCTCGGAACTGGCGCTGATTCTCTTCGATGCCTCCCAGCCCATCGCCGATCAGGATTTGAAGGTCATGAGCCAGGCTGTGGATGCCGGCCGGGCCATCGTCCTGGTCTTCAACAAGTGGGATCTGCTGGACGACTTCGGCCGGCAGCGTCTCGAGCGGCTCTGGCAGACCGAGTTCGACCGAGTCACCTGGGCCGAGCGGGTCAACCTGTCTGCCAAGACCGGCTGGCACACCAACCGGCTGGCCAAGGCCATGCGCACAGCTCTGGAATCATGGGACAAGCGCATACCGACCGGCAAACTCAACTCCTTCCTGGGCAAGGTTCAGGCTGCACACCCGCATCCTTTGCGAGGCGGCAAGCAACCGAGAATCCTCTTCGCCACCCAGGCATCGACCAGGCCTCCGCGTTTCGTGATCTTCGCCACCGGCTTCCTGGAGCACGGCTACCGCCGCTATCTGGAACGCTGCCTGCGCGAGGAGTTCGGCTTCGAGGGCACTCCCATCCAGATATCCGTGCATATCCGCGAAAAGAAGAAACGCAAGTAAACCTCTACTGAGTACGAACATTAACGAAAAGATCCCCAGTCCGGCTCGTTTGTCAGGCTGGGGATCTTTCCCTAGTTACATTAGTGGACCAATTGCTACTCATCAAAGCCCGAGAACTTTATTCTTTCGCGGAATTGGACTGGGTTCTAAAACGACTGTAGCAAATGAGTATAGTTATGCAGATATAGATAAAAATGTCTGATCCTTGTACATAATGAGCATCCCAATTCAATAAATTCTACCAGTCTACGCACAAGACCAGCCCCCGCAACTATGTACAGATAACAAACATTGATCGACCTGATTTGAATATTCGGACTCTATATCGTCCTCAGAAGGAATAGTTCCCAGGACAGAGAAGTCGGCTCTCAGTATCGAAATGACCGGGCTGGCGGATTGTTAAACAGAGTATTGGGATGGAGCTGCGGAAGATCCCTGATGAGCTCGTTTGCTGGCCTAATGAAAACTCATGAGCCTAAATTGAATATCAGGACAATAAGTCCATCAGGTCTTTGCAGTTCTCCTGCATGGTGCTGAAGCTCAATAGTTTGCTTAGGGGCTGTGTTGCCTAGGAAGAAATCCTACAGAGCATCTGAAAATTATAGGGGTAATAAGTATTATTCGTCATCCCATTAATTGGCATTCTGTAGGGGCAAATGACCGTTTGAATAATCATCTGCGAACGAAAGTGGCTCCAAAAGATACTGAAACGAAAGGTCTTCATAAAGATAATTTAGATGTGCATCAGCCAACCGGGCAGCATTTTCACATTCTTGACAATATTCTTGCGCATTATCATGCCTAGTCTAAGAGTTAATCCTCGTATCTCGTCAGGAGTAGCACCCTTATAAATGTTTGATGTCCTTCCTTAGCTTCTCGCAGGACAGTTCACCTTCAACATCCTGTGAGCATGCAGTAATCGAAAACGAATCATAACCAAGGAGATGGTTAGACAAACCAAGCGGCACGACAGGTGTGAACTAGTAGACTCACGGATCAACTGCAATTACTTAAAAATAACTCATCTAATTACTCAGCAGAATGAACAGAACAGGTGCACTATCAATAACAACTTTCAAGAGCGTATCTGCGTTAAATGCTCAACACTCAAATCCTTCGCATTGAGGAGAATCACGAACCAATTACCTCTTCTTGCTCGATCATTATTTACAATTTGATTCAAAATAGCCAGACCTTTACGCTTTGTGTCGCTCTTACCGCGTAGTACCAGAGACAGGCCATAACCTTCTCCATATTGTATCGTTACACAATGTGATCTCCCTGACCGAATGCTGTCCTTTTCCATGACAGCAATCATCTCATTAATACGCTCAATCAGCTCATTCTGGAATAAGAGCAATTCTCTTCCAAACACTAATTCTTCTTCTGTACGAGGTTTCGAAAATCTCTTGACTAAAGCTTCGAATCCACCTTTGGCATTTTTTATTCTAGACAATATACCCGATGGAGTTTCCTGTTGATTGATGAGATGAAGCCTTCTCGCAGTCATGGCTGCGTCAACTGCTACACTCCAGTCACCATCAACGTAGTAGTTAAAATCACCTTGATTCTCATCAAGTTGAGCGAATCCATCGGATAAGTAGAAACCGAGTACGTTTATCTCACTTTGTGACAACAACTTTCTTCCATAATTGCATCTTTTATCTAAATAATCGATAAGAAGTATAGGCATTTGCAGCATTTCAGCAAGAACATCTATAAAAAAGATGTCAGTGATGACTTGTTCAGCCATTTTGTTAGATATCGATTCAGGAATTGCAACCGATTCTAAATATTCATTGCTTTGTATAGCCAAAGAAGGGTATTGATCAGATACAACGCATATTGGGTAAATGAACTTGTATTCTCTTGAAATACTCAGATCTCTTTTATTCCCGTCCTTAACCGATATTTTCCCATTACACAGATCTCGTGCGCATCTGATGTTCTGTACATATGCGTCGTTTACTGCTTCTTTGAAATCTTTCCGCGCCGCCGATTCATCGCCCTGTTGTGCTTTTTGTGTCATTCTCTTCGACTTGCATTGTACAATGATTGCTCTATCAGCGACTACACCCATAACATCGATTTCACTTGATAGGTTTTTGCCATTCCACAGATTAACGTTACGATAAACATTCTCCTTACCCAAGAGCGAGACAAAGCGCTGGTAAACAAAGGTCTCAGTAAAATCGCCACGATGACTGGCCGCCTTACTCGCATAAGTTGAATCCTTGAGCATGGCATAGTAAGGCGACTCATATGAAGCTTTACATAAAACCTCAGGCAAGAAAAGATACTTCTTTCCTTCAATCTTTACTATAGGCCTAGCTGAAAGGCAGTTGAAATCTGAGAACTGGTGCATGGGATCGAGAGGAAGCTGGTCACAGGTAAAGAAGGCCACAACTCGGTCAATAATTTCCTTGTCTAATATGTTTTCAGCTAACAAATGTTCTAAAGATTTTGATATATCGAATGCGGCGAGTAGCTTCTCACCGGATTTAACGCGAGAACTCAAGAAAAGTGGGATGCTTCCCACAATGCAGGAAACAACGATTACCATTTCTTCTGCGGTAAAACCGAGATTGTCATGCATCCATTTGTCATCTTGCTTATATTTCATTTTTGCGAAGGCTGGATACTGGAAAGGATAAGCAACCTCCTCCGGATAAAGTGACATTTCTTCTAAATCGACAGGTCCAAAAACCGCTTGTCCGAGCTCATTATTTTGGTGATAATTTATAATCGCGTCTTTCGATGATTGACGCATTTGTTGCCTATATTCCTCATGGATTTCGTCTAGAATTTGTTCGGCCATATCAGCTTGTTTCTCTGCTTTTGCGAAGTTATGACTTATAGAGGTATTTAAAGTGTTTTCACAGAGGAAATGCAGCAACAGGAGTAATTCAGCTACATTTAGATTTTCCTTCTTCTTAAATTTACTCAGATTCTTTTCGTATGAAGCTGAATCCTTAGAAGCCTCTTTGACGAAAACATGCCGCATCACCAATTTTATGTAAGCATCAAGGAAACCATTTTCCTTACACAACATTTGCAGCTTTTTAAAAGGAGTAAATTCATCATTTTGTTTCATCTTGCACTGTTCTCCTCTTTAAAGAAGGCCGACGCGGTATCCTTTGTCTAAGTGTTTTCTATATTAGAAGTAATATCTGCAGCTGGTTACGGTCTAATTAGAATTGCGAGTAATTAAGAATGGCACATGACAATGTTCTTTTACCGGGAGTAATTAGAACGGGAATCCTCGTCAGTGACAACCCCCTATTCCCTGACATAAAAGTGCCAATACGCGTCACAGAAGCTGGAATAGAGATCACTATATCGTGGAAAGACGAAGATCCTATTTCTCGCTTATGGTCTGATGGTGTGGCTTATGGGGACGATCTTGATAAGAGCCGATACTTATATGAAGTACCTAGAAATCTATGGTTTTACGATGTTGACGGCAGTGTCGCTTTGTTGGATTGCCGCACAGCAGACATGTCTCGAAGAATAGGGGGATATGGTGGAGGAAGGGGGTTAATAATAGCAGACCGTGCCGTCATGGGAGCTAAATTACTTACTAATTATCAACAAATATACGGGTTGCGAACTTCAATTGTGGGTTTACGAAGATGGGTCGGGGAAACTAGCATCAAAACATCAAGTACACGAGACAAGGATTCTCGGTACATATCCGAGTCGCTTAACTTGAAAAGTCCCGATGATATACGTCTTGAAAAAAGACCTCTTGGGTACATTCATTTTAGTTGGTCAATCTCTCCTAAGGATGACATCTATACGATAGAGGACAAGGCATATGTAGAGACCAGATCATCCGAACCACTATCTTGGCAAAGTGCGCAACACTTGCATAGAGCCATACAGGATTTGCTTCGCATTTCATATGGAGAGAATCGCGATTTAACCGAATCGTTAGTTCTTCGTTCGTCAAATCCTATAGTTACTTCAAACAACGAAATCGCTACCGAAGAGTGGTTGCCAATAACAAGTGGGATTCAGGAACTTCATAAACCGAAATATAATCGATGCTTGATTCCTTATGAAGGGTTGAATAAGGACAGCATACGAAAATGGCTTTCATTGTACGATCAAATACCACGAGCAATTGACCCAATTATAACTTCATTTACACTAGACAAAGCCACATCTGAAGTCAGGTTACTAGAGGTAGGTTCTGGCCTAGAAGCCTTAGGCTACTATCTGTTGAAAGCCGATGGCAAGAACAAAAAGGATGCCAGCAATGTTAGTTTCAAAAACAGATTGAAACTAATAACTGAAAATCTTGAGGACATCCTTCCTTTTAACGTCGACGACTGGATACAGCAAACCACCTCGGCCTATAACGGAATAAAACATGCCAATAGGAAGAGACCAGACATGATAGCGTGTTTAAATTCCTGGCAAAAAGCAGTTCTCACCTTCAGATGTTGGATAGCACTCAACCTTGGGATTGATAAAGATATTTTAAAGAGTCGTGCGGAACTGGATCACATGCGAGGTGGATATAAATTACTTTGGGATAAGAACAAAGACCAGGAATGAGCATCAAACGAATCTATATCTAACTTTGCCTTCTCGACTAGACGGCCTTGTCTGCAAATCCTTGTAGAAAGAACTGTGTTTCTGGTGTTGTATTTAGGGGACCTCCAAATCCTTCCAAAAGATTCAGATAGTCCCCATTACGTATATGCAGATCTGTTATTCGCAGTCTCCTTCAAACCACTCATTGCATATAAGCACTAGCGGTGGTACACGGGTCCGCCCTGCCCGGCATACTTTCTGCCAGCGTATGAACCATAGGCACATATGAGTACAAGGACGATTGCCAGAGCGGTTCCACAGGTCCAATAGAGCCTGACTCCGCTATAAGCCAAGGCAGACAGGATCATGACCACGCCCAGAATCATGAAGAGTACCCCGCCAAACTGCTGACAACGGCGCCAAGCCTCGCGGCTGGCGTAGACACCTGGCACTCGAAAACCGCTGATGCCGTTGGGTCTGGTTTTAGGAGCAAGATTGCCGATGACTATGAGAGTCAGACCAGTCAATAGCATGGCAACCTTATCAATGCCGAAATCCGTCGGCCACCAGCCCCAATGAGGATCAGCGGAAGCTAATTCGAACAGATCTAAAACCGCAAGAATAATCTGCATGCATAGACCACCAAGCAGAAAAACGGTCAAGGTATGCCCCACTTCATCACCACGTTTAATCAAATATGCGCGCAGGACGAGCATGAGGATGGTCCAAATCAGCGCAATGACCAGACAGAAGCAGGGCATCCAAACCAGCATCTGGGGAGAGCCCCAGCGGTCCACCTGGTTCTGTGCATTCCAATGAAGCGGGACGTTTTCATTCGGCAGACGATTGACCACTATGCTGCTTACGCCCAGCATGATTATCCCCGGCAACCACTGAGCCGCGACAAGGGTCGGGACGAACCGACCCACTTTGCTGCCATCCGCCATGAGAATCTCCTTATGACTCAGAAACTGCCGTCGAACCAGTTTCCTTGCTCACAGTCTGCGGCTCAGACACACTTCTCTTGTCGCTGGCGCTGGTCCGCAGGCGGTAGAGCCACTGAATAGTGCTGTCCAAAACGCTCAGATTGAGTTCGTAGATGACCCTGGTGCCCTGCTTGTGGCCGACAATCAGGTCTGCTTCTTTCAACTTCCGCAGATGATAGGACAGCTTGGACGGGGTCATTCCCAGCTTTTCGGCCAGACGTCCAGCCTCCATGCCGCCCTGCTCCAAAAGATCCAGCACACGACGACGCAGGGGATCAGCCAGAGCCGCTGTTGTTTCTTGAATAGCCATAAGTCTCCTTTTTCGATGAATTTCTCTAGTATTTGCATGCTAACATTGTTTCAACCAATATTGTATATTTTCTTCAACTTTTATGCGTTTTTCACTCACTGAGCGCAAAATAATTGGCAATCGCTCGGATTAATGGCTTATGTAGCAACATTAAACTGTTGAACATACCTACTTTTCTGAGGCCAAGGCTGATTGGCGAGAACATTGACTCAAAACCGGTGAGGCAGACCCAATCTGAGGTCATGCTACTATAAATAACTTCGGCGAATAGGAGAACTTGCTGTATGGGCGAAAATGGAATAAAAGTCAACATTGGCAAGGCCGCCATCTTCGATCTCGACGGCACACTTCTGGATTCTATGGGAGTCTGGAAGGAAATCGACCAACGATTCTTCGCTCGCCGCAACATCCCCATGCCGGACGATTACGCATCTGTGGTGGCCTCCATGCAGACCGGTGCCATCGCCAGATACACCATCGACCGCTTCCACCTTGACGAGCGCCCAGAAGATCTTGTGGAGGAGTGGAACGAGGACGCGCTCCTGCTCTACGCCACAGCTGTGCAGCCCAAACCACATGCACTCGATTACCTGCAAGCGCTAAAAGCCAGCGGTGCCGCCCTGGCTGTGGCAACCAGCCTCCCTCCGCGCCTGCGACAGGCTGCTCTGAAGCACGCTGGGATGACCGATTGTTTCGATCAAGTCTGCAGCGTGGATGATGCCAAAAGCATCGGCAAGGAGGAACCGGAAATCTACCTGTTGGCTTCACGGATGCTGGGCGTCGCGCCCGACCACTGCACGGTGTTCGAGGATCTTCTGGTCGCCGTCGATTCCGCCAAGCGCGCTGGGATGAAGGTCTGGGCCATGTACGACCAGTCTTCGGCCAAGGATTGGGATGCCATTCGCTCTGAAGCCAATGGCGCTATCACTGACTTCGCCCAGGCGCCTGCCATTCTCTGACTCGCTCCGCACCGGCTGGAGCCAGCTGTTACCATGAAAAGCGTCAAGTAGTTTGGTGGAGGCGTTATGGGCAATTCAGGCAGGATAAATGCCGGTTGCTCAAAGTGGCTGTATTCACGTTTGCTCGCTCGCCTGGGATTGCAGAATTGGTGGCCGGCAGAGACTGACTTCGAGATGATGATCGGAGCGGTGCTGGTCCAGCATACAGCCTGGGGGAACGCGGCCATGTCCATCGAGCAGCTGCGCAAGGCCGATCTACTCAACCCCTGCAAGATGGCCGATGTCGACCTGACAAGGCTGACGAACTTGATCAGATCAAGCGGCTTCATGAAGGCCAAGGCACGCACCTGCAAGGCCCTGGCTCAGTGGCTGCTGGCTCACGGCATCCGCACGGCCGATGTTGAGGATTGCGCGGATGAAGGTCTGCGTGACGACCTGCTCACCATTGCCGGAGTCGGACGCGAGACGGCGGATGTCATACGGCTCTATGCCTTCGGCCAGCGCTGCTTTATCTGGGATGCCTATGCACGCCGGATGCTGGATGGTCTGGGTTGGGCCTCCCTGCGGTCATACCAGGAGGGCGAAGAGTACGAGGCGGATTTTATTCAGGTTGATCAATGGCCACTGAACGATCTGCGCGAATATCACGGGCTGATCGTCCAAGCAGGCAAAACCATCGCAACCCCCAAGCCTATGCCGCCTTCCTTAAGGAACTTGGCGGTCATGAAAGCTCTTCCAAGTGAGTTGATTTCTTGTGGTTCGGCCGAGTCACAAGACATATGACGGTACACCTATACGGAACCTATATATGGTTGTATCTTGTGACCGTATTCCCGCGTAACGATCTTGTCCCCACCTCGGTGAATCGCGCACAAAAGGTATTGACTTGACTTCAAGCGGATTGAACTCCGTAGACTATGTTTCATCCGCATACTTGGCAGGCAAATACGCCAGGTAGTGAAGAATGGGGAGCAGGAGCATGAAGGCAGCAAAGTTTGTAAAGCCAGGCCGCATCGAGCTGGAGGAATCACCGATGCCGACCATCGAAAAGCCTGGAGATGCCGTGATTCGGATCATCCGGGCCTGCGTGTGCGGATCCGACCTATGGTGGTACCGAGGGATTTCCTCAATGCCCTCAGGCAGCCACGTAGGGCACGAGGCCATCGGCCTGGTCGAAAAGGTGGGCGCGGATGTCGCTCATGTCAAACCTGGTGACTTCGTCATTGCGCCTTTCACTCATGGCTGCGGGCACTGCGCGGCTTTTACGGCCGGCTTCGACGGTGACTGCCTTGATCCGGACAGGCGGGGGAGCGGCGGTTATCAGAGCGAGTATCTGCGATTCACCAACGCGGACTGGGCCTTGGTGAAGATTCCAGGCCAACCTGAGGACTACAGCGACGACATGCTTGACTCTCTGCTGACCCTCTCCGACGTGATGGCCACCGGTTATCATGCAGCCGCTACAGCCCAGGTCAAAGAAGGCGATACGGTCGTGGTCATGGGCGATGGAGCGGTGGGTCTGTGCGGTGTCATAGCAGCCAAGCTGCGTGGGGCCGAACGCATCATCGCCATGAGCCGGCATGAGGACCGCCAGAAGTTGGCGTGTGAATTCGGAGCCACTGACATCGTGGCTGAACGCGGCGACGCTGCTGTGGAGCAGGTCATGGCCCTCACCGATGGAGGCGAAGCCGATGCGGTTCTGGAATGTGTGGGCACCGAACTGTCCACCGATACCGCCGTCAGGGTGGCCCGGCCCGGCGCAGTGGTCGGCAGGGTGGGTGTGCCACAGCAGGCTACCATGGATACCTCTAAGCTGTTCTGGCGCAATGTTGGGCTGCGAGGAGGCACGGCCGCAGTCACCACATATGACAGGCATCTGCTGCTTGATCAGGTGCTCAAGGGCAGCATCCAGCCAGGCAAGGTCTTCACCAAGCGCTTTGCCTTGGATCACATCCAGGAGGCCTATGAGGCTATGGACCAGCGCACCGCCATCAAATCCCTGCTGCTTGTTGGCGAATGAGGCTGCAGCAGTAATCAGCTGATTCTCGGCGCTGCTGACATTACCGGTGGCGCCGCGTAAGCATGCCTTCCTGAACATGCCTCTTATTTCGAAAAAATTAGGGCCGAGTCAGGGATAATTCAGGGTAAATCAGGGTATTTCATCCCTTCTTTCGCTGATATCAATGGAATTGACTGATGACGACAAGGATGACCGTCATACAGGGTCAAGCGACGAACGAGGGCACATGACATCTGCGAGGCGAATCAGCATTACTGAGCGTAGATGCCTCGGTCTGGAGGGTCGTCGATGATCATCCAAGGGAAAGATGCAACTATGAATAACCCCAACCTAAGCGCGAGCAGAGGACCGACACCAACGATTGAAGCTACGGGGCTGTCCATGGTGGTCTCCCCGCGCCGCGGCGATTCACTGACCATTCTCAATGACATAGCATTCACTGCCTATCCGGGGGAGATGACCGGCATCATCGGGCCGTCAGGCAGCGGGAAATCGACGCTGCTGTACTGCCTGGCTGGGTTGGAGAAGGCCACTAGCGGCACCGTGCTTCTGCTGGGCAAGGACATAACCCGTCTGGGGCTGTCGGCCATGACCAAGTTCAGACGCCAGCATCTAGGCTTCGTATTCCAGTCCTACAACCTGATCACCAGCATGACAGTCGAACAGAATCTGGCTCTGCCATTCACCCTTCGTGGATCCCGCTTCCCCAGAAAGACGGCGGATTCCCTCTTGAAGTACTTTGGCCTGATCGATCAGAAAAAGAAAAGCGTCACCCTGCTGTCTGGCGGCGAGCAGCAACGTGTTGCCCTGGCCCGAGTCCTGTTGTCCGACGCAGACGTGGTATTCGCGGACGAGCCAACTGGCGCCCTGGATCAGGAATCCGGAGAAAAGGTCATATCGGTGCTGAAGGAACTTGCCAACCACGAAAAGAAAACCATCGTACTGGTGACGCATAACAATGAGGTGGCGGGTCAGTGCGATCGGCTGTTTGCCGTGCGCGATGGCCAAATCAGCCAATCATTCTCTGCGAAAGCGCCCATGGTATGAGAGGCGCTCTGTCCGAACTCAAAGCAGCGCCTATGGTCTGGAGCGCCGTCTTGCTGGCCATGGTCGTATCCCAGACCGTCATCTGCTCCCTCTTTGCGGTCGCCGCAATCATTGATCAGGACTATCAGGGCCCGGAGCAGGAACTTGGATCCTCATACACTGGTCCCGCCTTAGCATTCAGCGTGATCATCACCGTAGCTGTGCTGCTATGGGTCATGAACTCAGCACTGAATCAACGACGGCATCAACTGGCGCTCATGGTTTTACAAGGCGCTCTGCCTTGGCAACTGCTGGCCTGGAATCTGCTGATAGTCATGGGATTATTCATCCTGTCTATTGCAGCCACCTGCCTTTTGCTGCCAGTGGTTACGCCCTTGATTTTCGCCATGGTGACAAATCCACTCGATTTGCATTTGACATATGCCAGCAGCCACCTGTTCAATTCGCTGGACAAGAGCCTCGCTTTCAGTTCTGCTCCCATCTTCATAAGCACCCTGTTGACTATCCGTTCGCTCTCGAAAATACGACCAATGGAAGCCCTCAGGCAATCCCAGAACCCGCCAAAGCGGATAGGCGTCTTCCGCTTCCTTCTGGGGACCATATGCTTGATTGGCGCGGGCTGTATGCTGCTGATTCCAGCTTTTACACTTGCAACTAACCCTCGTGCCAGTCAGATGAGCAGCGATGCCGTTCCAGATCAGATGACGGTATTTCTTGCCTTCGCCATGGGCGGCATGTTCCTCCTGATATTCTCGCTGGCGGCTTTCGCGCCATACCTCCTGCCCGGCTTCACGGCGATATGGACACGTATTGTGGCGTTGCCATCCAGAACCTGGAGGCTGGCAGGCCAGCAGGCTGTCGGCAGCATACAGCGCCAGGGAGCGGCGATCATCCCGATGACTGCAGGTCTGTCATTGCTGATGACCGTCAGCGGAGGGTTGAGCACGATGATCACCACCATGCAAGTCGCTTTGCCCCCCACACCAGACAGCACTGTTCCGGCGACCACAGACATGTTTGCGAGTCTCTTGGCGCTCACTGGACCACCACTGATCATCGCGATAACAGGTGCAATAGCAGGCACCTTGATCACTTCCAAAGGCAGAGGACTTGATCTGGCGCTGACCTACGTATCAGGTGCTGGAATCGGCCAGCTCAGAGTATTGGGCGCGCTTGACGGCATCATCACCATGATTACCAGCACACTGTTCTCCCTGGTCATCACCTTGCTCTGCAGCTCATCCCTGACCTTCATGCTCTCGCGCTTCATGGGCAAAGCACAGATGAGCGTGCAATGGGGCGCTTGGATCGTAGTGGTGCTCATCGCATCCCTGCTTGGCGCCGCAGCCACAGGAATCCAAGCCCTGACCACCAGATTCGAGAACTCTGTCAGTGTCATATCGCATGCCATAGGCGAGTAATAAAGCCCTGCTGTATGCACCCGAATACATATTTGAGCCACAGCAAACCTGCCGACTTCTGCCATTCCCGCATGCCTCTTGTTAAATAAATTAAGTCGGGTATATGCAGAGCTTGGCTTGATGAATTTAATTGTTAGGTAGATGCAACTGTAAGCACTCGAGTTCGCGACGATTTCCTACACACGAGCATTTGCAAGGCCCATATAGGGTACAGTCAATGACAACCGTGACAGGTGACGATGAACCAGTCAAACCTTGTCAACAACAGACAAATGGAGGACCGTCATGGCGCGACCGACCACCAAGGAAGAACTCATCAAGGCGGCTGATGATGGCTTCGAAAAACTCATAGCGTTGCTTGAGCCGCTGACACCTGAAGAACGCAATGGCCGCTTTTCCTTCGATCTGAGCAAGGAGAAGGGGGCCCATTGGGCACGCGACAGGAACATCAAAGATGTGCTCGTTCATCTCTATGAGTGGCATCAGCTGCTGTTGAACTGGGTGGAGGACAACCAGCAGGGCAGGACCCACGACTTTCTTCCTGACGGCTATAACTGGCGCAATTACGGCGAAATGAATGTGAAGCTGCGTGACAAGCATGATGACACCACCTACGATCAGGCCTTGAACCTGTTTATCGAATCCCATAAGAAGGTCATGGCCCTAGCGCAATCGTTCACCAACGAACAGCTATTCACCAAGGGCGCCCTCCCATGGACAGGAAACTCTACCTTGGGCTCTGCATTCATCTCTTCGACCTCCAGCCATTACGACTGGGCCCTAAAGAAGATTCGAAAGTATTTGAAAGGACGTAAATAAGCGCTAGGCACCTACACCTGATAAGAAGTTGCTTGATACACAGACGTTAATGAGTTGTCTTGCGACGGGATTCACAGTATGGGCGACCCTAAAATCAGCATCCCAGTACATTCGTAATAGCAATGGAGTATAACCACGATAACCGCTTGCATAACAGTATGCAGGACGGTATCTAGGATGTAGACAATACAGAGAAGGACATCATCAGTGAAACGATCTCGCATTGATCCAGATACTGATGATATAAGGCTGATCAAGATGGTGGCTGACGGAAATGAATCGGCCTTTGAAGCGCTTTACAATAAGTATGCTCATACCGTTCAAGCCTTTATTTCCCTGCGAATATCCGACGATGAGGATGCCAGTGAAGTTTTTGCTGACACATGGCTAGGCTGCTGGCGTTCCTCAAAAACCTTTCGCGCAGACAGCAAGGTGCTTACCTGGATACTCAGCATTGCCCGGCGGCAAATTTATATGAAACGTCGCAAACCGAAACCACCTGACCAAATTGATCAGGTGGAACTTGACTCGATAACCGATGATCAGCTGGAGCCTGTAGAACTGCTCAATAAGGATCTGACGATGGAAATAATACGGCAAAGGATTGATGCACTCCCAGCAGAAATGGCCTATACGGTAACCCTGGCCTGGCTCCACGAGTTACCCTACCCGGAAATAGCCTCCCTGCTCGACGTTCCGGTTGGGACTGTGAAATCTCGCATTGCCCGGGCAAGGCAGATCCTACGCCCGCAGTTGACCGACCTCGCTCCAGTCAAACCCCATAAACTGCAGAGCCAGAGATAATTGAAGGGGTGATTATGACAGACCGATATAAGAGCACAAGCCCAGACAGAACAAACCCAGTTACCAAAGAATACCAGGGTGAGGTTCAAGAGGCGCTTAGGGAAAAAGAGCAGAATGCACAGCCGGCAGTTCCGGCTTTTACTAGCGTAATGAAGGCCATCCACCAGAAGCCGTCCTTGGCAACGGATCAGCCGATACCATTCATGCGTCAAATACGTTCCTGTGGCCCACTTATTCGGGCACAATTCCGCCTCATGCCGCGATATATCTTACTGGTGGAAATTGCGATAGCAGCGTGCTCCGTTTTAATTAGCAACCTTATGCAAGGTGCATGTTACGGCAGTCTCGGTATGCATATCTTTTCAAATATGCTCATGCTCAACATGGCACTGACAATAATCCTGGTTTTTTCCATTAAAGATGATCGTGAATTAATGCTCAGTATGCCCCTGGGGCCTCAAGTTGTAGTAGCTACTAGACTGCTACTGGCCTTTATCTCCAATATTGTCGTCGGGGGAGCAGCCTTGTTGATTGTGACCGCAATCAACCCTGGAATAAGGCCCCAACCAGTTATTGCCCAAACGATAGCCCCCATAACACTCCTGGCGAATATCGTGGCCCTGTTATGCATATGGCAATGCTCTTGGATTGCACTGCTCCTAGGGATACTTGCACCACTAATGAGAACTTTGCAGAACTTGAGGTCATCATTTTTCCTACCGGCATGGGTCAATTCGGTACCCACTACAACCGCAGCCTGGGCAGGGACCATCCTACTGACAGTGGGACTCCTATCTGCTGTTATCCTTACAGCCCCTCTTGCCTGGCATACTCAACTCGCCGGTGGAGATAAAAATTAATGAACCTTTTCATCCTCTCTCGCTACTAACTAAGCAGACGGAACAAGCTGCGAGCAATATCTGGCGGCAGCCGAGGTCAAAACCAGATATGAAGAAGGTGAACGAGGTTGGCTTTCATAGGTATACAGCTCAAGAGGCTTTATAGGCTGGTATTACTGCCATTCATACTGACCGCAGGTATCCTTCTTGCGGGCTTCTTACTGGAGGGCATTTGGTCACAGGGCCGCATACGGCCGGTTATGATGGCTCTTACTCAGGTGCCAGTAATTGCTGCTGGCCTATGTACAGCTTTTGTGCTCAACGGTGACCCAATCGTTGAACTTGCTGAGTCAACCCCAACTGGATGGCGGAAAGTTCAAGTGACCAGGCTGCTTATCATTACCGGAGCATTTCTTGCTGCCGCAGGCCTTCTTTTTACCGGCTTGCATATAATGCGACTTTGGCCACGTGACATGGGATGGGTGAGCATCATTACCCCGGTTGGCGGTATATTCATTGTCAACTGTCTGGTTTTCCTTATAGCCGTACTCACCACGTCTATGCCAACATCGTCGCTTGCTTCCATAGCTATTTGGCTGTTTTTATGTTTTATATGGGATCCATACATCACCGATCCGGTCCGGCAACGACTCATTCCATTGTTTATTGCAGCAGCAGGCGCAATCTTCGGATGGAACATGTGCGGTGATGCGGAGCGCAATGTTGTAAAGGTGGCAGCCCTATGAGGATACTGAGCCTTGTACGCATCACGCTACTGATGTTTTATCGGCGCAAAGCCTTGTGGATAGCCAGCATACCGCTGGCGCTCTTCGCCTTCTTTTTAGCCTATGCTTCTCCTATGTCACCTGGATTCAGCAACATAGATGGTCTTGTATTTACCGGACAGGTTCTTGCTATGTTCACCCCGTTGGCATACGCAGCATCTTTTAGCGACCTTATGACTGCCGGAAGGCGAACAGGTATGGACGAGCTTGAATCCACCTCCCCCTTGCCGATGGCCGTCATTCGCTCAGCTCATGTCTTGGGAGCCTGGGTCATCTGCATATCATCTTCCCTGCTTTTCCTTGTATTGATCGCGGTCCACCAAGCCATTAACGGCAACGGTAAGGCAATACTTGTGGCCCTGGCAGTAGCATTTGTCATACTCGCGCCATCAATACTGATTGCTATGGGGATATCCGCCCTGCTAGGAGCCCTGTTGCCCACGATCGTAGCCCGAATTCTTGCCGTCCTGGTATGGGCTTGGCTGGCTTTCTACACCCCCCTCTTACCACTTCCAACACTCAATGGTGGTCCGCTGGCAGTCATTGGCGATCCCATTGCACAGGGATGGTTCCATACCGATCCTATGTACGCACCAGCGAACGGCCCCTTTACCGTCCAATCAGGAGTCATATCCCTGCTCTGGCAGGTATGTATTATCTTCCTCCTTTTCACTGGTGCAAATATGGCCTCCAACCACATAAAAGCTCGGGTCTGACTATCTACTGACTTTGAAAGGAATTACCCACATGTTTATCTCTATTGACCATCTGACCAAGGATTTTCGGGGGAGACCGGTCGCTTTAAACGATCTGACCGTCGATCTTCCACAGGGCATGATAGGGCTCATAGGACCAAATGGTGCCGGTAAAACAACCCTCATGCGCATTCTCACCGGAATAATCAAACCGACTAAAGGTAAAATTTTTATTGATGGACAAGACCTGTCTTCGCCGGCCGACAGGCGAAATCTAAAACGGCACCTGGGTTATCTGCCACAGCACATCACCCCCTACGAGAACCTGTCCCCGCTTGAATTCCTTGACTATATCGGCATCTTGAAAATGATCGACAACAAACACGTGCGGCAGGAGCAGGCACATACCCTCCTGGAACAGGTGGGATTGGAAGACGTAATGAACCTACCTATCGGAGGGCTGTCCGGGGGTATGAGGCGCAGGGTAGGCATCGCACAGGCACTTATGGGCGACCCCCAACTGCTGGTAGTCGACGAGCCCACAGCGGGGTTGGATCCCGAAGAGCGCATGCGGTTCCGCACGCTCCTTGCCCAGCTGGGGCAGGATCGAACCGTTATCCTCTCCACCCACATACTCGATGATGTTGCACAAACCTGCCCTTGGGTGTGTGTATTACGTTGCGGACGCAACCAGTATGACGGGCCGACAGAGGGGCTGATCCATGAAGCCGCCGGTCATACCTGGATCACGCCCCCTATCGCGGCCCCACCGGAAAATGCCACAATCATCAACGCGGAACCCACCCCACAGGGGACAAGATACCGCATAGTTACCGATACACCGCCCACGGGCTCCGTAGAAACTGCGCCCAATCTTGAGGACGGATATATGGCTTTGGCCAGCGAGCGCTAGAAACCGTCTCCAAGTATGAAAGAACGTCGACAATTATGAAACGAATCAAGCAGAGCCTCAGAACCCTTTTCCTTATATGCGCCACAATTATGCTGACAGTGGGGGTTGTCGGCTGCACTGATGGCATGAAGCACCCTGCAGAGTATTCCGCTGATGGAAGCAATAAAGTCGCAGCTACCAGCAACCCGCAAACAATTTCGAAAGAAGATCTGGGTCACACCTGGCCTCTTAAAGTTGATGAGGGCACCGTGTCATGCAAGCTCAGCAAGCAGGGAGACCCCATCCTCCGCTTTACCACCTTAGATGGTGAACAGTACGCACTGAACCAGGTACAAGACAATGAGCATCTCAATAGCATTGAAACACTAAAATCAGACAAGAGTAAGTCAGTAGGAACTCTGATGAGTTTCGCCTTCTCGGTCTGCGACATACCAAAGTAAACCAGTTTTACAGAGCTTTGCGGTTTGTCCTCTTCAGGTAGCCTACCTGATCTTACCGGGTCCAGAGCAGCCTGCCGGATTATGCATCTACATTCTGTTACAACCGTGCCATTTAACTGGCTGGCAGCGCAGTTGGAATGCACCTCTTACCACCATGTTCTGCCGGCCATCGAGGCTGGAGCCAATAATTATCTGCTCAAAGACATAGAGCCTTATGTTTTAACCCACCAACCGCTCGAGACATTTAATCGTTGCTCTCAGAATCAAATCATGACGGGGGAGAAGGGCTTGATCTTTGCTCATTGACCGTGCGAGTTCAGATAAACTTCGGTCTGCCTTCTATCGACAGCCAAGGCAGCCGTAAGGGTAAGGGCCAGGCCTTCTGGAGTGTGAATCCTGGCTTCAAGCGAGTTCCACGGCTTACGTATTGGAGCTGAGGTGGATCCCGGACGAAGGCGCTCGCATGCATCCACAATCCTGCCGATCTGCTTTTCCGTGACTGCTACGCTCAGGCTTCCTACGGACTCCATATCCGAATCAGGGGTGCCAGCATTGAGGCCACTCTTGCGGATCAGCACATCCTGAAAGGCCCAGCGCCGCAAGTGAATCATCATGCCTGGCATGGTGTATAAATTGATGAAACCCAATCCCTGCGTCCAGAAAACCTCTGATTCTTCTAGATCATGGCTATACAGGCACATGAACATGGGCATGAGATAGATGCCCCTATATGGCTCCGGCGGTTCCGCATTCTTTCCTGGCTCCGGCACGGGACTGATGATTGCTGCTCCTGTATAAGCAGAACCTTTGGTCTGGCCATGGTTGTGCATGGTTACCTCGTTCCTTGGTTGAAGGATTTTCAATTGGGTTGTCAAACAAAAAATGTGACACGTAGATGGAGGATACTGACTGCGTCACTCCCATCTGGCTTTGGCTGGATCTATCCCGTTTGCACGCGCTGCAGTTTCTATTGCGATCAGCATCCATTTCGCCAATCCAGGTTCCAGTTGTTCGTAATGGCGCCTGAAACGCGGGTCGGCCACATACATCCGCCCCAGAATGACGTGCATGGAAGGCGTTACATAGAACCATGACAAAGCCTGCCGATGCTCGTCAACCAGTTCGAGAACCTCGTCCGAGGTGGGAGCCAGACCTTTTCGCTTTGCTTGTGCAAGCTCGGTTTCCACGTCTTTGAGCCGGGCAGTGTCCTTTTTCTGCTCTTGCTCGGAGCACATGGCTTTTCGCTCCGCATACTCAAGCCACTGCCTGCCGGTACCCCAGCGTTCGTATGCTTCCGAAAAGTACTGGTCCTCCTGATCGGTCTTCGCAGCGGCTGAATCATTGCCTGACTTCCCCTTAGCAAGGGCTATGAGCCGGTCCAAACGATCCGCAGCTTTCCTGAGAAGCTGGATTTTCTCCTCAATTTGCGAACGCTGATCCAGTAACTCGTCCAAGGCCAGGGTTGCCGTGCAATTGAGCAATGCCTTGATTTGTCGCGCATTGAATCCCATCTCCCTGTAGGTCACAATTCGCTCCAGCTGTGCGACGTCATCCTGCATATATTGCCGGTAATTCGACTGGCCACGAATGGGAGAAATCAGTCCTTCCTCTTCCCAGTGTCGCAGCATTCTCCGGCTGACCCCCATAAGCTCAGACATCTGACCGATGCTCAAGCCACTCTTGCTGCCCTCGCCACTGAATTCGCTCTCTCGTGTCATGTCTTGACCCTAAACCCTGCCATCATGTCAAGGTCAAATCAATTGTTTCCTGAGGATGGGGGTGAGGGAATGCATGCAAACACCGGCCTCAAGCATCCCAATAACAGGTTCTTGAGGAGGACGCTTTTGGCCCTGCTTGTTTGCGAAGTATTCCCTGATCATGAAGACGACCAAATCCAGCGAGGAGCCTTTCCCGTTGATGTAAACCAGTCTCGTCAGCAGCGACTTGTCCCCTGTCGGGGACATTTTCTTTTCCGGCGTTGAAGGATTGCGCCCGCCGAACTTGCATAGAAATCAGTTGAATGCCTATTGGAAGGGTAAGCACAATGGCATATGCAGATGGAAGCAATCACCCACAGCTGGCTGTGGCCACACAGGGGTTGGTCAAGGTCTATGGCGGATTTAAAGCCGTGGATGGGCTGAACCTACGGGTGCCGGCTGGCGGAGTCTACGGACTGCTGGGACCAAACGGGGCAGGAAAATCGACCACCATGAAGCTCCTTCTGGGATTGACAAAACCGACTGCGGGGAGCATGTGGCTACTGGGACAGCAGGTAGGAAAGAAGACCACGATCCAGCCGGGCCGTGTGGGCTCCATGATTGAAGGACCTAGCTTCTATCCAGGCCTGTCGGGTCTGGACAACTGCCGCATGGTTGCCGATTATCTGGGTCTGCCAGTTTCAGCTGCCTCAGAAGTGCTAACCAAGGTTGGATTGCGGGGATACGAGAAGAGGAAGGCGGGCGCCTACTCCCTGGGGATGAAGCAGCGGCTGGGCATCGCCATGGCGCTGATCTCGCAGCCGGAGCTCCTGCTCCTGGATGAGCCCACCAATGGCTTGGATGCAGAGGCTGTGGTCGAGGTGCGACAGATGATCATGGACTTGGCCGCTTCCGAGGGAGTCACCGTCATCATCAGCAGCCATATCCTGTCCGAAATCGAAAAGATGGCTCCAATAGTTGGCATCATTGCCGATGGTCATCTGCTCTACCAGGGGACTTTGGAAAATCTTCGCGATGAGGGCCATATCGATCTACGGGTGTCCGATCCTGGGCTCGCGTCAGAGATGCTCGAAGCTCAAGGAATTCACCACGAATATATCCGGAAGAGTGCAACCCTGCGCATTCCCGAAATACCCGATCCGCAAATCGGGGCGCTGGTGACTCGGCTGGTATCGCATGGTCTGCAGGTATACCGTGTCGCTTCCGAACGCAAGAGCTTGGAAGAGGCCTTCCTCGAACTCGTGGAAAACCCGCAGAACCATGTAGCGCTGGGTCCTGTGAAGCCGTTCGGTCATAAACAAAGGAGCGCACGATGAGATCTGTCGAATCATTCTCCATGCGGCCCAAAGAATTTCGATCGGGAAAACCGCCACGCTCATCCCATCCAGGAGGGCTGCTTGTTCTGCTTTCGATGGAGCTTCGCAAGTTGAAAGGCTCCTCATTTTGGTGGATGGCCTTGGGCATGATTGCTCTAGTTTCGGCATGGTCGGGCTTGGCCTTCATGAAACGAGCCGAGTCTGCGAACCCCGCCACTCGTACCGTAGCTCTTGCTCAAGGTGAGATATTCCAAACTGTCGGCCTGCTGGCACCTATCCTCGCGGCCCTGCTGACAAGCCGGCTTGCCGTCATGGAGAGCAGCGAGCACATGGATCTCAAATGGCGATCCCTAGACCAGAGTGCGACTGGGAGGTTTCTTGCCAAGCTCGTAGTTGCGGGGTGTGTGATTTCGCTATGCTTCGTGATTCCTCTGGCATGGATACCGCTGTCAGCTTCAGCACAAGGGTTCCATCTCGATGGCAGTCTGGCCGAATACATACTCTTTCCGGCACTGATTGCCTGCTTCTCATCCATGGCTGTCACGACCATACAACTCGCCCTCTCCCTGACTATCGAAAGACAGGCCATAGGCCTGGGTCTGGGTGTGATAGCCGGTCTGATCGGGACTGGACTGGGCCCGATGAATATGCCGGCTCTGGGCTGGTTCTTCCCAGCCGGGATCAGTTCCGCGGCCAGCCCGTTCCTGTTTTCAGCCAGCTCTGATGGTTTTGCCAGAATGACCTTGGTCGCCAATCCATGGCCAAAAGTCCTGACTAGCCTTCTGGTCTGCATTATCTGGTCGGGAATATCAGCATTCATCATCAAGGTCAAGGAGTCAGGCCGATGAACAGGCAATACCCTGCAAGCGCTATAACCATCACCCCGATGCATCGCCACAAGCCTTCGATCGCCGCCGCTTTTAAATGGGAGATCCGCAAGGCCGGCAATATCTGGTACTGGCTGGCCACAGTGCTCTTCGACGCCATAGGAATATTCAACGGTTGGGACCAGTACCAGAGCTACAGACCGGACTTCCAGGCTCAAGGAGTGACCTGGGCTGCGGTCTGGGGGCAGGCGATCCTTCTGCCAAGTATGGTCTTCATGCCAGTCCTGGTCGCGGCCTTTGCAGCCCAGGTTGAAGCCAACGAGCACAAGGGACGCAACTGGCAGCGCCTTAATGCCTCCGGCATGGTCGGGACTGCCATAGTCGGGAAGATGCTGCACGGACTGCTGGCATCCCTCCTTACCGTCGCCATTTTCGAATCCGAATTCATACTCGTGGGTGTTCTGGTAGGAGGCTTTGACCCAGCGGAACTCGGTTCCTATCTTATGCGTGGCGTACCGATGACGTTGGCAGTGTGGGCCATTATGACTCTGACCCAGGCCATAGCTGCCAGAGCCGAATCCTTTGCCTCAACCATGAGCATCATGTTTCTGCTCACCCTGGCAGGCTGTGCGCTGTCGGTTGCCGCACCTGCCTTGGCGCTTCCTTATCCCCTGGCCCTGATCACCACTGCATCCGCAGCCCGTGACATGGGCAATATCGCGTCCACGACCTCTATGGCAAGCTCGTGCATGGTGGCAATCCTCTGGGTGCTGATCAGCCTCCTTATATTCCGGCACCAGGCTCGCAGAGCCATCTGATCTTAAGTACAGAGTCAATAAAGAGAGGATAACGCATTTGCCAGGCCGCACATTTCAGTGTCTGACAGCATAATGGAATACCGGCAGTTATCAGGAAGACGCTCACCGATGAGAGCAGGCAAGAAGACTCAAGGCTGGATTCAGTTGTGGAACCGGCCATATATGACCTTCGTGGCAGTCTTTTTCTGCGCCCTCTACGAGACAGGGATGCTGACCAGGCTGATCCTTGCCCCAAGCAGCGCCAACCAGACCCTCTACCAGGTCATGAAGTCTGCCAGCTGGGGCTTGCCCCTGTTTGTGGTCATTATTTTTCTCGCACTTGTCACCCTATGCCTGCGCCGACTATATCCTTTGGCGACCCTACTGGCGGTCAGTGGATTGCTTGCGCTTTCTGCCGCAATCTATGGCTCGGGATGCACCTACCTGATCATTCCCTGGCTCGTAAGCCTCTACGCCTGCGCTGTAGAAACCAAGACCATGGCATCATTGGCAGCTGGGCTGTGTAGTTCCGCCATTCTGGGCCTGCTCTGCATTGCACTCTCTGCCAACTGGCATCATGATGTCCACTTCGCTGACCTTCTATATCCGACTGGATTGACTTTCGCCCTCTGCCTGACAGTCGCCTTCCTCTCACGCTCCGTAAGGCAATCACGCTTGTCAGAGCAGGCATTGGAGGAGGAGCACTCGCATGCTCTAACCCTGGCCCATGAGCGGGACCAGGCCATGCATCAATCCAGGGTTGCCGCCCAACTGCATGACAGCGTGGGTCACGACTTGACCGCCATCATCGCCTTATCCGAGGGACTGGATCATGCCAGCGGAAAGCCGGAAATTGATGAGGCTATATCGGTGATTAATGACCTGGCACGTCAAGGACTGGATGACACCCGAACGGCTGTCAAAGCCTTACAATCAGAGACAGATCCGAAAAACGACCCACAGCCGGCCACAGGGGAGAGGCATGGCTGGGATGACATCAAACCCATTCTCGACCACGCCCGGCATGTCGGCATCAGCACTGCCCTGACGGAGACAGGCCGTCGGCCACAGGATTCCGAACAGGCCGACCTTGCCTTCACTGTCACCAGGGAGGCGATCACCAACGCCCTCCGCCACGGACAGGAGGTTAACCGTATTGTGGTCTCCTGGGATCATAACAGCCAAGGTGGCATAAAGATTACCGTTCGTGATGATGGCCAACTTTTGAACAATGATGCTGGCAACAACGGTAGCAACGGTACAGGCCTTGCCAGGTTAAGAGCCGAAGTGCAAGCTCATGGTGGCAGCTTCCATTCGGGCCCTGGTTCTGACGGTTGGACCTTACAAGCCCGCATACCCTCACTAGCCGCAATGGCAGCTGACAACAGGGGTAAGGAGGAAAGTGCATGATCCACGTCATGATCGTCGACGACCAGCGCCCGACCCGCATGGGACTGGCACTCATGGTCGCCAAGGATCCAACCTTGCAGGTCGTAGCACAGGCGACCAACGGCCAAGAGGCTTTGGATAAACTGACCGCAGCCGCCGAAAATCAACAGCCTTTGCCTGATGTGATTCTGATGGATGTGCGAATGCCGGTCATGGACGGGCTGGATGCCACCAGCCGTATCAAAAAGCTCCATCCTGAAATAAGCATTCTCATTCTGACCACATACGACGAGGACGACTATGCCTTCACAGCTTTAAGGGCAGGCGCCTCCGGATTCCTGCTCAAGGATGTCAAGACAGCGGATCTGCACAGAGCCATCCATGCGGTGCATGCAGGCGATGCCATTCTCACGCCGCGCATCACGGCCGAAGTCATCAGAAAAGGAGTTCCAAGGCCAAAAGCCGATGATGAATCGGAGGCTCGCCATAAATTCGCGCGACTGGGCAAACGCGAACTTGAGGTAGCTTCGCTAGTCAGCCAAGGCCTGACGAATACGGAGATTGCCGAGCGCCTCCAGCTGCAGCCTGATTCGGCCAAAAAGACCGTCAGCCGCATACTGGCAAAACTCAAGGTCAGGGACCGGATCAACATCGCCGTCCTTTGGTATCAGGCCAACATGGAAAACCACTAAACAGCACCGAATAAGGGCTCGCTCATTCATCGACGGAAGAGAACTCCATCCGGCTGTATTTTGTGCGCCTAAATCCATAATTGGCGATAGAGTTCACCCATTTGCAGGAATTGCTTATTGCGTTGCCAAGCAAATGAATACAACGAAAACAATAGCTCTATTTAGTTTAATCTGATGTGATCTGGCCTGTAATGCAGGGTCTTGCAATAATCAGATCTGAATTCCAGCGCGAACTTGTCAATATGAAAATGAGCGGGCTGAAGTATTGTCAGTCCGCTCGCTACTTTGCACTTTTACACCACACAAATGAGACAACTACTCATAACCTACAGATTAGAAGTCAGTAGCTCGTCTCGTCTTTATCTTGTTACCGCAAACCTGGGAGTAACTCTTAGGCAAAAGCTGCTTTCACCGCTCAGCTGGCCTGCTGTTACGTCAGATCATACACAGTGACGCCATCAACCGTGATTGCGGTATAGTGCTTGGCCACCCACTGTGAGATTTGTGTGGCCGTGTCGGAACCTCCCGTCTGATGGCCACCCATCTCACCAGCCATGTAGTAATGAATCTGCTTATCCTTCACGTACTGCTTGAACTGTTCCAAGCTGGGGTAGGGGTCGGAACCATTGAACCCGCCAATGGCCATAACCGGCTTTTCAGAGGCCAGCTGATAGCCCGCCGCCTGCTGGGATCCTGTCGTGGCAGCAGCCCAGCGATGGGAGTCGGATGACTTTTCCAGCATGGCGACGACCTTGGAACTGGACTGGCCTCTACCAAGCAGACTTCCTCCTTTCATCCTTCCTCCTTCTGGTCCACCCTGGAATCCAGATTTGCCTCTGCGCTGTGAACGCATGGAGGGCGCACCCGAAGACCTGGATTCCTCTTGTGGCCCCGAGGAATCCTGGCCCATGGGACCTGGTCCTTGAGAACCCATGCTGGGAGCCTGTTGACTATTCGAACTACCACCAGGCATCTGCCCCTGCTTGCTCGACTGCTCCTGCTTGCTCGACTGCTCCTGCTGATCCATCGGGTCTTGGCCCATTTGGTATGAGCCCACGGGACCGCCGTCACCACCAGGCATACCTTGCTGTTGCATATTGCCAGGTGCCATGCCGCCTGCCTGGCCACCGCCAGGCTGACCGCCACCAGGAGCACTCCCGGGCATACCACCGGGGCCGCCACCCATGTTCCTTGAAGTCAGACTGGGGCCGGCCAGGACGATTGATCCCATGTGTCCTTGGGATACGGTGTACAGCGTCCAAGCAGCAGGGCCAGCCATAAGCCCTATGACTGAGAGAATGAGGGCTGCAAGAGCGAGTCGTCGTATTCGCAACAGCCCAGCCAGAGCAAACCCCAGGGCGCCCATGAGACCGATTATGAGAATGGCCCACTTGAGCCAGGGGAGCCACTGGGATCGACCTGCCAGTCTGAAATCCCAGAAGGCCGTGAAGGCGATAAGAATCGGCGTGACGATCCCGGCCCAGAGCTTGTCCCGGGCGATCCACAAACTGAATGCGCCGATGGCAACCATCGCAGCCAGGGCAGGTGCCAGAGCCACGGTGTAATACTGGTGGAAAATGCCGGCCATAAAGCTGAAAACGAGCCAGGTGACGGTCAGCCAACCTCCGAAAGCAATGACGCTGGCCCTGCGCACATCTGTACGGACAGCTCTGCCGATAACCAGCAAGCTGATGACAATGCCGGCGAAAGCCAAAGGAGCCAGCCAGGAAATCTGCGTACCGAACTCGCCGCTGAACAGACGATTGAGGCCAGTCTGGCCCCACTTACCGCCGCCGCGAACGCCACCAGCCGGCATGCCACCTCCTTCATGGCCGTGGCCGGGTATGACGGATCCTTCTTCGCTGCCGGTCAAGCGTCCGAAACCGTTGTAGCCAAAGGTGAGCTCAAGGAAGGAGTTGCGCTGGGAACCGCCTATATAAGGTCTGTCGCTGGCTGGCACGATGACCGTCAGCAACACCCACCAGCCGGCAGTGACGATCATGGAGCCAATGGCAGCCAGTGAATCCAGGATGCGACGAACCATGCCTGTAGGTGACGCCAGAAGAAAAGCCAGGGCAAAGCCAGGCAGTACGAGCAGCACCTGCAGTTGCTTAGTAAGGAAGCCAAACCCGATCAGAGCCCCGGCCAGGACCATCCACCAAGTGCGCTTTCGATTGCCAGAGGGATGGTTGACATACTCCAGAGATCTAAGAAGCGCGTGAGTGGCTCCAGTCATCAATAGCACCAGCAAGGCATCGGGATTGTTGAAACGGAACATGAGCGCGGCTACTGGAGTGAGCATGAAGATGAATCCGGTGACAATGCCCGCCCAGTTGCCCCAGTACCGGCGCAAGGTGGCATAGAGCAGGTAGGTGGTCGCCACCCCCATCAGCGCTTCCGGCAGGAGGATGGCAAAGGAACTCAGACCAAAGATGCGCACGGAAAGTGCCATCAGCCAGAGAGCTGCAGGTGGCTTGTCCACGGTGATGGCGTTCCCCGAGTCCAGGGACCCCCAGAGAAAGGCCTTCCAGCTGACCGAACCAGCCTGGGCCGCAGCTGAATAAAACTCATTGGCATACCCGGAGGCCGTGAGGTTGATGAAGAATATTGCACAGGCTGCAAGCAGCATGACACCCAGTGCCACCCAGTCTCCACGAGTCCGTCGGGGCAGAATATACGCGCGGGAAGCGTGCTCATCAGCAACTGCATCTGCACTTGTTGATCGTGGAGGATTGAAAGTCTGTGAATGCGGGGGGAAGCCATAGCTGCTGTTAGAAGCCAATGAAGCGTTCATGATAGGTGAAGTTTGCTCTTTCTGTATGAGATTTCGTTTGCTGTCAGCCGCTCAACAAGCGGCAGCTTCTTTGCCTGGATTCTGCATACATGAATGCGAATCCTCCTCTTTGGCAGGCAAGAGGGATCCGCGCAGCTCATGCTGGCGGATCTGATCCCAGACGGCAGGGGAGTCCAGGTCGACGCGAAGCTCCTCGACCGCTCGGGCCTCCATACCCTCCCTGACCCGATGCATGCCTTCCAGATCCTTTTTTACCGTGTCTGGGATGTCGACCGTCGAGCCGGCATCCTCCACCCAACGGACAGGAAGCTCCAGCATGGTCATCCCTGCCTGCTGGGCACGCACAAGCAGCTCCGTATCGAAGAACCACTCGTTATCCTTTACCTGAGGCAGAAGGACATGCGCAGCTTGGGCGGTGATGGCCTTGAAGCCGCACTGGGCATCATGAAAGGAGACCGCCAGATATGAGCGGAGCATGAGGTTGTAGGTGCGCGAAATGAATTCACGTTTGGGGGAGCGGATGACCTGAGATTGCGGCATAAGACGTGAGCCAAAGGCGATGTCAGCCCCGCCTTGGAGTAGGGGGAGAATAAGGCTGCCCGTAGAACCGATGTCGGTAGATAGATCCACATCCATATATGCCACGACTGCCGCACAGGAGTTGAGCCAAGCCTGCTTCAGGGCGTACCCGCGGCCCTTCCTGGCAAGGTGTAAGGCGCGTACCTGGTTGGGACACCAGTCACACAGGGACTTGGCGATCTGCCAACTGGCGTCTGTGCTGGCATTGTCTGCAATCACGATATTCCAGCTAAAGGGAGTCAGATCCCTGACGTGACTATCCAAAAAGCTGCATAAGGTGGATACGGAGTCAGCCAGCTGAACCTCCTCGTTGTATATGGGAATGACAATATCGGCGTCGACCGGTTTTGGACTGCCGTAAAAGATAGGCGAATCAACCTCACCCAGTGGGATTTGCCTCTTGCTAGAAGAGTGCCTATCAGGCACATAGGGCTGCCCGCTAATGTTTCTTTCGAGAATATTCGTTGTGTGCATGACTCATAGTAAACAGTAGCTTCTTGGGATATTCCTCGAACATATCTTTATAAATTGATGGCACTTCTTAAAAAGAATCATGAGGATTTCTCAATGTTTGCTGAAACAGCTGTACTAAATAGCAGTAGTCAATATCGTTTGTTGAGACCGATCAGTACAGTCTTTCTCGGCTTGTTGCATTGATTGGATTAAGACCAATCTCGGAATTGCATTTAGGCAGAGGCCGTGGTCATACACATTCAAGCTGTATCTATAACATAAAGAATAATGAATCAATGATTATATGAGCAATGCATCCCATAGTTAAGCATTCTTGGATTTGCCTACTGAGTATGCCCAGATCAAGTCCTGCAGAAACCGCAAACAGCAATATGGGTTGTCGATTGTCCCAAGCATGCCTCAATGGTAACTGGGTTCAAACGCAATCAGGCTCCCTCTGCCGATACAAAGGACGACAGATGTCCTCAATGGGCACTCAAGTTCAGAGAAAACATTCAAGGCGAATTACGAGCAATAGATGCATCCCGAACAACACGACGAGCAGGCTGTCATCTCAATAAGCACCTGCGTCATTACCATGACAAAATCGTGAGTTTGGCAATACTCGCTCTAATAATTACATTCAAGTTTTCTGCGCAGCAAGGGTACTGGCACAATAGGTTACGGTTCCGCAAATTAAACTAATTATCGTGTAAGGCCTTGTTACAAAGTCTCTCCAAGGTCTTTCTATAGCCCAGGAAATAGCTGCTATCAGCAATAGGCAAAACCTTGTGTAAGCGGCATAGACGGAAATTTTCTCATCCCATTGAGGTCACAAGATCTTTCGTGCGCCGAGTCTTGATCAAAGCAAACATATCAATCTTCTTCGGTTGATGCGTGAGCCCATCACTGTTTCCACAGTAACAGAGGCAAAGGTTTGTAAGATTCGTTTTGGCAGAAAGATCTTTTGCTGATATCAGTGACTGGCTTTCTTCCAACAGCCTGCCACGCTCCAGGTCATAATATCCCGATCTCAGGCGATATTACCCATATTGGCATCCAAGCCCTGCCCGAGAAATAATCCTGGAAAGTTCTTCGCATTGGTCAGTGCCTGCGGAAGGCTTGAAAGTCGGAAGGAATGAGAATGCCGACTCCGGCTTGTAGGGATATCGGCGAAAAGTTATAGCGGTGAAAAAACAGGCCTCAGCGATCTGGGAGATTATTGCAGTGCTGCATCTGAGATGCACTACATCACAGGAGGATGAGACGTAGTTGAGCCACGGTTTAATTATTTGAAATAGCTTGTTTTATGTGCTTCTCCGCTTCCGGATGCAGGTAGTCTCGTGCCGGGGATTCGTGCATGCTAATGCAATAAGGAAAGTCCTTCTTTTTTTGCCGAAGCGATGCCAGGTTCGAACGCAAAGCAATAGAAGTGGCTTACGTGTTGAAAGTGTAGATACTGGAAGGTAAAGCAATGCTGAGAATCATTAGGGGGAATACACGCCATGTGGCACGATCACCGTTAAGCCTTATTAATGAGGCGAGCTACACAGATTAGGCAGTAATTTAGATGCGCCTTTGATATGTGCTCGACAGTGCTGGTGATGGCAGCGTGCAGACTGCATTTACCGGCAAGTTAAGTACCCTAAAATTTAATCACCATCAGTAATCGCAGGCCAATACCTGTGAAAAGGGGTAATGATGAAAGTGATTGCAATAATAATGAATGCGGTGAGCATATTAGGCTTGATTGTCACAGCTGCCATACAAATTCGGGCTGGCTATTACAGCGACGAGCACCCTAGTCTTTTCACGCAATTTGATTCGTCGCAATCAAATCTTGCGTGGATTTGTGCCCTGCTATTTTTCATTCTTTTTGTGCTATCACTTTCAATGGTGATTTGCTTTGCAGAACAGGCAAAAAGAAAGTCACCAAAACAATAAGCACCCGAAGCTTTCCCGTTTCCTGCGCCAAATAAACGTTTCAAGCACGCCATATTTCATGCCATTGATAGCAGAGACTATAGCATTTAATAGGTTGGCATCATCAGAATCTCTGACAGTAACGCTAAATATAGAACAATAGAAAGTTGCAAGAACTCATCATCCGCAAATCTCAAAGTTATTTGTCAGGCGAGTTCGTATAACACTTTCGTTCGCATCTGTCGAACAACTTTACTTGCGACTCGGATGTCTTGCCAGGCCGATGGGATTTGAAACCGAAACTCATTGTTGAGAAAGGCTGCAGTACGTGTACATGCTGGCCGCCTTTAACTGTTGCTAGTAACGACTGGAATTCAGCCGACGCTAGCAAGTTCCCACTACCGACTGATACGAGCTGAAACCGATAGGCTAGTTCATCACTTTGCCCAATCTGATTTTCGGTAAGTCGTTATACACAATCAATGGCAAAAAAGACCAGGATCACTCCCGGTCTTAACTTGTATAGATAACGGCGGAATTTTGGCAAAGATTTTAGATGATAGACCGTGCCATAAAATAGGCGGTCCTTGAAATCTGCGAGCAACGATTCTGGATCGCATGTATTGCCATTGTACAGTTTTGAACAATCGCATGAAGAATGTTGGCCAACTACAGTAAATGCCGATATAACTCACCTTGCCGGCGTTGAAGTTATCGTGTCACCCCCTGTACTGAGTACTGTGAGTTTGATGGGTTTTTCAGCCTTGCTATTAGCTCGACTATGCGTATATCAGCCTATTTCGATAATCGACGAACAGATTTTCTTTATTTCTTCACTGTGTGGTGAAATGATGACGGCAGAGCCTTGTTGGGCAAGTTCGCACAGTATACGTATTACGACGTTAGCGTTGTCTTGATCCAGCGCAGAGGTCGGCTCGTCTGCAAGAATGACACTCGGTTGTTTGAGCAGGAGCCTCGCGAGAGCGATTCTCTTTCGGCAGCCATGCAGTTTTTCAGCAAGACCTCGATGCTGACAATGCCATCAAAGATGATGGTACATAGTTCCTGGTCGAACACGTGTTCCCACATGGGATCCTAAGCAGTGTTCAGAAGAAAAGGCAGCTTACGTTCTACCGCTACCTGCCACAGGAGCAGGAAAGGCATACCAATAACCCTTGAGGGATAATAGCCAACCACCCCCATACGGTCCGCGAGATCCCGCACGCTGATACCTGTCAACCCATTGTCCAGAAGCAGTTGAGCCAGGTCTGCAGAATCGCGGTAAGGATGGCTAGGGTAGGGGAGCAGCTTGGTTGCAGTTATGGATGCCATGCGCTCACCGTGTAAAAAAATACCGCCAAGTGTGCGTTCCATCCAGAAAGGCAATAGAGGCAGTAAGCGGCTTCTAACATAATTGGCCCCACTTCATGTCGCCGCCGGACGCAAGCTCTTATACCTTAATTGTGGCTCAGGCCAAGGCTGAGCGCAGATGACGGTAAATGGGATGGCGTCTTCGGCCAGGCGCAAGGCAGTTGTCCTGGTTATGATCCTTTTGCAGACTCCCGCAGCGGTCCTCAGCCCACTCCTGGTGGTTGTAAATAGAACGGGAGGGACCGGCAACCGCAGCCCTGTCGGAGTACATCAGCTCGACCATCTCCCAAGTTCACAACAAATAACGATAAGAGACGAAATCCTGCTGATTTTTCAACAAATCCGCCACAGGGCAGCTCGGCAACCAACATCTGTCTGAAACGCAATGCAAAAGAGGAGGCTCTGGGTTAAAGTTGAGGGGAAGAAAGCTATTTTGAGGAACAGCCCCATATGCCAAGGTGTTCCGAGAGAAAGAGGACCTCGACTTGCGTCTGTGATGAAACAGTTGCCCAGGCGGTCAGCAGAGACCGTCGGAATTGGTGAGCCCTGTTCCAACGCGCCACCCACGCGAAGTGATCAAAGTACGAGCTCCCCGGTTACCTGTGGCGACTGTCCCCAACAGGGGAGTCCTCAGGCCAAAATTCTTGCCACTCGCATTCGCGCCATGCACTGCAATAATGCCCACATGATAATAGTGGGCCGCAACTACAAGGTGACGGGCTGACCAGGCGCTCGACCAGTCACAGCCGACGACTCCCCTGATGATGAACCAGACCGCATTACCATCAGGAGGAGACCCATGCCGAATCCTAGCGTCATCACCATCACCGACCTCGGCTTCGCCTATCCGGGCAGCCCATCGACCATCTTCGAGCATCTGTCTGCGACCCTGGACCGGGGCTGGACTGCCATGCTCGGCGACAACGGCTGCGGCAAAACCACCCTGGCTCGACTCCTGTGCGGACGCCTATCGCCGACCCGGGGAAGAATCAGTCCGAAACCCGGCAGCTTGGTATGCGAATACTGTCCCCAGAACATCGCCGAACAACCGCCTAATCTGGAAGATTTCGCCAACGACTGGTCGCAGCGGGCCGTGGCCATTAGGAGGACACTAGGCATCGCGGACGATTGGACCTACCGGTATCCGACACTCTCTGGCGGCGAGGCAAAGCGCCTGCAAGTAGCCTGCTCCCTCAGCCGGGAACCCGACCTGCTAGTCCTGGACGAGCCGACCAACCATGTGGATGCAGTGACCAGGACCCGTATCGGCCAGGCCATGGACCGCTTCGCAGGCATCGGTCTGCTGATCTCCCACGACCGGGCCCTGATCGATGCCAGCTGCCCCAAGTCGTTGGTCTTCCGTACACGGCATACACCGACCGGCAACGTGCTGACGCTGACCCTATTCAAGGGAACGTTGGCGCAGATAGAGGAGCAAGAGAGGGCTGAGGACCGTCGAGCCCAGGAGGAATTGGACGGCAACCGACGGGAATTGGACAGGCTCAATCGGTTCAAGGCTGCCCGTTTCCAGAAACTCCAGCATCTTGATGCCCTAAGACGGCAGGGAGGCCGAATCGACCCCCACGACCACGACGCCCGGAACACCCACAAGCTCTTGCCAGACCTGGAACCTCGGGAACAGCGGCCGCCCGTAGCTATCATCAGGCTGACGCACGCATCGCCGCGACCAGCAGACGTACCGCCAACTTGCAGACTGCAGCCAAACGCTATGACGGGAGCATAAGCCTGCAGGTCAAAGCCAGCCACAAACGTGAACTAGTCCGGGTTGACGCTCGCGACCTAGGTGATTGGATGGAAGGGCATGGCGTCAAGGACTTCCGCCTGCATCTCGCTGCAGACAGCCAAGCAGAAAACCGTTACGAACCAACAATAGAGACCATCAGTATAGGGCCGAAAGACCACATCGGCATCAGCGGACCTAATGGACGAGGCAAATCCACCTTGCTTGAGCTGCTGATCGCCGGCCTGCCCCCAGATCTGCCCTGCCTGATCCTGCCTCAGATCATCGACCCGGCACTCATGCAAAAAGCCATGGAAGACGCAGCCGCACTGCCGGAGACGAAGAGAAAGAATCTGATGACGGCTTACACCCAGCTCAACGCTGACCCAGAAGATCTCCTGGCCGGTCACGAACTCTCTGCGGGCGAAGGCCGCAAACTATTGCTGTGCCTGGGATTCTTGAAGCATCCGCAGCTACTGATCCTGGATGAACCGACCAATCACCTGGATCTGCGCTCTCAGGCGGCTCTGACCGAGGTGCTGGCTCCCTACCAGGGAGCTCTAGTGGTCGTCTCCCACGACGAAAGCCTCCTGGACAATGTAAGCTCAATTCGTTGGGCTGTCGATTGATTCCGGCCATCCGGCAGCCTGATATGAGTATGCAGGGCAGAGGATGCAAGTTAGTGATAAACCGATTGCTATGAACCCTCCACATAAGATGCCGCCCTAATCCAATACAGTGCAGTGCAGAAAAAGAGCGAATAACACAGGAAGCACCGGCGACATGTTGAATATGTGCCGGACATTGGAGGATATAAATAATTCCAAGGTTTAAAACCTTGGAATCGCTGCTTTGTGGTCGGGCCGGCGGGATTTGAACCCGCGACCCCTTGACCCCCAGTCAAGTGCGCTACCAAACTGCGCTACGGCCCGACGGTGCATCAGCACCGAGTAGAGATAGTAGCACAGCGTGGCGGGCCCGACAATGGTCCGGCGAGTCCCGGTAGACAAGTCCAAACAGACCGAGTCCCATACTCAACTTGCTATCATGTTTCTGTACGGTCGGCGCAACCCGCGTCGACCGCAAGTCGTCCCAGCCCGAAAGGGGTTCCATGAGCACAGATGTTTTCGACCTTTCGGCCGCGAAGATGCGCGATAAGGGCATGAGCGAAGTCTCCATCAACCAGTTCAGGCACCTCTACGAAACCTGGGAACGGGGAGATGCCAAGGCCTGCGTGCGCGAGAAGGACGTCACCCCGCTCAAGGATGTGCCCCGCACCAAAGACATCCACGACTCCATGGACATGGACATGGCCTTGGACGCGTTCTCCCGCACCGCCTTTATCAAGCTCAACGGTGGGTTGGGCACCTCCATGGGCCTGGAAAAGGCCAAGTCCCTGCTGCCTATCCGCCGCCACAAGGCCCGTCGGATGCGCTTTCTGGACATCATCATGGGCCAGGTGCTGACTGCCCGCAAGCGCCTAGGAGTACCGCTGCCACTGATCTTCATGAACTCCTTCCGCACTTCGCGCGACACCATGCGCGTGGTCAAGCAAGACCGTCGTTTTATCCAGAATGATGTGCCCATGGAGATCATTCAGCACATCGAACCCAAGATCGATGCCGACACCGGCCGTCCAGTCGACTTCCCGGCCAATCCCAACCTGGAATGGTGCCCTCCCGGCCATGGCGACATCTTCTCGACCATCTGGGAGACCAGACTGCTGGACAAACTTGAGAAGCTGGGTATCGACTACCTGTTCATCTCCAACTCCGATAACCTGGGCGCCAGGCCTTCAAGGACCCTGGCCGGCTACTTCGCGCAGTCCGGAGCACCCTTCATGATCGAGGTGGCCAAGCGGACCGAGGCTGACCGCAAAGGCGGCCATATCGTCATCGACAAGGCCACTGGGCACCTTATCCTGCGGGAGATGTCCCAGGTGGACCCGCACGACCGCAGCTCGGCCATGTCCATCCGCAAGCATCCCTACTTCAACACCAACAGCATCTGGGTCAGAGTCGATGCTCTGCGCGATAAGCTAGCCGAATATGACGGCGTGCTTCCCCTACCCATCATCGAGAACCGGAAGACCGTCGACCCCACCGACCCTTCCACCAGACCCGTGGTGCAACTGGAAACCGCCATGGGCTCTGCCGCCTCGCTCTTCGAAGGGGCCATCTGCGTACAGGTGGACCGCATGCGCTTCCTGCCGGTCAAGACCACCGACGACCTATTTATTATGCGCTCCGACCGTTTCCATCTGACCGACTCCTATGAGATGGAGGACGGCAATTACGATTTCCCAAACGTCCAGCTGGATGAGCGCTACTACAAGTACATTGCCGACTTCGATGAGCGATTCCCCTATGGGGTTCCCAGCCTGGCGGCTGCCAACTCGGTCACCATTGAGGGGGACTGGACCTTCGGCAGGGATGTGACCCTATATGCCGATGCCCATCTGAGCGATCAAGGGCGCTCCTCATACGTGCCCAACGGTCAGTATGTTGGACCCCAGGGGATCGAACCGGACGAGTGGGTCTAGAGCCAGGCGCAACAGGGTTCAGCCTGTCAAGAAAAGGTACCGTATTTGGGTGTTTGGCTCCCACGGTCCTGAAAATCAATCTATGATAGGTAGACGTGCGTTAGGCGCACTAACAGTCAAAATTTTAACGATACGCGAGGACTGATGGCAGAAGGCACGAACGGAAGACGGCGTTTCTCGGATAAATGGGGCAAGCACGAACTTGATGTCCTAGCCGTCTTATCGTCTGCTTTCCCGCAATGGCTTACATCTCGGCAAATAGCCCAGCGGGTCAAGGCCTATGCCGACTCTTACGGTGAGCTGGCAGACCAGGCCGCCAAGGCTGCCTTCGCCAAGCAGTTCCAGCGTGACCGGGCCAAGCTGGCAGCCATGGGCATAGCCATCGAGTCACGTCAGCCCGAGTATTCCTCCAAGTCCGAGGGGCAGGATTTCGCGTCTTACCGTCTGCAACTGGGGGATGAGCCACGCATACGCATGCACTTCAACCAAGAGGACATGCCAGTGCTGGCCGCTGCCAACTATCTTGCGCGATCAATTGCCATGTCCCAGGAGGCCTGCGAGGAGCCGGCCCGACCGGTCTCGCGCACCACGCCCCGCGTGCCGCAGGTGCCCATCCCCGGTCTGGGACTGGACTCCATAGCCCCTGGACTGGGTACTCAGCGTATTCCCGACAACTTGGTCAAGGTCATCGATTCTCGCCGCTTCGCCGCCACAGTGGACGTGGACGGGGAGAATCTGAACGTGGCCTATGCCGATTCAGACGATCTGGCCATGTTCGTCCTGGAGCACCCTGATGCTTCCATCGTCAGCCCCCAGGAGGCTGCAGACGCCTTCCGGCGCCGCCTGGATGCAGCCGCCCGCTTCAAGCTGGCCGATGAGTCGCTGAGTCCAGGCGCAGCAACGGTCATTTCGCCGGAAATCGCCCGGACCAGCGTCGAGCATTTCGCCACTGACCTGAGCGATGACGATACGGATCTCAGGCACGCTCGCCGGGCCAGTGCATCCTCCTTCCAGACTGGATCCGAGGTTGACCGCCGCCTGCGGCTCATGCTCTTCCTTTCAGCGCACCTGGGCGAGGAGTTCTCGCTGGCCGAGCTGGCTGAGCGCTTCATCGGCCACCCTAGCAGTAAGGAAGAGCTCCGCAAGTACGTCAATACCATCCACAAGGACATCAACACCCTGACCACGGTCTCAGACGACGGTGAGATGGCTGGCAGCCAGTTCTTCGACATCGATTGGTCCCTGCTGGACGACAGCGGCATCGTCTCAGCCACCAATTCGCTGGGGCTGGAACGGCTGGCTGGCATTTCCCCCCAGTATCTGAGCATGCTGACCGCTTCGCTCAACTACTTGGCCCATTCGCCCCTGTTGCCCGAGCAGTCCCGGACCCAGGCCGAGTCGCTCTACCAGCGTCTGCGCACACATGTTGGGCCGGGTGAGACACCTTGGCTATCCCTTACTGGGTATGAGACAGAACCCAAGAGTTTCTCGGTAGTGCGCCGTGCCATCAAGACCGAATCTTTGCTGGACATGGAGTACACAGATGCTGCCGGCCGCACCCGCCGCAAGGTGGTGGCCCCTGCCAAGATCTTCGTGGATGAGGGTGTCTACTATGTCGCCGCCTGGACTGATATCGGCGACGCGGCAGAGGGCACTGAGGCTGCAGATGCTCCCTCTGATTCCAACCAGGGCAAGAACGGGGCACATCGCCACCTCAAACAGGGCACCGGGCGCAACAGGCAATGGCAGGTTCTGCGTATCGCCAGAATCGAGCATGCGACCATCGTCAAGCCCAGCCATAAGGTGGAGTTTCCCGATGTGCCGGTCAGCGAACTGCGCAAGTGGTCCTTCGACAACGGCACGGCTGCGGTCTTCATCACCGACCGGCCGGACCTGCCCTACATCAAATCCTTGCCGGGTGCCTCGGTGGAGCCCTGCGGTTCCGGGCAGAAGGTTCACCTGACCGTCTCCTCGGACTCTTGGTTCGTGGCTTTCTGCATCGCCCACGCCAAGCACATCACCGCAGTGGCGCCCAAGACCTTGCGCACCATGATCCTGGCCCGTGCCCAGCGCGAGATCACCATCAGCGACGCTCACGACAAGGAGCGGGACCGGCGCTAACTCCGGTCGGAGAGGAGTTCCATGCCTGGATGGATCTGGATCCTTCTGGTGATCTTCATGCTGGCCATGCTGATTTGCGGAGCCGTCTACGCCATCCGTCACGCTATGGCAGCCAGTCGCTCCATAGGACGAGTCTCAGACGATCTGAACCGACACATGCCCCAACCCCCGGCAGCAGGGCAGTCCCAGGCAACGGACAGGGCCGAGGGTCCGGCCTTCGCCTTGCCTCTGTCGCAATCAACCGAGCGATACAGCCAGGCCCATGCCTTGGTCCTGCAACGCAAGGAGCAGCGCAGGAGAAACCACGGCCGCATCTGGCGGCGGTGGAAGCAGTTCAATAAGTAGTTCTTGGAGGAACATGTCAGGTCATCGTCACCACGGACAGGATTCACCAACATCCGAACCGGGGCCGGCGGAACGTTACGCCCGTTTCAGTCGTCACCGCAAACGCATGACCGGTGCACCCGCACGTTTTCAGTCCAAGCTGCCCTTCCCACTGGATGACTTCCAGCTGGAGGCCATCACCGCCCTGGAGGATGGCGATAATGTCCTGGTAGCCGCTCCCACCGGTGCCGGCAAAACCATCGTGGCCGATTTCGCAGTATTCCTGGCCCAGGAGCAGAACGTCAAGACCTTCTACACCACCCCCATCAAGGCCCTGAGCAACCAGAAATACCATGACCTGGTCGACCGCTACGGCGAGGACCGGGTGGGACTGCTGACCGGCGACACCTCCATCAACTCCGAGGCGGACATCGTGGTCATGACCACCGAGGTCCTGCGCAACATGCTCTATGAACAGTCCTCGACCCTGACTGCCCTGAAATACGTAATCCTGGACGAGGTCCACTATCTGGCCGACCGCTTCCGAGGGCCCGTCTGGGAGGAGGTCATCATCCACCTGCCGGCCTCCACCCGCATTGTGGGACTGTCGGCCACCGTGTCCAACGTGGAGGAATTCTCCGACTGGATCTCCTCGGTGCGCGGACGCACCCATCTGGTGGTCTCCGAGCGCAGGCCCGTGCCGCTGGAGCAGCATGTCCTGGTCCAGGCCGACAGACACACCGAACCAGAGATCCTGGATCTGTATCGGCACGACGGCTCAGGACGGCAGACTTCAAAGATCAACCCGCGTCTGGTCTCCCGGCTGGCCCAACTGGACAAGGTCGGACAGGAGCGTGCCCAGGCCCGCGGCCAGGGGCATCACCATCGCCATGGCCGGGGCGGCAGGCCGGAGCGACGGATGGGGGAGCGATACCGTCCTAGCCGAGCCGACGTGGTCGATGAGCTGGACTTCATGGACATGCTGCCCGGCATCTATTTCATCTTCTCACGCACCGGCTGCGACCAGGCCGTCCAGCAGTGCATCCGGGCAGGGTTGCAGCTGACCACTGATGAGGAGGCCCGTCGCATAAGGCACATCGTGGACTCCATGGCAGCCGGCCAGCTCAGCAAGGAGGATCTCAAGGCGCTGGGATTCTCCCAGTTCCGCTTCGCACTCGAGCAGGGCTTTGCAGCCCATCACGCTGGCGTGGTTACTCTCTTTCGGCAGATAGTCGAACATCTGTTCGAACTGGGACTGCTTAAGGTGGTCTTCGCCACCGAGACCCTGGCACTGGGCATCAACATGCCCGCCCGCTGCGTGGTGGTCGAGAAGTTGGAGAAGTTCGACGGCACCGGCCATGTAGCTCTGACCCCCGGCGAGTTCACCCAGCTGACCGGTCGGGCCGGCCGGCGCGGCATCGACGACATCGGCCATGTAGTAGTGGTCGATCACCGGGACTTCAGCCCCAAGACCATGGCCGCCCTGTCCAGCAGGAGGGTCTACCCGCTGCACTCCAGCTTCCGGCCCACCTTCAACATGGCTGTCAACCTGCTCAACTCATCCAGCTATACGCGTGCGCGAGATACCCTGGACCACTCCTTCGCCCAGTGGGAGGCCAACCGATCAGCCTCTCAGCTGGAGGAACGCATCGAGACCCTGACCAGCGGCCTGGAAGACTACCGGAAGGCCGCCCAGTGCAGCCGTGGCGATCTGATCGAGTTCATGCGCATCCGCGCAGCCCTGTCTTCAGCCCAGAAGAACGATCGCCGCCGCCTGAAGCGGCAAAGGTTCACCAGCGAGAAGGCCCGCGACCAGGCATTCCGCGACCTCGACCGGCACATCGACCAGCTGCGCGAGCAGGAGCGCAACCATCCCTGCCGCCAGTGCCCGGACCTGCACACGCACCTGCGCTGGGGGAACCGGTGGATCCGCATGGACAAGGAGCTGCAACGCACCCGGGAACAGTACGAGTCCAAAACAGGGTCAGTCTCGCGCCAGTTCGACAGAATCTGCCAGATTCTGGCCGACCTGCATTACACCCGTCCCGTGGACCCTGACGACTGCCGACTGACCCGGAAGGGGCAGCTGCTCCGGCGCATTTACAGCGAGCAGGATCTGAGCCTTGCCGAGATCCTGGATCGGGGCATCCTCAACGATCTGGAACCCGCTGAACTTGCAGCGGCCGTCTCCGGACTGGTCTACGAATCCCGCCGTGGGGTAGGGGAGCAACCGGGGGAGAGGGCCGGGTATCGAGCTCCCAGGCTGGTTGACGCCATGGAGGATATGAAGCGCCAATGGTCCCAGGTACAGGAACGCTGCGATCAGGCTGGATTGGAACTGCCGCTTGAACTCGACTTTGGCTTGGGGCCGACCATCTACGACTGGGCCTGCGGCGACTCGCTGACCACCATCCTGCGTGACAGCGATCTGACGGCAGGGGACTTCGTGCGCAACGCCAAGCGCCTGTCCGACGTACTCACCCAGATCGTCCAGGTGGAACCCTACCTGGGCAGGGGAGGGCATCACCTGGCCAGGACTGCCAGCATCGCCGCCGACCAGGTCAACCGGGGCATTGTGGCCTATACAGGCGTGGAGTGAACACGGCCGCATATTGGGAATAAGTTTCAGGTCAACACTGTTCTGTAGCTTGGAGGCAGTGACGGACACAAGTATGGAGGAATCATGGCAGAGCGCAGTCTTCGCGGCATGAGCATAGGGGCGAAATCCCTGGAATCCGATCAGAATGTGGATTTCGCGGCACGCAGCGAGGTCGCCTACATCTGCCCGAAAGGCCATCGGACCATTCTGCCCTTGGCTGAGGGTGCTGAGGTGCCACAGGAGTGGGAATGCCGCTGCGGGCAGATCGCTCACCTTGAGGGGCATGACGAGCAGGAGTCCGGCAAAACCGGCAAACCGACCAGGACCCACTGGGATATGCTGCTGGAGCGTCGATCCGAGGACGAGCTCAAGGCTGTACTTGACAAGCGTCTGAAAATGCACCGTGAAGGGTGGTTCCCTGACTATGAGTAAATCACCGCGCCGCCTGGTTCTTCTGGATCTCGACGGCACCCTGACTGCCTCGCATCCTGGCATTATCGCTTCCGTGGTGCAAACTTTTAAGGATCTTGGTTATCCCGTGCCCGATGAAAGCGAGCTTCGCAGATTCATCGGACCGGCCGTCAAAGTATCGTTGCGCCGCAACGGCGTCAGGGAGGAAGACGTCGATAGGGGCGTACAGATCTACCGGCGCTATTACAGCGAGAAGGCATCATTCGAGGATCCGGAGCATCCTGGACAACACATCCCTGGACGCCTGCTCGCCACCGTCTTCGACGGCATCCCAGAGCAGCTGAATCGTATGCACGAGCATGGTATGACATTGGCCGTGGCCACCTGCAAGCCTGAGTATCAGGCCCTGCCCGTCTGTGACCACTTCGGATTGAGGCCACTGGTAGATGGAGTCTATGGCGCCAGCAAGGACTCTACAAGGGTCACCAAGGATCAGGTCATCACCTACGCGCTGGAGCAGCTTGGTTTCGATGCCGAACACGGCGACCGGGCCCTTATGGTCGGCGATCGCTGGACTGATGCGGATGGTGCGCAGGAAACCGGTCTGGACTGCCTGGGGTGCGGCTGGGGCTATGCCGAGCCCGGGGAACTTGAGTCTCACGGCTGCTATCGCGTCATCGACCAAGTCGACCAATTGTCTCAGGCCGCCGAAGATTACTTCCAGGAATAACACCCTGTTCCAGATCGGTCTTGCGCCAACGAATGCATGTCGGTATCAGCAAAGCCCCTGGAACAGGGTGTGCCTGTATGCCCTATATCGGTACAGGTCTATTGAATCAAATTACAGACAGTTCAGTCTCAAATATGAGTTGATATTGAAATGATGTTCCGGCCCTGCATAGATGTACCCGCTTGATCCGACAAATCAAGGAGTAGAACTATGAGAGCTATACCCGAAGAGACAGATGCTTCAGAGGAAACGGCCTACACTTCATCACTAAGGGAACGTGTTAGGAAACTGACCTTTAGATGCCAAGTTTTAGCCGTTGTCGCCGCAGCCTCAATTGCAGGCCACATAGGTGCGGTTTTCAAGCTCTTGTCTTATATGTCTTATATGAATCGCTGGTGATAAAGATCAGATTCGAGTTTTGCGATTGTCTGCCCACTAGGTAGTCAACAATCGCAAAACTCCAAGCAAGGACAGTAGCCATCATTCACATTGTGGGCGAAAAGATAAATTGTGATGAAACACTAATAAGCCGATAATGTACGTTATGTCAAATTACTTATTGCTTTTCTCCCCTGTTCCCATCAGCTTAGGCAGCCCGCTGCCTCCGCTCGTGTTGGTGCTCCAGACGCTGACGCAGGCGCATGGCCGTCAGTTCGTCAATGGGCCGCTCAGGCAGACCTGGGGTCAGCTGTCCAGTCGTCAAATCCACATGGTCACAGGTCTGCAGCTCCAGATCCATGCGATGCCAGATCGCACCCACAGAGATGGCGAAAACGGCACGCCCGGACTGCATCAGCGCAAAGACCTGATCGGGGCCTGAACATTCGCTGACCTGATCGCCGTCGCAGACCACAGTCACATGCTCCAGCTGACTCACGGTCCTACGCTCAAGATAAGCAACGGTGCTCGTGGCATTGACCAGGTTGACACCAGCATCCAGAAGACGCTTAAGGACAGCCAGAATGACCACGTCCTTAAAAGAATAAAGTCTGCGGGAGCCTGATCCATGCGAAGCCTTGATGGATGGTTCGACAATCCGTTTGCGGGCCCAATAGTCCAGCTGTCGATAGGTGATTCCGGCTACCTTGGCCGCTATAGTGCCCCGATAGCCCCGGGTCGTACCCTCAGCCTGCTCGGCTGAGAAGAGTTCCCCCTGCACCAGCGTCGGCACTTTTTCGGCCATATCCATGCCCCCTATCAGCTCTTGGCGATAACAGCCCGATTATCGAAGTAGACCAACCTGAATTTGCCGATCATGATCTCGTCGCCATTGTGCAGGTCAGCCTGGTCAACGCGTTCACGGTTGACGTAAGTGCCGTTCAGACTGCCTGTGTCCTCGACTCTGAAACCTTTGTCAGTCCGTACGAATATCGCATGCGCCCTGGAGACAGTGGAATCGTCCAACAGAATGTCCGCCTTCGGATCACGGCCCACGCTGACCTGGTCCTCGTCCAGCAGATAACGCGACCCCGACACCGCTCCCCTGGTGGAGATCAACAAGGCTGTGCCCTCAGGCAACCGGGCCATGGTCTCCAGGTCGTCCTGGGTCAATGGACGGTCACCGTTGGAGGTGACTGGAATGTTCAGGGCCGGCATGCCGATGATGGTCGTCTCGCCCGCAGTGGGAATAGGATCTGTCATAGTTGCCTATTCTACAGGCTTTGCATACTGATAGTCCTGTACGCGTCGAACCTGGTCGATTCTGACACCATCTGACTGCTCAACCGATACGGCCGCATGGAATTGCACCTTGATCCGGGAGCCCACTCCCCCGGCGATCTGAATGGCGTTCTGCAGGCTGTCCGGATCCCCGATGGCCTTGATGACATAAGGGCTGTGCAACTTGGCATGGTCGCACTGCAGGCCCTTGCGCGTATCCAGCAGATAAGTGTTGGTGACCACTCGAACATCATTGAAGGATATGACCTCAGCACCGGCATTGCGCAACTCTTCAATCAGATTGAACATAGTCGAGGCATCCACACGCTCATTATCTTCGGTGACCGTTATCACCACTCCCCTGCCTTCGGCTGGCAGCCTTCCAGAGAGGATGCCGCTGCTCTGTTCGTTCTGCTGGGCGATGCGTGCGGCCTCCTTCTGCTTGTCTGCCGCGGACTTGATGGAGGTCAGCTGCTGATTGAGCTGGCTCTTGCGCTCCTCCAGCTTATCGACCTGGTTACTGGTTTCATCCAATACGCGTACCAGCTCCTCCTCAGACAGACTCTGGTAAGAGGACTGGTTGTTGTGCACCTGGACGGCGTACCCAAAACCCAACAGAGCGCACATAAGAGCCACAAGGATGCTGGTGACAAGCCTGACCCTGGTAGCGTTGGCGTTGAGCGTGCGCGCAGGCCGCCGACGAACCACTGGGAAAGCACCGGTCTGCGTATCATCTGATGGCGCCTTGACCCGTCCAGGTCTACTGGGCGGAATGCTCTTGGGCATCCGCTCATTGCGCTTCTTTCTGAGGGTGTGTCTCATATGCTCACCCCTTGAAGATAAACCGTCGAATAGCGGAGACGTTGGAGAAGATACGTATGCCCAAGACGACGATAACGGCCGTGGAAAGCTGTGAGCCCACGCCCAGCTGGTTGCCGAGGAAGACCAGAAGAGTAGCCGTAATCACATTGGAGATGAAGGAGACCACGAAGACACGATCCGAGAAGCTGCGCTCAAAGTAAGAACGGACTGCGCCCATCAATGCGTCCAGGGCCGCCACCACCATGATGGGCAGATAGGGCTGAAGGACGATGGGAATGTCGGGCTTGAGGAAAATGCCCGCCACCACGCCTAGGATCAGGCCGAGAATTGCCGACATGTCAATGACTCCTTCCGGCATATGACAGATTGGGCAGACTGACGGCATTCAGGTTCAGACGCCGCTGTTTGACTACATTGACAGTGATATTCGCCGTCTTCAGGTCGCGCAGGCGGCCCTGCAGATCGCTGCGAGCCATCAAATCAGCCAAGGCTCCCTGATCGCCTATGGCCTCGATTTTGTAGGGGGCCTCGATGGAGGCGGTACCCACCAAAATGGTCTGACCGGCCGTACGCACTGATGTCTGCGTCCCTATTCTATTGCCGTTGATTGCGATCGCTTCGGCTCCTGCGGACCAAAGCTTAGTCAAAAACCATTGCAGATCCTGGTCGGTTACCAGTTTGATCTGATCAGCGTTGTCATGGACATCCTTGGATGCAATAGGGTTGGCGAGTGTGATGACGATGCCCTGGCCTTGCACCTTGCTGGTAGCGTTGGTCAGATCATCGGCGGTTTGCGCGCTGTTCTGCCCTTTACCGCCCTCCTGGGCCGATAGCGTGTCGATATTGCCGTTGAGGTCCGAGATCTGGCCATTGAGGTCATCGGCACGCTTGCTGACCGTCTCTACCTGGGATATCAGCTTTTCGCGCACCTTCTGACGCGGATCCCGGTGCAGCACCTGAACCACTCCCGTGCCGGCCAAGCCGACAAGCACGCATATGACAAAAACAAGGATGCGGTTGACCCAGACGCTCAGCGGCGATCTGTGTTCAGCGGGCAGCAGTCTGGCATCCTCGAACATGGGGTCCATAGGGCGGTTGGTCAGATCATCAATCAGCCTCAGGGACTCATCGGCCATGCGCCGACGAATGGATTCCTGCGCTGGCTCCGAGCTCTCCTGATCCACATAGTGTCGTTCCAGACCCGCGCTCGAATGCGAAAAAGCCGCCCGGCGGTGAATCAGGGCACGGTCGGGCGGCACGGGGAAAGATTCAGGAGCCATCTGCGGTTCAGTCATGATGTCGGTCCTGACGAAGCAACCCGATGCCCTGCCGAGCGTAGATCAGCCCTGCCAGCCAGTAGAGGCCCACCCCCCAGATGACAGCCGCAAGAGCCACTAGGTGGAAGAAACGGAAGAAAGCGGAAGTGCCTACATCCGCGAAAATCAGGGCAGGTATGGCCAGCATGAGCACGGCCGTCCCGGTCTTGCCCGCGAAGTGCACCGGCAGAGGGCCGTAATCGTGCTGGGCCAGCGCCAGAACCAGCAGACCCATGAGCACATCCCGCGCACCGACCAGAACCAGAAGCCACCAAGGCAGTATGGAAGCGATACTCAGAGCAAGGATGGAGCAGAGGATGAGCAGGCGATCAGCAACCGGATCCAAGATCTGGCCCAGCTTGCTGACCTGGTTGAACCTCCGAGCTATGATCCCGTCCACGCCATCTGACAGAGCCGAAATAAGCATGACCACCAGGGAGATGATCAGATGGCGGTTAGCGACCAGATAGGCAATAAGCGGTATGGACAGGATGCGAAGCAGGCTGATGAAATTCGGCACAGTGAGAATTACCGACCGCGGCTCAGGACTATACCTGCTGCGTGAAATTCGATCGATCAGTGCCATTCGTCTACATTCTAGAAGCTTGAAGGGCTGTTACAAGGATGGCACGCGCACCGATCCCATAGAGGCGGTCCATGAGGTTGTTCACCTGGTCCCTGGGGACCATGGCCCTGACGGCCGCCCACTGCTTGTCGTGCAGGGAGGAGACTGTCGGAGACTCATATCCAGGCGTGATACCCACAGCCATGGCAACGCGCTCAACAGGAATGTCATAATCCATCAGTACATAACGACGGGCTGTCAGCACACCCTCCAGCCTGCGGGACATGACCGCCAAGCGCTCATCATCAGGATCCAGGTGTGGCGACCTGATGAGAATCCCCTCCGATCTCAGAATAGAATCGCCGAAGACGCGAAGTCCGGCGTTGCGCAAGGTGGTGCCAGTGGAGACCACATCGGCGATGAGGTCGGCCACCCCGAGCTGGACGGAGGACTCCACTGCTCCATCCAGGTGAATCAGTTTGGCCTCAAGGCCCTTGTCGACCAGGTAGTCGCCAAGAAGACGGTCGAAGGTTGTGGCGATCCGCTTACCGTCCACATCCTGCAGACTCCTGATAGAGCTGGACTCCGGAGCGGCAAACCTGAAAGTGGATGCACCGAATCCAAGCTGTGTGACCTCGACAGCCCCGGTGCCGGAGTTCAGCAAGAGATCACGCCCTGTGATGCCCAGATCAATGGTCCCCAGGCCGACATAGACCGCTATATCGTTGGGTCTTAAATAAAAGAGCTGGATATCGTTGTCGACGTCATCGACCACCAGCTGTCGATCATTGGAACGCAGACGATAGCCAGACTCTGACAACAGCCTCCATGCAGGCTGGGACAACATGCCTTTATTGGGCACCGCGACCTTCAACACGGCAACCTCCTAATTGCGGAAGCGAATCTACAGCGGGATAGGGTTGGGGATCACAGATACCTGTAGACATCCTCCAAGGTGATGCCCCGATCGATCATCATGACCTGGATGTGATAAAGGAGCTGGCTCATCTCCTCAGCCGTTCGCTCCTTGCCCTCATACTCAGCGGCAATCCAGGTCTCCCCGGCCTCTTCATTGATTTTCTTGCCGATAAAATGTGTGCCCTTGTCCAGTTCATCAACGGTCAGGGAACCTTCCGGACGCTCCTTGGCCTTGGTCGTAAGCTCCTCAAACAACCCATCGAAGGTCTTCATCTGGCTATCTCCATTCTTCCCTTAAAACCGGTCAGTCCTTGTAGCTTACTTGGGCAGCCTGCCTGATCTGGTCAATGGCCTTGGCCGGGTCGTCAGTGCCGTAGACGGCGGAGCCTGCCACCAGGACATCAGCTCCGGCTTCAGCCACGATGGAAGCAGTAGTGGGGCTTACCCCGCCGTCCACCTGGATGTGGGTCCTAAGGCCGCGAACGGTGATCTGGTCACGCAAGCGACGGGTCTTGGCCATCTGATTGTCCAGGAACTTTTGGCCCCCGAAACCTGGCTCAACTGTCATGACCAGAATCATGTCAAACTCATCGAGAATATCGAAGATAGGCTCCACGGGCTCAGCAGGGCGAACGGCCAGGCAGGCCTTGACACCCATGTCGTGCAACTGGCGGGCCAGACGCACTGGAGCATGAACAGCCCCGGTATGGAAAGTAACGGATGCAACACCCAGCTTGGCGAACTCAGGGGCCCAGCGGTCCGGGTCCTCAATCATCAGATGCACGTCCACCGGCAAGTCGGTCACCTGGCAGATGCGCTCCACTACGGGCTCACCAATCGTCAGATTGGGAACGAAGTGGTGGTCCATCACATCGACATGGACCATATCGGCATTGGCAATAGCCTTGAGATCCCGTTCCAAGTTGGCGAAATCGGCGGAAAGAATGCTGGGTGCTATCTGAATGCTCATGGATATTATTCTATGTTGTACGGAAGACGGCGGAACCAGTTTGTGGCCCACTCGCACACGTCCCGACTCTTGGATAGCGTCCCCTGTTCTACTTGCTCTTGGCCAAGGACTCCTGGCGCTCCTCGAGCTCGGTGATGGTCCGCAGCTTTTCGGACAACAGAGAAGTGGGCTTGCCCTTGCGCGCTATGAGCACAAAGGCCGCAGCGGCCAGGATGAAGACGGTCATGGAAACCCAGACGTTAACCCTGACCCCTAGGAATTCGTGGGCGAAGTCGATGCGAAGAGCCTCGATCCAGGTGCGCCCCAGCGTATACCACATCACATACAGAGCGAAGAGAGATCCGGCCTTGAGGACGTTCACCATCTTGTGGCCAATCCAGACCAGAAGTGCCGCGCCAATCAGATTCCAAATCATTTCATACAAAAATGTGGGCTGGAAGAGGGTTCCCGTCGGACAGGTGGCCCCGTCATAGCACTGTTCGCTGCTGCCAATGGCGGAACCGGCTGCATCGATCTTCAGTCCCCAGGGCAGTGTGGTGGGAGCACCGTAGAGCTCCTGATTGAACCAGTTGCCCAGCCGCCCGATGGCCTGGGCAACCAGAAGGGCTGGAGCCACGCTGTCGGCCAGAAGGGCGGTCGGATAATTCTTGTGCCGGCACAAGGCCCAGGCCGCCAGGGCTCCCAGGAGGACCGCACCCCAGATGCCCAGACCGCCACGCCAGATGCGAAGGATGTCGGCCGGATTGCCATCAGCCCCAAAGTAGCGCTCAGGGGTGGTGATGACGTGATAGAGCCGTGCACCGATAATGCCAGCCGGCACCGCGCAGATGGCTATATCCAGAATCTGGTCGGTCCGGCCGCCCTCCTTCTTCCAGCGTCTGGCCGTGATCCAGGCGGCCACGATAATGGCCAGGAGCATGGTCAGGGCATAGAACCTGACGGTGACCGTCCCCAGGTGAAAGCTGGATATTCCCGGCGATGGAATGTAGGCAAGCGTCATAAGGCCTATAGTCTAGCCCTTGGACCTTACAGCTCCTCTCACTTCCCAGGATGGGATATGCCCCAACGCAGATCAGAGCAAACCTCAGCCAGGTCCGCCAGTGCCTTCTTGCGGTCCTTTCGCGGCCTGCCATGATCGTCCAGAAGGCAGTGGACCAAGGCCGAGCCGACGATTACCCCGTCCGCATAGGCGCCGACCTGGGAGGCCTGCTGGGCGGTCGAAACTCCGATGCCCACGCATACATAAGGAGCGCCGGCCTGTCTGACCCGAGCGACCAAGTCCTTAGCCGAATCGGACATGCTGGCTCGTTCGCCGGTCACGCCCATCCGTGAGGTCGCGTAGACAAACCCTCTGGCAGCTTGGGATGTAAGACGCAGACGTGCATCAGAGGAATCGGGCGAGACCAGATAGACTCGGTCAAGACCATACCGGTCTGACTGTTCTATCCATTCCCCGGATTCGTCGACTATCAGATCAGGTGTGACGAGTCCAGACCCACCTGCCTGGGCCATGCGCTGGGCAAAATCCGCTACACCGTGATGCATGATCAGGTTCCAGTAGCTCATGACCAGGGCTCTTGCGCCGTCCGCCTGAACCTGCTGGACCGCGTCAAAAACACCTTCGACTTTGACACCATTGTCGATAGCACACTTGCTGGCCGCCTGGATGACTGGGCCATCCATGACCGGGTCGCTGTAGGGCAGCCCTATCTCGACGATATCGACACCGCTGTGCACCATGACCCGCATAGCTTCCAAGGATGTGGGCACATCGGGGAATCCATAGGGGAAGTACCCGATGAAGGCCGGCCTGCCCTGCCGACGAAGAGCCTGGAGAGTGGTCGCCACCGGGCTAGGTGCCCGACTGAACCCCCTTGGCTGGGTTGGGACTTGTTGAAATACTTGCCTGACCATTATCGGGCCTCCTCATCCGCTTGACCGTTCTTGCCGTGTCCGCCCTGAGCTTCCAGAGCGCTGGCCTCCTGCTCGGACAGGTAGCCGAACCATCTGCCCGCTGTGGCTACATCCTTGTCGCCTCTGCCCGAGATATTGATCAGAATTACAGGATTGTTGACCCCCTTGGCCAAAAGGTCAGCGGATGCCTTGCTGGCACCGGCTAAGGCGTGCGAAGACTCCAGAGCTGGGATGATGCCTTCGGTCTGGCACAGGTCGCTGAAAGCCTGCATGGCCTCCTGATCAGTTGCGTAGTCATACTTGACCCTGCCTATGTCGTGCAGCCAGGCATGCTCTGGACCCACCGAAGCGTAATCCAGGCCGGCGGAGATTGAATAGGTGTCCATAGTTTGGCCCTGGTCGTCCTCCAAAAGGTAGGACTTGGTTCCCTGGAAGACGCCGACTTGGCCTGTCCCGGGCGACAGACGGATGGCATGCTTGCCCGACTTGGGCCCGTTTCCGCCAGCCTCGTAAGCGTAAAGGGACACCCGTGGATCATCCAGGAAAGTGTTCATGATGCCGATGGCGTTGGAGCCTCCGCCGACGCAGGCCACAACCCCGTCAGGGTGGTCGATACCGTATGCGGAAAGCTGAGCGGAGGCCTCTTCTCCGATGATCTTCTGAAAGTCCCTGACGATGGTCGGGAAGGGATGAGGGCCGGCAACCGTGCCCAGAAGATAGTGGGTGGATTCCACATTGGTCACCCAGTCGCGCAAAGCCTCGTTAATAGCGTCTTTGAGAATCCTCGTTCCGGTAGTTACCTCGACGACTTCCGCTCCCAGCATCTTCATTCTGGCTACGTTTAGTGCTTGTCTGCGGGCGTCGACCTGTCCCATGTAGATTCGGCACTTGAAGCCCAGGAGGGCGCAGACCGTAGCCGTAGCCACGCCATGCTGCCCGGCGCCGGTCTCTGCTATGACGCGGCTCTTGCCCATGCGCTTGACCAAAAGCCCCTGACCCAGGGCATTGTTGATCTTGTGGGCGCCCGTATGATTCAGATCCTCCCTCTTCAAGAAGACCCTGACCTGACCACCGACCCGATCGCTGATCAGTTTGGCGAATCGAGGAGCCGGCGTCAAGGCCGAAGGGCGCCCGACATACACGCGGTTGAGCCTATTCAGCTCCTCCTGGAAGGCCGAATCAGCCTTGGCATCCTTATAGACGCGCTCCAGCTCGTCAAGGGCGCCGACCAGTGCCTCAGGCATGAATCGTCCTCCGTATGGGCCGAAATAGGGACCGTCATGGGTCGAGAGAGGCATGGCCTCTGCGGCCTTGAACCGGTGACCAGCCTGAACCAGCAGGCGGACTGTCCCCTCCTGATCCTGGGAGGTGACCAGGCCCTCTCCTATAAGGACAGCATCGGCGCCTGCCTGGGCATATTGCTCCAGCTCGACTGTGCCGAACACCCCTGACTCGGCCACTTTGACCACGTCCTTGGGCAGTTTGGATGCCAGTCGGGCATACTGGCCAACGTCAACACTCAAGTCTTTCAGATTGCGGGCGTTGATGCCGACAACCCGGGCCCCTGCCGTTACGGCACGCTCGATCTCCTGTTGATCATGCGTCTCAACCAGGGCAGTCATACCCAGGCTTCCGGCAAGCTTGAGCAGGTGTTTGAGTCTGGTGTCATCCAGAGCTGCCACAATCAGCAGGATCATATCGGCACCCTTGGCCCTGGATTCCCAGACCTGGTAGTCGGAAACGATGAAGTTCTTGTTAAGCACAGGAATGCCCACGGCTTGTCTGACCTGCCGCAGGTCATCCAAAGATCCCAGGAAACGCCTGCCCTCGGTCAGAACCGATATGGCCGAAGCACCTCCATTGGCATACTGCCTAGCCAAGGCGGCAGGATTTTTAATATCGGCAAGATGCCCCTTGGAAGGCGAAGCGCGCTTGATCTCTGCAATGACCGGAACGCCGGCGCTCTCCCTGAGCAGCCGGGCAGCATCCAGAGGCTTTCGCCTCATGCTCCTGACCTGTTTCTTGAGCTCTTCCAGGGAAATCTCCTGCTCCCGGCTCCTGGCATCCTCTACAGCGCCCGCCACGAGTTCATCCAGGACGGTCATAGAGCCCGTCTTTTCTGCTTCCTGTGTGTTCACTGCCTTAGCCTTAGCGTCTTTCTGCACTGGACTGCCTTTCCTTGTTCTGCATTTGCGTCTGTGTACGATTGCCCTGCACCGCAGGCAGTGGTCCTCCGGCTTCAAAACACGACCGGTGCCCTGTGTGACAGGCCGCTCCCACCTGGTCAACTTCGACAAGAAGCGCATCCCCATCGCAGTCAATGCTGACTCCCTTGACGTATTGGACATGCCCGGAGGTGTCGCCCTTGCGCCAATATTCCCGTCTGGAACGGGACCAGAAAGTGACCCTTCCAGTGGTCAAGGTACGTCTGAGGGCCTCCTCATCCATATACCCGACCATGAGCACTTGGCCGCTGTCATACTGCTGGACTACGGCGGCCACGAGCCCCTGGCCATTCTTCTTGAGCCTGGCCGCTATGCTTGGATCCAGACGTTCTTCCTGATTGTTCGAAGACTGTGACATTGATCCCCGTCCTCCTCGTTTCAGCTGATGTGTCCGACATGTCCTAGTCGGTTGAACTTTTATGGTATGGATATGGTTCCCAGAAGACTATTCGCATAGCCTGCAGATGCCATGCACCATGTGGTGCCGAAATTATTTGCCAGATAAGTTCAGGCCTGCCATCGAACCGGATATCCGGCCCTATGGAGCGCCTGCTTGACATCACTGATGGACACCTTGCCAAAGTGGAAGACGGAAGCAGCCAGAACCGCATCGGCTCCGGCCTTGATGGCGGGAGGAAAATCGGCAGCCTTGCCTGCTCCACCGCTGGCGATGAGGGGAAGGGATACAGCCTTGCGCACGTCAGCGATCATCTCCAGGTCGAAACCCTGGCGTGTGCCGTCTGCATCCATGGAATTTAGAAGGATCTCACCGGCACCGAGCTCCTGGGCCTGCCTGACCCAATCGATGGCGTCAATGCCGGTGGACTGGTGGCCACCCATGGTGGTCACTTCATATCCGGAGATAATTCCCTGTGCATCGGATCGGCGAGCGTCGACCGAAAGCACCAGGACCTGACGACCGAAGCGCTGGGCAATGTCGCCGATGACTTTCGGGTTGGCGATGGCAGCTGTGTTGATGCCAACCTTGTCGGCCCCGGACCTCAGGAGGGTGTCCACATCCTGTGGGGTGCGTACGCCACCGCCGACGGTCAGCGGGATGAAGATCTGGTCTGCAGTGCTCTTGACCAGGTCAACCATGGTGGCCCGACCGCTACCCGAAGCGGTCACATCCAAAAAGGTCAGCTCGTCAGCGCCCTGTTGGTAGTAAGCGGAAGCCAGCTCAACAGGGTCACCAGCATCGCGCAGATTCTTGAAGTGGACGCCTTTGACCACACGGCCCTGGTCGACATCAAGGCAAGGAATGACACGAACCGCTACCGTCATGCGACCTGCCTTTCTGCCTGGACCAATTTGTTTGAGTCAAGACCTTAGCTTCTCTATGGCCCCAAGGCTAAGGCATGTCCACATTGCAGAACACTGGATCAGGCCTGAAGCTTGACGGCCTTGGCTGCAAGCTGTCCGCAGGCGCCGTCGATGTCGGATCCGCGGGTGTCCCTCATGGTTGCAGCAATGCCTGCCTTGTGCAGGATGTCCAGGAAGCGCTGCTCATCCTCGGGCTTGGAGGCCGTCCAGCGTGAACCTTCAATCGGATTCAGAGGTATGGGGTTGACGTGCGCCCAGTCGTCCCCGTAGTGGTTGAGGCGCTTGGCCAGAAGGCGGGCATGTTCGGTCTGGTCGTTGATGCCGCGCATCAGGGCATACTCGATGCTGACCCGTCTGCCGCTGGCAAGGTAGTAGTCATGGGCCGCGTCCAGGACCTGCGTGGTATTGAAGCGGCGGTTCATGGGGACCAATTCGTCGCGCAGCCTGTCACTGGGGGCATGAAGGGAGACGGCCAGACGGACCGGTATCCCCTCTCGGGTCAGCTTGCGGATGCCGGGAACCACGCCGACCGTGGATACGGTGATGTTCCTGGCCGAGATTCCGAATCCCTTGGGCGGCAGTGCGCTGATCTGCCTGACTGCGGAAAGCACCGCCCGGTAGTTGCCCATGGGCTCGCCCATCCCCATAAAGACGATGTTGCTCAGACGTCCCGGGCCTCCGGCGACCTGCCCAGATCTCATCATGTAGGATGCGGCCCTGACCTGTTCCAGAATTTCGCCGGTCGACATGTTCCGGGTCAATCCAAGCTGACCTGTGGCGCAGAAGGGGCAGCCCATGCCGCAGCCGACCTGGCTGGAGATGCAGAGGGTGGCCCTGGAGGGATAACGCATGAGCACGGACTCGATCCTGGACCCGTCGAAGAGCTTCCAGAGGGTTTTGATGGTCGTGCCTTGATCCGCTTTCTGAACGGTGACCGGAGTGATCAGTTCAGGAAAGAAGCGGTGTGCGGCCTCTTGACGGCTGGACGCGGGAAGATCCGTGAAGTCGTCCGGATTGGTGGACAGATGGTTGAAATAGTGGTTGGCCAGCTGCGAGACCCGGAATTTCGGCAGGTTCAGTTGAGCGCAGACCTCCTGACGCTCCTGCTGGTCCATATCGGTAAAGTGACGCGGTGGCTTGCCTCGACGCGCATGGTCGGCCGCAAGCACGTCCCTGAAGGCGCCATCCTTGCCTCCGGGAGTGATGCCGGTCTCAGGCTCGGCATCGGCCATGTCGACATCTGTCATACCTTTACCTCATCCTGTATCAGTCATCCGACGGCCCCTCTGAGCATCGGACCATCAATTCCGGTCACAGACCAGTGACCAAAAGAACCAGTGTTATGAAGGGTGCAGACATGAGGATGGAATCCACCCTGTCCAGCACTCCGCCATGGCCCCTGAGCAGGTGGCCCATGTCCTTGATCCCAAGGTCGCGCTTGATCAAGGAGGCGCTCAGATCCCCCAGAGTGCCTGTGGCTCCGACCATGATGCCCATGAGCAGGGCGACCCACCAGATTCGTCCCCAATCCGCCATGGGATAGGTGGCTGCAAAAATGACCAGGGCGCCAACCAGGCAGCAGAGCATGGAGCCTGCCAGCCCTTCCAGGGACTTGCCGGGCGAGATGCGGGGCGAGATCTTGTGCTTGCCTAAGAGCGAGCCGAAGAGAAGACCGCCGATATCGCTTAAGGCGGGCAGGAAAATCACCATGAAGGCATGTGCGGCAGGATGCCCGCCAAAGGTGGTGGGCAGGGTTATCAGACAGGCAAGAAGGGTGATGTAGACAACGGTCAGGAGGGTGACGCCCACATTGGCCAGACTGCTTGATCGGCTTACCCCCACAGCGGCACCATAGGATGCATCGGCCATGGTCTGCGGATCCTTGCCCGACAGCTTGGCATTCACCGCCTTGACCAGACGACTACGCAGGCGGTGGTTGCGAGTGGCCGCAAGGGCCCCGACCAAGGCAGTGGCCAGAACACCGGCAGTCATGACCGCCACATGGTTCGGCGCGTAGAAAGAGGCCAGCATAGTGGCGGCTGAGCAGATCCACAGTTCGACCACCGGTATATGCAGGCCCGCAGTGGCGAAATCCACCCTGAGCTCCCAAAGCCCCAGGGTCATGAAAATCACAATCAGATAGACAAATGCGTCTATGCGCACCAGTATGCAGGCCAGGATGATAACTACCAGAAGCGCGCCAGTGGCCACTGCCTGCGGCATATTGCGCCCGGTTCGCTTGTTCAGGGTTGCGACGGCATCCTGGCCTGCCTTTTCGGCGGAGTTTTCCTTAGTACTCATGAACAGTGGATCCTCCCCATGCGGATCAGACCTCGAGGATCTCCTTCTCCTTGGCATCCAGAAGCTGGTCGATCATGTCGTTCTTCTGCTTAGTGACGGCCTCCAGCTCCTTCTGCAGCCGGTTGCCCTCATCCTCGCCCAGGTCGCCGTCCTTGACCTTGGCTTCCAGCTCCTCCTTGACCTTGCGCCGGATATTGCGGACAGCCACCTTGCCCTCCTCGGCCTTGTTCTTGGCCAGCTTGACGTAGTCCCGGCGGCGCTCTTCAGTCAGCTCGGGCATAGTGACCCTAATGACATTGCCGTCACGGCTGGGGTTGACGCCCAGGTCGGAATCCCGGATGGCCTTCTCGACTGCGCCTGCCTGGGATGGATCGAAGGGGGTGACAGCCAGGGTACGAGGCTCCGGGACGCCAATGGAGGCCAGCGACTTGATAGGCGTAGGAGTGCCGTAATACTCCACCATGATGTCGTTGAGGAAGGATGGGTTGGCACGCCCGGTCCTGATTCCAGAGAAGTTCTCCTTGGTCGCCTCGATGCTCTTGTCCATCTGCCTTCCGGCCTGGTCCACCACTGTGGTCATGATCTGCTCCTTGCTGTAAGGACCATCCGCCTGTGTGCGCGAGGTCCGTCATTCTTATACTCTACGGCCATCGGGCCACGGGGGCCAAGCGGCGCGGGGCGTTCCCGCAGCCGGTCACAGGGTACGGTCAGGACCGTCGTGGACCAATGTGCCAAGACGCTGTCCCTCGAGAGCTCCAGTCACGTTGCCTTCGCCCTCCAGCCCGAAGACTCGGATGGGCATGTCATTGTCCCGGGCCATGGACAGAGCTGCCGCGTCCATAACGGCCAAATTGTCCACCAGGGCCCGCTGGTAGCTCAGATTGGTGAACATGCGCGCAGAAGACTGCTTGTGCGGATCAGCTGTGTATACGCCATCCACTCCGTTCTTGCCCATGACAACCTCAACGCAGTGGATCTCCAGGGCCCGCTGGATGGATACTGTGTCTGTGGAGAAGTAAGGCATGCCGGATCCAGCGCCGAAAATGACCACGCGCCCTTTCTCCAGATGACGGATGGCTTTAAGAGGGATATAGGGCTCGGCTACCTGGCCCATGGTGATGGCAGTCTGCACTCTGGTGGCCTGTCCAGCCTGCTCCAGGAAGTCCTGTAGCGCCAGGCAGTTCATGACTGTGCCCAGCATGCCCATGTAGTCGCCGCGCGAGCGTTCAATGCCAGCCTGGCTGAGCTCAGCTCCACGGAAGAAGTTACCTCCTCCTACGACGATGGCCACCTGAACACCAGTGTGCACCGCCTGGACGATCTCCCTGGCCACCCGTTTGACCACCTGCACGTCGATGCCGACCTCGCCTCCGCCGAAGGCCTCTCCGGAAAGCTTGAGCAGCACACGACGAGGCGATGCTGGGTTTTGCGCTGAATCGGATCCGGTCATAAAAGCCCTTTCTCCAGACAATGACAGGCGTAACACACCCATAACAGGGTATCCAGGCTAGACGACAACCCCACCTTGAGTAGCCGCAAAAAATAGGCTCAGGATTAAAAAAGGGGAGCGACCATGGAAAGCCGCTCCCCTAATATGAATGCCTTCGTCTGCCTATCCCTCAAACAGGATCAGGCCAGGCAACCCAGGACATTGTTGGGCTGATACTACTCCTCGTCGCCCTTGCCGACCTCGAGACGAGCAAAGGCCAGAGCCTTGCCGTCTACCTGCTTGAAGAGGTCTCCGATGGTCTTGGAGGTGTCCTTGACATACTGCTGCTCCAGCAGGACGGTCTCCTTGAAGAAGGCGTTCAGGCGCCCCTCGACGATCTTGGGAATGATCTTCTCGGGCTTGCCTTCGGCCTGGGACTTCTCGGTGGCTACGCGACGCTCGGACTCCACCACGTCGGCGGGCACATCCTCGCGGCTGAGCCACTTGGGGCTCATGGCGGAGATCTGCAGGGCCACCTCATGGGCCACTTGGGCGCCGGCCTCATCAGTGGCGATCATGGCCACAATGGAGGGGGGCATTTCCACGGACTTGCGGTGGGCGTAAATCTCCACACGGGGACCTTCGACCCGGGCCACCTGGCCGACCTTGACGTGCTCATGGAAGAGCGCGCCGGCTTCCTCCACGGTCTCCTTGACGGTGCCGGACTTGGATGGAGCGGCATCGACCTGCTCGGCGTTGGAGGCATCAGCCTTGGCCACGTCGTCGATGACCTCCTGGCCAAACTCGACGAACTGAGGGGTCTTGGCCACGAAGTCGGTCTCGGAGTTGAGCTCGACGGCGTAGCCGATCTGACCCTGTCCGCCCTCAACGACGGTGGAGGCGATCAGACCCTCCTGGGCCTTGCGGCCCTCACGGGCGCCTGCGGCCTGGATGCCGGTGGCGCGGATGATCTCCTTGGCGCGGGCCATGTCGCCCTCGGCCTCAGTCAGGGCCTTCTTGACGTCCATCATGCCGGCGCCGGTCTGGTCACGCAGCTCCTTGATCAGTGCAGCGGTGATTTTTGCCATGAAACTCTCCTATCTGGTCTTCCCGGACTGTTGGCCCGAAAAGATTCCTGGATGCATCTATCTAGGCGCCAGGTTTCAGGCGGCCTGATCCGCAGCGGGGGTCTCCTGCTGCTGTTCTGCAGTCTCCTGGGCCTGCTCCTGCGGCTGTCCGTCCTTATTCTCCAGCAGGTTCTTCTCCCACTCGGCCATGGGCTGGTCGGAGGCCTCCTCGGTCTTGGCGGCCTTGCCGGAGCGCTCCAGCAGACCGTCGGCCACGGCATCAGCCATCAGCCGGGTCAGCAGCTCGACGCCGCGAATGGCATCGTCGTTGGCGGGAATGGGGTAGGTGACAAGCTCAGGATCCGTGTTGGTGTCCACCAGGGCCACGACCGGAATGCCCAGCTTGTTGGCCTCGGAGACCGCTAAGGCCTCCTTGTTGATGTCGACCACGAACAGCGCCGAAGGGGTGCGGTTCATGTTCCGGATGCCGCCCAGCTGACGCTCCAGCTTGTCCTTCTCGCGACGCAGAAGCAGAAGCTCCTTCTTGGTCAGCCCCGAGCCGTGCACGTCGTCGAAGTCCATCTCCTCCAGCTCCTTCAAGCGGCCGACCCGCTTGGTCACGGTCTGGAAGTTGGTCAGCATGCCGCCCAGCCAGCGCTCGGAGACGTAGGGCATGTTCACGCGAGTGGCCTGGCCCTTGATGGCCTCCTGGGCCTGCTTCTTGGTCCCCACGAAGAGCACAGTGCCGTTGTGGGCCACGGTCTGCTTGATGAAGTCATAGGCCTGGTCTATCAGACCGAGCGACTTGAAGAGGTTGATGATGTGGATGCCGTTGCGCTCCATCAGGATGTACTGCTTCATCTTGGGGTTCCAACGACGGGTCTGGTGTCCGAAGTGAACGCCGGCCTTCAGCATTTCGCTCATGGTGATCTGTGCCATGTCCGTACCTTTCATTGTCGGTTATTGCCTGGCCATGTGCACCTGCGTGCAACTCCGAGGAGCCGACCGACACAGGACGTCGCGGACATGGCGCGAATTTTCGGCGTGCGTTCGGGAACACTCTTGGCGCGCCTGCCCACCCGTGACAGCGGACCTGCGCAATGACACGCCGAAATATTATGATACCCGAGGCCGATGACCTCGGGTATCACGTTCGCCCTCTGCCTACCTGGCTGATCTCAGTTGCTGCATGGCCCTGCGGCGGACATCGCTCTCCAGCCGATCCACATAGACATGGCCGTCCAGGTGATCGCACTCGTGCTGGATCATCCGCCCCATGATGCCGTGACCTTCAAGAGTCACCGTTTTCCCGTCCAGATCGATGCCATGGGCTCGGGCGTAGTCGGCTCTTCTGGTCGGATACCAAAGGTTGGGCAGGGACAGACATCCCTCCTCGCCATACTGCTCGCCGGAGGTCTTGTCGATGACTGGATTGATGATGTAGCCCACCTTGCCGCCGATGTTGTATGAAAAGACACGCAGGCCTACGCCAATTTGATTGGCCGACAATCCGGCCCGGCCCGGGTCGTCAACAGTGTCCACCAGGTCACGCACCAATCTGCGCACAGCCGGGGTGATGCTGGTCACTGAATCGCAGGGGGTGCGCAGAACCGGATCGGGAACCACTCTGATCGTACGAATCGCCACTGCTTACTCCTCGTCATTCCGGCCGTCGCGGCCGTCCTTCTCGTCCTCTGATGCCACTTCCTCCTGGCGGCCATCACGTTTGCGCCCGGTCATGCTGGCCAAGGAATCGCTCATAGTGGTCCGCGCCCTGCTCACAAGGTCGCTCTCCTTGGCAGCTGGCTTGGCTGGCGTCCTGGGCGCATAGAGGACCTTGTCCACAAGTTCTGCATACTGGCGGAGCACCTCGGGGCGCACTACCTTCAGGCTGGGGGTCAGGGTACCGTCCTCCTGGCTGAAGTCCTTGTCCAGCACCAGGAACTTGCGCACCGACTCGGCCCGCGAAACGTTGCAGTTGGCCTTGTCCACATACTGCTGAATAAAGGCGTGGATGGCCTCGTTGTGGCTGGCCTGCTCCATGCTCATGTCAGCGTCCAGACCCTGGGAGGTCAGCCAGGACTTCAGCATGCCTGCATCCAGGGTGACCAGGGCACCTACAAAGGGCCTGCCGTCGCCCACGACCACGGCCTGGGAAACTATCGGACAGGTGCTGATGACATCCTCCAGAGGCGCCGGGCTCACGTTCTTGCCGCCGGCGGTGATGATGACGTCCTTCTTGCGGCCGGTGATGAAAACGAAGCCCTGATCGTCGATTTGGGCCAGATCGCCTGTGTGCAGCCAGCCATCCTCATCGAGAACAGTGGAATCCAGCTCGGGCTGATGGTAATAGCCCATGAAAACGCTGGGACCCTTGACCAGGAGCTCGTCATCGTCGCTCAGCCTGACCGTAATGCCTGAGCCTGGGCGGCCGACAGACCCCACCTCGTTTGCGTCTTCAAAGTTGACGATACAGGGGGCTGCCGTCTCGGTCATCCCGTATCCCTGAATGAAAGTGATCCCATCGATTCCATTGAAGAAGTGAGCCAGATCGGCATTCATGGGTGCACCGCCGCAGGCCAGGTAACTCAGGTTGGAGCCAAGGGCAGACTCGATCGTATTGCCGACGGTCTTGGTGTAGAAGGCGTGGGCAAGGCGCGTCAGAGGCGAATGGCCGCGCCCTTCCTGCTCATCCTTGGACCATTTGATGAAGTGTCTGGTCGCTTTCGCGAAGACCTTGCCGGCAAAGCCTGTGCCAGCCTTTTGCGAGGCGGCGTTGTAGACCTTTTCGAAGACTCGGGGCACGCCCAGCAGATAGGTGGGCCGGAAGGTGCGCAAGTCAGTCAGCAGGTGCTTGGCGTTGGAGACGTATCCCACCACGCCCTGAGCACCAATGGCCACATACTGGATGTAGCGGGCGAAACAATGCGCCAGGGGCAAGAAAAGCATCAGTCGGGAGGGCGCTGCCAGCATGTGGTAAAGCACATCCCAGCCCACGAAGACAATATGGACAAAGTTCCGGTTGGAGAGCATGGCGCCCTTGGGCTCGCCTGTTGAGCCCGAAGTATAGACGATGGTAGCCAGATCGTCGGCCTTGACCTGGGCAATGGCTTCATCCAGGCGTTCGTCGTCGATTCCCTGGCCGAATTCACTGACTGCGTTCAGTCCTCCGGCCTCGAAGTTGAAGACGTACTTGAGTTTGGGCGAGGACCCGCGAACCTGCTCCAGAATCTGCGCATGCTCCGAATCACCTGCAAAGGCCAGAACACAGTCCACGTCCTGAACAATCTTCTGGGCCTGACTGGGAGAATCGGTCTCGTAGATGGGCACCGAGATCGCACCGATGGCAGCGCATGCGAAGTCCGTGACCCCCCAGTCGTAACTGGTGGAAGCATAGATGACCACGGTGCTGCCCTTTTCCACGCCCAGGGCCATCATGCCCTTAGCCACAGCGCGGACCCGTGCGGACATCTGCCCGGCCTTGACATCGTGCCAGTTCCTGGTCATGGGATCCTGCCACTGGGCAACCAGCTCCTCAGGATCGCGGGCGGTGCGCTTTTCCAGGAGCGAATAGATGGTGTCCTTGTCCGTCGTCGGGTGTTGAAGCTCGACGGTATATTCACGCAACATACCCACCATCATATGGGTCACCCCGCCAAAGCCGCCGCCTAGCCCATGTCGAATCGCACACAGACCCAGCGCGAACCGCTTCTGGCTACGATCAGGTTGGCCAGCACCGTACGCTCGCCGACTAGGAATCCGATGGTGGTTTCGTACCGGTCAGGGTCTACGCGATAGATCTCGACCAGTGTAGGAATCAGCGGCAGGTAGGTCATGCCGATGTGATCCGCAGTACGGACCATGCCCAGATGCCGATCTTGCAGCAGTCGGGCCAGCAGGGACAATCGCTCCATGCAGACGCGGTTGAGAACACGGTCCAGGCACTTCATAGGCAAGCGTCCCCGCAGCACATCGAAAACCCTGGATGCCAGTGCACACAGGTTTACGAGAATACGCTTCAGGTCCTTTGACAGACCCTCATTCCCGGCAGCATCTCCCGGCCGGACGAAGTTGACGGTTCGCACTGTCAGTTTGATGTCGCCAAGTCCCAGCGGCACCTGTGTGCAGGTGGACGGCCACCAGCCGCCAAACTCCTGTCCTGTCGAATCTTCGATCGCTTGATCACGATCCCAGGCCGGCGCCAGATCCATGTACTCCGTCATGCTTCTCCCTCGCACTTCGATGTGCTTATTCCCCCCACCCCATGCCGACGCGGCGCACAGGGCAACCGACGCAACGACAGCGATTACGTCCAGAGTAGGGATGGGCAGAAGGATTGTAAAGGCCGGTTCAAAAATGTGGTCAACTGAACCGGCCTCTGTACGGATTGTGGATAAATGATAGGTAAATGTCCTGTTTTCTGCTCAGCAACGGATGGCAGGTGTCACTGCAACACGGCACTTCTGGAAGTTCTTGACATCCACATAACCGGTAGAGGCCATGGCCCGCCGCAGGGCTCCAATCAGATTCAGACTGCCATCGGTGCGATCGCTGGGTCCGAAAAGTATGCGTTCCAGGCTCCCCACCTGGCCGACCTGGACTCTGCGACCCCGTGGCAACTCAGGGTGATGCGCCTCGGCCCCCCAGTGCATGCCTTGGCCAGGAGCCTCCGTAGCCTTGGCCAAGGGTGTGCCCAGCATGACCGCGTCGGCCCCCATGGCCAAAGCCTTGACAAAGGACCCCGAGGTGCCGGTCTCCCCGTCGGCGATGACCTGAACGTAACGTCCGCCGGACTCATCCAGGTAGTCGCGACGCGCCTCAGCCACATCCGAGATGGCCGTTGCCATAGGGGCCTGAATTCCGATGGTGGCGGAGTCAGTCGAGGAAGCTCCCCCGCCGAACCCGACCAGGACTCCAGCGGCACCCGTGCGCATCAGATGCAGGGCGGCTTGGTAGGTGGCGGCCCCGCCGACAATGACCGGAACGTCCAGGTCATAGATGAACTTCTTCAAATCCAAGGGCTCATGGCTGGTTGAGACATGCTCGGCCGAGACAGCCGTTCCGCGGATCACGAAGAGGTCCACGCCCGCATCGACCACCGTGGTATAGAACTCCTGGGTGCGCTGAGGGGACAGGGCTCCGGCCACCGTGACCCCGGCCTTGCGGATCTCCTGCAGACGGCGGGTGATCAGCTCCGCCTTGACCGGTTCCCGGTAGGCCTCCTGAATGACCCCGGTCGCCTGCTCCGGCGAGGCATGGGCTATCCGGTCCAGCTGGGGGCGCGGATCCTCATATCTGGTCCACAGCCCCTCCAGGTCCAGCACGCCCAGTCCACCCAACCGTCCCAGGGCAATGGCCGTCTCAGGGCTGGTCACCGAGTCCATGGGCGCCGCCAGCAAGGGCAGGTCAAACTCGTAGGCATCCACCTGCCAGGCTGTAGAGACATCCTGGGGATCCCGGGTCCTTCTGGAGGGGAGTATGGAGACATCATCGAGCGTGTAGGCCACCGTGGCCTTCTTGCCGAGACCGATTTCGATATCCTGTGTCATGTCTGCCAGCCTAGCGCCTCATGATGACGCTCCGGCGTGCTACGAACGAGTTACGAGCCTGGGAACAGAGAGTAACAAACTTGGGATAGAACAGTTCGCAAGCGCAACTGCGGCACCGGGAGCAGGATCCGGCCCCCGACCCGCCGACCGATAGGAGGCCGCCATGGACAAGATCGCCGTGAAAGGACGCATCGTCGAGCTCGACGGTGACGAGATGACCAGGGTCATCTGGAAAATGATCAAGGAACGGCTGATTCTGCCCTATCTGGACGTGGACCTGGACTATTACGACCTGGGCATCCGCAACAGGGACGCCACCGACGACAAGGTCACCGTGCAGGCGGCCCAGGCTATTGAGCGCGAGCATGTGGGCGTCAAGTGCGCAACTATCACCCCTGACGAGGCCAGGGTGAAGGAATTCGGCCTCAAGCGCATGTGGAAGTCGCCCAACGGCACCATCCGCAACATTCTTGGCGGAACCATCTTCCGCGAGCCCATCGTCATCGATAACATCCCCCGGCTGGTTCCCGGGTGGTCCAAGCCCATCGTAGTGGCCCGACATGCCTTCGGCGACCAATACCAGGCCACTGATTTCACCGTTCTGGGGCCGGGAAAGCTGAGCGTCGTCTTCACTCCTGAAGACGGGAGCGACCCGGTGACACGGGAGGTGACCGTCTACCCAGGTCCAGGCGTAGCCCAGGTGCAGTTCAACCTGGACGACTCCATCCGCGACTTCGCCCGCTCCTGCTTCAACTATGCCCTGCAGAGGCACTATCCGGTCTACCTGAGCACCAAGAACACCATCCTCAAGGCCTACGACGGTCGGTTCAAGGATATTTTCGCCCAAGTCTACGAGCAGGAGTACCAGAGCCGGTTCGAGAAGGAGGGACTGACCTACCAGCATCGGCTGATTGACGATATGGTGGCCTCTTCGCTCAAGTGGGAGGGCGGCTATGTTTGGGCCTGCAAGAATTACGACGGTGATGTCCAGTCCGATGCAATAGCCCAAGGGTTTGGTTCCCTTGGCCTTATGACCTCCATGCTGATGACGGCCGACGGTCAGACGGTAGAGGCCGAGGCCGCCCATGGGACCGTAACCAGGCATTACCGGCGCTGGCTCAAGGGGGAAACCACGTCCACCAACCCGATCGCCTCCATTTTCGCCTGGACCGGCGGACTCAAACAGCGGGCGCGGCTGGACGACACGCCCAAAGTGGCCTGGTTCGCGCAGTCCCTGGAGTCCGTGGTCATCGAGACTGTGCGCTCCGGCCGCATGACCAAGGATTTGGCCAGCCTGGTCGGCCCTGATCAACCCTGGCTGGACACTGAAGGGTTTATGGATGCACTGGACCACGCTCTTGCGGAGCGTATGGCTTCAGCTGCGGCAGAGACTACTGAACCCAAGGCGTCCATGGCACAATAACGGATCAGACATAAGCGCCATCCATCTCTTTTCCTCCCAGGCGGCTAACCTGTCCCGCTCTTCGATAGCCCCGCCCATCTCCTCCTCGGCGAGGACCTTGTACGCAAAAGCATCAACGCTTCATGCGCTCCTGCCCGAGAACCCATAGAATGGTTGCTCGGGACCCGGCCATAGTCGGGCTCTGTCGGGACGAAGGAGCGAACGTGAAGAAGACCGGCTTTGCACGGCATTTGTCCGGCCTGCTGGCACTGCTGGCAAGCCTGGTCATGGTGGCATCGGCCGGTGCTTGCGGTCCGGCCTTGGGCAAGGAGGAACAGTCCCCAAGCGCCTCGCAGAGCTCGTCGACTCCCACTGCCGCTGCCGGAGTGCCCGGTCGAGTGGCCATTTTCACCCCTTCTGACGGCATCACCCTCTCCCAGCACACGCCAATCAACAAGTGGGCTGCCCTGGTTCCTGAGATTAAGGCGGCACTGGCTAAGGAGCAACTTTCCGACAAGCACATCGATGCCTACACCAGCGGGAACCTGGAGGATCAAAGCAAGGAGCTGCAGGATTACGTGGTCAACCGTCTTTCAGAGCGCAAGTCTGGAAAGACATCAGCGCCAACCACGCTGGTAGTTGCACCCATGACTTCGCCAGACTCCATTACCCGCCAGTATGGCGACTACATCAGCAATCCATTGAATGCCGATGACAAAGACAAGGCACGTGCGCGCCTGGTCTCGTCTTTGCGTCTGGCAGCGGGCGCGGGCATGCATGTAGTGCTGCTTGCCAATCAGGTGCCGGGCATCCATCCGGATCTGTTCGTGCAGTTGTCGGATGCACGGGCCATTGGCCAGATGCAGGCAAACAAGCTGGCCAGCAAGCTGGAGCTGGACAAGGCCAGCAAGGACAACCCATGCCGCATCGAGATTCTTCTGCCGAACCGTCCGGCTGATGCAGACTCTGACAAGGAAGAAGACCAAACAGAGCAGGGCGAGCAAAAGGAACAGAATTCCTTCCCTGCCCAGGCCTTCGCCGGAATCTGGCAAGTGCTGGGACCATACTTCAAGGATGGACGGGCTATCAGTCCCTCGGGGCGCCTGCAGGCCGACAGCGCAGAACAGGACTGGCAGGCGGTAGCCTTCGATCCAGGCAAGGATGCCTCGGCTGCAGGCAAAGAGCTGGCAGCTCGCCTGGCCATGGACAACGGAGAAAAGGCTCACACAGAGGTGGATGGCATTCTGGCCATGAACGACTTCATCGTTTCCGGGGTGGTTTCTGAGCTCGGGGATCTGGGATATCGGGGCTCGTCAGCGGACATCAACCCGGAAATCTCCATATCTGGCATCGTGGGCTCCATGGCCGGCCGCCAGGATCTGCACCGGCAGCGCGTACCCAAACCCGCCCAGAGCCCGACAACCCAGGATCTGAAAGGTTCGGAAGCGAGTTCTTCACAAGCAGCTGGAAAGGTTCAGGACTCCGCGTCCTCGGACGACCACACCGCCTGGCCCGTCATCAGCGGATACGGCGCCTACATAGACAACATTCCCCAAATCGTAGATGGAAGGCAGTGGATGACCGGGCTGGAGGACAGGCTAGGGCTTGCCGCCGATATCGCCAAGGCATGCGCTGGCCTTAACAGCCAAGGCAAGGTGCCATCCATGGAGACGATCCAGACCATCAACCAGAACGGCAAACAGTTGCGCCGCTTGTCAAGACCGCTGGTTGCCGTTTCAGCTACCAATCTCAAGGCGACGATGATCGATACTGGCTACATCAAACCTGCTGATGCCGGTCTTTGAGCATAGATCTCCTGCTCGATCCGATCCTCATACCGTCTGAGAACCTCCTGACGGCGGGGCTTGTATGAAGCGGTCAGCAAGCCGTTTTCACGGGTGAAATCCTGGTCCAGAATCAGATAGCGGCGGATACCTTCAGCCCGGGAGACCTGACCGTTGGCCGCGTCCACTGCGTGGTCGACCTCGGTGCGGATGATGGGGTTCTCCCCAGCCGAAGCGACATCTTCCATAGGCTCAGCGCCCTGGTTCCGCAGCCACCGGTCGATCTCCTCGGGATTGAGGGTGATCAGCGCCGAGATGAAAGGCCTGCGATCCCCAATGACCATGCAGTGGCTGATGATGGGCGAGCGCTCGACAGCCGTTTCCAGCAGTGACGGCGAGATGTTCTTGCCCCCTGCAGTAATGATGACCTCCTTGCGTCGGCCAGTCAGGCGAACGAACCCGTCCTCGTCCAGACTGCCCAGATCGCCGGTCAGCAACCAGCCGTCATGAATCTGCCTGGTGGTGATTTCGGGATGGTTATGGTAACCCATGCAGACATCGGGGCCTTTGACGCATAGCTGGCCCTCCTGGTCGATGCCCACGGTGATGCCAGGCATAGGCAGGCCAATGGTGCCCAGCCGGTAGCCCTCGGTGGGGTTGACCGTCACCGGACCCATGGTTTCGGTCATGCCATAGCCTTCCAGCAGGGGCAGGCCTATGCCGTTGAAGAAGTCTGCAATGTCTCTGTCCAGTGGGGCTCCGCCCGAAATGGCATACTGGACTCGGCCGCCCAAGGCCTCCAGGATAGGTTCGTAGACGGTGCCCGTATACATGAGGTGTTTGGTCTTCAGGGACATGGGAACCCGGCTTCCGGTCTGCTGGTGACGTGACCACTGCCTGGCCACTCCTGCTGCATCCAGGAAAATTCTGCCCCTGGTGCCTGTCCCGGCCCGCTGGGAGGCAGCGTTGTAGATCTTCTCGAAGATGCGCGGTACAGCCAGAATGAAAGTAGGCTTGAAGGTCTGCAGGTCCTGCAACAGATTGCGAATGGACCCGGTAAGTCCCAAGGTGAGATCCGTGGAGATGGCGAAGAACTGCAGACAGCGGGCAAAGGCGTGAGCCAGTGGCAGACAGAGCAGAAGCCGTCTACCCCCACCTAGGCAGATGTCAGGGACTGCCTGAGCACCCGAACGGACGGTGAAGACGATGTTGCTGTGGCTGAGCTCTATGCCCTTGGGCTTGCCGGTGGAGCCTGAAGTGTAGACGATGGTAGCCAGGTCGGAACCTTGCACGGAGTCGGCACGGGCTTGGAAGTCTGCCTGGTCCACCGCCCGTCCGTAGGCGGACATTGTGGTCAGCGCTCCCCGGGTAATCACATACAGGTCGTTCAGATAGGCACATTGGGAACGAACCGCGTCAACCCGGGCCCTTATGCCGTCATCTTCCAAAAAAGCCATGCCGACATGGGAATCGTTGAAGATACGCCGGATCTGATCAGGAGAATCCGTCTCATAGACCGGCACCGTCACTGCACCAATGGACAGAATAGCCAGGTCCAAGGCAGTCCACTCCCATCGGGTGCGCGAGACGATGGCCACCGAATCCCCTCGACCTATCCCCCGGGCCATAAGCCCCTTGGCCAGCGCGACTACCCGGTCACGGAACTCACGGGCCGTAATAGTGCTCCACTCACGTCCACTCCGGTATTCGATGAGCGGATCGTCACCTGAACGGTCCACCCTGTCCTCAAGCAGGGAGAAGACGCTGGCATTGGCATCTATAGGCTCCACAAGCGGACGCGTGAATTCTTGCTGCATGTTCTGCATGACCACTCCCTGCTGAAACGGCGTTATGCTTAATGATTCTAACCGGTCCCCAGGGCTGGCGATATACCTGGCCTGCAGACGCGCGAGTCCTGCAAGCGAGCTCCGCCCTCTTACAAGGGCTTGAGACGAATGCGATGCCGTCCGACCTTGGCGCTGGGATCCAGATAGTGATCATGATCATCTTTGAGACCCCAGTGCAGGCAATCTTGAGCACAGTGGTCGGAGACCCCCTCTACCTTTCCCCAGATTGTACCGGTCTGCAGCCGGGTCCCCGTCGGCAAAGAGCTCTGTGCTGGCTCATAGGTAGAGATCAGATTGCCGTGACGAATGGAGACCACATCCTTGCCAGCTACGGAACCGGCAAAGGCGATTACGCCGTCAGCTGGAGCTCGGATGCGCCTGCCTTGCTGCGCCGCCAGATCAATTCCGCGATGACCACTCAGCCACGGACGATCCGGAGGATCGAAGGGACGAATGGCCCATGGCATGGCCTTATCTTCAGACAGAGGTTCAAGCGGCCACAACCAGCCTTGTCGGCATGCTGAAGTCGACGAGAACACCCGAGCGTTCTTTGCCGGAGCTGCAGCCGAAGGCAGGGTCGACGCAGTCTGAGCCGCGCTGGTTGCTGTGGGCCCTGCAGCCGACAGGACCAGTGCCAGCATCAACACCAGCGGGGCTCTGGGAAACCAGGGAGGCCGACATCCGGAAGGCATGATAGGCATCCGGCCAGCACCCCGCCTTATGCCCTTGTTCTTATGGTCACGAGCACAGGCCATGGTCACACCTTCATTCCGTCAACATGGGTGCCCGATATTGGGCCATCCACCATCATGATGGACTGGATGCCCAAGCCATGCGAACCGGAAAGAGGCATGTGGCCGAATATGGAGTCGTCCACATCCAAATGGACCGCAAAGGCACCATACTTGAAAATCTTTGAAAGGTTTTCGGCCAAGATGCCTTCATCGGCCTTTTAGGCCAGATGAATGACCGTCCAAGAGATGGGAGGCAGTTGAAGGCTTATGGCATCCTCATCCATCCTGAAGTCTTTTCGGGTATGCATGACGACCCGCTCCTGGTCTTCAAGAGTGTTGCGCGCCGAGGGGTCGGCCTCATGCAGGGTACTGACTGTGGCATGCCTATGCCGATCCTGTTCAGTCAGGACGACGTTGAAATCAACGGAACTGTCAAGGCTGCGGTTGACTGCAAAAACGCTTAGGGATCCGTCGGCGCCTCTGACGGCCACCGAATCGATCATGGGCACCTGACCATAGCGCGAGGTCTCATAGGTGTCGCCGTTTTGCAGGCTCCTGAGCACGCTGCCGCCTCTCGCATAACGGGCAGTCAGGGCGAAGGGGTAGAAAATGGTCTGCCTCCAGGACGGGCCGCCGGGCTCAGTCATGATGGGGGCAATGACATTGACCAGCTGGGCCAGGCTGGCCGCGTGAACGACATCGGCATGCCTGAGCAGGGTGATCAGCAAGTCGCCCACCACCACAGCATCTGCCGCCGAATAGACATCCTCCAGGAGCGGCGCGCCCTGAGGCCAATTGCCAATGCCTTCGGGCGATCTGCTGGCCTGGGCATCCTGGTACCAGACATTCCATTCGTCGAAGGAGATGAAAATCTGATGATCGCTGCCCAGCCGGGCACGCGAGGCGGCAATGATGGCCGCCACATCGGTGATGAAACCGTCCATATCCACGCCTGAAGCCAAAAAGCTGGCCATGTCTCCATCCTTGGGCGCGTAATAGGCATGGCATGAGAGGAAGTTCACATTTTCGAAGCAGCGCTCCAGCACAGTACGCTCCCAGAGGCCGAAGGTGGGCATGCTGTGCGAGGAGGATCCGCAGACAACCAAATCCAGTCCTGGGTCGATCATCCGCATGGCGACAGCAGTTCGATTCGCCAGATCGGCGTATTCCTGTGCGCTCTTGTGGCCAATCTGCCAGTCGCCGTCCATCTCGTTGCCCAAACACCACATCCTGATGTCAAAGGGACGATCATGGCCATTAGCCCGACGCCGTTCCGACAGCTCAGTTCCTGATGGCACATTGCAGTATTCGAGCAGATCCAGGGCTTCCTGCATGCCCCTGGTGCCCAGGTTGACGGCCTCCATGAGCTCGTTGCCGCCCAGCTTGTCCAGCCAGTCACTCATCTCGTGCAGTCCGAACTCATTGCTTTCGCTGGAATGCCAAGCCAAATCGAGACGACGGGGACGGTTTTCGCGTGGTCCCACACCATCCTCCCAACGATAGCCTGAGACAAAGTTGCCTCCTGGGTATCGGATGGTTGTCACGCCCAATTCTTGAACAAGGTCCATGACGTCGCGTCGAAAACCCTGTTCATCTGCTGTCGGATGACCAGGCTCGTAGATGCCCGAATAGATGCCCCTGCCCAGATGCTCCACAAAGGATCCGAAAAGGCGATCGTCAATAGGCGTAGACTCCTGGTCCTCATCCACCTTGAACTGTGCCCTACACCTGTGCGCTTCCTGATCTCGCATCATTGCCTGACTCCCTTGTTTTGACTCTGCCGCCCATGGTTCCCTCCGCGCTGAACCAAGCGCCATCTGAATAGTACAACGTTGTGAAATTCGACAAACCGCTCGACTGCCACACCAGCCAATGGCGAAAACGCTTGTCCAGATAACGAACGAACACCTGCCTAATCATTTATTTCACAAGAGAGGTGCGAATTTCCAATACAGGCCGTCAGCAGCAGTCCTTGCATCATGAGAATTCAACAGCAATTTATTCGCTTGAATATTCTGATATTCGTATTACAAAACCCAGGACTATTTGCGGCAAGAAGTTTGCAATCCCTGGAAGAAGCACAATAAAAAGAAAACCGCCGGAGAACCGGCGGCCAAGAGCTCCCGCAGCTGGGCTTGAACCAGCGACATTTCGATTAACAGTCGAACGCTCTGCCAACTGAGCTATGCGGGAATATCCCGTTCAACTCTCGCTGAACACAATTACCATACTATAGTCTGGGTTTTCTTATGTGACAACTTGGCGTGTCGATTACATGAGGATCCTGTCCATGGGCATGGCCGAATCGATGGAGAAGTCAGGAGCTGAGGGTGGCAGGCCGGCCTGGACCAGATTGACGCCGAGCATGGCCACCATGGCGCCGTTGTCTGTGCATAGATTGATCTTCGGAATGCGAACCTTGACGCCCTCCTGGTCGCTGAGCTCCTGAAGCTTGCCGCGCAGCTGCGAGTTGGCTGAGAACCCACCGCCGACAATCAGGGTATCCGTGTCAAAACTATGACAGGCGGCCATGGCCTTGCGAGATAGGACGGTAGCTACAGAACCCGCCAAAGAAGCGCAGACATCATCCACGGGAATGTCGAGCCCGGCCTGCTGTCTGCGCTCTACCCATCGAGCCACGGCGGTCTTGACTCCAGAGAAGCTGAAATCATAAGGATGCTCGGCTACGGCCCGGCCCTTGGTCAGCCCCTGGGGCACAGCGATGGCATGAGGATTACCCAGACGGGCATGGCGGTCGATGTGGGGGCCACCCGGATAGGGGAAGCCAAGCAGTCGTGCGATCTTGTCGAAGCACTCCCCAGCCGCATCGTCCAAGGTGGTGCCCACCACCTGGACCGATCGTGCAAGGTCGTCCACATGCAGAAGTGAAGTGTGGCCGCCGGAGACTATCAGAGCCAGAGCATTCTGAGGGAAGGGACCGAATTGAAGCTGGGTAACCGCTATGTGGCCGATGACGTGATTGATGCCATACAGAGGTTTGCCTGCCGCCCAGGCCAACGCCTTGGCACCGGACACGCCTACGGCCAAGCATCCAGCCAGTCCCGGTCCGGCTGAGACCGCTATCGCATCGACCTCAGACAGATCCATATCGGCATCCTTCAGGGCCTTGGAGACGACCGGCACAAAGGACTCAGCGTGTGCGCGTGAGGCGATCTCGGGGATGACGCCTCCATAACGGGCGTGCTCGTTCATGGAGGATGCCACCACGTTGGACAGCAACCGGTCTCCCTGAACCAGAGCAGCGGCGGTTTCGTCGCAGGTGGATTCGATGCCAAGCACCACAGGCTCACTCATGGTCAATGATCCTTTCCTGTCCGTTCGACAGATTGTTGCTGACAGAGCCCACCGGGCCCGGTCCGACCGAACTCAAAGGCCTAGTCATAGTCCATGCATCCACGTCTTCTGGCTGATAATAACCCTTGCATAAACCCGACTGCGAGAAGCCAAAGCCCTGATAGAGGTCAATGGCCGCGGTGTTGTCTACACGCACCTTCAGGCTCATACGTTGAAGACCCTCTCGATCGGCTTCGGCGATCAGCCTGGCGAGCAGAGATCCTGCAATGCCGCGATGCCTGGCTTCCGGAAGCACCCCAATGGTCATCAGCTCTGCATCCCTCTCGCCTGACCAATAGCCGCCATAGCCTAGGATGGCACCCTGGCCGTCCCAGACCAGGTAAGTGCGCGAAGGCGCAGACAGCTCAAATCGCAGCTCCTGCCGATGCCAGGCCTGCTCGCGGAAGATGCGCGTCTCCAGATCGACCAGACGGTCCAAGTCCTCCAAGGCCGCTGCACGAATCATGGTTGGACAGCTACGTGCTTAAGCGGATTGGGCACTGAGACGTCAGGACGACGAAGGTAAAGCGGTTCCACCGGGTCAATCAGCCCATGCTGGGCGCGTCTGCAGGCGCAAGCAGCCATCAGATCCGTCCCCCGCGTCCGATCCTCCAAGAATGATCCTTCGTCCAACATCACCTGTGTATCCAGATGTTTGGCCAGATGCCCCCACTGGTCGGCGTAGCGACCGGTTCCATGGCCGCTGACGACCAAAATCACAGGATTATGGTCCAGAGACTTCTGTTCTTCCACATTGGCCACGATCTTCTCACAGATAGCAGCTGGATAGTCGATGCTCATTTCAGTCAGCGGCCGGGCCTGGGACTCAACGCCTCCGAAATCGTCATAGAGACGGTAGTAGAGCTGCCGACGTCGAGCATCGTTGACAGCCAGGACCAGGAGTCGGGTATGGTCTTGGACCTGCTGCTTGAACCGGCTGTAGGCATAGCGGGCCTGTGGCTCCAGGATGTCCTGCCCCAGCAGACGGGCACCCGTGGCAAAAGCCAGGGCCTTGGCGGTAACGATGCCTGCCCGCAGACCAGTGAAGGGCGCAGGGCCCAGACCCACCACAATGGTCCGCAGGTCGTCTGCAGATAGCCCAGCCTGGTCCATGACCTTGGCGATATTGACTTGGAGACGTTCCACATGCGAGCGCGAGTCGGTCTCTATGCACGGCTCCCGCCCGGGCAGCCCCACGGTCGAACCAAAAGAGGTGTCGATCACCAAAAGGGGCGTATCGGTCCCGTTCATGCCGTCATCGCCTTTCTCAGTCGTTCCAGTCTGCTGGCCCATGAAGGACCCACTCCACGCAGACGTACCATACGCTTACCCTGTGAGCTGGGTGGGGCATCCGGGTCCTCACAAGCATCCACGGGCCGGTCGATGGTTACTTCCAGACGTTGATCGGCCAGTGCAGAGGCCATCTGCTCGCCCCATTCCATCAGTATGATGGTGCTTTGACCTGGATCCTCCAGCTCCTCGTCCAGACCAAGAGACTCCAGCTCGTCGAGGAGACGATCCACGGCATCCTCTCCAGGCAAATAGTCCTGCCCGCCCAGCCGGTAGGCATCCACGTGAATCAGCGTAACCGGCGAATCGTCGGACAGACGGCCATGCAGCTCTCTTGCAATGGTGAACGTGGGCGAGACCACGGGGCCGTCGACCCCAAGTCCACTGCCCAACCCCTGGGCCAACGTGGTCTTGCCTGCCCCCAGAGGCCCGGACAGAAGGATCACGTCCCCGCCTTGCAGACATGCAGCAAGGTTTCTGCCCAGACGTTGCATGTCCTCGCCCGTGGGCACGACCAGATCAAAGCCATCTTGACCTTCAGCGTTGTCCTGCAGGCTCATGCCACTGTCCTTCCCTTGGCGGCAATCAGCTCAACTGTCCGCTCCAGAGCATAACGGGCATCGCCCTTGCTGGTTTTGCTGACCTCATCGGCCTGGGCCAAGGCCTCGATGCAGACCGCCAGACCGGCGGAAGTCCATCCATGCAGCTGCCTCTTGGCCTCCCGCAACTGCCAGTAGGCGGCCTTGGCCTCGGCCGTAGTGATTGATCCCGACTCTATGGCCGCCTCCTTGCCCAAGGTGCGCAATTTCAGGGCCAGCACTCCGATCAGGGAGACCGGTTCGTTCCCCTGTTCAAGAGCTGAGCGCAGGGCGACAACGGCTTCGGCCGACCTGCCAGCAAGCGCCATGTCCGCCACAGCGAATCCAGATACAGCCGGGCTGTCGGTCAGATAACGATTGACGATCTCAAGGGTCATGGGATCCTGGTCAAAATCAAAACAAAGCTGGGAGCACATGGCGGCCAGCTCCGAAGTACGCTCACCCAGGACATCCACCAAGCGCTGAGCCGCCCGAGGCTGGATTCGACGCTGATGGGCCTTGAACTGCCCATAGACGAAACCAACCTTGTCATCGAATTTCTTCAAATCTGGCATTCGCTCTATGAGCGCTCCAGCCCGTGCCATCTGGTCCAGAAGCCTGCGGCCCCGATTGCCCCCGTCATGACGTGCGATGACGACGCTGGATTCGGATTCTGCCGGCTCGCGGCAGAATCCGACCAAGGCCTGAGTCAACGCCTCATCAGCCGCCTGCAAATCATCCAGAAGGACCACGGCCGTCTGACTGAGCAGGGAGGGTCCTAACGCCTCCTGAAAAGCGTAAGCGTCGCAGTCTGCTGCATCCATCTCTAAGTATTCGCTGTCCGGATGAGCAGCACAAGCCTGTACGCACAGCTCCTTGACGCGCTGCCCGTTCAGGAAGGGATCGCCGCCGACCACCAGATGGACGGAAGGGTTCTCCTGCTGAGCTTTGGTCATGATTCAAATCTCCCTTCATCACTGGACATTGACGTTCGCCAGTTTTGAAGATCAGCTGGGACAGAAGGCCATAAGTCTGCAGAAGCCAACTCTTGATCGCCGCCCAGGCCGAGGGCCTAAATGGGACCCCCGAATCCTCTTCAGCCACAGCCGACCATGAACGTTCCGGCCCCCCGGCAAGGATGAATCGAATCAGTCGGTGATCTATCACAGCCATAAGGCCCAGACCCACCAGACAGGTGCTGCCGATTGGCCCCGATGGCCAGGCCGCCGGAGCAGCCGCCTCTCCCAGCCACGTGGCGGCAAAAGCCATGACCCCGGTACCCAGGGAAGTCAGTCGGGCCAGCAGCATACCCACTGGAGGCCAGAGCCAGGAGGTGAGCAGGGCCAGCAGGCCAGTCACCGTGGCAGCGTCGACTACAGGAGTGACCAGCAGGTTAGCCAGTGGCGCCAGCAGAGGCAAGCCAGGACTCATCAACACCTGCACAGGCAGAGTCCCGGCCTGCGCGCACAAGGTCGTGGCCAATGGACGCGCCAAAAATCCCGGAAGGTGGTTTTCAAGAAAAGCAGTCAAACGCCGGTTGCCCAGACCGATACCCAGTACGGCACCACAGGAGAGCGCAAAACCGAAGCTTGCGGCCATGGAAGGCTGCAGGATCATGACCAGCAGGACGCACCAGGAAAGCGTGTTCAATGACTGGGCAGGTCGGCACGCTGCCAGGGCCAATGCCGAAAGAAGCCCCATGGCTTGCGCTCGCAACACCGAGTCTCCTGGAACCATCAGCATACCCAGACCCAGATAGGCGGCAGACAAAACAAGGGCCATCAGCCAGGGAGGCGAGCGCAGGCTACGCATGATCCTAACTAGCAATGAAGCCAGGATCATGAAGTGCCCGCCGGAGACAGCCATCAGATGAAGAATGCCCGATGTTCGGAAGTCCTGTGTCAGACGGACCGCATAAGCGGGCTCCACCTCCTGACTGCTCAGGGAACCACCAGACCTAAATAAAGCTTGGTTGCCCAAGATCCCCATGGTCAACCCCGGCACCAGGATCCGTCCCTGATCGTCCAGCCTGCTGGTCTGTTCGAGAAAGGCCTTTTGCATGCGAGCGATCAATCGTCTGCTGGGTCCTGGCGACCTGATCTGTTTCATGCCGTCTTCCACGGCCAGCCAGGGCATAGGACGACCATACGCTGAAGGTTCCAACAGTCCTCGCATACGATAGTTTCCGCCCTGTTGCAGCATGCAAGACCGGCTCCGGGCAAACAGCATGATCCGTTCACCGGAAGGCATGCGCACCCCGGCCAGAGTAACCCATTGAAGCCTTAGCTCCGCTTGACAGTCCCAGCCTCGACGAGAAGATGCACTCATAGGGCTCAGAGCTTTACCACGAACCTCAGCCAGCGTCTTCCCCTGACGGATCTGACGGGCTGCTGGCCCACCACGCGCTGACTCCTGACCGACTGCGGCGGCCAATGCTGTAGTCAAAGCCACCGTAGTAAGGACGGCCAGCGTTGCGAGCTTCCGAGGGCCAAGCCATGTGGACACCAAGGCCGACAAGGCGGAAACAAGCGAAGATCGGAACGAGAAAGAACCACGAGCGAAATAGTGACTGAGCCCAGCGTGTGAGCGCTGGCCTGAGCACCGGTGCAGCCAATAAAACCGAGCATTCCAATGAGTCGTCCTCAAATGGCTGGCGTCCTTGGCATTCTCACAAGGGGCTTTGTCATGGTTTTTGCTCCACCGATTTTTGCCCCAATGATTCTTGCGCCTAGGACGCGTACAAACTCGGGGTGGTTGGTTTCGTGCACGTGGGCGATGGAGACTGCGAAATACCTGACCTTTGCAATCGGAGTCCTCTGCGGCAACCAAGCAGACGAGTTTGATGATGAGCAAAACCATTGCAACAAGCAATGGAAGCGCCAGGACGAGTGGTGTCATCCAGACCGCCATGCCCATGCCTCCACCGGCCGTACTCCCAACGGTCACGCCGTTTCTGGACTCCCCCACCGTCTTAGCCCAGTCGCCGCCCTTGCCTGCTCCCGCCATGAATCCTCCCATGCTCCGATCCAGAAGCCATGGGACCAGCAATGCAACCGCCCAGGCCAGACAAGCAGCGGGGAGCATACGAAGATTGCGGCTGCCGTTCTCCTGATCAGCTCCATCATGAACCCGTGCATGACCGGTCATCATTGCGCCACCAGATATGGTCGTAATCGAGCCAGGGTCTTGGCGCCGATGCCGGGGACATCCAGGAGCTGGTCTACCGAGGTGTAGCGGCCGCCGACGGCTTGCCGATGCTCCAGTATTTTTGCAGCCGTAACAGGACCGATCCCCTTGACGTTCTCCAGATCCTGCTGGTTGGCGCTGTTGAGATTCACGCGTCCCGCCTGATCGACCGTCCCCGAAGAGGGACCCGAGTCTGGTGCAGCAGGGACATCGTCGGTTTTTTCTGCATGCTGGGTTGGGCCTGAAACTTGGGAGTCTGCCTGCTCGTTGCCCGTTGCTCTCTGAGCGTTACGACCGTGATCATTTTCAGAGGCACCCTTGCCGCGGCGTGCAGCACTGTTCACATCACGGTTCCCAGAAGCCGATGACCTGGCCACGGGTGCATCAACGGCTACTTCTCCGGCCAGCGCCCGCCCCTGCTGAGCCAGCAGGGTCAAACTGACTGCCAAGGCCACCACCAGAATAAGAATGGCCGTCAGGGCCTGCAGAGGTGTAAACGACCAGACGGGCCGATCCCGCCGGACCGGGGACTCAGCCGTGACTTCAGCTGACCTCTCTGATCGGACAGATTGATTCAGAGCCAGGGCCTGCAGGGGTGGCGCCGGAGGCTGGGTGATGTTGATGCTCATGGAGCCAGCCTGGCATGAAAAAGCCCCCGATATGAGGTCGGGGGGTTATGTGGTCAAAGGTCGTCACCCGTCCACAGCCTGGCTGCGGGCAGTGCAGGGTCAGGCTGGCACGACCGAAACGATCTTGGGCGCCTTGACGATGACCTTGCGAGGCTCCTTGCCGCCCAGCCATTCCTGAACGGCGGGCAGTGCCAGGGCCATGGCCTCGAGCTGGTCGGGCGCGATGTCGGGGCTGACCTGCAGCTTGCCGCGGACCTTGCCCTTGATCTGGACCACGGCAGTGACCGTGTCCTCGCCAAGATAGCGATCATCCCAGGTCGGCCACTGGGCATGCGCCAGGGATTCCTTGTGACCCAGACGGCTCCACAGCTCCTCGCATATATGGGGGGCGATAGGCGAGAGCATGAGCACCAACGGCTCAATGGCTGCCCTGGGCGTCGGATTCAGCCCGGTCAGATGGTTGTTGAGCACGATCATCCTGGCGATGGCCGTGTTGGGCCTCATGGCCTCCATCTCAACAGTCACGTCGTGGATGGTGGTATTGAGCAGCTTCAGGGTCTTCTGGTCGGGCTCGCCCTCGTCCAGGACAACCTTGCCGGTCTGCTCGTCCACCACGTTGCGCCATAGCCGTTGCAGGAAGCGCATGCCGCCCACCACGTTGCGCGTGTTCCAGGGCCGGGACTCGTCCAAGGGTCCCATGCTCATCTCGTAGAGGCGGAAGGTGTCGGCCCCATAGGTGCGGTACATGTCGTCCGGGGTGATGATGTTCTTGAGGCTCTTGCCCATCTTGCCAAACTCACGGTTGACCGGCTGTCCCTGCCAGGTGTAGCTGACCTTGCCGCCCTCCTCATGCTCCTCCACCTCGGCGGCGGGCACGTACTGGCCGCGCTGGTCCGTGTAAGCGTAGGCCTGGATCATCCCCTGGTTGAAGAGCTTGTGGAAGGGCTCCTTGGACGAGACGTACCCCAGATCGTAAAGGACCTTGTGCCAGAAGCGGGCATAGAGCAGGTGCAGGACCGCGTGCTCCACACCGCCCACATAGAGGTCAACGCCCCCTGACTCTCCGGCCGTCGCGTTGTGCCTGGGCCCTAGCCAGTAGTCATATTCTGTCGGATCGACCATGTGCTGGTCATCCTTGGGATCGATGTAGCGCATGTAGTACCAACAGGAGCCGGCCCAATTGGGCATGGTGTTGGTGTCCCTGTGGTAGACCTTGGGACCGTCGCCCAGGTCCAGGGTCACGTTCACCCAGTCCTGATTACGGCTCAGCGGGGCCTCAGGGCTGGACTGGGCATCCTCGGGATCGAAAGTCTTGGGCGAGTAGTCGGGCACGTCCGGCAGGGCCACCGGCAGCTGGTCATCGGGCAGCAGATGAGGCAGGCCCTGGTCGTCATAGACTACCGGGAAGGGCTCACCCCAGTAGCGCTGCCTGGAGAAGAGCCAGTCGCGCAGCCGGTAGGAGACCGTTCCATGGCCTACGCCAGCTGACTCCAACCATTCGGTAACCTTTTCGATGGCCTGGTCAACCCGCAGACCGTCCAGGCTGAGCGGATCGCCAGCGGCCTGGGTGGCTTTGACCGAAGAGTTGACCACAATGCCGTCGTGGGAAACGAAAGGCGCCTTGCCCCGGTAGTCGTCCAGTGTCTGGCCGGATTCAGCCAACGGGCTGACAGTGTAGACGACGGGCAGCCCATACTTGACAGCGAAGTCGTAATCGCGCTGATCGCCGCCTGGCACAGCCATGATGGCTCCAGTGCCGTAGTCCATCAGCACGTAATCGGCAGTGAAGATCGGCAGCTTGGCCCCGGTGATGGGGTTGACCGCGTACAGACCGGTAAACAGGCCGGTCTTGGCCCCTCCCTCATCCACGCGATCCTTGGCGGTCTTGGCCTCGGCAGCCCTACGATAGGCCTGCACACCCTCCGCTGGATTGGCATAGCCGCCCTTCCACTGCTCAGGCACGCCGTCAGGCCACTCCTGTGGCAGATGCTGCAGCAGGTCATGCTCGGGGGAAACCACGGCGAAAGTAGCGCCGAAAAGCGTGTCAGGACGAGTGGTGTAGACCTCCATGGTCTGATCGCCGTCAGAACTGGGGACGGTGAAGTCCACCGAGGCCCCGTGCGACTCCCCGATCCAGTTGCGCTGCATGAGCTTGACCTTTTCGGGCCAGTCCAGAATGTCCAGATCCTCCAGAAGCCGGTGACCGTAGGCCGTGATGCGCATGGACCACTGCTTGAGCTCACGCTGGTAGACCGGGTAGTTGCCGCGCTCGGAGCGTCCTTCGGCGGTCACCTCCTCGTTGGCCAGGACCGTGCCCAGTCCGGGGCACCAGTTGACCGGCGAGCGCGAGATGTAGGCCAGGCGGAAGTCGTTGAGCACCTCAGAGCGCTCGGCCTTGTCCAAGTCATCCCAGGAGGCGTCCGGATGGCCAGGGATGGCCTTGCTGCCGGACTTGAAGGCCTCGACCAGTTCGCTGACAGGCCTGGCCGAGCCCGTCCCCCCGTCGGCTCGACGGTAGTCGGGGTCGTACCAGGATTCGTAGATGCGCGAGAAGATCCACTGGGTCCAACGCACGTAGTCGGTGTCGATGGTGGCGAAGGAGCGGCGATCGTCAAAACTGAGCCCCAGCCGGTGCAGCTGCCAGCGCATGTTGGCGATGTTCTGCTCGGTGGTGACCCGGGGGTGCTGGCCGGTCTGGACCGCATACTGCTCGGCGGGCAGGCCGAAGGCATCGTAGCCCATGGCATGCAGGACGTTCTCACCCTTCATCCGGTGGTAGCGGCTGACCACGTCGGTGGCGATATAGCCCAATGGATGGCCCACGTGCAGGCCCTTGCCCGAAGGATAGGGAAACATATCGATGACGAAGTAGGGACTGCGTCCTCCAGCATGCTCCCCCTGGGCATCGGTCAAGTCGCCCTTGGTGTTGGCGGCCCAGAAAGTGCCCTCCTTGTCCCAGCGCTGCTGCCAACGCTCCTCGATAGTCTGCGCCATGGCGGCATCGTAGCGGAATTGAGGCTGATCGGATTCCTGGGTCTGCTGATGATCCCTGTCTTCATTCGCGTTCATATGGTGAATTATCGCCATTCACATGGACACGGCCGGGTTGATGTCCAACATCCGTCACCTGGCTGGAGCCGCACTCAGCGATCACCAGGTTGCAAGGTGCGGGCGGCGGCATCCACGGAAAAACTAATGGTCTTGGAGGCCTGGTTCAGGGCGTTCTTGAAGGATCCATCCTGCATCATCCTCTTGAGAGCCTGGTTGATGACGTCCACAAGCTCCGGATCCCCATGAGGCACGCCGATGCCGTATCGTTCATGCGAGAAAGGCTTGCCGACCAAGCGCAACTGGCCGCCGCCGCGAACATGAGCCAGGCCGGCCAGGGCAAAATCGTCAGCACTGGCGGCATCCGTGTCCCCGCTGAGCAGGGCCGTGATGCATTCCGGAAACTCTTCACGCTCCTGGACCTGGGCTTGGGGGGCCAGCGAGCGCACTAGAGCCGCAGAGGTGGACCCTGCAGCCACGCAGACCCGCTTTTGAGCCAGATCCTCCACACCAGCGATGTCGTTCTGGGTGCGGCGAACCAGCAGGTCCTGCCCCGCGGCAAAATAGGGCCCGGCGAAATCCACCAGCTTCTGCCGTTCTTCGGTAATGGAGTAGCCAGCTACGACCATGTCCACCTGACCTTGTTCGAGCATGCGCTCGCGGTCCGAAGGCTTCACCTGTATGAAAACGATCTGCGACTCAGCGTACCCCAGCTCATGAACCACATACTGGGCTACATCCACATCCAGTCCGCGATACTGGCCGGACTGAGCAAATCCAAGACCAGGCTGGTCGAAGGATATGCCCACGCTGATCTTGGGTCCGATGGAGCCCGCCCGGTATCGATCCTCCTGGCGGCCGCACCCACTCAGGGGCACCGCCAAAACCAGTGCCAGCAGAGCCGCCGCAATCCTGCGTGCAAACATGATCGGCCCCTACTTGAACATTCTCGAGCGCGTCAGGAACCAGGTTACCAAGGCGGTCACCAGACCCGAAAGAATCACCACGACCGCGAACCCCCAGGGTTTGTCGGTGAACGGCATGCCGAACATGCCTTGGTTGAAGTTCATGCCATACATGGAGAAGATCAGCGTGGGCACCGACAGGCTGATGGAGATGATGGTGAAGATCCTCATCACATTGTTGACGTTGTTGGAGACGATGGAGGCGAAAGCATCCGTCATGTTTGAAAGCACGCTTGAGTAGATGTTGGCCATCTCGATGGCCTGCTTGTTCTCCGTGATCACGTCGCCCAGAAGGTCCTCGTCGTCCGGGTACCGTTTGATCCGCTCCAGCCCGGTCAGCTTCTCCAGGACGATCTCGTTGGACTTGAGGCTGGTGGCGAAGTAGACCAAGGTTTTATTGAGCTCGAGCAGCATGAGGATCTCGCGGTTCTGCATGGAGTGGCGCAGCTTGAGCTCCAGCCGGTCCGACTCGCGGTCGATGATGCGCAGGTAGCGCAGGTAGAGAGTGGCGTTGCGGTAGAGAATCTGCAGGATAAAGCGGGACTTCATGAAAGTGTTGAAACCCCGGATGGTGCCTTCCATAAAAGGATGGAGCAGGACGGTGTCCTGCATGCAGACGGTGACGATCAGATCCTCGGTGACAATAATAGAAAGAGGAATGGTCTCGTAGTAGTCCCGTCCGTCCCGTTCCTCGGCGCGAGGAATGTCAACGATGACCATGGTGTACTCGTCCTCAACGTCCACGCGCGAACGCTCCTCATCGTCCAAGGGGGCACGCAGGTCAGCCAGGTCTATGCCGGTGGTCTGGGAGACGTTGGCCAGCTCGACATCGGTGGGCGCCGATAAGCATATCCATGAGCCCTTTGAAGCCTTGCCGATCTGCTCGATCTGCCCGTTCATGGTGCTGAATACTCTCATCATCGCCATCACCGCCTCTCGTGCTCGAACCTGGCCGACGTGTCTGGCCGAACCGATAGTAGCAGAAAACCAGTTGCCGCCGTGCTCAATTTCGCAGGGTAGTCCCTGGTCATCCCCGCCATGGCCGCAGGACGGCGGGTTGGATTTTGGAAGCGTCGAAGCGAAAATGCCCGGTGATGGGACGGTGGCTTGGCGAGCCCAGGTAGTCGTTCTCCCTGTCGCGCTGACCCATATTGTGCAGAAGCAGGGGAATCCCCCGGCTGTCCCTTCTATCGGAGGCCATGCCGATGTGCCAGGAGGTGTCGAAGATGACAATGTCGCCCTGCTGCCACTGGTCGGTGGCCGCAGTGTCATTGGTCAGACGCTGGGCATGCCGGGACAGGAATATGCCGAGGACGTTGGTCCGCCTGAAGTCGATATTCCGATCCGGGCTGTTGATCACTCCGGCATAGGCCCCAGGAGACGAGGCGATGTCGGCGTCGACCATGATCTTCAGATCGTAGCCGGCCTGCCGGAAGGCCCGCCAGATCTCATCGGTGCAGGCGCCTCGGTCATCGGGAGGATAGCCGCCCTGGTAGTAGCCACTGTCATAATGAGGATGGCGTCGGGCTTCCTGATGGGCTCCACGCACCATGGCCGTGTAGTCATCCACGCCGTCATGGTTGTAGTCCACAGGCGAGGTCAGAGGCGAATGGGCCGCGGTCTGCTCTGGAGAATACCCGGGCGGGCCGTGAGAAGCGGTCCTGGGGCCGTTTGCGGAGGAGTTTTGATTGTCTGAATGGCGAGCAGGCCCGACGCCCACCAGCCTGCCAGCCAGGGCCAAGGAGCCCGCCACAATCAATGCGAGCGCCAGTAGGACAGCCGCCCACCGCAGAACCATTGTCCGCCGATGGCTGCGGTCGCTGCGGTTTCGCTCTGTAGACACAGCGGTCACCTCATCCGGTTGCGCAGGGGCCTGCCATCCATGAATCGATGAAGGTTATCCAGGCAGATTTCCCGAACCTTGTCCATGTTGGAGGGTAGGTGGGCTCCCCCGGCCACATGCGGGGTGAGCAGGCAGCGTGGTTGCCTCCACAGTGGGTGACCTTCAGGCAGGGGCTCCGGTTCGGTCACATCCAGCCCTGCGCCGAAAATGCCATCCTTACCCAGGGCTTGGGCCAGAGCCATGCAGTCCACGGCATCTCCCCTGCCCGCGTTGATCAGCACGGCGGTGGACTTCATCAATGCAAGACGATGGTCATCGATGATGTGCCGGGTCAGCGGCGTTGAAGGCAGGGCCAGAGCCGCTACATCCATCTCAGGCAGCAGGGCATCCAGATCATCAAAACCAGCCAGACGGTCGAACCCCTCCACCGGCTGGTCGGGATGGCGCCTGATACCGATGGTCCGAGCGCCTACGGCCTTTGCCAGACGAGCGAAGGAGGCTCCGATATCCCCTGTGCCTAAAACCAGGACCTGGCAGCCATGCGGCGAAAGGACGGCCCCGCGAGGTTCCCAACGGCCCAAACGCTGATTGTCCCGGTAGGCCGGCAGGTCCTTCATCAGAGCCCACATCATGGCGAACATGTGCTCGGAGACCGACTGCCCGTAAGCGCCTGAGGCACTGGTCAACATGGCGTCCGGAGGCAGAACCCCCGGTTTCAGGTAGGCATCCACACCTGCGCTGCTGGTCTGCAGCCAGACCAGGTTACGGCAGACAACCACCTGCTCGGCCGGCGGATTACCCAAAATGATCGTGGCCTCCGATCGGAGGGATTGAGGGACATCGATGAGCCAATGCATGCTCTGCCGCATGTCCGTGTCGACAATGAACTCCTGATGAACGCCTGGAGCCGCCTGGAGGAATTCCCGTCGTTCACTCTGGTCCAAGGGCAGGCAGTTGATGATGAGCTGGTCCCCAGGATGGTTCTCGTTCCGCTTTTCAGCCCGCACTTCGGCATCGTTTTTGCCGATCATGGTCCGTCGCCTTTCCGTTGCTGCCGACCCCCTTGGTCGCCCCTTGTCCATCATGCTAGCGCACTTGCAAGCTCAGGAATGACTCAAGACCATTCGAGGATAAAATCCATCAATTAGCTCACAATCCCCGCAATTCCGGGGCAACACACTGAGTTGCTCCATTCGCCAATCCCGGTGTACTATAAGCAAGGCTTCACCAAGCAAGGCAAGCACGGGGCTATGGCGCAGCTGGTAGCGCGTCTCCATGGCATGGAGAAGGTCGGGGGTTCGAATCCCCCTAGCTCCACGATTAATCCCGGTCCGAAAGGGCCGGGATTTCAACGTTCAGGACACATCACGCAACCGGCGAAACCGATTTTGAGCGCACTTTGAGCGCACTTTGCAGCAGCAGCTCGTTCATCGACTCCCCCACCGAATCCAGATCCTCGTCGAACAGATCCGCATACACATCCAGGGTCATCGCGGCCGACGTGTGCCCCAGCTGCCGCTGGATGGCCTTCACATTCGCCCCGCTCTTGACCATCAGGCTGGCCGCCGTGTGCCGCAGGTCATGGATGGTCATCCGCTCCAACCCGGCCGCATCGCACGCACGGGCGAACCACTTGCCGCCATCCTTCGGCGACACCGACTTCACGTAGCCATGGAAGCTCCCCGTGAACAACAGCTCGTCAGGGCCACGCCCGCCGATCAACCGGTGCAGCCTGTCGTCGAGGACGGCAGGAAACACCACGCTGCGCTCGCTGCCGGTCTTGGGCACGTCCACCTCCATCCTGCCATCGACTTCCGTTGCGGACACCCTGACCTGCATGCGATGCCGGCGGAAGTCCACCAGGCCTATGCGCATGCCGATGCACTCGCCCCACCTCATGCCGGTGGTCCCGAGCACCAGCACCAGCACGGAACGCTGGAAACGCTCATGGTCGGCGTTCCTGTTCCTGCCAGGTATCAGGCAGGCGTCCGAAAGGGCGTACAGCTGCCGCTCGGTGAGGTAAATGTGGGGTTTGCGCCGGCGCTTCGGCAGGGTCACCCCGCGGGCCGGATTCTCGGCGAGCAGCCTGTCAGCCTTCGCGTCGTCCAGTATGCCGGCGAGGATGCCGTATGCCCGGATGACGACGCTGGCGCTCTTCGGCCTGCCTTCGTCGCCCGAGGAAAGGCCGGCCACCCACCGCTGTATCTCGCTGCGTTTGATGGAGCGGATGGAGCGTTTCGCCCACCTGGGCTCCACATGCACTTTCCACGCCGTCTCAAGCGTGTAGTAGTAGCTGGCCTTGACCGCTATCCTCTTCTTCGCCAGCCACGCGGGTGCCAGCTCCCCCACCGTCCTGCGCCCCTTGGAAACATCCACGAAAGTGCCGTCGTTGAGGTCCGTCTCCAGTTTGGCTGCGAACAGCTCCGCATCCTTCTTGCGCGTGAACCCCCGCTTGATGGTAGGCCTGTGGTCCGGGGTCCGATACCGGACCATGTACCGCCGGCCCTTGGCCGTCTCGTACGCGCTCACACTCGCCATGGTTCGCTCCATTCCGCCCCGACGCTAGAATGAAGCGTGAGGCATTTCTGACTGATTTGTTCTCACCGCCCCGTCGCATGGCAGTGCAGACGGGGCATTTTTGGGTCGCCCTACTGGGCCGTCCAGCCGAACACTTCCGGTTTGTCGTTGGATCCGCGCACATTGCAGTTCACGGTCACATCACGCTTCGCGTTGTACTCGTTCTTCACCGTGGCCCCGAACTGGAGCAGCACGCTGTCTGGCGACCATATCGGCTCGGCCGCATCAGTTATGAAATGCGGTTTGAACCCGTAAGGGAACTCCTGCTTACCTCTTTGCCTGCAAGCCGACAGGGCGTATGTCTGGGTAAGACCACCCGATGTGGACTTCTCTGCGCTGGGAGCGGGCGTGTTCTGCTGCTGCGCCTTTTCCTCAGCCTTTTCCTTCTGCTGCTGCGCCTTTTTCTCAGCCTTTTCCTTCTGCTGCTGCTCGTTTTTCTCACGGAACTCATCCATGGAGCTCTTCACCGTGAGCTTCACTTTCGTATCATCGGTCTTGGTGCCCCCCTTGGGGTCCTGACCCGTGACCGTGCCATCGAATGCGATGCGGTCGGTCCCATCCTTGGCATCGTACGTGAACCCTGCCTTCGACAAAGTCGCGGTTGCATCCGAGAAGCTTTTCCCCGTCACGTCAGGCACCTCCTTCTGAGTGTCGCAGGCGGACAGGCTCAGCACCAACGTCAAAGCACCAATCACGGCCACGATACCGCGAGCGCATATTCCAGTCTTCATCTGTTCTCCCTCTCGTCAGGCCCTGACGTTGTTGTCGAGCCACATTCTGTAATCATTGATGACTTGGACGGTAACGCCCAGCTCCGAGGCTATCAAAAACATGTCACCGTCATATACGGACTCGGCGCTCGCATACTCCACCGGATCCACGAGGCGCAAGGCTGTCTCCTTACGGGCCCGGCGTTCGCCTTTTGCGCCGGCCAGTCCGCAACCCGAGTCGTGGTGTTTGGCGTGCACGAGCTCGTGGCAGAGGGTGCAGCGGTATTGCCATTCGGACAGGCAGTCGTTCAGCATAATCGTGCGGTTCTCATCCCAGTAGAACCCGCATAAATCCGGGATAAGTGCACGCTCTTCAACCCTGACTTGAAGCATCATTGCTTCGCGCAATAATTCAGCTATATCAGGATGTTTCATGCCCGCTTTCTCCCTCTGAATCTCAATCTCGTGGAGTCTCCCTTTCCATTGCCGCATTCGGATCGTGCAGAGCGGCGATATCGAAATCTTCCGGGTGAGCCGCAACCTGATCCAGCAATTTATCCAGCCCGTCAGCTCTTGTGTTAGGCTCTTCGGCTGTTGCCTCCAACATCCGCATGACAGAAGATGCTTCAAGACCAACCAAGCGACAAAGGCCGATAAATTCATCTATGGTTGGGACGCCGGCTGTCATATTGAGCAGGCCACCGAGCCGACCATGCTTAATCCCCGTTAGTCTCTCAATAGTTCTTAGGGATAACTTACGTGGATCTTCTTTGATACGGCGATTGATATAGACAACAAACCTCTTGTCTACATCCGACCATGTCCGACCTTTTAATGCCATGTCTCAACAATAACCAATTGTCCAAATAATTCGACAAACGGCGTGTTGGACTTGTCACAATGACCAAATATTTGTACAGTTTTCCTATGACTAAAAATTTAGACACATTGACTTCGTTGACGATGGACGAACTTCTTCGAACTAAAAGGGCCAGCGGTATCAGCAATGTGCAACTGGGACAAGTCCTAGGTCTCAACCGTCAGTCTGTCGGTGCCAGATTCAACAAACAGCACAACATGTCTCTGGACGAGTTCATCGGGACGGCAAAGGCTGCTGGAGTGCTACCCTCCGAAATCCTCCGGCGCGCAGAGGAGCGCTCAACAACGAAAATCGATGCAACACCTTCGGCGCTCGCAGAAGAGGAGGAGTAATGTCGCAGGTTTACCAGAAGACGGCGGGAAGGCCACTCGCTAATGAATCAACTGGCCCGTTTGCTGGTGTACGAGATGTCATCGGTGACGAACCGGGAAACAGCCGGACTGTGGACGCCCCCATGTCGGCAGAAGAGTTCGAGAGGCAGCACCCCGCCATGCTGGGCGCAGTGCAGAACGTCGTCCACCGGGAGATGGAGCTCTCCTCAATGAACGACAAGAGACACATATCAGGGGATGTTCAACGCCTTCTTGATCTTCAACTGGTCGTTACGTATATACCTCTGGTACTCGGCTATGCCCTGCACGGCATCAGCCAACGCGACCAGCGCCCGCTGGGTGTTTCCAAATTGCGCGGCCTCCCGGGCATCCTTCGCCGAGTCAATAGGGTCTCGCTGCATTCCCTCACCTCCCTCCTTTGCGTAAGTGCCCTCATTGTCTCATTCAGACATCACGTTAAACACCCGACGTCGGCAGTAGAGAAGGCGCGATGACTTCCGTGAGGGTAACGCCAGACAAGGAGAATGCGGCAATCGTCAACGACCTGTTGCACGAGCCGGCAATCTCGCCCACTTCCGGATTGACTGACGCCCCCATCTCCTTTGAGTCCTTCGGTGCCGGCAAGTGTCTGGTGACGTACGAGAAATACAAGATTGTCAGCACCGAGGACGTTCGACAATTTATGGGAGGACTGTTATGAACGTCGCCACGTGTCACACCGGCCGACGTGTGGTCCTTAAGTCCGTACTGCCGACGAAGCGCCAGCTGATTTTGATGGCTGCAGTACCCATGCCGGTATCTGGTACGAAGCAGTCGATTCCGTCTCCGGCACCGCAGTCGAAAGGCACATGGCCGTCGAAACTGAACGGGAGCTGGTCATCGTCTGGTCCGACCTTTTCGACCACAACGTCTCTCGGCCCCTCGTTGGTCACACGGTACTGCTTACCTCGAACCTTGACCGCAGGACCCCAGGGATCGGAATCAGTCGGGTTGGCTTGCTCGAAAAGCCGGTTCGCTTCCTCGAGCTGGTCCAACTGCCCCTGCAACGCTTCCGCTGCCTTGCGCTGCTCTTCCAACTGCGCCTTCAGCGTGTGCTCACGCTCTTTCGCGTTGTCAAGCTCTTTCTGCTTGGCTTCCATGCTCTCGGCATCCTGCTTCCGGATGCGCAAACCATTTATAACCCACCCGGCAACGGCCACGACCAAGGTCACAACCCAACCGCCTACCGTGGCAGCATTACCGCCGACCCAATCCCAGACCACACCCATAAAACAAAACCCCCGATCCTCTACCCAACCACAAACAACACCACATAAGACCAACAACCACAACTGCGGCATCGACGACCCCTTGTCTCAATCATCAGGGCTCGCAGAAAAGGGGAAGCAATGAAGACCAAAACCGTGAAAATCATGTTTAAATCTACGGCGGTGCTGCTTGGATCAGGCGTGGCCGCCATCGGTGTCGGCATTGCCATCGCTGCCACGCTCCGCGCCACCGCAGAATTCAACTCCACCGACCGTCTCCTGAATGTCATAGACAAGGTCGGGGGCGTCCGATGACTTCCGTCAGCGCCGACCACGTCTCAATAGATTGTGCCTTTCTGCCTGGTCACCGAATCCACGAACCAAAAAGGAATGACACTTGGGTTTATTGCAACCTGAAGTTCCGGCCCGGTAGATGCCTTTCTGGCCTTCACAAAAACAGTCGTGCCTTCTTTGGCTGCTCGGGCAAGGTTCTCCATGAGATCTTTCGGATTCTCACTGTCGGCGAGCAGCCAGGCTTCTCTCTTATTCCCCAGGAACAGACCATTGACCATTGATTCTTCCCCTTCGATGGGAGCCGTACCGGATATACGGCTTCGCTATCCATCTTAGGGGATCGTCGGGGCGGTTTTCCCCGCCGCCCCGGCCTCACTTTCACAGAAGAAAAGAAGAAACCGCTGGTGACGCAGCGGCTTCATAGACAAGAAAGTTGGTTATTCCAATGTCTGGAAACAGTATACCCGCCAAACCAAAGCAGGGCATGGAAAAGCCCAAACAGGCCACGCTAAAGATGCTGCTGTTCTCCCACAGAAAGGAACCGCCAGCCTTGCCGCTCTTGTACCAGCGCGGCGACGCGGGCGAACAGACCCTGCTGAAAACCCAGCTATCAACCGATGGAAACGAGAAGACCGAAATGAGCTGCCAATGGCCGGCGAATGAGCAAACCGCCCATCACTGTATAGATAGCGGCGAAAGCGACAGAGCTCATCAAGGAGGGACAGCGATGAAAGCGTTCCTGTTCCTGTTGGCGGGGTCTGCTGGCCTGCTGCTCGCAGGCTGGGGGTCGACGTGGCTGGCGTACGCGCTCACCAGAGGTGTGCTCTCATTGGCGCACCTGGCGGCAGCCGTTGCCGGCCTGGCCCTGGCTTCGTACGGACTGAGGAGGTGGGATCTGTGCGACTGAGTCAACCCACGATAGAGGATCTGCTGGAGGCACCCACCCGTGAGGGCGACCCGTCCACCAGCTTCGAGGCGGCCGGCCGGGTGAAGACCAAGGAGAAGCAGCGGCTGACCCTGGAAGCGTTGCTGGAACTGCGTCGGCACAACGCCGCACCTGTCGAGGCATGGCGGGTGCATCGCAAGGCCCAGAGGATCCATGAACGGCGGCACCCGCAGGCCCGCCCGCTGGGCGAGTCCACGATCCGCACGCGCCTGTCCGAGCTGTGCCGGCTGGGCCTGGTGGAGGTCGCGGACCAGGGAGGCCGCAGCGAGGCTGGCGGCAGGTGCTCGCGCTACCGGCTGACACGCGCCGGCATGGCAGAGGCGAAGGAGGTGCGCAATGGAAGCCAGGACGATTGAACGCTCCGGGGCCGAGACGCCATGGTCTCCCCGACGGGTTTCCGCATATCTGGGGATCCCGGTCAAGACCCTCGCCCTGTGGCGGTTCGAAGGCCGGGAGTTGCACGAGTACTACAAGCTGGGCCGAGCCGTCAGGTACGACCCGGCTGTGGTGCGGGCGTACAAGGCCGGTGCCCTGCGCCAGGGCACCGCGGAGGGAGGCGGCGAATGCTGACACCCAAGGATGTGCATGACAAGGAGTTCGATACCCATCGCCTGCGTGAGGGCTACGACACGGATCAGGTCGATGCCTTCCTGGACGAGGTGGCGGACACCATCGCCGTGGCCGGCTGCGCGTGGGCCAGCGAGCGCAGCAGACGGATGGCCGCCGAGTCGCGCTACCTGATGCAGCAGTCACGGGCCAAAGCGGCCTGGCTGTCCAGGGCCCGACGCTCCCGCAGGGGCACGGGCCTGTCGACGGCGTTGGAGAGGTGCTGGCGTGAGCGCGGTTGAGCGCCTGCTGGTGCATTTCTGCCGGTACCCGTCCTTCCGGGCGGCCTTGTCAAAGAGCGACCTGGTGATGTGGCGTCGATTGGACCTGATGCGCCAGGGCATCGAATGGAAAGAAGAATCGAATGATTAACGAAGCAGCCGTGACCGTGCACGGCAACCTGACCGCGGCCCCCGAACTGCGTACGACGGGAACAGGCAAACGGGTGGCGGGGTTCACCATCGCTTCCACGCCCCGGGCCTACAACAGGCAGTCGAAACAGTGGGAGGACGGACAGACCGTGTTCCTGCGCTGCACCGCCTGGGAGGGGCTGGCCGAGCATATCGCCGCCAGCCTTGACAAGGGCAGCGCGGTGCTCGCCACCGGCAGGCTCTCCCAACGCTCCTACACCACTAAGGACGGAACGGAGCGCACCGTGATCGAGATGACCGTGGACGACCTGGGCCCCAGCCTGCTCAGGTCCACCGTCCAGGTGACACGGGCCCACAGCGATCCGGGATTCCAGGGAGCCGGCAACGGATGCGGGTTCGGGAGCGACGATGGCCAACCCGAGTTCTGAGCCCCGCGTGCTGCCGTTGGAGAAGCACCAGATCCGCTGGGCGGTCCACGAATACTACGACCGCGACGGCGGCATGAGCGCCTGGCATGCCTTCGACCGCTGGCTCGGCCAGGTCAAAGCCAAGGCCTGGGAGGAAGGGAGGCTCTCTGCGGAAACCTCCAGGTCTCACCCCAACCCACACAAGGAGAGCTCATGAGGCAGACGATAGCAGCCATCTTCCTGCTGGCGGCAGCCATAGGCATCGCCTGGGCCGCCGGCAGGGACCACGACGAACAGGAACCCGGACCGCGCCCGCGGGACGGGGAGGAGCCTACAGAGGAGCAATCATGAGCAAACGGTGCGAAAGCCTTACGGCCGAGGATATGAATGGCAGGCACGTGCGGGGCGAGGCCTGCATGTGCACGGTGGCGGATGAACAGTGGGCTGCCGACGCCGTCAGGCAGGCGCTCCAGCGCGACATGATAACCCCCGCCCGGTCCACGCCTGTGCGTTTCAAGGATGCCCGGTCATGAAGGGCGGCTTCGCGCAGTTGCGCAACGACCTGTGGACGAACGAAAAGATGCGGCGCATCGCGCAGGAGCATCCCAAGGAGTTCGCCCTGTGGGTCATCTCCATCAGTTTCTGCAGCGACAAGCTCACCGACGGCCAGATCTCCGATTACGCAATCTCTGAGCTGCTGGGAGTGAAAAAACGACAGAAAGACCGCATGTTCGAGCTCGGCCTGTGGGACGAAACCGAAGACGGAGCGTGCGTGCATGACTACCTGGAATCGCAGAACTCACGAGAGGAAATCGAACAGATGAAAACGTCAAACGCCAAGCGACAAGCCAAACACCGGGCAAAACAACGCAAGGATAACGCCGACGATAACGCGTTACGTAACAGCACCGATAACACGCAAATAACGGATACAAACCAAAAACCTAAAACCAAAAACCAAAAAGAGAGAGAAAAAGAGAACCCCTCCCCCTCCGATGATGATGGTCACTGGCCCGACGTGGATGCGTGGCACCCGTCGCCGTCCTGCTACCAGCGGGCGGTGGAACTCCGGGAGCGCGGCCTGCCTTTCGTGGACGTGCCGGACCTGGAGGCCGAGTTCCGCGACGCCATCAAAGCCAAAGGCATCCGGCATTACGGCTACCGGGACCTGGACGCCGCGTTCGCCTCATGGATCACAAAGCGCGCCAAGAGCCTGCGCGACGAACGACAGGCAGCCACCCCGGGCCTGCCGGCCACAGCCGACGCAATCCCCGCCAAGCCACACAAGCACACCTGGAAGTGCACCCACGTGCGGGACCTGCTGCGCTGCGAAGACGGCGAAAGCCCGGACGTCGACCTGGGCTGCCACCTGGCCGACTTGCTGAACACAGGAACCACCCCGGACCAAGCCCTGGAACAGCTGGGACTGCCCAACCGGCCGGACGAACTCAAGGAGATCGCATGAGCGGCAACCATCGAAGCAACCTGCCGCACCGACTGCTATGGATCGACGTGGAAACCACCGGCCTGAACCCGGTCTCCGATCTGCTCCTGGAGATGGAGATGCGGGTGACGGACCTGCAGGCCAAGCAAGTGAAGACAAGCCTGCACACAGTCATCGCCCCCCGACGCACCCACACAGACGGGCCGTCGGCATGGGCACAGCGCACGCACAGGAACAACAGGCTGCTGGAAGAAAGCCGAACCGGACTCAAACAAGCCTCAGCCCAACGCATGTTCGCAGCCTGGCTCCGCCGCCAAACCAAACAAGCCATCCTGCATCCGGCAGGGTCAAGTGTCCACTTCGACACCAAATGGCTGGACCAAACCATGCCAGGCCTGCTCGAAAACACAAGCCACCAGCACATGGACGTATCCAGCCTGCGCATCCTCCTCAATACCATCCGCCCGGCGCTCGCACACCGCATCCGCGAGCGCATACCCGCCACCGATCACCGCACATCTCATTGCCTGGACCGGGACATCGCAGAGTACCAGATGATGCTGGACGGACTGAGAACCGCCAGCGGTGGGCGCTCGCCGCTGACGGAGGCTTTGAGTGGAAGCGGGGCCCATGGTTTTAAGGCTGAGCACCCGTTTGACAAGTCCAGCCGTGATTCCGAGGCGGAGATGCCGCAGGGAGGCCACTATCCGCCGGATGACCTGTGGAATGGGGGCCGGTTATGAGCCGGCGCTGTTTCCATGTGTGGATGTGGACGATGTGGGAGGAGCAGGCATGAGCAACCAGCCCAGCGAACAGGTCAAACGCCTGGTGGACCGGCGCGACAACTGGCGGTGCGTGCGCTGCGGCAAGCCCTTGGGCTCCACCTGGATGAACCGGCACCATCGCAGGATGCGTTCGCACCGGTGGCCCGGCCTGCATGAGGCGTCCAACCTGATTCTTTTGTGCGGGTCCGGGGACAGCGGCTGCCATGGCGACGTGCACGGGAGTGCTACGGCCGAGGCATACGAGAAGGGCTGGCTGGTGCACGCCTGGCAGGACCATCCCGAGATGGTGCCTGTCCTGACCCGCCAGCATGGCTGGGTTTTCCTGGACGACCAAGGCGGATGGACACCGGTACAGATACCGACGGACACGGAAGGAATCAATCATGAGTGAGACGAGAAGGAACAAGGGCGTGGACGCGCTGGTCCCGGACGAGGCCACCCCGGAGATGCTGGTGGAACTGCTGCCCAAGGCGCAGGGCATCCTCAAGGCCTCTGCCTCCTACCTGGCCCTGGTGCGCAGGGCCATGGACTCCAAGACCAAGCAGGAACACCTGCAACGCTGGGGCGACATCGATCCGATCACTGAAGTGGTCTACGACACCGCCAGTCTGGCCCAACGGACCCTGGACGCGGGCCTGGCGATCGAGACCATGCTCTCCAAACCCCTCAAATCACGCGAAGTGGTCATGCTCGCCGACCTGCGTAGCAGCCTGGAAGGAATCGACCAGCAATGAACAATGAACTGAAACAGGCCAGCCCTGCCCCTCGCCCAATTCATCCTCGAACACGTCAAGAAGGAAAAGCGACGAGAATCTCACTGGACGACGGCCTGCTGGCCGAACGCCAGGAATGCACAGCCGGTCTTGCCACGCCTGCTAGGACAAAGCTGGCGTTCGACCGGACCCACGTCCGCAAGCTGCCCGACGTGCTGCCGGCCGCGGCCGACGACCTGCACGTCGAATCCGAGCACGCGTTCACCACCAAGGGCACGGCCACATGCGACCTGTGCCCAAGCTTGTACGCCCCCGACAAACGCCAGGCAAGCCGACAGCGTGTACCCTTCCTCTCTTGCATGACCAGCCCGTGCCTCTCACCCACGATCGTGCTGCCCAAAACCCGACACAACCGCATACAGGAGGCCTACTCAAACTACACACGCCACCACCGCATACTGGCTCTTGAAGCACCTTCTGAAGCAAGCGCGCCAGGCACTGACCAACTTCGACAAGAGACAGACCAGGAGCAGCATTGAAAGCCACCACCATCATCACTGCCAAAATCAGGCCAGACATCTACCAGCTGATCAAACAAGGCAACAAGCAATACGAGGTCCGCGACGAAAGCTTCCAAGGAGCCGAAGCAATCCGCTACATCAGAGCAGACGACAGCAAGCTGCTCGGCATCTACCGCCTCGGGCCTGAAGATGCACTCGACCGCACACACGACAACCTTCTCCAAGCGCTCGCAGGAGTGAGTCTCGAGATGTTCGACGGTCTGTTCCCCAGGACGGAAACCAAGTTCTGCATCACCTGCAATGGCGTAAAAACGCTTTATGTCGCTCACATCGGCAAGCACCTGGAATCCGTGGAGGATCTGTTCAGGGAGGAGTCATGAGCGGAGGATTGAGGGTCTATCTGGTTCAGGAGCGGGACGGTAATCTGGGGGCGATTGTTGTCCGTAACACCAGTACCGACCAGGCCAGGGCGATCGGTGCCGGCAAGCCATGCATGGGGCTCACGGATGTGAGGAACCGGCTAGTGCTGTCCCTGGATGAGTTTGAGAGTGATATGAACACCGACCTCTACGCGCGGATGACGGCGCTGGAGCACGAGTGGCTGGCGGACGGCCACGGCCTCACCGATGTGCCGCTGTATGAGGACGATGGTTTGGGATTCCTCGGCAAACCGGTGGTGAGTGAGGACGGCGGGTTCGGTTTCAGACTCTATGCCCGTCTGATAGACGCGAAGTACCCAAACAAGTGCAAGCCGGAGGAGGCAGCGTGAGCACGATGACACCGGAGGACAACAGGACTGACCGGAAGACGGGCGTCACCTGGAGCAGCGGCAGAGGCAGCGAGGGCGATTACGCCTGTGTCTCGCACGAGTCCTGGTCCGAGCAGAGCGGACAACCGGATGTGGATGTCACCCTGGCTGCGGGCGGTTTGCGCCTGAGCCTGTCCGGCGACCAATTCGACATGTATGCCATGGTCGACGTGCCCACGGCCCGCAGGCTGGCCCAATGGATCCTCGACCACACCCCCTCCCCCGAAGAGCCGCCGGAGCAACACGAACGCATGTCGGCCCTCCAGGCTGAGGCATGGCGTCAGGGACACCAGGACGGATGCCTGGATTGGTTCACCAGACGGCAGAGCGGCAACCCCTACGACCCCATGGAGGAAGCATGACCAGCAGCGTGCTGCGCGAGAGAATCCTCACCTGGGCCCAGGCAAGGTACACGTCCGAGCAGACCACCAAGCCGCTAAGCAAACCGACGGCGGAGGGGCGGACTGTCGTCGGTCTCTGGTCGACGACAGAGAAGGAGCGCGCATGAACCAGACGGACGACCAGGACCACGACCACCGGCAGCTCGACCAGGACCTGCGCGCCTTGCGCGTCCATCTACCCGATCTGCGGCAATTGGCGGCGAAGAAGGCGTCCGTGACAGCCCACAGCTCCCATGCGGGCATGCGCACCACTGCACCCATTCCCTTGAACGAAGGCGCATGGAACCTCTTGGAGGACATCGAACACTTCGCGTGGAGCCTAGGGCGGGCCGTGGGCGTGCGCCAGCGGCACGTGCCGACCGAGGGCCTGCTGACCGCCGCCACCAATCGAGTGGACCGCCTGCTCACCCGGCCTGACGCGCCCATCATCAAGCGGATGGCCGCGACGCTCGTCCAGCGCATGGACCGACAGTTCGAGCCGCTCGAGGACCATACGCTGATAGGCTACTGCCAGCAGTGCGGATCCGAGCTGTGGTGCGCCCAGGACGACCTGGAATCCGGCTGGACCGTGTGCCCCTCATGCCACACCACCCTCAAGGTGCGCGAAGTCCAGCAGGCCCGTATCCTGCGCTTGGCCGCCAGCGGTGCACAAGGCACTGCCGCCAGCCTCGCGCGCCTGCTCAGGTCCTGCGGCATGCCAGTTCGGCGGCAGACCATCGCACAGTGGAAGCTGCGCGGCATCGTTGAGCCGGTGGCCAGGCAGGACGGCAAGCCGGTCTACCTGCTGTGGGATATCTGGCGGGCCTGCACCCGAGAGGTGTAATCGTTTCTTGCATCCGCTGCTGTAATCGTGCATGTTGGTAGTGTTGGTCCTTCCCAGCGGAAGCCGGGGACGACCAGTATGGCTGATTCCGATGATCTCTTTCCGATCAACAGCGCGCCCCACCCGCCTTCTCCTTTGACGAGTGGGGCGCACCGTCTTTCGCAGCAGTGAACACCGCGCAATGATAGGGGCTGCGCATGGGCAGGCGTAACAACCGTCGGGCCAACGGGTGGAGGCGGGACCAGGTGGCGGCCAGGGTCAAAGCAGCGTATGACACGTGCTGGCTGTGCGGCGAGCCGGTGGACAAGAGCCTGCCGGCCGGGCTTCCCGGCAGCCCCGAAGTCGACGAGATGATACCGGTGTCCAAGGGCGGCTCGCCCACCGAGTTCTCCAACTGCTTCCTGGCCCACCGCTGGTGCAACCGCACCCGAAGCAACCACACCGTCGAGTGGGCGCGCCGGCGCATCGCGTCATTGCGCGAAAGAGGCCATGCGCAGGATATTCAACCGACTTCGCTGCCGATGGAAACCAGCGGCGAGTGGTGACCTGGGGGGGTGCCCCCCAGGGCCGGTCGACAGCCGCCTCGGGTGCAGTGCTGATCTCTCCCCGGGCAATACCAAGGAAAATGAAAAACGTCGCAGGGCACCGAAGCGTCGCATACCGGGAGCCTTACTGCCGACTGGCGAGGAGGCAAGGGGCATGAGCCGCGGTAAAACGTCGCACGAGGCCCTGTCCGCCGAGATCCGCAAATGCCCGCAATGTGGCAAGGCTTTCATCCCCTCCCGCAAGGACCAGAAGTACTGCTCTCCGGCCTGCCGCAAAAAGGCCAGCCGCGAGCGCACCCGCCTGGCCTCCTCTCCCCGTCAGCCCGCCGGCCAGGCCAAGATCATGCGCCGCCGGCGCAAGGATCCCGAGCCGCTTACCCAGGAGGACTTCGAGGAGATGGTCGACCCGCTGCCCTCCTACGAGGACATGCTGCGCCTGACCGTGCGCCGGCTGAGGAAAGCTATTGAATCCGACGAGACTTCCAGCCGTGACTTGCCCGCCATCTCCAGGCAGCTGCTCGCGGCTTCCAAGGAGCTGCAGGACTACCGGGAGGACGACGACCCGGTCGCCGCTCTGGACGACCAGGAAAGCGAGGCGCAGGATGTCCCGTTCAGCGCCGAAGCTATCTGAGGCCGCCCGCCACCTGCTCATCCCCTCTGGCATCGTCTCCTCGGAATGGCCCAGGGTCAGGCAATTAGCGCAGGCCCTCCTGGGCATCGAGTTCGACTACTGGCAGGACGCGCTGGGCATGCTCATCCTGGCCAAGCGAGCCGACGGAAGGTATGCAGCAGGCATTGGCGGTGTGGTCATGAGCCTGTGCCGGCAGGTGGGCAAGACATTCCTGATCGGATCCATGGTGTTCATGCTGTGCATCCTGCACCCCGGACTCCTGGTCCTGTGGACCGCCCACCGCTCGCGCACCTCGGACGAGACGTTCGGCGACATGCGCTCCATGGCCCGACGCAAAGGCGCACGCCGGCGCATCGCCCGCATCCGCAGCGCCAATGGGCAGCAGGAAGTCGCTTTCGTCAACGGCTCTCGCATCCTGTTCGGGGCCAGGGAACGCGGGTTCGGCCGCGGGTTCAAGGGCGTGGGCATCGTCATCCTGGACGAGGCACAGATTCTGACCGAGACCGCTATGAGCGACATGGTCCCCGCCATGAACACCGCCGACAACGGCCTGCTGATCATGATGGGCACCCCACCCAAGCCCGGCGACCCCAGCGAGGCATTCACCATCCGCCGCCAGGAGGCACTAGCCGGCACCGATGACATGCTCTACCTAGAATTCAGCGCCGACCCCGGCGCAGACCCCGACGACCGCAAGCAATGGGCCATGGCCAACCCCTCCTACCCCAGGCGCACGCCGGCCAGCTCGATCCTGCGCCTGCAGAAACAGCTCAGCCCTGACAGCTTCCGGCGCGAGGGACTCGGCATCTGGGACACCGTCGCCGCCAGCAGCGCCATCGACCCGGCGCAATGGCGGATGGCGGCCACCGACGAGCCGGACACCGCTGGCTTGGTCGGCTACGCCATCGACATGCCCCCAGACCGCTCGAGCCTGGCCATCGGCGGCTGCGTCAAGCACGCAGATGGCAGCGCCCACATCGAGCTCAAGGCCTTCGAATCCACCCGGTCCAAGGGCAGCGCCTGGGCCGTCGACTGGATTGCCGACCGGTGGCCGCGCACCGCTGCCGTCGTCATCGACGGCCAGTCGCCCGCCATGGCCCTCCTGCCCGACCTGAAAGCCCGGCACGTCAAGGTCATCACCACCAGCGCCCCAGACATGGGACGCGCCTGCGGAAGGATGCTGGACATGCTCAGGGACGGCAAGCTCACCCACCTGGCCGACGGCAAACAGCCCGCCCTCGACATCGCCGTGGCCAACGCCACCACCCGCAACATCGGCGGCTCAGGAGCAGTCGGCTGGAACAAACTCGGCTCCGACATCGACATCAGCCCCCTGATCGCGGTGACACTCGCCCTCTATGGAACAGCGGTCACCAAACGCGACCCCAACCGAAAGCAGAGGCTCATACGATGATCATCCCGCCTCAGACCATCAGCGGCCTGACCAACGCTGAGCAGACCCTCTACCGCAGGCTCCTGCGCCGCCTGCTTGAAAAACGCGCCCGCAACCTGATCCGCACCAAATACTACGACGGGCGCAACGAACTCAAGGACATAGGCTACAGCCTGCCGCCCATCGCCAAGGACATCGACATCGTCGTGGGCTGGCCCGAGAAAGCCGTCGAAGCGCTCGCCAACCGTGTGGTCCTGGATGGGGTCACCACCCAGGACGGCTCCGAGCTGTCAAGGCAGGTGTCCGACCTGATGGACGCCAACGGCCTGCTGCAGACCGCCCAGTCCGCGCATACCGACGCGCTCGTGCACTCATGCAGCTTCCTGGCTGCCCTACAGGGCGACACCTCCATCGGCGAGCCCGAAGCCATCATCCAGGAGTTCACAGCGGACGTGGCCACCGGCGTGTGGGACAAGCGCCTACACGGCCTGGCCGCGGCCCTCCTGCTCGATGTGTCCGACGACGGCAAACTCCTGCAAGGCATGTACCTGATGGACACCGAGCACACCGTCGGCATCGTGCAATCCGGCCCTGTCTGGCAGGTGTACTCGCGCACAGACCACGCCGGCCAGTGCCTGCCCTGCGAACTGCTGGCCTACAAGCCCGACGCCAAACGCCCCTTCGGCCGCAGCCGCATCAGCCGCACCGTCATGAGCCTGACCGACAGCGCCGTGCGCACCTTTCTGCGTTCCGAGATGCAGGCCGAGCTGTATTCCGTCCCGCCCCGTTACTTTATCGGAGTCAGCGAGGACATGTTCACCGATGAGGATGGGGGCAGGATTCCCAACTGGAAGATCATGCTGGACCAGGTGCTGGCCATCCCCAGCGATGTCGACGGGGAGCAGCCCACCGTCGGTCAGTTCCCGCAGTACAGCTTCGAGCCTCACAGCGCGCAGCTGCGTCAGACAGCCACAATGTTCGCCTCCGCCACCAGCCTGCCGCCAGACGCGATGGGCGTGCTCACCGACAACCCCTCCTCCGCCGAGGCAATCGATAAGGCCCAGAAGGAGCTGTGCCTGACTGCCGAGCAATGCCAGTCCTGGTTCGGCCCCGCCTGGCAGCGCATCATCGCAAGGGCCCAGAACCTGGCCGGCCCCGACGGAACCGCCCAGGCGATCTCCTGCCAATGGCGCAACCCCGCCACACCGAGCCGGGCCGCGGCAGCAGACGCAGCCGTGAAACTCGTGCAGGCCGGCATCCTTCCGGCCGACAGCGACGTGACCTACGACATGCTCGACCTGTCCGACCGCCAGCGCCGCACCCTGCGCAGCGAGCAGCAGCGCGCAAGAGCTCAGGAACGCATCGACCAGCTGAAAGCGACCATGCTACATGGACCGGAGGTGGGTGATGAGTCTCAACGCCCTGCATCCAAGCCCGGACCGCATGCGGGAGCTCCAACGGCTGCTTGACCAGGCCCACAAGGACCACCGCAGGAATCTCGATGCCCTCCGCGAGACTGCGGCCGACGAACTGGAGGTGGTCCTCTCACGCGACCCCATGGACGCGAAAGACCTGATAGCCCAGTACGCCAGAGACGCCAGCCAGATGGCCAACGACTACTATGACACCCTGCGCACCCTATGGGCCGAATACGGAGATGCTGACTTCCCCACGTTCGACCACACTGCCCTCATCGACCCCGACCGCACCCTATGGCAGGTCCAGGGCGGATTCAACGATTCGGACTTCGCCGGGCTTACCTACCAGGAGGTCGCCGAACGCCGGTCACGGGCCCGCAAACACATCGAGGACCTGTGGCCCGACCTGTCGAACCTGGATGACGCACAGCAGTTCATCGCCGAAATGATCGCAGCATCGGAACGCCTGACACTGCAGCGCAACATGAGACTGGACCCAACCAAACCCAGATGGGCTAGAGTGCCGGCCGGCCCCACCACCTGCGCCTTCTGCCTCATGCTCGCCTCCCGCGGCTTCGCCTACCTCAGCGAGGAGTCAGCCGGTCTAGGAAACTCCTACCACCCTCACTGCGACTGCCGCATAGTGCCCAGCTGGGGCAAGCAGCACCTCGCCGGCTTCAACCCGGACCGGTACCGCCGCATGTGGGACTCCACAGGCAGCGGCGACTACCGCGAACGCCTGGCACGCATGCGCACCATGTACCCCGACCAGCTCAAGGATGGGGTCGCCACGGATAGGACACGTACCGCCTGGAAGGACGAACGGCGCATCCTCTCCCTGCAAAACGAAAAACCGCATCCCCAAAGCGTCTGGGACGCCCGCCAGCGAAAACTCGGCATCCCCACATCAAAGGACGTGCTGGAGATGCACGAAATCGTATTCCTCGAACGCTTCGCCAAACTCGGCAACCACTACCGATGGATCCCCAAGGACAGACGAAAGTTCTTGCCCACCAACGACTTCCACTGGAACGAGCAGGACGGCGACTACGAGCTGAAGTCCATGCAAACCGCCAAATACTCGCACATCGCCAAACGCATCTCGGAAGCCGCCAGCAAGGCGGCCAGAAAAGGCGTCACCAAGGACTCCTTCATCATCGACCTAGGCGACACCGAAGTGCCAGACAAGCTCATCAACCAGCTTGCGCTCTATAACCAGCGCTCGCAGACACCCATCAAGAGACTATGGATTCTCAGCAAAAGCGGCCTGAAGGAGGTCAGGCTGAAAAAGTAGAGCCAGGAGACAATCCCCTGGTTTCCGTAGGTTATTTCACTACCCCGGAGGGCCTCCTGGCACTATCCAAGCTACCACACCCCGGCGGGTTACCCAAGAGGACAACGGGAGCCGACTGTAACTCGGCCGCCTCAGGCTACGCAGGTTCGAATCCTGCACCCGCCACCAGATCCTCTCACAGCACCATCTTTCGCGGACCCCGCACGCCGCGTCGCTAACCGTGCGTCCGACCAATCCAAGGAGAAACCCCATGCACAACCATCCCGTGCCCCGCCGTATCCGCTGCGTCACCAACCCCGACCCCAATCCAGCATCCGGAGGCACACCCGCGACCGAGCCGAAACCCTCGGATCCAAAACCCGCCGACCCCAAGGCCGGCCGGTCAGACGAGTCCAAGGAATTCAGCCGAGCGCTCGCCAAGCGCGCCGCCGAGATCGAGGCCAGGTACGCCGACTACGACGAAATCAAGTCGAAAGCGGCCAAGCTTGACGAGATCGAAGAGGCGAAAAAGAGCGAGATTGATAAGTTGCGTGAGCAGGCCGAGCAGGCGGCCAAGGAACGCGACGAGCTCAAGGCGGCCCATGAACGCGAGCTGCTGCTCGGCTCAATCGCCGATGACACCGGGCTGAGCCGGGAGGTCGTGGCCCTGCTGGCCGGCGAGGGGGACGCGCTCAAGGCGAACGCGCAGAAGCTCCAGGAGGCCATCGGAGAGATCACCGAGAAGCAGCAGGGCACCAAGCCCAAGCTGCCGCCTGCCAACCCGCCGACCGCAGGCGGCGACTGGGGCCGTATGAGCCCCGCCCAGCTGCTGGCCGCCGCCTATGCGGACCAATGAACACCATCTGAAAGGAGCCATCAACCATGGCCGTCACACTAGCCGAATCCGCGAAGCTCTCGCAGGACATGCTCGTCAAGGGCGTGCTGGAGACCTTTGTGCAGTCCAGCCCCATCCTGGACCGAATCCCCTTCATGCCGATCGAGGGCAACGCCTTCTCCTACGATGCGGAAGCAAGCCTGCCGGGAGTCGAGTTCCGCAACGTAAACGAGGGATACACCGAATCCACCGGCACCGTCAACCAGAAGACCGAGTCCCTGCACATCCTGGGCGGCGACGCGGACGTGGACACCTTCATCCAGAAGACCCGCAGCAACCTCAACGACCAGCGGGCCGAGCAGACCGTTCTGAAAACCAAGGCCCTGTCCTACAAATTCCAAGACACCTTCTTCAACGGCGACACCGACGTGGACCCCAAGGCCTTCGACGGGCTACGCAAACGCCTGGTCGGCAGCCAAGTCCTGGAAGCCGGCGTCAACGGCGCTCCCATCGTGGGCTCCACCACAGCAGAGATCCACGCCTTCCTGGACCATCTGGATGACCTTCTGGCAGCCGTGCCAGGCATCAACGCCCAGAACGGCGCAATCTACGCCAACTCCGCGGTCGTGCGCAAGATCGGATCCGCACTACGGCACGTGAGCCTGGACGCGGTCCTCGAAGAGGACATCGCCGGCAAGCGGGCCATCCAGTGGAACGGCATCCCCATCCTGGAGGCCGGCACCAACCCGGACGGCACCCAGATCCTCGCACAGTCTGAGACCCAGGGCACAGCGACAGCCACCTCCAGCATCTACGCGGTGCGGTACGGCTCCTCGGAAGGCGACCAGGCGGTCACCGGCTTGACCAACGGGGGCGTCAACGTGCAGGATCTGGGCCAGCTGCAGGACAAGCCCGCCTACCGCACCCGCATCGAGTTCTTCGTCGGGCTTGCCGTTTTCGGCGGCAAAGCAGCTGCACGACTGAAGGGTGTCATCAATGGCTAGCAGGAAGACCGCCGGCGCAGCGGCCAAGAAGCAGACTGAATCGGAGCCGACCCAGGCCGTCACCGCGAACGAGCCCGAAGATGCGCAGACCGAGCCCGAAGATGCGCAGACCGAGCCCGTGCAGGAAACCCCCGTCGAGGAACCCGACAAAGAGAAGGAGCCGGCAGCGGCCCCCGCCTCTTCCGCGAAGGACGAGCCCGCCGGCCGTTACGAGACCTTCGAAGCCACCCGCCCCGACAAGGTCCTGGTGCGCATCACGCGCAACCTAGACACCGGCGAGCAACGGGTGGACGAACTCTAGGAGGAACCATGGGCGGACGAGACGAAACCCCGCAGGACAACGCCTTCGCATCCGTTGAGGAGTTGGAATCCGGCTGGCACAAGCTGACCGGGGACCAGCGCAGCAAGGCCGGCGTCCTGCTAGCCCGGGCCTCGCGCAAGATCCGGGCCACCTGCCCCCGGTGGGCCGACTACGAGCTGCAGGAGCCAGGCATCTGCGCCGACATCTGCTGCGCCATGGTCCAACGGGCGCTGGCGGCCGACGAAACCGGTCTGCCAGCAGGCACCAGCCAGGCGAACGAGACCACCGGCCCGTTCACCAGCGGTTACACGTTTAGCAACCCGCTGGGCGACCTCTACCTGCTCGACAATGAGAAAAGGTCGCTCGGCGTAGGTGCCGCGCGCAGGGCCTTCGTCATTCAGATGGGAGATCCGGTTGGAGACGATTGAGGTTTACCGGGGGCTTGCAGACACCGACGCAGACGGAAACACCTTCCAGTCCGGCCTGCACCTTTGGAAAAGCATGCCGGCGCTGGTGGCACCCTTCCAGAAGGACGCCGCCGCCGACACCGACTCGCTGGCGGTCGAATACAACTGCACGCTCTACATCCGCTCCCCCGAGCCCACCGGCATCCGGGAGAGCGATGTGGTCAGGGTCAGGGGGCGCATGGCCCGGATTGAGGGCACTGTGGCCATCTGGCATGACACCGCCGGCCGCCATGTCGGCGAGGTCATCAACGTGTCGCTTAAGGAAGGCTGAACATGGCAAAGCGGTGCAAGTTCGTATTCAACCGGCAGGCGTTCAGCAACGAGGTCTTGAAAAGCCAACGGATCCAGCAGGTGGTGCACGAAGCCTGCGAGCGGGCCGTTGGCCACGATCCTCATGGACGTATCAAGGTCAGGGACCAGAGCGAGGGCAGGACCCGCAACGGCGTCACCCTAATCACCGACGGGCCCAACGAGACCAAGAACGGTGCCTTGACGCAGGCGCTCGGGCGGGTGCGCGTATGACGCCGCCAGCCCGTACCCCCAGGATTGAGGCCACGCTCCTACCCTTTCTGCGAGCCTGCTTCCCCGGCGTACACTTCGGCAGCCTGCGCGACAAGGGCAATCCGCTTCTGGAGTGCGTTCTAGCCGGGGAGCCGCAGGGCATGGCCACACCCGTCAGCCAGTACGTGCGCCTGCGCCTGAGCGTCATCGCCCGCGGGGAGGACGGCACCGGCGACTTCGCCAAGGCACAGGACCTTGCCGCTGACATCATCCACGCCATCACAGCCGGCGGCCTGTCCTTCCCCATCGTGTCCGCAGCACCCTCCTCGGGCCCCATGCGGCAGGCGGACGGGCCGCTCATCTTCGCCTACGCGATTCTGCTTCTGCAGGTATCGACCACATAACCCGACAAACCGCATGCCGCCACATGCCTTCACCTCTACAACAGTCCAACCCGAAAGGCACATACGGCAATGACCAAGCCAGACACCTCCTACATCACCAGCGGCAACAACGCCGACCTCGTCAAGCTCATCAAGGACTACGCGCTCTTCCTGTTCAAGGACGGCGAGGAGTTCGCCATGCCTGCAGACACAGCATGGCAGCCGCCCGAGGGCAAAAAGCCCGTCGGATACAACTCCGAAGACGGCGCGACCCTGCACCCCGAGCCGGGCGACACCACCGACATCAAAGCCCACAACGGCGACATCGTGGTCTCCGAGACCGAGCCCGGATACTGGACCCTGCAGATCCCCGGCATCGAATGCAAACGCGACATGGCCGAGGCCTACTTCGGCGTGGCCGCCGACGAGCACGGCGCTTTCCATATCAGGGACGCCACCACCAACCAGCGCTACGGCTTCGTGCTGGCGGCCCTCGACCAGTACGCCAACCCCATCATCGTGTGTGGCGGCAAGGCCAAGGTCAGCGACCGCGACGACCTGACCCTGACCAACACCGACACCATCAAGTTCACGGTCACCCTGCAGATGGCGAAAGCCTCCGACGGCTACCAGTTCCACGCTTACGGACTGCTCTCCGACGAAGCATCGCCCGCCACCACGCCGAAGGCGGCCGCGAAAAAGGCCTGACATCCCAGGACACGCACACTTCCCTCCCCCGCTGGATGGCGGTCTCGCGGGGGCGGGAACCCTAACCCAGAACAGACCGCCCCACCACAACAACAATCAACATCCAGGAGACCGCCATGAGCGATAAGACCACCTACGCCGTAGTTGAACCCCAAATCGATGAGGACGAGCAGGAATACCCCCAGGTCCATCTGGAGGCCTTGGGACTGAAGTTCGACCTGCCCAACCTGAACAGCAAGGCCGGGCTGCCCTTGGAAATCATCCAGATGATCTTCATTATCAAAAGCAAAGTCGTCCTCTCGGAGGAAGAGCAGTACCAAGCCATGGCGGTTTTCCTCGCTTACTTCGAACAGATCCACCCCACCCTCTGGAACAAGCTACGCAGGTCCGACAACGCCATGGGGTGGCTGACCGGAATTGTAAAAGCCTGGGCAACGGAATCCGGCATCGACCCAAAAGCGCTTACCTCCTCATCCTCCACGGACAGCACCGAGGAGCATTAGACGCGGACTGGCAGCAGCGCTACCGCACGACCTGGCGACCGGTAAGCCTGCGCGCCTGGCTGAAAGCCCCGGCAATGAGCAAACCCAGCCCCAATATCGGCTTCGGCACTGCCTGGAGATTTACACGAGAAATACTGCGGAACCACACCAGCAGCAGCTATGCCGCACTCGCAGGATGGTCCTACATCCCCACGGGTGCCGAGATTGCCTTATGGGACCAGATGGAGCTTGAAGGCAGACTCAAACACAAAGGCTATCGCCCTTGGACCGACGCCAGGAACAACCTCTTCGCGCCGTCCCGCCAGGAAACCAGCCAGCAACACGCGGAAAGGCTCGCCCGACGCAAGCGTCTTCAGGACACCTTCCACATATCCGACTGACCCGACCGCCATCGGGACCGACCTAAGAACAAAGTAGGAGCAACCGATGGCACAGGACGTGGGAACCGTATACGTCCAGGTCGAGCCCTCCGGACGCGGCTTCGGACGAAAAATCGAAGGCGACCTCGGCAATAGCATCGACAAAGCATCCACCCGTGGTTCAACAAGCCTTGTCGGCAAGATGGGGGATGCCTTCAACAAGATCGGCAAGACCGGGCTCGGGGTCATCGGCACCATCACCGGCGGCATAGCCGGCCTTGCAGCTAAGGGAGGCTTCGGCCGGGCGCTGGCCATCGAAAACGCGCAAGCCAAACTCAAAGGCCTAGGCCACTCCGCCGGCGACGTGACCGAAATCATGACCGACGCGCTCAACTCCGTCAAAGGCACCGCCTTCGGCCTGGGCGACGCCGCCACGGTGGCCGCAAGCCTGAGCGCCTCCGGCATCAAATCCGGCAGCCAGATGACCCGCGTGCTCAAGACCGTGGCCGACACCGCCCAGATCTCCGGTCGCAGCCTCACCGACATCGGCACCATCTTCGGCTCCGTCGCCGCCCGCGGCAAACTCCAAGGCGACGACATGCTCCAGCTCATGTCCTCCGGCATCCCCGTCCTCCAACTCCTCGGCAAGCACCTGGGAAAGACCAGCGCACAGATCTCCGACATGGTCTCCTCCGGCAAGATCGACTTCCAGACCTTCGCCGACGCCATGGAGGAAGGCCTTGGAGGCGCAGCGCTCGCCGCCGGAAGCACCTTCCAGGGAGCGTTCGACAACATGCGTGCGGCCATGGGCCGGCTCGGTGAAGAGTTCGGCACTCCGGTCCTGAACGCGGCCCGCGACCTGCTCAACAAGCTCAACCCGGCCATCGACGCTGTCGCCAAACAGCTCAAACCATTCGCCGACATGTTCGGGGACAAGCTCGCGCCGGCTGTCAAACAGGCCGGCGACTGGCTGTCTGCGTTCACCGACAACCTCAACAACGGTAAGGAATCCATCGGCGACCTGGCCGGCAAAATTGCATCGCTGGCGGCCGGGTTCGGCGTGCTGGCCGGGGTTGGCGGCAACGTCAAGACCGTCAGCGAAGCCTTCGACAGAATCGGTCATGCCGGAGACAAAGGCATCAGCGACCTGCTGTACAAAGTGAAGGGCCTGCCGGACAATCTACAGGGTGCCATGGGCGGCCTGCAGCAGTTCAAGGGCTACTTCAACAAGGATCTGCGTGAGGCGATGGCCGTCGACGGCGACCCGTTCGCCAATGCCTTGAACCGCATAGGCAAAGGCGTGGACGGGTTGACCGCCCCCTTCCGCAGTTTGGGCTCCAAGCTGGCGGACACGAGAATCGGCGGTACGATAGCCGGCCTGGGGTCATCCATCGGCACCGGATTCGGCAAACTGACCAGTACAGCCGACCTGCATCTCAAAGTGTTCTCCACACGCTTGGGGCAAGGATTCTCTTCCGCGTTCGACAAATTGGGCGACAGCAAAATCGGAGCCGCTTTCGGCCGAGTGGGAGAGGGCATCAAGGGGGCCTTCGCTCCGTTGGCGTCAGGCGTGGGCAACCTCTTCGGCGGCCTGGGGGACATCATCGCAGGCCCCTTGCAATCAAGCCTAGGCAAAGTCGGCAGCATGGTCAGCAACTTCTTCGCCCCGGGGAACTTCCTGAAATTCTTCGGCATCGGGGCCATCATCGCCGGCCTGGTCGCCGGCCTGGGCCTGCTTGATCAGAGCATGAACGGAGGCCTGTCCACTGCAATCGACTCCATCGCCAAGCAAGCACCCGCGATGATCGGACACTTCACGGCGACAATCCTAGACGCCCTTCCCGAGATCATGGCATCCGGGTCCGAGGTGATGGTCAGCTTGCTGAACGGCATAACCACGGCCGCGCCCTCGCTTATCGCCGGGGCTGCGCAGATCATAGCCGCGCTCGTGCGAGGTTTGGCGCAGAACCTGCCGCAGATCATCCCCGCGGCCTTGACCATGATCATGACGCTCATTACATCCTTGGTGCAGCAGCTGCCTCTGATCATGTCGGCGGGCATGCAGCTGCTCAACGGCATCATCCAAGGCCTGGTGGCCGCATTGCCTCAGCTCGCTGAGCAAATACCCACGCTCATCAGCACAATCCTGACATCGTTGACAACCTTGCTGCCTCTGCTGCTGACAGGCGGAATGAACATCCTGCTCGGCCTCATCCAAGGCCTGGTGGATGCTCTCCCGCAGCTAGTGGCGCAAATACCCACGATCATCAACGCGATCATCACGACGCTGTCCCAGAACCTGCCGGAGATCATCCAAATAGGGGTCCAAGTGCTCCTGTCCCTGATCAACGGACTGGTCAACGCCCTTCCCCAACTCGTGTCCCAGATACCAGTGATCATAGCCAGCATCGTCAACACGCTGGCGCAGAACCTGCCGCAGATCATCTCGGCCGGCATCCAGATCATCATCACCCTGGCCAGCGGCCTGGTCCAAGCCATACCGAAGCTGCTCGCGGCCCTGCCGCAAATCATCAGCGGCATCAAGAACGGCTTCGCGCAGGTCAACTGGGGCGAAATAGGAATAAACATCATCAAAGGCATAGTCAACGGACTATCCGGGGCCGCCAAACAACTAGCCCAGGCCGCGGCCGACGCGGCCGGAAACGCCTTGAACTGGGTCAAGGAGAAGCTGGGCATCCACTCGCCATCACGGGTCTTCCGCGACCAGGTGGGCGTGATGATCGGCCGCGGCATGGCCCTGGGCATAGATGACAGCCAAGCCACCGTCAACCATAGTTTTGACAAGCTAGCCGCTGGCCTCACCCTGAGCAATCAGACTCTCTCAATGGATGCCGCATCCACCAACCTCATGCACCCCAATGGGCCTAACCAAGCATCAAATTCTGGCGCTCAGGTCACCGTGGATATCGACGCCCGAGGCACCAACCCGGACGTGCTGTTCGCCATGTTCGATACCCGAGCTGCGGCAGCTGTAAGCAGATGGGGATGATATATGAGAATCCAACTCATCACCGGACAGGACACCCTGACCCTAACCGATAATCGACTCGACCAGCGGTCTGACGCATGGATTAGGCAGGATGGTATAGATGGTCTGACCGGCACTCCGAAACCCCGGGAGACCGCCCAGGCCATACCCCAGCAAGACGGCTCCTACTGGCCAGCGCGCCTAACCTCAGAGTCACGCACCCTCACTATCCGCTGTGCAGCAGCACAACGGTCCTCACTCAGCCTCGCCAGACTCGTGGACCGTATCAACGCGCTCGCCTGCCAGCCGCTGACGGTAAGGGTTGAGGATGCTATGGGCTGGCGAGAACTGACTGGCTGGCTGGCTGACGACCCAGGATCTACGCTGCTGGTCAGCCTGCAATCGATGACATTCAGTCTAGTCGTATACTGTCCTGACCCTCTCAAATACGGGCCTCGCGTCCAGGTCGAAGCTTCGCATGGTGTCGCGCAGGTGGAGAACGTGGGGTCTGCTCCTACCTGGCCGACAGTGTCCGCAAAAGGGATTACCGGGTGGACGCTCAGCCTAGCTGGCCGCAAGGTGAGCTGGAGTGGCAGCACGGCTCCTATGGATCTAGCTTTCGCGAGCATGAATCCCTCTCAAGGCCTGGTCACCTATGACGATGCCTTCCCCTTGCCCCCAGGTATCAGCAATATCAGCGTGCAAACTCAAGGTGCTGGTCAGCTCACTGTATCCTTACGACCTGCTTGGAGGTGACAGAAAGTGAATGCGCCTTTGACGGTGCACGCCTACTCTGCGCACACTGGTAACCATTTAGGCCGGCTACCGTATGTGGCATGCAGCTGGTCGGACTCGATATCGGAGCCTGGCCAGATGCAAGTGGATGTGACTATGGGCTCTACCATGGCAGTGAGCTCACAAGGGGCGTCGCTCTATGAGATGCTGCGGCCGTGGAAGACCCTGCTGGCTGTGCAGCGCACACCATCTGATGTCAAGCATGCTGGGGTCATCACATCAAGGCAGTGGGATCCAGCCAGCCGCAAGCTCTCCCTCAGCGTCGGCGGCGGCTGGACGCTCCTAGGTAAAAGGCTCGTCCTCGATCACGCGCTGGACGATGCCTTCCACGACGGCGACGTGCTCGTGGACGAGGAGCATCCCGCCGGGCATTGGGCGATGACCTTCACCGGCTCCTACCGCGACATCGCCGCCGGCCTGGTGAGCGAGGCGCTGAAATGGGGTTCCCTGCCTATCACCCTGCCCGGCAAGCAGGGCGGCGACCATACCCGCACCTACTACGGGTGGGACCTGGCCACAGTGGCTGACCGTCTATCCGATTTAGCTGACCTGCAGGACGGTGACGAGATCCGCTTCCGCCCGACAGTGGACATGGCCGGGCGCTTAAGCTTCGCTCTCGAGGCCACTCCCGACCTGGCTGACAGGCATTGGCAGTGGACTGCATCCGTTCCCGGTCAGCGGGTGCGCCTGACCGGTTATCAGGAAGACGGGTCGGGCATGTGCTCCGACGTGTGGGCTATGGGCGGTAAAAGCTCCGACAAAACCGTCATGGCTCGCGCTACCCGTAATGACCTACCCAGTCACAGCTGGCCCGTCCTGCAGACAAAGAACAGCGAGCACACCACTGTCTCCGAGCTGGCGACCCTGAAGCACTACGCCACAGCGCAAGCCTGGTACGGGACCGGCATGAACGAAACCATAGGCCTATCCGTGGGCGAAGAATACCCCGTGCACGTCGGCGACTGGGCCGACGTACGAGTTGAGGACGACTTCCTAGGAGACAAGGTCTTGCACCTAAAGATCACCGATGTGAAAGGATCATCCGACAGCGACTGGCTCGACCTGCAGGCACGAACCAGGACGGAAGGATAAACATCATGGGCAAATACCAGCCAGGCAACCTTGACGGCTTCCTCGCCCGTGACCGCCGCCAGCGTCAGCAAGAGCGCGAAAAAGATGAAGCGAACAGGCCCACAGGCACGGAGCTCGGTCAGGTCACGAAGCGTCTGGATGAGCAGCAGAAACAGATCAAGAAGCTGCTTGAATCACAGCCAGTGATTGACATCCAGGAAAAGAACACGTCAAACTTCGGCTTAAGCACTACCTGGTCCACCGCAGTAATCCTGGAAATCCCAGTACCACAAGGCACAAGCAGGTGCGTGCTACAAGTCTCAGTAAACGCAAATGTATCAGGCGAAAACCCACAAGGCGCGCCAATAGGCTTGGCAAGACTACTCGTAAACACTGATGTCATGCTCTCAGAACGCGTACCAACCACAGTCGCAGACAAACTCATCATGATTACCTGCAGCCTGACAGCCAACAAGGAATATACTGCCCTACCCAGCAGCATCTCCGTAGTACTGCAGATGCAAGGCCTCAACGGCAGCTACCCAGCTTTCGCCAGCAACACCGCCCGACTCAACACCTACACGCAATTCATGCGAACCTGAGAGGAGCATTATGGGTAACGGAGTACTAGCTGAAAACATAGGCAGACAAGACATCCTACTCCTACGCGGCGCAACAAACCGTATCGGCGCTCGCTGGCAGCGACAGTCCAAGCTTAACGGGCCCTTCGAATCGGTAGACCTATCAGACTGGCAGTGCTCCTATCAGATGCTCTCCCTAGACGGGCAGCTCTGGTATGAGCGAGGATGTGATGCGCATGGTGCAGATGGCTTGGCAGCCGTGTATGTGCCGCCTAACGCTTTCTGCGCACCAGCCTGGACTGACCGCAGGTCAGGATCGTGGAAGATTATCGCCAGTCGAACCGGGGTCACGGAAATTCTGGGCTGGGGCTACTGGACGCTGGCGGATTAGTGCCCGGCAAAGATAACCAGTATAAGCGACAAACCTGAACCAAACAGGGAGATAATCACACCGACATAGGCTAGTGTCACTGCCACAGTGACTTTCTTGCTCTCATTCCATAGCGATAAAAACATTGACACGGACGAGAAGAAAGATGCACACAATGATAGCGAAGAAGCCCAAAAATTGAGCCGATTCTGCGGACCGATCTTGTTTGCGGAACGGTTGATCGCTACTAGCAGTATTGCGAAAACAAGGATGACATATGGTAATGCCTTGAATCCCTTGTAAAACCAGGCTGGAGTTTGTTCACCATTACCTTCGGCTTGTTGAAGCGCCGTCTCGCCTTCTTGCTTCTCTTGTTTGTCTGGCTGCGAGATAGCCGCTTGATCTGTGGCGGCGGCTTTATTTCCCTGTTGCGGCATTTTTTTCTTCCTCAGTCATTCGTTTTCCTTATCTTGTGGCGTTATTGTCCAGTTTCCTATCATATGGAGGTTTTCATGGTGGATCAGATTGTTGACAGACGTACGGTGGCTATCCCGGGGCCTATCGGGGATGTGACCCCTGAGGCCCGGCAGGCGCGGGATGAGGCGAGGGCCGCCAGGGATGAGGCGCAGAAGGCAAGGGATGATGCGCTGAATGCCGCAGAGAAGGGGGTGCAGGACGGGACGGTGGCCCGTCTGATCCGCTCCGAGGAATCGCTTACATGGCATGCGCTGCATGGCGGTGTGTGCCTGTGGATAGGTGATAGCTTCACGCAGGGGTATATGGCGTCAAACCCCTTCAAGCGCTACAGCAAGCTGGTGAGCGACGCGATGGGCTGGCAGGAGGTCAACTACGCGGTGGGCGGGTCGGGCTACCTGGCCGGAGGAGAGCTGGGCCGCAACTATCAACAGCAGGCGACGCTCGCGAGAGACAACGGAGTGACGCCGGATATCATCATCGTGGCGGGCTGCCAGAACGATTACGATGCCCCTACGTACGTGGCTGCCATCAAGTGTTTCGCCTTCTGCCAGTCCGCCTGGCCGGACGCGCGGGTCGTGTGCATCCCGAGCCTGTGGTGCGCGAAACCCGTCCCGAACTATCTGCTGGACCGGGATTACGATGCCGCCCGAGCTGCGCTTGAGAGCGGCGTGCAAGTCATCGGCCACGGATACCAGTGGCTGTACGGGGATACCAGTCTAACCGACGATCAAGGCGGTATGCACCCCAACGACGCTGGGTATGCGGTCATATCACGATACATGGTCCAGGGTCTGCTGGGCGCGAGCACGGACGTCAGCTACGCCCGCCTGCCCACGACGGTGGCCGCTAAGTACAAGGACAACCTGCTGCATCTCAGCGTCGCAGACAGCATCGTCAGCTTCTCCGGCTGGCTGGACACGAAGGACGGGTCGAGCGCCACGTACAACGACACGGTGTGCACGATTGACCGCAGGGCTGCGCCCAGCAAGGAACTGTACGTGGTCTTCGCCACAAACGGCGGCAACAGCTTCCTCCTCGGCAAGATCAATCCCAACGGTGTCGTCCAACTGGCCTCCTGGCCGCAGGGGGTCAGTAGCAGGCAAGTCATTATCCCGCCGACAACCTGGAGGGTGGGGCAGTGAGCGGGGCCGGGCGGGGTAAATCCTTGCGCATGCTCACCATCCGGAGGCTTGACAGTGCGGGTCTCCTCTCCCATGAAAGGCAGTATCGCACATGCTCGACTCATTGACCGGCGGCCTGATCTCCGATGCCGTGGTCGTCGCCGTCCTCGGCCTGGTCATCAAACTCTGGCCAGGCAGCATCGCCAGGCTCTCCACCTGGCTGTACAGCCACGTCGACCCCGGCCAACTGCCCTACGGGTCCACGATGAACCGACACTGGCAGCAGACCCAAGAAATGAGCGAGCGAATCCGCGAAACCAACGAACAACTCATCGAGATACGCAAGGACACCATCAAGAACACGCTGATCGGCCTGATGGAACAACCCGGGGACCAAAGCACGAAAGTGCGCTACGAGCTCAGCAAGCTCGAAGCCCTCCACGCCTCCTGCTGGGTCATGCAGGAAGCCGAATCGTACCTCGCCCAACACCACCAGAAGAGACAGCCATGAAACCATCCGCATTCCTCGCCATCCTCGCCTGCATCGCGGCGGCAGGACTCGCCACCCTAGGCCTCAGCCTTCTGCTGGCCTCGCTCCTGCGCGACCTGCTGCCCATCATGCTGTTCATTCTCGTCCTGGCCAGCTAGCCAGGCGCGAACCACAACCATGGCCGTCCCATCGTGGGGCGGCTTTTTTCATGCCCGGAAACGGGCGGAGAGGGGCCGGTCATGGCTCTTAATGGCATAGATATTTCCAGCTGGCAATCCGGCATCGATGTGAGCTCGGTGCCAGCTGAATTCATCATCGCCAAAGCGACCGAGGGCACTGGGTACGTCAACCCGGACTGCGCCCGCGCCGTCGACCAGGCTTTGGACTGCGGCAAGCTCGCTGGCGTATACATGTACGTCCGCGGCTCCGGCGCTCAGGCCGAGGCCAAGTTCTTCGTCGACCAGGTCCGTGGATGGCTGCACAAGGCCGTCCTGGCGGTCGACTGGGAGTCGGGCTCCAATAACGCTTGGGGCAATGTGGGCTATCTGGACGCAGTCGTGGCGGAAATCATCCGTCTGACCGGCATCAAGCCGCTCATCTACGCGTCAGCGTCCGTGTACGGCCAAATCGCCCAGGTCGGCCAGAGCCACGATTGCGGCCTGTGGGTCGCCCAGTACGCATCAATAGATGGCACCGGCTACCAGGACGCTCCGTGGAACGAGAACGCATACGGATGCACCATCCGCCAGTACTCCTCCAACGGCCGGCTAAGCGGGTACAACGGACCGCTGGATCTCAACAAGTTCTATGGCTCCCGCGAGGACTGGCTGGCATACGCGGCCTTCGATGGCTCCCAGCAGCCAGCGCCCAACATCACCGTTCCAGTAGCGCCTGACACCAATGTTTCTGGTGGCGACACCTACACCGTGCAATCCGGCGATACCCTTTCGGGCATCGCCTCGGCGTACGGCACCTCCTGGCAGCATTTGGCAGAAATCAACAGAATCGCCGACGCCAACAGAATTTACCCGGGCCAGGTGCTGCGCATCGATTCCGCGGCCCCGGCGGCCGCCGCACCAGCAGGCTCCTACACGGTGCAGCCTGGTGACAACCTGAGCTCCATCGCGTTCCGCTACGGCACTTCGGTCCAGGCCATCGCATCGGCCAACGGCATCGCCAACCCCGACCTCATCTACCCCGGCCAGGTGCTGTCGCTCGGAGGTGGCGCAGCCCAGGACAGCGGACACTCGTACACCGTGCAATCCGGCGACACCCTTTCGGGCATCGCCCAATCCCTGGGCACTTCCGTCCAAGCATTGGCATCGGCCAACGGCATCGCCAACCCCGACCTGATTTACCCAGGACAGACCATCAATTACTAGGAGACAACAATGACAGATCGAAATACGCTACCACAGCACGCGGCCGCCAACCCGCCCGAGCCGCCAGCAGGCTCGTCTCTGAAGGATTGGGTGAAAGCGGCCCTGGTGCGCGCCGTCAAGACCGGAGCACAGGCCGCCATGGCCGCCATCCCCGTCAGCGCAGCCACAATCGGCGCAGTGGACTGGCCCATGGTGGCCGGCACCGCGGCCCTCGCCTCCGTCATCAGCCTACTCACTTCCATCGCCGGAGTCCCCGAGGTCGACTCCGGGGCCAGCGTCCGGCGGATTGCCGGCAAGTAACCCCCCCCCCCCCACAAACAAGCGCCCCCGCCTCCGATAGAACGGAGAACGGGGGCGCTTTTCTGCTTTCCACGGTGGTGAATATCATCGGGCCAAGAAACCCTGTAGAATCATCCCCTCATAGGCGGGGCACACATGGTAGAGGAAGCACACGCATGAGGCAAAATCGTAGTATACGAATATGCAGGATCTGGTCCAGGCCCCGGAGGCCATGATGTCACAGTCGAACACGTCCGCGTCCCGGCATAGGGCAACGAAGATGTGCCCCACACCCATGACCCACTACGATGACACCCAGGACGTAAGCATGCGCCCCCGCGGCTACAACCCTTCAGACCAGAGCAAAGTCATCGCACGCCACCTGCAGATCAAGGCCACCATGGAACGCCATAAGGACGCGCTACTCGACAAGCTCCAAGACCCCACTCTCACACCAGAGGAACGCTCGCGAATCGAGGCGGCCAAGAATGAAGTCAAGCAGGACATCTCGGCGATCAGGGTATGGGGGAGCACAGAGGACTACGAGCGGATGCGACGCAAGTACGACAGCACGAAACACCGGCAATTTTGAGCGCACTTTGAGCGCAACCCGCCTAATTTAACTATTCCAACTGTCCAAGATGGCATACGAAAAAAGCTAACGAAAGTCAATCAGGAGTAGGTCTCACCGTCCCATACTTACTCCCGCTTGATTCTCCGGTTTTGCCTATTTTAGGGTTCGAACCCCCCTAGCTCCACAGATAGGATCCCGAGGTCACCTCGGGATCTTTTTATATTCGTTGGGCTTGCAAACTCCAGATCGCTCTCTTTTTTTCTCATGCTCAGCAACAGCCGATACATGTCTGGACCATTGCCAATGACTGTGTTACGGCACAGTCAAACTGCCATCATTGACTGTGGTCGACCTGTGAAAACGCTATGGTTTTCGGCTCTTACAATTGTGTTTTGGCAAAGCTGCCCCTAAGCAACGCAGAGCCATCACTACGGGCAATCGGGCATCGTGACCGGCGATAGTGATGCAGACAGCGTTTTAGGTCGTTGCTATAAGCAGGTTGACAATATTCCTGGGTTTTCGAAGGTCCAGGAGGCTGCCAAACAGCACATGACCGCCACCGCAAAGTCCAACCACTTGCGGAATAATTAGACGCGTACATGTGCTGCAGCCCCCATGACTAACTCATGAGATAGTGAAAAGGGCTCGGCCCGGATTTAAATCAGATCCTCGTAGCTTCAGCGAGGCAGAACAGCCTGCTGCCAGACCTGAATCATGCGTGAATTATCGACATCTGTGCAAAGTTCCACCTCATACGATCTGACACCACTGCCAGGCTGGTCACCATTCCTGTCAGCCAATAGCAGCTTGCCGCTGTCGGCAAGATTCACTCGTGCAGGACGAAGAGCAACCAGGTCCCTTTCAGCCAGCGCCAAGACGGATACCAGGTCATGAAGCCACATGCCATCGACCGGTCGAGTTCGTCTGCTGTATGTCAGCCACGGTCTCAACCAGTCGTCCATCGAGTCCTTCCACGGCGCCTTGCTTGCATCGGCCTCGGCGATCATGCGATCCCAGCATCGCTGGCTCAGATGCGTGCTCCTGGTCACATCAAGCGGAACCAAGGTGATGGGAATGCCGGATTCCAGCACCCGCCTAGCTGCCACCGGATCGACGGCGAAGTTGGTGTCCACCTCATCGCCGAATCCAATGGCACCGCCCATGATGCTGATCCTTTCGATATGGTCAACGACCTGTGGCTCATCACTGATCAGTCTGGCTATGTTGGTGAGAGGTCCTATGGCGGCAACGGACACCGGACCGCTGCAAGCAAGCACATCCTGCGCAAGCTGATCAGGCCCGGAAACCTCTGGTATGGCTGATGCCTTATCGGCGCTTGATGCATGGAACCCTGCCTGCGATCCCACGGCATTTCTCCATACTTCTGGCGCCTCGGGGCTGCTGGCCGCATTGAGCCTCTTGGTCAGCCAAGGCTGGCGTGATCCCTGCAGCGGGCCGTCCGCCCCTCGACGGACAAGAACATCCATGCGTCCCATGGATCTCAGCAAGGCCTCTGCACTCGAATAACCGAGATCAGAGGTAGTGTTGCCGAACACGGTCCATATTGCTCTGGTTTTGAGCTTTTCGGAACGCAAGGCATAGGCAATGGCCAGGGCATCATCGACGTTGGCTCCGGGCACACCGTTGCCCGGGTCACAGTCGACGATAATGTTGACTGCATCTTTCATTTCTATTTTCATACCTCATTTTGGCTGCATCCACAGCTACGGCCTACGACCAGCTGTGGAGCTGCCGGAATTGTGCCTAAACCAGTACGGACAGGAGCATCCGAACGATCTGTTGGAGCGACGGAAGTCTCGTAACCCCCTGATTTGTCGTCTCCATCATCGCCATTGTCCTGATAGGCGCCGTCCGGTTTCAGCAACACCTTGGCAATCTTGTCCGCTATCTCATCCTCGGACAGCTGGACGGCTGTCAGTGACGGAATCAAATATGCGGATTGGTCAGTCCCATTCATCGCCGCCAAAGCAACATCATCAGGCACTTTTTTGTCGCGCTGGGCCATGCCTGCCAGGAAACCCATGGCCTGAAGTTCATTCGAAGCAAAGACAGCCTCAACCTGATCGTCGACCAGCTCCGCCGCCTCGTATCCCCCCTGGCAGGTGTAGGGAACGAAGATCTCCTGCCCTGGCTCAAGGCCGGATTCACGTATGGCCCTCTTCCACCCACGGATTCTTTCCCGCGAATTGAGACGCTCCCGAGGGCCGGCAATGATGGCCAGCTTTTGATAGCCATGCCCTATCAGATGGGCTGTGGCCATCCTAGCCTCTTCGCTTTCGTCAAGGCCCAATCGAACCCGGCGCCCTGCAGAGGGACTCAATTCCTGTCCTTCCGGTTGGTTGAGCATAACCACGGTTCCCGGGTAGGTTTCGAGGGCATCCATGGGAAGAGGCTGGTCCACGCCATACCAAACCAGACCAGAGACCTGCTGACGCTGGAAGGATTCCAAGAGCTCCATCTGGCGACTGGGGTCATCGCTGGAATCGCCGACCAGGAGGGTCTTGCCCAAGGAGAAAAGCTTGTGTTCCAAAGCCTTGGTCATCTGAGCCAGGAAGGGATTGGCGAGGTCTGTCACCAGCAGGGCGTAGGTATCGCTGGTCCCGTTGGCCAGCGACTTGGCGATATTATTAGGCACATAGCCGGTTCGCCTGATGGCCTCTAAGACCTTGCGCCTGGTCTGCTCGGAGACTGGACGTGGACCATGATTGATCACATAGCTCACCACAGCGGATGAGGTACCCGCCTCCCTGGCCACGTCATCCCTTGTCGGACGCCTCGTCACCATTCCCCTCCTTGCAACTGGTCTTCTTACAGATTACCGATTCAATGGAGATTCATCAGATCGCATCATCAACCAGGGTCAGGTCCCGGCCACGGGTCTCAGGAGCGAAGAATGTCGTTATCAGACCGATCGCCGCCATCAGACAGTAGTAGACAGCCAAAGGCACCCAGGAGCTGAAGGCTGCCAGCAGTGCCGAGGCGACCATCGGAGCCGTGCCGCCGGAAAGGATGGAACCAAGCTCCTTGGCGACTGCCATCCGGGAATACCTGTGCTGAATGCCGAAGAGCTCAACACCGTAGGCCGCTTGGACTCCGAAGATGCCCAACGAAGCCACACCCATACCCACGATTATCACCAGGCTGACAACAATGGTGTTCTTTGACTGCAGCAGGGCAAAGGCCGGGAAGGCGTAGAGGACCAGAAGCAGGCAAAAGACGCGGTAGACAATCCTGCGGCCGAACCGGTCGGAAAGCCATCCGGAGAATGGGATGATCAGGAAGCCCAACAACGAGGCGATCAGCACTGCTGTGGTCGGCACAGATTTGTTCACGCCCAGTGTGACTACGTATCCGATAAGGAAGCTCTGCGAAAGATACGAGGGGCCGTTCTCTCCTATACGCAGACCAAGCATGACGAAGAAGGCCTTCCAGCCACCCTGGGACTTCTTCTCCTGCTTGCCTGCGGCAGCCAGAATAGCCTCTTCCTTCTTCCTATTGGCCTGATAGGAACGAAATGCCGGTGTCTCCTGCATGGAGCGACGCAGATAGACGGCGAAAAGCGCAATCAGGATCGAGACCAGGAAGGGAATCCTCCACCCCCAGGTGATCAGGCTGTCGTGGGGCAAAAGCAGGACCAAGAGCCAGACGGCAGAAGCCAGCAGGGTGCCCGAATTGGACCCGATGCCAATCAATGAGGAAACCAGGCCACGATGGTTGACAGGGGAATACTCGGCGAGCATCACTGCTCCTCCCGAAAGCTCGGCCCCAGCGCCGAACCCCTGGCATACGCGGCAAAGTATCAAGAGAACGGGCGAAAGAATGCCTACCATTTGGTACGTCGGCAAAAGCCCCAGGGCTGTAGTCGACAGACCCATCAGCATGACTGTGAAGACCATGATGAACTTGCGTCCGCGCTTATCGCCTATCTTGCCCAGGACAAAGGCTCCGACAGGCCTGGCTAGGAAGCCGACCGCATAGGTCGCGAATGAGGAAAGCAGAGCGATGACCGGCGTTTGCCCGGGAAAGAAGATGTCGCCAAAGACCAGTCCCGAAGCCAGGCCGTACAGGGCAAAGTCAACATACTCCATGGTTGTGCCCAACCATACAGCCACGATATTGGTCCAGAAGCTCTTTCTGCCCTCCTTGGTGCGGAAGTTGACATCAGCTGCCTGCTCCCGTTGATCAGACACTTCGGAATTTGACCTGGACCGCAGATTCACAGTTTCAGATTCTTCCCTCTTGGTCCGATTCGCTCCCATTTATGCCTCCTTGCAAGGGATCGCTACGATTTAATTGCGAATATCGTAGTTCTACCCGCGTAGATAGGAAAGCGGCATCGCTCGCATTCCATTGCTTACAACACGGTATTCTACGCGCGTAGTTTTCCTTGTCAAATCCAGATTTACACTGTTTCGCATACGTCCAAACAAATAGTTTGCAGTTCATGATTGCATAAGAAAGGCTCCAGGTCACTGCCGACAACACCTCTAATGGATGCTTAATCGGCCATTGCAAGCTTAGGCCCATGGCCCCTGGCTGAGCGCAGTAAAACAGTGATCATAGCGATCAAAGAGTTCCGACAAATGCAAACCCATAGTATTCGGAGGCAACGCATGCATACGCAACTACCTGGGTTCCTTTTACCCAATTCAGGGTATCTGCTCAGCGCTTCCGCGATCACTGCTGATGCGCTACACGGCAAAAGGCCGATATGGGCCTCATGCTTCATGGCAAATCGTGCTTATCGTGCTGATTGGACAGATTGCATCGATAATATTCAGTTAAGGCAGGATAATCCCGGTCCGAAGCATTGCGAAGATTTTTAGAGGGTGCTCGCGCGACAATGAGCACGCTTGAGGAAGGCGCCCTTGGCGCACTTACTGGACTTTCCTTGGGGGATGCGCTGGGCATGCCCACGCAGAGCACGAGTCCAATAGCCATGCATGAGGCCTACGGCAGATATTGCAGATCAACCCATCGCACCTGGCATGTCTGCGGGGTCTGTGACCAATGATACCGAGCAGGCGCTGATAGTAGCGGATCTGATTATCAAGGGCAGAAGACGCATCGATCCAGAACAGTTCGCTAAGCGCCTTCTCGCCTGGGAGGACGATATGAAGTCGCGTGGATCGCTCGATTTGTTGGGGCCCTCCACCAAGCTGGCTTTGGAACAAGTTCGCTGCGGCGCAGACATCGCGACTACTGGAAGGACCAGCACCACCAATAGTGCCGCCATACGAGTCATCCCCGTAGGGATAGCCAACAGTCCCGAGGACATCATCCGCCTGGCCAATCGCATCTACGAGTCATGCCAGGTTGCCCACGACACGGTCGCAGGATTCCGAAGCGCTGCGCCGATCGCTACGACAGTCAGTCTTGGACTTGAGGGAATGACCGTTCGCCAAGCTCTGAATGAGTCACTGCGCCTCGTGCGCGCCATGGAAAGCGCCTAGGGCTTGGACTCCCAAAGCATCGGTCCCTGCTCGGGCACGCCGGGCAATACGGTTGTCCGAAGAATTCAGCGATGAGGACGACTTCGAGCGCCACCTCATTGAAGACTGCGGCACATCTGTCGAATCCAACGGGTCTGTGTCGGCCTCCTTTGCCCTGGTCTGGAGGTTCGCCGACGATCCTCAATCAGCTCTGATCACTGCAGTCAACCTTGGCGGCGATACAGACACCATCGCTGCAATAATTGGATCAATGACCGGCCTTTTGCGCTGCTTTCCTTCATCGCCATCATCTTCGGCACTTCAGCTGATGCCAATCGCTCCCCTGTCCTGACCTTCGTCTGCATTGTCGTCTTCGTGGCTTTGACCGTTCTGGTCTCGGTTGCCGGTCACGCCTTCATCTCCCTGCTGGCCGTACCGCTGAGCACCTGGGCAGGCATCTTCCTGTCAGATATGATCTTCCACAAGCGTTACGAGTCGGACGGCTTTCTGAACCTTCAAGCCGATTCCCCTTACTGGTACTGGCACGGAGTCAACCTCCCGGCCATCATCAGCTGGCTGGCGGGGATAGTCGTCAGCTTCCTTTTCGTGACAGCCCAGGTCTCCAAGGACGAGGTCTGGTTCTCAGGACCGCTCGGTGGCAGCTTCCTGGGCCTGAATGGCCTGGCATGGCTGGTATATCCCTTCTCCTAAAAGGAATCCTCTATGCCATTTGCGCCTTTTCTCCAAGGATTCCGTGGCTGTGAGGAGCAGCGGCGATGACTGAGCCAAGGATCCTCCATCTCGGTCAGGTGATGGTTGACCTGAGTATGGACATCGACCACCTCCCTGAGTGCGGAAGGGACATTTTCGCAAGACGTAGTGCCATACAAGTCGGCGGTGGACACAACATGATCCACGCAGTCAGACAAATGGGAGTGATTGGCACAGGTCCGATGGCGGACATGGCCCGTGGAGCCCTTACTGCCTTGCATGTTCCCGCTGAGGGCCCGCACTGGATGACTGTGATACCGGATACGCGGCAGCCTTGATCGAGCCCTCGGGCGAACGCACTTTCGTACCGGCAAGAGGCGCGGAGACCCGCGTACCGGAGGGCACGCACGAAGGCATGAACATGGTTTCAGGTGATGTATCTATATGAAGCGGGTATTCCTTCTGTCACAAGGACAACACCCGCGGCCTGGTCGGATTTGCATGCATACGCCAGGGCGGAGGGGTCCCTGTGCTCTTTGATGTGGGACCTATGGTGGCTGATAATGAACTGAATGTGCTGAATGTGGTCAACGGAGTGCATTCAATCTGGTCGCTGAATGAACTTGAGGGACCAATCCTGGCGAAACGTCCAGGGCGCCAACCCGAAACTGGCGACGTAATAAGTCGGAATCCCTCTGCCGTTGGCTTTCGCTGAGACTGAACAGCCTGGTGGTTCTCAGGGCCGGAGCAAGTGGCGACTGGTACTGCCAGCCAAAGGATGCAATGCAGAGCCAGCACATTCCCACCCCTCAGGTCCATGCCATAGACACCAACGGTGCAGGATGCACACTCGGGCGTCCTCTGCGCAGGCATCTTCCAAGGTCTGCCCATTGAGAAGGCCCTGGTGCTGGTCAACTGTGCAGGTGCTCTTTCCACTGCACAGCGGGGGTCCAGCCACATGCCCAAGTGAAGAAGCCATACGAAAGGTCGCCAGCTCCCTGCAAGGGTGACCAGTGCAAAAACCAGACGAAACGAAGGCGGCCGTCGACTTCATGCCGGCGGCCGCCTGGCCCTTCAAAAAGGGACCGGAGAATGGTGCATCAGAGCTGCTTGCCCAGCTGATCGGCCGCACGCAGGGCGTGAGCCACATCGGTGGGAGTCACCTCGAAGGGCATATTGCCCATGGTCTCGTCAGGACCGCAGGCATGCTCGCCAACCTTGAGCAGATCCTCATCGCTGGCCTGGCCGATGCCAATCTGCTCCAGAGAGGTGGGCAGACCCACGCTGCGGAAGAAATCGTAGACCCTACGTGTCTCCTCCAGAGGACGATCCTCAAGGACCAGCTGGGCCAGGGTGCCGAAGGCCACTTTTTCGCCATGCAGCATGGAGTGGGTGCCATCCAGGGCAGTCATACCGTCATGAATGGCATGGGCCGCAGCCAGTCCGGAGCTCTCGAAGCCCAGACCGCTCAGCAGGGTGTTGGCCTCGATGATCTTCTCCAGGGCGGCTGTGCGCACACCGGCCTTAACAGCAGCCACGGCCTTGACCCCATCCTCCAGCAGGGTGTCGCGGCAGAGACGGGCCAGAGCGAAGGCAGCCATGGTGGCGTGGCCTCCGGTCATGGTCACAGCGTTCGACTGCACACAAGCGGCTGCCTCATAGTAGGTGGCGAAAGCATCGCCAAGTCCTGATACTAGAAAGCGCGCCGGAGCCTTAGCAATGACATCGGTATCCATAAGGACCACGTTGGGATTTGCAGGCAGAGGCAGATAACGGTCAAAGACACCTTCGGGAGTGTAGAGCACTGAGAGCCTTGAGCAGGGCGCATCTGAGGATGCCGCTGTAGGCACAATCATGACTGGAAGGTGGGCGAAATGGGCCACGGCCTTGGCGGTATCCAAGGTCTTGCCGCCGCCGATGCCGATCACAGCGTCGCTGTCGCCCAAGTGGGCCCGATGGCGGTCGATCTCCTCCATGGAGCACTCGCCGTCGAATTTCATCAGTTCGTAGGGGATCCCATCGCGCTCAAAGGAAGCGACAATGTCGTCGTGGTAGAGCCCGTCGATGACCGGATCGACGATCAGATGGGCGCCCTTGGCGCCCAGAGCTGCGTATTCTCCGGCCAGCTTTCCCATGGCACCCTCCTGCTGAACATAGGAGCCGGGAGAGCACAGAACCTTGCGCATAAACACACCTTTCTCATTGCTGATCCCGCCTTCAGGACCAGGCCCTTAGTGACGAGCCTCTTGGCCCATCTAAAAGTGACCCTAGTCACATTACATGGTGGGATAGGTGTGCCGCGCCGAGCGGCAGATCAGTTATGAGGCGAGGGGTTGGTTGTGCTCGTCGGCGACGACTGTGGTGTGGAAGCCGTGCTTGAGGGGCTGGGCGTGGAGCCTGTCGCGTCGGCAGACGGCGAAGGCGAGCTCGTGGAGTTTCCACCCTGCTGCTGACCCTGCCCGGCTCCCTGTTCGTTGCCCTGATTCTGATTCGTCCCTGAAGGCTGATTTTGGGGAGCACCCGGGGTCGTCCGGCCTTCTGGCTCCTCGGTGCGTCCCGAGGGCTTGGATGGGGTCTCTTCATCCTGGCTAGGAGTTACCTGGCTAGTCGAGGGACTGACCACGTTGCGAACCACCTTGTCGGTGCCTTCGCCTTTGGTCAGGGCATTGATGGCCAGGGCAGACAGCAGTACGGCCACCAGAGCGCTGACCACTGAGACGATGATGACGTTGCGGCGTCTCTGATCCAGTTTCTTCTTGCTGTTGGCCGCAATGGGAGCCACGTGAGTACGAGGACCATTGCTGGACGAAATAGTCCTGCCTGTTTTGGCAACGGACTCTTTGTCAGTGCCATGCATGACCTTGGTCGGGTCATCAACAGGAGGCATGACCTGTGTGGATCCATCTACCGGTGCCATGGCATGGGTTGATCCGTCAGCAGCATCGCAGGAATTATTCGAATGACCATTCCTCTGGGCAGGCAGCGTAGTGGTCTGTCCATCCGCGGCTGAATCGGCATTCGGATCCGTCTTGGAATCGTCATCATCCTGGTCGGCACTGCCAACCACAGACTCCTGAAGCTTCTGGCCAGAAGCTTCCAAAACATTCTTGTAGATCTGCGAAGCCACGGCAGAAACAATGGAACCGATGGCTACGCCGATGATGGATCCCGCCACGCCGATCTTGGCCGCCAACCAGAAGGAGGTCATGGCTGCAAGAGCGCCGGCGATGATCTGCGCCCAGGAAATGTCATGAAAGAACTGCTTCACTCCGACCCCTTTTGATCCAACGGCTGGTGGCTGCGTTCTTATGGTAGCCGGTCGTCATGGCGATCCTGTAATGGTCGATCGACCACCCAATGACCTCAGTCAGTCTGGACCAGCCCCCGGGGATTGTCCCAGTCTCCACGCATGGCGATGGCCGGACCACGATTGTAGTCGATCATTGACCAGCGCAGACCGCCGTCTGGCAGGTCTCGCGGCATCAATCGGGCCCAGTGGGCGTTCCGCATGGTGACCAGACCCAAATATTCCGGATATTCACTGGTCATGCCTAGCAGAGCTTGAAGAGCCTGAGCTATGAAGGACCCATGGGAGAAGACCATGAGATCCGTGTCCGAACCGGCACGACGGATCCAGCGGTTCAGGGTTTCCAAACCGCGTCTGCCCACCTGAGCCTTGGTCTCGGCACCGTGGAGCAGCTCTCCCCCGGCACCTCGAGACCAGGATTCGTAGTCCTCTGGCCAGCGTTGACGAACTTCTTCGGCGCTGGCTCCCTCCCACTCGCCGAAGCTGCGTTCGCGCAGCCCAGGATCAAGATGGACCGGCTGGCCCAGGGGGTCGGCAAAGGCATGGGCGGTGGCGGCAGCCCTGCCCAGGTCAGAGGAGACCACCAGCAGGCGGCGGTCTTGAGGAGCGCCATCCACGTACTCAGCCCGGAGCTCCTCGGCAGCCCTCTCCACCTGCCAGCGGCCCACGCTGTTGAGGGGGATGTCGATCTGGCCCTGCATCCGGTGCTTCGCATTGTATGAGGTCTGTCCGTGGCGGACCACGGTCATGGAGCGCACATGCCGTCCGTCCTCGACGGTGGCAACCGAGTCAGTCATGGCTTTCCTGAGGGTCGGCGAAACGGCTGCGCAGATCATCCCCATTCAGATCGTCCGCCTTGGAGGCCAGCTGGCTATCCGGGTCATCATCGGCGAGGGTGAAGGGGTGCTCCAGCTGCAGGTCCACCTGGGGGCAGTCCTTCCAAAGCCGTTCCAGATCGTAGTAGGCCCGGGCCTGCTTGTGCATGATGTGGATGACGAAATCACCGTAGTCCAGCAGAACCCACTGGGCCTCCTGTACGCCCTCCCGCGAACGGGGGTCCAGATTCTTCTGCAAATGGAGCTGCTTCTCCACCTCCTCGGCGATGGCCAGGACCTGACGTTCGTTGCTGCCGGTGGCCACCATGAAGATGTCGGTGATGGCGATCGGCTGTGAGACGTCGAAAGCCACGATGTCCATAGCCTTGACATCGTTAGCGGCCCGAGCGGCCACCCGGACCGCGTCGATGGATTCCTGCAATGCTGGCACTTGTCACGCCTTTCCTTGTTGTGAAGAAGATGGTGTCATGGTTACCGCTCCCAGGCAGGCTTCCAGTCCGGAACCTGATGCTGGTCATTGGTGGAGTAGACCATGGCCCCATCCTCGACCGGATGACGGATGACCGATCCTGCCCCGGTGGTGACCCCATCGCCCACCTGAACGGGAGCCACGAAGAGGTTCCCAGCGCCCACGTGCACCTCCGACCCGATCTCGGTACGGTTTTTGTGCACGCCATCGTAGTTGGCCGTGATCGACCCGCCTCCCACGTTGCTGTCGTGGCCTATGTGAGCATCCCCGACATAGGAAAGATGGGGCACCTTGGTCCCGTGATCGATGGTGGCCTTCTTCATTTCCACGAAGGCCCCGGCCTTGGTGTCCTCGGCAAGTACGTTGCCAGCCCTCAAATAGGTCCAAGGACCGATGTTGGCCCGTGCTCCGATCCTGGTCTCCTGTACACGGGAACGCTCCACCTTGGCCTGCGGCTCGACGATGGCATCTATCAAGGTGGTATATGGTCCGATGACTGCGTCCGCGGCGATCTCGGTATGACCCTGCAGGAAGCATCCGGGCAGAATGACGGCATCTTGCTGGATGACCACATCGTCCTCGATCCAGGTGGTGGACGGGTCCAGAATGGTCACCCCCTGGCGCATGAACTCCTGGCATACCCGCAGATTATGGGCCTTGGCCAGTTCGGCCAACTGGATCCTGTCGTTGACGCCTTCGACCTTGAGCGGATCAGGGGCGGCGAAAGCCCCGACCCTGCCTAGGCGACGGGCCGTTTCCAGGGCATCGGTCAGATAGAACTCCCCCTGGGCATTGCTGTCGTCCAAACCACGGACCGCCTGTCGTAGCAGATCCGCCTCGAAGACATAGACGGAGGTGTTGACCTCCTTGACAGCCAGCTCAGTGCCGGTGGCATCCCGCTGTTCAACAATGCGAAGAACCCGTCCATCCTGGTCGCGAATGATGCGGCCGTATCCGGTTGGGTCTTCCAAATTGACCGTCAGCACCGTGGCCCCGTCACCCGAACTCACGTGGTAGTCAAGCAGACTATGCAGCGTATCCGTGTCCAGCAGGGGCATGTCCGAGGCCACAATCAGCACCTGGCCGTCGTGCCTGAGCTCCCCATCCAACTGGTCTACAGCGCACTGGACCGCACGTCCCGTGCCCGGTCTGCTGTCCTGGCGAACAATGCGCACCTCAGAATCGTATGAGCATGCAGCCTGCGCCACCAGGTCGGCCTGATGATGAACCACCACTGCCGTCAGCTCGGGATTCAAAGCGGTCACTGAGGTCATGACCCTCTGCAGGAAGGTCTTGCCGGCCAGGGTGTGCAGAACCTTGGGATGGGCCGAGCGCATACGAGTGCCCTCGCCTGCGGCCAGAATAATGCCAGCGGTCAGCGTCTGCCCGCCGCTCAAAACTCCACCACCCCGCTCTCGGCGATGCCGATCAGATCCTGAATGGAATCCACCACCTGGTCAGGCCGGAAGGGGAAGGTCTCCACCTCCGGACGTGTGGTGATGCCGGTCAGTACCAGGAAAGTGTTCAGACCAGCCTCGACTCCAGCCACCACATCAGTATCCATACGGTCACCGATCATGGCCGTGGTCTCAGAGTGGCCGCCCACCCTGTTCAGAGCCGTACGGAACATGATGGGATTGGGCTTACCAACGAAGTAAGGCTCCCGGTTGGTGGCCTTGGTCACCAGGGCCGCCACCGCGCCGGCTGCCGGCAGGACGCCGTTCTCGCTGGGGCCGGTGGCGTCCGGGTTGGTGCAGATGAAGCGGGCGCCGCCCAGAATCAGGCGGATGGCTGTGGTGATGGACTCAAAGGAGTATGTCCGAGTTTCGCCCAGGATCACATAATCAGGATTGATGTCGGAAAGAATGAACCCGGCCTCATGCAAGGCCGTGGTCAGCCCGGCCTCGCCGATCACATAGGCCGATCCCCGTGGCATGGTCCGGGACACGAAGTCCGCGGTGGCCAGCGCAGAAGTCCAGATCCGATCCTCGGGCACGTCGATGCCCGAACGACCAAGGCGGGCCGAAAGGTCACGTGGGGTGTAGATGGGATTGTTGGTCAGCACCAGGTACTGGCGGTTGTTGCGCTTGAGGGTGTCGATGAATTCGGCAGCTCCGGGCAGGGCCGTGTTCTCGTGCACCAGCACGCCGTCCATATCGGTGAGCCAGGTTTCGATCTTCTTGACTGCCAAGACAGTTCCTTTCGGTTGGTCACCGACCCCAAGGAGGCCGTCTCCGACCGGAATCGGCGAGCGTAAGCTCCCCCACCTGGATTCGAACCAAGACTAAGGGTTCCAAAGACCCGTGTGCTGCCTTTACACCATGGGGGAAAAGCGGAACCTTCAGGCACCGCCAGGTTTATTATGCCACAGCCGGACGATTACGCCACGCCATGCCGGGCAGGCAGAGCGTTAAGCGAAAAGGAAGCCCTGACCGTGATGCGCTGGATAAGTATCGAAGAGCCGGGCCACCGAGCCATCCTCGAAGACCGCCTTGATGGCCGAGGCGAGCAGAGGCGCGATGGACAGGACAGTCAGGCCGTCCCAGCGCTTCTCCTGGGGAATAGGGACCGTGTCGGTCAGAATGACCTCCTTGGCCTGGCAGGACTTGAGTCGTTCCACGGCAGGCCCGGACATGACTCCATGGGTGGCCACGATGGTGATGGAGTTTGCGCCGGCCTCATCCAGCACGTTGCAGGCTTCGGCAATAGTGCCACCTGTGTCGATCAGGTCATCCACCAGCACACAGTCCAGGCCGCGCACGTCGCCCACTACCCGATGGGCCACAGCCTTGTTGGGCTGGGTGATGTCGCGGGTTTTGTGGATGAAGGCCAAGGGTACGCCTCCCAGGCGCTGGGCCCACTGCTCGGCCACTCGGATGCGGCCGGCATCGGGAGAGACCACAGCAACCTTGGACAGGTCCATCCTGTCGCGCACATAGTCGACCAGCACAGGCATGGCGATCAAGTGGTCCACAGGCCCATCGAAGAAGCCCTGTGACTGGGCGGCATGCAAATCGACCGACATGATTCGATCCGCACCAGCCGCCTTGAGCAGGTCGAACATGAGCCGGCAGGAGATTGGCTCGCGACCGAGGTGCTTCTTGTCCTGACGGGAATAGCCCAAGAGTGGGCAGACTGCGGTGATGGATCGCGCCGAGGCCCTCTTGAGGGCATCAATCATGATCAGCTGCTCCATGATGGACTTGTTGACCGGGTCGGCGTGGGTCTGCAGGACGAAGACATCTGCTCCACGCACCGACTCCGTATAGCGCACATACATCTCGCCGTTGGCAAAGTCGTATGCTGTCGTCTCCAGGACGTCAATGCCGAGTTGATCGGCCACGTCCGCCGCGAGTCTGGGATGGGTCCGGCCTGTGACAAGTATGAGATTTTTTCCTGGTCTGCCTTTGAGTATCGCGCTCACCATATCTCCAAACGTTGTTTTCGCTGAAGCGGACAGACTCCATAATAATGGCGCGCGCTGACACAGCAACGCAGTCCGTGTTGGCGAGTCTGCGGTACACAGAGCTCAGGAAGCCGAGCGGTAGAGTCCGTGTTTGTTGATGTATTGAACCACCCCGTCCGGGACCAGATACCAGACAGGCATGCCTCGAGCCGAACGACGGCGCACATCCGTGGACGAGATGGACAGGGCCGGAATCTCCAGAGTATCAACCCGTTGGGCGGGCACCTGCAGATCGCGCAGACTGGATGAGTAGCCGGGACGGGAAACGGCCACAAACTTGGCCAGATCCCACATCGTGTTGGCATCCTTCCAGCGCATGATCTCTGCCACGGCATCCGCCCCAGTGATGAAGAAGAGGTCACTGTCGGGACGCATCCGCTTAATGTCACGCAGAGTGTCCACCGTGTAGGTGATGCCAGGACGCTCGATATCCACCCGAGAAACCGTGAACTTAGGGTTGGATGCCGTGGCGATCACGGTCATCAGATAGCGATCCTCAGCATTGGTAACCGTCTTGTTCAGCTTGAATGCCGGGCGACCGGTGGGAACAAAGATGACCTCATCCAAGCCGTAGACCCATGCCACCTCCGAGGCAGCCACCAAGTGTCCGTTATGAATGGGGTCGAAAGTGCCTCCCATGATCCCCACCCGGGGTCGACGATTGGAATGGGCCGACCCAGAGGCACAATCAATATCTGAAGGCTCCTGTCCAGATTCCTCCTCCCTGGACAGCTCGGACATCATCCGATTCACCCCTGCTCGCCCTCCCGTCTGGCTTCTGAGGCGTTCTCCTCGTTTTCGGACTTGACCTCCTGGCGCATCTGCTCGGCGCTGGGGTTGACCCGGTCAGGATCAATCCGCTCCATATCCGCATTCCACTCCTCCTGGACCACGCGACGGATCTCAGAATAGGTGGGCAGGGGAAAGCCCGGCTGATAGGCCCTGCGAACCTGGGCCACGCATCCGGTGATAGCCACCAAGGAGTCAGACAGATCAGCGATGCGCCCCTCCTGCTCCTGCTGGCGAAAAACAGGCACTCGCTCCTCCATCACAGTGATGTCATGCCTGACCTGATTGAGTTGTTCCTGATCCAGATCACGCACATCATCGGCATTCTCGTCAGGCCATCCGATCAGAACAGAATCGGCGTACTCAAGACAAGAACGCTGCCCTGCATCAGGGATGCCATCCTCGATTTGCACCAGAAAGACATAACGCAGCAGGCTCAGCCGCTCAGAAGCCACCCTGAGCCAGATGCGCGGGTTGTCATGCTCGCGCTGGAAGAGCTCTTCGATTTTCTCGTTCACGGCCGTACCTGCCCCCGGCCGTAGCCGATCCACTTGGTAGTAGTCAGCTCCTGCAGACCCATCGGCCCACGAGCATGCAGCTTCTGGGTGGAGATGCCCAGCTCAGCACCCATGCCGAACATGCCGCCATCGGTGAATCGCGTTGAGGCGTTGACCATGATCACAGCCGAATCCACTCTACGTGAGAACTCCTCCACTGCCTCATAGTCCCGGGCCAGGATTGCCTCAGTATGGCCAGTGGAGTGACGGTTGATGTGCTCGATGGCCTGGTCCAAGGTGTCCACCACGCGGACCCCCATCTTCAGATCCAGATACTCGCGGTCCCAGTCAGCCTCTTCTGCGCGGACCAACAGTTCTTCAGGCAGACCATGCCCGGCGAGGATGTCCATGGAAATTGCGTCCAGGTGCAGCTCGACCTGAGACCGAGTCAGCGCTTGAGCCACACGTGGCAGGAATTCAACGGCCGCATCCCTGTGGACAATCAGCTTTTCAGCGGCGTTGCAGACGCCCACCCGCTGGGTCTTGGCGTTGACGATGATGGGGATGGCCTGATCCATATCCACCGAGCGGTCCACGTAAATATGGACATTGCCTGCCCCGGTCTCGATGGTAGGCACGGTGGCCTGCTCAATTACGCTGCGGATCAGCCCTCGGCCACCCCTGGGCACCAGCAGATCGATATGGCCGCGTGCCTTCATCAGAGCCTGGGCCCCCTCGCGACCGTATCGGTCGACGGAAGCCACCAGAGCCGGATCCAACCCTTGCTCACGAAGCACCCCGCCTATCAGCTCCACCAGCGCGCGATTGGTGCGTTCGGCCGCGTGGCCCCCTCGCAGGAGGGCTGCATTGCCGGACTTGAGGCAGAGGGCCACCACATCAATGGTGACGTTGGGCCGAGCCTCGTAGATCATGGCGACCACGCCCAGAGGGACCCGCACCTGATTGAGCCGCATGCCGTTGGGCATGTCATGGCCACGAACCACCTCGCCCAGGGGGTCGGTCAGCCCCGCCACCATGCGCACGCCACGGGCGGCGTCCGCGATACGAACCTTGTCCAAGCGCAGACGATCGATCAGACCGGCGCTCATTCCTTCTTCAAAAGCTTGAGTGCAGTCCTGCTCATTGACTGCGGCAATCTGATCGGCCTGATCGATCAAGGCATCGGCCAGGGCCAGCAAGAGGGCGTTTCTGGCCTGGCCGGTCATGCCCGCGAGGCTAGCTTGTGCAGCAGCCGCCGCATCGGCCATGGCGCAGACCCAATCGAACACATCCTGACGATCGGAGTTGTCGTTTTCACTCATGTTCGTCAGATCCTTTCGCCCTCACGGGTCTGCCAGACCCATATTTCTGTACCGATTGTAACCCTCGGCGAGGGCAATGACGACAGGAGGAGGGAGGGCATTGCTGCACCTCCCTCCTCCAAGGGCCGATCAGTGGGTCTGATCCAGCTCAGGATAGAGCGGGAAGGCCTCGACCAGCCGGTCCACCCGGGCCTTGAGGGCATCCAAGTCCGCCTGGGGACCCTGGGCCAGCGCGGTGCCGATCACATCGGCAACCTCCTCGTACTGGGCCGGGCCGAATCCGCGAGTAGCCAGGGCGGAGGTCCCGATGCGCAGACCGGAGGCCACAGATGCCGGGCGCGGGTCGAAGGGCACCGTATTGCGGTTGACAGTGATGCCGATCTTGGCCAGCAAATCCTCCCCCTGGCGGCCGTCCATCTCGCTGTTACGCAGATCCACCATGACCAGGTGGACGTCCGTACCTCCAGTGAGCACAGTGATGCCGTTGTCGGCCACGTCCTTGGCCATCAGGCGCTCAGCCAAAATCTTTGCGCCCTCCAGAGTGCGCTCCATACGTTCCTTGAATTCAGGCGTGCCGGCCAGCTTGAAAGCCACAGCCTTGGCGGCGATCACATGCATGAGCGGGCCGCCCTGGTTGCCGGGGAAGACCGAGGAGTTGAGCTTCTTGGCGTACTCCTGACGAGCCAGGATGAATCCGGACCTGGGTCCGCCCAAGGTCTTGTGAGCCGTGGAGGAGACCACATCGGCATAGGGCACCGGGCTGGGATGCAGACCGGCTGCTACCATACCCGCGAAGTGGGCCATATCCACCCAGAACTTGGCTCCCACCTCGTCGGCGATTTCCTTCATGGCTGCAAAATCCTCAATGCGCGGATAGGCACTCCACCCGCCGATGATCAGCGCAGGATGGGTCTCCAAGGCCCGCTGACGAATGATCTCGGGTTCGATGCGGAAGGTGTCCGGATCAACCCCGTAGGATTCGGCATGGTAAAAGCGTCCGGAGAAGTTGATCTTCATGCCGTGGGTCAGGTGTCCGCCGTGGTCCAGGGCCAGGCCCAGCACGGTGTCGCCGGGCTTGATTAGGGCCTGATAGACGGCGGCGTTGGCCTGGGCGCCCGAATGGGGCTGGACGTTGGCATACTCGGCTCCGAACAGGGCCTTGGCGCGGTCCCGGGCCAGGTTCTCGACCCGATCTACCCACTCGCATCCGCCGTAGTAGCGTCTTCCCGGATAGCCCTCGGCATACTTGTTGGTCAGCACGGATCCCTGGGCCTGCAAGACGGCCTTGGGCACGAAGTTCTCAGAGGCGATCATCTCCAGACCGCCACGCTGACGCTCCAACTCTCCATCCAGCAGTGCAGCGATCTCCGGATCCACCTGCGAGATCGAAGAGTTCAGGACATCGTAGGATTGCTGTACCGGGTTCTCTTCGACCATGGGTCGCTCCTTTGTGTTTGGCTTACAGCCTCGGATACAGGGGCTGGTGGGCAATACTGTACGCCATGCCGCCCCCGGCAGGCCTTCGCGTCCATAGACAGTTTCCTCCGCGAGCCGAGCAAGGCCATGGTTCGGACCCCTGTACGGGGTAGAATGCCTTGGTAATGATCAGTTCGGCGACATGGCGGAGGGGCAGGCAACCATGAGCACATACCACAGCACCCGAGGCGGCAAGGAGCAACTACAGTCCAAGCAGGCCATCAGACGAGGCTTGGCTCCTGACGGCGGACTCTATGTCAGCGATGAACTGGACGCTCTAACCATCGACCCTGCCTCGGTAGCCGGCCTGGACTACAAGGGCACCGCCAAACTGGTCCTTTCGAGACTGCTGAGTGATTACTCTTCTTCAGAGCTGGACTCCTGCCTGGACGCAGCCTACGGAGAACAGTGGTCCGATCCGGCAATCACCCCTCTGGTGGATCTGGGCGGCAACGACTTCGTACTGGAGCTCTTCCGCGGACCCACATCGGCCTTCAAGGACGTGGCCCTGCAGCTTCTGCCAAGGCTTATGGCCCTGTCCGGGGACGATGGCGAGCGGATCATGGTGCTTACGGCCACCTCCGGAGACACGGGCAAGGCGGCGCTGGCCGGTTTCGCAGACGCGCCGGGCACGGGCATCACTGTTTTCTATCCTCAGGGCAAGGTCAGTCAGATCCAACGCCTGCAGATGGTCACCCAGGAGGGCGGCAACCTGCAGGTATGCGCGGTTCGGGGCAATTTCGACGATGCCCAGTCCGCAGTCAAGTCCATCTTCGCCGACGCTGATCTGGCTCATGAGCTGGGCAAGAAGGCCTCAACCGTTCTCTCGTCGGCCAACTCCATCAATGTTGGCCGCCTGGCCCCGCAGGTCGTCTACTACTTCCGGGCCTACGGGTCCCTTATGGAACGGGGAGTGATCAGACCTGGGGATCCGGTCGAATTCTGCGTGCCCACCGGCAACTTCGGCGATGTGCTGGCCGGATACTACGCCAAGATGATGGGCCTTCCAGTGGCCCGCCTGACCGTGGCCTCGGACCGCAACCGGGTCCTCAACGACTTCCTGACCACAGGCGTCTATGACCGCAACCGCCCTTTCTACACCACCACCTCCCCCAGCATGGACATCCTGATCTCCTCCAACCTGGAACGGATGCTCTACTACATGGCCGACGGCGACACCGAACTGATTGCCTCGCTTATGGCCGATCTGGAATCCACAGGACGCTACCAGGTGCCTGATGCCCTGATGACCAGAATCCGCGGGCTCTTCTCCTGCGGCTGGGCCGACGAGGACCAGGTGGCCTCAGCCATCGGCAACTGCTGGGAGGACCGGGGATACCTGATCGATCCGCACACGGCCTGCGGTTACCAGGTCATGACCGGGCAGACCGACCTGGATTCTGCCGTGCCCCGGGTACTGCTGTCCACGGCCAGTCCTTACAAGTTCCCCCGGGTGGTCTGCCAATCCCTGGGCCTGGAGACCCCGGACAGCGACTTCGACTGCATGGACATCCTGGCCGAGGCTACCAACACCAGGCCCCCCAAGGCTCTGCGCACCCTGGAAAACGCACCTGTGCGCTTCCAGGACTGCATCAATCCAGGGGACATGTCCGACTACGTCCGCCACGTGGTCATGCAGTCCTGAAGCCTGAGCGAATCGGCTCAGATCTCCTTCCTGGCATAGACCTTGCGAGATATGGCTATCGAAACCATATCAGCCGCCAGAATCACCGCCAGCCCGAGGAGCACCGGCCGCCACAAGTCGGATGTCAAAAAACGCATGATTGAATTCCAGACGGCCCCCCAGTCAAAGGGCAGCCAACTACCGACAAGGGCCGTTATTGGTGCCAAACCAAGAAGCGCCAGAAAAGCTATCACGGCTTTGGCCATTTCCAGCCAATAAAACAGGGGCGCAGCTACTGCAAAGAGCAAAGACTCCGACATGAACAATCCCAGAGCAAACAGGACGGTAGCACGCCAATGGTACTGACCCTGCAAAAACGAATCAGCAACGCAGAAATAGAATATTGCATAGCCGCAAGACTGAACCAGGACCAGCAGACTTACAGCAGCATAGCGTCCGAATACCTGGTGATCGCGTGTTATGGGCAGCAGACCGTTCAACCGAATCGCCGCATTGCTGAAATCGACAAACAAACCAGATACCAGGCCTACAATCAGTCCGATTCCCGTGCCGGCCACTAATCCCGTCAACGCAGTCCGTGCATCATCCCCATCATTGCCTGTCAGGGCCATGACCAGGTTCAGCAGGATTCCGATGACGGGCGCAGACAGGAAAATCAGCACACCAACCCAAGTTCTCCCTGCTCCCGAGAAACGTTGCATGTCCAGCCTGATCTGCTCGGCTATCGCCTTCATGACTCCATCTCCTTATTCCTGTCGGTTGCGGCAGGTGAGCCTGCGGTCAGTCTGATGATGTTGTCAAAGTCGGCCCGCTCCACCAGGTAGCGGTCCTCTGAAGGCTCTACGGCGGTTGGGGAAGCCGATGCCAGAAAATCCTTCAAGCGTTCAGTGGGCACCAGAGCCTCGAAGCCTGTGGCGGAGCGCTGCAAGCCCATCAGATGCGGCATTTGCGCTCCAGCCAGATCGTCCGGCCCCCCTCTCACTATCTGAACAGCCTCCATCAACTCGTCCTTGGGGCCGGTGTAGAAGACAGACCCCCGATTGATGTAGGTAACGAAGTCAGCCACCCGTTCAAGATCCGCAGTGATGTGCGTGGAGAAAAGCACCGAGTGACGACCGTCGCCGATGTAGTCCAGCAGAATATCCATGAGCTCGTCCCTGGCCAGGACATCCAGACCACTAGTGGGCTCATCCAGAATCAAGAGCCTTGCATCGTGGCTGAGGGCGACAGCCAACATCAGTTTCATCTGCATGCCACGCGAGAGCTTGCCGATTTTGCGGTTTTCTTGCAGACCGAACCGACGCAGATAGTCCTGATAGCGATCACTGTTCCAAGAAGGATACATGGGTGCCATAACTGGCTCGACGGCCTTGACCTTCCATGTCTCCAGGAAATAAATGGAATCGAAGACCACGCCCAGGTCTGCTTTGACCTCCTCCTCCTGGCTCAAGGGATCACGGCCCAGAATGCTGATTGCTCCGCTGTCTCGGCGGGTCATGTTCAGCAAGAGCCGGATCAGGGTGGATTTGCCTGCGCCGTTGGGGCCTATCAATCCCATGATGTAGCCCATGGGCAGGTCCATGGTGACCTGGTGCAGGCGGAAACCCGTGCCGTCGGCCTTGGCGTAGCTTTTCCCCAGGTCACTGACGCGCAGGGCATAGTCGACATCTTCGCCAGAGGTTGTCATCACCGGTGATGCGCACATGCTGCTATTCCTTTCCTTCTTCGGACGCGGGCGCAGAACCCCTGTTGCCAATCAGGCCGTCGAGCAGGCCGCGAATCCGATCCGGCTCCATGCCGGCCCGACGAGCCGTATCGACTGCCTCGCCTAGCAGGGACTGCACGCGGTTCTCCAGATGCTGCCGCATGACCTGGTCGCCGCTGTCGGCCACGAAGGTCCCCTTGCCTTGGATGTTCTCCACCAAACCCTCTTGAGCGAGTTCGGTATAGGCGCGGGTCACGGTCAGCACGGACACCCTGAGCTCCTGTGAGAGATGTCGCAGGGAAGGCAGTCCCTCCCCCGCTTTCAGGTCTCCGGTCAGGATGGCCGAACGTATCTGGTCCTCGATCTGCCGATAAATCGGCTGTCCGGACAGGGATGAGATGATCAGCTTCATCCAAGCCCCTTTCATTGATGGACGGCACGACCCTGGCTGAGCTGTACCGGTGTTCATATATACATTATAACAGTTCAATCATGGAGACAAACTCCGACCTTGATCTTCCAAGGGGTGGTTCATGGATTGATAGATACGTCTCTAGTGCCGCAATCCCCGGCCGATCACAATTTCAGACAAAATCCATTTGGGCCAGGTCGCCGCCGCATTGTTCATGTCGAGGGCGGATACGGTGCCATCAACGAAAATCCAGCATATTCGTTGACGCACGGCCGCCAACAGCCGATTGCCTACCGTCAAAGCGTCAGAATGAAAAGCATCAGAAGGACAGATGTCGAGCATGCAGCAGCACGGCCGCAAAAAACGACAAAGTCGTCAGCAACAAAGTCGTCGCAACTAGTCAAAGTCGCTGAATCGAGGGACTTCGGCATGGCAAAGTTGAGCCGACAATCAGACCTATCGGGCCTGGAGCCTGCTGGAGGCCAGAAGCTCTTGGGCGTGCTTCAGGGAGGTAGTGGACTCGCTGCCCGCCAGCATCCGGGCGATCTCCCGCTCCCTGTCCTCGCCCTCCACCTGGCGGACCAGGGTCTCTACGGCATCGCCGCCCTCCCGGCCCCTGGCTACGACGAACTGCCGATCGGCCCAGGAAGCCACCTGCGGCAGGTGGGTGACCACGATCACCTGGGCAGTGACCGCCAACCGGGACAGACGGCGACCCAGCTCGACGGCAGCCCGACCGCCGACTCCAGCATCCACCTCGTCGAAGATGAAGGTCATCGTCGGGTCGCCAACCTGGGAATCCAGACCATTATGCCCATCTCCAGCGCCGTCAGATCCCGATGAGGTCCGGCCTTCGGCGGCCACCAGCTCCAGGGCCAGCATGAGCCGGCTGAGTTCGCCACCCGAGGCGCTCTTGCCCATGGGCAGAAGGTCCGAACCCGGATACGGCCTGAAGAGAAAGTCGATCTGATCCAGACCATGCCCGTCCATGTCCTGGTCCTGGCGTGGCCTGACACGGATCTCCAACCCGGCACCCGACATGGCCAGGGAGCGCAATTCGCCGTCGACGAGTTCGCTCAGCCTTCGTGCAGCCTTGCCCCGTGACGCAGACAGATTCCGTGCGGCCTTCAGGGCGCTTCCGCGAAGCTGCTCAACCTGACCTTGAAGCTCCTCCAGCTTCTCAGGTGAGGCATCCATGTCCTCAAGCTCAAACGCAGCCTTCTTGCGCCAGGCCAGAACGTCGTCGATGTCTGGTCCCCAGCGCCGGGTCAGCTCATCCAGATCGTGGATGCGGGCGTTGATCTTGTCCAGATCGCCCTCCTGGCCTTCGTCGTCCAGCTGGCTGCTCAGGGTGAAGACCAGGTCGGACAGGTCGGCATTCAGCGAGCGCAACCGCTGGGCCGACTCCTGAAAGACCCCCTCTACACCGATGCCCTCCAAGGCGGCGATAGCACGTTCTACCAGGGCCGTAGCCGATGGTGAGTCTGCATCCGGGTCAATCTGGCCGGAGTCCAAGACGGATAGTGCGGACATGACTCCCTGACTGATCTGGGCAGCATGCTCGATCCGGTCTCTCTGGGCCTTGAGTTCACGATCCTCGCCGGGATGGGGGTCGACACGGTCGATCCGGGCGATGGACTCGCGAAGATAATCAGCCTGGGCCATAGCGCCAGACTGCTGGTTGCGCAGCTCCTCCAGATGGTCCTGGGCCTGTCGGTACTGCCTCCAGGCCTTGGAAAAAGCCTCCAGCTGCAGACCGTCACCGGCATAGGCATCCAGAAATTCGCGCTGCCGGGCCGGACTGGCCATACGCATCTGATCCGCCTGGCCATGGACGGTGACCAGCATGCCAGCCACCTCCTCCAGCAGACCACGAGGTGCTGTCCTGCCGTTCAGGGCGGCACGGGAACGCCCCTTGACAGGCATGGTCCTCGCCAGGAAGATCTGCCCCTCATCCTCCAAGGGCAGGCCAGCCTCGGTGATGGCAGCGGTCACTGGATTCTCAGCTCCCGCTGTTCCGGCATCAAAAATCCCCTGCACCCAGGACTCATGGGCTCCAGGCGACACCAGTTGGGGGCGGGCAGTGGACCCTGAGATCAGCCTGATGGCGTTGAGCAGCATGGACTTGCCAGCCCCGGTCTCCCCGGTGATGGCCGTCATGCCAGCGGCAGGCCGTAGCAGGGCATGATGGATGGGACCCAGGTCTCGTACTTCCAGCTCTTCCAGCATCAGTGCTCCTTATTCGACTCCTGCGACTCCCCCTGGTCCTGTCCATTCGCAGCCGCCGAGGGGCGATGCTGTTCCCTCCAGCCGACCACCGGCAGGTCGAACTTGGAGACCAGCCGTCTGGTAAAGGGCACCCCGGACAGCCTGGCAAGCCTCAGGATGTCATGGGACTGCCGCACCACGATGCGGGACCGCTTGGGCACAGGCCGTTGACGGCGCCCGTCATTGCAGATCCAGCCGGCCGACTGGGAATCACCCAGAATGTCCAGGGTGAACTGCGACTTCGGGCCGATGATCAGGGATCGGGCAAAGAGGGCGTGGGCAGCTATGGGCACCATCTGCAGCGACTGCGCATCCGGCCAGACGATGGGCCCGCCCACCGAAAAGGCATAGGCCGTCGATCCGGTCGGGGTGGCCACAATCATGCCGTCGCAGCCGAAGGAGCTCATCTCCACATCGTCCACTCGGACCGATACCTCGATCATCTTGCCCCGATCATATCGTTCCAGGGTCATGTCATTAAGGGCCCAGTCGCTCAGTGGTCGATCGGCTCCGGGTATCCACAGGTCCACATGGGCCACCATGCGCTCGTCGATGGAGTAGTCATGATCGGCCACTCGACGAATGGCCTCGCCTATCTGGAAGCTTTCGAATTCCGCCAAGAACCCCACGTGACCCATATTGACCCCCAGGATGGGCACCTGGGTGCCCTTGACCAGCTCCGCAGCACGCAGAATGGTCCCATCGCCGCCCAGAACGATGACGATCTCGGTGTCGTCGGCCACCTGCTGGCTGGGGCTGCCGAACTCCGGGGCGGCGATGTTGTCGACAACCGAGACGCGGAATCCATCCCGGCGCAGCTGCTCCTCGACCTCGTCCACCAGGTGGCCGCTTGCCCGGACCCGGCTGTGCGTGACCACAACAGCGCTACGAGCACCCATGGGTCCTCCCTTCCGGCATCAATGATCATCCTATCGGGCCCGGCCAACAGCGGTGCTCATCACAGCGGGGTCAGGCCAAACGACGACCAGTAGCTGCGGCCATGCCTTGCCCGGTCTCGTAGCGGGGCGATCCCGTCCCGTCCACGGCATCGGCATCCACCACAACACGGGAGACATCCGTCCTGTCGGGCAGCTCGAACATGGTCGCCTCCAGGGTGTGTTCAATGATTCCGCGCAACCCCCGGGCGCCCACCTTGCGCTCCAGGGCGATGGCAGCAACACGGTCCAGGGCGGCATCGGTGAAGACCAGATCGGCCCCGTCATCCAGGAACATGCGCCGGTACTGGTCGACCAGGGCATTGTCCGGTTCGGTCAGCACCCGCCGCAGCTCATGGGCGCCCAGCGGCTCCAGGGTGGAGATGACCGGCAACCGCCCCACGAACTCGGGAAGCAGGCCAAACTGTTCCAGATCCTCGGCCCTGACCTGGCTCATGACCCGATCGTCGGGTACCCTATCGCTCCCCTGAGTTGCCGAGAATCCGCTCTCCCGCAGACCCAGCCGCCGGCGGACTATCTCTTCAAGACCGACGAAGGCGCCGCCGCAGATGAAGAGGATGTTGGCCGTGTCCATGACGACCGTGCGGACATCGCCGTGCCGCCGCGAACCCTGTACCGGCACACGGGCCTGGGTGCCCTCGATGATCTTGAGCAGGGCCTGCTGAACCCCCTCGCCGGACACATCTCTGGTGATGGAGGTGTTCTCGCCAGACTTTCTGGCGATCTTGTCAATCTCATCGATGTAGATGATGCCGCGCTGGGCAAGATCCATGTTGCCGTCGGCAGCCTGAAGCAGCCCCTGCAGGACGGACTCCACGTCCTCGCCCACATATCCGGCCTCGGTAAGGCTGGTGGCGTCCACAATGACAAAGGGGACATTCATGATGGTGGCCAGGGTTCGTGCCAGGTAGGTCTTGCCCACGCCGGTGGGACCCATGAGCAGGATGTTGGACTTGTCCACCTGGACGCGCGGGGCCGCATCCTTGCCTCCAAACGCAGCGTCGGCAATACGGCCTCGGTCTCCCAGGTCCATATTGACGCGCTTGTAGTGGTTGTAGACAGCCACCGACAGGGTGCGTTTGGCAGCCTCCTGGCCTATGACATACCGGTTCAGATAGGCGAATATCTTTGAGGGCGCAGGCAGGGTCACCCGCTGGTCGGCGGCATCCTTGGCCATGTCCTCCTGGATGATCTGGGCGCATAGGCGTATGCATTCGTCGCAGATAGCGCAGGAAGGCCCTTTGACCAGGCGGCGCACCTGGTGCTCGTCCTTGCCGCAGAACTCGCAGCGATTCAGTCCGTCATTGTAGCTGACCACACGGCCCATGGCTCTCCCTTCCCGGAGAATCCGCGAGGATCGCCGAAATCACATTCTGACTGACATCGTCCATGATGCCAAAAACGTCCGGAGGCCGTGGATCCCGAGGATCCGCCGCCATCCGGACGATCAATCTTGCGCGCAGTCACTGGAGCTAATTGCGGTGCTCCAGGACTTCGTCCACCATCCCATAATCCTTGGCCTGCTGGGCGGTCAGAATGGTGTCCACCTCGATGTCCTTGCGGATCTTGTCGACATCCTGGCCGGTGTGCTTGGCCAGGGTCTCCTCCAGCCAGGTGCGCATGCGCAGCATCTCCTTGGCCTGGATCTCGATCTCGGTGGCCTTGCCGAAGTCCTGCTCCATGGCCGGCTGGTGAATCAGCACACGGGCGTTGGGCAGGATCAGCCGCTTGCCCTTGGTTCCGGCCGCCAGAAGAACCGCAGCAGCCGAGGCAGCCTGACCCAAGCAGACAGTCTGCACATCGGGCTTGATGTACTGCATGGTGTCATAGATGGCGGTCATGGCCGTCATGGATCCTCCCGGCGAGTTGATGTAGATGATCACGTCGCGGTTGGGATCCTGGCTCTCCAGAACCAGCAGCTGGGCCATGATATCGTCCGAGGAGGTGTCATCCACTTGGACGCCCATGAAGATGATCCTGTCGTCGAAGAGCCTGGTGTAGGGGTCCTGACGCTTGTAGCCGTAGGGGGTCCGCTCCTCGAACTGCGGCAGCACATAGCGGTCGGTGGGCATGGCGCCCAGACCGCGAGGGCCGGCCAGTCGACGGGCCCGTGCTACGAATTGCGCTTCTTCAGATGCCATGTGGAGTGCTCACTTCCCTTGATCTGCGGTCATAGTGCCGTGGGTGGTCACGATCCGGTCGACGAAGCCGTACTCCAAGGCCTGCTGGGCCGTGAACCAGTGATCGTATTCGTTGTCCCGGTAGATCTCCTCCAGGGTGTGGCCGGTCTGCTCGGCCGTCAGCTGGGAGAGCGTGCGCTTCATGTCCATGATCAATTCGGCATTGATCCTGACATCAGTGGCCGTGCCTCCGACACCACCTGAGGGCTGATGCATGAGCACCCGTGCGTGGGAGGTGACGAAACGCTTGCCCTTAGCTCCGCTGGAGAGCAGGAACTGGCCCATGGAAGCCGCCATGCCGACCGCGACCGTGGCCACGTCGGGCTCGATCAGTTGCATGGTGTCGTAAATGGCCATGCCCGCCGTAATGGAGCCGCCTGGCGAATTGATGTAGAGCCAGATATCCTTCTTGGGATCCTCAGCCGCCAGCATCAGCATCTGTGCGCAGATGACGTTGGCGTTGGCGTCCTTGACCTCGTCCCCCAGCCAGATGATCCTGTCCTTGAGCAGTCGGTTGAAGATGGGATCGGTCGGCGTAGGGGCCTCCCCATCTTCCATCACGGGACTGGTTGCCAATGAGTTGTTCACCCTGTCTCCTTCGATAAACGTATCTGTATTGAGCCTAGCTCCCGCAATCGACGCAACTGCAGTCTTTCCGCTCTTTGCGCAACCGCTACGACAGGGCCGCACCCAGGCTGTTCTGCCACTGGGTGCGGCCCTGTTCACTGCTTTGAAAGCTACTCCTGATCCTGGGAGAGCTGGTCAGCCACTTCAGCCGCAGCCGAGGCAGCCTGGACGCTCTCGTCCTGCTCCTCCTGGGCCTCGGGCTCATCCTCGCCCAGGAAGCGGCTCAGGTCCACCTCCTGGCCATCGGGATCCTTGAAGGTAACAGCCCGCATGCCGGCCAGCATGCCCTTGGAACGGCCGACCTCCTGCACGGCCGAACCCAGCTGGCCGTTGCGGACGATGCCGTTGATGAAGGCGCTGGGATCCATGCCGTACTGCTGGGCGATGGAAGCCAGGAAGTTGGTCACGTCGGCCTGGCTGACCGTGATGCCCAGCTTCTCAGCCAGGGCGTCCAGGGTCATCTGGTCACGCAGCTCCTTCTCGACACTCTTCTCAGCCTCGGCCTTCTCATCCTTGCTGGCCTTGTCGGGATCCTTGCCGGTGTTCTTGAGCTGATCGGTCACCATGGACTGCTTGATGCCCTTGGGCACCGGGATGTCCAGGCCGTCCTGGAGCTTGGCGATGAAGGCGTCGCGTGCGTCAGTGGCCTGCCGACCCTCAGCATCCACCTGGCACTGCTTGCGCACGTCCTCGCGCAGCTCCTTCAGGGTCTCGAACTCCGAGGCCTCCTTGGCGAACTCATCGTCCAGATCGGGAAGCTCCTCGGCCTTGACCGAGTTGACCTTGACTTTGATCTGGGCCTTTTCGCCCTGGTGCTCGCCAGCTTCCAGGGTGCCCTCGAAAGTGGTCTCTTCCCCGGCGGACAGCCCGTCCAGGGCCTCATCCAAGCCGTCCAGCATGGTGTTGGAGCCCAGCTCGTAGCTGACTCCCTGCTGGGAATCCACAGACTTGCCGTCGATAACGGCATCCAGGTCGATGTTGGCATAGTCGCCCTTGGAAGCGGGACGATCCACGCTGACCAAGGTGCCGAAGCGCTGACGCAGATTGTCCAGACGCTTGTCCACGTCCTCATCGGTGACGGCTGGCTTGGGGACCTCGATCTCCATGCCCTCGATCTCGGGCAGCTCGAACTTGGGACGAATTTCAACCTCGGCGGTGAACTTGAGCTTGGTATCGTCCTTGGCTGAGGAAGGCATGTCCTTGACATCGATCTGCGGCTGTGCCATGGCGTGCAGCTGCTTCTCCTCCAGGGCCTTGGAGTAAAGCTCGGGCACGCCGGCGTTGACGGCCTCACCCGCCACGCTGGCAAAGCCGACACGCTGATCGATGATTGGCCCAGGCACATGGCCCTTGCGGAACCCGGGGATGGTCACCTGCTTGCCGATCTCCTTACGGGCCTGATCCAGGTAGGGGTTCAGCTCATCGGGATCGACGGTGATGGTGAGCCTGACCTTGGTGGGCTCGAGGTTTCTGACGCTGATTTTCACGCTGCGCTCCAATTCATCCAAACCGTTTGATCTGCCAGTAAGGCAACCGTTACATAATAGCTCGGGTCAGGGACTCTGACAGAAGTGAAACCTGCCAAGGTCGGGCGCCTTCCTCGCGCAGAAAGTCGGCCACGTCCCGCTTATCCGGCTCGTCAGTCCAGCAAAGGTTGCGCAAATAGCGGGGCTTGATCAAAATCTCGTCAGGGGTGTTGGTCCGACGGCCTACTTCAGCCACCGCCTTGCGGGCTGCCTCCAGCCTGACCAGTCGGTCGGGGTGACGATGCCGCCAGACTTGCATGGACTTGGGGGCGTTGGTCTCTTCAACACGAGGCTTGGGGGGCACCGGCAGTTCTTCGGTAGGCAGACGCAACGCTTCAAGAATGGACTGTTTCCAGACTGAAGGCTTGACCCGTCGCTGGATGGGCGCATAGCGCTCGAACATGCGGTCCTGCTCGCCACCAGTGTGGATCCTGACTCGTTCATTCAAGGACCGAATGGCTCGGAATTGAGCGTTGTTGCGTGGCTTGAGCCTTCCAGCTTCGATTATGGCCTTGTCAGATAGAAGAAGCGTCGGAGCTATGTCGTTGCGCCGGGCCAGCCGATCCCTGGTGGTCCACAGCGAACGTGCCACTGCCAGGCCTCGACGGTCGTTGTGCAGGGCATTGATGTGCGAGATATGCCGCCAGGGCTGCTCAGGCTCCGGCTTGGGTATTTTGCCCTGCTCCAACAGCCAGGCGAATTCTTGCCTGGCCCACTCATCCTTGTCATGACGGCGCAGGTCCTCCAGCTCGCGTGACCGCACCTGATCCAGCAGCTCAACGTCCAGGGCGGCGTAATTGCGCCAATCACGCGGCAGAGGGCGGTAGGACCAGTCTGCAGCAGAGTGTTCCTTGGCCAAGGTCAGTCCCAAATAGTGTGCGGTCACTGCAGACAAGCCGTAATGACCAAGATTAAGCATCCTGGCCGCCAGTTCGGAGTCGAAGAGCGATGAAGGTCTCATGCCCAGTGCATAGAAGCCGGGCAGATCCTGGGGAGAGTCATGAATGATCCATTGAGCGTCCTGGACCGCCCTATTGAATTCCGACCAGTCGCAGCCAGCCTGCACAAGAGCCGGCGGATCCAGCAGGAATATCCCCGCTCCCTGGCGCTTGAATTGGACCAGATAATCAGCGTGGCCATATCGGAATCCCGATGCACGTTCAGCGTCCGCTGCCAGTGCTCCGCTCCCCTGAGAAAGCAGCCGACAGGCCCTGTGGTATCCGACCATGTCATCAATGACCTGCGGTACACCCTGGGCGGGCTCTGAGAGCAGCTGCGTCTGAGGATCCGTGGTCACCTGCGCTTAACCTCTTTTTTCTTGTCGTACATCACGCCACCAGGCCGATCAGGCCCGGAAAACACACGTCTGACAGCATAGTCCATGGTCTCAACCCGATGTCAGCCCTTTTCTGAGCAATCCTCGTCGTTCATTCATTAAGCCAGCCATCCCTGACTAGAGGCGGATTTTCAACTGAGCATGCAAAACTCCCCGCGGCATTCGCCGTGGGGAGTCACGAAAAATATATCCTGGTTTGCTTCTATCTGCGGCTCAGTAGACCACGAATCCGTGGGCCTCCAGCTGCTTCTTGACCCGATCCTTCAGGGCCGCCGAGGGACCTTTGGCATCCTCCAGCGGATAGGGAATGCGCAGCTCATGCCACTTGGGCCGTCCAAGCTGATGGAAGGGAAGCACATCAATGTGCTCGATGGCATCCTTGAACTGTTCGCACACCCGCGCGACGTTCTCGACGTTCTCCTCGGAGTCGGTCAGCCCTGGCACCAGCACGAAGCGAACCCAAATCTTGCTGCCTCGGGCAGCCAGACGCTTGCCGAATTCGATCGTGGGGGCCAGCGTGCCGCCGGTCACCTTCTTATAAGTGGCTTCGTCGCCGGATTTGACATCCAACAGGCACAGATCGATATCGTCAATCATGGCATCGGTGTAGTTACGATTGAGGAAGCCCGATGTGTCCAAGCAGGTGTGGACGCCCATTTCCTTGGCAGCTCGAAAGACCCGTGAAACGAAAGCAGCCTGCATCATGGACTCGCCGCCGCTGAAGGTGATTCCCCCTCCCGTGCTCTTGAATAGATCCTGGTAGCGGGCCACCTTGTCGATCATGGCCTGCAAATATACAGGCTGGCCGTCGCGCATCTTCCAGGTGTCAGGATTCTGACAGTACTGGCACCGCAGGGGACATCCGCTCATGAAAACAGTCATCCTTGTGCCTGGCCCGTCCACCGAGGTGTTGATGTCCCAGGAATGAACAAAACCGATGTCGCCCGTGCGAAGGGCATTCATTCGATCGTGTCGATCCAGTCCAATCGGCGATTCAAACCCCGAAAGGCCGCCCATTAGAGTTTGGCTCTGATAGACCTTGGATTCCTTGAGCATGTGCGGCTGTGTGGTATGGAAGGTGGTGGTCTCCGTCATCGGATCCTCCTGAAAAAGACGAAAAGGGGGCGGGGCCTTGGTGCGCCCCGCCCCATGATTCACCGTCGCATCAACGGCTGACTATCGCACAAGGGCGATCAGTCAGTCACCGCGCCCTGGTGGAAGGTGCGGGAGATCACGTCGAGCTGCTGCTCGCGGGTCAGCTTGACGAAGTTGACGGCGTAGCCCGAGACTCGCACGGTCAGGTGCGGGTACTTCTCGGGGTGCTCGACGGCATCCTCCAGCTGCTCCTTGCGCAGGACGTTGATGTTGGCGTGGTAGAGCCCGTGGCCGTTGCCGGCGTCCAGGATGCCCACCAGGTTGTTGATGCGCTCATCCTCGTCGCGGCCCAGGCCGTCAGGGGTGATCGTGTTGGTCAGCGAGATGCCGTCCAAGGCATCGTCGTAGTCGATCTTGCCCACGGAGAACATGGAGGGCAGCATGCCGTGCGAATCCATGCCGTTCTCGGGGTTGGCGCCGGGAGCGTACGGGGTGCCCTTCTTGTGGCCGGAGGGGAAGGACCCGGTGTTCTTGCCATACTCCACGTTGGAAGTGATGGTCAGGATGGACTGGGTCGGCACAGCGCCACGGTAGACAGGCAGACGCTTGATCTGGCCCATAACGGTGGAGACAGTCCACTTGGCCAGGTCGTCGGCGCGATCGTCGTCGTTGCCGTAGATCGGGAACTCGCCGACGGTCTTGTAGTTGACGATCAGGTCGTCGTCAGCGCCCTCGACATACTCAGGGGTGCCCTTGGCATCCTTGTTGTAGATCGGGTAGACCTTGGCGTACTTGATAGCCGACAGGGAGTCAGCGGCGATGGACAGGCCGGACATGCCGCAACCCAGGGTGCGGTAGACCTCCTTGTCGTGCAGGGCCATCTCAATGGACTCGTAGTCGTACTTATCGTGCATGTAGTGGATGATGTTCAGAGCCTCGACGTAGGTCTCGCTCAGCCACTCCAGGGCCTTCTCGTAATTGTCCTTGACCTCCTGGAAGTCCAGAGAACCGTCTTCCTTGGGGGTGACAGGCTTGATTACGTCCTTGTCGATGACCTGCATGCCGGTCATCTCGTCACGGCCGCCGTTCATGGCGTAGAGCAGGGCCTTGGCGGAGTTGACGCGAGCGCCGAAGAACTGCATCTGCTTGCCGACTCTCATGGGGGACACGCAGCAGGCGATGGCAGCATCATCGCCCCAGTGGGCGCGAATGTCCTTGTCGGACTCGTACTGGATGGCGGAGGTGTCGATGGAGATACGGGCGCAGAAGCGCTTGTAGCCCTCAGGCAGCTTCGGATCCCAGAAGATGGTGATGTTGGGCTCGGGGCCGGGTCCAAGGTGCTCCAGGGTCAGAGTGGCCAGCAGACGGAAGGAGGTCTTGGTGACCATGGGCCTGCCGTCGTCGCCGAAACCAGCGTCAGACCAGGTGGCCCAGTAGGGATCGCCCGAGAAGATGTTGTCGTAGTCCTTGGTTCGCAGGAAGCGCACAATACGCAGCTTCATCACGATGTTGTCGATGATCTCCTGGGCGTCAGTCTCGTCGATCAGGCCAGCGGCCAGATCGCGCTCGAAGTAGACGTCGAAGAAGGCGGACAGCCGGCCGATGGACATGGCGGCGCCGTCCTGGCTCTTGACGGAGGCCAAGTAGGCCATGTAGGTCCACTGGACAGCTTCCTTGGCGTTCATGGCAGGACGGCTCAGATCCAGGCCGTACTCCTTGCCCAGGTTCAGCAGCTGCTTCAGAGCCTTGATCTGCTCGGCGTGCTCCTCACGGAAGCGAATCCAGTGCTCGATCTCCTCCTCGGTGAAGTCGTTGCGGTAAGGAATCGAATCCTTGTCGGCCTTCTTGCGGGCGATCAGCTCGTCGATGCCGTAGAGGGCAACACGACGATAGTCGCCAATGATGCGGCCACGGCCGTAAGCATCGGGCAGACCGGTCAGAATCTTGTTGTGGCGAGCCAGCTTGATCCTCTTGGTATAAACGTCGAAGACGCCATCGTTGTGGGTCTTGCGATACCGGGTGAAGATCTTCTTGACCTCAGGATCGGGCTCCTTGCCGGCCTCCTTGAGGGCCTGCTCAACCATGCGCCAGCCGCCGTAAGGCATCATCGCACGCTTGCAGGGAACGTCGGTCTGCATGCCGACAATCACGTCGTCTTGTGTTTCGCCGGCAGGCTTGCCGTCGATATATCCGGCAGGGAAGGCGTCAATGCCTGCCGGGGTGTGGGTATCCACGTCGTAGACGCGTTGCTTGCGCTCTACGGCAAGGAAATTGTCGTCCAGGTAATTCCACAGGAACTTGGTCTTGTCTGTGGCCGGCGCCAGGAAAGATTCGTCACCGGTGTACGGCGTGTAATTCTTTTGGATGAAGTCGCGGACGTCGATATCCTTCTTCCAGTCCTCGCCCTTGAAGCCCTTCCAAGCCTTCGCTTGCAGCTCTGCGGGAGAGACGGTGTTGGTCTCAACTGCTGTCATAGTCAACTCCTTGTTGATATGGTCAATGGCGCTTCCTCACACCACTGTCACTTTCAAGTATAGGGTGCTCCATACCAGGAGAAACCAGAAAGCGACGTGAGCTATATCACACTCCGAAGCAATTCGCAATGGGCGCCACACCCGGATCTGGCAGGCTCGTCCAGCACACCGTCTGTGTCCCGATCTATTCAGGTCGCATAGCCGACGGTCACAGGCATAAGGGCATACTCCAGCATGAGCTTCATCTGTCAGCTGATGACTGCCTTTGCTCAGGATCACCGTCCCAAGCCTGCCGCCAACGACGGTCCTCTTCATCCCAGTCTTTGTTTCGCCGCTTGGCGATCTTCCAGGCATCGAGAGCCTCCTGCCTGCTGTTGTAGGGGCCCATCCGCCTGTCCTGTGGAGACAGTTTGCCCTGCTCGGGTCTGCCGGTGACGGTGTTGAAGTACCACGCTTTCCGCTCGTGCTCTGAACTCATGGCGGTCACTCCTTGAAGGCGTTAGTCACAGGCAGCCGACGGTCCCGGCCAAAAGCCAGGGAGGTGACCTTTGGCCCAAGCGGGTACTGGCGCCGCTTCCACTCGGCCCGATCCACCAGCCGCATGACCGTGTCGACCGTATCGGGATCGAAGCCGTCGGCCAGAAGGTCGGCACGACCATGTGCATGCTCGATGTACGCCTCCAGGACCTGATCAAGCAGGTTGTAGTCTGGCAGGGAATCAGAGTCCTTCTGCCCTTGGCGCAACTCGGCCGAAGGCGGCTTGACGATGGAATTGACCGGTATGGGCTCGCGTTCACCCCGTGCCTTGGCCTGAGCGTTACGCCAACGGGCCAGCTGCCAGACCCGTGTCTTGAGAAGATCCTTGATGGGCGCATAACCGCCGACGGCATCGCCATAGATAGTTGAGTAGCCACAAGCCAGTTCGGATTTATTGCCTGTGGCCAGTGCCAGAAGCCCTTCAGCATTGGCATAGGCCATGACGATGACACCGCGTATCCGGGCCTGGAGGTTCTCTTCGGCGACTCCGTTCAGATGCAACTGGCCTTGGAAAGCATCAAATTCCGGGCCTATGGATTGGACCACATAGCGTACGCCCAGACGCTGAGCCAGATCGGCGGCATCATCACGGGAGCCTTCCGAGGAGTAGCGGCTGGGCATGGAGATGCCGCGCACATGCTCCCCTCCGCAGGCATCGGCAGCCATGGTAGCCACCAGGGCCGAGTCGATCCCGCCAGACAGCCCCAGGCAGACGCCAGTGAAGTGATTCTTGGCCATATAGTCTTTCAGCCCCATCACGCAGGCCAGATAGACCTCCTCGTCCCCAGGCACCTCTTCAGCCATGCATGACTCGCTGGGCAGTGGGCGCTCCCCTGGTGCAGGCAGGGTCCAGGTGGACAGATCCTGAACGAATCTGGGCGAGCGCTCCAGCAGGGTGCCATCCTGGTCCACCACAAAACTGCCGCCGTCAAAGACCAGATCGTCCTGCCCGCCCACCTGGTTCAGGTAGAGCAAAGGTGCGTTGACCTGCTTGGCCCGGCGAGCCGCCAGCTCGTAGCGGACATGTCCTTTGCCCTCTTCAAAAGGGGAGCCGTTGATGGTCACCAAGAGGTCGATGTTCCTGCCAGCCAGGTCGCTGATGGGATCGCCCTCCTGCCAGATGTCCTCGCAAATGGCCAACCCTATCCGGTGCCCCTGCACCTCCAGGACCACAGTCCTATCCCCCGGGGTAAAGATCCTGTACTCGTCAAAGACCCCGTAATTGGGCAGGAAGTGCTTGTCGTAGCCGGCCTCGACCCGACCCTGGTGCAGGACCACCAGCCGGTTGCGGGGCCTGTCCTGATCCGTATCAGTGCCCACGGTCCCCACAATCACATACAAATGGCCCAGACCCTGCACGTCCAGCTCCCTGGCCAGACGGTCGGCCCGAGACCAGGCGGCCCGGCGGAAACTGGCCCGAAAGGCCAAGTCCTCGATTGGGTAACCAGTCAGGCTCATCTCAGGAAAGACCACCAGGGTCGCCCCCTGCTTAGCTGCCTTATGGGAGTAGTCCATAATAATGTCGGCGTTGCCGTCAAGATCGCCCACACAGGTGTCGATCTGAGCCAGAGCCACCAGCAGATCGCCATCCCGCTGCGGCTGTTCCTCTTGTATGCCCATATCCATGATTCTAAACCGTGCCAGGTCCGCCTGACAGGCAGACAGTCCCGAGCAGGGACCGATGCGGAAAAGGCAGATCGCGCAGGCCTCAGACCTTATCGGCGCCAGCCTTGCGGGCGGCCCGACGCACCAGCACCGAGGCGACCAGTCCCAAAAGAAGCAGCAGGACCGCAAAGCCCATGGCCCACTGGGCGCCTTGGATAAATCCCTCAGTCAATGCATTGGTCACTTGAGGACCCAGTACTCCCAGTCGGCCCCGGGTGCCCTGAGCCCGCATGCCGACAATGGCGTTTCCAGCAGAGGACTGAACCGATCTGGCCAGGCCATCGGCCATCTGCGTTGAGATCCCCTTGAGTGCCGTCAGATGTCTTGGCAACACCAAGCTCAGAGCCAGGGAGAGAGCGGAACCGGAGACAGCGGCACCTAGGGCCGTCCCCCATTGACGAATGGTGGACTGGGTGGCCGAAGCCTGACCGGACTGGGCCACCGGGACACCTGAAAGCACCAGGCTGGTCAGCTGTGCTGAGGCAAAGCCCAGACCGGCACCGTAGACGATCAGAGTAAGGGTCATAGGCCAGACCGGCACAGACCCGCGCATGAGGAAAATGGACAAAGCTACACCGACGATCTCCATCAAGAGGCCTGTCTGTACAGTGCCGCCGGCTCCCAGACGGGCTGAGACCACCCGGGCCAGACCGCCGGAGACCACTGACCCGAGGGCCATGACGCCCAGAATGGATCCGGCACCCAGGGGACTCAGGCCTCTGGCATTAATCAGATAAAGGGGCAGGATAAACATGACCGCGAACTGACCGGCGTTGACAATTGCGGCCGTGAGGTTGCCCCAGCCAAAGGTGCCGATGGCGAACATGGATATGTCTAGGATGACCATCTTGCCCCTGCGCGCCCTGGCCAACTCGGTCAGCGCAAAGACGACCAGCAGGGCTAGCCCCAGGAGCAGGCTGACCGGGACCGGCGACAGGGGTGCCGATGCCGACCAGCGCAGAGAACCCAAATCGAGTGCAGCACGGGGGCGCCACCAGCCATAGGTCTGCCCCTCGATCAGCGCAAAGACCACCAAGGCCGACCCCAAGGCCGAAAAGAGTATGCCCTTCCAGTCAGCAAGCATCCCCAACCGGTCCCGGGTCTGCCGGGGCGATGACTTGGTTTCGGGCACATAGATCGCGCTGGCCAGGAGGACGATCAGCCCCAGTGGCAGATTGACCAGGAAGATCCACCGCCATCCGATGGTGCTGGTGAAGACCCCGCCTAGGAATGGACCGACCGCCGCAGCAGAAGACATGACGGCCCCCCAGATCCCGAATGCAGTGGCCCGGTGACGACCCCGGAAGGTGGCAGACACGGTAGAGAGAGTGGATGGCATGACCAGGGAGCCACCAATACCCTGAACAAGCCGGGCCAAAAGCAGCAGTGCACCAGAGGAGGCCAATGCAGCGAAGACGGAACCCAGCACAAAGATGACCGTACCCACCTGCAGGATCCGCTTGCGTCCGATCATGTCCCCCAGCCGACCGGAAGGCAGGAGCAAGGCCGCCAGGACGATGCTGTACAGAGCGGTCACCCATTGGGCTTGAGACAGGTTGATGTGGATGGCAGCGATAATGGAAGGAATGGAGACGTTGACGATGGACGAATCCAGCACGATCATGGCCAGACCCAGGGCCAACACCCAGAGGGCACGCCAGGGCGGCGCTGCCTCCTGAGACTCCTGACTGCCTTTCTTCACGTCCATACTTGCCGATCCGGTCATCAGATCTCCCCTTAACATAGTCTGCGATTTTTTGCGACTATACGTCGCGAAAAGCCCGCTGGCAAATTCACTCAGCGCGGACAAGCCTCACGCTAAAAAGGCCTTTGCAGTTTGGCACAGCTCCAAAGAGGCCATATCATGTGCCCCATGACCGGCCGAGCTCGATTCACAATCGCTGCACCCAGCAGGCCGGACCAAGGAGGACCATGCCCAGGATTCGCGAATCCACACTCCAGGAACACCGCGCCAAAACCCTGGACCAGATCATCGCCGCCGCCGAAGCCATCCTGCGCACCCGCGGACGAGGCCAACTGACCATAGCCGAAGTGGCCCGACGCGCCAATCTGGCCCGGAACTCCCTCTACCGTTACGCGAGAGATGCCGACCAGCTCTGCGACATGGTCATGGAACGGCACCTGCCTGACTGGGGTCGTACCCTGGACCAGGCCCTGGGCCAGACGGACGACCCGCGCCGGACGATCGAGGTCTGGACCCGAACCAATCTGGAGCAAGCCGGACTGCACGGACACGGCTGGCTGATGAACCTTTACGCCGAACAACACGACGAACAGTTACGCCAGGCCCTGATCTACGGCAGCCCCTCGAAACCCCATGAGCCCGCCCCAAGAAGCGATCGGTCCACAGACCGGCAGATCCAAGCCCTGATGGACTTCCACCGACAGGTCAACCAGCCGCTGATCCAGGCATGGACAGCCCTGCGGCCAACAGATCCGGCTATGGGCGTGGAGGTGACGCGAGGCATTGTTCAATCAGGCATGCGCCTGATCGATGCCCTGGACCAGGAGCTTGCCACCGAGCAGCGGCCTAAACGACTGACTATCATCATCGAGAAGGTGACCGCCTGCGCCAAGGCCGTCACCGCCACCCTGACGGAAGGATCCACATGCGCCTGATCGGCAACATCTGCTGGCTGCTGCTGGGAGGACTGGCCATTGCCCTGGCATGGGCCCTGATAGGCATCCTGCTCTGCCTGACCGTGGTGGGCATCCCCTTCGGTCTGCAGGCCTTCAAGATGGCCAGACTGACTTTGACCCCCTTTGGCCGACAGGTCATCTATGGAGGCGGGCTGGGATCTTGGCTGGCCAATCTGCTCTGGATCATTCTGGGCGGCTGGTGGCTGGCCCTGGCCTATCTGGTGGCCGGACTGGTCACCATGCTGACTGTGGTGGGCATCCCCTTCGGCCTGCAGGCCTTCAAGATGGCCCGCCTGGCCCTGATGCCCTTCGGATCCTCAGTGTGAGTCGCCATCTTATGAAAGGATTGGCGACATGAGCACAGTTATCATGCATACCTCGGAGGGCGATATTCGCCTGGATCTCTTTGACGATAAGGCCCCTGAAACCGTAGCCAACTTCCTGGACCTGGCCGCAGGCCGCAAAAACTGGACCGACCCCGAGACGGGCCAGAAGCGTCAGGATCCCTTCTATGACGGCCTGACCTTCCACCGGATCATCAAGGACTTCATGATCCAGGGCGGCTGCCCCCTGGGCACGGGCACGGGCGGCCCAGGTTACGAGTTCGATGACGAAATCGATCCCTCTCTGACCTTTGAGGAACCCTACAAGCTGGCCATGGCCAATGCAGGGCTGCGCCGGGATCCTGCCACAGGAAAGACCCACGGCACCAACGGATCACAGTTCTTCATCACCACCGTGCCCACCCCTTGGCTGAACGGGCACCACACCATCTTCGGCCAAGTGGCCGATGATGATTCCCGTAAGGTGGTTGACAAGCTGGACGCCGTGGCCACCGACTCGGGCGACCGTCCCCTTGAGCCCGTCTTCATCAACAGCGTCGAAATCATCTGAGCCAGGCCGGGGATGGTTTCCAGAAAGACACCCAGCAGATTCCAGCCCGGCACACGCAGCTACACCATGTCCCGAATCAGGGGCACGGAGACATCAATAGAACGCCAGGTCCGGTCCTACCTCTTCTCGCGCGGTCTGCGGTTCCGCAAGAACGACAGGAGGTATCCGGGCCATCCTGATGTGGTTCTGCCCAAGTGGAAAGCCATGGTATTCGTCAATGGCTGCTTCTGGCACATGCATCAGGGCTGTGCCAAATTCTCAATTCCCAAATCCAATGTGGAATATTGGACCACCAAGCTGACAAGGAACCGTCTGCGGGACCAGGAGCAGGGTAAAAGGCTGAAAGCCATGGGCTGGCGGGTCTTCACAGTCTGGGAGTGCCAGCTGGATGCCCGCCATGCCCAGGAAACCCTGCAGACACTGTATGAGGCCATCACAGCAGATGGTGATTCAAACGAAGGAGTCAAGGATGAGCAGATTGAACGGCAAACGACAAGAGGCTGAGCAGAAAGGCATGCAGGTCAACTTCGCTATTCTTGGCGCCGGACGGATAGCCAACGCACTGGCCAAGACCGTAGTCATGATGACCGCAGACCAGCGGTACAGCCATCTGATCGCCCCCTACGCCGTAACCTCCAGGGATGGGGAACGCGCAGCCGCCTTCGCCAAAAGATACGGATTCGCGCACTCCTATGGGTCCTACCAGGAGCTTCTGGATGATCCCGCAGTGGATCTGGTCTACATCGCCACGCCTCACAGCCTCCATGCCGAGCAGGCCATCGCCTGCATGAAGGCCGGAAAGAACGTTCTGGTCGAGAAGTCCTTCACAGCCAACGCCGATCAGGCCAGGCAGGTTATCAAGACATCCGAGAGCACCGGCCTGCTCTGCACCGAGGCCATCTGGACCAGGTACATGCCCTCGCGCTCCATCATCGACGGCATAGTCTCCTCAGGAGAGATCGGCACCGTCAGAACGGTCACTGCCAACCTGGGATATATGACCACCAGCAAACCCAGAATGACCGACCCGGCCCTGGCTGGCGGGGCGCTGCTCGACGTGGGCGTCTACCCGCTCAACTTCATCGACATGGTCATGGGACCCAAACCCATTGAACGGGTCTGCACAGATTGGGTACGCAGCCCGGAAGGCGTCGACAGCCAAAACTCCACGACCATTTTCTTCCAGGATGGATCCATGGGGGCAGCAACCAGTTCCATGGTCTCGGACAGCGATCGGACCGGCAGCATCTGGGGTGACCAAGGTTACCTGCAATGCGTCAATATCAACAACGTGGAGTCCATCGACCTTTACGACGGGGATCACAAACTGAGGAAGCGCTACCCCATCCCCGACCAGTTGACCGGTTATGAGTACGAGGTGGCCAGCACGGCACAGGCCATCCTGGACGGCAAGACCGAGTGCGCCCAGATGCCCCATAAGGACACCCTGCGCATCATGGAGCTCATGGACTCCCTCCGCCGCCAGTGGGGGCTGGTCTATCCCTTCGAATCATGAACTGACAAATAAGCCGTTTCTGGGTCCCTGCATGCGAATAAGGGCTGATGTCGCAATCATCACGGCATCAGCCCTTATTCAGATCATCCGGAAAAACTCTGCTTCATTCCTTTCTTACGAAGGTCACCAAACGCTGAAGGATGACGAAGACCAGAATCATCAGACCAACCACGATGGTGACTGCCTCGGCAGGGACGCCGAAGTCCGAGGTCAGAGGATCAATGATCGAGCGGACCAACGCACCTATGACGGAGCCCAGCACGTAGCCGTAACCTCCGGTGATCAAGGTGCCGCCGATGACGACCGCCGCCACAGCGTCCAGTTCCCAGCCAACGCCCATGGTGTTCTTGGCTGAACCGATGCCAGCCACATAGACGATGGAGGCAATGGAGGCCAGGACAGCCGAAGTCAGGTAGATGACATACTGGGTACGCTTGACCGGAAGGCCCATCAGCTCCGCCGAGGACCGGGAACCGCCGATGGCATAGATGGTACGGCCTGTCCGCGTCTTGTGGAGGATGACATAGCTGACTGCCACAACCACCAGGGCAATGACCACGCCGAAGTTCAGCGAAAGGTCATTGGAAATCTTCGGGTTGTCGATGATCTTCAGACCCTCACCGCCTATCCAGCTGAAGTTGTTGTTCTCCGGCATATTGAGCGAATCGGTCGAGATAATGGAGGCTATTCCCCTGGCCAGGAACATGGTGGACAGCGTAGCGATGAAGGGCTGCATATTGAACTCTTCAATAAGCACGCCAGCCAGAAGTCCGAAGACCGCACCGATGGCGATCATGATGACGATGACCAGTGGCGCTGGTACGCCGGCAATCATGAGCTTGACACCGACCACGCCAGTGATGGCCACTATGGCCCCCACGCTCAGATCAATGCCGCCCGTAAGGATGGGGAAGGTCATGGCTACTGCCAGGATCACCAGGTAGGCATGATCCATGAACAGGGAGGACATGAACCCCAGCCGAATATAGGTGCCGAAGAGCGCCTGGCCCATGATCAGCATGAGCAGGAAGATGACCACGGCAGCGACTGTCGGAATGGCCCTAGGGCTCAGACGGAAACTTGCTTGTCTGCTTGCACTCTTCTTCATCATGCCACCACCTCTGCAGACTGCCTCATAGCTCGCCTGCGTTTGAACTCAGCGACTGCATTGTGCACCTTGGGCGCCTGCATGACGCAGATGATGATGACCACCACAGCGAAGAAGGCTGGCGTAGCGGCTGAATCAATGCCCAAGGTAATGATGGTCTTGCGGATCATCGCGATGATTACGGCACCAAAAGCGCTTCCCAGCAGCGAGAACTTGCCGCCCAGCAGGGAGGTGCCTCCAATGACCACAGCCAGAATGGCGTACATCTCAAGGTCCTGACCGGTCTTGACCACGTCGACCCTCATCACTGATGCGGTAGCGAAGAGTCCTGCTGCAGCCGCCAGCAAGCCGGAGATGGCGTAGACCAGGAAGAGGATTCGCCGAGGCTTGATGCCGGTCATTCGGCTGGCCTCCTGGTTGATGCCCACCGACTCGATCATCATGCCGGCGGCCGTTTTCCTCATCAGAAGACCAACCAAGCAGACGATGATCACTGCTATGACGAAATTGGCTGGGATTCCCAAAATGAAGCCATTGGCCATCCAGCGCAATGGACCGCTACCAGCCACGCCTGAAGCGTCGGCATTCTGTCCGTTGGTGATGACCTTGGCCAGTCCTCTGCCAGCCAGCATCATAATCAGCGTAGTGATGAAAGGCTGGAGCCCCAGTATGGAGACCAGGGCGCCGTTGATGCAGCCCAAAACCAGGCCCACGGCCAAGGAGATCAAAATGGCCAGCCAGACGTTTACCCCGCTGAGCAGCAACTGCATAGCTGCAGCTCCCGCCACAGCCATGACTGAGCCGACCGAGAGGTCAATGCCTGAGGTCGAAATGACCAGGGTCATGCCGGTGGCAATCATCAGGTATCGTGCAGACTCCTGGATCATGGTGATCAGAGGTCCAGCCAAACCGCCAGTACGCGGATTATAGGACAGGCTGAGGAAGGAATGATCGACCATGGTGCAGACCAGAATCAGAGCGAGGAAGGCGACCACGCTCCAAATCAGCTGATTGCCGAATATGTGGCGCAGGAAGGATGGACCTTCATCCTCCGATTGCTTCTTGGCGGGCTTGCTCATCTTTCCTCCTTTCCTTGAGATTGTCCAGAGACCGAGGTGTTGGCAATGTCTTCCACGATGGTCTGCTGGGAAACCGTTTCGTCGTTATCCATCAGGTCGATCTTGTGACGGTCCTTGAGGACGGTTATCTGATCGGAGAGACGGACGACCTCATCCAGCTCGGAAGAGATGAAGACCACGCTCATACCCTGAGCGGCCAGATCAAGCACCGTCTGCTGGATCTCCGCCTTGGCGCCGATGTCGATTCCTCTAGTCGGCTCGTCCAGGATCAGCAGCTCTGGATTCGTAGCCAGCCACCTGGCCAGAAGGACCTTCTGCTGGTTCCCTCCTGACAGGTTCTTGATCAGCCGGTCAGGATCAGCCGGTCGAACGTTGAGCTCCTTGATGTACTTGTCGACTATCCGGTCGGCTTCCTTCCTGGGGATCGGCCTGAACATGCCCCGAGTGGCTTGAAGGGCCAGAATGATGTTCTCCCTGACCGTCAGATCGCCAATGATTCCTTCATCTCTTCTGTTCTCTGTGGAGTAAGCGATCCTATTCTTCAAAGCGTTGGCCGGGCTGTCTATGGAGATCTTCTTCCCCTCAAAGGTGTAGGTCCCCTTGTCAGGTTTGTCCGCGCCAAAGAGCAGACGGCCGATTTCGGTTCTGCCTGAACCCAGCAGGCCCGCCAGTCCCATGATCTTTCCCTTATAAAGATCCATATCGAAGGGGTAAATGGTACCTTTTCTTCCGAAGCCGCGGACACTGGCCAGTGGCCGATCCGTTGCAGATTGGGATGCCGCTTTCCTTGACTTGGTCCCGATCAGCGAGAGCTCATCGGCATTCTTCCCAATCATCTTGGTGATAAGGACATCGCGCGGCATGTCCTTGACCATGGTTTCCTCGACGAATTTGCCATTACGCAGAATGGTCATTCTGTCGGCGATCTCGTAGACCTGGTCCAGGAAGTGGGAAACGAACAGTATGGCGATCCCCCTGTCCCTTACCTTGCGCATGATCCGGAAAAGATCCTGAACCTCATTGGCGTCCAGCGAAGATGTCGGCTCATCCAGGATCAGGACCTTGGCATCGATGACCATGGCCCTGGCGATGGCTACCAGTTGCTGCATGGCTATGGATATCTCATTGAGCGGGGTGTGAGGATCCAGATCCGTCAGGCCCATCTGAGCCAGATAGGTTTTAGCTGCCTCATGGGTCTTGCGCCAGTTGATGCCCAGGTGCCCCCTTACCTCGTGCCCGAGCATGACGTTTTCGCCCACGCTCAGGTTGGTGCACAGGTTGACTTCCTGGTAGACCGTGGCGATGCCGGCGTTCTGCGCGTCGGCTGTGCCGTTGAAAATCCTGTTTTGGCCGTTGACGGTGATGGTTCCCGCGTTGATTTTGTATACCCCGGTGAGCGCTTTGATCATGGTCGATTTGCCTGCGCCATTCTCCCCCATGAGTGCATGAACCTCACCGGGGAACAAACGCAGATCGACATTATCGAGCGCCTTGACACCTGGGAATTCAATGCTGATTCCCTTCATGGAGACCAAGGGTTCTTCTTTTGTCATTGTCTTGCCTCATCAAACTGAATGCTGATCAAGGGGCGGTACCGCGGCTTCAAGGCCCTTTCCCGCCCATGAAAAACGGCGTACCGCAACCTTCCCGGGTGCGCCGTCCTGTGTCCTATGCGATCAGCGATAGATCAGTACGCTCTGGAATCGATGACCTTCTTGGCCTCGTCGGCGGTGAAGACCTTCGAATCAATGACGATGTTCTTCTTGACTTTCTTGCCGTCCAAATAATCCTTAACGGTCTTGGCGGTCGTTTCGCCGAAGAGCGGGTTGTACTCGATTACCAGCGACAGATCGCCGTCAATCAGAGCCTTCAGAGCTGGCTTGGTGCCATCGATGGTGATGATCTTGACCTTGCCCTTAAGACCTGCGGCATCGACAGCCTGTGCAGCGCCCAGGCCCATCTCATCGTTCTGGGAGAAGATGAACTGGACATTCTGGCTCTTGTACTTGTCAAGCAGACCTGCTGTGACGGTCTTGGCCTCGTCAGTGGACCAGTTGGCCGACTGGCTCTCCAGAACCTTGATGTTGCCACCGATCTTGGAATCCCAGCCCTTTTGACGGTCCTTGACCACCGACAGACCGGCAGGCCCCTCCAGAATCAGGCCATTGGCTCCATTAGCGAAGTTCTTGTTGACGAACTCTGCCGCCTGCTGCCCTGCCCACTCGTTGGAAGGCCCGATGTGGGATGCGACCAGGCTCTCGTCCTTGGTCTGCACGTTACGGTCGACCAGGAAGACCGGGATCTCGGCCTCCTTGGCCTTCTTCAGAGACTCATCCCATCCGCTGTCCTCGGTGGAGGACAGGACGATGGCATCAACCTCGTCATTGACGAACTTGTTGAAGGCCTGGATCTGCTTCTGCTGATCGTTGTTCTGGGTCGGTGAATAGATCATGTTGAATCCGGCATTCTTGAAAGCCTTCTTCAGGTCGTTCTCGTTGGCCGTTCGGAAACCGCCCTCTGGACCTACGGCAACAAAACCGATGGTCTTCTGCTTGTCGCCGCCCTTGCTGGAGCTGGATCCGGAAGAACCGCAAGCTCCCATGGCCAGGACCGCAGCCGAGGCCGTGGCGATGGTCAGCGCCTTCTTCAGTACTTTGTTCATTGTTCTCCTCCTTGAGTAGTCAGCATCGAGGCCACAGCATTATGATCATCGATGATGACGTCCACGATTTTCAGTATCGTTTTTCCTCTTGCCGACCTCAAGGCGCAGTGATAACAAATCGATAACAGTTCAGCTCCACTGGGACCAGGCCTCAGGCGATCCTGGCCCTCCCTCGTCCTTCACCTGCCGCTGGTGACCGTATCCACCTGAGAATCAATGATGTACCACATGCCCTCCAGGGCTCCCGACAAGCAATGAACAATGCCTGTATGGTCTAATGCGATCAGGCTCTGCATCTGATTGACCTGTCCTGCGGCCAGGCCCGTGGTTCCAGCCGGCAGATGCTGGATCGTCTCCGGACCAGGGGCGATCTGGGAATGGCCTCCTGCATCCATTTCACCGTCCTTATAGACCAGGGTGTTGTCGTTGTAGAAAGTCAAGGTCCTGATGCCCGTGTGCCGGGCGATGACCTGGATATGGTCGCTCAAGCCTTTTGGTCGCTGATTTTCGCCTCGGACGATACCCAGCATGACCAGGGTGTTCATGCCCTGCGAATCGTCGTCAAGCACCAGGCATAGACGCTGTCCCTCAGGAGCCAAAGCCAGGGCAACCACACGCCGGCCATGAAGCCAGGGCAGAGCGAATTCCAGAACGCCCGACTTGCCTGTTTCGACCAAAATGGCAGAATCACTCTGCCTGACGGCCCAGACCTCATCGGTGAGGCTGCCCGCTATGGCAGCAATAGGCGTACCGGCAAACAGTTTCCCGCAGGATGACGCATCGGGCTTTAGACAGGTGACCTGACCCTGATCAGAAAGAAGCGCGCCGCCATTGGAGGAAAAGACCAGCCCCTTGGGCTCGTGAAAGACAGGAGGCTGTCCGATCCTAATCAGGTTCGAGGAGTTGAAGCCGACCACCCCGCTGCTGCCCAGACTGTAGATGCGATTGGACGTCTGCCCTGAAGCCATGGTCAAGTCATCATCCGCGTGGGAGTAATCAATCCCTGATGCGTCTACCACGCGCAGATCAACCTCACCATTGCCGTCGCCCAGCAGCATCCTCATTTGATGGACCAGGATAGCCCTGTTCTCGTTGCTCAGGGAGGCAAAGGAGTTGCTGAGGCTTACCTCCATGCGCCCTTTGACCTGCTGCACTGCGTCGACCGCCAGGGAAACCTTGGCAGTATTGAAGTTCGTCACTGAATCCCCCATCCAGTCCGGGGGCCCCTTGAGCAGCTCCTTGAGAGCCAACGTCCTCCAGTTCCTCCAGCCGAACCAGCGGTTGTCAGGCACCGGCACGCCCTTGGCAAAGGAAAATTGATAGATGACGACCTGACGGTAGACCTGCATGAAGTCATCCGAAGAGATCACTATCCCGGACGGGGCCTTGTTGATCCGCCATTGGCCACGAACTTTAGCAAGCTCAAACCTGTTGGTCATGTCCACCGAACCGCCACCCTGGTCAGTAGCAGAGAATATCCCATGGGCGTCCAGGGACCCGATGCAGTCAGTAGTCAGGTCAAGAGCAGTTGCCTTCCCGCCGTTCTCGTCATCCAAGCGGTCATAGACCGGGGAACCCTTGTATATCGATACGGAAGCATTGAAGTCCCAACCCTCAAAGGCCTTCTTGGTCATGTAGGATTTGGCAACAGCGAAGCCATCGCTTTGAATGCCGGTAGGCAGAGCCGCAAGGAAGCCCCTGACAATGCTCTCTGGCCCGGCCCCGTCCACAGGACCTTCCGGAGAGGAAAAGACGCGGTGCTGCTGATTCTCGATGGGACTGAGCTGACGGACCGACCCGGAGGTAGGCAGCCCGAGTGGGTTGGAGCATCCTCCTGCGACCAGGACAACTACCAGGGCGGCACACAGCCCCAGATTCCGTAGCGGATGAAAGCAACCAGGCCAGCGGAACCGTCTGAAAATACTCATGATCGATCCTTCGCAAAAGAGCCTTCCGCATCCAGGCCTCGTCCAGGTCGGAAGCGTACCGGAACGCTCTCCGGATCCAATCGCCCGGAGACGTCCCTGGGCAAGGTCAGCAGAAACCAGGTGCCCCGACCAACCTGCGAGCGCACCTCCAGCAGGCCGTGCATGAGATTGGCATTGTCCATTGCTATAGACAGCCCCAGACCTGTACCGCCCGTCAACCGAGACCGTGACGGATCGGCCCGCCAGAACCGTTCGAATATATGAGTCAAATCCTCGGTAGCAATGCCGGTTCCCCAGTCGCGCACGCTGAACACCACACTACGGTCCGAGGCGGCCAAGCGCAGCTGCACAGGGCCGTCCTCGGCAAAATCGATGGCATTGTTGACCAGATTGCGCAGAATCGAAGTGCAGCGACTGACGTCTACGCTGATCATCACCCTGCAGTCGGGAAGGATCGCATTCACGCTGACACCTTTCGTCCGGGCTATCTGGGCAACCTGCTGGACCACGTTGCGTACCAGATCGCATGCGTCGCACAGGTCCGGATTCAGCGATGTCTGGCCAGCCTCGTACCTGGATATCTCGAGAAGATCCTCAAGCATGCTGGCGAAACGCGACACCTGCTTGTCCAGCAACTCCACGGTCCTGCGTTTGCTGGGATCCAGATCGTCCCGGCTCTTGAAGAGCAGGTCCGTGGCCATGCGAATAGTGGTGACCGGCGTTCGGAGCTCATGACTGACATCTGATACGAACCTGCGCTGATAAGCCTCAGCTTCTTCCAACTGGCCGATCTTTTCATTGATGGAATCGGCCATGACATTGAAGGAACGCTGCAGGGTGCCCAGCTCATCGGTCCGGTCCTCGGTGACACGGATATCCGACTCCCCCTGAGCCAGTCCCTTGGCGGCTCCAGCTACCTTGGTCACCGGTCGGATAACGGAGTGAAGGGCCAGGAATACGATGATACCCATCATGACGCTGGTTACCACGCTCACCGCAAGAAGCGCCATCTGCACGGAGAGGACGGATCGCTGCTGGTCTGCAAAGGAGTAGATGGCATAGAACTCAATTCCCCCGGTGGTGGTCGGCTTCAGCATGGACCCCATGACGATGCCTGGTACTGGATATTGACCCTTGTCTGCCGTATTGATCATCTGCGAGTATGAGTGACTGCCATTGGAAGCGACAGCATTCCTGATTTCCGGACTGATCAGGTCGCTATCCCCTGGGGCCGTTGATACGGGGACGAACCTGCGCGCCGTGGAATCGTCCGGCCAGATGAAGACCCCGACCATGTTGGGCGCCCCTTCGTTCTGGACGTTGGCCGCCATATTGACCACCAATTTCTGGTAGCTTCCCTCGTCGCCGGAGATGTCTGCCGAGTCAAGACCCCCCTGAGCCCTGTTCAGTTCTGCAGCAAAGTCGGCCTGCGCTTGCCGCAGAACCTGGTTCAAAAGGGAGGCCCGGACTGAATACAGGGAGGCTGTCATGAAGACGATGCCAATCAGCAGTGCAGAAATCGTCGCCAAAAGGACCATGCGTATCTGCAGGGAGCCCCTGACCGTTTTGTAGAGCCTGCCCAAGGAAACCTTGACTATGGACGGGCTCCTAGGCTTCGTGCGACTGCTCATGATCCCGGCTGCTCAGCAGCATACTTGTAGCCGATCCCCCGAACCGTCTCGATGATTCTGGGGTTTTCCGGATCGTCTTCGATCTTCTGTCTGAGACGTTGTACATGAACGTTGACCAGTCGGGTATCGCCCATGTCCTGATAGTCCCAGACCTTTCGCAGCAGCTCTGCCCGGCTGAGCACTTCACCTGGGTGTGATGCCAACACATAGAGCAGCTCGAACTCAGTAGGAGTCAGGGAAAGCTGACTGCCCCTCTTGACTGCAGTGTGCTCCTGCCGATTGATCTCTATCAGGCCGTGGACAAGGGTCGGCAATCCCTGTCCATCCTGATCAGCGCGAGCTGAGACCGGGCGCAGACGGGCATGGATCCTGGCCAGGAGCTCGTCCGTGCTGAAGGGCTTGACCACATAGTCGTCGGCTCCAGCCTCCAGACCCTCGACGATGTTCTTGGTATCGGATTTGGCCGTCAGCATGATGATGGGAACATTGGATCTGGACCTTATCCAGCGGGCGATGCCGATCCCATCCATGCCGGGAAGCATGATGTCCAAAAGCACCAGGTCAGGTTCCACCGTAGGGAATATCTCCACTGCCCTGGATCCATCCGTACAGATCACCGGCCTATAGGACTTCGTCTGCAGCACTATCGACAGCATCTCGCCCAGATCCCTGTCATCATCGACAATCAGTATCGTGGCCGGCTCTTTCACAAGAAGCCCTCCTCGTTCTTGGCATACCATTATGCACTCTTGCTTCTAAGCAGAACGATAGCAGGGTTGGTCTGGAACGAACCCGCCGACAGGTCATGGCGGGAATGAACAGGTTTGGTCTATTTGATGCGCCGAACCCGGCCATGTTCAACCAGATAGGCCCGCCGCGCAAGATCAATCATGGGCAGGTCGAAAGCCGAATCGGTATAGAAGGCGTCAACGGCCGTCTCCTGGCCTAGGAGACGCTGAAAATGCAGGGGCTTGTCAGGTCCGAAGTTGAGGTAGCCTACGGTCAGGGATTCCAAATCCAGGGTGGAGCCTATGCAGCGGGTAATGCCCAGTCGGCGACAGGCCTCTCCCGCCACCAGGTCGAAGGAGGCAGTGACCACCACGTCGTCAGTCCTAGGGGTATACCAATCCATGATCTTGTGCATGTTGGCATCCCAGAACTGGCTGACCAGCCGGTCCATGTCAAAGCCGGGACGCGAGGTCAACCGACGCAGGTAACGTGAACCCACCCGACGCATGGCCGAGTTCAGCTGCTCCAGAGTGACCCGGCCCAGACGATAGCGTACGGCGTAGAAGAGGGCGACCGGCAGGTAGGGCAGCACCCGCGGATCCTTGCGGGCAGTAAACAGGTAGAAGTCAAGCAGACTCTCGCCATCGTAGATGGTGCCGTCGAAGTCCAGTACCCGCATGCCAGTCCTTTCCAGATCCCGCCGCAAAATGGAATATCTCAGCATACCGTGGAGCAATGACGGTGATAGTCCCTGACTCTGACTGGCCATGGAGAGAGACAATCACTCTTGGCCCAAGAGACTGAAGAAGACAGGGAAGCCTCCATGGCCGGCTGTGGCAGGGATGGAGCAGGTGCGACACCGAAAAATCATAGCCTTCCTGGCTCATATCCCTATCGTGGACCATCCCCATGGTGTCGACGGTATTGATATGATGAAAAAGTGCCGTCCATGCTGGGCCGTGGCTAGGGACATGCAGGAATAGGCCTGGAAGGGGAACGGCGCCGAAGGGGTCTATGCGGTTATACGGTCAGTCGTGCCCGCCGAACTCTTTGATCTTCCTTACCAGCTAGGGGGCAGCAACAATGTTGAAAAAGAGCCACTACCACAACCTGAGCACCTGTATAGCCGGAATTTACCGGCATGCACGCAACGATGCCAGCCAATACGCGGGCGAATCCACCTTACGGGGCACGCAGGGTGATCTGATCGTATATCTCTATGATCATCCTGGCCTCAGCCAGCGCCAGATAGCCCGGGACCTGTGTGTGGACCCCAGTCTGCTTGCCCGGGATCTGAAAGCCTTGAAAGCCCGGGGACTAGTCAGCCGTGAACAGAACCCAGCCGATCACCGGGTCAATATCATTGCTCTGACCAGGTCAGGCGCGGACATAGCTCGCAGACGGATCAGGTCGGTCAATAACTGGTGGACGGACCTGTTCAAGCAGAATCCCGATATCGACCCCGAGACCTTCCAAACCGAGCTGCGTTGCGTTTACAACCGGCTCCTGGCCAATCAGCTCTGATCTCTATTACTGAGAAAGGGCCTGGCCGATCCCTTGGCCGCCACTCGACGGTACCAGGCTCATGCCAGGCCTTTTGTTTTTTAGACTCTTTACGCCCTTGAATCGGCCGCTATCATCCTACCGAGCGGCCAGACGTCTCCCAGCCCATCAGTCCAACAACCAGCATGGAGGCCAGCGCCACCAAACTGATGGTGACGAATATTGAGGTACTCCCCCATGCATTGAGCATGGCGCCGATAAGCACAGGCATAAGCACATTGCAGAGCTTGGCAACGGCATTGGCAATGCCCACGCAGCGGAAGCGGACCGTGGTCGGGAAGAGCTCAGGCGCATAGACGGCCACCACCGAAGACATGAGGACGTAGAGGCTGGCCATCAGCAGGATGCCCACCAGGATGGCCGTTACCTGGCTGGTCTGCGCAGCGTAGAGCAGACCGAAGACCGCCGTCAGCAGGAAGGCCGTGACGATGATCCGCTTGCGTCCTATCCGGTCCAGAAGCAAGGATCCGATCAGGCAGCCCAGAGGCGCTCCCAGCATCATCAGAGTGCTGATCCACAGGGATCCGCTCAGATCTATGCCTCGCTTGAGCAGGATGGTAGGCACCCAGGAGGTGAAGGCATAGGAGCAGACATTGGTGGCTGAAACCGCCACAGTAGCCACAATCAGGCCGCGAACCACGCTACCTGATGCCTTGGCAGGTGCCTCAACGTCCGCATTTTTCGCGACAGATGCGGAGCCGCTGACAGAGCCAGAGCCTGACTCCGCCTGACCATTATCGGCTTCCAGAAGCTCGACCACTTGGACGGCCTCGTCCATCCGCCCGTGCAGGGCAAGCCAGCGAGGAGACTCGGGGATGTCACGCCGCAGGTACCAGATCAGTGCAGCTGCAAGACCAATACCCACGAACAGCGGCCGCCAGGACCAACGTGGAATGATCCAGGCGCACAGGAGCATGGCCAAGGGCACTCCGGTGTTGGCCACCAGCGAGACGATGGCGCTCCAACGGCCACGATGCTTAATGGGAGCAAATTCGTTGACCATGGAGAAGCCTGTGACGATCTCGGCGCCCAACCCCAGGCCAGCCCCCAGACGGCAGACAGAGAGGACGGCCATATTTGGAGCCAGAGCGCCCAGCAGGGTAAAGCCCCCGAAGAGCAGCAGATTGATCTGATAGGCGGTCTTGCGTCCCCGCAGGTCTCCGATGAACCCGGCCAGAAGCGAGCCCATCAGGAGCCCCAGAAAACCAGCCGACAGGAAGAGGGAATTCTGGGCGACCGTGGACCACCCGGTGCTCAATGCCGAACTGGCTACTGCGCTGCCCACATAGACATCGATGCTGTCCATGAGCATTCCCGCGGCCACCAGGGCCACGATCTTGTAAAAAGTAGCCGATTCACGAGCATTGTCTACTCGCCGGGTAATCTCGCGGACCGCCAGGTCGTCCTCGGCCATGCCGAGGCCCTTCGATTGTTCGGATATGTCTGCATTGTCAATGACCGCTGTCGACATCGTCACCCTCGCGCCCGTGCATGAGGCAGGCATGCCCCATACGTCCATGCCAGACCTGCCGACGGCGGCGGGCTCCTTGTGGGAGCATGGCGACTGTCAATATGGAAAGCCTGGACCCTGCGGCGTCTCGGTCATTGTGTGGCTGCTCAACGTCTATTGGGTGTTTCAGTATAGGAGTCTGGACAGTCATTGCCCAGACCCGGCGTTTCCCTCCAGCCCGGCAGCCCTGTCCAGGATGGCCCTGATGGCCTCCAGACGTGGACCCAGCTTACGCTCGTATCCCCGATCATTGGGGTGGTAGTAGCGTCGTCCGACCAGTTCGTCCGGCATGTACTGCTGGGGCGCCACTGCATCCGGCGCATCGTGGGCATACTGATAGCCCTCGTGGTTGCCCCAAGCCTTCATCAGCTTGGTAGGAGCGTTGCGCAGATGCAGAGGAACCTGGCCGATATGCCCGGCATCCACGTCCTCCAAGGCCTGATTGATGGCCAGATAGGATGCGTTCGACTTGGGCGCAGTGGCCACGGCGATGACCGCCTCGGCCAGGATCAGCCGGGCCTCTGGCATACCCACCATGGCCACGGCCTGAGCTGCCGCTACCGTGATCTCCAGTACCTCCGGAGAGGCCATGCCCACCTCCTCGGCGGAGGCGATCATAATCCGTCGGGCGATGAAGCGGGGATCCTCGCCTGCCCGGATCATCCGGGCCAGGTAGTGCAGGGCCGCATCCACGTCGGATCCCCGCATGGATTTGATGAAGGCCGAGGCTACATCATAGTGATCGTCGCCTTTCTTGTCATAGCGGACAGCGGCCACATCCAAGACCGAGGAGACCACCTTGGCATTGATCAGCGGCCGACGCGCCCCCTTGGCACGAGCCCCGTCCTCGGTAACGGCCCCAGCCGCAGCCTCCAAAATGGTCAAGGCCCGACGGGCGTCCCCACCGGAAAAACTCACAATCTGTTCCAAGGCCTGGGGATCCAGCCGTACCTGGTCCTTGAGTCCACGCTGGTCCTTGACGGCCCTGCGAACCAGCTTGGCCAGGTCCTGGTCGTCCAGGGCCTCCAGTTTGACCACCACCGAGCGCGATAGCAGTGGCGAAATGACCGAAAAACTGGGATTCTCCGTGGTGGCTGCGATAAAAGTCACATCACGGTTCTCCACGCTGGGCAACAGGGCATCCTGCTGGGACTTGGAAAAGCGGTGGACCTCATCGATAAAGAGGACCGTCTCCTGCCCCTGGCTGACCAGCCGCTCCCGAGCCTGGGCGAGGACCTGCCGAACCTCCTTGACCCCCGAGGTGACGGCCGAAAGCTCCTCAAAATGCCGCCCGGACTGTCGAGCCACGATATAGGCCAAGGTGGTCTTGCCCACTCCGGGAGGGCCAAAAAGAATGACCGAACTGGGAGCGGTCAATGTGTTCTTTGGATCCGACCGGGCCAGCCGCTCCAGCGGTGTTCCGGGAGCTGTGACCTTATCCTGGCCGACCACTTCGTCCAGACTCCTGGGCCGCATCCTGACCGCCAGAGGCAGGGTATGCTCCTCGGGGGGATCCGCCGTCTGGAAGAGATCATCAACCATCTGCAATACCTCATTCCCCGGGGCCCCTATGGCTCCCCGCCTCACCAGCATAAGCCAGCATCTGCCGCAATCAGAAGGACGAACGCGCTAGACTGGAAACTCGTATGGCCGTATCGCCCAGCGCGTAGTTGGGTTCCGGAAACACGGTATGTGTACAGTTTACTGGTCATCAGCCTGGATATCTTCAGGAAGGCCATAGGCAGCAGCAAAGCCTGCCGTCTGGAAAAACCGGGACCGGCACAGGTCGGAACAATAAGGAGAATCGCCAGTGATCGCCAAGCATGTTCGCCAGGGATGGACATCGGGTCCAGGCAGGTGGGCCGTCGGCCTGCTGGCCTTGGTCCTAGGGCTGTCAGCCCTGATCGTCGCCCCCCTGGCCACGCCGGCGCAGGCAGCCCAGGACTCCCCCGCCGCGCAGGCGGTCCACGGACGTACCTTCCGCGTCGCCACCGACACCACCTTTGCCCCCTTCGAATTCAGAGACTCCTCCGGAAATCTGGTCGGCATCGACATGGATCTGATCCGCAAGATCGCCGACATCGAGGGCTTTTCGGTGCAGATCCAGTCCCTGGGCTTCAACGCCGCCCTCCAGGCCTTGAACTCCCAGCAGGCCGATGTGGTCATAGCCGGCATGACCATCACCGACCAGCGCAAGCAGGTCTACGACTTCACCGATCCATATTTCGACTCCGGTGTGCAGATGGCCATCGCCCAGGACAACGACCAAATCCACAGCTACAAAGATCTGCGAGGCAGCGTGGTGGCTGTCAAGACCGGCAGCGAGGGCGAGGCTTTCGCCAAGCAACGGGCAGACCAGTACGGATTTAGCGTCAAGGCGGTGGACCAGTCCTCCACCATGTATGAGATGGTCAAGTCCGGCAACGCGCAAGCGGTCATTGACGACTACCCGGTCCTGGCTTACGGGATCGCCCAGGGCAACGGGCTGAAGACCGTGACCAAGAAGGAGCCTGGTGCCTCCTACGGGGCGGCCGTCCGCAAGGGCGAGAATAAGGAGTTCGTGGCCGCTTTCAACGAAGGTCTAGCCAAGATGAAGGCCGACGGCAGCTATAAACAGCTGGTCGATTCCTATGTGGGCAGCGGCCAGTCCAGCAAGAGCGCCCCCGCCTCCCGGCCAGGATTCTTCGAGCTGGTCCGCCAGGCCTTCCCCTCCCTGATGCTGGGCCTGCGCAACACCCTGGCCATCACGGCCATATCCTTCGTCATCGCCCTGGCCATCGGCATCATCCTAGGATTGTGGCGGATAAGCCCCAACCGGATCCTGTCCTGGATCGCCCGGATCTACGTGGCGGTCTTCAGGGGCACACCCGTCCTGGTCTGGGCCTTCTTCTTCTACCTGGGCGTCCCCCAGCTGATCGGTCACCGCATCAGCATCTGGCTGGCGGGTGCGCTGACCCTGTCCCTGAACTCTGGAGCCTACCTGGTGGAGATCGTGCGTGGAGCCATCGAATCGGTGGATGTCGGGCAGATGGAGGGAGCCCGCAGCCTGGGCCTGACACGTCGCATGGCCCTGCGCAGGGTCATCCTGCCCCAGGCCGTCAGAATCGCCACGCCATCCATCATCAACCAGCTGGTCATCATGCTCAAGGACTCCTCCCTGCTGCTGGCCATCGGCTTCGGCGAACTGCTCTATCAGGCCCAGCAGATCTACGCGGCCAACTTCCGCGTGACCGAAACCCTGTTCATGGTGGGCGTCATCTACTTCGTCGCCATCAGCGCCCTGACCTGGATGGCCAACATGCTCGATAGGAGGCTGCATCGATGAACTTCGAGGACCCGGATATGGACACCGGACGACTGACCCGTCGCATCCGTCAAAATCAGAATCGCCGCAACCAGGGAGAATCCCAGACGGCCGTATCCATCCGCGACCTGCACAAGCGCTACGGCGACACCGAGGTCCTCAAGGGGATCGACATGGAGGTCAAGCCGGGCGAGGTCATCTCAATCATCGGCCCCTCTGGCGCGGGCAAGTCCACCCTGCTGCGCTGCATCAACGCCCTGGAGATGCCGACCTCGGGCACCATCAGCGTCTACGGGATCGACATTTCCGATCCAAAGACCAACATCGACAAGCTGCGCGAGCACGTGGGCATGGTCTTCCAGCACTTCAACCTCTTCCCCAACATGAGCGTTGCCGACAACATCATGCTGGCCCCCCATATGCTTCACAAGACCCCCAAGGAGGATGCCCGGCAGCAGGCCCTGGACCTGCTGGAGATTGTCGGGCTGGAGGAGAAGGCGGATGCGCGGCCCACGGACCTGTCAGGCGGGCAGCAGCAGCGTGTGGCTATCGCCCGCGCACTGGCCATGCACCCGGATATCATGCTCTTCGACGAGGCCACCTCGGCCCTGGATCCGGAGATGGTGGGCGACGTGCTCCAAGTCATCCGTTCTCTGGCTGAGGGCGGCATGACCATGATCCTGGTCACCCACGAGATGGCCTTCGCCCGTGAGGTCTCCTCCAGGGTGATCTTCACCGACGCTGGAATCATCGAGGAGGAGGGCACGCCCGAACAGATCTTCGGCCACCCGCAGAGCCCTCGGCTGCAGTCCTTCCTCTCCAAGGTCCTGTAAAGGATCCGGGTCTATAGGTCCATCAGCTCCTCGATGGGACCCGCCCGGTATTCCTTGAAGAACACCTGACCGCTCTCCTGGGTGGCGTCCAGGTCCACGATGCCGGCGATGCCCCAGTCGTGCTCGTCCTCAACGTCGTCGAAGATCTGCTGGGCCCGCCAGGTGTGCCCCTGACGCTCGTCCCGGTCATCCAGGCTGAAGAAGTCCGAGGACCGGGCCTGGGCATCGGTCAGGATCTGCTCATGGTCCTCGTAGAGGTCATCCAGTGCGTCGCTCCAGGCTCGCAGGCCGTAGCCCCAGTCCGCATCCAGATCGGCCAAGGCCTCCGGCCGGTCAGCGGCCACTAGCTCCACCCGTTGGAACATGGCATTGCGCACCAGCAGGGTCAGCCCCCGCCGGTCTGCCACCACCTGATTTTCCACCTTGGGCGGGGCGGCGTCCAAGCCGCTTGTGACATCTCCGTTTTCAATCCTGCCTGCAGCCTCCCATTCATCCACAAGGCTGGAGTCCACCGAGCGCACGATCAGTCCCAGCCAGGCCAGGATGTCCTCCAGCTGCTCATCCATGAACTCTTCGGGAACCGTCCTGCCGAGCGCCCGATAGGCATCGGACAGGTATCGCAGCAAGGTCCCCTCCGACCGGGATATCCCATAGCGGGCGATGTAGCCGTTGAAGTCCGAGGCCGTCTCGATCATGTCGCGCAGAACGGACTTGGGGTGGATCTCATAGTCGTTGGCCCAGGGAACATCCCTACGGTAGCGGTCGAAGGCCTCCCCCAGAAGCTCCTCCAGGGGCTTGGGCCAGGTCACCTCCTGCAGACGCTCCATCCGTTCCTCATACTCCAGGCCATCCTCCTTCATCTGCTGGATGGCAGCATCGCGGGCCTGCCGCTGCTGGGCCTTGAGTATCTGCCGGGGATCCTCCAGAGTGGCCTCAACCATGGAGAGCAGATTCATGTCGTAATCGGGGTCCTCGGGATCCAGCAGTTCCAGGGCGGCCAGCAGGAAGGGCGAAAGGGGCTGGTCCAGGGCGAAATCCTCGGGCAGATCCACGGTCGTGAAGTAGTCCAGGCCGCCCTCCGGGTTCCGTTCGGTCTCGATGACCCCGGTGTCGGTCAGGGTTTGGAAAATCTCGCCGGCCCGGTCCTGCAGATGCTCCTTCTGCTGCGGGGTCTGGCGGGAGTCCTCGATCAGGTCCTCCACCCGCCTCCTGGCATCCCCGCCCTGATCGACCTCGTTGAGGACCATGGCGTGGGTGATCTTCAGGTGCGGCGTCAGGGTCTCGGGACGGGCCTCGATCAGCTTGTCGAAGGTCCCCTTGCCCCAGGTGACGAACCCCTCCTGGGGCTTCTTGCGTTTGATCCGCTTGAGCTTCTTGGGGTCGTTGCCCGCCTTGGCCACAGCCCTGGCGTTCTCTATCTCGTATTCAGGTGCCTCGGCCACGACCAGTCCGCTGGTATCGAAACCCATGCGTCCGGCCCTGCCTGCGATCTGATGGAATTCCCTGGCTCGCAGACGGCGCATTTTGTAACCGTCGAACTTGGTCAGCCCGGTCAGCAGGACGGTGTGGATGGGCACGTTGATACCGACCCCCAGAGTGTCTGTGCCGCAAATGACCGGCAGGAGGCCATCCTGGGCCAGCTGTTCCACCAAGCGCCGATACCTGGGCAGCATGCCTGCATGGTGGACCCCGACCCCGGTACGCAACAGCCGCTGCAGAATCCTGCCAAAGGCCGTGGTGAAGCGGGTGCCGGCCATGGCCTCCTTGATCCGGTCGCGCTGGCCCCGGTCGGAGACCCCCGTGCTGGACAAGGCCTGAGCCGTCTCCAAGGCGGCATCCTGGGAGAAATGAACGATGTAGACCGGCGAATCCCCATCGGCCAGCAGGGTCTCCACAGTCGCAGGCAGAGGGGTGTCCACGTATCGGTAATCCAGAGGCACCGGTCGGGGGGCATCGGCGACGACGTCAACACCCACCCCGGTTTTGCGCTCCAGGTCCTGAGCGATCTGATCCACGTCGCCCAAGGTGGCCGACATGAGCAAAAACTGTACATCGGGCAGGGTCAGCAGGGGCACCTGCCATGCCCAGCCACGGTCAGGATCCCCGTAATAGTGGAACTCATCCATGGCCACGCAGCCGATATCAGCACGGCGACCCTCCCTTAAAGCCTGGTTTGCCAGGATCTCGGCCGTGCAGCAAATGACCGGAGCATCCGTATTGATGTGGGTATCGCCGGTGATCATGCCCACCCGGTCGCGGCCCAGAATCGAAACCATGTCGAAGAACTTCTCGGAGACCAGGGCCTTGATGGGAGCCGTGTAGTAGGAGCGCCGCCCAGTGCACAGAGCGATGAAGTGCATGGCCAGGGCCACCATGGACTTACCGGAGCCGGTCGGGGTCGACAGAATCACATGGTCGCCTGAAACCAGGGAGAGGACAGCCTCCTCCTGGTGCGGCCAGGGGGTGATGCCCCGGGAAGCCACCCATGAGAAAAAGCGGTCATAAATCTGATCCTCAGTCAGGTTGCGAGGACCTCCCGCCTCGGGAACCAGGTCGCCTAGGGAGGGAGGCTGGTCAGTTGAGGCGGTTGAGGAATCAGCATGTTCTTGGACCATGTCCACCAGTCTATCCGGCCAGGCACACAAGTCCGGCCGGACACTGGCTTCGTCTCCTAAGCCTAGAGACCAGGAAAGCTGCCAGACAACAAAGCAGCCAGGAGCTCTTCGTCAGCTCCTGTTCTTGCCATCTTTGTCGCTGCCGCCTTTTCCTTGCTTCCTGGTCTTGTCTTCGGATTTCTGATCGCCGCCGGAGCGGCCGCCACGTCCAGGCTTGAGAAAGTCCGGAATCTCCAGGCTCGCCTTGTGCGGATCGACCAGCGTGTCGGGCTGGGTCCTGTCATAACCCTGGATGTAGCGGGTCTTCCTCCAGTGCTGGATGGATGCATTGGATCCACGGTGGTGTGCGTGGTACTGCAACGGCGCGCCGCCGTACCGGTCCTCGTCCACCTCCTTGGCCACGGCTATCTGGTTGAGATTGGAGGGATCCATGATGGCCACAGGCGCGGCCGGCTCCACGAAATCGGCGGGGGCGGCAGTGCGCTCCTGCATCTTCTTAGGCAGCCAGCGGGCGAAGTAAGACAGCAGGAAGCAGACGAAGAAGTAGACCACCGAAGCCACCACCAGGGTCTGCAGGATGTTGAAGTACATGGAACCCAGACGGCGGGATTCCTGCAGCAGATCCGTGTACATGATGATGGAGCCCAAAGCCGTGTCCTTGAGAACTACGACCAGCTGGGTCACGGCCGCCGGAAGCATGGCGTATACGGCCTGCGGAACCTCGATCTGCATCAGCGACTGGGTCCTGGTCAGCCCCAAAGCCAGGGAGGCCTCGCGCTGGCCGCTGGGCAGGTTGCCCACGCCAGAGCGGATCAGCTCCGCCACCACGGAGCCGTTGTAGAGGATCAGACCCAGCACGACGGCCCAGTATGAGGCTTGGCTGACTCCGGCAAATGCGAACCAGCGCCAGAAGAAGATCATCATCATCAGCACCGGGACGGCCCGGCAGAACTCCACTATGATTCCTGAGACCACCCTTGCCAGCCCATTGGGCAGCAGACGGCCGATGCCGAAGATGAACCCAAAGATGACCGAACCTATCACTGCAACCACAGAGGCCTTGATGGTCAGCCAGAGCCCAGGCAGGTAGAAGTCCGACCAGGCTTCATAGTCCAAGGCCGGACGCCAGAGCTCCCAGCTCAGCTGGTTCTCCCCATCCGGAGGATTGTGCAGCCTCATCAGCACCAGGATGATCACGATGGCGAAGATGACAGCGGCTATCCAGTTGACGATTCGTATGGTGCGCCGGCCCTTGGGACCAGGCTGATCGAAGAGCAGCGAGCTCTCATTGTCCTGTGCCATGGCCGCTCACCTCCTCACTGCCAGCTTGTTGGACAGGTACGTGGTCAAAGCGCCGATGGGCAGCACCAGAATCACATAGCCCAAGGCGAAGATCAGGAAGATGGCCACAATTGCATTGGCATGGAACTCGATCATCTCGCTCATCAGAGAGGAGCTCTCGGAAGCCACAGATGCGGCAGCAGCCACGGTGGAGTTCTTCAGCAGAGCGATGAGGGTGTTGCCAAGGGGCGCCACCGACCCGCGAAAGGCCTGAGGCAGAATGATCTGCGAGGCCGACTGGAAGAAGCTCAACCCCAGAGCACGTGCCGCCTCGGCCTGGCCCAGAGGCACCGTGTTGATGCCGGAGCGCAGGGATTCGCAGACGAAGGCTGCCGTGTACAGGGACAGGCCGGTAACAGCCAGCCAGAAGAAGTTGACGGAGAATTCCGGCGAGAAGCTGATCTTGAGCTGTGCAAAGGCACCCAGGACCATGAAAACCATGATGATGGTCAGTGGCATGTTCTGGAAGAACTCCACATAGCCTCGGGCGACGGCGCGCAGGGAGGAGATGGGCGAGATGCGCATGATCACCAGGATGATGCCCAGGATCAGCGAGAAGAGAGCCGACCAGAGGGTCAGCTGGATATTGACCCAGAAGGCCGCTGGGATGTCGTATTCGGTGAACAGTTCTATGATGGTTGACATCTCACTCTCCTTCCGTGGGCTTGGGCGGATTGAATCGAGGGTCGGGTTTGTAATGGGTGCCCCGGGTGTTGTTCTCCAGCGCCCGCTGCCAGGAGCCGTTGGTCTCCATGTCGGCCAGGGCCGCATTGATCTTATGGGCCAGCTTGGTATTGCCTTTCTTGATGCCTACGCCGTAGTACTCCTGGGTGAAGGGCTTGCCGACCAGTCGCAGTCTTCCACGTGAGGCGGAGGCCAGTCCTGCCAGGATGATGTCGTCGGTGGTGACCGCATCGACAATGCCGGAGAAGAGGGCGGTGGCGCATTCTGCGTAGCCCGGCTGCTCCATGAGCTGGACCTCCTTGGCGAACCGCTTCTTGACGGTGACAGCAGATGTTGATCCGGTCACCGAGCACAGCCGCTTGCCGTTGAGATCCTCGGGACCACGGATCTGATGATCCTCCTTGCGCACCAGCAGGTCCTGGCCTGCCACGATGTAGGGTCCGGCGAATGAGACTGCCCGCTTACGCTCGTCAGTGATGGAGTAGGAGGCTAGAATCATGTCTACGTCGCCGTTCTGGAGCATGGCCTCCCGCTGTTTGGAGGGGGCCTCCTTCCAGACGATGTCGTCGGGACTGTAACCCAGCTTGTCGGCGATGTAGGTGGCCACATCCACATCGAAACCCACATAGGTGCCGGCCTTCTTGAAGCCCAGACCAGGTTGGTCGAACTTGATGCCCACCCGGATCTTGCCTGCCTCCTTGTCGGAACCACAGGCCGCCAGTGAGACCAGGCAACCCAGAGCGCACAGGATCGCGGTCAGATTCCGGGCCAGCCGTTTCAGGGGCAGGCCCATGCCATGCATGCTTGCATTCATGCGGATATTCTTCCCTCCTGCTTCAGTGGGTCAGGATCTTGGACAGGAAGTCGGCGGCCCGCTGGGTCTTGGGGTGGTCGAAGAAGTCGTCAGGATCGTCCTTCTCCAGAATCCGCCCATCGGCCATGAAGACGATGTGGTCGGCGGCCTGACGGGCAAAACCCATCTCATGGGTCACGCAGATCATGGTCATGCCCTCCTGGGCCAGCTGGATCATGACATCCAACACCTCGTTGACCATCTCCGGGTCCAACGCCGAGGTGGGCTCATCGAAGAGCATGATCTTGGGCTGCATGGCCAGAGCGCGGGCTATGGCCACACGCTGCTGCTGGCCTCCGGAAAGCTGCGAGGGCATCTTGGAGGCCTGGGATTCCACCCCTACCCGTGCCAAGAGGTCCATGGCCAGGTCCTCGGCATCCTTCTTGGGCATATGACGCACCTTGATGGGCGCCAGGGTCATGTTCTCCAGGATGGTCTTGTTGGCGAACAGGTTGAAGGACTGGAAGACCATGCCCACCTCGGCCCTGAGCCGAGCCAGGTCGCGCCCCTCCTGAGGCAAGGGCTCCCCCTCGATTCTGATGACACCGGAGTCGATGGACTCCAGGCGATTGATGGTCCGGCACATGGTGGACTTGCCGGAGCCTGAGGGTCCGACCACCACCAGCACCTCGCCGGTATCGACCTGCAGATTGATGTCCTTGAGGACATGCAGGCTGCCAAAATGCTTCTCGACGTGGGCCAGCTCGACCAGCGGCCCGGACTTGTCCGTGGCGGGGCGGTCCGGGACCGGTTTCTCCGGCAGAATCCGCTCCGACGGCTGTTTGGTTGTTTCGCTCATATTGGGCAGTTTACTCACCCTTTGTTGCGGAACGGCCATAGAAACAGCCTTACTGAAAAGCGGTGCCCTTGACCGAGTCCTCCCGATTGACTCGTCAGGGTATAAAAGGTCATAAAACTAAGGGCCGGAACCCCACAGGATTCCAGCCCTGGCAGACTCTCGTCGATCAGTGGCGAAATGCGCTCAGTCGACACTCTCCTGATCCGGTTCCCAGTCCACACCGGTCTCGGCGCGTTGCTGATCGGAAATGGGGGCAGGAGCCCCGGTCATGGGATCCTGCCCGCCACCGGACTTGGGGAAGGCGATGACATCGCGAATGGAGTCCGCACCCGTCAGGATCTGCGCGGTTCTGTCCCAGCCAAAGGCAATGCCCGCGTGGGGCGGAGCGCCATACTTGAAGGCCTCCAGCAGAAAGCCGAACTTCTCCTGGGCCTCCTCGGGACCGATGCCCAGCACCTTGAAGACCCGGTCCTGGATGTCGTCGCGATGGATACGCACTGAGCCGCCGCCCATCTCCTCGCCATTGCAGACGATGTCGTAGGAGTCGCTCATGGCGTGTTCGGGATCCTTGTCGAAACGATCGATCCAGTCGGCTGAGGGCATGGTGAAGGGATGATGCATGGAGGTCCACTTGGAATGGCCAACTGCCACATCGTCGTCATCCGGGTCGTCGGTGGGCTTGAAAAGCGGGAAGTCCACCACCCAGGTCAGGGCGAATTCGTCAGGCTTGAGCAGCCCCTGGCGGCGTGCGATCTCCACACGAGCCGCACCCAGCAGGGTCTGCGAGGCCTCGCGCGGTCCGGCTGCGAAGAAGACGGCATCGCCATCCGAGGCACCCACGGCTTCCTTGAGCCCCTGTCGCTCGGCATCAGACAGGTTCTTGGCCACCGGGCCCTTGAGAGTGCCGTCGCCGGTGAACTGGACATAGGCCAGACCCTTGGCACCCCGCTGGCGAGCCCACTCCTGCCAGGCATCGAACTGTCTGCGGGGCAGGTTGGCCGCACCCTGGTAGACCACGGCACCCACGTAGGGAGCCTGGAAGACCCGGAAGGGGGTGTCCTTGAAGTACTCGGTCAGCTCGACGATGGGGTTGCCAAAGCGCAGGTCAGGCTTGTCGGAGCCATACTTGTCCATGGCCTCCTGCCAGCTGATCCTGGGAATGGGCAGGGTCACCTCGAATCCGGCAGCCTTCCAGACTTCAGCGATGACCTGCTCGGCCATAGCCATGACGTCCTCCTGCGATGCAAAGCTCATCTCGATGTCCAGCTGGGTGAACTCGGGCTGCCTGTCGGCGCGGAAGTCCTCGTCGCGGTAGCAGCGGGCGATCTGATAGTAGCGCTCGAAGCCGCCCACCATCAGCAGCTGCTTGAGCAGCTGGGGGGACTGGGGCAGGGCGTACCAGGACCCAGGCACCAGACGTGCCGGCACCAGGAAGTCGCGGGCCCCCTCGGGGGTGGACTTGATCAAAGTCGGCGTGTCGATTTCGCAGAAGTCCATCTTGTTCAGGGCGGAACGGGCGGCACGGTTCATGGCGGCCCTCAGACGGATGTTGTGCTGCATGGAGGGGCGGCGCAGGTCCAGATAACGGTAACGCAGCCGCACATCCTCGCCGGGCAGCTTGTTCTCAGCCTCGTTCTCCAGGGCTGTGGACACCTGGAAAGGCAGGGCGGCTGATTTGGCCAGGACTTCGATCTTGTCGGCCACAATCTCGATATGCCCGGTGGACAGATGCTCGTTGTCATTGCCCTCGGGACGTTCGCGGACCTTGCCGGTGACCTGGATCACGTACTCGCTGCGCAGGGGGCGAGCCTCTTCCTCGTCATAGATGACGATCTGCACCAGACCGGAGCGGTCACGCAGGTCGATGAAGGCCACTCCTCCATGATCACGGCGACGATCCACCCATCCGGCCACCGTCACCTGGCGACCGACCATATCTTCAGTGACATCCGTGACGTAGCTCGTTCTGTAAGCCGACTGGCCCATGCTTTCCTGTACCTCCATAATGCTCGGCCTGCCCCTGCGTCAGGCCTGGTATTCCACACTCTGCCGGGCATACAGGCTATCCGGCGTCCACGACACCAAGTCAGCCGGGGTCTGATCGCCGGTGATGATGTTCTTGACCTGATCGCCCTCCTGCTGGCCTTCCTTGGCAGGGAACCAGACATAGGGGATGCCCAAGTGGTCGGCATAGCGGATCTGCTTGCCGATCTTGGCTGCGGTGGGCGCTACGTCAGCGGCAATCCCCCTGGCCCGCAGATCCTGTGCAATGTGGTTGCTGATGGTGCGGTCCTCCTCGTCCCAGACGGCGACCATGACCGCCGCCGGGGAGACCCGCGAAGCCTGGACACCATGCGCCAGCAGGTAGGAGAGCAGACGAGAAAGTCCGATGGACAGCCCCACACCCGGATAGGTACGGTTGCCCTGGCTGGCCAGGTTGTCGTAACGACCGCCGGAGCAGATGGATCCCAGGGACTGCGCCCCTTCCAGGAAGGTCTCATAGACAGAGCCGGTGTAGTAGTCAAGCCCGCGGGCGATCTTCAGATCGGCGATGACCGAGCCCGGCCGAATGCGGGCAGCCTCGTCGATGATCATGGCCAGCGTCTCCAGCCCCTCAATTGCCAAGGAATATGAAGAAGACTGCTTGTCGATGCCAACCTTGTCGACCAGGGCGTCGAACCGCTGACGCAGCTGCCTGCCATCGTCGGCGGTCAGCTCAGCCAGATCCAGACAGGCCCTGGCCTGGTCCTGATTGGCGCCGCACTCACTGACCAGCAGGCTGGCCACCTCATCGGGACCGATCTTGTCGAGCTTGTCGATTTCACGCAGGACACCCTCGACGTCTTCCAGACCCAAACCCCGATAGAATCCTTCGGAAAGCTTGCGGTTATTGGCATGAACGGTGGGCTTGGGCAGGCCGAAGGCCCTCAGCTCCTCCAAGGCACTCAACATGACCAGGGGCACCTCGACCTCGTAGTGGTCGGGCAGTTCCCCGTTGCCGATGACATCAATATCAGCCTGGACGAACTCCCTGAACCGTCCCTCCTGGGGGCGCTCCCCCCGCCAGACCTTCTGGATCTGCCAGCGTTTGAAAGGGAAGGTCAAATCGTTGCTGTGCTCCACCACATAGCGGCTCAGAGGCACAGTCAGGTCAAAATGCAGACCCAGCCTACGCTCCACTGGCACATTCTTTTCCTGACCCAGGTCCTGAAGTCGGGAGAGCAGATAGATCTCCTTGCTGGTCTCCCCCTTCTTGAGCAGGCTGGAACCCTCTTCCACGGCCCTAGTCTCAATGCCGATGTAGCCGTTCAATTCAAAGACCTTGCGGAGCGTGTCAATGATGCGCTGCTCCACTACTCTTTGCGAAGGAAGCCATTCAGGGAAACCGGATAGAGATGTGCCTTTTGCCATAAGAACCTATACTATAGGAGGTTAAGGAAAATGGTACCGCCATATTTCGCGATCTCTCCAACACACAAGCCTAAGGAGCTGGCCATGGCCGACAACACCGCCATCACACCCGAGAACACCTCGTCACCGCAGGAGGAGCATACCGCGGACGCGGCGGGCCAGGTCGCCGCTGCGACGGCACCCGAAGCCGGACAGGAACAGGCAGCCCCCGAACAGACCGCTCCCACCGAAGACGCATCAACCCAGGGCGCACAGGAACCAGCTGAGCCCCAGCCCGCGACAGCTGAAGCGCCCGCACCAGCTGCACCCAAGCCGTCAAAACCTATGGCTGTCCCCTCGCCTGCGGCTCTGGCGCATAAGGCCCCTCATGTCAAGGCCGCTCCTGCAGCTCCCGCCTACAGCCAGGAGGAGATCGACAAAGCTGAATCCTTCGGTCGGGTGGATGAGCAGGGCAACGTCTTTGTACGCGAGGGCGACCAGGAGCGTCAGGTGGGTCAGTTCCCCAACGCTGACTCTAAGGAGGCTTTGAATCTCTACGCCCGCCGATACCTTGACCTCAAGGAGAAGCTGAACATCTTCGCGTCCAGGCTTCACAGCCCCAAGATCAAGGCCCGAGAGATCGACGAATCCATAGCCTCGCTCAAAGATGAGACCAGCCAGCCCGAGGCCGTCGGCGACCTCGCCGCCCTGCGTACACAGCTGGATCAGCTGGCCGAGCAGGGGCAGGCGCGCAAGGACGAGCTGGCGCAGGCGCGCAAGGATGCCATGGCCAAGGCCATCAAGGAGCGGACCGCCATCGTGGAGAAGGCCGAAGAGCTGGCCGCATCTCTGGGCGACTCCACCAACTGGCGTTCTACAGCGGACAAGTTCCGTTCCCTCTTTGAGCAGTGGCAGCAACACCAGCGCACCACCATCCGCATCGACAAGGCCGATGCGGACGCACTGTGGAAGCGCTTCTCCTCCGCCCGCACCACCTTCAACCAGGCCCGCCGCAGGTGGGCACAGCAGCGTGATGCCCAACGGTCCGAAACCAAGCGGATCAAGGAAGAGATCATCGCCGAGGCCGACCAGATCAAGGACTCCACCGACTGGGGACCAACCTCCCATCAGTTCAATGAGCTCATGGACCGCTGGAAGCAGGCCGGGCGGGCAGGACGCCAGGATGACGACGCCCTCTGGGCTCGGTTCCGTCAGGCCGCGGATGTCTTCTTCAACGCCCGCCAGGCCGACCGGGACAAGACCTCGATCAACGAGCGCGAAAACCTGACCAGGAAGGAGGCTCTGGTTGCCAAGGCCGAAGCCTTGCTGCCCGTCAAGGATGCCAAGGCCGCCAAGCAGGCCCGGCAGGAACTGGCCAAGATCCAGGAGGAATGGGACAGCATCGGCTTTGTCCCTCGTGACGACGTGCGCCGGATCGAGGGCAGGATGGATGCCGTGGACCGGCAGATCAAGGCCGTGGAGGATGCCGCTTGGAACCAGTCCGACCCCGAAGCCGATGCCCGTGTCTCTAGCTTTGAGCAGCAGCTCGCCGCCCAGCTTCAGGATCTGGACCGACAGATCGCCGCCGAGCAGGATCCGGTCAAGAAGCAGGAGCTGGAGGCAGAGAAAGCCACCAAGGAGCAGTGGATGAACGCTGTGCGCTAATCGCGCCTGTTTTCGTCTGGACCCCCGGCTTGGTCAAATGACCACCGGGGGTTTCTATAACCTATAACCATCCATCGGACTTTGGTCACAGGTTTTCAAGGCAGAAAACGAGCGACCAAGTCGAAAGAATGCCCGGAAAAGTAAACGTATCGGGGAAGATCAAATGGACCGCATATGGGGACTGGTCGAACCCTTGGCTCCGGTCAGCCGGTAGGCATCAAAGACCCCATCGATCTTTCTGACGGCCGACAGGAGCGTGTTCAGATGTTGGGGGTCGCCCATCTCAAAGACGAACTGGCTGACCGCCACCCGATCCCGGCCAGTGGACTGGCTGCCCGACAGGATATTGACACCATGGTCGGACAGCACTTGAGAGATGTCCGAAAGCAGATGGGGCCGGTCCAGGGCCTCCACCTGAATCTGGACCATGAAAGTGCCCTGTTTGCCTGTCCATGAGACCTCGATGATCCGTTCAGGCTGCTTTTTGCGCAAGTCCAAGAGGTTTTGACAATCGGACCGATGGACCGAGACGCCTTGATTACGGGTGATGAACCCGGTGATGGGGTCTCCCGGCACTGGCGTACAGCAACGGGCTAACTTGACCCAGACATCGTCCACGCCCTTGACCGAAATCCCCTGGGAGGTCTCCGGCCGGCTGGCCTTGGTGACCCTCTGCAGGGGGATGGCCTCCTGCTCCACTTCGTCCTCAAGGGCTGACCGGCCGGCATCATGAACCAGCCGTGAGATCACGTTCTGGGTGGAGACCTGCCCATCGCCAATGGCGGCGTAGACCGCCTTCTCATTGGGATAGTTGAGCTCGTCAGCGGCTCCCACCATGGCTTCGGGGGTCAATAGGGTGGCCACGGGCAGGTTCCGTTTGCGCATGGCGCGGATGAGCTCGTCCTTGCCCTCCTCGATGGTCTCCGAACGGCGTTCCTTGCTGAACCACTGACGGATCTTGCTGCGGGCGCGGGGGCTCTTGGCGAAGCTCAGCCAGTCGCGCGAGGGCCCATCGGTGTCGGACTTGCTGGTCAGAATCTCTACCGTATCCCCGTTGCGCAGCTTGGTATCCAGGGGGACCAGACGGCCGTTGACCCGGGCGCCCATGGTTCTGTGGCCCACCTCGGTGTGGACGGCATAGGCGAAGTCCACGGGCGTGGAATCGGCCGGCAGGGAGATGATCTTGCCCTTGGGGGTAAACACGTAGACCTCGGCAGAGCCCAGATCGTCCTTGAGGGAGCCCAGGAACTCGTTGGAGTCAGGGGTCTCACTGGTCCAGTCGGCCAGCTGCTGGATCCAGGTCAGGTTGTCCTCCTGGGTCAGCTCCCCTTCCTGACGCTCACGCCTGACATCGGACTTGTCCGGCTGGGAGAGCTCACGGCCTGCGGAACCGTTCTCTTTGTACTTCCAGTGGGCAGCGATGCCGAACTCGGCTCGGCGGTGCATCTGCCAGGTTCGTATCTGGATCTCCACCGGCTTGCCGCCCGGGCCCACCACCGTGGTATGCAGGGACTGGTAACGGTTGGTCTTGGGCATGGCGATGTAGTCCTTGAACCGTCCAGGCACCGGGCTCCAGCGGGCATGGACGGCTCCCAGGGCCGCATAGCAGTCACGGATGGTGTCCACAATGATGCGAACCCCGACCAGATCATAAATGTTGGCGAAATCATGTCCTCGCACGATCATTTTTTGGTAGATGCTGAAGTAGTCCTTGGGCCGTCCGGTCACCTGGGCCTTGATGCCCTGTGCATCCAGATCCTCGTGGATCTCGTCCAGGATCTGCTTCAGATAGACCTCCCGCTGGCCCGCCCTGCGGGATACCAGAACCACGATCTCGTTGTAGATCTTCGGATAGAGAGTCTTGAAGCTGAGCTCCTCCAACTCGGTCTTGATGGCATTCATGCCCAGCCGGTTGGCAAGGGGCGCATAGACGTCCAGGGTCTCACGGGCCTTGCGCTGGGCTGATGAAGCCTTGACATAGCGCCAGGTGCGGGCATTGTGGACCCGGTCGGCCAGTTTGACCACCAGGACGCGCACATCCCGGCTCATGGCCACGATCATCTTGCGGATGGTCTCGGCCTGGGCCGAATCGCCGTAGTCCATCTTGGATATCTTGGTGACCCCGTCCACCAGGCCTGCAACCGTGTCGCCGAACTCGTCCCGACACTGCTCCAGGGTGTAGTCGGTGTCCTCCACGGTGTCGTGCAGCAGGCCGGCCGAGACCACCGTGGGCCCCATGCCCAGATCGGCCAGAATCTGAGCTACAGCCAGGGGGTGAATGATGTAGGGCTCACCGGACTTGCGCCTCTGATCCGCATGCTGGAACACGGCCCGGTCGTAGGCACGCTGGAGCATGGACAGGTCCTCGCCGGGATGATGGGCGGCGCAGATCTCCCAGATAGGCATCAGGGGGTTGAGCGGATCGTCGCTGACCTCGCAGCCCAAGGCTCTGGAGGACAGGCCAGAAGGGGCCTGGTCGCCGACATCATTGCTGCAGACGCTGCCCTCCGGAGTGACCATTCAAGCCTCCAATGCCCGATATAATGCACCAATCCTACACTTGCGCCTGGCCCATTCAGGCCTCACGTGTCCCAACTGTGCCTCAGCGGCCTGTCGAACCGAATCCGCCATCCGAACGCACCGAGCCAGGCAGGCGTTCGGCGGGCACGAACCGGGCCTGCACGTAGCGCTGGATGACCAGCTGGGCGATGCGTTCGCCAGGCTCGAAGTGGACCGACTCATGAGGATCCAAGTTGATCAGCGGCACCTTGATCTCGCCCCGGTACCCAGCATCAATGGTTCCTGGGGCGTTGAGCACGGTCACGCCCATTTTGACAGCCAGCCCCGAGCGAGGATGAACCAGGCCGACGTAGCCGTTGGGCAGAGCCAGGACAACGCCAGTAGGGACCAAGGACCGCTGGAAAGGAGCCAGATCCACAGCCACCCTGGCCCGCAGATCGGCCCCGGCATCACCAGGCATGGCGTATTCCGGCATGTCGGCCCCATCCAATGACTTGAACAGAACCTCGACCGTTTCAGGCTCGTTGTAGGACTCGTCATAGGCCATCAGGCGGCGCACTCCTTGCAAACGGGCTTGCCATCAGGGGTGGTGTAGGCCAGTTGGCTCCGGTGCTTGACCAGGAAGCAGTTGGAGCAGATGAATTCATCGCCCTGCATTGGGATGACGGTCACCGAAGAGTCTTCATTGCTCAGGTCGGCACCAGGCAACTCATAATCCTCGGCGATGGCGTTCTCATCGTCGTCCAGGTCGGCCCCGGCATCCTGTCCGCTTTTGCCCAGCTCCTGCAGGGATTCCTCGTCTTCGTCCTTGTCTCGCGGGGTATCGTAATCCTGTGCCATCGTGTACCCTTTCCTTGTTCGACCAGGCACCTTGCACACCGGTCATTCCACACGATATGTACTGCGCATAGGATACACGATTTCAAAAGCACGTAAAATACGAACCGTAGGGCACAATGGAAATACCTAAGGCCTTGTAAAGGAACCGTAAGAGGATAGGGGCGTGCATGTCTGAGAATGGGACCAGAATGGCCAGCTTTGACCATGTCGATGACAGGGGCGATCTGGTCTTCGTCTGTGACCACCGGCACTTCGTCGTAAGAGTCGACGATGCGCTTGATCGCGCCATTCTTGAGGCTAAGCAGGTCAAAGAAGAAGAGGATGCAGACCCCCAGACCGGCAAGTCCAAGCCCCTGCCTGTCTCTGCCATCCAGGCGGCTGTACGCGCCGGTGCCCGCCCGGAGCAAGTGGCCCAGCAATACGCTGTCAACGAAGCGCTGGTACGGCGTTTCGCGGCCCCAGTGGAGATCGAGAAGAAATACGCCATCGAGCAGTTTCTGACCATGCCGGCACCGAAGGGTTCGGGCGGCCGAAACAACCAGGATTTGATCAGCAAGGTATTGGCCCGTACAGGAGTCAGCCTGGGACAGATTTCCTGGCAGGCTACCAGGCGTGGTTACGAGCCTTGGAACATCAACGGCGTGTTTACTCTGGACAAACGGATCTTCAACGCCCGTTGGACCTGGAACATGCATGACAACACCGTGACCTGTTTGAACGGCGCGGCCAGGATGCTGCTGGACGATTCCGCAGACCAGCATCGACAGGAGTTGCCCGCATGGGAACAGGGCCCTGCCGCCGAGATAGACGACCGGACTGAGATACGCCCGCGCAGCCAGGAGGATTCCTTTCCGCAAACCGCTGAAGATGATGGTGAAGAGCTGACATCGAATAATGACGACAGCGACCAGGCGGACGGAGAACGTCAGGCAGCGCTCACAGCCTGGCTCTATGGCAATCCCAAGGGGCGACAGGACAGTACAGCAGGCCAAGAACCGGACCATTCACGTGCCGGGCTGAACGATGATCCGAAAACGAGCGAACAAGACCCTATTAGAGATACCGAGTCCACCATGGTCCTGCCTGTGCTGAACCACGGACAGAGTCAGGACAAGGAGGACGCTAGCGGGGCTGATCAGGGTCGGCTCCAGCAGCAGAATCAAGACGAAGACGCCGGACATGACAATCAGTGGGATTCCAGTGAGCGTCGCCGCAATAAAAGCGACAAAAAACATTCCGGGCGGTCGGCCGTACCCAGCTGGGATGAGATACTTTTCGGCAAGTAGGGTCGAAAACAGCACATCGAGAAGGACCGTGTTCTTTGTCCGAAGTGGTCAGACCAGGTCGATCAGGCAGGGAATCTGTGTCTCAAGACGTGTCCAAGAACCATGGACGCCAGGCAGCCTGGTCGCTGCATCAGTCTGGTCGGCCGAATTCACCAGGGTAATCCGGTCGCCAGCCAGGACCAGAAGGTCGCCGATCACTGGGCGAATTCGAGCATCCACAGGACCGAAGATTCCCCTTTCGATGGCCTGATCCCGGGTCAGCACACAGGCCAGCTCCCCCAGACGTTCACGCCAGCGTGCAGCCACGACCTTGGGATCCGCCCCCTCGTCCAGATAGAGCATGACCGCTCTGGGCTCGCCGCCCACCAGTCGCACATCCTCGTTCAGCCCAGGGTCTTGGGCAATGTCAATGCGCTGTTCCGGATCGGTCTCGACCATGCCATGATCGGCTACGATCACCGTCAGAGTCCCGGCGGGCAGGCGGCGATGAAGCTCAGCCAGCTGTGCATCGGTCGCTTCGAGAGCAGCCACCCATTCCTCGCCCTCCCATCCGCTGTGGTGGCCCACCTTGTCCACATCGCGGATGTAGAGGTAGGTCAGCCCCGGCTGGCGGGCAGCCTGGCAGGCAGCCAGGAGACGCTGACGGGAGTGGTTGTGGGCCAGGTAGTCCCCGCCGCGCAGAGCTGCACGGGTCAAGGCGGAGTCACGAAAACGCGGCAGACCCGAAGAGGTCACTCTGACCCCTCGCGCTTGGAGGGTCTCGAAGACTGTTGGACGGCGCTGCAGGCGCTCAGGATCCTGAGCGCCCCTGAACTGGATCATCTGACCCAGCTGTCCAGTGTCGGGGTTCAGCTGGGTGTAGCCAGTCATGCCGGTCAGCCCTGGGCTGGTTCCGGTGCCGAACACCCCCATGGCCGCCACGGTTGTCGATGGCAGGCTGGTGTACATGGGACGCTGATTGATGGGTTCGGACAGCAGCGAGCGCAGGTAGGGCACATGGCCTTGACGACTGACCAGATTCCAGAATCCCAGGCCATCCACCAGAACGACGACCACCGACCGGGCATCCGGCAGTCCCAGGGCCTCCTGGAGGGCCTGGGCGGACGGGTGTACATCGGTAGCCACGGGCGTTCCCAGGCAAGCGCTCAGGGCAGGCAAGACGGCGGATAGATGCCGGGGTCCCCCGACATGGTTGTGGTCCGCCTGGTCACCATATTGGATAGGCAGACTCGGCTGCAACAGTTCCTTCATATCAGGTGTATCCAGGCCCATGCTCCCATTCAAGCACGGTCAGACCCCAGCCCGACACAGGGCCAAGCACGTACGCTTTGGCGGACCGTCCGGTTATCATAAGGCGGAACGTGAAGGAGCAGGAGCTTGAGCATGGCAACTCATCGCAGGAGCAAGGCGGCGGGGTACGACCCCCGGCAGGTCAAGGAGCATATCGTCGAAACCCCTCTGAACGAGGAGATGAGCAAGTCCTTCCTGGAATATGCCTACTCGGTCATCTACGCCCGGGCCCTGCCCGATGCTCGTGACGGACTCAAGCCTGTTCAGCGGCGGATCATCTACCAGATGGGGCAGATGAACCTCAACCCTGACCGCCCCTATATGAAGTCCGCCAGGGCCGTGGGCGAGGTCATGGGCAAATTGCACCCCCATGGCGACTCATCCATTTATGAAGCCATGGTCCGGCTGGCCCAACCCTTTGCCATGCGTTTGCCTCTGGTAGACGGCCACGGCAACTTCGGATCCCTGGACGACGGACCGGCGGCCTCCCGCTATACCGAGGCCAGGCTGGCTCCTGCGGCTCTGGGAATGAATGCCGACATCGACCAGGACACGGTGGACTTCTCCCCCAACTACGACAACAAACTCAAGGAGCCCCAGGTCCTGCCCTCGGCCATCCCCAACCTGCTGGTCAACGGGGCCTCAGGCATCGCCGTGGGCATGGCCACCAACATGATCACCCACAACCTGGGCGAGGTGGTGGCCGCTGCCAAGTATCTGATGGCCCACCCGGACGCAGGGCTGGACGAGCTCATGCGCTACGTGCCCGGCCCTGATCTGCCCGGGGGCGGGATCATCGTAGGACGGGAGGGCATCCGCAAGGCCTACGAGCACGGCCGGGGGGCATTCGTGACCAGGTCCGTCACCCACCTGGAGAACGTGACCGCCCGCAAGAAGGCCATCGTGGTCACCGAGCTGCCCTTCATGGTGGGCCCTGAGCGGGTTCTGGAACGCATCTCGGATGGGGTGCGCAACCACAAGCTGGAGGGCATCTCCAGCGCCATCGACCTGACCGACCGGCACAACGGAACCCGACTGGTCATAGAGATCAAAACAGGATTCGACCCAGGCAAGGTACTGGGCAAGCTCTTCAAGTACACGCCGCTGGAGGACTCCTTCACCATCAACAACGTGGCCCTGGTCCACGGACGGCCCAGAACCATGGGGCTCAAGGAACTGCTGCAAGTCTGGGTGGAGCACCGGCGCACAGTCATCCATCGGCGCAGCGAGTTCCGGCATAAGAAGGCCCTGGAGCGTCTGCACCTGGTCGAGGGGCTCCTGTTGGCCCTGGTCGACATCGACGAGGTCATCCAGGTCATCCGCAGCTCGGACGATGCGGATGCGGCCAAGACCAAGCTGATGGCGGTCTTCGACCTGGATCAGACCCAGGCCCAGTACATTCTTGACCTGCGGCTGCGGCGGCTGACCAAGATGAGCAGGATCGAGCTGGAGGGCGAGCGCGACGACCTCAACAAGCAACTGGAGGCACTGGAGCGGATTCTGGGTTCCTCAGCCGAGCTGGACCGGGTGGTCATCCAGGAGATGGACCAGGCAGTAGCCCAGTGGGGCACACCTAGGCGCACGGTGATCCTTGACCAGGAGCCCTCCGGCGACCTGGCCCCAGTGCAGTCGGCAGCCAGCGATCAGCAGACCGCTCAGCAGACCTCCGGCAAGGCCGTTGCTGGCCCCCAGGCCGCACTGCTGGCCAGCGGAGGAACCAGCCGCAGCGGTGACGGGGGCGACCTGCACATGGAGGATAAACCCTGTACGGTCATGATGAGTGCCACCGGCCTGCTGGCACGCAGCACCCCAGGCGCCCTGGATGCCTGGCGGTCCCGGCCTCGCAACCAGGACCGGGGGCATGACGACCAGATCATCGCCATATTCGCCACCACCACCCTGGCCACCTACGGCCTGGTCACTACGGCTGGACGGCTGATCACCGCTCCTGTGGCCGACCTGCCGCTGATCCCCGCCACCGCCAACCCCAACCTGAGCGGGGGCATCGTGGCCGACGAGCTCCTGGGCGGGACCACCAGCACCGAGCCTCAGGCCGACGAACATGCAGTCACCGTCCTAGACATGGCTGACACCCGACCCTTGGCCCTGGGCACCCGCCTGGGTACAGTCAAGCGTTGGAACCGGGAGTCGCCGACCACCATGGACTCCTGGTCGGTCATCGACCTGAAGGGTGAGGACCAGGTAGTCTTCGCAGCCCCCTGCCAGGACGGGGACCGCATGGTGCTCATCTCCTCGGATGCCAGCCTGCTGACCTTCACCGGGGACAAGGTCCGACCCCAGGGCCGCAACGCAGCCGGCATGGTGGGCATCCGTCTGGCCCAGGATTGCCATGTCGCCACCTTCGCGGTCGTGCCGGCCGGAGAGATCGGCTGGACCTATCAGGCGGCCGGCGAAGATGGCATGAGCACCCAGGCCGGGGCCGTGGTCCTGACTGTGGCCGGCGACTCCGAGGCCTTGCCCGGCACCGAGAATGGATCAGCCAAGCTGACCCCGCTGGAGATGTATCCGGTCAAGGGCCGTGGCACGGGCGGCGTGCGATCCCAACGCTTCCTCAAGGGTCAGGACACCCTGCTGCTGGCCCGAGTGGGTGCCTGGCCCCTGCACGCCAGCACGGCCGCCGGATCGCCAGTCGAGCTGCCCGATGTGGACATGCGCCGGGATGCCTCTGGCCAGGAGTTGGCAGCGCCCATCGCCTTCGTAGCCTGAGGACGCCCATCAAAGGCTCAGTAGAGGGCCATGCCGCCTGGCCCGGCTGTGAATCCGGCGCCGGCCATGGCCATACCCACCGGTTCCCGCATGGTGAGGGGCCGGCCATTGGCATCACTGAAGAGAATGCGTCCCTGCCCGCCCCGTCTCAGCCATGAGGCCAGCTGGGCGAAGGCGGCCTCCAGCAATCCACGGTCGGGCTTACCGAAGACCAGCAGATGATGCCCCTTGGGCGCCGCATAGACCAGGGCGCGGCCATGATTCTGCACCAGGAGGTTCCCTATCCGCCGAATGGGCCGTCCGCCGCCATCCCCTGATGTGGTCGGCCAGGCAAGAGCCGTGCCATAGAGGTTGGCGGGATCGGTCACGTCCATGACCACGGGTTCGGCAGGTCGCTGCCCCGATCCGCCTTCGCCATCGCTTTTGCGCTCATCCTCTTGGAAGTCCCTGAGCTGGTCGATCACCTCTCTGGGGGCGAACTGGGCGCCGCCGAAGCCGTCGACGATGACCCCTCGCGTCAGCCGGCTGGCCTCCTCCATGCGCCTGCAGACCTGATAGAGGGCCGAGAATCCGCCGGGCAGGGACCGCACCTCAGGCAGCACCGGAGCCAGGAGCCCATAGCGGTCCAGGATGGCCTGCTCCTCGTGGACCAGGCTGACGGTCCGCTGGCGGTAACCGTCCTGGCTGCCTCTCGATTTGTCGATTGGACCGGGCATGCCCATCCCCGCTGCAACTGCTGCTGCTCCGCGCTCATCCGCAACCAGGGTCCAGAATCCCTCCGTCGCCGCTGACAAGGCAGATGAGCCGGCCGCCCGCGTCAAAGCCGCGCGTCCCAAGGACCTGCCGCGCCCACGCAGACCATGGGGCAAACGGCGGACCCTCCCCGAGGGCTGCGGCCCTGATCCCCGGACCAGCCGCCGAACAGGAGCCAGGGAGGCGTTGGTGACCAGCCCACGCCTGACCAGGTCCCAGAGCGAACGGGCCAGGGCCTCCTGGTCGGGGGCCTTAGAATCAGGGGACTCCATGCCATCCCCGCCCCGGCTGGCGCAGGCGCGCAGAAGGCGATCGAAGCGGTAGGCTCCCCCATCGGCCAGCACACCCAGCAGGACCTTTTCCAGATCGCCCGCGTTGCTCGGGTGGCTCGGGTTGCCGGTCCCATTTGTGGCTGACGGAGAACCGGCGGACTGTGCTGGAAGCTCCTCATCCAGGTCCTCGGCCAGGTAGAAGGTCATGGCGCCCAGCGGGCTCTCCCCCTGGTCGGACCCCACCCAGACCACCTGGCCCGAGGCCAGCAGATCGTCCATCAATGCGGGACCGTAATCACGCACCCTGGCCGGGAAGATGGCCGACTCCCAGAGTTCAGGCGGCAGAGCCAGCCCCTCCAGCTGCCCGACTACCTCCAGCAGTCCTTCGGCGCCCAACAAGGGCTCCTGGCCCAGGGGTGCCAGACCCTGCCGGTGAAGAAGAAAATCGCTGTAGACATGGCCGGGGACGGGACTGGCGGCCTTGCTGGCCTTGGCCAGGGACCGCGAGCGCAGCCGGCGGAAGACCTCGGGATCCAGCCACCCTCGGCGGGGTTGACCCCCCTCCCATCCAGGCTCGCCGTAGGCACGCAGGTCGGGCCGGGGGAAGACCCCGGTCATGAGCATTTCGCGAGCGGCCAGGGAACGCAACCTGTCTTCCAAGAGAGCGCTGCCCAGGCCCAGGTGGCCGGCCAGATCCTGGTTGGTGAATGGCCCATGGACTGCGGCGTATTGCCTGACCAGCTGGTCGAAGTCCTCGCTGTCTGATTCTGATTCCTTTGTCGGCTGGGCGGATGGCTGGATGATGCCAGGGCCCAGAACCGCCGTCAGCCGCCCTGCCTGACCGGCCCATACCCAGCAGTCGCGAGCGCCTAACCTGACCGGAACCACCCTGGACTGGGTCCGCAGCTCCTCCAGCATGGCCCGGACCTGTGCCTGCGTCACCGGTTCGTCCTCCTGCCCGCGCATGCGCCGGCGAATCCCGGCCAGATCCATAGGGCCCAGGGTGCGCAGCAGGTCGGCCAGCCCCTCGGCCCCCCTGGCCCGGGTCCTGGGCGAAAGCCGCTGCAGATCAGCGGCCACCTGGTCGACGGTCTCCTGGTCCAGGAGGTCAGCCATGTCCACCTGGCCGACCATCTGCTCCAGCAGATCGGAGTCGATGGCCAGCATGGCGGCGTCGCGCTCGGCCTTGGGCATGTCGTACTGGTACATGAAGGTCCCCAGGTAGCCGAAGAGCAGCCCCGAGGCCATGGGCGAGGGGGTCCGGGTAAAGGCCGGGACCAGACGGGCGCTCCCCTGCTCCAGATCGGCCATGAGCTCGCGCAGGGCAGGCATGTCGTAGACGTCCTGGAGGCACTCGCGCATGGTCTCCAGAACCAGGGGGAAGTCATCCTCTTTCAGGGCCGCGTCCAGCAGACGGGAGGCTCGAAGACGCTGCTGCCAAAGCGGCACCCTGCGGCCGGGCTCCATCCTGGGCATGTAGAGCGAGCGGGCTGCGCACTGGCGGAAGCGGGCCTGGAAGAGCGCCGAGCCGACCAGATGACGTCGGACCTCGCGCTCCACCTGATCGGGGGTGAATCCGAATATTCGCTGGTCTTCCAGGAAGGCATCTGTGCCCGGGATCTGCACGACGATGCCGTCCTCCCCCGCCCAGACGGATCCGTCGTATCCGCGCTCGCGGGAGAGCCGGGCAGTGATGGCCAGGGCCCAGGGCTCGTTGACCCTGCGGCCGTATGGCGAATGGAGGATCAGCCTCAGATCGCCCTCCTCGTTGGGGCAGCGCTCGACCACCAGGTGACGGTCGTCGGGCACCCGGCCGGTGGAGGCCTGCTGCTCGGCCAGAAAGGCGGCCAGATTGTTGATGGCAGGACGGTCCAGGCCGTCCTCCAGCAGACGAGAACAGACGGGTTGGGTGAAGCCCGGCCGACCGGAGGCAGTCTGGACCGCCGGTATCAGGCCCTGGGACAGTTCCCTGGCCAGCCTGCCCAGACGACGGCCGAATGCGGGGTCACGGCCGGTGCCCTCCCCGTGCCAGAAGGGCAGTCTGGCGGAGCGTCCCGGAGCGGGTACCACCACCACACGGTCGCGGGTGATCTGCTGGATTTTCCAGGAGGTGGTGCCCAGGGTGATCACGTCCCCCTTGCGGGACTCGTAGACCATCTCTTCGTCCAGTTCCCCCACTCGGCGGGGCTTGCCGCCGGCGGCCTCGGAGGGCATGATCACACTGTAGGAGCCGCGGTCGGGAATGGTGCCTCCGGAGGTCACCGCCAGTCGTTGTGCGCCGGGTCGGGCCGTCAGGGTTCCGGTCTGGCGGTCCCAGACCAGGATGGGACGGAAGGCGGTGAAATCCTGGGAGGTGTAGGCGCCGCTGAGCATGCCCAGCACCGCCCGGTAGACCTGCTGGTCCAGATGGGCGAAGGGCGCGGCCCGTCTGACCGTGGCCAGCCAGTCCTGCTCCCTGAGCGGTCCCATGGCGGCCGCGGCCACCGTCTGCTGGGCCAGAACATCCAAGGGGCTGCTGGGCATGATGGTGGGCTCGATGTCGCCCTGGGCCATGCTCTCCATGCTGGCCGTGCACTCCAGGATCTGCTCGCGGGTCAGGGGGAAAAGCCTGGCTTGGGATACTCGACCGACCTGGTGATCGGCCCGGCCCACCCGCTGCAGTCCCGAGGCGGTCGACAGCGGGGCGTTGACCTGGATGACCAGATCGACCGAGCCCATATCGATGCCCAGCTCCAGGCTGGAGGTGGCCACCACACAGCGCAGTCTGCCGGCCTTGAGGTCATCCTCCACCTGGCGCCGGCGTTCCTTGGACACCGACCCATGGTGGGCCATGGCAATGGGTTGGTCGACGCTCTGGCCGGAAGTCCTCTCGGAAGTGGAACCGGTGGCCGAATCGTAGTGGGCCGGTTCCCTGGGCTCATCTGTTTCATCGGATAAACCTGGCCGGTCGTGGCCGGACGCCTGCATATCTGACTGGTGCAGGTCATTCAGCCGGGCGGTCAGGCGTTCGGCGAGTCCTCGGGAATTGACGAAGACCAGGGTGGTGCGGTGGGACAGGACCTGGTCCAAGATGGCCCGCTCGACGGCAGACCAAATGGATCCGCTTCTTTGGTCCTCCTCCTGCCCTTCCTGGCCGGACTCGCCGGGAGGCGCAGCCAGATCGCTCATGTCCTCCAGGGGCTCGATCAGCCGCAAGTCCATGGCCGTGGACGACTTGGGCTGGATCAGGCTGACCGGACGGCTTCCGCCCAGAAAATGGGCCACCTGTTCGGGCGGGCGGACCGTCGCCGAAAGGCCGATCCGCTGCACTGGCCGTCCGGCCAGGTCGTCCAGCCGCTCCAGGCTCAGCGCCAGATGAGCCCCGCGCTTGTTACCCGCCAAAACGTGGATTTCGTCCACAATAACGGTCTGCACGTTCTTCAGCGTGCTGGCCGTCTTGGAAGTCAGCATTAGGTAGAGCGATTCGGGGGTTGTGACTAGAATATCCGGCGGATGGGCGGCCAGGGCCCTGCGGCCGCGGGCATCGGTGTCCCCAGTACGGATGCCCGTCCGGACCTTGGGCGCTTTGCGTCCCTGCCGTACAAAGCGCTCGGCGATGCCTTCCAGCGGAGCCTGCAGGTTGCGGGCCACATCCGTCCCCAGGGCCTTCATGGGCGAAATATAGAGTACGGCGACCCCAGGTTTCCGGGGACTCCGAGGTCTAGTCATGAGCTCGTCAATGGCCCAAAGAAAGGCAGCCAAGGTCTTGCCTGAGCCAGTAGGCGAAATGATCAACGCATCGCACCCTGAGCGGATGGCCGGCCAGGCTTGGACCTGGGTCGGCGTGGGCCCGTCGGGAAAGGCCTGGCGAAACCAGTCGGCCGTCTGCGGGGAGAAACTAGCCAAGGGATCACCCATATGCGTCACACTCCTCTCCCCCGCCATTTTGGGATCTTCTGAAGGTTGATCAGGTGTCGATCTTGCTCCGATCGAAGTCGTCGGCATTGTCCACGATGAACTGCTTGCGAGGCGGCACGTCGTCGCCCATGAGCAGGGGGAAGATGCCTGCCGCCTGTGCTGCATCCTCCATGCGGATGCGGCGCAGCATGCGGGTCCTGGGATCCATGGTAGTGTCGGCCAGCTGGTCGGCATCCATCTCGCCCAAACCCTTATAGCGCTGGACATCGGGATTGTAGTCGATGTGCTTGGCCTGCAGATCGGCCAGCTTGCCCTCCAGCTCATCATCTGAATAGGTGTAGATGAACTTCCCTTTGTTCTTGCCTGCAAGCGCGATTCGGTGCAGGGGTGGCACGGCAGCGTAGACTCGCCCGTTCTCAATCAGTGGACGCATATATCGGTAGAAGAGGGTCAGCAGCAGGATGCGGATATGGGCGCCATCCACGTCGGCATCGGTCATCATGATGACCTTGTTGTAGCGGGCCTGGTCAATGTCAAAGCTGGCTCCCGAGCCCGCGCCGACCACCTGGATGATGGAGGCGCACTCCTTATTGGTCAGCATCTGGGACAGGGAGGCCTTCTGCACATTGAGGATCTTGCCACGGATGGGCAGCAGGGCCTGGAACATGGAGTTTCGGGCTGCCTTAGCCGTGCCAAGAGCGGAGTCGCCCTCGACGATGAACAGCTCGGCGATATCGTCATTGCCGGGCATGGAGTCCGAGAGCTTGGAGGGCATAGAGGCCGATTCCAGGGCATTCTTGCGCCTGGTGACCTCCTTGGTCTTGCGCGCCTGGACCCGGGCGTGCATCTCGCCGACGATTTTCTCCAGAACCTGACCGGACTGCTCCTTGAAGCCTCGCTTGGTTCCACTGATCATCTGGCCAAACTGGTCGTCAGTCATCCGGGTCACGATGGGCTTGACCTGTGCCGTACCCAGCACGTCCTTGGTCTGGCCCTGGAACTGCGGCTCGGCGATGCGTACAGTGACCACTGCCACCAGCCCGGCCAGGACGTCGTCGCGCTCCACCTTGGTGTGGGAATCTTTCAAGTTGACCTTGAGACGGCGCGCGTTGGCCTCCACGGCCTTGCGCACCTGGCGGGTCATGGCGTTCATGAACCCGTCTACGTGCATGCCCCCGCCAGGCGTCTCCACCACATTGACGAAGCTGCGGACGACCGAATCGTAGTCATTGACCCAGCGCAGGGCGATATCCACCCCGCAGACACGTTTCACCTGCTCGGCGTGCAGCTCGCCATCGGGGCCCACCCGCTGGGTCTCCTCCTGGTAGGTATCCTGGCCGCTGATCCGCCAGATGTCGCTGACCGGCTCGCCCTTGGACAGGAAGTCCACGAAGTCCTTCACACCGCCAGTGTGCAGGAACTCCTCCACCCGCTGATGGCCGGATTCATCCTCTGTCTTCAGCATGGCCCGATCGGCCCGCTCGGTGGCCGAAAAGACAGTATCAACCTCGTCAGCCACCTGATCCGATCTGTCGGAATCGGAGCCATCGGAATATCCGTCCAGGGCCTGAGCCTCATCCGTCTGCGCGTCTTCGACACGTTCGTCTTCGACACGTTCATCTTCGGCGCCTTCTTCAGAGATGTCGCCGCTGTCAGACGATTCACGAAGGTTTTCCTGAACGGTCTGAACGTCCCGATCTTCCGGCTTCGCAGCCGGTTCGCCGTCAACCTCCAGGCGCAGGTCCTGTTCAGCGCTTCCCGTGGCAGGAATGCGTTCGTCAACAACGCTGATCTTGAGACCGGGCACCAGGAAACTGGTCTGACGAACCCGGTCGATCAGCTGGCTGTAGCTGAATCTGGCCGTGGGGTTGAAGATCTCGGGGTCGGCCCAGTAGCGCACCCTGGTGCCGGTCCGGGACTTGGGCACACTGCCCACCACCTCCAGGGGGGTAGGCCGGTTCTTCCTGGTGCGTTTGAAGGGCGAATCAGGAGAGGGATGCTCTGGATCAGGGTCCTGGTAGGTACCGGGGTGGCCCTGATGGAACCGCATACGGTGGGTCTTGCCGTCCCGATCCACCTCCACATCCAGTCGGGAGCTCAGAGCGTTGACGACCGAAGAGCCCACTCCGTGCAGGCCGCCTACAGCCGTATATGAAGAGTTGCCGAACTTGGCGCCGGCATGAAGCTTGGTCAGGACCACTTCCACGCCGGTCAACCCCGTCCGAGGCTCAATATCGACGGGAATGCCTCGGCCGTTGTCGTCCACCTCGATGGACCCGTCCCGGTGCAGGATGACCTTGATGTGGTCGCACTGGCCTGCCAGGGCCTCATCCACTGCGTTGTCGATGATCTCCCAAAGGCAGTGCATGAGCCCCTGGCTGTCCGTGGTTCCGATGTACATGCCTGGACGCTTGCGCACTGCGTCCAGGCCATCCAGAACCGTCAGACTTCCGGCACCATAGGACTTTCCCGTATCAGCCTTTTTCGCCACCATTTACCTCGCCGTTCACCTCATGGCGCCCAGGGGAACATGGCCCCCACTTGGGCAGTCGCTAACGCACCGATGACCATTTCTAGCAAGGAGGTCTCGACAGCATCTGAACTTCCCCGCCGGGTGCAGAAGTCACTGATCGAGGAAGTCACGCAGGGTCTGCGAGCGCGAAGGATGCCGCAGCTTGGACATGGTCTTGGACTCAATCTGCCGGATGCGTTCACGGGTGACTCCGTAGACGCGCCCGATGTCGTCCAGGGTCTTGGGCTGCCCATCCTCCAGGCCGTAGCGCATCTTGATGACGCCGGCCTCGCGGGGGCTCAGGGTCTCAAGAACCTGCTGGAACTGCTCCTGCAGCAGGGAGAAGGCCACAGCATCCGAGGGGGCGATGGCATCGGTATCTTCGATCAGGTCACCGAACTCCGAGTCGCCGTCTTCTCCCAGAGGGGTATGCAGGGATATGGGCTCGCGCCCGTACTTCTGGACCTCCTGGACCTTCTCAACAGGCATATCCAGCTCCCGGGCCAGCTCGTCAGGCGTGGGCTCGCGGCCCAGGTCCTGCAACATCTGGCGCTGGACGCGGGAAAGCTTGTTGATGACCTCGACCATATGGACGGGCACGCGGATGGTGCGGGCCTGGTCGGCCATGGCGCGGGTGATGGCCTGGCGGATCCACCAGGTGGCATAAGTGGAGAACTTGTAGCCCTTGGTGTAGTCGAACTTCTCCACGGCGCGGATCAGCCCCAGATTGCCTTCCTGGATCAGATCGAGGAAGAGCATGCCCCTGCCGGTGTAGCGCTTGGCAAGGGATACCACCAGTCGCAGGTTGGCCTCCAGCAGGTGGTCCTTGGCCTTCTTCCCATCGTTGGCGGCCCACTTGAGCTCGCGGCGACGCTTGAAGTCCATGCCCTCGCCCTCGGTGTCCAGCAGATGCTGGGCGTAGAGACCGGCCTCAATGCGCTCGGAGAGATCCACCTCCTGCTCGGCGTTCAGCAGGCTGACGCGACCGATCTGCTTGAGGTAGTCCTTGACTGGGTCAGCAGTTGCGCCGGCGGTGACCACACGACGCTTAGGGTTGCCTGAAGGGGTGACATTCTCATCGTCATCGGAGTCGTCAACGACAAAGGCACCCTTGACCTTGGCGGCGAGGGCATGGGCGGCCTTGCGGTCCTCCTCGGCCTCGTCATGAACCTGGGAGGCCTCGTCCTCCTCCTGATCGTCCTCGTCGGGCTCGTCCTCCAGCTGATCCTCGCTCTTGTCCAGCTGGTCGTCGTCCTCCTGATCCTCGAGCAGATCCTCGTCAGGCTCTTGCTCCTCCTGCTGGAGGATGGGCTCCTCTTCGACCTTCTTCTTGGTTTTAGCGGCTGGGCGATGGTTCGTCTTGGCCGTCGAAGCGCTGGCAGTGGCGGTCTTGCGGGGTGTGGTTTTGCGAGCTGTGGTCTTGCGGGACGCCTTGCTGCTGGTCTTGGACCTGGTTGCGGTCTTGGTCTTGCCGGCGTTTGAACTTTTCCGGCCCTTTCCGGTATCCACTGCGGCTGTCTTGGCTGACTTGGTGTCCTTCGTGGCCAAATTCTCCTCCTGGATCATCCCACCCGCCGACACTGCTTTTAAGGCACAGCTATGGCAAGGTCAAATCGTAGACTCACTAAGTGAACCACCCCAGGGGGACGATTATTCCCGATTCAGCTTGATTGTCTCCAAGCCGGGACGATGCCGCGACCGATCAAGGCCAGAACGATGGCCGCCAGGCTGCATGAGCGGTCGTCGGCCAGAGCTTCCTCTGCAAGCCCGGATGCGCGGGATCCCCCACTCCACCAGTCGACATAGGCCGCGACGGCCAGTGGCTGGGCCCGGAACCCCAGCGGAACCTGATCTGCCATGGCTTGAAGCATGGCAAGCCCAGCCCGGCAACGGGTATGATCCGGCTGCGCCGAAGGATCCTTGAAGACCGCATCCAGAATGCTGCAGAGCGCCGTCACATTGGACGGCTCGTTGGGGCGAACGCACAGGTCCAGCAGCCGGTGGCTGTCCAGACCAGGCTCAGGCGCCAGGATGGACAGAATAAGCCCGTCACGTATAGCCAGGGTCTCATTGATGGCCACGGCCAGACGGTCCGCCGAGCCGGAATCCAAATGCGGATTGGCCTGCTGTACATTCAGACCACCAGTCCAGTCAGTCAGGGGCTGGCTCAGCCATCGCCTGTCAGCATCTTGAACGCCCCATCGTCGTCGACCTTCACGGTAGTTCTCGACCAGTCGTTTCATACCGTCTTCGTGTGCATGGTTCATGCCGTCATCGCCTTCCATCCGCTCCCGGTCTATGGGCCTGCCCGATCAGTCGGACCGAGCCGGTGAGCCTTGGCACCATCCTGATCCAGTCGGAACCGTTAGGAAGGCCGCAGCCAGTCATGTGGTCAAGTGGATCACCCAATCCACCAAGGTCCTTGCAGCCTGACCGCTGGGCAGATATGCGGATAGGCTCTAAGGCATGAAGAGCGTGACTGCAGCACAGGTCGAACAACGCATGGAAGAACTGCTCCAGCACCATTGCGACCACCTGACTGCTTCAGAGCCCGGACTGGACTATCCCCTCAATCAGGACCCCTCCAAGGAGGCTTTGCAAGAGGTCATCCTCCAGGCGATCGAGGCCGGCCGCGGCGGCAAGCGGCTGCGCGCTCTCCTGCTCTGCGACGTCTGGCAGGCTCTGGATTTCGAGCAGAATCCGGACCGTGAACAAGCGGTAGTGGACCTTGCCTGCGCCTTGGAGGTCTATCAGACCAGCGCACTGGTTCACGACGACATCATCGACGGCTCCCCGCGCCGTCGGGGTCGCCCTGCCGCCCATCTGGCCCTGAGCCGGCCTGTTGATGGAAACGATCCGAGCGACCGGGTCTCAGCCCGCCCCGATGTCCGTGGCACCGGACTGGGCATCCTCCTGGGCGATCTGCTGGCATCGTTGAGTACAGACATGGCCCTCCAGGCGGCTGCCGACCTTCCTCATGGGCCGGCCATCGGCAGGGTCTTTCAAGCCATGCAGACGGCCGTGGTCACAGGCCAGATCCTGGACATAGGTATGGAAGAAGCCACGCTGAACAATCCGGAACGCCTGCGCTGCCAGGCTCTGCGCACCATGGCATGGAAGACCGCCTCATACACCACACTGGCCCCCCTGGCTCTGGGCCTGCTGGTCGCAGGGGCAGATCTGGAAAGACACAAGAAGTCAGTGCGCGCCCTAGGTTTGGATCTGGGGCTGGCCTTCCAGCTGGGGGATGATCTGCTGGATGTCACAGGCGACGACCGCCACACAGGCAAACCTGTGGGCGGCGATATCCGCGAGGGCAAGCGAACCGTCCTCCTAGCCGACACTCTGGCCTTGGCTGATCCAGATCAAACCAGGCAGATCCGCCGACTGTACAGTTACCCCTCCCAACGCCGTAAGAATGCCCAGGTGAATATGGTCCGTGACCTGATGCAGTCCTGCGGCGCCGTAGAGGCCAGTCGCCAACGCATTGCCGATTTATCCTCCCGAGCCCGAGCTCAAGCCCAGGCCCTGGCCGATGACCTGCATCTGCCCATAAGGGGCCAAATCATCTTCATGAACGCCTGCCAGCGCTTCCTGCCGCTTGCCACCACTGCCGGGTATCATGAACGTATATCTTCCATTGATGCCGAGGCCGGTCAGGCCTCCGAGGTACAGAGGGCCGGACAAGACGAGCATGAGTGAAGCAGACGAGAGGACCAGCGACCGAATCATCGACGGGCGCTACCGCATTCTGCGCGAGATCGCGCAAGGCGGCATGGCCACAGTCTACGAAGCCCTGGACCAGCGGCTGTCCAGGCATGTGGCGGTCAAGATCATGCACACCATGCTGGCCCAGGGGCCGCACAGGGCCCAGTTCGAGGAGCGCTTCCGCCGGGAGGCCAGATCTGCGGCCGCCATCGCCAACCCTCACATCGTTCAGGTCTACGATACTGGCGTCGACCGTGGACTGGACTACCTGGTCATGGAGTATGTGCACGGCATCAGCCTGCGGCGGGACATGGCCCGTCAGGGCGTCTATCCCTTAAAGGAGACCCTGCGCATCGTGGGCGAAATCCTGGACGGCCTGGCCTCCGCACATAGAGCCGGTGTCATCCACCGTGACATCAAGCCGGAAAACATCCTCATCAATGACCGCGGCCACGTGGAGATCACCGACTTCGGCCTGGCCCGCGCTGCTGCTCAGGCCACCCTCTCTTCGACGGGCATGCTCATGGGCACAGCCGCCTACCTGGCTCCCGAAACCATCGAAAACAATGATGCCTCCCCCCAAAGCGACCTCTACGCCGTGGGCATCATCGCCTACGAGATGCTGACGGGCACAGTCCCCTTCGCCAGCGACAACCCGGTGACTATCGTTTTCAAGCATGTCCATGAGGACGTCCCCTCCCTGACCAGAGTCTGTCCCGGAATCGACCCATCCGTGGCCGCCTTGATCTCCGGGCTGACCGACCGCTCCGCTGAGCATCGCCCGGAGGACGCAGGCAAGGCCTTGGAGAGCCTTAAGAAGGTGGTCAGGGGACTGGACAGACAGGCCATGGACTACGTGCTGCCCGCAACGGCTGCAGCGGACGCAGCAAGCGGACAGCCTGAGTCCGCCGTGGCCGGAACCCCTGGATACAGCTCTGGGATAGCCAAATCGTCAATGCAAGCGGCTACAGCACCAAGCAACAATGCCGAACAGGCAGCCTCGGAGACGGTTGCTGCAGCAACCGACCCTGAGAATTCAGACACGCTCCTGGCTGTCCCAGCCCCGCCAGAAACCGATGCGAATCCAGCGACCAGACGCTATCGGCTCAACGACGTGGACCCTCCCTCCAGAGCCGAAACCACAACCGTCCTGCAGCCTCAGGAACCGGCAGCATCCCCCGGAGACACAAACATCATTCCGGCTTCTATCCAAACCATGCAGAAAGACGCTGAAGCGGCTCGACCCAAGCACCGGAATCGGGGCTTGATCATCCTTCTGGCGGCTCTTTTGATGCTGGCCCTGACCGGAGGCGGCGGCGCTTGGTGGTACTTCCTGGGTCCGGGCAGCTATTACGCTCTGCCCAAGCCGGATGACATCTCCTGCTCCGAGAACCAGGAGTGCAAGGTCATCGGCGCTGACTTCGCCACATACGCACGAACTCTCAAGGTCGCAGGCATCGATGTCAATACCGGCTACGACTTCAGCGACCAAGTGCCCAAAGGGGCCATTATGGCCGCGGAACCCAATACCGTCGGAGCCCATATCAGCAAGCGGGGCGGCAGGCTCAACCTGACCGTCTCCAAGGGAGTGCGACAGGCCACGGTGCCCAAGGACATTCTCAAGCCGAACACCTCCAATGGCAAGGATCCGCTGCAAGCTTTGAAGGCGGCAGGGTTCGACAAGATCGACCACGATTCCTCCAAGGACCAGTACTCCATGGATATACCAGAGGGTGCGGCGATTTCTGTGCAGCCGGGCCCAGGTATCAGGACCCGTCACGACACCAAGGTCAACCTGGTTCTTTCCAAAGGCCGGATGCCCGTGGCCATGCCCGATATCATCGGCAAGGCAAGGGATGATGCCAAGACGGCCCTGGAAGCCCTCCAGCTCAAGGTCAACTACAGCGAGGACTGGTCTGACACAGTGCCACGCAACCAGGTCATATCCGCCTCGCATCAGGCCCAGGAGCAGCTGCACTGGGGCGATGCGGTCGACGTAGTGATCTCCAAGGGGCCGCAATTCATCAAAGTGCCCGACGTCACGCACAAGAGCCAGGATGAGGCCACCCGAATCCTGCAGGAATACGGGCTCAAGGTCAAGATCTCCGCCCCGTTGGGGAACCTGACTCAAAGGGTGCGACTCCAAGACCCCAACCCTGAGACCTGGATAAAGGTGGTCAATGATGACGGCTCGCCGGCCGTCGTGACCCTGACCGTGGTTTGAGCACTTGAAAAATCAGTCCAGCTCTTCCTTGCTCTCATGCGCCTTGATGACCTGGGCATATACATCCACGTAGCGTTGCCTGCTCATCTCCTGGATCTCCTGCATGATCCTGTCGGTCAGGTTGCGAATTTCCTCATGGGTGAGGCTGTTGACCGGAACGTAAGGCACGGTGATGGGCTTGCCGAAGATGACCTTGGTCCTGCCCCGGTGCGGAAGCACATGACCGGGCTTCTGAAGCTCCCTGGTTCCGATGATGGCTGCGGGAACCACCGTTGTTCCTGTCTCAAAGGCAAGCCGTGCCACACCGGTGTGCCCACGGTAGAGCCTGCCATCAGGACTGCGCGTGCCCTCGGGATGGATGCCGAAGATATGCCCGTGCTCAAGGATGGAACGCGCCGTCTCCATGGCTCCCAGCGACTTGGAACCGCCTGACCTGTCAACGGGAAAGACCCCGACTGAGCTGAACCACCACTTCTTGAACTTGCCCTTTATCCCCTTGCCGTTGAAATACTCAGCCTTACCCATGAAGTGGATCATCCGAGGGCAGGTGATGGGCAGGAGGGCGTCGTCGATGACGGCCAGATGGTTGGAGGCGATGATGGCAGCCCCCTGCTTGGGGATGTTCCCCGTGCCTTCAACGGTCGGTTTGAACCAGATACGCGCCAATGGACCGAGCAGTTTGACGAAGAACCAGTACAGCACAAAGACTCCTTGGTAGCGAATGGGTTCGGCCGAGGTTACGATGGTTCTATGACCGAGCACAAGGATAACGACGCCGGGGAACAGTATAACAGTGAGGCGGGAACCGGATCCTCACAGGGGGACGGTGAGTGGGAGGACTTCCTGAACTCGCACGCTGACGAGCTCAATCCCTTGGAATCGTCCAGGACGGCCAAGGAATTCGAAAAGAAGGCTCGGAAGTCCGAGAAAAAAGCGGCGCTGAAGGCCGAGGACCTCAGGCACGACTCATTCGTCGGCGGTGCCGGACCGCGAGATTTCCAAGGCAGAAGCTGGCTGGATACCGACGAGGTCATGGACCAGTCGTCGAACTTTATTCCGCCCAACCCCGACCTGAGCGATCTGGGAAGAAGGCGGGTGGCCTTCATCATCATGACAGTGCTGGGCCTGGTATGCTTCTTCCTTACCATCTTCATGCCGCGCTGGTCCGGCTTGACCGGCCTGCTGGCAGGTCTGCTCCTGCTGATAGGCATCGCAGGACTGATCATCGACCGGAAGAACTTCCGGGATGCGTCAAGCGGCCTCTTCGAGGATGACGAGCGGCTGTACCGGCGATGATGCTGTGAGCCGCCAGAACAGGCGGGTCCCGCTGGCAGAACTATCAGCCAGGGGGGACCCGGACAGACCCAGCAACCAAGAATCTAGACTAAGACCGCACTATGTGTCCGGTCCTCTTTCCGGCAACGCGACTGCGCTTCCCGGGCTCCATGGATCCAAGCTGCAAGCAGGTCTGCAGCCCTGCCCTGGTCCACTACCTCCGTAGCCAGCTGGTAGGCCTGCGCAAATCGGACGCTCAGACCATCTTCTGGACCAGCATCGATCTGCGAGCCGTCGGCCACGATTGCCGATGCTGCATTGAGCAATGCCGTGGAACGGGAGGGGACAGCCTTTCCAGCAAGGAAATCCCTGACGACGTTGGCGTTGAAAGCGGGGTCGCCGCCGCGCAGGTCGTTCAGATCAACAGGGTCGATGCCCAGTTCACGAGTCGGATCGAAGGAGTTTTCCTCCACCTTGCCCTGGTGGATCTCCCAAATGGAAACCGGACCTGTCGGGGCCATCTCGTCAAGGCCTTCAACCGAGGTGTAGACCATGCCCTCCTGGCCGCGTGAGGCATAGACCTGGGCCATCATGGGACTCAGCTGACGCTGGGCGCATCCGATGGCCACATAGCGCGGGTTGACCGGGTTGGTCAGGGGTCCTAGAAGGTTGAAAACGGTCGGAATCCCCAGAGACGAGCGGACAGGCCCAGCAAAACGCATGGCAGGGTGAAATGTCTTGGCAAAGACGAAGGTGATGCCGTAGCGCTCTGCCATGGCAGCCACCTCATGAGGCGGCAGATCCAAAGGAAGGCCGAGCTGCTCCAGACAGTCGGCTGTACCGCTCTTGCTGGATGCGGCCCTATTGCCGTGCTTGACGATTCTGACTCCTGCCGCGGCAGCCACGATGGCGCCCATGGTCGACAGATTAACTGTTGCAGCCCCGTCACCTCCGGTGCCGACGATATCCGTCACATTACCTTTGACCTTCAGCGGGACCGCGTGGCCAACCATGGCCTTGGCTGCCCCTTCGACCTCTTGGCTGGTCAGCCCAAGGGTCGACTGCATGGACAAGGCGGCTCCCACCTGCACTGGGTCGGCATTTCCGTCCATCAGGTCGTTCATGCACCACTCGGCCTCATCCGCGCTCAGGTGTCGACCGGACACCAAGGAGTTCAGGACGGATTTCCAGCTGAGTGGCCGCATGATGACTCTTTCCTTTGAAGAAGCGGAGCCGGATGCCCCGCTGTTTGCTCTAGGTTTACTTTCCCACCTCTCCCCTAGACATGGTTCTCCCATATTCTGGTCACACAGCTACCAACATATGAAAATAAGGAATCCAAAATATGGAAACGGCCACCGCTCTTGTGAGCGATGACCGTCGATGAGGTTGACAGCCGTGTTTGCGAAGCCTTGCCGCTGAACCCCTCGCTAGCCTTTAGGCTTTTTTGCGATTACGCGAACTCATTATTTCTTCTCGTTCTGCCCGTGACACATCTTGTACTTGCGTCCAGAACCGCAGGGGCAGGGGGCGTTGCGTGGAGTTCCAGGGAAAGTACGGCCATCGGCCCAGGGGGAATGGTCCTCTTCGGCCTTGGGCCTCTTGTTGGCCGGAACCTTCCCCTCGGCATGGCTGATGGGCGCAGGACCGACAGGGGCCGGAGCAGCTGCATTGTCAACAGCTTCTCGATCCTCTGAGGACTCGCTCAAGCCCTCTTCTGCGTCAGCAGCATCGTCAGCAGCATTCTCGTCAGAATCCTCCTGGACACTGCCCGCTGGAGCTTCATCATCACGTTCCTGGGCCGTTTCGTCGATGTCTGTGGTCTCGTCCTCAGCATCGGGCTCCTCAGGTGCCTGGTAGCTGACCGGCTCGGACTGATTTGCCTCGCGCTCCTCGCGGGCACGCCGCTCGTTCTCCTGGCTGGCCGCGATCTGCTTGAGATCCACGTTGAAGAGCAGCTGTACAGTCTGCTCCTTGATGGCATCAATCATGGAGTTGTACATCTGGTAGCCTTCGCGCTGGTACTCGACCAGGGGATCACGCTGACCCATGCCGCGCAGACCAATGCCATCCTTGAGGTAGTCCATCTCGTACAGGTGCTCACGCCATTTGCTGTCCAGGACGGAAAGGACCACCTGACGCTCCAGTTGCCTGGAGCCCTTCTCCCCCAGTTCATCCTCCCGATCCTGGTAGATGGACTCAGCATCCTCCACAACCTTGTCAGACAGGGCCTTGACGGCCTTGTCGCCCTTCAGACCCTCCAGGGAGTCCATGGTCTCATCCTGGTCAAGACTAATCGGATAGACGGAGGCCAGAGCCTTCCAGAGCCCGTCGGCATCCCAATCCTGAGGCTTGTCCGAGCCATTCTGCGCACCCTGGATGTATGAGGTCACGGTCTCGCGGATGAAGCGAAGGATGTCCTGGTGAATATCCTCGCCCTTGAGCACGGCCTGACGCTCGCCATAGATGACCTGGCGTTGCTTGTTCATCACGTCGTCGTACTTGAGCACGTTCTTGCGGATCTCATAGTTGCGGGATTCGACGGACTTCTGTGCGTTGCGCACGCCCTTGGAGACGCTCTTGGTGCCGATGGGCTGACCCTCGGGCAGGCTCTTTGAGGACATGATCCGAGCCACCAGCTGGGTATTGAAGAGGCGCATGAGGTCGTCCTCCAGGCTCAGGTAGAACCTGGACTCGCCAGGATCGCCCTGACGACCGGAACGGCCACGCAGCTGGTTGTCGATGCGGCGGGACTCATGTCGCTCGGTTCCCAGCACATAGAGACCGCCCAGCTTGACGACCTCCTCATGTTCGTCCTTGACCTGTTCCTTGACGGAATCCAGCATCTTGGGCCAGCGCTTCTCGTATTCATCAGGGGTGTCATCGGGCGAATAGCCCTGCTCCTTGAGCTTCTGATCGGCGAGGAATTCAACGTTCCCGCCCAGCATGATGTCGGTTCCGCGTCCGGCCATATTGGTAGCCACAGTCACTGCGCCCTTGCGCCCAGCCACAGCCACGACCGCAGCCTCGCGCGCATGCTGCTTGGCATTGAGGACCTGATGGTCGATGCCAGCCACGTCCAGCAGGGAGGAGACCACCTCGGAGGACTCCACGGAAGCAGTGCCCAGCAGGATGGGCTGGCCCTGGGCGTGCCGCTTAGCCACATCCCGGACGATGGCGGCCAGCTTCTCTTTCTTGGATCGGTAAATCAGATCGTCCTGGTCCTTGCGGATCATAGGCTTGTTGGTGGGGATGGGCAGCACACCCAGCTTGTAGGTGTTCATGAACTCAGCAGCCTCGGTCTCGGCCGTGCCCGTCATGCCTGCCAGCTTGTCATACATGCGGAAGTAGTTCTGCAAGGTGATGGTGGCGAAGGTCTGGTTCTCGGCCTTGACCTCCACACCCTCCTTGGCCTCGATGGCCTGGTGGAGACCCTCGTTGTAGCGACGCCCCTTGAGCAGACGGCCGGTGTGCTCGTCCACGATCAGGACTTCGCCGTTCTGGACCACATAGTCGCGGTCGCGCAGGAAGAGCTCCTTGGCCTTGATGGCGTTGTTCAGGTACCCGATCAGGGCGGTGTTGGCGGGCTCGTAGAGGTTGTCAATACCCAGGTAATCCTCCACCTTGGTGATGCCAGGATCCAGGATGCCGACGACTTTCTTCTTCTCGTCGACCTCGTAATCCTCATCCCTGGTGAGCTTGGGGACCAGCTTGGCGAACTGCCGGTACCATCGGGTCACGTCGCCCTCGGCCGGGCCGGAAATAATCAGAGGAGTTCGTGCCTCATCGATCAGGATGGAGTCCACCTCGTCCACGATGGCGAAGTGGTGTCCGCGCTGCACAAGCTCGTCCTTGTCCCAGGCCATGTTGTCGCGCAGATAGTCAAAGCCAAATTCGTTGTTGGTGCCGTAGGTGATATCCGCCTGGTACTGCTTGCGACGCTCAGCGGGACGCTGGTCGGTGATGATGCATCCCACGCTCATGCCGAGGAAGCGGAAGATGCGGCCCATGAGCTCGCTCTGGTAGGAGGCCAGGTAGTCGTTGACCGTGACCACGTGCACGCCCTTGCCCTCCAAAGCATTCAGATAGCTCGGCAGGGTAGCCACCAGGGTCTTGCCCTCGCCGGTCTTCATCTCCGCGATGTTGCCCCAGTGCAGGGCTGCGCCGCCCATCAACTGGACATCGAAATGCCGCTGGCCCAGAGTGCGCTTGGAAACTTCGCGGACCGTGGCAAAGGCTTCGGGCATCAGGGAATCGAGGGATTCGCCGTTCTCCAGTCGTTGCTTGAACTTAGGCGTCTGCGCCTTGAGCTCTTCATCGCTCATGGCCGAGATTTGATCCTCGAAGGCGTTGGTCGCCTTGGCCACCCCCTGAAGCTTGCGAATCTGACGACCCTCGCCCATACGGAGGACCTTGTCCAAGACTGCTACCACGTTGCGCTCCCTACCGTTTTTTTATGGCCTTCGCACGCCCTCAGCTGACGTAGGCCCAGACCTTGATTATCTTACGCGAATGCACCGATTTTCTCGAAACCGATTGTTCCACAAACCCAGCTGATCAACACCCGACCAATCAAAGCTCCGCTTGGACAGGCACCAATCGACACTGGAGATGGGGCCTTCCCGCCTTTCCTGGACTCACATAACTGCGACCTTGCCAGCCGAACCAGGCATTGAAGAAGGGCGATTCTCCGGAGGTCAGACAAACCTGCCGCCGGGGAATCGCCCCGCAATGAATATTTGTTTTATGGTTACTGCTTTCGCCCTACATGCTCAGGGGTATCGATTTCGAAGACTCCGTAGCTCCACCCGTGCCGGCGGTAGACCACCGATGGCCGGTTGGTCTCCTTGTTGACGAAGAGGAAGAAGTCATGGCCTATCAGTTCCATCTCGTAAAGTGCCTCGTCGATGCTCATGGGCTCGGCGATGTGCAGCTTGCGGCGGATGATGATGGGGGTGTCCCCCACCTGCACCTCGACCGACTGGCCCGGCTCCAGGTCCGATGCCACAGCAGTCTGGGCGCTGTTGTCCGGGTTGGGCTGCCGGCCCTGATCTCCCTGATCGTCTGAACGGTCATCCACAGGCAGATCAACGGGCACAGGCGGATGCTCCAGTCCACGACGGTGGTTCTTGCGGCGATCGCGGACTCGACGAAGGCGCTGGGTCAGCTTGTCCAAGGCCATGTCCAGTGCGCTGAACTCGTCAGCGCTGGAGGCCTCTGCGCGGATCACGGTCTTGCCGGCCTGGACGGTCAGCTCCACCCTTTTGGCGCTGTCAGCCTGGCGGGGATTGCCTTCATGCGTCAGAACGACCTGAATGCGCTGCGCATCGGGCGCGATGGCCGTCACCCTGTTCATCTTGCTGTCCACAACATCGCGGAACCGTTGCTTGATTTGGGTATGTCGACCGGTAATGACGATCTCCATGGGAATCTCCTTGCACTTGTGAGCGGATGAACCGCTGGTGCGATGGCAGACTTGGTCACCATCGACTGTGCTTCCGATTGTATCCGAAGAGCGAGGCTGACTCACTGATTGAGCTTGAGGCCACAGCGGAATCATGGCTGCTGGTCCAGTCGCTCAGTTCCGCTATGCTGTAACCCCGAGACCTCTCGGATGGCCGCGGCCCCTCCTCCTGGGAAGGGCTGAGGAACTTCCGGGCTCCGCAGAGCACGATGGCGGATAACGTCCGCCCAGGGCAACCTGAGAGATAGCGCAACAGAGAACAGACCGCTCGCCCGATAAAGGCGAGCAAGGGTGAAACGGCGGTGTAAGAGACCACCGGGTCGACGGTAACGCCGACCGCATGGCAAGCCTCATCGGGAGCAAGGCCAAGCAGAAGGCATTCAGGGGCTGCTCGTCCCGCCTTCGGGTAGGCCGCTAGAGCCTGGCGGCAACGTCAGGTCGAGATGGATGGCCATCCGTCGTCCGGATTCTAATCCGGCCGACGACAGAACCCGGGGTATATGAGAGGTCTCATTTTTCTTTTACTGCGCTGTGTCTGCAGCGTCTTGGCAACAATCAGCTCAATCAAGAGTGTCGTCAGGCACGAAAAGATCCGCTGCCACCTGGTTGAGGAGGCCAGGACTGTGGCCCTTACGGGATCCAGCACTCCAGAATCGCCTTTTGCGCACTTTGAGGTCGAGTCCGGCTGTCTTACGGGCCACCTTGCGACCAAGCTCATAGGCGGAGTCGACGAAGAGACCCTTACGAGATGCCTGGGCCACAACTTGTGCAGCCAGTTCCGGGTCCAGGCCCTTGCGGGTCATCTCCGAGAGCACGCCCCGCTCCCCCATGGTTCGACACAGACAGGAGCGCAAAAGATCCTGGGCATAGACCTGGTCATTCACAAGGCCCAGCCTGGTCAGTCGATCAATCACCTGATCGACCACCTTCGCATCAAACCCCTTGTCGACCAGACGACGGGCCAGAGCCCCGCTAGAACGGGCCGCCGCATCAAGCAGGGTCAGAGCAGCCTCCCGGCAAGCATCCGCGTCATCAGCATCCGCTCGTGGTATAGCAAGTGCAGAACCGCAGCCAAAACCACCGGCACGTGGGCGGCGGCCACGACGGCGGGTGCTTCTATCGGAACCTTGGGCGGAACGGCGCCCCCGGCAATGATGACCCGCTAAGGGGTTGACACCGGTATCAGCAGGTGCAGAACTGTCAATATCTTCCAAGCTGCCTCCGAATCGAGCAGCATGCCCCAGGACCAGGGCATGAGCCTGCGCTGAGCGGTTGTCATCCTTCTGAGCTGGGCAAGGACGAGCATCTGAGGCGGTCAGGGAGTCTGAGGTAGACCGTGAATCAGCAGCATGATCAAGGACTGTCACCGAACCTTCTGGACCTGCCAAACCCGCAGAGTCTGCCTGAAGCCAGCCCGATCGGGAATTCTTCGATCCCTTGTCAGATTCAGCAGAACCCTCGGTCTGCGCCAAGCGGACCGGATTGTCCTTGAGGAAATCCTCGGCCGAGATCATCGGGTCATGCAGCCTGGGCCGTGGGCACAGCGCTGTTGACGTCGACGGGAGCCGAGCCGTCTTCCTTGCCGCCTTGGCCAGAGTCGGCCTGATCAGCCTTGTCATCCTCGGTGGGAGCAGGAATGAGTCCGAAAGCAACCTTGACCTTATCCTCGATCTCCTTGGTCAAGCCGGGATTGTCCTTAAGGAACTGGCGGACGTTCTCCCTGCCTTGACCAAGCTGATCGCCTTCGTAGGTGAACCAGGAGCCCGACTTCTTGACGATATTGGTCTGCAGGGCCATATCCAGAACCGAACCCTCCTTGGAGATGCCCTCACCGTAGAGGATGTCGAATTCGGCCACCTTGAAGGGCGGGGCCATCTTGTTCTTGACCACCTTGACCTTGGTGCGATTGCCTACTGCCTCGTCGCCGTTCTTCAGGGTCTGGATACGGCGGATGTCCAGGCGTACCGAGGCATAGAACTTCAGGGCCTTGCCACCGGTGGTGGTCTCCGGGCTGCCGAAGAAGACACCGATCTTCTCCCTGAGCTGGTTGATGAAGATGGCTGTGGTGTTGGCCTGGGACAGGGCGCCGGTCATCTTGCGCAGGGCCTGGCTCATCAGACGGGCCTGGAGACCCACGTGGCTGTCTCCCATGTCGCCTTCGATCTCGGCCTTAGGCACCAGGGCGGCCACTGAGTCAATGACGATGACATCCAAGGCGCCCGACCGGATCAGCATGTCGGCGATCTCCAGCGCCTGCTCGCCATTGTCCGGCTGGGAGACGATCAGGGAGTCCGTGTCCACACCCAGCTTCTTGGCATACTCTGGATCCAAGGCGTGCTCGGCATCAATGAAAGCGGCAACGCCCCCGTCAGCCTGCGCATTGGCCACCGCATGCAGGGCCAAGGTGGTCTTGCCTGAGGACTCCGGACCGTAGATCTCAACAATTCGTCCGCGAGGGAGTCCACCGATGCCCAAAGCCATATCCAAGGCCAGGGACCCTGTGGGAATAACCTCCACGTCCTGGGCAGGCTTGTCGCCCAGACGCATGGCTGAACCTTTGCCGAAGCTCTTCTCAACCTGCGCGAGGGCCGTGTTCAAGGCTGCCTGGCGACGGGGGTCGATCCCGCCCTCCTCTTCCTTCTTCGCCTTGCCACTGTTGCTCTGACGTGCCATATGGCTCTCCTTCTTAGTAACCGACCTCACGATGACGACATCCTGATTGACGACCTCACGATTGACAGCCTATCCGTCGTCGAAACCCGTCTGCGGTCCCGGCGTCCGATGTGGTCGAACGTGCCGATGGTCACCGGACCATGGGTATCAGTATATCCGACCATGCGAACAAATGTTCGAAAAACGCCTGAAATGGGAAATAAATTCGCAGAGGATAAAACCTGCCTATCAGGCTGCCGGCATGGGCGGCGCATTGTGATCCTTCCCCCAACGCCGGGAGTCGGGGATCTCCATCTGATCGCAGAGCACGTTCCAGACCACACGCGGCTCCACGCCCGCATCCAGGGCTTCCACCACGGTCATGGCATCCAAGGCGGTCAGCCTTTGGTCACGGGCCAGACTGCGTCCGTAGACCCGACCGAAGACTTCCTCCAGCAACTGCCAGAACTCCCGCTCACGCACTCGGCATCACCTTTCGTCCAAGACCCACCCTGTCACAACCTTTCTGCAACAGCAACCATCCGCAAGCAATCAACTAACGAGACGAGCCGACTGCTACCAATCGACAAACCATGGACAGAATCCAACCGACAGCTTCCAACTGACAGAACCCGTCGACAATAGACAGTCAGCAGAAGAGGGCGCCTGGTTGCTAGAACCAGACGCCCTCCAGAACGGTCCGCCGGGCCAACCAGCTGGACCTGAGATGTTTACTCCTGAGTTGACTCCAGGTAGTCCGCCACCATCCGCAGGGTCTGCGGCACTCCCAGGCCCAGCGCGTCGGCGATGGAGCTCAACAGTTCGGAGCTGGCCTCCTTCTGGCCGCGTTCCACCTCGGACAGGTAGCCCAAGGACACACCAGCCTTTTCGCTGACTTCACGCAAGGTCTTGTGATCATTGGTCCTCAGCTCACGCAGCACATGGCCCAAGGCCTCGCGCAGGGAGACGGTATGAGTGACGGCCCGGCCGTCACTGGTGGAGGCTGCACGCTGACGGCTGGCTTCCATGCCGTCTTCCTCCATCCACATCTTGCTCAGGTTGGCCTGACGCTCCTCCTTGGCCTTCTTAGCGGCCTTGGCCCGGATTACCTGCTGCTGGGCGAAGACGACGGCGCGCCGCTGGGCGGGAGTCAGATCACGAACCCGCGCATTGCGCTCCACTCCGGGTGCGGCCGGCTTGACATCATACATATCGTTGGTTCGAGTCATCACGGTCTCGGTGCTGGCCATAGCAGCCCCTTTCGCCATTATCTTGTTCAACTTCTTACACAGTGACCAACAGTCGAGCCGGTGGATTATTCCAGGGGAGGAACCCGAAAGGCCCGCTTTGTGACCAAGGTCACGTATGCAAAAGAAAAGAGACGAGAACAAATACAGCCCCCGCTTTGCCTAAGCCTGCTGGCTACGATCAGCCTCGCGAATGCAGGGCCCGATCCAGCTGATCCAGAATCCGCATGACCGTACCCCGGCGCACCTGTTCGCGGTCTCCATCCAGATGCAGCTCATATGCATAGGTCCGATAGGCATGGGCCTGAAGACCGGTCTCTGAACGTCGACCCGTCACCCGGACAGGCAGAGCCAGACCAATGTAGACCAGCCCGGCCGGATCATCCCCATCAGGGCCCGGCCCGGCCACACCGGTGGTAGCCATGCCGATGACTGTATCCTCATGCCCCGGCCTGGTGTAGAGCCTGGCAGTGCCTTCAGCCATCTCCTGGGCGACCCGCGGATGAACCGCGCCCTGAGTGGCCAGCAAATCCTGATCCACCTTGAGGATGGCGGCCTTGGCAGCTATGTCGTAAGTGACGGCCGACCCGAGGAAGACGTCTGATGCACCGGGAATTCTGACAAAGGCATCGGCCAGCAGTCCCCCAGTCAGCGATTCAGCAGCGGCCAGCAGCAGGCCCGAATCACGGCAGGTGTCGATGATCCGTCCAGCCAGGTCGTCGCAACGGCCCTGCACGCTTTTGCCGATCATTGCCGCATCCCTATCAGGTATTCCGCACCCGAGTATAGGCAGAGGGCCAAGGCCACCAGTATGACCACGCGGGCGGTCACCAGGTACCAGGGCCAGACCGGAGACAGGGGCACCATGAGCATGCCCAGGCCGATGCACTCAAACAGGGTCTTGTACTTGCCAGCCCGGGAGGCCGCGATGACCCGTCCCTGCTTGTTGATGACCAGGACCCGCAGCAGGGTGATGCCCAGTTCCCTCACCAGGAAGAGCAGAGTGACCCACCACCAGAGCTCGCCGAAGACGGATGCCACAATGAGTGCCGAGCAGATCAGCAGCTTGTCGGCGATAGGGTCCATGAGCTTGCCCAGCTCGGTCACTTGGTTGTACCGGCGGGCCATCCACCCGTCCAGCTTGTCAGTCGAAGCGGCGAGGATGAAGAGCACGGCGGCGGTCCACCGCATGCCAAGCCTGCGCTCGCCCCAAGGACCGGCCATGAGATCCAAGGCGATGAAGACCAGGACCAGGAGAATACGGGTGTAGGTGACCAGATTGGGGGGTGAGTTCCATCCTTCGAGAAGCTTGCGCCTCTCTCGACCGGTCTTTGACTCGGCATGCTCCTGCATTGCCACTCCTTATACGCGATTCTCGTGCGCTCGGGCCGTCCAACGATACATGCCGGGCGGCAGTGTCATCATAACGGTAGACCAAGCCAAGCTTTTTGAACCGATGTTCAGCCCTGCGCTTGCCCATCCGCGGAGGCTGTGCCCTGATCCGGGACAGGGTCCATGGAGGAGGCATCGCCGCGGATGAAGGCCAGCGCCTGCTGCAGCTGAGGCGGCTGAATGAGCACCTCACGGGCCTTGGAACCCTCCGATGGCCCTACGATCCCCCTCGACTCCAGCAGGTCCATCAACCTCCCTGCCCTGGCGAAACCCACACGCAGCTTGCGCTGGAGCATGGAAGTGGACCCGAACTGGGTGGTCACTACCAGCTCAGCCGCCTGGAGCAGCTCGTCCATGTCGTCGCCGATCTCCTCCTGGATCTCGTTCTTGTGGTCAGCCTTGTCAGCCATCTGCTCGATGTCCTCGCGGTAGTGGGGCTTGCGCTGGGTGCGCACATAATCCACCGCCTTGCGGATCTCGGACTCGGAAACCCATGCCCCCTGGACACGGGTGGGCTTGGCCTGGCCCATGGGCAGGAAGAGGGCGTCGCCTTGGCCGATCAGGGTCTCGGCGCCGGTGGCATCCAGGATGACCCTGGAATCCGTGGAAGATGATGTGGCGAATGCCAGCCTGGAGGGGATGTTGGCCTTGATCAAGCCAGTGACCACATCCACCGAGGGCCTCTGGGTGGCCAGGACCAGGTGGACGCCGGCGGCACGTGCCAGCTGGGTGATCCGCTGGATGGAGCTTTCCACATCGTTCTTGGCCACCATCATCAGATCAGCCATCTCGTCAACCACCACGACCAGGTAGGGGTATGGGGCCACCTTGCGATTGGAGCCGGCCGGAGCATGGACCTTGCCCTCAAGCACGGCTTTATTGAAGTCCTTGATATGCCGGAATCCGAAGAACTGCAGATCGTCATAGCGGGCGTCCATCTCCTTGACCACCCACTCCAGGGCCTGGGCGGCCTTCTTGGGCTCGGTGATGATGGGCGTGAGCAGGTGGGGAATGCCGGCGTAGGCGCTCAGCTCCACGCGCTTGGGATCCACCATGATCAGACGAACCTGTTCCGGCGTGGCCCGCATGATCAGCGAAACCAGCATGGAGTTGATGAAGCTGGACTTGCCCGAACCCGTGGCGCCGGCCACCAGCAGGTGGGGCATCTTGGTCAGGTCAGCGGTCACATAATGGCCTTCCACGTCCTTGCCCACGGCGGTCATCATGGGGTTGTCGTCCTGCTTGGCCTTGTCGGAGCGCAGCACGTCGCCCAGGTGGACGATTTCGCGGTCCACGTTGGGGATTTCGATGCCGATGGCCGATTTGCCGGGGATGGGCGAAAGGATGCGCACATCCGAGCTGGCCACCGCGTAGGCGATGTTGCGCTGGAGGTTGGTGACCTTCTCCACCTTGACTCCCGGCCCCAGCTCCACCTCGTACTGGGTGACCGAGGGGCCGCGCAGGAAGCCCACCACCTTGGCATCCACGTCGAACTGCTGGAAGGTTGATTGCAGGGCTTTAATCACCGCGTCATTGGCCGAGGTCCTGACTGCGTGGGGCTTGCCCTTGACCAGCAGGTCCGTGCTGGGCAGCACATATGGACGGCTCTCGTCCGCCTGACGGTCATCAGAGGAGCCTGACGCACCGGCACCCTGGGCTCCAGTCGTCTGATCTGCGGCCTGACCATTGGCAGCGGCACCCGTTCCAGGAGCGGGCTGGGCCTCCATCTGCACGGTGTCGGCTGCAGCTGCGGCAGCGGCCCATGGATCCGAGGCCCCCACTCCGGACAAGGCGGCCGGGTCAACCTTGGGATGCCCCTGCTCTCTGGCATCCAGGAGGGCTGCCGCAGCAGGAGCCTCCACCTCAGGCAAGGCCTGCGTGGACGCTTGCGACTGATCACCTTGGCCAGTTCCTTCCAGAGAAGCCGCCTGGGAAAAGGGCTCGTCAGCCTCATAACGCTCAAGGTGGGTATCCGTGTCCTTGCCAATGCGGCCATGCAGCAGCCGACTGAACCAGCCGACCACCCCGCCCCGGCCGGCGGTCTGGGCTTCCTCCTGGTCCGGCTCCTGATGGGTGGGCACGCCCGGTGCCAGGGGCAGGGTGTCATCGCCCAGCCTGACCTCATTGGGGGCAGTCTTCCCCGAGCTGGAGACATGAGCATTCCTGCCCTGCACCCAAGCAATGAGGTCGCTGATATGGAATCTAAAGGTGATGAAAAGGCCGAAAATGGCCACAAGGACGAAGATGATGACTGCAAAGACCTTGGACAGCCCCCAGGCCAGGGGCGAACCCAGGGCGAACCCCAGAAGGCCACCTGAGTCAGTGATGGCCGTCATGTCGAAGCCGCGATAATCCGAGGCCATAAGCACGTCCAGAATGGAACAGACCGACCAGAGCACTACCAAAAGGCCGCCCACCACAGGCAGGTTGCCCGCCTCGCGCCCGGTATAGCAGACCAGCCGGAAGGCTGCAAAAAGCAGGACCACAGGCAGGATGATGCTGCATCGTCCCAAAACTCCCGCAGCCAAGACATGCAGTCCACGTCCCAGAAAACCGTCCACGCGGAACCACTCGCTGGCACAGAAAAGCACGGCCAGGATAACCAGAACGAAGCAGAGCCCATCCTTGCGGTAGGCGGAGTCGTCGCCCTTCTTGCCGGCCACACCGCGCACCAGGGATCCCAAGCCCCGAGGCAAGGCCAGCAAGGCCTTGTGCCAGAAAGGTTCCGAGTCCTGGCTGCCCTTGGATGCGGTCCGGCCGCGACGATGTGCGTCTGCTTGCTGCTTACGTGTCATAACCCTTTCAGCCTACCCAGAACCCCGGTCCGCATCGGGCTCGCAGGGTCGGTGTGCACAACACTTTCAGACGGGGGCCGCCAGGGCTAGCATCGTTGACATGACACCAGCCGAACGTCAGAGCGCCGTGGCCTTCGCCCTGCGCAACCTGTTTCTGGATGACTGTCAGCCCGGTTCTTCGGTTCTTGAAGCGGCGAACGACTTCGTGGCAGGCAGAGCGGAAGCCGAGGAGCTGTCCGACCAGGCTCAACGCTTAGAGGCCCAGACCAGTCATGGGAATGCCCATACAGATGCCCTGTTTCTGCGGACCATCCTGGTCTGCGAGCGGCCATGGGCGCCCGAGGGCGATCTTGACGAACTGCGGACCATTCATCGCCGGCTGCTTCCCAGCCTGCCGGAAGAGAGAATGTTGCGCCGAGCTCTGCAGGACAGCGATGCCAGTCTGTATCCGGCATCGATGCTGGAGCAAGGAGCTGCGGCTATCAGCCAGGAGCTGGCGGCCGAACGCAACCTGGCTAGCCTGGACCGTCCGGTCATCGTGGATAGCCTGGCCCATTTCTACGATGAGCTCTCCTACCTGCACCCCTTCTCCGACTGCGACGGCATGACCCTGCGTATTTTCCTCTCGCGCCTGTCCCACGATGCAGGCTGGGACCTGGACTGGGGACGGGCTGATCCGAGTGCCCACCGCCGAGCCATCCAGCGAGCGCTACTGGGCAATGCCGATGAGCTGCAAGCCCTGATCGCGGGTATGGTCCGCCCGGTCAACCCAACCAGAATATTTCTGATCGCCGGATGGGACCAGGGTCCAGCCCACTGAATCGAAACGCCACCCGACAATTCCGGCAGTCTCAGCCTGCGAGCCGTTCGTTGCCGCTGCGCTTGGCAGCCTCGATAATCGGGGCGCTTTGATTGATCAGGCGGGTTGCACCGGCCTGATCGTGGTCCCGGATGTGCCCCCAGTATTCGATCTTGAGCCTTACATACCGCTTCCGTGCACGCAGATCGGTCATCCGATGGTCCAACCGCCGTCCTTGCTCGTTCAGGAGCTCGATCTGCCGTCCAGCAGCCTCGGCTCCCCCCGCCCGGTTGCCCAGGTACTCCCGCATGTGCTCCAGGGACATGCCCGTGGCGCTTAGGCAGGAGATGGTCTCCAGCAGATCCAGGTCCTCCTGGCTATAGCAACGGTGGCCGCTTGAGGGATCCCTGGTGATGGGCGGAATGATGCCGATGGTCTCGTAGTAGCGCAGGGTGGTCTCCGGCATCCCGGACATGAGCGAGGCCTGGCGGATGCTGTACCAGGGTCCGGATTCCCGGACCCGCTGGGTTTCAGCCTGGGGCTGCATGATTGTAGTCATACTCGTCCAGCCTAGGAACTTCAAGTACTTGAAGTCAAAGCGCGCCCAGATGGTGTCTGGTCACCCTCCCCTGGTCCGACTGGTCGGCCTGGGCATCCGCCTGGTCGAAGCAGCCTTGGTCGGCCTGGTCCAGCAGGTCCAGGGCCTGCTGCACCAGGTCAGGAGCCAAGGCATTCAGCCAGTGGATGCGCGGATCCCGGCCGAACCAGCCCATCTGCTTGCGGGCCAGACGCTTGGTCTTCTGCGCTATCAGTTCGAAGGCGGAATCCAGATCGGTGCAGCCCTCCAGATAGTCAAGAATCTGCTGATACCCCAGGGCGCGGGCGGCCGTGGTCCCCAGACGGTTCTGCAGCCCTTTCACCTCATCGACCAGTCCTTGGTCGCGCATCGACTGGGTTCGCTGGTCGATCCTACGGTCCAGTTCCTCCCGGGGCAGATCCAGCCCCAGCTGCAGAGCGGGCAGCAGGTAGCGGTATCGGGGCAGACTGGCCGAATAGGGTCGTCCGGTGATCTCCATGACCTCCAAAGCCCGCACAGTACGCCTCACATTCCGAGGGTCCATCCTGGCTGCAGCCTCCGGGTCGCGCTCCTGCAGCTCGCGGAAGAGCAGCCCAGGGCCCTCCTCCTGGGCCCGCTCCTCCAGCCTGGCCCTGACCGCCGGATCGGTGCCGGGAAAGGACAGATCATCGATGACCGCCCGTGTATAGAGCCCGGAGCCGCCGACCAGAATGGGCCGAATCTTCTGCGCCCGCAGGTCGGCTATCAAGGACCGGGCCATGTCCTGGAAACGGGCCACGCTCATGGCCTCCTCCGGCCCGATGATGTCGATCAGGTGATGAACCACCGCCTGCCGCTCCTGGACCGAAGGCTTGGCCGTGCCCACATCCATCCCCCGGTACATCTGGTAGGCATCAGCATTGACGATATGAGCCCTTTGCCCGCGTGCCTGCAGAGCCTGTGCCAGGGCCACTGCCAGGGCGGTCTTGCCCGAGGCTGTGGGACCCACGATGGAGATGATGCGGGGTCCCTCCCCGGCAGACTGCTCCAGTTCAACGGATGTCATAGACCTGCCCTGCCTGAGGATCCGGGTCAGCGATCAGGTAATGGGGTCCTGCCTGTGTGACAGTACAGGTGACCAGGTCGCCGGGCTCTGGCGCTGTCATCCCCCGGGGCACACCCACATGGACCAGCATTCCGGTGCGCTCATGCCCAGTCACCCGATGGGTGCTGCCGTCATGTCGGCCATGCCCATCGCCGATCAGCACCTCCACTTGTCTGCCCAGGAAGGCCTGCATATGCTCCATAGTGATGGACTCCTGCAGGGCCTGCAGACGCTCGAACCTGTCCTGGACCACAGCCTTGGGCAGCTGCGGCATGCGCGAGGCCGGGGTGCCCGGACGGGGCGAATACTCAAAGATATAGGCCGATGAGAAGCGTGCCCGGCGCACCACATCCATGGTGGCTCGGAAGTCCTCCTCCGTCTCCCCTGGGAAGCCCACGATGATGTCAGTGGTGATCAAGGCATCGGGCATGGCAGCCCGCACCTTGTCCAGTATGTCCAAAAAGCGCTGAGACCGGTAGGAGCGCCGCATGGCCCGCAGAATCCGGTCGGAACCCGATTGCAGGGGCATGTGCAGCTGGTGCATGACCGTGGGCGTCTCGGCCATGGCCGCAATCACATCGTCGGTGAAGGCCGCCGGATGGGGCGAGGTGAAGCGGATTCTCTCCAACCCAGGCACCCGGCCGCAGGCGCGCAGAAGTCGGGCGAAAGCGTAGCGGTCCCCTGTGGACCAGCCGTAGGAGTTGACGTTCTGTCCCAGCAGGGTCACCTGGCGGGCCCCTGAGCGCACACAGTCTTTGACCTCCTGAAGGATGTCGTCCATGGACCGGTCCCGCTCCCGCCCACGCACCGAGGGCACGATGCAGAAAGTACACGTGTTGTTGCAGCCGACCGAGATGGACACCCAGGCCTGCGAGCGCGAGGCCCTGACCGCTGGCAGCCGCCCGGGCAGATCCCGCAGATCCTCCGAAACCCCTACCTGGGGCCGTCCGTCCTTGCGGGCCTTGTCCAGCAGGCCAGGCAGCGAGCCGATGTCCCTGGTGCCAAAGACTGCATCCACCCAGGGCGCCGCTCGAACGATCCGCTCCCGGTCCTTCTGGGCCATGCAGCCGCCCACGGCTATGCGCGTGTCGGGCTTGTGCTGCTTGAACCTGTGCCAGCGCCCAATGGTCCCGTACATGCGTTTGGTAGCGTTGTCGCGTACAGCGCAGGTGTTGAGCACCATCACGTCCACCTCGTGCGCACGGACCTGCTCGGGCGTGGCCTGCTGGTAGCCCTGGGCCCGAAGCACCCCGGCGATCCGCTCGGAATCGTGCTCGTTCATCTGACAGCCCAGGGTCCGCACATAGTAGACGCCTCTGCTGTCCTTATGCTGAGCGGTCACGCTCATGCCCTCGCCTGATTCCATAAGCCACGATTGTATGCGCAGGTCGGGTCCCGCGGCCATCGTGACCTGTGCGTACCATGAGTCATGGTTACGAACGTCGGCATGGGAGGTTCGCGTGATACTCGACCGTAACAGTGCCATGAGCGCATCCGAGATGAAACAGCGGCTGTCCGATCTGGACGAGGAGGACCGCCCCAAGCTGAACATCGACGAGATAACGGAATTCGTCAATCTCATGCAGACCTACGAGGGGGCCATGTACGAGATTTCGACCAAGCTGGATGTGCTGGACACCGAATTCCAGGTCAGGTTCAGTCACAACCCCATACACCACATGGAGCGCCGGCTCAAGAGCGTGGACTCCCTGATCGGCAAGCTGCACCGTAAGAACCTGCCCGTCACCATTCCCTCGGTTCGCGATCACATATTCGACGTGGCTGGCGTGCGCGTCATCTGCAACTACCGGGACGATGTCTACTCGGTATCCCGCTACCTTTCCGACCAGTCGGACATCCAGGTGCTGCGGGTCAAGGACTACATCCGCAATCCCAAGATGAATGGCTACCGCAGCCTGCACGTCATCTACGCCGTGCCGGTCTTCCTGACCTCAGGCCCTCACTACACGCCGGTCGAGGTGCAGTTCCGCACCATCGCCATGGACTACTGGGCCTCCCTGGAGCACCAGTTGCGTTACAAGTCCGACCTGCCCGATGCCCGCCTGGCCGAGCACTCGCAGACCCTGCTGGACTGTGCCCGCTCCCTGCAGAACATCGAAGTGCAGATGCAGTCGATCCACCGCGACATTTCAGGCTCGCCCCAGGAGCAAGATTCCGATGACGATGCCATCAGCGGCAATACCGACTAGCTGAATTCTTACAAATCCTTTACCATAGGATTCAGGCCAGGTGGAAGGTTGGGGCTTCCGCCGGGCCTTTGGAGGAGACCCGCCTTTAAGGTCGGGTCTCCTCCCCGTATCATTAACCTCTTAAAAGTCGAAGTTGTCAGGGTCCGCGCCGGTGCGCTCGTCCCTGTTCATGGCGGTGATGGCCTTCATCTCCTCATCGCTCAGCTCGAAGTCGAAGACCTGCGCGTTCTGCTCGATCCGCTCCTTGTGGGTGGACTTGGGGATGACGATCACCCCGCGCTGCAGATGCCAGCGCAGCACGATCTGTGCCGGGGAGCGGTTGTAGCGCTCGGCCATGGTCTTGAGCCTGGGGTCGGCCAGCAGATTGCCGCCGGTGCCGCCCAGGGGGCTGTATGCTTCCACATCCACGCGCAGGATGCCGTGGCAGTAGTCGATCAGGTCGCCGTTGACGAACTGGGGCGAGGACTCGATCTGGTCGACCGCCGGATTGGTGCCGCTGATGGTGTGCAGCTCGTCGAGGTGATGCTTCTGGAAGTTGCAGACCCCGATGGCCCGCACCCGCCGCTGAGTGTAGAGCTCCTCCATGTCTTCCCAGGCCTGTTGCCAGCCCTCGGCGGGCCAGTGGATCAGGTAGAGGTCCAAATAGTCCACGCCCAGCCGGTCCAGGCTCTCCTTGAAAGCCTCCTTGGCCCGTCCTGCGCGAATGTCGTCGTTCCATAGCTTGGTGGTCAGGAAGACATCCCGCCGGTCAACCCCGGAGCGGCGCAGCCCCTCCCCCACGGACTGCTCGTTGCCGTAGATCATGGCGGTGTCGATGTGGCGATAGCCTGCCTGGAGGGCCCAGGTGACTGCTTGGGTGGTGGCCTCGCCGTCGGGGGTTTGGAAGACCCCAAGGCCCAGCTGGGGAATGCTGACCCCATTGTTGAGGATGATGGCGGTGTCGGTGACGTTTCCGGTCATATAGGCATGCTCCTTGTTGGCCAATCACAGGCCGAGACGTATTGTGTGTTCATTCTATGCGCCAGGCAAGATGGGATCGGCAGCTGATCACGGCATGTCTTAATTAGCAGCTGTCACGTAGGCATCTGCCCGCACATTTTTTGCGTGTTGTTCGTTGGCTGGGTGGCGAGACGAAAAATGGATGCCTCAGGAAGACAGCTGGTTTCCGCCATGGCCTTGCGTTTGGCCCAGGACAAGCATCGAAAGGACAGACGGCTTCCTCTGACAGGCAGGGGGCATGCCGCCAGCCTGCAATCGCGGCGATCCAGCCTGATTCCAGCCAGAGCAAACACCCTGTATACCGCCAAATCCGCCATGTATACTTGAGCAAGATGACCATCCGCCATAGGCGGCAATGACAAGGAGGAGCAGATGGCTTTCAACGGGAATCCCCGGCCGCAGGCCCCATACGGTCAGTACGCGCAGCAGCCAATGCCGACCATGCAGGGCGGTGAGCCCTACGGCATGGGCTCGCCCATCGACACCAACGCAGCATACAGTTTTGAAAAAGCTGAGCGGGTCTCCATGTCCCGCGCCTATGCGGAGATGGCCGTCGGCCTGTTGGTCACCGCCCTGACGGCCTATCTGACCGCCCGGACCGGACTGCTCCTGGCTTTCATGCAGGCCACGGGGGCTCTGGGCTGGATCGGCATGGCCGTGGTCCAAGTGGCCTTCGCCATGATTCTGAGTGTCCGGGTCATGCGCATGCGCACCTCCACCGCCCGGGTTATGTTCTACCTCTATGCGGCCTTGATGGGCTTCACCCTGAGCACCATCTTCATGACCTACTCACTGCCGTCCATCATGCTGACCATGGTGATCAGCGCAGGCTTCTTCTTCGTCCTCAGCATGCTGGGGCTGACCACACGGCGCAACATGCTGGGTATGGGGTCCATCTTCATGGCCGGCCTGCTCATGCTGATTCTGGTCCAGGTGGTCATGCTCTTCGTGGCCCCCTCCAACACGGCCCTGCGCGTAGTCTCGGCCATCGGCATCATCCTCTTCGCCGGGCTCACCATGTATGACGCCCAGCAGACCAGGGTCATCTTCGCCGCCTATCGCAGCCAGGGACCGGAGGCCATCAAGCGGGTCTCCATCCTCTGCGCCCTCAACCTTTACCTGGACTTCGTCAACCTCTTCCTCTACATCCTGGACCTGGTCGGCGATCGCAACTGACAAAGAAATCCCCCGCCCCTAGCGCTTTCGAAATTAACCAAAAGCGTTGAGGCGGGGATTTTCGTATCCTCTTCAGGCCTCCTGGTCGGCCTTGGCCAGCAGACCGCGCAGCACGTACTGCAAGATGCCGCCGTTGCGGTAGTAATCAGCCTCGCCAGGGGTGTCGATGCGCACCTTGGCCGCAAACTCCACCCTGCCGCCGTCGGACCGCTGGGCCCGCACCTGAACCTGCTCGGGCAAGGAGCTGTTCAGGGCATCGACGCCGATCAGGTCATAGGTCTCCTGGCCATCCAGACCCAGACTCTGGGCCGACTGACCCGCAGGGAACTCCAGCGGCAGCACGCCCATGCCGATCAGGTTGCTGCGGTGGATGCGCTCAAAGGATCTGGCGATGACGGCCCGCACGCCCAGCATCCGGGTGCCCTTGGCCGCCCAGTCCCTTGATGAGCCCGTCCCGTACTCGCTGCCGGCCAGCACCACCAAGGGCGTGCCCTGCTTGGCATAGTCCTGCGCCGCCTCGAAGATGGTCGTCTCCTGGCCGTTCAGGAAGTCGTAGGTGAACCCACCCGGGCGCACATCCAGCCCCACCGAGGCCAGCAGCTGGTTGCGCAGGCGGATGTTGCCGAAGGTGCCCCGGACCATGACCTCATGGTTGCCGCGCCGGGAGCCATAGGAGTTGAAGTCCCTGGGGGCTATGCCATGCTCCTGCAGGTAGCGGCCGGCCGGTGCGTCGGCTTTGATGGCCCCTGCGGGCGAGATGTGGTCGGTGGTGACCGAATCCCCCAGCAGGGCCAGCACCCGGGCCCCTTGGATGTCCTCCAGGGGGTCGGGCTGGGCCTTCATGCCGTCGAAGAAGGTCTGGCGACGGATGTAGGTGGAATCCTGATCCCAGTGGAAGAGCTCTCCCTCCGGCACCTCCAGCTTCCGCCAGCGCTTGTCTCCGCCGAAGACGTCCGCATAGTCACGCAGGTACATGTCCCGGTCCAGGGCGGTGCCCACCACGGACTCGATGGCCTCCTGGGAGGGCCAGATGTCCGCCAGCATGACCGGCCTGCCCTGGCTGTCCCGGCCCAGGGGGTCGCGCCAGGGGTCGAAGTCCATGGTGCCGGCCAGGGCGTAGGCCACCACCAGGGGCGGCGAGGCCAGGTAGTTCATCTTCACATCAGGGCTGATGCGCCCTTCGAAGTTCCTGTTGCCCGAGAGCACGGCCGTCACCGTCAGGTCGTGGTCGGCGATGGCCTGGTGGATGGCCGGGTCCAGGGGGCCGGAGTTGCCGATGCAGGTGGTGCAGCCGTAGCCGACCAGCTCGAAGCCCAGGGCGTCCAGGTCCTTGCTCAGGCCGGTTCGGTTCAGGTAGTCCGTCACCACCTGGGAGCCGGGAGCCAGCGAGGTCTTGACCCAGGGCTTGGGCTTGAGGCCCCGGGCACGCGCCTGGCGGGCCAGCAGACCGGCGGCCACCATGACCGAGGGGTTGGAGGTGTTGGTGCAGGAGGTTATGGCCGCGATGACCACATCCCCGTCCCGCAGGCTGAACTCGCTGCCGTCGGCCTTCCTGACCGGCACAGCCTCGCCCTTGTCCTTGTCCTGGTCGATGTAATCCTTGAGGTCACGTTGGTAGGTCTTCTGGGCCTGGTCCAGCAGGATGCGGTCCTGGGGCCTCCGGGGGCCGGCAATGGAGGGACGCACCGTGGACAGGTCCAGCTCCAGCACCTGGGAATACTCAGGCTCGGGGCAGTCGGCATCCTCCGGGTCCATCCACAGGCCGTTGGCCTTGGCATAGGCCTCCACCAGGCGCACATGCTCGTCGCTGCGGCCGGTCAGACGCAGGTAGTCCAGGGTGATTCGGTCGATGGGGAAGATGGCGCAGGTGGAGCCGAACTCGGGGCTCATGTTGCCCAGGGTGGCCCGGTTGGCCAGGGGAACCTGGGCCAGGCCCTTGCCGTGGAACTCCACGAACCGGCCGACCACGCCCACCTCGCGCAGCATCTGGGTCACGGTCAGCACCACGTCGGTGGCGGTGACCCCCTCGGGGATGGATCCGGTCAGCTTGAAGCCCAGGACCTGGGGCACCAGCATGGAGATGGGCTGGCCCAGCATGGCCGCCTCGGCCTCGATGCCGCCCACGCCCCAGCCCAGCACGCCCAGGCCGTTGACCATGGTGGTGTGGGAGTCGGTGCCCACGCAGGAGTCCGGGTAGACCAGGGCCGGCCCCTCCCCTTGGGTCCTGTCCCTGCGCATGACCACCTGGGCCAGGTACTCAAGGTTGACCTGGTGGATGATGCCGGTGCCCGGGGGCACCACGCGGAAGTTCTGGAAGGCCTGCTGGCTCCAGCGCAGGAAGCGGTAGCGCTCACTGTTGCGCTGGTATTCCATGTCCATGTTGTGTTCCAGGGCGCCGGGCACGCCCGAGCTGTCCACCTGGACGGAGTGGTCGATGACCATCTGCGCGGGGATGAGCGGGTTGACCAGGGAGGGGTCGTCGCCCAGGGCCTTGATGGCGTCGCGCATGGTGGCCAGGTCGACCATGCAGGGCACGCCGGTGAAGTCCTGCATGAGCACCCGGGCGGGGCTGAACTGGATCTCCCTGTCGGGCTGGGCCTTGGGGTCCCAGTCCAGCAGTTGGTCCAGCTGGTCCCGGGTCACCGTGGTTCCGTTCTGGTGCCGCAGCAGATTCTCGGCCAGGATGCGCAGGCTGTAGGGCAGGTGGTCGATCCCCGGCAGGTCGCTGATCCGGTAGTATTCGAACTCCTCGGAGCCCACCTTGAGCTTGGAACGACCGGCATCTTGTGCGGATTCTGACATGCACCACCCCTTCCTTGGACGCTCAGGCACTGCCCTTGCGCCCATGTGGACCGGCGGCGGGAGGACCCCAGGCCGTCAGTGACGCTATCTGTGCTTTTTAGGTTCCAGTCTTAGCCCCGATGTGTTACCTGACGGATGTAACGTGCGCATGCTGGATAGCCAAGAACGGCCAGGACCATGAGCAGGGCTCCCACCAGGACGAAGGCCACGGTGGCGACCAGGGCCGGTCCGGTGGGCAGGCTGATGGCGAAGAACTGCGCCACCAAGGGAATCAGGGCCCCGATCACCCCGGCTGCGGCAAAGAAGAGGACCAGCAGACCCCTCCAGGAGCGCAGGGGCCGGGCCACCTGGGTCAGGACCAGCACGCCCATGCAGAAGAGGACGATGGCGCAGACCGACCGCCAGCGCCCCAGGTCCCCGGGCCGGGCCAGATCCAGGCCCAGCAGACCAGGCAGGCTCCAGGCCGCCGCCAGCACAATCAAAGCAATGGCGATGCCCGAAGGCAGGGCGAAGGTGACCACCCGATTGAGGAAGCCGGGCCGGTAGCGCCTGGTGTTGGGGGCCAGCGCCAGGAAGAAGGCCGGGGTACCGATGGTCAGGGCACCGATGTAGGTGATGTGCCGGGGCAGGTAGGGGAAGGGGATGCCGGTCAGGACCACGCCCAGGGAGATCAGGGCCGAGTAGACGGTCTTGACCAGGAAGAGGCCGGCCACACGCTCCATGTTGGCCATGACCTGCCGACCCCGGGCGACCACGTCGGGCAGGTGGGAGAAGCGCGAATCCACCAGGACCAGCTGGGCCACGGCCTTGGTGGCGGCGGCCGCATTGCCCATGGCGATGCCCAGGTCCGCCTCCTTCAGGGCCAGGGAGTCGTTGACCCCGTCGCCGGTCATGGCCACCGTATGGCCCTTCAGGTGCAGGGCCTGGACGATAGCCTTCTTCTGGTCGGGCAGGACCCGGCCCAGCACGTCCACGTCCTCCAGGACCTCGGCCAGGGCAGCCGTGTCCTCGGGCAGCTGACGGGCATCCATGGCCCTGGGCGCCCGGTCGCCGGTCAGGCCCACCTTGTTGGCGATGGCCGCCACCGTGGCCGGGTTGTCGCCCGAGATGACCCGGCAGCGCACGCCCTGCTGGCGGAACCAGGCCAGGGTCTCGGCGGCGTCGTCGCGGATGTGCTCCGAGCAGGTGATCAGGGCCAGAGGCTTCAGGTTCCCGGGCAGGTCGGGGCTGCTGGTGAAGTAGTCAGGCTGGTCGGTGCTTGGATACCCGTCGGGGGCGGCCAGCATCAGCACCCGGTAGCCACGGTCGGCCAGGTCAGTCACCTGCTGGTCCACCTGGGGCCAGCTGCCAGCCTGGGATGCCAGGAGCACCTCCGGGGCGCCGAAGTACCAGATTTTGCCGGACTGGTCGGCCACGGCGCTCCACTTGCGAGCCGAGGAGAAGGGCAGACGGCTGACGGCCCTGCTGGGGTGCAGGTCGTCCATCCCCTTGAGGATGGCCCGGCCGGTGGCGTTGGGGCTCTCCTCCGCACAGACATCCACCAGGGCCTGCCGCAGCTGCTGTGCCGGTAGGTCCTCGGCCAGCGGATGCAGGTCGTCATAGACGATGCCCCCGTCGGTGATGGTGCCGGTCTTGTCCAGATTCAGGGCATCCACACGGGCCAGGGTCTCCACGGACTCCATCTGCTGAACCAAAGTTTGATGCCGTGCCAGGCGGATGGCGGCCAGGGCGAAGTTCAGGGAGGTCAGCAGGACCAGACCCTCGGGGATCATGCCCACCACCCCGGCCACGGCGGACACCACGGCCTGCCGCCAGGCTCCTGTGGCCAGCGCCGTCTGGAAGCCGCCCACGGTCCGCATCTGGGTGAAGATGAGCAGCAGGCAGAGGGGGATGACCACTATGGTCATAACCTTGAGGATGGTGTTGATGCCCTCGTTCAGGTCGGAGCGGACCTTCTTGTAGACCTTGGCCTTGGCCGTCAGCGTGGCGGCATAGGAGTCGGCGCCCACTGCGGTCACCTGCGCCAGAGCCATGCCCGAGACGGCCGTGGAGCCCGAATAGACCTGGTCGCCCGGCTTGTGCTTGACCGTACGCGACTCGCCGGTCAGCATGGACTCGTCCAGCTCCAGACCATAGGTGCCGATGATCTGTGCGTCGGCGGGCACCTGGTCCCCGGAGCGGATCCAGAGCAGATCCCCCTTGACGATGTCATCGTGGGGCACGGTCAGGTTGCGCCCATCCCTGCGCACCGTATAGTCGGAGGCCACCAGAATGGACAGCCCGTCCAGGGTGTGCTTGGCCTTGAGCTCGGTGGCCACGCCGATGCCGGTGTTGATGATGATGACCAGGCCGAAGACCGCGTCCTTCCACTGTCCGGTCAGCAGGACCACCACCATAGCGGTCAGGATGATCCCGTTGAAGAGGGTGAAGACGTTGTCGCGGATGATCTGGCCCAGGCTGCGGGAGGTTTGGTCCTGGGAGACGTTGACCAGACCCCTGGCCTTCAGCTGCTCCACCTCATGGGAGCTCAGCCCCGGCCGGCCGGTGTCCGGAAAGCCTGTGCCCGCCGTTGTGCCCGCAGCCGGCTCTTGATCACTGCCTGTGCTCATCCTTGGCCCCCCTCTCAGTCGGCGCTCAGGCGCACGGCCATTATCCTTGCATGCGGTCCGTCGTCCACGATGGTCTGCAGAGCGTCAGCCAGCAAGGGCGCGTCCCGATTCCCGGCAGGATCCACCGGGTGAACCGTAGCCGCATAGTAGAGCCTACCTGGGTCAGGGGTCCAAGCCTTGGCGCTTTGAGCGAACTCTACCACAGGGATGCCCGCCTTCCGGGCTGCCTTCAGTGCAGGGGTCCAGTCGCCGGGTCCGGGCCGACGGATCAGAATCAGACTGACCCCACGGTTGACGGCATCTTGCACCCCATCCTGCTGATCGCTGGTGGACTGCGCCGAGGAGAAATAACCCTTCATGCGCTCCGCCTTCAAGGATGCCAGAATGCGGCTGTCAAGACCGGTATCGGGTTCCTTGTCGCCCTTCTGGGGGCATCCAATCAAAGCCACGAGTGTGTCGGACCGATCCACGCCGTCATGGGGCACGGTGCCCTCATGCCAGGAGTCACCCACGGCCCTGTCCTTAGGGGCGCAGCCGGTCAGCATGGGCAGACCTGCCAGCAGAGCGACCGCCAGCAACAGACCCGCCAGCCGCCTGACCGCTGCCACAATCCGCCCGGCGCGGCTCATGTCAGCGCTGCCTTCCCGCCGTGCGTGTGAAGAGCGCCACGGTCTCCACGTGGTGGGTCATCGGGTAGATGTCAAAGGCCTCAAGATGCTTGGGGCTGTAGCCCAGGGAGATCAGGGTGGCCGTATCCCTGGCCAGGCTGGTCGGGTCGCAGGCCACATAGATGATGGTCTGCGCCCCGCTGGCGGCTAGCAGTCGGCAGACCTGAGCCTTGGCACCGGCCCTGGGCGGATCCAGCAGGATCAGGTCGGGATGGCCCAGCCCCTTGGGCGGACCGCCAGCCAGGACCTTGGCCACGTCCCCTCGCCGCAGGACCACCCGGTCCAGTCCGGCCTGCTTCACGTTGTGTTTCGCGCTGGCAATGGCCCCAGCGGATCCCTCCACGGCCAGGAGCCGGGCACGTCCGTCGGCCAGAGTGGCCAGGGGCAGGGTGAAGAGCCCCGATCCGCAGTAAAGATCCCAGATGACCGGTTCGGCGACCCCATTCAGGGCCTGCCTGGCCTGGTCCAGGACCGCCTTGGTCAGCACGACCGGTGCCTGGCGGTGGATCTGCCAGAATCCGTCGGCCCGAACCTGGTAGACAGGTCCTGCCCCGGCCTCCAGCCGCTCCGTCAACAGGCGGCTCCCCTTACTCAGGCGTCCATCCACCAGCAGCGCGAAGTTGTCGCCAACCGGTCCCCCATCGCGCGGCTGGGGCACAGCCAGGCGTATGCGGGCACCAGCGGGCAGGCCGCCCTCCCAGATGCCCAGTTCGTCGGCCTGGTCCAGCAGCTCTTGGGTGGCCAGAGGCATGGTCTGAACCGGCAGACGATCATGCGAACCCCGACGGCGCATGGAGGGGCGTCCCTGGTCGTCGGCCACCAGCTCGATTCGGGTTCTCCAGCGCAGGCCACCCAGCTCCTCATCGCCCGGAACACGAGCCACCGGCACCTGGACGTCCACCCCGCCCAGGCGAGACATCTGCTGACCAATCAGATCAGCCTTCCAAGTCAACTGACCTGGCAGGCTCACATGAATCAGATCAGCGCCACCCAGGCCGCCTCCCCAGGCCAAGGGTCCGGCCAGAGGCCAGACGGGTTCACGTCGGTCGGGGCTGGCCTCCAACACCTGGGTGACCTCGCCCGTGGCGAATCTGCCGGCCCGGCCGTGAGGCTCGTCCAGGAGGACCTCCACCAGCTCCCCGGGCAGAGCAAAGCGGACGAAGACCACCCGGCCGTCCTCCAGGTGACTCACACAACGGCCCTGGTCGGCATAGCGTTCGATGCGCAGACGGACCCTGGTCTCAGTCATGATCGGCATAAACCTCCTGGTCGGCCTGACGACGATGGTAGGGGCCGCCGATCAGCAGCCAGCTGACCCAAATACCCAGTGCAAACAAGGGCAAGCCCAGAATCAGGCGTGCGGCGCCAAGAAACCCGACGGAACCAGTCAGGTAGAGCGGCACCTGAACCAGCAGGCGCAGCGCAAAGACGGCGATCCAGACCAGGGTGGCCTGATTATAGGCCCGTACCAGCTCTGGTTCACTGCGCCAGGAGGCCAGCCATTGTCTCCACCCGGAAACGACGGGTCGGCGCAGGTACTCCACCAGCAGGCCGATGCCAGGCATCCGTGCCAGCAGCGAGGCGCCCAAAACGATGATCCAGAATCCGTTGGTCAGGAATCCTGGCAGATAGTAGTTGCGGGCATCCCGGGTCAGCCATGCGGCCACCAGACAGATGCCCACCGAAAGCAGACCAGCCAGCGCCCCCAGAAAGGACTGCCGCAGGACCAGACGAATCAAGAGCTGCACGACGGCCAGGGCCGCCGAAAGCGCCACGGTCAGCCCCAGACGGCCGGTCACCAGGAAGACAACCAGAAATACCAGCCCTGGCAGCAGCGACTCGACAATCCCCCGCCATCCGCCGATGGCCTCCATGACGGAGAAATCGTCGTCGGCCAGCGCTGCCAGCCCGGAATGCTTCTGCTTCACAGCCTCAGCGGACCTCCGAGAACATGGGTCCGCGAGACAATGTGGTCTTCACCTCGGTCTGCTGGTCCGAGTCGAAGGGGCCCTCCGGCCTGCCGGGGATCTGCGCACTCTCATCGTTCTTGGACTCCGAGTCTTCGGCTTCTCCGCGGCGTTGGCTGGGTGTGATGGGCGCATGCATGGGAACCAGGTCACGAGGGGCCAGGGGCTCATCGCCACGGACCACGACCAGGTCGGCCAGGTAGTCGTCGAGCACATCCTTCTCCTTGCCGCCCTTGGCTGCAGGGCCGGAGAAGATGCCTCGCAGCATCCAACGGGGTCCGTCGATACCCACCACCCGGGTCAGCAGGTTCTTGCCCTTGACCTTAACGGGCAGGGTCAGCTCCTTGCCGAAGACGCCGTCCACCTCCTTGCAGGAGGGGTTGGCCTTGAGCAGGTCGGCCCGGACCTCGTCCCACAGGCCCAGGGACTTGGGGGCCGCGAAGGGCTCCAGCTCCAGACTGGAGGATTTGTAGGTGATGGTGGCTCCCAGCACGTCGCCGGTCTGCGAGTTGGCCTTGAGCCTCAGCTCGCTACCCTTAAGGAAGGGCAGCATCAGGGCGCCGATGTCCAAGTACTCATCGGTATCGGGAGCCTCAGAATCCATGCTGTCCCAAGGTCCTTTCCCGCTATGTTCGGCTTCGTCCTGCTCTGCAGCCGTCTCATCGCGGTCAGACTGAGAGGTCTGGTCAGATTTCTCTGTGGACTCCTCATCGTCCTTGGACTCGTTTAGCTCCTTGGACTGGTCCTCCTGATCCTCGACGGCCTCTTCGGCCTGCTGCTTGGCGCGTTTCTTGCCGAAACCGAACAATCCCATGATGCCTCATTTCCTTGTGGGTCGGTGCAAAGGATGCCTAGTCAAGACCCAGGCGCAGCTTGCCGCCAGGGATGGCGTCCAGCAGATCCTTGGTGTACTGGCGCTGCGGGTGGTCGAAGACCTCGTCGGTGGTGGCGTGCTCCACCAGTCGGCCGTGCTGCATGACCACCACCTCGTCGGCGATCTGCCTGACCACGGCCAGATCGTGGGTGATGAACAGGTAGCTGAGCCCTTGCTCGGCCTGCAGGTCGTTGAGCAGCCGAAGCACCTGGTCCTGGACCAGCACGTCCAGGGCGGAGACGGCCTCGTCGCAGATGATCACATCCGGATTCAGGGCCATGGCCCGGGCGATGGCGATGCGCTGACGCTGTCCGCCGGAGAGCTCGTTGGGGTAGCGCCCCATGACCGACTCGGGCATCTCCACCATGTCCAGCAGCTCCTTGACCCGCTTCTGCCGGGACTTGGCGTTGCCGATCTTGTGGATGCGCAGGGGCTCCTCGATGGAGCGGTAGATGGAGTACATGGGGTCCAAGGAGCCGTAGGGGTTCTGGAAGACGGGCTGCACGTGCCGGCGGAACTCCATGAGCTCATGGCTGCCGAAGCCGGAGATGTCCTGGCCCTCGTAGGTCACCCGGCCCGAGGTGGGCTTGAGCAGGTGCAGGACCATGTTGGCCACAGTGGACTTGCCGGAGCCGGACTCCCCCACGATGGCCAGGGTGGTCCCCCTCTTGACCGAGAAGGAGACGTCGTCCACGGCCTTGAACAGCTCCTTGCGTCTGGGCAGCCTGAACTCGCGGGTCAGGTGCTCCACGGTGATGACGTGCTCGCTGCGCTCCAGGGTGCTCTCGCCCTTGACATGGTGCTCCAGCAGGCCTTCAGCATCCTGGCCGCGCTGCTTGGCGGAGATGATGCGCTGGGAGGCCAGCGAGGGCGCAGCCTGGACCAGCCGCTTGGTGTAGGGGTGCTGGGGATGCTGCAGGACCTCCAGGCTGGGTCCGGACTCCACCACCTGACCACGGTACATGACCACGATGTGCTGGGCACGCTCGGCTGCCAGACCCAGGTCGTGGGTGATGAAAAGCACCGCGGTGCCCAAGGATTCGGTCAGGTTGCGCAGGTGGTCCAGAATCCGCTTCTGGACGGTCACATCCAGGGCGCTGGTGGGCTCGTCCGCAATCAGCAGGTCGGGCCGGGAGGCCAGGCCGATGGCGATCAGGGCACGCTGGCGCATGCCGCCGGAGAACTCATGCGGATACTGCCGGGCCCTGGTGGCAGCCTCGGGCAACCCAGCCTCCGACAGCAGACCGGCAATGCGGTCGTCCATATCAGAGCCGGTCACATGCTCCTTGGCCACCGTCCAGGCCGTGTCGTCGTCCACACCGGCATCAATCAGGGACTTGGCCACGCCCCAGCGGGTCTCGGAGCCAACATCCCACTCGGCCTTCATGGCCTCCATGGTCTTGTCCACGTCGGCCACCCCGGCATCGCTCAGGGCCTGACGGGCGGCCTCGAGCAGGCCAGACAAATCCTTGGAGGAGATGAAGAGCTCGTCGTCGGATTTCTTGACCTTCACCTCTTCGTCGCCAGCCAGGGCTTTGGCCAACCGGGAGCGCTTCTCCCGGGAGACATCCATATGGTTGGCGGTCAGCGCCTCCTTGACCTGGGAGCCGATGCGCCAGACCGGGTTCAGATTGCTCATGGGGTCCTGCGGAACCAGGCCCACCTGGGAGCCACGCAGCGCCTCATAGTCCTTGCGGTCCAGGCCCACCAGCTCGCGGCCATTGAGCCGGATGCTGCCGCCGGTCACCTTGCCGGTGCCAGGCAGAAGGCCCAGCACGGCCATGGCCGAGGTGGACTTGCCCGAGCCGGACTCCCCCACGATGGCCACCCACTGGCCGGGGTAGACGTTGAAGGAGGCGTTACGAACTGCGTGAACGGTGCGCCCATCGGCGGTAAAGTCCACCTGCAGGTCCCGCACATCGAGCAGGGGCTGATTCTCCTGATTGGTGGTCGTATTCTTGTCTGCTTCAGTCATGCTTCCTCCACTCAGGCCGTTCTGCTCTTGGGATCCAATGCATCCTTGACCGCGTCGCCCATCATGATGAAGGCCAGCACAGTGATGGCCAGGGCTGCGGAGGGATAGAAGAGGACCGAGGGGTTGGTGGTCAGGAGGTTCTGGGCCGTCGAAATGTCCCCGCCCCAAGAGACCACGGTGGAGGGCAGGCCGATGCCCAGGAAGCTCAGAGTGGCCTCAGAGACGATGTAGGTGCCCAGCGACATGGTGGCCATGACGATGACCGGGGCCAGGGAGTTGGGCATGATGTGCCGGAAGAGGTTGCGCAAGGGCGTGGAGCCCAGGGCCGTGGAAGCGGTGTTGAACTCCAGATTCTTGGCCTCCAGAACAGCACTGCGGGTGATGCGGGCCATATTGACCCACCCGAAGAGTGTCAGAGTCAGGATGATCTTCCACAGGGATGTGGAGGTGCGGAACATCTGCAGGAGCACGATGGCGCCCAGAATCATGGGGATGGCGAAGAAGATGTCGGTGATGCGGCTGAGCACTGCGTCAACCCAGCCCCCGAAGAATCCGGCGATGGCACCGATGAGGCCGCCGAAGACGGTGACAAGAATGGTAGTCATGATGCCGATGGCCACCGAGGTCCGGGCCCCATGGATGACGCGGCTGTAGACGTCGCAACCCTGCAGGTCGAAACCGAAGGGGTGCCCCGGTCGACCTGGTTCCAAGGAGTTGGACAGGCTGCAGGCCATGGGGTCCTGCTTGGCGAAGAGATTGGGGAAAAGGGCCACCAGGATGACCACGATCGCCAGGATTGCGGAGATGATGAAGAGCGGGTTGCGTCTCAGGGTCTTCCAGGCATCAGCCCACATGCTGGTAGGCGGCACGTCCTCATCCACTGAGTCCACCTCGCGCAGGGGCGTCTCGTCGATGGGGGCCACAAACCGCTCCTGCCCCGGCAAGGGGTCCGGGAAGTAGACGCGGGCCTGGCTTTCGTTCTGTTCGCTTGACTCGTTCATTGCCGTTTCACTCATAGTCGGTCCCTCTCCCTCACGCATACCGGATCCGCGGATCGAGCACTGCGTAGAGCAGGTCGACCAGGAGGCTGGTGATGACGAAGATCAGGACCAGAATGGTCACGATGGAGACCACCAGGGTGCCTTCGCCCCTTAGGATGGCCTGGTAAAGGGTGTTGCCTACGCCCTGGATGTTGAAGATTCGCTCAGTGATCATGGCCCCGCCCATAAGTCCGCCGATGTCGGCGCCCAGGTAAGTGACTACGGGGATCAGGGAGTTGCGCAGCACATGCCGCACGATGACAGACCGGTTGCTCATGCCCTTGGCCCGAGCCGTGCGCACATAATCTTCGGAGATGTTGGAGGTGATCTCCGTTCTGGTCAGACGGATGATGGATGCCATGGATACCGACCCCAGTACAACGGCCGGCATGAGCAGATCAATGAATCCCGGATTGGCCCCGGCTGTGGCTGGCAGCAAATGCCATTTGACGCCGAACAGGTACTGCAGGATGAAGCCGGTGACGAAAGTAGGCACCGAAATCAGCAGCAGGGAGAGGACCAGGATGATGTTGTCCGACCACTTGCCCTTGGTCAGGCCGCCGATGATGCCGAAGATCACGCCAAAGATGCCCTCGAAGACGAAAGCCATCAGCGCCAGCTTGATGGTCACTGGGAAGGCCCTGCCGATCACGCTGATCACAGGCTGACCGGCGAAGGTGTTGCCGAAGTTCAGGGTCAGCGCATTCTTCAGGAAGAGCACGTACTGCACGATGAAGGGCTTGTCGAGATTGTATTCCGAACGTATCTGTGCGGCAACGGCCTGGTTGACCGGCTTGTCCCCGAACATGGCGGCCACAGGGTCGCCAGGAAGCGCGAAGACCAGCGCGTATATCAGCAGTGTCGTGCCGAGAACGACGGGGATCATCTGCAGAATACGTCGCAGAAGATATTTTCCCATCGGCTATTCTCCTTTGTCATCCGCGACCGGGATCGGCATGGGGATCAGGGTCGCCGCAAAAATTCTTGTTTGAGTCTACCAGCACACCTCAACAGGGGTGCAAGGACACCAAGGCCGGCGCGGAGTGGATCCTTCCGCGCCGGCCCGGGCGGCGTCAGTTTTCAGGTGCGGGATTCAGACTCCCGTCACCTCACTTGCTGATGTTGTAGTAGGCAGGGACGCCCTTCCAATTGAAGGAGAATCCCTTGATGTTCTTGGCCGCCACGCCATTGGAGTTCTGGTAGTAGAGCGGAACTGCGGGCAGGTCGCGGAAGAGCAGCTCCTCGGACTGCTGGTAGATCTTGTTGGCCTCGTCGATGCTCTTGGCGGAGGCTGCCTTGTCCATCAGGTTGTCGAACTCGGGGTTCTTGTAGTCGCCGTCGTTGGAACCGTTGCCGTTGGCTGCCGAGCTGGCGAAGTTGCTGGACAGGTAGCTCTCGGGCGAGGGGTAGTCGGGCTGCCAGCCGGAGCGGAAAGCCGAGTCGGTGAACTTGCGGTTCTGCACGTTGGAGCGGAACTCGCTGAAGGTGGGCAGAGGGTTGCCTGCAGCCTGAATGCCCAAGGCGTTCTTGATGGAGTTGGTGACCGCATCGTAGATCTCCTTGTGGGCGCCATCGGCGTTGTAGGCGATCTTGAAGGTGTCGCCCTCGCCCCATGGGGAGATCTTGTTGGCCTCGGCCCAGAGCTCCTTGGCCTTGGTCGGGTTGTACTTGAGCACATCCGATCCCTTGATGTCGGTTGAATAGCCGGGGATGACGGGGGCGGTGAAGTCGTGGACTTCCTTGGCGGTTCCAGACAGCACCTTCTTGATGATGGTTGCCCGATCGATGGACATGGAGATGGCCTGGCGGCGGAGCTTGCCTTCCTGATCCTGGCCGAAGTGCTTCATGTAAGTGGGGATGGTGAACATCTGGATGACTGAGCCCGGGTCGTTGATGGCCTGGACCGTGTTGTCGGTCTGGAAGGTCTTGCGGGCCGAGGCAGGCAGGGTATCCAGCACATCCAGGTTGCCGGCCTGCACGTCGCGGTAGGCTGCGGTTGCATCCGTGTAGGAGCGGAACTCAACGCCGCCGTTCTTGACCTTGATGCCGCCCTTGTAAGCCGGGTCCTTGACGACCTTTATGGCCTTGTTGTGCTCCCAGGACTGGAACTTGTAAGGTCCCACGGTCACTGGCTTCTCACCAAAGGCCTTGGTGTCCTTGTAGAAGGACTCGGGCAGCGGCGCAAAGGCGGTGTAGCCCACCTGGATGGGGAAGGTGGAGGAGGGCGAAGTCAGATCCACAGTGAAGGTCTTGTCGTCGATGACCTTCAGGCCGGAAAGCTGTGCATCGCTAGGGGTGCCTTCCTTCTGCAGGTCGTCATAGCCCTTGATGTTGGCGAAGAAGCTGGAGCCCAGCTGCTTGTTGGCGATGCTGGACGCCCAGGACCAGGCCTTGGTGAAGGACTGTGCGGTGACCGGAGTGCCATCCGAGAACTTCCATCCGTCGTTGATGGTCACGGTGTACTGGGTGTTGTCCTCATTGGCCTTGATCTGCTTGGCGATCTCGTTGGCTGGCTTGCCCTTGTCGTCGAAGCGGACCAGCTTGGAGAACATGACGTCGATGGGGTTGCCACCGCCCACCTCGTTGGTCATGCTGGGGATGAGTGGATTGGCCGGCTCCGGGTTGAAGACCGAGATGACGGCATCCGAGCTGCCGCTGTTGGTCTCCTTGGCAGAGGAGTCGGATCCGCCGGATCCGCCGCAGGCGCCAAGAGTGAGCGCCATGACGCACAGTCCGGCGCCAGCAATGGTCAGGGCCGATTGCTTCTTCATATATACTGCTCTTTCCTTTGGTTGATTTCCCAAATCCGCCGCCAGTGCATAAAACCCGGGCACGAATCCGCTTTGCTGCGGATCCGGCCGGGTCGGTGACGACGGATTATGCCGTTTCCGGCACGATCATCACTGCTTCTTGGACAACTCCGCAAGGTTCGCTTGGCCGTCCCAGCGAATGGCCAATCCCTGCACATTCTTGGCTGACGCACCCTTGTTATTGGAGTAGTAGAGCGGAACTGCAGGCATATCCTGCAGAAGGATCTCCTCGGCCTGCTGGAAAAGCTTGTTGGCCTCGTCGGTGTTCTTGGCCTTGGCAGCCTGCTTCAGCAGGTCGTCGAACTTGGGGTTCTTGTAATCACCATCGTTGGACCCGTTGCCATCAGCCGCCGAGCTGGCGAAGTTGCTCAGCAGGTAGCTCTCAGGCGAGGGGTAGTCAGGCGACCAGGCCGACCGGAAGGCCGCATCCTTGTAGGCGCGCTTGTTGACGTTGCCACGGAACTCGCTGAAGGTGGGCACAGGAGTGGCCACGGCATTGATCCCCAGCGTGTTCTTGATGGAGTTAGCCATGCCGTCGTAGAAGTCCTTGGCGCCTCCATCTGCATTATAGACCAGCTGGAAGCTCTTGTCAGCAGGCCACTTGCTGATGGCGTCCGCCTTGGCCCAGGCATCCTTGGCCTTCTTGGCATCGTACTTCAAGTTATCGGAACCCTTGAGATTCTTTGAGTAGCCAGGAATGGTCGGCGCAGTGAAGTCAGTGGGTTGCACGCCCAGACCGCCCAGAACCTTGTCAATCAGCATCTTGCGATCCAGAGCCATGGAGATGGCCTGACGGCGCAGGTGGCCTTCCTCGTCCTGGCCGAAGTGCTCCATGGTGGTGGGGATAGTGAACATCTGCAGGACGGAACCAGGCTCGTTGTAGCCCTTGACAAGGCTGTCTTTCATGAAGGTCTTCTGGGCCGAGGTGGGAATGGTATCGATCGCGTCCAGGTTGCCCGCTTGCACATCGGCGTAGGCCGAACCGACATCGGTGTAGATCCTGTAGTCGATGCCACCGTTCTGAATCTTGACATCACCCTTGTAGGCGGTGTTCTTGCGAAGCTTGACCATGGTGTTGTGCTGCCAGGAATCGAGCTTATAGGGGCCCGAGCTGACGGGGTTCTCGCCGAAAGCCTTGGTGTCCTTGTAGAAGGACTCGGGCAGCGGCGCGAAGGAGGTGTAGCCCACCTGAATAGGGAAGGTGGAGGACGGGGAACTCAGATCCACGGTGAAGGTCTTGTCATCCACGACTTTCAGCCCGGACAGCTGGGCATCGGCAGACACGCCTTGCTTCTGCAGATCGTCATAGCCCTTGATGTTGGCGAAGAAGCTGGAGCCTAGCTGGCCGTTGTTCACATTGGCTGCCCAGGACCAGGCCTTCGTGAAGGACTTGGCCGTGATGGGAGTGCCGTCCGAGAACTTGCGCCCATCGGCCAAGGTGACCTTGTACTGGGTCATGTCGTCATTGGCCTTGATCTCAGAGGCCAGATCATTGTGGGCCTTGCCATGGTCATCGAACCAGACCAGTTTGGCATTTACGGCATCCACGACCAGCCCGCCGCAGCTCTCCACGGTATTGCTGGGAATGAGCGGCTTGGCCGGCTCGCATCCACGAATCGAAACGACGGTGTTATTGCCTGACTGACTGCTGGACGATTGCTGAGCGCCCTTGGTGTCCGAACCGCTGCCGCAGCCGCTGGCCAAAAGCGCCAAGGCGCAGATGGTTGCGGACACGAGCGTAAGCTGTGAACCCTTCTTCATCGCTGCTCCCTTTCCCTTAATTCATATATCTATTGAGTGTCAACGTCACGTCTGCAACCGGGGACACTAGGATGACCGAACCTCAAAGATCCCTGGCTGACGTGTAAGCCACAATACGCCATATTCTGGTACGAAGATGTTTCGTAAAGCAAGCCTCGTCTCAATTGCCGGTCTCAGGCTCGCGGGAAAGCCTGCCTGTACCGGGCCCGCAGCTGCTCGATGGAAACGTGGGTGTACCGTTGCGTGGTCCGCAGAGAAGAGTGGCCCAGCATCTCCTGAACCTCGCGCAGGTCGGCTCCCCCATCAAGCATATGCGTGGCGGCCGAGTGACGCAGGGCATGTGGAGCGATGTCGGGCACCCCGGCCTGACCCGCCGCCTGATGAACCACCTTGCGGACCTGCCGCTGGCCAATCCTGCCGCCCAATTGACCCAGGAAGAGAGCCTGACCTGCTTTACGGCCCGATTCGGCCGTTGCGCCAGCCAGGACCTGCCGCCCCTCCCCCAACCAGCAATCCAGAGCGCGATCGGCCGGGAGGCCATAGGGCAGGACCCGCTCCTTGGACCCCTTGCCCAAGACCTTTACAGTTCGACTGTGCCGGTTCACATCATTTAGATCCAGACCGCAAAGCTCGGCCACACGCATACCCGTAGCATAAAGCAGCTCCAGCATGGCCGCGTCACGCATCTGCAGGGCCCCCTGAACTTTCTCATCCTTTCGAGGCTCAACCGGATCCTGGTCAACCGTATCCATCAGGGTGCTGGCCTGGTCATGCGTCAGGATCCGAGGAAGGTGCTCGGACTGCTTGGGGCTGCTCAGGGCCAGGGTGGGGTCGGTCTTGATCCGGCCATGTCGGCTCAGCCAGCCGAAGAAAGACCTCAGCGCGGCCGTCTTCCGGGCCATGGTGGATCGGGCGTGGGTCGATGCCTCGTGGGCCAGCCAGGATCTGATGATGACCAAGTCGATCTGCGAAGGATCATCAATGCCATGCAGATGCATCAGATGCAGAAAGCCCGCGAGATCGGCCCGGTAGGACCGCACGGTATTGGGGCTCTTGCCTGCCACCAGGGAAAGATAGTCGGTGAAGTCCTGCAGATCCTGATCCACTCCGGATTCTCCCCTCGCTTGGCTGTGCTGCATCCGCGTACAACATGTGCATTACAGTCTAGGCGCTTTAGCCATCGTCGGAGCCGCGGGCGATACTGACCCGGGAGGTGCATGGACATGCGTTTGCCAGCAACCATACCGGCCGGAGCGCGGCTGGTGGTCAGAATTGCACTTGGGTCGGACCCAGAAGACGGAAGGCCCAAGTTCCGCGACTACGTGGGGCATGTAGTCGACTGGGATGGACGGCGGCTGATCCTGGACAGGGACCCAGCGGCCAATGGTTCGCGCCCTGGAGAGCGCGTGAGACTCCAAGCGGAAGACATGGTGGCCCTGAAGCCGGTCCCGGAACGCCGCTCGCCCCGCCCGGATCCTTCGGATCTCAGTCGATGACCGGCGGGTGCAAAACCCGGGCCCGACTGGTGGTCAGGAATGCCGAGACCTGCTCGCCGCGAAGGGCGGAGTCAAGCAGCTCCTGCCGCCAATGGCCCCCCTGCGGATCCAGTTCAAGGTCGGTGGAGGTGATCTGTTCCTGATCGCCTAGGGCGGCCTTATAGCGCCGGAAGGGGTCCGCCTGGAGAAAGAAGTCCTGGCGCTTTTCACCAGCCTCCGGCTCCTGGTCCCGCAAGAGAGAGGACATGCCCTGCAGATTCTCGACCAGGGTATCCAGCAGGACGGCCACCTGGTCGGCGTTCTCCTCCACCATGGCTCGAGTCCGCTCCGGATCGGTCAAGGCAACACGGGTCATATCCCGCCAGGATCCTGCTGACAGAGCCGAGGCCACCTGGCGGTCAGGCGATGTTGCCAGCATGTTGGCCAAGGCAGTGGCCACCACATGGGGCATGTGCGAGATCAGTCCCGCAGCCCGGTCATGAGTTGCATCGTCCAGGGCGATCAGCCGATTGCCCAGTCCCTGTGTGACCATGTCGGCCACGGTCAAAAAACGGCTGTAATCCGTGTGCTCATCGACGCAGAGGGCCCAGAGGGCGCCTTCCAAAAGAGCCGGGTCCGAATCTGCATAGCCGGATCCTTCGCTGCCCGCCATGGGATGGGCACCTACATAACGATCGGCCAGACCAGCCTGCTCAACCTGACGACGGACCGGACCCTTGACGCTGCCCACGTCGGTCAGGGTGGTGCCCCGGGTCAACACTGGGGCCAGGGCCTGAAGCACGTCAGGCATGGCCCGCAGGGGTGTGGCCAGAACCAGGACATCGGGTTTGCCTTTGGCCAGCTCCTCAAGGGTGTCCACGCAGTGGATCCCCTGGCTGCGGGCCTGCTCGTAGGGACGGTCGTTATGGTTCCATGCGATCACGAACCGGCCACGGGCAGCCAGGCGGCGAGCCAGCGATCCGCCGATCAGCCCCAGCCCTGCCACAGCGATCTTGTGGGCCGAAGTCAGCACCGGCGAGGCGGCCATACCCGCCATCGGGTGCATGTGCTCGGGTCCGGACAAGTCCATGGGCACGAAAGGCGCGGATTCATCTACCATAACAACTCCTTGCTGATCGTCTCGAAATGGGGGTCCTCACCCCGGAAGGCCCCCGCCCTGGGCAGCATCCATTCACGGATGGGCGGGGCCGGATGCGGGGTGCGCGGATGAACCGCCAGTGTCTTGAGCCAGTCCCCCCTTTCGAGCAGGTCGGCCAGCACCTGATGCAGACCCTTCTGCCAAGGTGCGGCGTCGATGCTGGCTACGAAACTGTAGGTCCCGTCGTGCCCTTTGATAGGTCTGGACATGAATGAGGTCATGTTCAGACCCGCGTCACGCAGACGGTCCAACAGGTTGGCCAGCACACCCGGCCCGGTATTCAGGGGGATGAAGGTGACGATGGATTCGAAATCCACGCCCGGCGCCAGACGGCGTGCCAGCGAGGCGGCCTGGTCCCGGGGAGCCAGCAGCAGGAAGTCGGTACGGGCTCCCTGATAGTCCTGTACCTCGCGTCGGTAGGTCTCCAGACCATAGAGACTACCGCAGATGCGAGGGCCTAAAGCCACCTGGTCAGGGCCCAGATCACGGCAGGCGGCAGCGTTGGAATTGGCCGTCACCGGATTGAGGCCGGTCTCTTTGATGAAGCACTTGCACTGGGCCAATCCATGGGGATGGGCGGCAACCTGGCGCAGGGGGCCATGGTCGGCCCGGACGAAGGCATCGAAGACGATGGACAGGCGGACCATTCCGAAGCCCGCCACCGCTCGAGCGTCAATCAGGGCATCCATGTTGGGCACCACATGGCCCTCCACATTGTTCTCCCAGGCCAGCACTCCCCAGCCTCGGCCGTCCTCCACGGCGGCCACAATGGAGGCTGCATCCGGGCAAGGACGCAGATCCGCCCTGCAGCTCAGCCTTGTGTCCATGAGATCGGCGGCTTCAAGGGCGGCCTGATGGGTAAAGGTTCCCTGGGGGCCCAAGAAGTGCAAAGGAATCCTGTCAGGCAGAGTCCCTGACGTTTCTGATGAATCCTGGATCATGCTGATCGCCCTTGACGACGCAGAGGACCATCAGCAAACCAGGAGGCCGGCAAGCAGATGGCCAGTGTCTGGATCAGGACCAGCCCGCCCATCCAGAAAAAGACCGCATACTTGGCAAAGAATGCAGAAAAGTTGGCGTAAGGCATAAGGACATCGCCGCCCGGCCCCCGCATGGAAAGCAGCCAGACGGTGACCGTCGAGGCCACCAGATGCAGGGCCAGCCCCATGGTGCCGCTGTCGCAACGAACCCACCAGGAGGCCAGAGCCACCAGCAGATAGGCCAGGATCATGCCCCAGGGCAGACCTTGGGCGGCCCCGGAACGCTGGACCAGGGTCCCGAGCACGCCCACTGCCAGGCCGATGGGCAGGCCCAACAGGCAACGGAAGGGGCCTGCCTTGTCGGTCTTCCCCGTCGAATAAGAGGAGGTCTGATCCTTGGACGTCGAAACCTTTGTCTTCATGGGTCCAAGACTAGTCCGACCCGGTCACCGTGTGGCGGCCGGGTCGGATTGATTGCTTGCCAGAAAACTTACTTCTTGTTGGCCCTGCGCTGACGGGCGTTCCACTTGTACCAGGCATCCCTGTCGAGGATGATCTTGCGCACACGGATGGACTCGGGGGTCACCTCCACGCACTCGTCATCGTTGGCGAAGTCCAGGGACTCCTCCAGACTCATGTCGATAGGCGGTGTCAGGGTCTCCAGCACGTCGGCTGTGGAGGAACGCATGTTGGTCATGTGCTTCTCCAAGGTGATGTTGATATCCAGATCGCCAGGCTTGTTGTTGATGCCTACGATCTGTCCCTCGTAGACGGGCGACTGGGGCTTGACGAAGAAGTCGCCCCGGGCCTGGAGCTTCTGCATGGCATAGGGACTGGCCTTGCCTGAGCGATCGGAGACCATGGATCCGTTCTGCCGGGTCTTGATGTCGCCAGCCCAAGGGGCGTAGCCAGCAGAGATCGACGAGGAGATGCCGGTGCCGCGGGTGGCGGTCAACAGAGCGGTGCGGAAGCCCAGCAGACCGCGTGATGGCACAGTGAACTGCATCCTGACCCAGCCGGAACCATGGTTGGTCATGGTCTCCATGCGGCCCTTGCGATCGGCCATAAGCTGGGTGACTGCGCCCATGTATTCCTCGGGTACGTCGATGGTGTCGGACTCCATAGGCTCCTGGAGTTTGCCGCCAACGGTCTTGGTGACCACCTGGGGGCGGCCTACAGTCAGCTCGTAACCCTCACGGCGCATCTGTTCGGCCAGAATGGCCAGGGCAAGCTCGCCGCGACCCTGCACCTCCCAAGCGTCAGGCCGGTCGGTGGGCAGCACCTTGATGGAGACATTGCCGATCAGCTCGCGGTCCAAACGGTCCTTGAGCATGCGAGCGGTCAGCTTGTGGTCCTTGCCCTCGGTGCCGGCCAGGGGCGAATCATTGGTGCCGAAGGTCATGGAGACAGCCGGATCGTCAACATGGATCAGAGGCAGGGGGCGGGGATCGTCCTGGTCGACGATGGTCTCGCCGATCATGATGTCCTCAACCCCAGCTACTGCCACGATGTCGCCAGGGCCCGCCTCATCCACGGGGAAGCGTTGCAGGCCCTTGGTGCGCAGAATCTCGGTCAGCTTGAAGTTCTCTATGGACCCGTCCACGCGCGACAGGCCATATTGGCGGCCTTTGGCCAGGGTGCCGTTGTAGATGCGCACCAGTCCCAGACGGCCCAGATAGTCGGAGGCATCAATGTTGGTCACATGGGCCTGCAGGGAGGCGCCCTCCTCGTATTCCGGGGCGGGAATGTTGTTCAGGATGGCTTCGAAAAGAGGCTCCAGGTCGTCATTGTCAGGCACGGCTCCATCGGCTGGCTGGTTCACGGAGGCCTTGCCGGCCTTGGCCGCGCAATATATGACCGGCAGATCCAGGAGGGAATCCAGGTCCAGGTCCACTCCCTCCTCGCTCACGTCCTGGGCCAGGCCAAGAAGCAGATCGGTGGACTCGGAGACTACCTCGGAGATGCGGGCATCGGGCCGATCGGTCTTGTTGATGACCAGAATGACCGGCAGCTTGGCCTCAAGGGCCTTGCGCAGGACAAACCGCGTCTGAGGCAGGGGACCCTCTGATGCATCCACCAGCAGGACCACCCCGTCGACCATGGAGATGCCGCGCTCCACCTCGCCGCCGAAGTCGGCGTGGCCTGGGGTGTCCACCACGTTGATGGTGATGCCATCGGGCTGGCCCAGCTTGGCGGCCAAGGGACCTGTGTACTTGACGGCGGTGTTCTTGGCCAGGATGGTGATGCCCTTCTCCTTCTCCAGGTCGTTGGAGTCCATGACACGGTCGGGCACCTCCTCCCGCTCCGAGAAGACGTGCGACTGCTGCAGCATGGCATTGACCAGAGTGGTTTTGCCGTGATCAACGTGTGCCACAATCGCCACATTTCGTATATCGCCGCGTACCGCCATCAAAACCTCATTCTCGTGAATGCTTCCTCATGCCCGCTGCCGACTTTCTGCCGGCTGGCACGGTCCCGGAATTGGACAAACAGAGACAAGTGTAACCGCCTTGGATGACAGGCGTTCACTCCTCCTCGCTCTGGGGCGAACCCTGGGCCGGATCCGGGGACTGGGACTGTCCGGGCAGCTCTTGCCGAACCTGAGACAAAGCTGTGTCCTCGTCAGGCAGGAAGGGTGCCAGGGAGGGCAGATCTTCAAGCGATTGCAGGCCCATCCGCTCAAGGAAAAGGTCAGTGGTGACCAGCAGCGCGGCGTGGGTCTGCTCGTCCAGGCCCTCCTCGCGGATCAGGCCCCGCACCAACAGGGCCCGGATGACACCGTCTGAGTTGACCCCGCGTATCTGGCCAACCTGGGCACGGGTCATGGGTTGGCGGTAGGCCACGATGGCCAAGGCTTCCAGAGCTGCCTGGGAGAGCCGGGCCGTCTGGCCGTCCTTGACGAAGGCCGCCACCACGGGCTGGTAGACGGTCCGACTGGTCAGCTGCCAGCCCCGGGCGGTCCGACGCAGTTCAAATCCTCGGTCGCTATAGGATTCGGCCAGCGATTCCAAGGCAGCATTGACCGGGTCCGGATCCACAGCCAGCACCCGGGAAAAATCCTCTGCGGTCAGCGGCCGGTCCGTGGCCACCAGTATGGCCTCCAGGCAGGCGGTCAGCCCACCGGGAAAGTCCTGCACGTCGAAGTCCACATATTCGGGACGGGTATCGGGAGCCGATGATTGGCTCATGCGAAGTCCCCCTCACTGATCAAGGCCGTTTCCGGCTCCTGGTTCGGCCCCACCCAGCGCAGGTAGAGCGGCTGATAGGGACCATCCTGACGATACTGGATCAGCTCCTGCCGGAAGAAGACCAGGACGGCCAGAAATCGAGCCACCACCTGCGCCCGCCCTTTTGAAGAAGCGACTAGATCAGCGAAAGCCACAGGCTGACCGGGCTGCGCCAGGAGGGTCCGGCGAACCTGATCGGCCTCCTTGTTCAGATCAACCAAGGGCACGTGCAGCTGGTCCAGGCGAACCTGGGAGGCCGGAGCATTGACCAGAGCGTTGGCACAGAGCAGGGCCAGATCCTCCGGCTTCAGCGTCCAGACCAAGTCAGGCAGCAGATGGGCCAGCTGAGGCTCCAGATGGCCGGGATGCGGGTAGCGACCGGAGTTGGCGGCCAGCCTGGCTCTAAAGTCCTGCCCCGCCTGCTTGAAGGCCTTGTACTGCAGGAGTCTGGCAAAGAGCAGATCACGCTCACGAAGAGCATCCATCGAGGCCTGATCACGCATGGACTCGTCCTCCACAGGCAGGAGAGCAGCGCTCTTGGCCTCCACCAGGACCGAGGCCACGTCCAGGAAAGCGCTGGCCTGGTCCAGCCCCTGACTGAAGTCCAGAGTGCGCACATAGTCCAGAAATTCCCCGGTGATGGAGGCCAGCGAGACCTCCGTCAGGGAGAGTTTTCGGTTGGCCAGCATGCCCAGCAGCAGGTCAAATGGGCCTTGGTAGACATCCAGGTCGACGGCGAAGCCGTCCGTTGATCCGCTCACGCCACGATGCCGCGGGCGATCAGCTCCCGGGCGACCTCCCGATACTCCTTGGCGGTTTTGTGCTCGGGGGCGAACATGGTGATGGGCTCGCCTGCCACAGTGGCGTCGGGCAGCTTGATGGACCTGCTGATGATGGAATGCAGGACCTTGCCCTTGAAAGCCTCATAGATGCGCTGAAGCACCTCGTCAGAATGCAGGGTCTTGGTGTACATGGTGACCAGCACCCCAAAGATCTGCAGGTCGGGGTTGATGCGGCTGCGGACCTTCTCTATGGATTGCATGAGCAGGGCCACGCCGCGCAGGGCAAAGAACTCGGCCGCCACAGGAATGATGACCCCGTCTGCTGCAGTCAGCGCGTTGACGGTCAGCAGACCAAGAGAAGGCTGGCAGTCGATGATGATGACGTCATACTCCTGTCGCAAGGGCCGGATGGTAGCCGCCAATGCCTGCTCCCTACCTACCTCCGTGACCAGCTGAATCTCGGCAGCCGACAGATCAATGTTGGCCGGGATAATGTCAAGGCCGTCAAAACGGGTGTGCCGGACCACCTCGTGCACATCCAGGGAGGAGTCGAACATGGCGGTGTAAATGGTGTTATCCACGCTGTTGGCGTTGATGCCCAGACCCACAGTAGCCGCGCCCTGGGGATCAAAGTCCACGATCAGGACCCGTCGCCCATACAGGCATAGGGCCCCAGCGATGTTGATGGATGATGTAGTCTTGCCCACGCCGCCCTTCTGGTTGCACATGGCTATGACACGGGCCGGTCCGTGCTGTTTCAAAGGCTCCGGGGCAGCGAACGTCTCATACTCGCGCCCTAACAAATCCGTAGGCATGCCTCTACCCTATCAAGTTTCCAGACGCTTTCGCGGGTTGGCGGGTCAGCGGGCACGAGGATGGGCAGTCTGGTAGGTCTCGATCAAGGCCTGGGGGGTGACATGCGTGTAAATCTGCGTGGTGGTCACCGAGGCATGGCCCAGCAGCTCTTGAACAGAGCGGACATCGGCTCCTCCCTCCAACAAATGAGTGGCAAAAGAGTGCCGCAGGGTGTGAGGATGCAGGGGTCTGCTTAGGCCTGCCCGGCGACCAGCATCCCTGACCACCTGCCAAACCGTCTGCCTGGTAAGCCGCTTGCCCCGCTTGTTGAGAAAGACTGCCCGCAGCTCTCTTCCTTTGGAAGCCCGATCACGCAGATTGGACCGTCCCATATGCAAATAGGCCTCCATAGCCTGGCATGCATAGGATCCTATAGGCACCAAACGCTGTTTGTCGCCCTTGCCGGTCAGGCGTACCACCCGCTCGTGCAAGTCCATATCCTCCAGATCGGTGCCGACAGCCTCCGAAACCCGACAACCAGTGGCGTACATGAACTCCAGCAGGGCTTTGTCCCGTAGGACCACCGGATCCTTGGACCCTCCCATGGCGGCTACATCCAGCAGTCTGGCCACTTGATCAACATCCAGCACATCAGGCAGGGCCGAGGTGCCCTTGGGAGCCTTGACAGTAAGGGAAACATCCTGGTCGGTCACCCCCTGTTTGAGAGCAAACCGGTGCCACTCATGGACAGCTGCCATTCTGCGGGAGCGGCTGGCTGGACTCTCATCGGCGAGATAGGCCAGGAACCCCTCCACATCGGCAGTCTGGATCTGCCCCAGGCTGGTGATGCCACGACCGGACAGCCAGCTGATGTACATGTTCAGATCGGAACGATAGGCCTTGACCGTGGCAGGGGCAAGACCCCGCTCCAGGCCGGTGTAGGCCAGGAACTGATCCAGCAGGGCTGTCAGCCCCTCCTGAGGGTCACCGTCCACTCCCGCTCAACCTCCGGTTCTCTTCATCAGCGCTGGTTTCAGGCCATATTCTAACGCTCCGATCCCCTGTTTCCATGCTTCCAACGCGCTCGGGATTGCGACCGCTCAAGAGACTTCCCGAATCAGCCCCTGAATACCCTCTTGCTGAAGAATCCGTCGGTAGGGGCCGGCCTGTCTGACGATGATCCCGTCAATGGCATGCATGCCCAGCAGCTCCACCGGCGCATTGTCATCGGTCAATACTCTCCCCTTTGCATCCTGAACCGTGCTCAGACGGGAGCTGACCTGCTCCATCATCTCGGACAGGTCCGGATCAGGACTGGCCCTGGTGGCCGCCTCCACCAGCTGGCCGGAATCCGGGTAGTCCCTCATCGCGTCCTTCTTGACACCCTTTGTTCCCGAAGAAACATCGGAAGCGGGATGCCGTGCAAAGAGCTCGCGGTTGGTGGTCCGGGGCACGTCGGCCGTCAGGATGGCATCGGATCCGAAGACCTTGACGATGGTATTGGTCAGGGCTGCATTGATGGATCCCTGACCGTCGTCGATCATGTTCATGTTGACCACCATGACCCCGCCCGGATTAAGATGCTCCCTGACTAGACTGAAGAACTCAGTGGAGCTCATCTGAAAAGGTATGGTAATGTCCTGATAGGCATCAACCATGATCAGGTCGTAGCGCTGGTGGCTGGCCGCCAGCCAAGCTCGGCCGTCGTATGTGGAAACAGGAATATCGGCGGGCTGATCGAAATATTTAAGGGCCAGGTTGCTGATGGACTGGTCGATCTCCACCCCCTGGATAGCCATTCGAGGATAGTACCGCTTCAGCTGCCGGGCGTAGGTCCCGGTTCCCATCCCCAGGATCAGGGCCGAGCGGGCCTGATCAGCCATGAGCGGCGCCGCCAGCGCCGTGTCGTAATACATGCCGGTCATCCCGGGGTGCTTCATGGTCACCGACTGGACGCCGAAGAGGACGTTGGTGGAAAGAATGGTTCTGTCCGCTAGGGTCTTGACCTGCAGGTAGTTGTATATGGACTCGCCTTCGTAGGCCAGACTCTTCTCCCAGAAGGCGAACCCCGACAACGGCGACAGGGCGGACGAGACCACAAAAGCCAGCGTGGCCATGACGCAGATCAGGCGGTGCACATGGGATGAAAGAAAGTAAACCAAGGCCACGAGGAGCAGTATCCCGGAGAAAATCAGAAAGGTGACAAAGGTCCCCACGGCCGGGATGGTCACAAAGGTGGGCAGGAAGGTGCCCAGGATGGATCCCACGGTGTTGCAGGCGCTAAGACGGCCGACCACCGAAGCGTTGTCATCCAGGGAGTCGGTGGCGCTCTTGACCAGGCCGGGGGTGATTGTGCCCAGGAGGAAGAGAGGCGGAACAAAGATGATCAGGCAGGAGATGAAGGCCGCCAGGACCAGGAAGTTGGTGGAAACTGACACGATCAGCAACCCTGAGATCAGAATGATCAGATACTTGCCTACTAGAGGAATCAGAGCGATCCAGACGGAAGCGGCCATAATGCACAGGTAGAGCCTATCCGGGTCAGGGTTCCTGTCGGCCCACCTCCCGCCGGCCATAGCACCCAGGGCCAGGGCTATCATGATGGTCCCGATGATGATGGTCCACACAATCTGGGAGGACGAGAAATAAGGAGCCAGCAGACGGGAGGCACCCAGCTCGGCAGCCATGACGGCCATCCCCGAGAAGAATTCCGTCACATAGAGAAAGATCCGGGACCGAAGGATGGGGCGAGACTGATTGATCCTGGCTGGTTCGGAAGTACCGCTGACCCTAGATGGACTGGCTTGACCTGCCGATTCTGCCGATACAGCCGATGCATCTACGCTGTGATCATTGTTCATGGCGGCTCCCGGCATCATTGTCGTCAATCAACTTACCGTCCCACTGCTGAATGGTCAAATATGCAAAGAACCCCGCGAAAGGCGAGGTTCTTTCAATACGGCATCCAGGTCCGCTGATCAGGCGGCGACCGGAGCGTTCACATCGGCAGGCAGGGCCTTCTTGGCCTCAGCCACGATGGCGTTGAAAGTGTCGATGTCGTTGACGACCAGATCGGCCAGGGCACGGCGGTCCAACTCGATCCCGGCCAGGCGCAGCCCTTGGATGAAGCGGTTGTAGGTGATTCCCTGGGCGCGGCATCCGGCGTTGATGCGCTGGATCCACAGCTTGCGGAAGTCGCCCTTGCGGGCCTTGCGGTCCCGGAAGTTGTATGTATATGAATGAAGCAGCTGCTCCTTGGCCTTGCGGTAGAGACGGGAGCGCTGGCCACGATAGCCTGATGCCCGCTCCAGGACGACCCGACGCTTCTTATGCGCGTTGACTGCCCGCTTGACTCGTGCCATAGATATTCCTCAGCTTTCTAAAATCTCACTCGACGCGACAGCACCCGCTCAGCGGGCCAGCATCCTCTTCATGTTCTTGGACTGGGTCGGAGCGAGCACCTCGTCAGTGGACAGGTGACGACGCTTCTTGGCCGACTTGTGCTCCAGATTGTGGCGCATACCGGTCCCGGCGTGCATGAGCTTGCCCGAACCTGTGGTCCGGACGCGCTTGGATGCGGCGGAGTTACTTTTCATCTTCGGCATTGCTGCCCTCCTTGGATTTCATCTGCTTGGGAGAAGTATTATTGGAGCCCGCAGTCTCCTTTTCGTCGGCCTTGGCAGCCAGATGGGCCGCCTGACGGGCCTTGCGCTCAGCGCGGGCCTGACCGCCCCGCCGACGCTGTTCGGACTGGGTGTGGACTTTCTTGCCCTTGGGCGACAGGGTCATGATGATGTTGCGCCCCTCCTGCTTGGGGGCAAACTCGATGGAGCCCAGATCCGCGACATCGTCAGCCAGCTTGCGCAGGAGCTCCACGCCACCGATGGGCCGCGACTGCTCACGCCCACGCAGCATGATAGTGACCTTGACTTTGTCTCCTGCGGACAGGAAGCGGCGAACATGCCCTTCCTTGACCTCGAAGTCGTGGTCGTCGATCTTCAATCTGAAGCGGATCTCCTTGATCTCCGACATGCTCTGGTTGCGGCGCGCCTCACGAGCCTTGATCTTCTCGTTGTATTTGAACTTGCCGTAATCAATGAGCTTGGCGACCGGAGGCTTGGCCTTGGGTGCAACCTCGACCAGGTCAAGGTTGGCCTCCTTGGCCAGGTTAAGGGCGACGGAGGTCGCAATGATTCCCACCTGCTCGCCGTTGGGCCCGATCAGGCGTACCTGAGACACTCGTATATCGTCGTTAATCCTTGGTTCGTCGCTAATGATGACTCCTTCTCAAATACCACAACATCCACTGCCAAGCGAAGAACCCATAGGTTTCGAACATGACGGTCACAACCATATGGCAACGAAACCGCCAATGCCTGCACCGTACATGATGACGGCCAGCCGCCATCGACACAGGTCGAACCCGAAGCCATGGCAGGCTCCCAGGTGGGATCATCCGCTTTCTTGATTTCTCAAGCCGTGTAGCAGTATAACACAGGCCTCAGGACAGACCCCCTAGGATTGGAGATCCAGCAGCTCTGGCTTGGTTCCGTCGTGGATGAAGTAGACGTCATACCAGGTCAGGAAGGAGTAGACAGTCCAGATTTTGCGGCGGGCGTCGTTGCGCTTGGCGTAGTTGTCGTCCAGCATGTGCAGCAAGGCATCTTGGTCGAAGAACTCCGACACCCACTCCTGCTCGAACAAGCTACGGACCAGCCGATAGTAACGCTCCTGATGCAGCCAGTCCCGGATGGGCACGGGGAAGCCCAGCTTCTCCCTAGCAGACCACTCCCGGGGAATATGGCGGTCAGCGGCCTTGCGGAAGGCGAACTTGGTATTCTGATCGGTGATCAGGTATTTGGTAGGCACCTTCTCGGCCACATCCATCAGCTTGCGGTCCAGGAGCGGCACCCGCAGCTCCAGGGAATGGGCCATGGTCATCTTGTCAGCCTTGAGCAGGATGTCCCCGGGCATCCACTGATGCATGTCAAGGTACTGCTTCTTCTTGAGCTCGGACAGGCTGCGCCCCTTGAGCCGGGCATAGATTCGTCCAGTGATCTCAGAGACACGGGGGGCCTTGCGATAGGCCGGCTTGAGCAGTCTGCCAGCCTCGTCCTCGTCGAAGACCTTGGCCTGACCGATGAAGTTCTCCTCGGCTGGAGCCAGGTTGGCATACAGGTGCCAGGCCCCATGGAAGCGCTTGCCCTTGGCCCAGCGTCCAATAGCGTACCGAGCCTTGCGGGGCAGCCGGCCCAGAAGGCGGGTGACATCCTTGATGATGCGCGAGCGCGTATGCACACCGTAGTCTATGTAGCCGGCGAAGAGCTCGTCGGCGCCCTCCCCGCTCAGGACCACGCGCAGGTCCCGGCTGGCCAGCTCGGAAAGAAAGAAGAGCGGCACGCAGGAGGGATTGGAATCAGGTTCATCCATATACCACTGAATCTGCGGGAAGTAGGTGAAGGCTTGGTCCCCGTCCAGGGACTCGGTGGTGTTGTTGAGCTTGAGTATGGACGCCAGCTCGCCAGCCTGGTCGGACTCGTTGTAGGTCCCCTGGCCGAAGCCGATTGAATAGGTGTGCCGAGGGCGCGCCAAGGCTGCGACATAGCTGGAGTCCACCCCGGAGGAAAGGAAGGAGCCCACCTCCACATCAGCCACCTGGTGAGCCTTGACCGAATCCTGGACAGTCTGGTCAATGGAGTCGACCAGGTCTTTCAGATCCTGCTTGCTCTCTCCGAAAGCCGGGTCGTAATACTGGTGGATGTCCATCTTCCCGTCACGGAAGGTGAACCAATGGCCCTCGGGAAGCTTGAATACCCCCTTGAAGAAGGTCTCAGGAAGCGCCGGGTACTGAAAGGTCATGTAGGGACGCAGTGCCTGGGTGTTGAGCTCCTTGTGGAAGTCCGGATGCTGCAGGAGGCTCTTGATCTCCGAAGCATACATGAAAGTGCCGCCCATTCGGGCGTAATAGAAGGGCTTGATGCCGAAATGGTCCCGAGCTCCGAAGAGCTCGCCGCGTCCGCGGTCCCAGATGACGAAGGCGAACATGCCACGCAGACGGTTGACCACCTGATGGCCCCACTGCTCGTAGCCGTGCAGGATGACCTCGGTGTCCGACTCGGTGGAGAAGGTATGCCCCAAGTCGATCAGCTGGCGGCGCAGTTCACGGTAGTTGTATATCTCCCCGTTCATGGTGATGGCCATAGAGGAGTCCTCGTTGAAGATGGGCTGGTCGCCACCCTGCAGATCAATGATGCTCAGGCGCCGAAAGCCCAGGGCCACCCGCTCATCGACGAAATGCCCCTCATTGTCGGGGCCGCGGTGGGCGATGATGTCCGTCATCCGCTGGAGCACGGCTGTCTTCTCCTTGACAGAGGTGTCGTTGACGAATCCAGCAATCCCGCACATAGCCCTTACTCCTTGTTAATTCACCAGAAGTCTACAATAGACCAAAAGGGCCGTAAACAACAGGAAACAAACGGGCCTTATGTCTGGACTGCGCCGGAACCCCCCCAACGGCTGGAGGCTCCGGCGTGCCACTGAAAGCAGAAGTGTCAGCGTTTTGCCTCATCCACCAGAGGCAGATAGTCTCCGTAGCCCTCTTCCACCATACGATCACGCGGCACGAACCGCAGGGCGGCGGAGTTCATGCAGTAGCGCTGCCCGCCACGGTCAGACGGACCGTCATCGAAGACATGTCCCAGATGGATGCCCGTCTGTGCCGTCCGCACCTCGATCCGGGGCCGGCCCAGCAGCTTGTAGTCCTTGCGATTGACCAGCAGGTCGGGATCGATGGGCTTGGTGAATGCCGGCCATCCGCAGCCTGAGTCGTACTTGTCCGCCGAGGAAAAGAGCGGCCGCCCGCTGACCACATCCACATAGATGCCCGGACGGAACTCCCCGTCGTAGGCGTTGGTGAAGGGCCGTTCGGTAGCCGAATGCTGGGTCACTTCGTAACTTTCAGGGTCCAGGGACCAGATGCGCTCGATGTAGCGCTGACGCGAGGCAGCGTTGGCAATGGCTTCCAGAGGGATGTGGCAGTACCCATCAGGATGCTTGAGCAGGTAGTCCTGGTGGGACTGCTCGGCCGGATAGAAGTTGATCAGAGCCTCCACCTGCACAACGGGATGACGGCCGGTCCTGCGCTCCAGCTCCTCCAAAGCGCGACGGAAGACGGGCTCTTCCTGCTCGCGATGCTCGGGATTCCAGTAGAGGCCGCTGCGATACTGCCTGCCTCGGTCGTTGCCCTGCCGATCCACCGAGAAGGGGTCGATCAGATCCAGCAGAAGCAGGGTCAGGGTTCGCAGACTGACCGTCTGAGGATCATAGGTCAGCCGCACGCTCTCCACAGCATCGGTGGCACCGCTGCAGACCTGCTCATAGCTGGGGTCTGCCACTGTGGACTGTGCATATCCCACCTGGGTGTCAATAATCCCGTCCACTTCCTGGAAGAACCGCTCAATGCCCCAGAAGCATCCCCCCGCCAGGACGACCATGGCCGGGTTGTTTGTCGAAATCTTGCTCTTGTCCATGATTCCTCCTCGCATACCGGTGCCTTTCGCTAGGCTCAACATGAGCCGGGGAGCGCCTATTCCGCCCCTGTCGCGTCTTAACAGCCTTCTCACATTGTCGACCAGCCTGCTCCTGCCCCGCAAGAGGCGATTATGATTGCTGACCATCTCCAAAATGAAGTCAGGAGGCGAGTCATGCAGCCAGCTCAGGAAAACTCAGACGAAGATGCGAAGTCCTCCGGGACCATCCTGGGCTCTCTGGCCGCGGCCTTTCCCCGGACTCTGCCTATCATGGCCGGATTCCTGGTGCTGGGGATCTCTTACGGCTTTTTGATGACCAGCCGCGGATTCCCGGTGATCTACCCGCTGGCCATGAGCGCCCTGATCTATGCCGGGTCAATGGAGTTTGTGACCGTGGACTTGCTCATGTCCGCCTTCAATCCCTGGGGCGCACTGATGCTGACCCTGATGGTCAATGCACGGCACCTCTTTTACGGCTTGGCCATGCTGCCGGTCTTTCGAGGGACGGGCCGGAAGAAACCCTATCTGATCTTCGGCATGTGCGATGAGACCTTCGCCCTCGAGTCGGCCGATCCTCACCCTGCTGGAACGGACAAAGGCTGGTACCTCTTCTTCGTCACCTTGCTCAATCAGATCTACTGGGTGGGCGGCGCCACTCTGGGCGCCGTGCTGGGCAATCTGGCGAAATTCGACACCAGGGGGCTGGATTTCGTGCTGACCGCCATGTTCCTGGTCCTCTTTCTGGAGCAGTGGCGGCAGGCCGAGGCCCGCGTGCCTGCTCTGATCGGTCTGCTAGCCTCCCTGGCCTGCCTGCTGGTCTTCGGACCTGACCGGTTCATCATCCCATCCATGGCGGTCATCCTGGCCGTCTTCATCCTCTTGGACTTCCACAGCCGCAAGGAGATCTCATGACCACCGCGCAGCAGCTGATCACCATAGGCATTGTGGTCCTGGGAACCATGGCCACCAGATTCCTGCCTTTCATAATCTGGCCCGAGGGTCGCCGGCCGCCGGCCCTGGTAACCAGGCTGGGACGTCTGCTGCCAGCAGCCGTTATGGGTCTGCTGGTGGTCTATTCATTGAGGCACACCAATCTGCTCGGAGGAGACCACGGGCTCTATGAGGCTCTGGCTCTGCTGGTCACGACCCTGGTCCACCTGCGCTGGAGGAACATGATGGTCAGCATCGCCTGCGGCACCCTGACCTACATGGCTCTGGTGCAGGGTTGGCTGACTTTCCTGATCCGTCTGGCTGGTCTGGGATGATGGAGGCGCGCCCAAGGGGCGAGCGCAGAAAGAGGAACTTATGCAGGATGACCGCCAGTCAGACCGTACAAGCCAAACGGACCAGGCGCTCTTCTGCCGGATCTGGGGCGCTGGGCAGTACTTCGGAGGAGAGCTGGCACGTGGCGGACAGGCCTTGGTCATCGCAGCGGATGGCGGGCTTGAGCCGGCCCTGGAGCACGGGGACGAGCCTAACCTGGTCGTGGGCGACTTCGACTCCCTGCCTGCTGGCAGCCGAAAGCTGCGCGCAGACATCCCTCGACGCGTCCTGCCTGCCGAAAAGGACGATACTGACCTGCTGGCCGCAGTCAAGATTGGCTGGCAGCGCGGCTGCCGACGATTCCTTATATACGGCGGCCTGGGCGGGCGCATGGATCATACACTGGCCAACCTGAACCTGATCCATCTGATCGCCGCTAGCGGGGGTCGGGCCGAACTCTGGGGGCAGGGAATGCTGGTTACGGCCCTTGGCCCGGGAAGCTTGGACTTCCCCGCCTGGGACTGCCCGCCCAGGTCCATGGTCTCCGTTCTGGCAGCCGACGATCAGGCTCTGGGTGTAGTCGAACTGGGCCTCAAATACCAAACAGACGGCATGACCATGACCAACCAGCAGGTCACCGGCGTCAGCAATGAGTTCCTGTCGGGCAGACCGGCCCGCATAGCCCTGAAGCAGGGAACGGTGTTCGTCACCTACCCCAACTCAGCGCCAGAGCCAGCCTGGAACACCAGCCTGGAGCCGAAGGCCGACCTGGGCCCCCTGGAGACACGGCCCTCCCGGCTGCTGGCCTGAGTCCCCTGTTGACTTGAAAAACCGCTTGGAAAGGAAAAGTCTATGACCACATCATCAACCACACAGTCAGCGACCCCGACAGCCCAACACCCGCTCTTCATCTGCTACAGCCGCTGCTCAACCTGCGCCAAGGCCCGCGCCTGGCTGCGTGACCACAATGTGGACTTCACCGAGCGTGACATCAAGGAGAACCGCCCCACCCAGGAGGAACTGACCGCCTGGCTGGACATGAGCGGCCTGCCCGTCCGGCGATTCTTCAACACCTCGGGTCAAGCCTATCGCAGCCAGGGGCTGAGCAAGCGCCTGCCACAGATGGATACGGAGCAGGCCCTGCGGCTGCTGTCCACGGATGGCATGCTGGTCAAGCGTCCCATCCTGCTGGATGGACGGCATGTCCTAGTCGGATTCCGCCAGCAGCAGTGGGAGGATTGGCTGATCGATACGAACGAGAATTCTCACAATTCTTGATCATTCCATAACGTAAACGAACAACAAAAACTACCAATTTTTTTGTTCGTTTTTTCCTGGGCACAACCCGCGTAATCGCTTGCTATAAGTACACAGGGTTCTATAAACTATGAGATGTTATCAGTAATCGGCCATATACGGTCCGGTAATTTTTGTGCTGTATACGGCCAATCTCCAAGGGAGAATTGAATGACAGTAAAGATTGGCATCAACGGATTCGGACGTATCGGTCGTCTGGCCTTCCGGCGCATCTTTGAGCTCCAGGCCCGTGGCGGCGACGCCTCCAACATCGAGGTTGCCGCCATCAACGATCTGACCACCCCGGCCATTCTGGCCTATCTGCTCAAGTACGACAGCACTCAGGGCACCTTCCGTCACGACGACGGCACCCCTGTCTCCGTCACCTCCACCGACACCGCCATCGTGGTGGACGGCAAGGAGTACCCGGTCTACGCCGAGAAGGATGCCAACAACATCCCGTGGGTGAAGAACGACGGCGTGGACTACGTGCTGGAGTGCACCGGCTTCTACACCTCGGCCGAGAAGTCCCAGGCCCACCTGAACGCCGGAGCCAAGAAGGTTCTGATTTCTGCCCCCGCCAAGGATGACACCACGCCCACCGTGGTCTACGGCGTCAACCAGGAGACCCTGAAGCCCTCCGACAAGATCATCTCCGCCGGATCCTGCACCACCGGCTCCCTGGCGGCCATGGTCAAGATGCTGGATGACAACTTCGGCATCCGCATCGGCTACATGACCACTATCCATGCCTACACCGGCTCCCAGATGCTGCTGGATGGCCCCAAGGGCAACAAGCCGCGCAATACCCGCGCTGCCGCCATCAACACCATCGAACACTCCACCGGCGCCGCCAAGGCCATCGGCAAGGTCGTTCCCTCCGTTGACGGCAAGCTGCAGGGCCATGCACAGCGCGTGGCTGTTCCCTCCGGCTCTGTCACCGAGCTGACCTGCGTCCTGGACAAGAAGGTCACCGTCGACGAGATCAACGACGCCGCCAAGAAGGCCTTCGAGGGCAAGGACTACTTCGGCTACAACGACGAGGGCATCGTCTCCTCCGATGTGATCGGCGACACCCACGGCGGCGTCTTCGATCCCACCCAGACCGACGTGAACACCCACGGTGACGATCAGCTGGTCCGCACCGTTGCCTTCTACGACAACGAGTACGGCTTCACCAGCAACATGATCCGCACTCTGCTCTACTTCGCCAAGCTGGGCGACTGAGCATCCGGCCGGTTCTTCCGGCCATAGTGATTACGGGGTCCGTTCCTTACAGGGGCGGGCCTCTTGCTTATAATCAGCGCCTCCGGGTGAGCGCCCGCATGGCCAAGTCACAGACCAGGCCGACGACCATACCCGCCAGAAAGCCGATGGCCATGACGGCCAGAGGGTTGTTTTCCAGCCAGGAGGCGGCCAGGTACCCCAAAGTCCACATGTAGATGGACCAGAGCAGACCGGCCAGGGCAGCCAGGGGCAGGTAACGGCTCAGCGGGTACCGCGCCGCCCCAGCCGTCAGATTGACCACGGTCCGGCCTGAGGGCACGAAGCGCGAGGCCAGCGTGAAAAAGCCACCTCCCTGCAGCAGGGCCCGGTGGGCCCATGAGGTCACAGCCTTGCCTGCAGCACCACGGAAGACGGCGAGACGATTCAGCGGGACCAGCCGCCCCAGCCCATAGGTGCAGGCATCGCCACCTGCGAAGGCCAAGGAGCATATCAGAAAGACCAGCACGGGCAGCGGTCGTCCCGAGGCCCGAAAGGCCGAAGCAGTAGCCAGGACCATGAGCTCCGTGGGTATGGGAATGATCAGCGCATCCAAAAATGCGGCCAGGAAAAGCACGGCCAGCCCCCAGCCGCCCGTCACCGCATCAAGCAGCCAGGCATTGACAGCGGTCATAGACTACCCTTTCCGCACGTCGGCGCCAAAGACACCCCCTCAGCCTTCCTCAACGGTCAGTACCTTAGCATGGAGTCATGAGCAAGAAGAAGCGGGCAGATTCGGATGCAGCGACCCCGGCCATGGCTCAGCTGGAGCGTCTGGGGGTTCCCTTCACCATCCACGAGTATCAACACAACGCCGACCACATGGACCAGGGATACGGCATCGAGGCCGCCAAAAAGCTGGGCCTGGACCCTCGCATGGTCTACAAGACCCTGATGGCCGACACGGGCAAGGAACGGGTCATCGGCATTGTTCCGGTGACTGGCCATCTGAATCTCAAGCACCTGGCGGCGGCCGTGGGCGCCAAGAAAGCCCGCATGGCCGACAAGGCCCAGGCCGAGCGGGAGAGCGGATATGTCTTGGGCGGCATTTCACCCTTTGGACAGCGCACCCGACACTTGACCGTGCTGGACCAGGGCGCATTGGAATTCGACACCATTATGGTCTCCGGCGGCAAGCGCGGTATCAGCCTGGGCCTGGACCCGCGGGATCTGATCCGTGTTCTCAAGGCCAAGACCGCACCGCTGGCCACCGACTGAGAGATCTTAACGCTGGGACTTAGCCCTGCAGCTGCGGAAGCTTCCTGGATGACCGAGCGGAGCGCAGGGCAGCAGGCAGGACAAAGTGCATATGCTCATCGACGGCCCGAGCCTGGGTCACCTGGATAAACCCTCGGGATGCCAGAGCCTCCAGCACCCCTTGAACCAGGTCCTCGGGAACCGAAGCACCCGAGGTGAGCCCTACCGAATCCATGCCCTGCAACCAGGTCGGATCGAGCTCGCCTGCATCGTCGACTCGGTGGGCCCTCTGCTCACCCTGACCAGGAAAGCGCTCATTCAGGGCCTGACGGGCCACCTCGACCAGACGCACCGAATTGGAGGAGTTGGCCGAACCCACTACAATCATGCAGTCAGCCTGACTGGCAACCAGCTTGACCGCCTGTTGCCTGTTCTGAGTGGCATAGCAGATGTCGGAGCCTGGCGGCTCTTCTATCCAGGGGAAGCGTCGACGCAGGGCCGCAGCCAGGTCGGCGGTCTCATCCAGGCTCAGGGTGGTCTGTGTCAGCATGACCAGCGGCGTGTCTGGCCCGAAGTCCAGAGCGTCGATATCGGCCTCATGCTCCACCAGATGGACCCGGTCCGGTGCCTCCCCCATGACTCCAACAGCCTCGTCATGCCCCCGATGGCCAATATAGATGATCGAGTAGCCGTCCCGCACGAAGCGCTGGACCTCCCGGTGGACCTTGCTGACCAGGGGGCATGAGGCATCAACCACACGCATCCCCCGCCGCTGGGCCTCCTTGACGACCGAGGGAGCGATTCCATGAGCCGAGAAGACCACAGGCACCCCGGCACGAACGGCCTGGTCAGGAATCTGATCCAGTTCATCCACGAACACGGCCCCTCGCTGGGACAGGTCCTCGACCACATGCCGGTTGTGGACTATTTGTCGTCGCACATAGACCGGCGGCAGTCCCTGGTGGGGGTTGTCCGCATCCAGGATGGTCTGCACGGTCTGAATGGCCCGGTCCACCCCCGCGCAGAACCCACGCGGATCAGCAAGGATGACGCGCCCCTGCCCCTGCGGGGTCGGCTGTCCGCACATGGTGGCCCGAAATCCTGACACTGCCGCTCCTTATCGAAGTCAATCCGGACGGTCCCGGACGTTGCAAGACTATGGTAGAAAGCCAGAGCGGACCCTGGTAGGCCATCCGTCACTCTTTCACCAAGAAGCCAAGACCACCCAGGCGCTAGGATGGTGACGTACCAAGCATCAACGGCACTATGGAAGTGGGAGAATGCACACGAACAAGATGATGGGCGGGGCCGTGCCCCGGACTGGACAGCAGTACAGCATCCGTCATGGGGACTACGAAGCAGTAGTGACCGAGCTGGGAGCCATCCTGCGCGTCCTGAAATACCGAGGAAAAGATCTGCTGGCCTCATTCGATCCGGATGGAACCGTACCCTGCAGCAATGGGAACGTGCTGGTCCCCTTCCCCAACCGCATCGAGGACGGCACCTACGACTTCCAAGGCCACACCTACACCCTGCCCATCGACGAGCACGACCGGCGCACCGCCATTCACGGCTATGGATACCGCGCCTACTGGCATCTGCAGGTCCTGGCCGAGGACTCCGTCAGCCTCTCCTGGCGGGTGCCCGACATGGGCGGATACCCCTTCGACATCGTGGTCACCGTTACCTACACCCTGGACGACCAGGGGCTGACCATGACCACCCGAGCCCTGAATCTGGGCGACGAGGCCGCACCCTGGGCCTTCGGCATCCACCCCTGGCTGTCCAACGGCAAGCAGGGCATCGGCGACCAGATCCAGAAGAACAACGCCTCCTGTACTCTGTCCATCCCCTGCCGCACCCATGTGGTGGTCGATCCGGAAAGGCTGCTGCCCACCGGCACCGAACCCGTCCAGGGGCGGACCGATTTACGCCAGGGCCCTGCGCTGGGCGAGGATGCAGCCTTCGACGATGCCTGGACCGATGTGGAGCGGGACGACGACGGCACCTGCTCGGCCTGGTTCACCAGGCCGGACGGAATCCGCATTCAGCTATGGGGCGATGAGACCATCACATCCTGGCAGGTCTGCACCGGAACCGGCTTCGACGCCGACATGCGCCCGGCCGGCGTTGCTGTAGAGCCCATGACCGCCTACGCCAATGCCTTCCGGACAGGCCGGAACCTGGTCATTCTGCAGCCTGCTGCCGTCTACACCACCCAGGTGGGATACCGGGCGCAACAGATCTGAGCAGCCTGGCTGATCGACAAAGGTCAGCCCGGTGTGCGATAATCGGCAAGGCTTATCGGATCATCAGTAGCAAAGGAGTCCAATCATGGGCATGCGCGGACGCAAGCGCAGGGATCGCCGCAAGAAGGCCGCCAACCACGGCAAGAGGCCGAACACCTGATCGTCTACCCCGGCACCAATGGTGCCGGGGTTTTGCATATATTAAAGAAAAAACCATGGCTGCATAAGCATGACCATGATCTCTGCGATGGCCTGGCAGGATTGCTGTCCTGCCAAGAAAACCGACTGGACCTACTTGTCCGTGTTGCGATCCGGGGTCCCCTGCTCCAGTCCATCCATCTGATCGAACATATGCCTGAGCCGATCCAGCAGACAGTCCGGTGCGCATTCGGGCCGCAGATACCGACGCAGCTCCTCGATGACCATGCGCTCGCGCTCGTCGCAGCAGGATTCCGGATCGAAGCAGTCGCTCGGATCAACGCAGGAGGCATCCTGATAGATGCGCAGGCTGGTGTGGGTCACCCTGACAGAGCCGCCGTCATCGTAGGCGTAGTGGCTCATCTCCACGCGTCCGTCCATGCTCCTGCCCGCTTCCTGATACCTGATCCTCAGGGGCCCTCAATGCCCCTTGCTACTGATCTCTATTTTTTTATACTAGGTCCGGCCTCAGCAGGTCTATGGCGTTCCGCTGAGGGCTTGTCCACAGCCCCGTGCTCCTGCTGGTAGCCGCGTTCCTTGGCATATCGCTCCAGCTCCTGGCGCAGCTGTGAACGCGCCCGATTCAGCCGGCTCATGACCGTACCGATCTTGATGCCCTCCTCATCGGCCACCTGCTGGTAGCTCTTACCGTCGATGGCAGCGTCTATAAAGACACGCCGACGTTCCGGACTGAGTCGGTCCAGGGCGGCCATAATCTCCTCGGGAGCAAAGGTCTCCATGTATTCCTGCTCGGCGGACTTGAGCCCTTCGGATCCATGCTCCGAGGCCGAATAGATGTCCCAGTCGTTGTACTCGCCCGTCGAGTCGTTGGCCCGTTGCGGACGCCGCTTGGCCTTGTGGTACTGGTTGAAGTAGGCGTTGCGCTCAATGGTGGTCATCCAAGCCTCAAAGTTGCTGCCGGGCTGGAAGCGGTCGAAAGCCTTGAATCCTCGCTCAAAGGTATCCTGGACCAGATCCTGGGCGTCGTCGGGGTTGTTGGTCAGGCGCATGGCCTGACGATAGAGCACATCCACCGCAGGCATGGCCAGAGCTTCGAATTGACGTTTTCTGCTTTCGAGCTCGCTGGTATCTGCCACACTCCCTATTGTGCCATCCCCCCTCACCCGTGACGGTTTCGACCTGGTCGCCGGTCGGTCGGCCCTCGGTTACGATAATGACCATAATGACTGAGAGGAAATCACGCTTATGAAAGACACCGCGCGCACCAACATGGAACAGGCACTTCAATCCGCCCCGCAACAGGAGGGGTCGACTCGCCTGGGAGACTCCTGGCTTCTGGGGTTCGACACCGAGACCACGGGCACCAAACCAGGCAAGGACGGCATCATCTCGGCCAGCCTGGTTCTGCGCGACCCGGCCAAGGGCTATTCAGAGGATGCGGTGGCCACCTGGATTGTCAACCCGCACCGGCATATCAGCAAAGGTGCCAGCCGAGTCAACGGATTCACCGACCAACAGCTGGCCGCTGAGGGCATGGAACCCGATCTGGCCACCGCTCAGATAGCCGGGTTCATTGCCCGAGCCCAGGACAAGCGTATCCCCCTGCTGGCCTACAACGCCCCCTTCGACGTGCACATGCTGGACGGGGACATAGCCCACTGGTGCGCAGGGTCAGTCAAACCCCTGAGCGAGGGGGATCTGCTGGTGGTGGACCCTCTGATCCTGGACAGGGAGATCTCCCACCGGTCGGGCCGCCGTACCTTGGAGTTGACCAGCGAGTATTACGGGGTCATCCCCCATGGAAACTTTCACGATGCCACGGCGGATACAGTGGCGGCCGTGGACCTGATCAAGCCCATGACCACCCTTTTCCCCCAGGTGGCGCGAATCACCATGGACTCCCTTATGGACTGGCAGCGGCAGGCACAGGCCAAATGGCGGGACCGCTTCAACCAATACTTGCTCTCTCAAGGCCGCCGTCCAGTCACCGACTCCTGGCTCTGAGGCTCGGATCCGAAACCGACCCGCCGCCCGCTTTTGTCCATTCAGTCAAGGGGTCGCCGGATTCTCCTGCCTTGGGCTCAAGGCGGTTTAGACTTGGGTCTGGTCTCGATACAGGTCACCAATCGGGACGGGACAGCTCAAGTAACGACCAACAGACAAGAGGGAAAACGGCATGGCGCTGACGATGACTTCAACCCTGGAGTTGCTGCGCGAACATGGTCAGCTACGCGAGGTAATCCAGGGCGATCAGTGGACCTTGAATACTCCAGAAGACACCCAGTCATCCAAGCCATTCACCGACATCACCTACGACACCCGCCAGGCTGGGCCTGGCAGTCTGCTCTTCTGCAAGGGCCGTTTCCTGCCCGAATATCTGGATGCCTGCAATCCCCAAGGACCGGCTGCCTATGTGGCCCAGCAGGACCTGTCCGCCCACACCAGAGCCACAGGGATCATCGTCAACGACGTGCGCAAGTCCATGAGCCTGCTGGCTGCCGCTTTTTACGATTATCCGCAGAAGCAGCTGACCCTGGTAGGAATCACCGGCACCAAGGGCAAGACCACCACCGCTTACTTCCTGCACGCCATGCTGGGCAAAATCTCCGCAGGCCGAGCGGCTCTGCTCTCCTCAGTGGACAACTGTCTGGACGGCCGTCATTACCAGGAGTCCCAGCTGACCACACCCGAGTCGCTGGACCTCTTTCGCATGATGCGCCAGGCGGCAGACGCCGGCATGCGCTACCTGGTCATGGAGGTCTCCTCCCAGGCCTACAAGGTGGATCGCGTCTACGGGCTGACATTCGACCTGGGAGCATTCCTGAACATATCCCCCGACCACATCAGCCCCATCGAGCACCCAAGCTTCGAGGACTATTTCTACTGCAAGCGCCGCATAATCTACAACAGCCGACAGCTGGTCCTGGGAGCTGAATCCTGCGGAGCCGACCTGATCCGTCAGGATGCCCGCTTCGTCGGTATTCCAGTGACCACCTTCGGCGATGGTTCCAAGCATGACGACGTCCTGGTCCGCAAGGCTCCTGGAAGAGGCGACGACTATCTGATAGGGCCCTCGGGCGGAGCCATGATGCCAGTCAGCCTGTCCATGGACGGTGATTTCAACGCTCTGAACGCGGCCGCCGCCCTAACCATGCTGATCCGTCTGGGTCTGGAGCCTGATGAAAACGTCCTCCGGGCCATGGAAAGGGTGAGAATAGCCGGCAGGATGGAAGGCTTCAAGGCCGACAATCGAGTGGTCTATGTCGATTACGCCCACAACAAGGCCTCGGTCACGGCGCTGCTGGACTTCGTGGACGAGCGCTACGGCGAGCGCAGACCCCTGATCACCCTGGTCTCCGGCTCCGCAGGCGGCAAGGCCATCGACCGCAGGAAGGGCATCGTCAGTGCGGCCCAGGACCGCGTCGACCGGCTGATCCTGACCGCTGACGACGAGGACGGAGAAAGCTCGGACCAGGTGGACAGGCAGATGCTGGGCTTCGTCACCAACCCGGGACTGCAGGCCAGCATTGTGCCGGACAGGGCCCAGGCCATCAAGCAGGCCTTAGGGAATCCGGGCCGGCCGGAGGATCGTCTGCGAATCACCTTGGTCATTGGCAAGGGTGAGGAGCGCTGGTTCAAAAAGAACGGCAGCCACGTGCCCTACGAGGGCGACGACCACGTTGTGGCACGTCTGTTGGGTACGGAAAGCTACGACCTGGGAGCCACGGGCGCAGCCCGCAGCTGACGATCCCGACTGGTCCCTAATATGGAAAGCCGAATGCCCCACGGCAGAATGGGGTGCACGAGTACATGGTAGGTGGTTTCAGAAAGATGAAAGAGTTCCAACCGGTCATACTGGGCACCGACATCAACGCCTACGGGATGGCGCGGGCCTTCCATGAGGCCTACGGACTGGTATCCACCGCATTCGGCCACTACCAGCTCTCCCCCACCAAGTACAGCCGGATCCTCGACGTGCACCTGGTTCCCGAATTCACCAATCCCAAGGTCTTCGCGTCCGCCCTGAATGAATGGGCAGACGCCTATCACCAGGAGCATCCGGGGACCACCCTGCTTCTGTTGCCCTGCGGGGACAGCTACGCCAACCTGCTGGACAAGTTCGGCGATTCGCTGCGCGAGCGATTCGCCTTCAACGCCATCGACCAGAAGCTGAACCGGTCCCTTTCGCTCAAATCCTCCTTCTATGAGCTCTGCGATCGCTATGACCTGCCCCACCCGAAGACCGTGTCGGTGGATGCCGAGGACGTGAAAGCCGGCCGCCACCGGAATCTGCCCTTCGACTACCCGGTGGCCATGAAGCCAGCCGACAGCGACGAGTGGCTGGGCATCGACTTCCCCGGGAGGAAGAAGGCCTTCATCTTCAGCAACCCGGAAGAGCTGGACACCATGATACGCAGGTCCTACCAGGCCGGATACACCTCGAAGATGGTCATCCAGGACTTCGTGCCTGGGGGCGATGACAACATGAGGGTGCTTAACGCCTATGTGGACCGCCACCACCGGGTGCGCATGATGTTCCTGGGACACCCGCTGCTCGAGGACCCCACCCCCGAGGCCGTGGGCAATTATGCAGCCATCATGCCCGACTACAACCAGGACATCTTCGACCGGATCAAGGCTTTCCTTGAGGACATCAGCTACAGCGGTGTGGCCAACTTCGACATGAAGTACGATCCGCGCGACGGCGTCTACAAGCTTTTCGAAATCAATCTGCGCCAAGGCCGCAGCAGCTACGTGGTCACCCTGAACGGCTTCAATCTGGCCCGCTGCTTCGTGGACGACCTGGTCCTGGACACCCCTTTCAACGGACGCACCGTCTTCGGCCGGGGGCACCGCCTCTGGATGGAGGTTCCCAAGGACATTTTCCGCAAATACTGCGCCGAATCCGAGGACAAGCGACAGGCCATGTCAATGATTCGTCGCGGGGACTGGGGCACCACTCTGGAGTACAGCAAGGACCGCAGTTTCAAACGTTGGCTGCTGATTCGACACATGTTTTCCATCTATCGGCGTCGTTACCGGCGCTACTTCCGTGACAAGAGGACACTGGCATGAGAAACTTCTTCGTCGTCCTGGGCGGCATGGGCACACTGGCCACCGAAAGCTTCGTGCGGGTGCTGGACCGGATGACCGGGGCGCACAAGGACCAGGATTTTCTGGACTATGTGGTATTCAACCATGCCACCGTGCCCGACCGCACCGAATTCATCCTGGGCCGCAGCAAGGACGACCCCTTCCCCTATCTGGCCGAGGACGTGCGTCAAGCCACAGCCATGGGCGCCTCCTTCATGGTCATGGCATGCAACACCGCCCATCAGATTCTGCCCAGGCTCCAGGCTTTGACCCCAGTACCTATTTTGGACATGCCCCAGGCCACCATAGATTGGGCTGATCGGCACTATCCGGCGAAATCCCATCCGCGTATGGGGTACATGGGCACCGAGGGGTCCCGCCATGCCGCCATCTACCAGGGCCCGGCCGACAACGCCGGCTACCAGCTGGTGGACCCGGACCAGGCCCTGCAGGACCGTGTGAGTGCGCTGATCTACGACGACGTCAAGGAAGGGCGACTGGACCGTGACCGCTACCTGGGGGTCCTCGATGCGTTCCTGAATGACTACCGCTGCGACTCGGTCCTGCTGGGCTGCACCGAGCTCTCAGTGCTCAACGAGGTCTACCCCATGCCGCAGCTGCCCATCGTGGACTCCCAGGCAGTCCTGGCACAGGTCACCCTTGATCGGGCTCGGGCTCTTCGCGACCGGATGGATTCGTCTCCCTCAGCCGCTGGGAGATGACGGCCGTCACCCCGTCCCCCCGCATGGTGACCCCGTAGAGAGCGTCTGCGATGCCCATGGTCCGCTGCTGGTGGGTGATGATGATCAGCTGGGCGTGCTCCCGCAGCTGCTCGAAGGCCTTGAGCAGCCTAGTCAGGTTCACATCGTCCAAGGCGGCCTCGACCTCGTCCATGACATAGAAAGGGCTGGGTCGGGCCGTGAAGATGGCCAGAAGCAGAGCCAGGGCCGTCAGCGACCGCTCCCCACCCGAGAGCAGTGAGAGCCGACGGACCTTTTTGCCAGCAGGGCTGGCCTCGACCAGAACGCCTGTGGTCAGCAGATCATCCGGATCCTCCAGCCGCAGCCTTCCCCGTCCTCCTGGGAAGAGGGTGGCGAAGATGTGCTCGAAGGCCTGGGCGGTATCGTCGAATGCCTCTTTGAAGACCGTGACCATGGTCGCGTCCAGATCCTTGACCAGGGCCTTCAGATCGTCCCGGGACCCGATCACATCCTGACGCTGCTCGTGCAGGTAGCGGTTGCGGGACTCCAAAGCCTCGTACTCCTCGGTGGCCAGCGGGTTGACCTTGCCTAGGGCGGCCAGGTCCCGCTTGGCCTTGGCCAGCCGCTTCTCCTGCTCCCCGCGCTGGTAAGGCACTGTTTTGAAGACTGACGAATCTTCATCTCCGTCTTTCGCATCCTGGTCCAGGGACACCGGATTGCCCTCGTCATCCAGAACGGGCACCGGACAATCAGGGCCGTATTCCCGGATCAGCTCCTCCGGCTCCATGCCCAGATCATCCTGGATGCGCTGACGCAGGCGGCCGTCTTCACCGGCCAGGCGCTCCCGCTCCAGGTCCAGACCGTGCTCGTCCTGTCGCAGACCGGCCACCTTGGGCTCCAGAGCGTCCCTGCTGGCCCGCAAGTCGGTCAATTCCTTGTCGTGGGCCGAAGCCTTGGCCCTGAGCTGATCACGGCGGCGGGCCGCATGCTCTATCCTCCCCTTGACCAACTGGGCCAGCAGGTCGGCCCTGAGCGCAATCAGCCCCAGGGAGGCCATGCCGGTCTTCCGGCGACGGTTCTCTTCGACTATTCGCTGATGGCGGCGTTCGGCCTGGTCGGCCTGGTCCCGCAGCAGATCAATCTGACGCAGTAAAGATGCGTGCCTTCGATCGCTCTCGGACCAGGTCAGCTTGGCCTCCATCTCGGCAGTGCGGGCCTGATCCAGAGCCGTCTCCAATTCGTGCTGTCGGTCTTCCATGCCCTCCGGATCATCCGGATCAGACCCCCCGTCCTCCTTGGCATGTGCCAGACCAGCCTTAAGATCCTCCAGCTTGAGTTCGTGGGTGCGCACCTGGTCGCAAACCTGGGCCAGCCGGTCATCCAGATCCTTAACTGCAGCTTGGGCCCGATCCGATCCCTTGCGGGCGGTTGCCAGCTCCCGGGCGGCCTGTTCGGCCTTGACCCTGGCCTCGGTGCACTGGTTGCGCGCCTCCTGCAGCTTCTGCTCAGCCTGCTCAAGAGCGGTACGGGCTGCATCTATCTGCGGCTGCAGAGTCCGGGACTCCTCTTGGAGGGCCTTTACCTGTGCCAGGGCCCGATCCCGCCGCGCAGTCAGCGCCAGATCGCTGGTGGCAGGAGCAGATCCTCCTACAGCACCTACCTGGTCGTAGAGATCGCCCAAACGGGTCAGCGCCTGCTGCCATCCGTCCTCCAGGGCATGGCGGGCCTGATCTGCGTCGTCGACGGCGGCGGTGGAAGCCAATAGGCAGCGCACAGCTGCCAGCACCCCCCGGGCTTGGTCGACATCAGCAGGAAGCTCCCGCAGAGCTACCAGATCAGCGGCTGAACGCCAGGGGCCTTCCCCAGGCCTTATGACTGAGTCTTTAAGCGGGCCTGATGCCGAGATCAGCGCCGCTCGTCCCAGATGATCCTGGCGGGCCCGCTCCAGGGTCTGGTCTACCGTCTGGTCGTCCTTGGCTACCAGGGCCGAGGCATAGTCATGCAGGGCCTGAGCCAAGGGCTCCTCCCAGCCCTCCTCTACTTGAATAAAATCAGTCAGCACACCCAAAAGGGAAGAATCCTCGTCCTGGGCTAGGGACTCGCTGCCACTACGATGATCCAGCGTGTCCGCAAGAGCATCAGCCTTGGCCTGAGCCGAGATCGCATCGGACTGGATTTGGCGCTCATGCCCCTGAAGTTCATTCAGCCTGCTGCGGGCCTGATCCCTGACCTGACCTGCCTGATCCAGAGCCTGCCTGCCATCCTGGTTAGAGCTCTCTTCCCGGCTATCCAGGTCGTGCACCCGGTTCCGGGCCCTCTCCAGTTCTCCCTTGGCCTGATCCTGCTGACGAGCCAGGTCATGCTCACGCTGCTTGGACAACTCCAGGGCCGATTCCTCCTTGGCCACCAGCTGCGCCAGGTCTCCCAGTCGAGCCTGCCGCTTTCTGGCCGCCTGCCGCAGCTCGGTCATGGTCTGCCGGTGAGCGGCCAGCCGTCGCTCCAGATCTGCGCGGGCTTGGACACAGCCATCCAAGGAGATACGGTCGGCTTCAACCTGACTCTCTTCCTGGTCGGCCTGGCCCTTGAGCTCGTCAGCCCGCCGCCTGAGCACCCCGGGATCCTGCCCCTGATCGGCTGCCATGCCAGCCTCCAACGAATGGCTACGCTCCCTGGCCAAAGATGCCAAGGACCCGGCACGCTCACCGAGCTTGGTCAGATCGTTCCACTGCTGGTTGACGGCATCCAGGGCCGGACTGGACTGTCGATCCAGCCCCTCCAGCTGTTCGATGCGCAGCTTGACCCTAGTCAGGTCCTCCTGCCCCCGGGCCAGCAGCCCCCGGGTCTGAACCATCCTCGAGCGCAGATCCTCCAACTTCTTCTGCGAGGTCAGGGCGTCGTCGGCATGGATGCGGGCTTGAGCGTCCCGCAGGCTGACCTGGATCATGTCAGCCCGGCGGGAGACCTTGGCTTGTCGGCCCAGCGGCCCCAACTGCCGATGAATTTCGCCGATCAGGTCATCCAAGCGGGACAGGTTGGCCTCGGTGTTGGCCAGCTTGTGCAGGGCACGCTCCTTGCGCTTGCGATGCTTGAGGATGCCGGCCGCCTCCTCGATGAAAGCCCGATGACCTGCCGGATCAGCCCGCAGGATGGCATCCAGCCGCCCCTGGCCGACGATTACGTGCATCTGCTGTCCAAGGCCGGTGTCGCTGAGCAGCTCCTGGATGTCCAGCAGGCGGCAGTCGGAGCCGTTGATGGCGTATTCGGACCCGCCGTTGCGGTAGATGGTCCGGCTGATGGTCACTTCGGTGTAGTCGATGTCCAAGGTCCGGTCGGTGTTGTCGATGGTCAGGGTGACCTGAGCCCGTCCCAATGGAGGTCTGGAAGAGGTGCCCGCGAAGATGACGTCCTCCATGGAACCGCCGCGCAGGCTCTTGGCCCCTTGCTCTCCCATGACCCAGGCCAGAGCGTCAACGATGTTGGATTTGCCTGATCCGTTCGGGCCCACCACAGCGGTGATGCCCGGCTCGAAGCGCAAGGTGGTGGCTGAGGCGAAGGATTTGAAGCCCTTGAGGGTCAGCTCCTTAAGGTACATCAGGCGCGCTCCGCCTTAGGCTTGGCCAGGTCGGGATTGGGACGCTCAGCAAGCAGTGTGCGGGCATCCCCAGCGGTAACGAAGCTGCCGCAGATCAGCACCCCGCGTCCATAGCCCACCCCGGTCTGGTCTTCGCTGTCGACCATATCGACAGCCGTCTGGATGGCATCGGGCATCCGGTCACGCCGGACCACCCGGTCAGGCCCGAAGACCCGCACAGCGACCCGCTCCAGATCCTCAGCCGGCATGACCCGGCCCTTCCAGGAGTTCTCGGTGACTACAACGCTGTCCAGTACGGGCTCCAGCAGGCCCAGATAGTCCTCCACCTGTTTGTCTGCCATCATGGAAATCACGCCCACCAGCTGCCTGAAGTCGTAGTTCTCCTCGATGGCCGCCCGCAGGGACTGGGCCGCGTTCAGGTTATGCCCGCCATCGATGATGATGGTGGGCGAGGTGCGCACCTGCTCGATCCGTCCGGGGATGCGCACCTGGCTTAGGGCCTCGGCCACCAGATCCTGGTCCAGTGCCCCGTTGACGGGGATGACCGTCTCGGCCGCGGCCAGGGCTGCCAGGGCGTTGTGGGCCTGGTGCTCGCCGAACTTGTCAATGGGAACATCCTTGTAGAGCCCCTGGGGCGTGCGCAGCGTAGCCACCTGACCGCCCACTGCGGGCATGCGCGAGACCACCTCCAGCTCGTTGCCGTCCCTCAGCAGGGTGGGAGAGCCCTGCTCGCGCACGGCCTGCTCGATAATGGGCAGGACGGCCTCCTCATGAGGCTGGGCGCCGACGATGACCGTGGACTTGGGCTTGATGATCCCGGCCTTCTCCCCTGCTATCTGCTCGACCGTATCCCCCAGCCACTGCATATGATCCATGTCCACCGGCCCGATGATGGCAGCGTCACCATCGAGGACGTTGGTGGCATCCCAACGGCCGCCCATCCCCACCTCGACGATGGCCACGTCCACCGGGGCATCTGCAAAGGCCCAGACAGCCATGGCGGTCAGAACCTCGAAGAAGCTCATGGGAGCTCTGCCCTGCTGGGCAAAGCGGTCATCCACCATGGCAATGAAATCCTCAATCTGTTGGTAGAGATCCACAAAGTCCTCGTCGGAAAGCTCCTGACCGTCGATGGCGATGCGCTCGTTGATCCGCTCCAGATGGGGCGAAGTGTAGAGCCCTGTGCGCAGACCGTAGGCACGAACCAAAGCCTCGGCCATCCGCGCCGTGGACCCCTTGCCGTTGGTTCCGGTGACGTGGATGACCCGGAAGCTATGCTCGGGGTGGCCCAGCAGGTCCAGCATCATCCCCATCCTGTCCAGGTCCAGGTTGGCGCTGTCATGCTCTGCGGGACGCGCCATGATGGCACGCTCGACATCACGGATGTCCTGACCCTTGCTGTTGGGGTGCTCGAATGACATATTCTGCCTTCGCCTCCTGCTGGTGGTGGATGCTTCCCGCCCATTCTAAGCGCGACCAGCCCCGATTGAAGGCCAGAACAGCTGACTGTCACATCGGCAGAACGCACTAGCATGGAACCAACATAGTCAGAACCGGAATTTCAAGGAGGCTGGACGTGACCGCATCCGCACAGGAGCATCTACAAGGAGACGCCGATCCCAAGAATGTGGATCTGGATGAGCAGAACATGGAAGACCGGGTGAACAACCGCACCCTGCGTCCCAATTCCCCCTCCTTCCAGAAGTTCATGACCACCGGGTGGCAGGCCCAAGAGCCTCAGATCGAGCCTCTGGAGTCCAGCAAATACACCGAGCGCCGCCTGCGTGAGCTTGGTCGGCGCTTCCCCGGCGAACGGCTGGTCATCCCCGCTGGCTCCTACAAGACGCGAAACAATGACAACGACTACGCCTTCCGCCCAGACACCACCTTCGCCTACTACACGGGCCTGGGCGAGGACTATGAGCCCGGAGCCATCCTGGTTCTGGACCCGGTGGACCCCGACAGTCCTGAGGCCGCCAAGGGCTTGACTCATACCCCTGAACTCTTCGTCCATCCCCGGGCCGACCAGTCCACCCGCGACTACTACCGGTCCTCCCAGTACGGGGAGTACTGGGTTGGCCCCCGGGCCGGGCTGCGTGAACTGGCCATCATGACCGGCATCCCCACCAAGGACATCGCCACCTTCCCTGATGCCATCGCCAAGGACCTGGGACCGGACCAGGGAGCTGTCAAGCTGAGGGTGATCCGCACCGCCGACCAGGAAGTCCTCAACCAAGTGGAGGCCGCCCGCAAGGCCAACGGCATCGGCGGCCCGGACCGCAATGAGCAAGCGGACGACAAGCTCGAGGAGTTCACCTCCGAGGCCCGCATGATCAAGGACGATTACGAGGTGGGCGAGATGCGCAAGGCCATCGCCGCCACCAAGGACGGATTCGACAGGATTCTAACCCACCTGCCGCAGGTGACGGGCCGTCCCCGCTCCGAACGGATGCTGGAAGGCGTCTTCAACGCCAACGCCCGCGAGAAGGGCAACGACGTCGGCTACGGCTCCATTATCGCCTCAGGCAAGCACGCTTCCATCCTGCACTGGATGCGCAATGACGGAACCGTCCAGAAGGGCGATCTGCTCCTGATCGACGCCGGCGTAGAGGTCAACAGCCTCTACACGGCAGACATCACCCGCACCTTCCCCGTAGGCGGCACCTTCAGCCCCCTGCAGAAGCGGATCTACCAGACCGTGCTCAAGGCCCAGCAGGCCGGCTTCGAGGCGGCCAAGCCTGGGGCCACCTACTCGGACATCCACCATGCCGTCATGCGTGTGCTGGCGCAAACCCTGCACGAGTGGGGCATCCTCAAGGTCAGCGTGGAGGAGTCCCTCTCCCCTCAGGGCCAGCAGCACCGCCGCTGGCACGCCTGCGGCTGCGCCCACCACCTGGGTCTGGACGTGCATGACTGCGCCGAGGCCCGCTACGAGTCCTACCAGGGTGCACCGATTACCCCGGGAATGATCTTCACCATCGAGCCTGGGCTCTACTTCAAGGAGAACGATCTGCTGGTGCCCCCGGAGTTCCGTGGCATCGGCGTGCGTGTGGAGGACGACGTGCTCATGACTGAGCAGGGTCCCCAGTGGCTGTCGGCAGGCATCCCCAAGACCGTAGAGGATGTGGAGGCCTGGATGGCACAGCGGGCTGCGCTCGCCGACCCGGACCAGGACTGACTATGCCCACCCCTGATTTCATCCTCAGACTGCGCAAGTCCATAGGTCATGACCTGCTCTGGCTGAACGGCGTGACGGCCTTCGTCAGCGATGACGAGGGCCGCATCCTGCTGGGCCGACGCTCCGACACCGGACAGTGGGCCCTGGTCTATGGGATCAACGAACCAGGCGAGGACCCCGCCGACACCGTGATTCGCGAGGTCAGGGAGGAGACCGGGGTGGATGTGATCGTCACCGACCTGGCGGCGGTCACATCCTCCCGGGAGGTGGTCACCTATGCCAACGGGGACCGGACCATGTACATGGATCATCTGTTCATTTGCCAGCCTGATCCCAGCGGCAATGCCGACCCCTTTGTGGGAGACGAGGAGAGCCTGTCAGTCAGTTGGTTCGACCCCGATCATCTTCCAGCTCCGCTGGCCCAGACAACTGTGGAACGCATGGCCCGAGCACGAACCTATCTGAAACGCCTGCACGGCGGAGACGCCCACGCCCTCTTCAGGGTCAATGGCAGTGAGCTGCCTGCCAATTCTGACCAGACTCGGGTTGACCATTGAACCTCGCCGAATCCAATCATCCGACTGGGTGTCTGACTGTTCGATAAATTAGAGGACTAGCGCCTGCGCTGATATGAATATCACCGGTACGTGCATTTCCTCAGATGGCTCAGTCCTCGAAGAAATCCAGCGGATCATCGATGAAGCGACGCAGACCCACCAGAGCTGCCCCCTTGAGGGCCGGATATTCGGTCTGGGTTGGGATGAGCACACGGATGTCCACGGCATCCCGACCCAGGGTCAGCTGATTGAGGCGATCCTGCAGACGCTGAGCCAGGTTCCCCCCGAAGTGCGACCAGAATCCTCCCAGGATGACCGTGTCCACATCGACAATGTTGATGGCGGTGGCCATGACCGAGATCATGGCATCAAGCCCACGGTCGATGGCATCAACCGCCTTGGTATCGCCCTGCTGCCAGCGTCGGTAGAGTTCATCCATGGCCTGGGGTGTGATCGCATCAGCTCCAGTAGCGATGTCAGCTGCCTCCACCAGCGCCCTGCGCCCGGCATAGGTCTCCAGACATCCGCGACGGCCGCAGCGGCAGGTTGGGCCGTTTAGATCAACCGAGGCATGTCCCAATTCACCAGCGAACCCATGATCCCCGGTCTCCACAGCACCGCGGCGCACCACAGCACCGCCAATGCCGATGTCAGTCGAGATGTAGATAAAGGAATCGGTGGGCGAAAGCGGCCCCTCATGTCCACCTGAAGGGCGCTGGGCGGCGTAGCCGGGGATCTGTGCAAGGGCTGCCAGACGCGCCTCGTTGCCCACACTGGGAGCCAGACGATGGACCAATGGGAAGTCCTGCAGATCCAAACGTTCCCAACCAAGATTGCGTGCCATAAGCAGAGTGGTGTCGCCACCGACCAGGCCAGGCAAGGCCAGGCCCGAACCCACTGTGCGGTAGTGCCGACGGGACAGCTTGCGCTCAATAGGCTTGGCCAGCTCCTCCAGGTTGGCGAAGACCTGATCTGGCTCCGCCTCGTGCATATCGTCCTTGATCCAGGCTGAATCAATCAGCGTCCCATCCAGATCCATGGCCAGGCAGCCGTAGCCATCGGTGTTGATCTGCAGGCCCAGGCCAGCCCAGCGTCCGTGTGCGATGGACAGCGGGGTGCTGGGCCGACCATGGCTGCTCTGAGAGGTCTCAGGCTCCTCCTCGCGCACCACCCGATTCTTTAGCAGGAGCCCCGCCAGGAGGGACATGGTGGCCTTGGTCAGGCCTGTGGCCTTGGCCAGATCCGCCCTGCTAAGCGAGATAGGCGACCGCAGAACGGTGTCGATGATGACCGAGAGGTTGTGGTTCCTCAGATCATCCTGATTGATAGAGCGCAGGGCAGCCACGGTTCAACAACCTTTCATGAAGGGACACAGGCCCGCAGGATCCTGGGCCCTCTTCAACATCTTACGTTCCAGCCCGACTGCAGATCAGCAGTGGGAAGGCATCCGGACCAGCACTACTTAGTTTATCGATTTAATAATTGAGATATTATGATGGAGTACTCCAAAAAACCGGAGCGCAAAGTGCGAGGAGGCTGACATGAATGAGATCCTGGTGGCGGGAGTGGACACATCGACCCAGTCCTGCAAGGTGAGGGTCACCGAAGCCCGGACCGGTCGGCTGGTCCGCTTCGGCAAAGCTCCTCATCCGGATGGCACCAGCGTCGATCCCATGGCTTGGTGGAGGGCCTTTCAGCAGGCTTCAGCCCAGGCGGGGGGATTGAACGACGTTTCGGCTATCAGCGTTGGCGGCCAGCAGCACGGCATGGTATTGCTGGACCGCCAAGGGCAAGTGATCAGGGATGCCCTGCTCTGGAACGACACGCGCTCGGCTCCTGATGCCGACGATCTCATCATCCGGCTAGCCAAGTCCAAGACCGATGAGGCTGAAAACGCTCAGGCAAAAAGCGACGAGCCAAACAAGGATCTGAATCCGGACCAGAACCTGGCCATGCGCGGCAAACAAGCCTGGGTGCGGGCTGTGGGCTCCTCCCCCGTAGCCTCGCTGACCATCACCAAGGTGGCCTGGGTCAGCCGTATGGAGCCTGATAATGCCCAGGCCATCGCGGCCATATGTCTTCCCCACGACTGGCTGAGCTGGGTCATCGCCGGTCATGGCCCAGCCGCAGATCCGGGAACCGAGCCTGGGCTGGAGGATCTCTTCACCGATCGTTCGGATGCCTCCGGCACCGGCTACTACGATCCCGCTGCCGACTGCTACCGGCGAGACCTGCTGGCCATGGCCATGCCTGACGGCATGGCCGAGCGGGTGATCCTGCCTAAGGTTCTTGGCCCCCGCCAGGTCGGAGCCAAGGCCGACGCCCGCATCGCCGGCAGGGATGTACCCGGCGGCTGCATCATCGCACCTGGCGGAGGAGACAACGCCATGACGGCCCTGGGCCTGGCCATGCAGGTGGGCGACGTCTCCATCTCCCTGGGAACATCGGGGGTTGCCGCAGCGGTCAGCCCGGTTCCCGCCTATGACATGAGCGCCTCGGTAACAGGATTCGCGGATGCAACCGGCCACTGGCTGCCCCTGGCCTGCACCATCAACGCTTCACGCATCCTGGATGCAGGCCTGGCTGCCTTGGGGACGGATTATGACGGTCTCGCCACGTTAGCGGAGGAGTCCTCGCCTGGGGCCGAAGGCATCACACTGATCCCCTACTTCGACGGCGAGCGCACCCCGAACCGCCCTGATGCCCACGCCAGCCTGGTGGGGCTGACCCTGGCCAACACCACCCGCGCCAACTTGGCCAGAGCATTCGTGGAAGGCCTGCTCTGTTCCCAGCGTGACTGCCTGGAGCTGCTGAAACGGCTGGGCACCACGGTCTCCAGAATTCTTCTAGTCGGCGGTGGCGCCAAGTCCCCTGCAGTCAGAGCCTATGCCCCGGGAATTCTGGGCATGGATGTGCAGCTGCCCCGGCCGGACGAATATGTGGCCATCGGTGCTGCCCGCCAGGCGGCCTGGGCTCTGGCTGGAGAAGAGGAGCCCCCCACCTGGCCGGTGAACATCGAGGCCACACTGACAGGAGCACCTTGCGAGAGAGTCTATCAGCAATATCTGCGCTGGCGGGGATGAAAGACCCAGCCAGCTCCTGTCATTTGGAGCGGACCCGCAGATGCAGTCCGAAAACCAGGTCGGTTTCATCCAAGCGGTAGGCGGGATCCAACTCAGGTCCGCAGCTGTTGGAGCCTATGCCGCTTGTGGCATAGTCCAGACAGAGCACGGTCGATCCGCATTCCTCCAGCTCGTGATCGTGCTCCTTAGTGGTCAGCTCCTCCTGCGTATAAGGGGAGCAATTGAAGCTGATGGGACTATCCCCTGCCGCCTGCAGCAGTGAGCGGTCATCCTCCACCAGGACGTAGTCGCAGCCATAATGGGAGCCGTTCTCCTGGGGACGCAGATAGTGCTCTACCATGCCTGATGCAGTGTTGCGGAAAACACCATAGTGGCTGGCACGGTGCATGTCCCGGTAGCTCTCGTAAGGCCCATAGCCGCAGTAGGTGACCTGCTGGAGGCTCCGGGGCAGGAAGAGTCGCAGCCCAAACCTTGGCAAATAGGGGAACTCGGGATCCCGATGCAGCTCCATGTTCAGGTCCAGCCCACCCTGGTCGCTCAGGGTCCAGGTGGCAAGGATGCGGCCCATGGGCTGAATAAACGGTGCCACCAGGGACAACTCAGCCTTGATGGTGGTCAGCCCCCGTTCCTGATCAGTCTGCAGCTGGCAGGAGAGGGCCCTGGTGCTGGCCCGGTCGTATTCGGCCTTGCGCCATTCCTCCTTGATAGTGGCATCATTATCGGTGGGCGCCCGCCAGAGGTTGACCTCCATAGGAGCAGTAAGCAGGGAACGGTTGTCGACGCTCATGGATTCCACCATGCCCGTACGGCGGTTGAAGACGTAACGCCAGTCTGACCCCTCCACATCGAAGCGGGCATCAGTCTGCCTGACCACCGGCCGGTGGGCGCCCCGGGCTCCGTTGCCAGGATCGGCACTGATGACCCTGGCCACTCCGTTGGGGCGTTCAGGCATTCCCACGTCTGCGGCTTCAAGCTGATCGAAGCCTAGCGGATGCCCTTGGGGAAGCACCGAATCAGCCTTGGCCAGGGCATACTCCACCAGCAGGGTCAGTCGGCCATGCTCGGGCGGATCCATGGTCGGCAGGCCCACGGTGCCCTCGGCATGGGGGGCGATATGCAGGCCGGTACCTCGATCCAGTTCCGGCGACCCCGAGGCCACAGGCTCCCCATCACACAGAAGGATCCACTTCAGACTCAGGTACTCATCCAGGAAAGTGAAGTCCAGGTAGTTATGCAAGGTGAGCAGCCGGGTCTGCGGATCGTAGGCGGCCAGACGGGCCGGGCGGAAGACGTTCTTGAACTCCCTGAGGCCGGTGTGGGGCCGCCGGTCGGGATAGACCAGGCCGTCCATGCAGAAGTTGGCATCGTGGGGGTACTCGCCGTGGTCTCCCCCGTAGGCATAGATCCGACGGCCTTTCCGATCCCTGCCCTGGTCGATGGCGTGATCGGCCCACTCCCAGATGCAGCCGCCCAGAAGCCCTGGATGGGCCTGAATGACCCGGAAGTAGTCCTCCAGATCCCCGGGACCCAACCCCATGGCATGGCAGTATTCGCATAGGAAGTATGGCCGACGGCCCCCGTCCCCGTCATCCCCGTGGCTGCCGATGCCATGAGGACCTTTCGGCGTGAAGTAATCCTCGATTTGCTTGATGGTGGGATACATCCGCGAGGTGATATCCAGATTGCTGTAGTCCAGATCCTGTCGGGGAGATCCATGGATGGCCGACTCGTAGTGGGTCAGACGGGAGGGGTCCCGGGACTTGGTCCAAGCCAAAGCCGCTTCGATGCCACAGCCATAGCCGCTTTCGTTGCCCATGGACCAGATCAGAATAGAAGGATGGTTCTTGTCGCGCTCCAGGCTGCGCTGGACCCGGTCGACGATGGCATCGGTAAAGCGCGGTTCGTCGGCAATGCGACCGTTCCAGTAGTCGGGCTCCTTCCAGTCCGGGCCGTGGTAGAGACCTTCGATGCCATGGGCCTCCAGATCGGCCTCGGCGATCAGGTAGAAGCCCAGCTGGTCGTAAAGGGCGTAGTACTGGGGGCTGTTGGGGTAATGGGATGTGCGGATAGCGTTGACGTTGTGTTCCTTCATCAGGGTCAGGTCGCGCATGATCTGCTCCTGGTCAATGGCGAATCCTGTAAGAGGATCCCCGTCGTGGCGGTTGACTCCGTGGATCTTGATGGGGCTGCCGTTGACCTTGACCACTTGGCCGTCCACACTGATGGTGCGCAGACCGATGTACTCAGTGATAACCTCACCCGAATCGCCAGAGCCGGGAGCGCTGGCCTTGGTGGACAGCGTCAGTTTATAAAGTTCAGGGTCCTCAGCATTCCAGAGGCGGGGATGGTCGATCTCCATGAACAATTGCGCAGGACCCCTGCAACCTGCCAGCTCGGCCCGTGCCACCTCAACCCCATCAGGATCAGACAGCAGAGCCTGTACATCTAGGGCGGCATCGTCCTGGCCCGATACGCCGGTCGGATCCAGATCGAGGGTTACGTTGGCATGTTCCATTCTCTCGTCCAGATCGGTGTGGACGAACCAGTCACGCAGACGCACCTTGGGCCGACGCAGGATGTAGACATCACGGAAGATGCCGCTCATGCGGAACTTGTCCTGGTCCTCCAGATAGCTGCCGTCACACCACTTAAGCACTAGGACGGCCAACTGGTTACGACCCTTCTGCAGATGGTCGGTTACGTCGAACTCGCTGGTGGAGTGCGAGACCTGGCTATAGCCGATCAGGTCCCCGTTGACCCAAAGGTAGAAGCAGGAGTCCACCCCCTCGAAATTGAGCAGGGCACGGGGCGCTGAGGGATCCCGCTCGTAATCGAAGTCACGCAGGTAGATGCCGCAAGGATTGTCGGCAGGCACTCTGGGCGGATCGAAGGGGAAGGGATAGCGCACGTTGGTGTACTGGGGGTTGTCATAGCCCTGGGTCTGCCAGACTCCTGGCACATGGATAGGCTTGTATGCCCCTAGCCCTGCATCCTTGGAAGGGCGGTAGCCGGCTTCGAAGAAGACAGGATCCCTGGCCTCGGCGGCGGACTGGACCTCAGCATCCAGCTGGTCGATGCTGGCGTAATAACGAAAATCCCAGTCTCCATCCAGGTCCAAATACCGGTCAGAGCCCCTGCGCCGATCGCCACGCGTGTCCAGGGAGACGCTGGCTGGGACGCAGTAAGCACGGTTGGGCTCGGTCCCCACATGCAGCGTGGCTGGATCCTCGTAATAGCGTGGTATGAACATGACGACTCCATCCTCCTCGGTGGCCTTGGCGGCAGACGTTTCACAGGTGTGACTGTTTACGTTCACATGCGACCATGATACCGAGGCCATGACACACGCTTTCCAAAGGTTGCCGCATGTGTCATCGAACCGGAGTGCTCCGGTTGTCCCCTATGAAGACTGAAGCGTCCACCCTGGCGAACTTGTCTGCCTTGGTCAAAGCGCAAAAAAGCCCCGCGGGTGAAAGCTCACGGGGCTAGACGACGACAACCGTCCAAGGCTCAAGCCTGAGCCAGGGCCTCAACGATGTAGTTGTTGATGGTGGCCTTGACTACTTCAAGGTGGTCGGACTTGTCAGCAGCGATCAGTTCGGCCTGCGGCTTGTCGAGGCTGTACTCCTCCAGGGAGGCCAGCGTGGCCGTGCCGTCCTTTACCGTCGAGCCGATGCCGGATTCGAAGGAGGAGTAGCGCTCCTGCTGCAGCTGCTCAATGTAGCCGTCCTCATGCATCTTGGCAGCGACCAGCAGACCAGCAGCATAGGTGTCCATGCCCACGATATGGGTCCTAAAGAGGTCCTCAGGCAGGAAGGAGGAGCGGCGCGGCTTGGCGTCGAAGTTCAAGCCTCCGCGGGGCCCGATGCTTCCGTTGGCCAGCACCTCCCACATGACAGCAGTGGCATCGTAGAGGTCCGAGGGGAACTCGTCCATGTCCCAGCCGATCAGCTTGTCGCCCTGGTTGGCATCCAGGGATCCCAGGAAGCCAGCCTCACGGGCCACGCGGACCTCATGCTGGTAGGTATGCATGGCCAGGTTGGCGTGGTTGCCCTCGATGTTGAGCTTGAAGTTATCCTGCAGGTCGTAGGTGCGCAGGAAGTTGATGGTGGTGGCTGCATCGTAGTCATACTGGTGGAGAGTAGGCTCCTTGGGCTTGGGCTCGATCAGGAACTGCGCGTCAAAGCCGATCTCCTTGGCGTAGTCCACGCACATGTGGAAGAGAGCGGCCATATGGTCCTGCTCCTCCTTCATACGGGTGTTCCAGAGGGATTCGTAGCCCTCGCGGCCGCCCCAGAAGACGTAGTTCTCAGCACCCAGCCGCTTGCCGATCTCCAGGCTGTGCTTGAGCTGGCCTGCAGAATATGCATAGATGTCAGCGAAGGGCGAGGTGCCCGCGCCGGCCTCGAAACGAGGATTGGTGAAGAGCGACGAGGTGTTCCAGAGCAGCTTGACGCCCGTGTCCTTCATGGCGGCCTCAATGCGGTCGATCACCTTGTCAAGATTGGCGTCGGTCTCGCGCAGGGTATCGCCCTCGGGAGCCAGATCACGATCGTGGAAGCAGAAGAACTCGACGCCCAGCTTGGTGAAGAGCTCGAAGGCATAGTCCACCTTGGCCAGCGCCTGATCCATGGGATCGGTGTAGCGGTAGTAGGGCCTTTGTGCTGTGGGGTCTCCGAAGGGATCCACCAGACCCTGGTTGAAGGTGTGCCACCAGGCTACGGCGAAACGCAGCCAGTCCTTCATGGGCTTGCCGGCCACCACTTTGTTCTTGTCATAGTAACGGAAGCCCAGGCCTTCCTTGATGCCTTGGCGACCTACGTATTCAATCTTGTCGACATCCCATAAACCCATCCGAAATGCTCCTTTGCCTCATGCATTTGCCTTTACGGCGTTCACAGTGGAGGAAATCAGTTCCTGCCTCCTGAACATCAAGGGTAGAGGGACGGATTGATTTTGTCAAATCGTTAAATTATATAGATGGTTCAAACGCTGCCACTTGAATCGAATATCCGCGACAGCCCTATGACTATCGTCTGAAGCTTTGAGCTCAAGCCACAAAGGCCCGCCTGCAGGGGACAATCGATTCGTCTGCACCACTGCTATGGCCTATCCGCAATAGGCGTGCGCGCACCCGGTGAAAAACCCCACGCGACTGTATGGGCTGCGCATTCGAAGACCAGCAGTCGACCACCCTGCACACGAGCGGATGAATCCTATGATGCCATGGGCTTGGCAACGCCCTTCTCGAGGCACAACCTGCCTCGACTCTGTCAATGATCTTCTCGTGGACACAACCTACCATCACAAACCACAACCCTCCCCCAGCTGCGGATATGGGCAAATGCCGACGGCGATCTTCCATCAGACTCTTGAGCGTTGGTGAACCAGTTGCGCAAGGATACTAAACGATGTTAATGTATAAACGTTGTTGATAAAGTGCGCGAAGTCCGCGTGACAGCACCGCTCAAGGAGGAGGTTGATATGCGAGGCAGCCCATACGCCAGCACACCAAAGGCACTCTCAGAGCTCAACCAGTCACGCATCGTCCAGTATCTGCACCGGCAGGGCACCAGTTCGCGAGCCCAGATGGCCCGGGACCTCAATCTGACACCGGCGGCAGTGGGAAAGCTCGTGGCCCGTCTGATCAGCCTGGGTCTGATCAGCGAAACCGGCAGCCTGGACTCAGATGGTGGCCGTCGATCTATCGGCCTGGCCCTGAATGCCGACCGCTACCAGGTCATCGGAGTCAAGTTCGCCCGCAGTCTGGTCAGCATCGGTCTGTTCGACATCAGCGGCCGGCTGCTGGACTCGGAAGAGCTGCCCCCCGTCGACCCCGATGACATTCCCGCCGCCGTGGCAGAGGTCAAAGCCCGAGTTGAAGGGCGACTGAAGGCGAATCCGGCCATCGTGGCCGTGGGCATGGCCGTGCCTGGCCCCTACCTGCGCGAGAGTGGCCGCATCGCCCTGGTCACCAGTATGCCGGGCTGGCGTGGCGTGGACTTTATCCACGAATTCGCTCAGGCCTTCCGCGTACCTACTTTTATTGAGCAGGATGCCCGGGCCGGCGCTCTGGCCCATAGCTTGTTCGATCCTCGCGTCAGCACATCCAGCATGGCCTACTTCCTGGTAGGCGAAGGCGTGGGGCTGGGAGTCATCGACAGGGGCGCCCTGGTGGACGGCAGTCGGGGAGCGGCCACTGAGATCGGCCATGTCAGCATAGATCTGAACGGTCTGCCATGCGAGTGCGGCAACCGAGGCTGCCTGGAATGCTACTGCTCGGCGGTAGCCATCCACCGCCGCATGTGTCAGCCGGATATGCAGGCTCACTTCCCCGGAGTCAAAGCAATGACCCACGCCAAGGCCTGCGCATGCCTGTTCGACCAGGCCCGATCGGACCAGCGGGCCGCACGGACCCTAGTGGATCAGATAGCCGACTACGTGGGTTACGGCTGCGTGACCATCGTCAACGCCTACAACCCTGCCCAAATCGTCATCGGAGACATGGTGGCCGCCGCCGGAAACCGCTTGCTGGAACGGGTTCGGTCCATAGTGTCCCAGCGCGCCCTGCCTGGCCTGCGTGAGCACACCCAGATCCTGCTTTCACGCCTTCCAGCCGATGCCACACTGACCGGCGCTGCGGCTGTGGCGGCCAGCCAATTTTTGGAACACCCGGCCAGCATGGGCCGCACAGCTGTGAAATCAACAAGTACAAGGCGGGCGCATCGACCGTCATCAGGAAAGGAACACCATGACCAGTAAACCTGTGGTCCTCAGCATCGGCGAGATCCTCTGGGATGTCCTGCCAACAGGCAAGCGGGCCGGTGGCGCACCGGTCAACTTCAGCTATCACGCCGCAAAGAACGGTGCGGAAGGCTATGCCATCAGCGCTGTAGGCCGGGACGACCTGGGCCGTGAGCTTGAGGAGGCTGTTCGCAAGGCCGGGGTCGATGCTGTCCTGCAGCACAACGACCACCCCACCAGCACCGTAGAGGTCCAGCTGACCGAGGGCATCCCCCAGTACGTCTTCAAGCCTGATGTGGCTTGGGATCATCTGGAATACACGGATGACCTGGCCGGGCTGGCCAGCAAGGCCGATGCCGTCTGCTATGGCACGCTGGGCATGCGCAGCAGCGGGTCCCGTGAGACCTGCCTGCAGGTGCTGCGACACACCAAGAGCCAAGCCATGCGTTTCTTCGACATCAATCTGCGCGGCACCTTCTACAGCAAGGATCTGATCCAGGAGCTGCTGGACATGGCCACGGTCTTCAAGCTCAACGACGAGGAGCTGGTCACCCTGCGCGACATGTTCCGCGTTCCCGGAGCCACCGACGACGAGCTCTGCCGCTGGTTCATGGACCAGTGGCACCTGGATACCATCGTGCTGACCGCCGGCAGCGACTACAGCACAATCTACCTGGCGGACGGCCAGTCCTCACACCTGCCCACGCCTGAGATCACTGTGGCCGACACGGTCGGGGCCGGCGATGCCTTCTCCGGCACCTTCGCCATCAACCGTCTGCTGGGGGCCTCCCTGACCCAGGCCCACCGGGCTGCCGTCAACACCGCAGCCTTCGTCTGCACCCAGCAGGGCGCCTGGCCCGAATATCCCGAGCATATCCCCGACTATCTGGGCCAGCAGGGTCAGTGATCACTCGCTTTTAAACATGATTTGGTCCCGACTGGTCGAGCTGTCAATAGCCGACTGGACGGGACCAAACATATTTATCTACGGAATCGGAATTTACCAGATGCCGATGAGCCGCCACCAGCCCAGACCAACGGTCAGGAAGATGGCCACTGTCACCAGTCCGCAGATCAGGCCGATCCGCAGGAACTCAGAGGTCTTGACGTATCCGGCACCGTAAATCAAGGCCGCCGGTCCGGAGGCATAATGGGTCATAGCACCGATCAGACCGCTGGCGCATCCCAGCATCAGCGCTGCAGGCATGGCGGGAACCCCGGCAGCCACGGCCACGCTGACGAAGAGCGTGTAGATGGCCGCCACCTGAGCCAGCTCGGAAGCGAACATGTAGTGGATGAGGAAGTAGAAGACCGTCAGAATGACCAGGACCAGCACCCAGGGCAGGCCCTTGACCAGTCCGGCGATGATCTCCCCCGCCCAGGTGGTGACGCCCAAGGTGTTCAGTGGTTCCGCCATGCCTACCAGGACGCCGAAGAAGATCAACGTGGACCAGGCGGACTTGTTAGCCACCATATCCTGCCAGGTGATGATCTTGGTGCACAACAGCACGGCCACGCCCAGGAAGGCCACGGTGGTGGAGTTGATATGGATCACCGAACCGGTCGCCCAGAGGACCAGCATGACCAGGAAGGTCACGGCCATGATCCACTCGTGCATGCTCAGCGGACCCATTCCCTTGAGCTCGTCCTTGGCATCCTCCTGAGCCTGAGGAACGTTCTTCAAGGTTGGCGGGAAGATGCGGTAGATCAGGGCGGGGATGATGATCAGGCAGATCAGGCCGGGCACAATACCAGCCAGGGCCCAGGTGCCCCATCCTATGTCCACATGGAACTTCTGGGCCAGCTGTCCTACGACCGGGCCTGCCGCCATAGCGGTCAGGAACATGGCCGATGTAATGGCGTTGACATTGTTGGCAGTAATCGCCAGATAAGCACCGATACGTCGCCGGGACTCGTCAGTGTCCGGCTTCGAATCCTGCACGTCACTGATGGAGGTGATGATCGGGAAAAGAATGCCGCCCAGACGAGCCGTATTTGACGGTGTGGCCGGAGCCAAGACCAGGTCGGCCGCCGAGAGCCCGTATGCTGTGCCCAGGCTGGACTTGCCCAATCGAGACAGAAAGACCAGGGCAATCCTGCGGCCCAGTCCGGTAGAGACAAAGCCCTGGGCGATGAAGAAGGCCGCCACGATCAGCCAGATGGATGCGCTGCCCAGTCCGTTGAAAGCCGCCTTCTTGGGATCCAGAGCCCCGGTCAACATCCCCACGGTCATGCCGATGATGGCCACTGCTGAGGTGGGCAGAGGCTGCAGAATCAGTCCTAGTATGGTGCCTACGAAGACTCCCAGCATGTGCATGCCCTGAGCGGTCAGCCCCTTGGGAGGCGGAATCAGGAAGATGACCAACCCTACCGCTACACAGATCAGAGCCTTGACCAACTGGCTCGTGTTGAAAGGCTGGCTGGCCCCTGCCTGGGGGTCTCCCCTGCCCTCACCCGCTCGTACTGTTTCACCCATCATTGCTCCTTCGCTCATGATCCGGCGTATAACCGCCTGGAAACCACCGACCTCTTCGTCGGTTTGCTCATGTGGACTTATGCTATGCGGCAGGCGGCGGGGGCGACAAATAAGCATTGCCTATATGAGGTAGCGTCATAACTGGCGGCCGCCTATGACCTCCAAGGCCCATCAAAGAGCGGCAAAAGAGGCTTAAGCGCATATAGGTTCTGCTTATTTGCCAGTGTGTCCAAGGCTTTTCTAGGCTGATTGCAGAGGTCCGGCAACGCGGCCGGCCCCGATCGTGAAGGACAAGTGAGACCATGACAGGATTCGATACCATCAACGATTCCTATGCCAACCGGGGACTGGGATTCGACTATGAACAACGGCGTCAACTGAAGCTGGACGGACTGCTGCCTGCTGCCGTACAGGATGACGAACAGCGCGAGCGCATCGTCTACCGCCGCTTCCTGGCCCAGCCTACCGATCTGGACAAGCGGCTCTATCTGATGAGCATCTGCCGCACCGACCGTCGACTTTTCTACAGGAGCATGGACAAGCACCTGACCGAGTACATGCCCATCGTCTACGCCCCCACTGTGGCCCAGTCCATCCAACGTTATGACGAGTTCTATTCGGGCAGCGACGTGGCCTACATCTCCATTGATCATCCCGAGGGGATCGGCGATGCCCTGGACCAGTACGCCGGTGATCGGCCCATTGACCTGGTGGTCTGCACCGACGCGGAAGGCATTCTCGGCATCGGCGACTGGGGCGCTCAGGGCGCTGAGATCCTGACGGGCAAGCTGGCGGTTTACACCGCTGCTGCCGGCATTGACCCTTCGCGCGTTCTGCCGGTGATGGTGGATGTGGGCACCAACCGCCAGGCCCTGCTGGACAATCCCGACTACGTGGGCAACCACTTCGCCAGGGTCAGAGGCCAGCGCTACGACGACTTCATCGATGACTTCGTCCAACAGGTCCTCCAGCGCTATCCGGAGGCCCTGATCCATTGGGAGGACTTCGGCAGGCCCGAGGCCGCACCCGTCCTCAAGCGCTATCAGGACCGGATCCTGACCCTGAATGACGACATCCAGGGCACTGGCGTGACCGTCCTGGCCGCACTGATCGCCGCCAGAAAAATCGCCGGAACCGACCCCAAAGACACCAAGATCATGGTCTTCGGCGCAGGGACCGCCGGCGTGGGCATCGCCGACCAGATCGTGGACGACCTGATCATCCGCCAAGGCATGGATACCAAGACCGCGCGCAGTAGGGTCCTGCTCTTCGACCGTCAGGGTCTGATCGAGCAGGGCCAGGATGATCTGACCGAGGGCCAAACCCGTTATGCGCGCAAGCCGGACGAGTTCGCCTCGGTCACCGACAAGACCTCGCTGGCACAGGTCGTCGACGCCTTCCAACCCACGGTGCTCATCGGCACCTCGACCAAGCCCGGAGCCTTTGACCAGAACGTTGTGGAGGCCATGGCCAAGCACGTGGAACGGCCGCTGCTCTGCCCCATCTCCAACCCCACGGAACTGGCCGAGGCCAAGGCCGCCGACGTGATCGCCTGGACCCATGGCCGCGGTTTCGTCATCACCGGCACTCCCTCAAAGCCTGTTGACTACCAGGGCGTCACCTATTCCATCGGACAGGGCAACAACGCACTCATGTATCCCGGCATCTGCTTCGGGGCCATCGTCGCCAAGGCAAGGCTGGTCACCAAGGGAATGTTGTTGGCCGCAGCCTATGCCATTTCCGACATGATCGACGTGGACAAGCCCGGAACCGCCGTGCTGCCGCCGGTGGCCGACCTCAAGGAGATCTCGCGCCGGGTCGCCACAGCTGTGGCTGAACAGGCCGTCCAGGAGGGTCTGAACCGGGAGCCGATTGAGGATGTGGACGCCGCCGTGGCCAAGGCCCAGTGGCACTATGATGCCTGAGCGAAACCGGCACCTTCGCCTCTTGCGATGTTGAGATTGGGGCCCGGCCGTCACAGTTCATAACCTATGATCGTGGCGACCGGGCCCCAATCATGAGTCGGGCCCTGTCAATATTCTCAAGGGTTAATCTTCTCAAGTCCAGCTAACGATGATAGTCTAATAATAAGTAGTCTTTCGCCAGAGTTGACGGATAAGCAATACTAATCTGAGCAACAATCAAGGGAAGCGGCTCATGACCTATATGGATAATGTCCGCGACCTCGAGCTGCTTACCATGCTGGCCCGGTACGGCAGTTTCACCGATGTCGCGTTGGAGGCGGGCATCTCTCAGCCTGCGGTCTCGCAGGCCATCAGAAGACTGGAAAAGCGCCTAAAAACCAAGCTGGTCCTACGTCAGCGATTCGGAGCAGGTGACGGTACACAGCTCACCCAGGCCGGAAAAACAGTGGTGGACCATGTCGGCCAGGCCCTGGATCTGATTAACTCTCTGCCTGAGGCCTTGGCTGCGCGGACCGGCACTCGAAGGCGCACCATCGGCCTGCCGCCCATCATCTCATCGCTGCTGAGCTCCGGACAAGGGAAGCAAGAGCAGTGTGACCCAGACAAGAGCACGACCGTAGAAACCATAGGATCTCAAAAACTGCTGGACCAAATAGAGGCCCACCGTGTGGACTACGGGGCTGTAGCAAGCGTCGACGAATCGCTGAGCGTGGATGGCGTCGAAACGACCAAGCTGGCATCCTTCCCCTTCGGCATGGTCTGCACTCAGTCCATGGTCGAACGATTGGGCACGGCAGGAATGACCAGTCTGCACCCCGAGGATCTGGCCATGCTTCCGGGGGACGTCCCCTTCGCCACCCTCAACCGTGATTTCGTCCATGCCCAGGCAGCGGAACGGCTGATTCACCTGTCTGAACCAGTCAGCCACCTGATCGAGGTCTCCGACGTGGAAACACTGAAAATGGTGACCACATCCGGGCTGGTCTGCAGCCTGATCACTGCGGCTGGCGTGCACCCTGGCGACGGCCTGCGCTTCATCCCCTTCGCCGGGGATGACATGCCTCGTTTCAACATCTTCCTCTTCAACGACACCAAGCGGGAGGCTTTCCACGAGGACGTGGAGGAGGTGCACGCCTTCAGCGAATATGCCACCAGTCGACTGGGCTCTATGGCTTGACCAGGATTGGAGTCAATGCCCAGGGAGAAGCGGGAATAACTATAACGTCCATCTGTTGTATACTGACGACGCTGGTCCGCAATGGCACCAGCAGAGCTTGATAATTCAAGATCGGGGCTGATCGGTTTCGACGGTGACCTGTTCGTCGCAGGGAAGCGTGCCGAGAACGCGGGGGTCCGCTCGTTAATGTCCTCCCGCAAACAACAAGTGCTAAATCTAACCGCACTGAGTTCGCTCTCGCTGCCTGAGCTTCGCGCCAGGATTAACCAGTGAGCAGCTGCTCCGTTCACTCCCCTTCGCCTTCGGGGGGATGCTGAGCGTCATTAAGAAGACTTGCCTGAACTGCCGCGCCACAGGGCGGTTCGGGGACTTTTACTGCGGCTATGCCCGCCACCGGTTGTCTGCGACACAGGTGGGGGCAGACAGATAGCCACAAAGGCCAGCAGACTACGCACGTAGAAGACTGAGGGTGCGGTCACCGGACCGGGGTTCAATTCCCCGCAGCTCCACAAAACAAGGGCCAGCCGAGGCAACTTGGCTGGCCCTTTTCATACCGCTTGTAAGGTTCAGAATCCATCTCCCCGCATTTTTTAGTGCGTCACATTGTCAAAAACCTTATTCATGAATCTCAAGTCATGCTCGTTTCTTCACTCGCGGAGTTAAAATAACTCCAATATAACTCCATTCGGAGCAATAATGATATAATTCTGGATCTAGAACGACCAACAAAGCAATCGAAACGGGTGAAAACAATGAAAGAGACAGCAAGAATTCAAATTCGCACCAGTGAGGATATGAAGCGTCGGGCCTCACAGCTTTTCGAAGATCTAGGCCTTGATCTCGGCACAGCAATAAATATGTTTCTTTCTCAGTCCTTGCGCGAAGGGGGACTTCCATTTCGCTCCCAACTTTCCAATTTTGACAGGGAAATGGAGGAAGCTCAAGCTTCACCGGTCACTCACGTGGGTGATGTAGAGGATATGAAAGACATCATCCATCATGTATGAGTTTGCATATACGCAGAAATTCCTGCGTGATGTGAAGAAAATCAAGAAGAAGCATTTCGACTTAAGCAGGCTCGATCAAGTGCTCGACGATTTGGCTGACTACAATTCAGCACTGCTTAAACGTAAATACCGGAATCACCAGTTGAAGGGACGCTGGTCCAAATACGAAGAGCTACATGTCGACGCAGACTGGCTCCTGGTATACAAGCGCGACAAGAATCGAATGATTCTCACTTTGATGACCACTGGCAGCCATGACCAAACACTGTGACATAAGTGAAGTCTGAGTAATCGAGTCTTGTTCAGACTGACACGAATCACTGTACCCAATACACAAATTTGACCGCCAATTGTTTATCTACTTCTCAGTTAAAAGTTAATCGTCAGCAGGATCTCCTCAAGATGAACGTGCCATAATGACGATACCCATCTTCAAGCAGCCAACATGCATTTGCCGTATTGACCAGCGCTGGTCAATACGGCAAGGAACTGCAGGTTGATGAATATGCCACACAGCCATGGCCGAGATCAACGCTCGGCAAGACCGCTCAATTACGCATCGCGGGTCCAGGAGTAAAAGTTCATTGTCAATCATTCGCCTACGGCCCCTTGCAGAATGGCTATGGGCGAGCGCCGCAAAGCAGGCCGCGCCGTCAGCATGGTCGTTAGCGAGCCGACGACGATGATCGGCAACCCACATATAAGGAAGAACTGCCAAGGAAAAACCATGGACAGGCTGTGGACAAGCGGCCAGTAGACCATAGCTGTGCTCAGCCCGACCAGTCCGGTGCCGCCCGCAGCGATGATAATGCCTGTGGTCATCACGATGGTGCCGTCCAATATGGATATAGCAGTCAGCTGCTGCGGGTTTGCGCCGGCAATTGACAGGAGCGCCAAATCGAGGTCACGATCCCGAGCGGCGATGGCGAACCCTGCAATCACGCCGACCAGGGCGACCAGTAGCGCTGCCCAGAAACCATAGAGCAACTCCAGGGTTCCACCCGATGTGACGTTCTCTATTCCCGGTACCTTGTTCATGGCGATGGTACTGGTGCCTCCAGCAGCCAACAGACCGCCGACCAGAAACATACAGGCAGTCAAAGCTATAACTGTTGAGCCGAATGTCGTATCTCGACTCCTGGCCACAGCCTGTGAACGCGCTATCCGCCAGACAGCAGATGACGAGGGGACCAGAGCAGTCCAAAATTGAGTGACCCTGCTTATAACTGGCCCCCCAGAACGTGCCAAGGCAATCAGCAGCAAGAGAATAGCAAACAGCGGTCCACTTCCAACGGCACTTATGACCGCTTGGACCTGCTTAGGCTCTAAGGACCCAGAGCCGCTGCGCGAAAGATAGGCAAAGACAGGCAATGGCAATAGCAGCAAGGCCAACCCAAGGAAAAGGGATACAAGACCACGTCCATGTCTCGGTCGTTCAACCGATTCGCTCTCCTCAGCACGGCGCACCATCCGGACGGGTGTCATCTTCCCCAAATCCCGCAATGTCCGGCTGGTCGCCAAGACGGCCGTGGCCAATCCCACTGCAAGACCAGTCAGGGCAGACCTGGGAAAACCGTGCCAGGTAAAAGCGAAATGTACCGGCATTCGCATCCCTGTGGAATACCAATCCAGGATCCTTCCAGCCAGCGCAGGTGAAAGAGCCACGGCGACAAGGGAGGCCGGCAGAACCAAAATTATCACCTGCAAAAGCGTAAGCACCAGGGCCTGCTTAGGCGTAGCTCCCAGCAGCGAAAGAAGGGCCAGCCCCTGCCGACGTTGGCGAATCGATGCCTGCAGGGTCTGCTTGATCACCAGGCAGCCGAGCACAATGACCATGAGAAAAACCAGACTCAGGACCGAAGCCAGGCTCTTGGCAGGATCCCTGGTCTTGACCGAGAAACCCTGGTAATAGCGGTTGACACCTATGCTCACGCTCATGGCACAGAGCAGGGTTTGGGTGACCACAAGAACGATGAAGACGCCAGCCCAGACGCCACTATTGGCTTTCAAATCACGTAAGGCCCAAGTCATGCTTCATTCACCTGCCACGTCCTCGTGCGTACACTCGGCTATATTCCTGTATTTACATGAATAGTCGATCGACGCTGAAGACAACATCCGGCAAACCCCTGAAACGACCCTGAATCAACCCTGATTCCTTCTCGCAATGGACCGTCGACCGCTCCCTCCCCTTCTTAGTCCGCCATCAGAGTCGCCCACGTGCTATTCTGATGTTCAGAATCTGATTCAGGTTCCCGGACGATGGTCAAGTACCCGGACAGCGACAAGACTTGCCGAAAGGGAGCCATGCCCTCGTGGATCATACTTATACTCGCTGGCGTCTGTGAATCGGTCTGGGCCACAGCCCTAGGCAAGTCTCAAGGTTTTACCAAAATCGTCCCTGACATCGTTTTTATTGTGGGGCTGATTCTCAGCATGATGGGTCTAGCCTTTGCCATGCGCAACATCCCTGCCAGCACGGCCTACGCGGTCTGGGTCGGCATCGGAGCTGCCTTGACTGTCCTATACGCCATGGCTACGGGCTCGGAGCCTATTTCACTCGCCCGCATTCTGCTCATCATCGGTTTGGTCGCCTGCGTTGTCGGACTCAAGGTCGTCAACTGAAAACAGTGCCTATCAAAGCAGATATATCCAAGCAGCAGAATCAATGAGGAAAGGAATCGCCATCATGACCGCAACTATACGGCAATGCACATCAGATGATGCCGGACTGATACGTTCCTTGGGCATGACCACCTTCAGAGACACCTTCGCCGCCGACAACAGCCGGGAAAACATGGAAGACTACCTCCGACACTCCTTCTCCCCCGAACAGGTCAAGTCACAATTGTCCGAACCTGAATCCGTTTTTCTGCTGGCCAGCGTGGATGGCACACCCGCAGCCTACATGCAGCTCAACACCGGGAAGGCCCGAACAGAGCAGTTCGGCGACACATCCATGGAGATCGAGCGGCTATACGTCCTATCGGATTTCAAACGCCATGGATTGGGCACCCTGTTGATCAATCGAGCCTTCAAACGTGCCAGGACTCAGAATTTGAACAAAATCTGGCTAGGAGTATGGGAGCACAATGAGCCCGCCCAACGTTTCTACCAAGCCATGGGCTTCAAACGGACCGGGGAGCACACCTTCACCTTGGGCGAGGATCTACAGACCGACTGGATCATGACCGCAGCAGTCAATTGACGGATACGTCTGTATAATCCAGCGGCGCCAACGAATCTGAGACAATCCAAGGGAAACCATGACTGGCCAGAATCCGCCCGTCAACGAAGTAAGTAGGTAATTCCTCATGACATTCTCCATGCACACCGATCAGGATTGCGTCGAAGAGGCAACACATCATATTGCCTTGGCAACAAAGGCACCGCGGACTTCGACCTGAAGCTAGGCATCGTAAGAGTTGAAGGGACAGCCATCAACTGGATCATTGACAGGAACCAGCCCGCCCATGACTACATTGAAGTGGGCATCTTTCATGCCGATCTTCAAACCGTTCTCCAGGCCGACCTTCACCAGGTACCGATCCAGCTTTTCCCTGCGGCACTACAACAACGTCTGAAGTATTTAGACTGTAACCATGAGAATCGTCATACAACGGGTCAGCCGTGCCCGGGTCGATGTGGTCGACGAGCAAGGGCAGCCGGATCCTGATTTTAAACCCCAAAGTATCAGCACGGGTCTCTTGCTTCTGGTGGCCGTCCAGGACAGCGACGGCGATGCCCAAGTGGACTATGCCGTCCGCAAGCTGACCCGGATGCGCATCTTTGCCGACGAGGATGGCCGGATGAACCGGTCGGTCCTGGACTGCGGCGGCTCCATCCTTTCCATCTCCCAGTTCACCCTCTATGCGGATCTGCATCGCGGCAATCGCCCCAGTTTCATGGCTGCGGGAGAGCCCCGACATGCCCAAAAGGTCTGGCAGGATCTGAACCGGGCACTGGCCGCGGCTGGTGTGTCAGTTGCCGTCGGACAATTCGGCACCCACATGCGAGTGGATCTGGTCAACGACGGACCTGTGACCATCCTGCTGGACACCGACAAACTAATGAAGCCGGCAGCTTCTACAGCCGCTATTTGACGATGGGCCGCAGAGGCGCCGATACATCCAACTGATGCTTGTCGCCGATCTTGGATGGATCGTTGATGATCTTGTCGACCACGGCCTGCTTGAGCTTCAGGTCGGAGCCGTCGCCCCAGATGATGACATGTTTGCCCTGGTCCAGCTCGGTGGTGATGGAGTCCTGGGTTTCCGCAGTCACCTTGGTCACCGAATGACGCATGGCCTCGGGCATGGTCGACAGTATCCGCAGGGTCTGCCTGACCGCCTGATCCTGCTGGGCACGATTGACAGTGGACACCTGGATGACCGGCACTCCCTTCACCGGCTTGGACACAGTATTGAGCACCCTCCCCTGTCTGTCGACGGCCGTCAGTTTGTCCTGCGCATCCTTGAAGACCGCAGTGGGCTCCTGGGCATCGAAGGTCACCTGCAGACCGTGCGGAAAACTCTTGCGGACCTTGGCATCGGTCACCCCAGCCATGCCGCTGATCTCCTGCTCGACGCCATTGGTGGAAATCAGCAGCAGCGAGCGATCCCCCTGATGGGCCACGATTGAAGTCACGCGATCGTTGGATACCCAGGCATTGCCGCCGCTGACACTGATCTTGTCGGTCTGCAGGCGGAAGACCGGCGAGAGAAAGAGCAACCATGCCAGTCCTGCTATCAGAGCCATGACCAGGAGGACGACACCTGTCCGGATCAGGACCAGCCTGCGGCTGACCTTCTTCTTCTCGCGCACCCGGGCCTGAAAGTCCAGAACCTTGGGCCGAACGAAAATCCCCAGCCCCTGATCCTCCTGGTCGGTGCCTATCCTGCCAGAGACGGGTCGGTCCGGCGGTATGGTCCTGGCATCGACGAATCCGCCGGCAGAACTGGTTGAATGAGATTCTGCAGACTTGGATGTCGCAGACTTGGAGGCTGAGGCGCTGCTGCCTTTGGCCAGAGAGCGGGAGGATGAAGAAGCCGATCTTGCGCTACGTGTCCGGGATCCTCCTGCATCCTTCGCTCGATTCGGACGACCCTTGAGACGCTTGGACCGTTTAAGACGCCCGCCCCGGCCGCCTGTCTTTTCAGTCTTGGACCGGCGACCTGCCAGTCCCGCAGCATCGGAAACGGTCGATCTGCCCGATCTGGCGGTTCTCCCGGTCCGCGGTTCCTCTTTCGCAGGCTTGGTGCGCCCAGACCGGGCTGTCCGTGCAGCCTTGGCAGCCCGGACGGCCCTGGTCCTGGAAGAGGCTGTGCTAGAGGCGCTGCGACCCTTACTGGTCTTCACTGTTCGTCCCGTTCAGCCAGCCTGTCGAGAATGACCGGTCCCATGGCGGTGACATCGCCCGCGCCTACGGTCAGGATCACATCCCCAGGCTCCGCCCGCTCGGCCAGATCCAGAGCGGCCTGATGCATGTCCGGGCAGGACCGGAAGACAGCTTCGGTCGACCTCTTCCCGGAATCCCGGGACTCCTGGTTCGATGCCTTGCGGGCGGCTGTGGGGATGGTCCCGGCATCCACGCCAGGAAAATCACTGGCCATCTCGCGGGCGGGAAAGATGTCGGTGACGGTCACATCATCCGCTAGGGACAAAGCGTCTGCGAACCGGTCGGCGAAGATGGCCGTGCGCGAATACAGGTGAGGCTGGAAGAGCACTCTGATGGTCCGGCCTGGATAACGCCGTCTGGCGGCGGTCAGCAGGGCGGCGATCTCCGTAGGATGATGGGCGTAATCATCCACTACGGTGATCCCATGCTGGATTCCGCGGACCTCAAAGCGTCGAGAGGCCCCGCGGAAGTCGGCGGCAGAAGCGGCGGCCGTATCGGGATCCATTCCCAACAGGATGGCGGCGATGATTGCCGCGGCGGCATTGCGGGCGTTGTGGATGCCGGGAATCGCCAAGTCCACCCGCAAATCAAGCGGTTTGCCGGCCTCCAACCCTGCGGCCTGGAGCACCTGCGCGGGGAGAGCCAGACGGCAATGCTCACGACCGCTGCCACTGCTTTCGAACTCGGATTCGATGCGGACCAGGCCCAGGACCCCGGGCAGGGAGTCAATACTCAGCTGGGGATCGGATGCATAGACGATGACCTTCGCCTGGCAGTCCCCGTGCAGCCGCCGCAGTACCTCCAGGGCGCCCTGATCGTCCCCGCAGACCACCAGGAAGCGGCGGGCATGCCGGGCATGTTCCACAAAGGCCTGGTGGAAAGCATCAGCCGTGCCGTAGTGGTCCAGATGGTCGGGCTCCACGTTGGTGATGATGGCGATGTCAGGGGTGTACTTGCCAAAGCTGCCGTCGGACTCGTCCGCCTCGGCCACCAAGACCCGCCCGGCTCCCACATGGCCTCCGTCCATGGGCCCCTGGTCGCTCTGAAGGCTGCCCCCGATGGCGTAGCTGGGATCAGCCAGACCCCCTTGGCCGCCCTTAGTCAGCAGGTGGGCTAAGAGCGCGCTGGTGGTAGTCTTGCCATGGGCTCCAGCTACGGTGACTGAAATCCTGGATGCCATGAGCAGGGCCAGAATGTCACTGCGATGGACCAGCCGGGCACCCACCTCACGAGCCGCGAGAATTTCGGGATTGTCGGGCTTGATAGCGCTGGACCAGACCACTGTGCGGGCTCCGGCCACGTTGCTGGCGTCCTGGCCGATGGCGACTCGGATACCCAGCTGACGCAGGCGGCGGGTCTTGTCCCCCTCGGCGCGGTCGGAGCCCGAAACCTGCACCCCCTCCTGGTGGAGCATCTCGGCCAGCACGCTCATTCCCGCCCCGCCGATGCCGATGAAGTGTGTAGGCCCCAGATCCTTGGGGTTGCGCACTCCAGCCTGGGCCAAGGCAGGCAGGCAGGGGTCCAAAACCGGCAGGGACCGGTCGCCGTCACCCTGCCGACCGGGCGCAGTATTCAATTCATGCTTTGGCACAGTAGTTGCATCTCCTCCAACAGTTCAGGACCATTTAGGACGGTCACCCTTCGCCTGCCTCCATTATGCCCGATTAGGCCCTCCCTGAGTCCTTGCGAGCAATGTGTTGGCCGGCCATGGTCAGAATCTGCTCAGCCATCACCTGAGCGGCATCGCGAATCCCGTACCCCCAGGCCCGGCGGCGCATGTCAGCCAGCCTATCCTTATCAGCCATAAGCGCAGGGACGTGCTCGGCCACCCATTTGGCGTCCAGCGCAGCATCATCGACCATGAGCCCTCCCCCGGCCTGGACGACTGGCTGGGCGTTGAACCGCTGCTCCCCGTTGCCGATGGGCAGGGGCACATAGACGGCGGGCACGCCCAGGGCGGCCAGCTCGCTTACAGATCCTGCACCAGCCCGGCAGACCACCAGATCAGCACAGGCGAAGGCCAGATCGATCCGCTCCAGGTATTCGGCCATGTGGTAGTCCCCCTGGCCCTGGCGAGTCGGGTCCAGATCGTTGATGACCGCATCCCCCAGTTCTGCCGCCACTTGCTCTTTGACCTGTTTGGCCTTGCCACGACCAGTCAGATGGATCACCTGGGTTCGTTCCAGCAGCTGCCGGGCCGCGCCAGCCACCGCCTTATTCAGACTGAGCGCACCCAGGGATCCCCCGGTGACCAGGAGGATGGGTCTATCGGGATCCAGACCCAAGGACTGTGCAGACTTCCTGCGAGCGCCCGAGGGATCAGTCTCCATCTGCTTGGCCAGTCGGGCGATGGCCGGCCGCAGGGGAAGACCCACGCGGCGCACAGGCACTCCGGCCCGGGCTCGGATGCCGGTATCCTCGTAGGCTGTACCTACGAAATCAGCCCAGCGAGCGCCCAGCTTGTTGGCCATGCCTGCCCGGGCGTTCTGCTCATGGACGACAATGGGCAGACCCAGGTTCCGTGCAGCCCTGTAGGCCGGCGCCGAGGCATAGCCGCCAAAGCCGACCACCAGGTCGGCCGACCGATCCTGCAGATATCCTCGGACGCGCTGCACCTCATGCCGCCAACGTTGAGGAAAGCCCAGAGCGGCCTTACTGGGACGACGAGGGAAGGGCACCTTCTCAATCAGGTCCAGGGGAAGTCCAGCGGCCGGCACCAGGTCGTGCTCCAGTCCGACAGCAGTGCCGATCACGCTGACGACAGCCTGGGGGCAACGCTCCCGAATGGCCGCAGCCACACTGAGCAGAGGGTTGACATGCCCTGCCGTCCCCCCACCAGCCAGCACCAGACGGGGACCAGCACCTTTTCCGGCATGCTCCTGGCCGTCCCCAGGCATCCCGTTCTCAGTCCTCGTCGCTGTCGTCATCCGCGAATCCGCTTCCTTTCCGCCATATCCATTCCCTATCTCAGGACCCGTCCGTGGCCGCCTTCACATCCGGTTGAGTCCGAATCATCTGCAGGGCCACCCCGGCCGATGCCAGACAGGAGATCAGGGCAGTCCCTCCAGCCGAAACGAATGGCAGGGGCAGCCCGATGACCGGCAGCAGGCCCAGGACCACGCAGATGTTGACCAGGGCCTGGCCCACCAGCCACACATCCAGACAGATCAGCACCATGCCCGCATACCGATTCCTGGTGGTCAGGGCAATCCTCAGCATGCACCAGCCCATGACCACGAAGACCAGAATAAGCATGGCTGCCCCTACGAAGCCCAGCTCTTCACCGATGACAGCAAAGATAAAGTCATTGTGCGCCTCGGGCAGGTAGTTCCACTTCTCCCTTGAGTTGCCCAGCCCTACTCCAGTCAATCCCCCGGAAGCCATGGCATAAAGCCCGTGAATGGACTGGTAGCAGACTCCCTGAATGTCATCCGCCGAGCACTTGCCATAGGCAGCCATGATCCGCTGGGTACGGTTGCTGTTGCCATAGACTGAAAAACCGACGACAGCAGCCATCCCCAGGACTGCCAGGCTGAGCAGCCAGCGCAGGGGGAATCCTGAGACCAGGAAGGCCACAAAACCGATAATCACAATGATCATGGCGGTTCCCAGATCCTTGCCCAGCATGATCAGCAGAAAACTGACTATAAATCCGACAGCCGGCTTGGCATAGGCCTTCGCCAGGGTCTTCAAGTCGGGATCCTTGCCAGCCTGCTGCTGGGCTTCGATCAGGGCTTGGGGCAGCCACAGACACAGGGCCAGCTTGAGCAACTCAGCCGGCTGCATGGAGATGCCGCCCACCGAGATCCAACCCTCATTGCCGTTGGCGGAACGCCCCAGCGGCGTACGGGTCAGCAGCTGGATGCCCTGGCTGGCGATCAGAAACCCGGTGCTCCAGTTCCGGTAGTGGTCGACGCTGATCCTGACCGCCAAAAGGGCCAGCACCAGACCCGCCACCGCATATATGCTCTGGCGAATGACCTGACTCCAGGGTGAGCTGCCCTGGGCCACCAGATCCACAGCCGAGGAGGAGAAGACCATCATCAGACCGAAGACTGTAGTAGCGACGACCGTAGCCAGAAAGCCGTAGTAGCACCAGAGCGGGTTGAGAATAGCCCGCCAGCCCCGGTAGTCCCCCTTGCCGTCAGACCCGCGGGAGGAGGCCGTGTGTGGATCAGTGTCGCGCTTCATGCTCGTGGACCCACTGTTTGGCCTGCTTGGCAAACTGGTCGCCTCGGTCGGCATAAGATGCGAACTGATCCATGGATGCACAGGCAGGCGCCAACAGAACCACCTGACCGGGCTGCGCATAGGAGCCTGCAGCCTGAACAGCCTGGGCCATGACCTGATCTCCATCGCCAGGATCAATCAGAGTAACCGGCAGATCGGGTGCCTGGTCCTTGATGGCCTGGACCATGGGCTGCTGATCCTGGCCGATGACCACGGCTGCAGCCAGCTTGGACCTGCGGGACCGAACCAGATCGTCAAAGCGGGCGCCTTTGGCCAGCCCACCAGCCAGCCAGACCACCTGGCCGTCATGGTAGCTGGCCAAGGAAGCCTCGGCGGCATGGGCATTGGTGGCCTTGGAATCGTCTACAAAGCGAATGGCCTGCGAACCCTGACCCAGGGTGGCCACGGTGCTGATCCTATGGTCGCCGGGCGTGAAGGCGCGCATGGCCTCGATGGCCGCGTCGACGCGGGCTCCAGCACCCAGAGCCAAGGCTAGAGCGCATAGGGCATCAGCAAGCAGATGGGGATAGACAGTGCCGTCAGGCTCGCTCAGGTCCGTCAACTCGGCCACCTGGACCAGTCTGACGCCCTCTTCAAGATCCTGACCCGTCAATCCACTGCGATCCACGACCCAGCCGTCCTCCACACCCAGCTGCCCAGACTCGGGCCGCCCCAAGGTGAAGCCCACCCTTCGGCAACCGGGGGCTGGCTGAGCCTGTCTGGCCAAATCAGAGACACGGAAGTCATCTGCGTTGTAGACCAGTGCCTTGCGCACGCCCCGGTAAATGTGTGCTTTGTCGGCCGCATAGGCCTCGAATCCCCCATGCCAATCCAGATGATCGTCGGCCAAATTGGTGATGGCCGCGCACTCCAGAGCCGCAGAGAAGGTAAAGTGCAGCTGGAAGGAGCTCAGCTCCACACAGAGCATGTCGTTGGCTGGGTCCAGGACGGCTGTCGAGACGGCCTTGCCGATGTTGCCCACCGCAGGAGCTGTGAACCCGCTGGCCTGCATCATGGCAGCAACCATTCTGGTGGTTGAGGTCTTGCCGTTGGTGCCGGTGATCCCGATCCAGGGCGCTGGCCGGCCGGTACGTACTGAAGGCACCCGCAGCATCCAAGCCATCTCCACCTCGCTGACCACGGGAATGCCCCGACGCTGCGCCTCAACTATGAACGGAGTACGCGGATTGAAGACGGGCGAAGCCATGACCAGGTCCACCTGGTCCCAGTCCACTTGATCGAAGTCACGAAGATCAGCCTGTGGAGCAGACTGGTCCACAGTGGTCACCCCGGCCGCCCGGCCTCGCAAGGCTGCAGCCACGCTCCGTCCGGAAATGCCCAGTCCGGCTACCAACACCCGCTTCCGGCTCAAGTCCATATCCACGAACACCTCACTCCGTTAGCTCCGGCATCTTGCTTGGCATGATACCGGCTGCCGAGGGCCAGCACCATAAATGGACGGAATCAGATGGTCAGCCCTGAGCGGACCACCCAGTCTGCATAGAAGCAGACCAAGGCCAGCAGGACGAAGATCAGGTCGATCATCCAGAACCGCACAACCACCTTGGACTCCTGCCAGCCCATCAGCTCAAAATGGTGATGGATGGGCGCCATCTTGAAGACCCTCTTGTGGGTGAGCTTGAAGTATCCCACCTGGATGACGTCGGATGCGGCCTCTCCTACAAAGAGCCCTCCTAGAATGACCGCCAGCAGCTCGGTATGGGTAGCGATGGACAGGGCCGCGAAGAGCCCGCCCAGAGCCAAGGATCCGGTGTCACCCATGAAAATGGAGGCCGGATTGGTGTTGTACCAGAGGAATCCGAAGCAGGCCACGGCCGCGCAACAGGCGATAATGGCCAGGTCCAGTGGGTCGGAGACCGCGTAGGCGTGGCCTGGATGGCCGCCGCCCTTCAAGTGGTAGCTCTCCCAGAAGGCGATGATCGTGTAACCCACGAAGGCGATCATGGAGGAGCCCGAGGCCAGCCCGTCCAGGCCATCAGTCAGGTTGACCGCATTGCTCCAGGCCGTCATCAGCAGATTGACCCAGATGATGAAAAGCACCACGGACAGGATGCTGCCCGCCATTCGGAAGTCGATGATGGGCTGCTCCACGAAGGATATGCCCGGCTGAGCGCTGGGATAGCCGTTTTTGGTGGGCAGCTTCAGAGCCAGCACCGCGTAAATGGTGGCCAGTATGAACTGGCCAATGAATTTGGCCCTGACCGACAGACCCAGATTCTGCTTCTTGCGCACCTTGGCGAAGTCGTCGATGAAGCCCAGGAAACCCATGGAGAGCATGGCGAACAGGACCAGCATGGCCGACAGGGACACGGATTCCCCCCGCGACAGGTAGCGGTAGAGGGCCGAGGCTGCCCAGCCCAGCAGGATGGCCAGGTTGATGACCACTCCGCCCATGGTCGGGGTGCCACGCTTGACCAAGTGGGACTTAGGGCCGTCTTGGCGAATGTACTGGCCGTAGTGCAGGCGGTTGACCAGCCTTATCAGCATTGGGGTCCCCGCCAGCGTCACCACCAAGGCGACCAGGATTCCGATGATGAGGGCAATCACAGTGTGTACTCCAACTCTTGGATTCTGTCCTTGAACGTTCGACCCCGCTGCGGGGATGCCTGTTGGTTCATGTCTCAGCCCTGCCACCGATCGGCCAGATCGGACAGACCAGACATATGCGAGCCCTTGAGCAAAACAAGATCCTGCCGATCCGAATGCCTGGCACATAGCTGGCGAACCATCCGGTCGGCCTGATCAGCGTCCTGGGCAAAGAGCACCCGCATGGCTCCAGACTGATCCTTGTTCGGATCAGATGGGCCACCGGCACCACGGACCAGGGCTTGGACCAGACCATCCATCTGTTGATCCCGGCAACCCACCGCGACCAATGCATCGATGCCCTCGCGACGGCAATAAGCGCCGATCTCCCGGTGCAGCTGCTCCCCTTGATCGCCCAATTCAAGCATGACCCCCAGGACGGCTATCCGATAGACCGGGCCATCAAATTTCTTCCAGGCGGCCAGAGCATCCAGACCGGCCCGCACGGAGTCGGGATTGGCGTTGAAGGAATCATCGATCAGGGTGAAGGAGACATCCTGCAGCTGGACCGAAGATACGGCCATCCGATGCGGGCTGATCCGCCGCTGTCGCCTTAGCTCATCGGCGATGCGCTCTGCATCCAGACCCAGGGAATGGGCTACCGTGGCGGCGGCCAGGGCGTTCATGACGTTGTGCCGTCCCGGGATGCCCAGACGCAGCTGAACTGGCTGCTGGCCGCGCAAACACAGCTCGAAGGCGGGCCTGTCCAGGCCGTCACTGTCCAGGTAGCGGGCTGAGCCGTCCAGGTCGCGTTCCCGTCCGCCGTCCTCAGCGGCCGTGCCAAACCGCAGAACAGGCCCGGTTGCCAAATCAGCCATGGCAGCCACCCGGGAATCGTCTGCATTGAGCACGGCAGTCCCTCCTGACACCAGGCCTTGCACGATCTCGCTCTTGGCCTGGGCAATGCGCTCCACGGAACCGAATTCGCCCAGATGGGCCACCCCCACCTTAAGGACCAGGGCCATATCCGGGGGAACCATCCGGGTCAGACTTGCTATCTCGCCCACGTGATTGGCGCCCATCTCTGCCACCAGGTAGCGAGTGTCCGGCCCGACTTCCAAGGCAGTCAGAGGAAGACCGATCTCATTGTTGAAAGACCCGACTGGAGCCACCACAGAACCCAGCAGGGCCAGCAAGGAGGCCAGCAGATCCTTGGTCGTGGTCTTGCCGACAGAGCCGGTGATGCCAATGACTGTGAAGGGGCCTGAGTCCTTGCGCCGACGGTCTATGTTGGCCCGCGCCAACAGCCCTAGGGCCGCAACGGTATCGTCCACAAGAATCTGCGGCAGATCAGCGCCCGGAACGAGGTGGTCGACCAGAGCCGCACGGCAGCCCCTGGCCCCCAGGCCGGGAACATAGTCATGACCGTCCACGTGCTCGCCTTTTATGGCTACAAAGAGTCCATCAGCCCCCGCCTGCCGGGAGTCGCTCACCACCCGCATGCGCACGGACCGCCGGTCGGGTTGGTGACCGTGACCGACATCAACCAGCCGACCGTGCACATATCCGACGACCTCATCCAGGGTCATGGGCATGGACCCGGCCTCTACAGACTGACTCATCCTCACCTCTCAGGACATTTCGCGGGAGACGCGCAGGGCGCTCCTGATGTTGTTGCGTTTGACTCCGGCGGCCATGGTCATGGCGATGCACAGGGACAGATCATCGCTCAGGGCATCAGCGGGCAGTGACTGGCGAGCCAACCCGTCTGATTCCTCGTTGCGTCGGGCCACAATGGTGTGCCCGCCCAGGTTGAATCCATAGCGGCGGGCCTTGGAGATCAGCCGCACGTGCCGCACATCCCTGGTGGAACCCTCCTGGGCGCCCAGGGCAACCACATCCAGATCCACCGCCTGCAGGGCATCCCTGGCCAAGGTCTGATCTTCCACGGAAATGACGATGGCGGCCGCCCCATCCTCCAGAGCGATGGACAGAGCGCGCTGCACATCGAACATGCTCAGGGGATATTCCAGATCAAGTCGCCGGTCCAGCGAGTACGAACCTTTGGCGCTGAGAATGCCGACGGGATTGCCCAGCACATGCAGAAAGTCGGCCAAGAGGTCCACCTGGTCCTGAACCTGGGAACCGACCAGGGCGAACACGGCCAGAGCTCCCGAAGGATCACCGGCGGCATTGGCCAGCAACTGCCCCATCTGCCAGGCGTGCATAGTGCCGAAGAGCAAAGGTATGCGGGCCCGCCCCACCTCTTGGCGGGCCGAAGTCGGCAGCAGAGCGGCATAGGCCCCACGACGCTCAGCCTCCTCGACCATGCCCTGATCCACCTGCTGGTCTGCAGGCACGTAAAGACTTCCGGGCCGCACCGAGGGAAGGTCGTCCACTAGTGAGGTCACTGTGACCGGTTCAGCAAAGTCAGGCACCAGGGTCAGTCCGTAGCGCCCCTTGAGCTGGCCCAGGGTCAACCGTCGGGAGATTGATTCGCTCAGCGCGCTCATGCTGCAATCTCTCCTTCGTTCGGAAACGCCATGATGCCTGCCGGTATCACCATGTTACTGGGATAGCATCGGTTCTGGGGGAGGACGTGGGGACCTGGTATTTCTGCATAAGGAATTCACCGATCTGAGCGAAGATGGGACCTGCGGTAATAGCGCCGAAAACCCCGGCGGCGCTTTGAGGGTTCTTCAACACCACGGTGACTACAAAATGCGGATCGTCAGCAGGCAGTATGCCCACCCAATCGCTGATGATGCCGCCCAGGCCGCCGGAGCTGTCGGCCACCTCGGCGGTGCCTGTCTTGGCGGCAACTCGATAGCCCTCCACATTGACTATCTTCTCGTATTTCTCAGTCACTGATTCCATCGCGTTCATAACATCGGCGGCCACCTTCTCGTCCACGACTCTGACCGGATTGGCTTTGACCGTGCCTTGGCCGCGGACTATTGTCTGGTCGGAACGGACCCCCTTGTTGGCCAGAGTGGCGACGGCATTGGTCAGCTGGACAGCATTGGTGGCATAGCCCTGGCCGAACAGAATCGTGTTGCGGGTGCGGCGGTCCCAGGTTTGAGGCGCGGTCAGCAATCCTTTGGACTCCCCCGGCAGACCCAGGGCTGAAACCTGTCCGATGCCAAAGCGCGTCAGATAGTCGTAGCGCTTCTGGTCCGGATAGTTCTGACCGGCCATGACCATGCCCACGTTGGAGGAATTCTGTATGATGCCGGCAAGCGTCCAATGCTCGGCTCCATGATCAGAGGAATCCTTGTACTGCTGGTTATCCACAGTGATATGGTCGGGCACCGTAAAGCGATCCGTCATGGAGTGCATCTGCTCCTGGAGCATGCCTGCAGCTGAGATGGTTTTGCCGACGGAGCCGGGCTCGAAGGTCTCCGCCACTGCCCGGGACGAGTTGACTTTGGCCTGGTCACTGCCCGCCTGGTAATCGTCGGTGTCAGCCAGGGCCAGGATCTCGTTGGTGCGGGTGTCCTGGACCACCGCTAGGCCCCAGTCCGCATGATAGCGCTCGCAGCCTGACTTGAGGGCCTGCCGGACGTACCAGAGCACGTCCTGATCAATGGTCAGGGTGACGTCCTTGCCGTTGACCGGATTGCGCTGACGGGTCACGGTTCCAGGAATCTCCTGCCCCAGCATCCCCTGCTGATAGACGGTATAGCCGTCAGTGCCGGTCAACCGCTGATTCTCCATCTGCTCAATTCCGGCCACACCCTTGCCGCTGTCGTCGATGCCGCCGATCAGGGCTCCCATCAGATCCGCATGGGGGTAGGTACGCTCGCTGCTCAGCTCAGCCGTGACGATCCCCTGCAGCCCCAGCTTGTCTATGGCACGCTTGACCTCGGGAGTCACCCGCTTGGCCAGGACCACGTACCGTCCAGGGACGCTGAGCTTGCCACCCAGCTCCATGGCGTTCATTCCCAGAACCGGTGCCAGGAGCCGGGCCACCCCAGCAGCACCGTCAGCGCCAACTGGATGTCCTTTGATGCTATGGCAGTTGTCGCCAGTGCGCTTGGTGCAGTTGACAGGTATGAAGGAGGCGGCTGCCTCGGGGTCGCCGATGATGTTGTATCGCTCCAGGCTCTGGGCCAGTACACGGCCGTTGACATCCAGGATGCGGCCACGCTGGGCCTTGATGGTATGCGGCACGGTGCGACCCGCAGCAGCGGCCTGTGCCATGGACCTTCCGTCAAAGAGCTGGATATAGGCCAGTTTGCCCAGAGCCAGCGATGCCACGATAGCTAGTATCAGGCCCACAGACAGCGAACGCTTGCAAAAGGACAGGTGCCAGGAGCGCTTGCTTTCCTTGCCGCTCATGGCTGACCCGCCTTGCCCTGAGGAGGCTTATAGCCCTGCAGATCAATGGAATTCAGGCCTTGCTGGGGCTGCATGCCAAGCTGCTGGGCCTTGTCCGGCAGGGAGGCCTGAAGCTGGTCGAGTTTGTTCTGGTCGTCCTGGACGTCCTGGGTGAGATTGCTGATCTCATGCTGAACCCGGGTGGCCTCGAAGGAATCCTGGACCATCTGGGTGCGCAACATCAGCGATCCGAACATGCAGGCGGCCAGAAAAACCACGGAGGCCATGATGCGCAACAGAGGGTTGCCGCGGGTCCGCGTCCAGCCGATCAGACGCCTGGCACCCTCAGCTACTGGACCACGTTCGGGATGGCGGTCCTTGCCCGGCTTGCCTGTGCCCTTGATCAGACTGAGCTCAGGCCTGGTGGGCAACTCCTGGATGCGTGGATGCCCCTTGTCCGGAGAGACCTTGGAACGGACTGAACGTGCTGGCATGGTCATGGCCGACGCCTCGATCCCAAACCATGGTCGAGATGCCGATGACGCCGACCTGAGCCCTCCCCACGGGCCTCAGACTGAAGTCGACGACGACGCTCCTCTGGGATGGCTCCGATCATCTCGACGGCTCGCAGACGCACTGAGGCGGAACGGGGGTTGCGTTCCCGTTCGGCGGGGTCAGCCTTGATGGCACCATGTGTCAGATCCGACAGATAGGGGCGAGCCTGATCCGGCACCACCGGCATGCCTGCTGGCAGATCCACATGCAACCCTGGCGCCATGAAACGCTTGACCATGCGGTCCTCTAGGGAGTGATAAGACTCCACGACCAGACGACCCCCATGAGCCAGCCGCAGAATGGCCTGGGGCAGGGTGCGACTCAAACGATCCAGTTCCCCGTTGACCTCGATGCGCAGGGCCTGGAAGACCCTCTTAGCTGGATTGCCCGGGGGGCGGTGGCCACGGGGCACTACCTTGTCGACCAGACGGTCAAGCTGGGCCGAGGTGGTCAGCGGCTGCTCCCGCCTGGCCTCGACGATGGCCCGTGCGATGCGCCCTGAATAGCGCTCCTCCCCGTATCGGGAGAAGATGTCAGCCAAACGTTCCTGGTCGTATTCAGCTAAGACCTGCGCGGCCGTCAACTCCTGGCTGGTGTCCATGCGCATGTCCAGCGGAGCATCCTGCCGGTAGGTGAATCCCCTGTCGCGCTGATCGATCTGCAGAGAGGACAGCCCCAGATCCATAAAGACCAGATCCACCTGGCCCACACCCAGGGCATCCAGCTGCTCATCCAGCTGGTCAAAGGCAGCGTGCACCGGTGTAAAACGGTCGGCCAGACCTTCATCGCGCATCCGGCCAGTGGCCAGATCCAGGGCTTGACGGTCCCTGTCGATGCCAATAAGACGGGCATCAGGACAGGACTTGAGAAAGGCGGTGGCATGCCCGGCCAGGCCTAGCGTGCAATCCACGGCCACGGCCCCCGGATGACCTAAAGCGGGACGGACCAGTTCAAGGCAGCTTTCCAGCAGCACGGGACGGTGGACCATACCCCTGTCCACAGCCTCTTGGTCGGGAGGATTGCGATTTTCCATGAGGGCCTCCATCAGCAATCCACCGCCGGAAGAACATCGTCAGCGATATCAGCGTAGCCCTGCTCCTTGCTGTCCAGGTAGGCGGACCAGGCATCCTGATCCCAGATCTCAGCACGGGTGCCCACGCCGATGACCACGACAAGCTCGGTCAACCGTGCATAGGAACGGAGCATGGGCGGGATCAGGATGCGGCCCTGCTTGTCGGGGACTTGGTCGACGGCACCGGACAGAAATACGCGCAGATAGTCCCTGGCCGACTTGTCGCCCATGGAAGTGTGTTGGATGCGCACGGCCATCCGCTGAAATTCCTCAGTGGGCAACAGACTGACGCAGCGTTCCTGGCCACGGGCCATGACCAGGCCCTGACCCAGCCGGGAACGGAACTTGGCCGGCAGGGCCAGGCGGCCCTTGGCATCCATCTTGGGAGTGTAGGTGCCCAGGAGCATGGGCGGCAGGGACGGCGAGGCGGCATCTGCGTCATATGTATCGGTCATGCCCACCTCCTTGCCTGTTGGTCACCTTGGGAAGGCCTCATCGTGTAGCACCCCTACGCAATGCTCCCCACTTTACCCCACTTACCCCCATCAATCACCACTTTAACCCCACTTCAGGCTCAAACCCAGCCATTCGCCTCACCAAAAGGTCCGCATCGGCGTTTCGCCACTCGGGAAGGAGAAGATGACTAAGGGTCTGCCAGGCCTAAAAAGTAGAGGACAAGCGGTATATTGGATCATCCGATTTTGAACATTCCACAGAACGGACGCACATGTCGAGCTATTCCTCACAGCTGCATGAAGAGCAGACGGCAGTGGACAGGGCTTATGGCCGTCTGGACGAGCTGCGGACGCAGGCCAGAACCAGACTGGATGCGGTTCGGGCCGCCGGCTCCCACGGATCACCCACCCAACGCACTGAGCGGGATTCCTTCGCCAACATGTACGAGGACCGGCTCACCCAGCTGCGAGCCGTGGAGGACCGACTGGTCTTCGGCCGACTGGATACAGCCCAGGGGAATCGCCGATATATCGGGCGACTGGGCCTTCTGGACAGCAACCACGAGCCCATCCTGACCGACTGGCGGGCCGAGGCCGCGCGACCCTTCTACGAGGCCACCCCAGCGGACCATGGCGACATCGTCATGCGTCGACACATCACCCTCAACTTCCGCCAGGTCACCGGCATCGAAGATGAGGTTCTGGATATGTCGGCCCCAGAAGTGGACAGGGCAGCCCAGGGAGGGACCCTGGCCGGCGAGGGCGCGCTCATGGCCTCCCTGTCCAGCCGTCGCACCGGGCAAATGACCGACATCGTAGCCACCATCCAGGCCGAACAGGACCGGATCATCCGCTCCCCCATGACCCGCCCACTAGTGGTGCAGGGAGGACCGGGCACCGGCAAGACGGCCGTGGCCCTGCACCGGGCGGCCTATTTGCTCTACACCCATCGGCGCAGACTGGAAAGCTCGGGCGTGCTGATCGTTGGGCCCACCAACGCCTTCCTGCATTACATTGACCAAGTCCTGCCGTCCTTGGGCGAGACTGGAGTGCTCAGCCGCACCATGGGCGACCTCATTCCCGGCATCAGCACCGAACGCCGGGAAGACCCGCACGTAGCCCGACTCAAGGGAGACATCCGCATGGCCGAGGCCGTAGCCAACGCTGTCGCCGCCCGGGAGCGGGTGCCTGCCTCCCTGCCCACGGTCAAGGTGGATGGAGTTGCCGTACCCATGCTGGCGGTTGACCTGGAGCAAGCTCTGGTCGATGCACGACGCAGCCATCAGCCCCACAACAAGGCCAGGAACACCTTCGTCCGCTCGGCCCTGAATGCCATGACTGCCCGCTATGCCGAGGGAGTGGACTATCAACCCGGAGCCGAGGAACTTGCCCGGGTCACCTCACTGCTGCGGCTGAACGAGCAGGTGCGACGGACCCTCAACCTAGCCTGGCTGCCTATGAACCCCCGCTGGCTGGTCAACGATCTCTGGTCCAGACCAGACCGTCTGCATAGGTTCGCCCCCTGGCTGACTCCAGAGCAGATTGATCTGCTGACCCGACAGGATGGCGCAGAATTGACCGTATCCGACATCCCGATCCTGGATGAGGCCATGGAGCTGCTGGGCCCCGACCCCCGTCAGGCGGATCGTGACCAGGCCGAAAAAGCCCGCCAGGAAGAGGAACGCCGGTTTGCCAGCGACACCTTGGCCCAGAACGGCATCGGAACAGGCATCGTGACCTCGCAGATGCTGATGGATTCCATCAACGGCCAAGACGAGAACCAGGCAGCCGTTCAGGCGGCCGCCGACCGCGAATGGGTCTACGGGCACATCGTGGTTGACGAGGCCCAGGAACTGACGGCCATGGATTGGAGGATGCTGGTCAGGCGTTGTCCCTCCCGCTCCTTCACCATTGTCGGGGATGTGGCTCAGACGGCAGCTTTGGGCGGCACCCGGTCCTGGGCCTCCACCATGGATGCGCTTTTCGGTCCGGACGGATGGGAGCTGCGGCAGCTGACCATCGACTATCGCAATCCACGTCAGGTATCCAACCTGGCCTCCTCTTTCGCAGCCTCCGAGGGTCTTGAGGTTTCAACGCTCAAGGCCGTGCGCGAGGTGGAAGGCTCGGTGAGCCACTTGCGGGCAGGGGATCGGGAGAGTCTACTGGACCAGTTGCCTGACCTAGTGGATGAACTGGCAGAACGCCATCTGGGCAAGGACGGTACTGGACGCCTGGCGATCATAGTTCCCAGCTCCCTCAAAGCCAAGGTCATATCAAGGCTGCATATCAATCAGGAGCAGAAGCACCAGATCGCGGTCACAACCACTGGCCATACCAAGGGCTTGGAGTTCGATGCAGTGGTTCTTGTGGAGCCAGGAGCCATCCAGGACGAAGCCCCCTCCAGGCTGAGCGCAGCGGCTGACCTCTATGTGGCCATGACGCGCCCCACTCAGGAGCTTATAATCGCGCAGACCTCCGGGGATCAGAGGCTGCTGGATCTCGGTTGAGGGGCGCAAGCCTGCGACATGCTTGCCACCACTCGTTGATTGCCAGTAATAGGCTGACCTGAAGCTTCGGGACTGCCGCAGCTTGGGCAACTGATACGGCAATTGCTGATTTCAGGACTGTGCCGCAGCAGTCTGGTCTTCAGCAGTCTGCCCTTCAGTAGACTGATCCTCGGCTCGCAAGGTGTCGATGGCCTGCTGGAAGTCCTCCAGGTTGCTGAAGTTGCGGTAGACCGAAGCGAAGCGCAGATAGGCCACCTCGTCCAGTTCTCTGAGGGGCTTCAGAATTGCCCTGCCTACCTCTTCAGAATCGACCTGGGCCAGGCCACGCGAACGCAGATCCTCTTCGACCTGCTGGCCCAGAAGCTTCAGGTCATTTTCATCGATGGGCCTGCCCTGGCAGGCCTTCCTTACGCCAGAAATGACCTTGTCTCGGTTGAAGGGCTCGGCATTGCCTGAGCGTTTCATGACCAGGAGAATCGAGGTCTCCACCGTGGTGAACCGGCGCGAACATTGCGGACACTCACGGCGGCGTCGAATGGCATGGCCGTCGTCGCTGATTCGCGTATCCACAACCTTGGTATCGGGATTCTGGCAGAAAGGACAGTGCATAAGAAATATTTTAGCGCCAGAGGCCGCAAGACCCACATATACCGGGCCTATAAGCTTATAAACCTGAACAAACTCCTCGAATTCAGCAAGTAGGCTTTTCCTGGCTACAAATTATCGAGACATCGTCGCTGACGCTCTGAACCGGAAGGTCGCCGCCTCAATTGTCGCTGGGAATAATAATCCGATCGCCCACGCGCAGATTGGGTGAGGACATATTGTTTATCTGCATGATGCGGTCAACATTCTTGGTGACGTCCTCGCCGCGGGGGGTGATCGAGGCCGCATAAGACCAGACATTATCGCCTGGACGAACTGTTCTGGTGACGACCTCCTGCGGCCCGGGAGCAGAGGTGGCCGGTCGAGCCATCCATCCGAACCCAGCCAGGATCAGGGCGCCTACAGCCAGAAAAACCGCGAATCTGCGCACTATGGCACCCGCAAAACCCTGCTTGGATGCGCAGGCTTTGACGGCCTTGCGAAGACGAAGCATGACGAACGAAAATGCGGAACTGATATACGCCCGGCAGACCGAGGACAGGTTCGACGGCGTAGATATGCGGGAACTGACACAGGTACGAACAACCACGGCACACCTCTTTCGAACATTTGTTCTATCGAACAGATGTTCTCATTCTGACACCGAAAGCGTCATTTGGCAAGGCCGATTCGAACATTTGTTTGATTTTTCGCTTCAGGCAGGTTAGACTGAGTCCAGTTTTCAAGGAAAGGAGCCCATCGTGAGCACCATCCCCTTTGTCGGGTCCACGGCTATGAGCTCTTTCAGCCAGTCCACTGCCTCCAGCAGCGCCGCCTCTCAGGAAACAGCCGAAGCCTCAGCGAAGAGCCGAGTGAGCGAAAAAGCGACAACCGCCAAGAGTCTGAATCAAGGGTCTGGACCCGAGCTGACCGATCGCCAGGCCAAGGTCTTGGAAGCCATCAAACGACACCTGTCAGAGCGCGGATTCCTGCCCTCCTACAGGGAAATAGGCAAAGATGCGGGACTGCGCAGCACTTCTTCCGTCAAGCACCAGCTTCAGGTGTTGCAGGATCTGGGTTACATCCGTCTGACTGCCAACAAGGGACGTGCCATAGAGCTGGTCCAGGATCAGCCTGAGCCAATCGCTGGAACCGCCAGGATCATGCCCTTTCCTGATACGCAGACCGACGAGGCCATCATGCAATCGCGTGATGTGCCCCTGGTCGGCAGAATCGCAGCAGGCCAGCCGATTTTAGCCGAGCAGCACGTGGACGATGTCATGCGTCTGCCCGAACGTCTGACCGGCTCCGGCGAACTCTTCATGCTTGAGGTTCATGGGGATTCCATGGTCGATGCCGCCATCTGCGACGGAGATTTTGTGGTGGTCCGCCGCCAGCAGGAGGCTGAGAACGGAGATATCGTCGCAGCTTTGCTGGACGATGGGGCTACAGTAAAGACCTTCCGCCGCGAGGACGGACATGTTTGGCTGATTCCCCACAACCCGTCATACTCTCCCATTGACGGCACCCACGCCGTCATCATGGGCAAGGTGGTCACCGTCCTGCGAAAGATCTGATGCCGACAGCCTTGTATTCATCCCGCAGATACTCGCACTTTTTCGTAGACTAAATCCTGGTGGATGAGTTTAGCGAGGCACCTTTTGAGAAACCGCAGCGAGGGCTACATGTCCAAATGTTCGCCGCTGCTGTCCCGGTGCCCCTGCTGTTCTATCTGAAAGGTCGTATGCTCGACTGAGACCGGAAAATGATCACGCAGGCAACGCTGCATGCTGGTCAGAATACGCTCGTTCTCGACAGCCGATGTGCCCTGGGGCACAATCACATGCGCAGTCAGCTGCGGCAGGCCGGTGGAGACACTGCTGGCATGCAGATCATGAACCTCAAGCACGCCAGGCACACCCTCCAAATGCTTCCTGACCTTGGCCATATCGAGCTCCGCTGGAGTCTCCTCAAGAAGCACGGAGACGCTGCTGGACAGCAATTTGATCGCGCGAGGAATCATCAGAAGAGCGATCAGACCTCCAGCCACGGCATCGAACCCGGACCAGCCGGTGACCATCATGACTGCAGCTGATATCAAGACAGCCACCGAGCCCAATGCGTCGTTGACCACCTCGAGAAAAGCGGCACGCATGTTCAAATTGTCCTTATGTCCTGAGGCCAAGACCAGGATGGACCCCACATTAGCGGCCAGACCCAAGACGCCAAAGAAGAGCAGCAACCCCTGCTGATGAACCTGGTCCCGCCCGGGCGACCAGAGCCGCAAGACTGCCTCCACAATGGCGTAAATACCTATAGCCAGCAATACCAGAGCCCCGCCAGCGGCCGTGATCACCTCCAGACGAGACCAACCCCAGGTCCGACGGTCCGTGGGACGCCGCTCCATCAACACAGCAGTGACCGTGGAGGCAATCAGCACAGCCATGTCGGTCATCATGTGCCCGGCGTCGACCAGCAAGGCCAAGCTGCGGGTGACCAAAGCACCGACGACTTCGGCCACGAAGACCGACCCCGTCAGCGCCAAGGTCGTCAGCAACTGTCGACGATGGGCGGATCCGCCGCTCTGGACACTACCTTCATGACCACTCATGCATACCCCGATTCATCAGTCACCAAGGTATGTCATCAGGGGTCCACAAGGCAAGAGCCTTCTGCGAAATACTCAGAAACCGAACTTGCTGGCAGTCTCCTTGAGGGTCTCGGCAGAACGCTTCAGAGCTGCCAGCTCGCCGTCGCTCAGAGGGGTGTTGATGTGGGTATTGACCCCTTCGCGGTTCAGCACGCTGGGCACCGACATGCACACGTCAGAGATCCCGTGGAAATCCTCCAGCAGGGAGCTGACCGGCAGGATCCGATCAGTGCCGTTCAGAATGGACTCGATGATATCCACACCTGACATGGCAATGGCGAAGTTGGTCGCCCCCTTGCCCTCGATGATCTGGTAGGCGGCATTCTTCACCTCCTGGTGGATCTCTTCGCGCTTGGCTGCGTCCAGCGGATCGTGTCCGGGCAGCTCCATCCAGTCGCACATGGGCACACCGCCGATAGTTGCCGAGCTCCATAGCGGGACCTCGGAGTCGCCGTGCTCGCCGGCGATGTAGGCATGGACGTTCTTTACATTGACCCCGGTCTGCTGGCCGATCAGATAGCGCAGGCGGGCGGAGTCCAGGTTGGTGCCCGAGCCGAACATCTGGTTGACCGGCAGCCCGGACAGCTCCAGCGATACCCTGGTAACGATGTCGACAGGGTTGGTGATCAGCAGGAAGATGGCGTTGGGAGCCACCTGGACCATCTGAGGAATGATGGACTTCATCATGTTGATGGTGGCACCGGCAAGGTCAAGCCGAGTCTGCCCCGGCTTCTGCCTAGCCCCGGCAGTGATGACCACCATGTCGGCATCAGCGCAGATCTGAGGATCGTCTGAGCCGTCAATGGAAACCGTGGGGTAGAAGCTGGATCCGTGCTGCATGTCGCGGACCTCGGCCTCAACACGCTGGGCGTTGATGTCCTCAAGGACGATCTCCCGAGCCACACCGCGCTGGGCCGCCGAGAAGGCCAGGGTCGACCCTACGGCACCGGCTCCTACGATCGCTAGCTTGGTTGGCTTGATTGATGATTCCGCCATAGTTTTATGGACCTCTCTTATCGGAACCCGGGAAACGGGTTTGCCGCTGACAACATAGGTAGTCTACCCAGCATAGATGACCTGAGGCGTACCTGCCCTCAAGAGCTCAGCCCGGCTGATGGCGTGTCACGACCCGGAGCCTGCACAGACTTCTGGTCAACGGCCTGGTCAAGCACGGCAGCCGCCAGCCGATCGTCTACATCAGCGCTAAGCGCAACCCCGTCGGCTCGATATTCCAATGAGTCCACCCGTCCCAGCTGCCGCACCTGCTCCAGCAGGGAGCCACTGGTGTATGGCAGGATGGCCTGAACGTGCACGGCGGGTGCAGGCAGAAGTTCCTCCACCCGCCTGCGCAGAGACTCCAGGCCCTGACCCTGCCTGGCCGAGACCAGGAAGGCGTCAGGTTCAAGGTTGGCGAGCCGCTGCCGGGCATCCCGATCAATCAGATCCACCTTGTTGAAGACCAGCAGACGGGGGATGGACTCGGCGCCGGGGATGTCTGCCAGCACGGCATCCACGGCCCTGATCTGTCCGAAGGGATCGGGGTGGGAGCCATCCACCACATGAAGGATCAGGTCGGACTGCCCTACCTCTTCCAAGGTGGATTTGAAGGCCTCTACCAGCTGAGTGGGCAGTCGGCGGACGAACCCGACCGTGTCCACGTAGACGTAGAGTCTGCCGTCTGCCGCCTTGGTGCGCCTGACAGCCGTGTCCAGGGTGGCGAAGAGGGCGTTTTCCACCAGCTCCTCGGACCCCGTGAGCCTGTTGGTCAGCGAGGACTTGCCTGCATTGGTGTATCCAACTACGGCAACGGCCGGCAGCTGATAGCGCCGACGCGATCCGCGTTTGACCTGGCGAGAGGGGGCCATCTGAGCGATCTGACGCTTCAACCGAGAGATCCGCCGCCTGATGACCCGCCGGTCGGTCTCGATCTTGGTCTCCCCTGGGCCGCGGGAGCCTATGCCGCCAGCCTGCCCAGCAGCCTGTCCCCCGGCCTGACGGGAGAGGGATCCGCCCCAGCCGCGCAACCTGGGAAGCATGTACTCCAGCTGAGCCAGCTCCACCTGGGCCTTGCCCTCACGGCTGGTCGCATGCTGGGCGAAGATGTCCAGAATCAAGGCCGTCCTGTCGACCACCTTGACCTTGGTGACGTCCTCCAGGGCCCGTCGCTGGGAGGGATGTAGATCGTCATCGGTGATAATGGTGTCGGCACCCAGCCGGGCCACGATATCTGCAAGCTCCCGCGCCTTGCCCGAACCCAGGTAGGTGGCAGGATCGGGTTTGACCCGCTGCTGGAGCAGTCCGTCAAGCACCTCGGCTCCGGCGGTCCGCGCCAGGGCGGCCAGCTCGCGCAGGGACTCCTCGGCCTGACCAACCGTGGTCCGCGAACCAGACCAGACGCCGACCAGGACCACTCGCTCCAGACGAACCTTGCGGTACTCCACTTCGGTCACGTCCTGGAGCTCGCCCAGCCCCTCGACATGGCGGAAAGCATTGCGCCGGCTGCGCTCCTGCCACTCCTGAGCCAGGTCCTGTCCGGCCTGCCCTTCACTGCCAGTCAGCACCTCGGACTTCTGGGAAAGCGGATCCTGGTGGGTATCAAAGGCGGCTGAGCCATGCTCTTGGGTCGGTTTTTCTTGGGTCAAAGGCACCTCTGCACTGATTTCTTGACTGCTCTATGGACTGGGGAATGAATCCGGTATAGGCGGAATCATGACACAGTCTTTATTATCATCTTCTTAGCAGACATCAGCGAGCGCCCGGGGGACGGGCAGAATTTAAAGACGGACAGGATGGACATGACGCATAGGGACCATGGCAGCAGCCGGAGGCAATCCTCCAGGACCGGGGCGAACGGAGGCGAACAGTACTTCGTAGCCCGTCCAGCCTCCCCCGACCAGCGCCGGACCATCCAGGTGGAGCTGGCCGGTCGCACCCGCCAGGTGGAGGTCTCCCACGGGGTCTTCTCATCAGGAAGGCTTGACCTGGGCACTTCGGTCCTGCTCAAACGCGTCCCCCAGCCTCCGGCCGAAGGCGACTTTCTGGATCTGGGCTGCGGCTGGGGACCCATCGCCCTGAGCATGGCCATACAGTCGCCCAAGGCTCGCGTCTACGCTGTGGACACCAACCTGCGGGCTCTGAATTTGACCGCCAGCAACGCACAAACCCTGGGCATTGACAGGGTACGCACCCTGACCCCGGAGCAGGTGCCGGACGATCTGCGCTTCGATCTGATCTGGTCCAATCCGCCCATCCGGGTGGGCAAGGCGGCCCTGCACGACCTGCTGATGACCTACCTGCCCAGGCTGAAGCCCCAGGGCCGTGCCTACCTGGTGGTCCAGCGCAACCTGGGCGCCGACTCCCTGATTCCATGGCTGGCTGAGGCCCTGGGTTCCGGCTGGACGGTGGAGAAGTATGCCTCGGCCAAGGGCTACCGGGTCATCGAGGTGGGCCGGGCATGAGGTTCGAGTATCCCGCCGAGCTGCCCATCAGCGCGGCCAAGGAGGACATCGTCCATGCCGTGCAGTCCTCCCAGGTGGTCATCGTCTCAGGCCAGACCGGCTCAGGCAAGACCACGCAGATCCCCAAGATCCTTTTGGAGATGGGCCGCGGCGACCACGGCCACCAGATTGTGCACACCCAGCCCAGGAGGATCGCCGCCAGAACTGTGGCTGAGCGCATCGCCTCGGAGACAGGCACCAGGCTGGGCGACCAGATCGGCTACCAGGTCCGCTTCACCGACAAGTCCAGCCGAAGCACCCGTCTGCGCGTGGTCACCGACGGCATCCTCCTGGCGCAGATCCAGGGCGATCCCCAGCTGCGGGCCTACGACACCATCATCATCGACGAGGCCCACGAGCGCAGCCTGAACATCGACTTTCTCCTAGGGTACCTGACCGCCCTGCTGCCCAAGCGGCCCGATCTGAAGCTGATCATCACCTCGGCCACCATCGACTCGGTCAAGTTCCGGGACCACTTCGCCAGGGCCCTGCACACCCAGGTTCCCGTGCTGGAGGTCTCCGGCCGCACTTATCCGGTCCAGACGCTCTACGAGCCTGCCGGATCCGCCCCTGCCCTGATGCGGCATGTCCCCGGGTTCGACTCAGAGGAGGGCCAGGACAGGGAAGAGCCGGACATACCCAAGGCGGTGGCCCGGGCCTGCGCTGAGCTGGTCATCCATTCCACTCACGTGGACGGCCCTAGGGACATCCTGGTTTTCGCCGCCGGAGAGCGCGACATCCGCGAGTACGAGACCGCCCTGCGGCGTCACTTCGGCCCACGAACCTCCGACATGCGCCGCCCGGATGCCCTGGAGATCATCCCGCTCTTCGCCCGCCTGTCAGCCAAGGAGCAGCACCGGGTCTTCGAACGCCACGGCCATCAGCGCATCGTCATCGCCACCAACGTGGCGGAAACCTCTCTGACGGTTCCAGGTATCCGTTACGTGGTGGACCCGGGACTGGCCAGAATCAGCCGCTACTCCAAGTCAGCCAAGGTTCAGCGCCTGCCCATCGAGCCCATCTCCCAGGCCTCGGCCGATCAGCGCGCAGGCCGCTGCGGACGTGTGGCCGACGGCATCGCCATTCGTCTGTATGCCAAGGACGACTATGACACCCGTCCCAAGTTCACCGACCCGGAGATCCTGCGCACCTCCCTGGGGTCGGTCATCCTGCACATGCTCTCGGTGGGCGTGGCCCATACAGCCGAAGACGTCAGCGACTTCGGCTTCATCGACCCGCCCGACACCCGTGCGGTCAGCGACGGTCTGCGGGAACTGACCGAGCTGCAGGCCATCTCCCGCCAGCAGGGCCTCATCCGGCTGACCAATCTGGGACGACGGCTGGCCAGAATCCCCATCGACATCCGTCTGGGCAGAATGATCCTGCAGGCCGGCCAGGACGCCACCCCGGACACCCTGGCCGCCGTTGTGGTGGTCGTGGCCTTCCTCTCCCTGCAGGACCCTCGCGAGCGCCCGGAGGAGAAACGCGAGGAGGCCGATAGGATCCATGCCCGCTACGAGGACCCCTCAAGCGACTTCCTGACCGCCCTGAACATTTGGAACCGATTCTTCCCCCAGGACAAGGAACCATCCAACGGGACCCTGCGCAAGGCCTGCAAGCAGGAGTACATGGCCTTTCTGCGCATGCGGCAGTGGCATGACCTCTACCGGCAGCTGGCCCAGATGTGCCGAGGCCTGCACATGAAGGTAGGCTCCCCCGTCCCTGTCAAGGGACCGGACCAGGCCCTGCTGGCCCTGCCTATTGGGCAACAGGCAGCACACGCCCTGGTCTGCTCCTGGGACGACCAGGGCATCCACCGTTCCATGCTGGCCGGCCTGCTCTCCAGCATGGGCATGCAGGTGGTTCACGAACCCAAGGCCTCCGATTTCGCCGGCCTGCATGGCGCGGCCCGGGCCAAGGCCATGAAGCGCGCGCGTCGGCAGGCCAAGAACGACTACCAGGGGGCGCGCGGCACGCATTTCGCCATCTTCCCTGGCTCTGCACTCTCCAAGGCCAATCCGCCTTGGATCATGGCCGCCGAGCTGGTGGAGACCTCCCGGCTCTGGGCTCGCTGCTGCGCGGCCATCGATCCTGCCTGGGCCGAACCCCTGGCCAAGTCCCTGACCAGGACCACCTACGCCGAGCCCCACTGGTCAGCTTCACGCGGTGCCGCGGTGGCAACATCCAAGGTCCTGCTCTACGGTCTGCCCATCGTGCGCGACAGGACAGTCCAATGGGCACGGATCAACCCCGGCCAGGCTCGGGATATGCTTATACGCCAAGGCCTGGTCCAGGGTGACGTGCGCGAACGCTTCCCCCATGACGGCTTCATCCAGGCCAACCGGCAGGTGCTCAGCGAGGCTGGCGAGCGAACCAGCAGAACCCGCCAGGTGACCGGCACCGTCACCGAGGAGGATCTCTACGATTTCTACCAGGAGCGCATTCCCCAGGAGGCCACCTCCCTGGCTGCGCTGGGCTCTTGGTGGCGGCACCACCACGATGCGGATCCCCACCTGCTGGACTTCGACCCTGACAAGGTGGAGCGCCTGAACGACCAGTCCGCCTCCTACCGGCCCGGGGATTACCCCGACCACTGGCACACCCTGGGCACCGACGGCCGGCCCATGGATCTGCCCCTGACCTATCGCTACCAGCCAGGAGAGCCCGACGACGGCATCACGGTTCACATCCCCCTGCACTGCCTGAACCAATTGACGCCAGGGCAGTTCAGCTGGACCGTGCCCGGCCTCCTGGATGACCTGATCACAGCCACCATCAAGTCCCTGCCCAAGGCCCTCCGGGTCCAGTTCGTTCCCGCCCCTGACGCCGCTCGGACTATCCGCGCCTGGATCGACGGCCACTATCCCCTACTGCCCGGCGCCGATACTGCGTCGGCAGAGCAGGCCACCTATGGGTCGGCGGATCAGCCTGCGGACGGAGATGAAAATGGTGCAGGAACCATCCCCGCCGAGGGCTGGCCGGACTTCGAGCAGGCTTTCACCGCCGCAGCCATCGATACTCTTGGAGCCCAGCTGCACCCGGAGGTCTTCACCCAGGACAGGCTGGAAAGACTGCCCGACTACCTGCGGCCCACCTTCCAGGTGGAGGAGGATCGGCGCCACGGCCACGGTTCCAGCCACAAGGGCCATGGACACCCCAAGGTTCTAGGTCGGTCCAAGTCCTTGACTGACCTGCAACGCAGCCTGGCCGGACAGGCCCGGCAGTCGGCACGTTCCAGGGTGGACTCCCAGGCCACCAAGGCCGCCCGTCAGGGCCAAGTGGTCAAAAGCGTCGATCTGCTTCACCAGTCCGGTGCCACTACCAAGCCACGGGAAGAGCTGATCTGGCAGGCCGCGCTGGACAAGCTCCGCCTGCCGGCCCAGCGGATATCCTCGCGCTGGCTGAGCAGAGAGGCCCTGATGCTGGCCTCGGCCCCCTACCCGGACACTTCCGCCCTGGCCGAAGATCTGCAGATGGCTGCTGTAAAGCGCCTTATTCCGCACACCGAGGCCGTCACAGACGACCGGACCCTGCAGGAGGCTGTGGCCAGTGTCAGTCAGGTATACGAGGACACCGTCTACCAAGTGGCCAAGGATGTGGTTGCCGTTCTGGAGACTTCGGCCAAGGTGGACAAGGCCGTATCCGGACCGGCTGATCTCCCCCTGCTCTCGGTCCTGCAGTGGATACGCCAGCATTCGGCAGGTCTGATAGCCAAGGGCTTCATCGGTGTCGATCCCCCCTATGCCCTCCCCCGCCTGCGAACATACCTGGAGGCGGACCTGATGCGTCTGGATAAGGCCCGCAGGGACAAGGACCGTGACGTACGATGGGCATGGCAGGCGCAGACCGCTCAGGATCTGGTGGACCATGCAGTCAAGGCGGCTCAGGCTCTCCCTGCAGGGCCAGGACGAGATAATGCCATGGACCGTGCACGAAAGGGACGTTGGATGATGGAAGAGTACTTCGTCTCCATATGGGCTCAGGAACTGGGAACGGCCATCCCCGTCAGCCTGCAGCGGATCAGAAAGGCGCTGGAAGGGAAGCCATGAGCACAAAGCCATCAGGACGAATACGCAAGGGTGGCACCGAGGACAGAAGAATGACCCTCCGCCGGGCGCAGACTCTGGGGGCCGCCCTGATGAGCATAGTCCTGGTGGTCGCTCTGTGCATTCTAGCCATCCGCTTCGTTTCCTATCGATTGATGGTCGGTCGCGTCATCAGCCACCAGGAGCAGTTGTCCCAAGAATACGTTTTCAACCCAGGCGAAATCATCACCGATCACCGCTTCCATGACACCGTAGGTATGAACGCCGACGACGTCCAGGCCTTCTTGGACCAGAAAGGGGCCTCATGCAATGGATCCACCTGCCTGCGCATTATGCGGATCGATGTCCCTGACCGTCCCGGTGACGGTCTATGTGACGCTTACAAGGGCGGCAAGGGACAGAGCGCGGCTCAGATCATCGACGGAGCCGCTCGCTCCTGTGGGATCAGTCAGAAGGTCCTCTTGACCATGCTGCAAAAGGAGCAGCATCTGGTGGCCACGGACAAACCCGCCACACAGGCCCAGCTCCAGTCGGCCATGGGGCTTTCCTGCCCTGATGATGCAGACTGTGACGCCCGCTACGCCGGATTCTTCAACCAGGTCTACGGGGCCGCCCACCGGTTCCGCTACTATCAGGCCCACCGGGACCAGTACCCATACAAGACCAAAGCACTGAACGATGTACGCTTCAGCCCCGATGCCTCCTGCGGCAGCGGCGAGGTCTACATCGAGAACGATGCCACTGCCCTGCTCTACATCTATACGCCCTACCAGCCCAACGAGGCAGCGCTGCGGGCAGGAGACGGCGAAGGCAACCGCTGCTCCAGCTACGGCAACCGCAACTTCGTCATCATCTATAACAGCTGGTTCGGCCGATCGGACAAATAGGTCACTGGTTCAAAGCCTGGGCAGGTAGTAGGCCAGCTCGTAGGGAGTGACCTGCCGGCTGTATCCGGCCCACTCCCGGTGCTTGTTGCGCAGGAAGTACTCGAAGGTCTGCTCGCCCAGCACCTGGGCCACGAAGTCCGACTTCTCCATGACTTTGAGCGCCGCGTCCAGGCTGTCAGGCAGGGGCTCGATACCCATGGCCTGCCGCTCGGCATCGGTCAGCTCCCAGACATCGTCGCTGGTGGGCTCACCCAGGGTCATCTTCTGCTCGATCCCGTCCAGGCCTGCAGCCAGCAGCACCGAGTAGGCCAGGTAAGGATTGGCCCCCGGATCCAGCCCGCGGAACTCCATCCTGGCCGAGTTGCCCTTGCCTGGCTTGTACTGGGGTATGCGCAGGAGGGCGGATCGGTTGTTGTGCCCCCAGCAGACGTAGCTGGGGGCCTCGGCCCCGCCCCATAGGCGCTTGTAGGAGTTGACGTACTGGTCGGTCACCGCGCAGATCTCGGCCGCATGGGCCAGGATGCCAGCGGCGAACTGCCTGGCCGTCTGGGACATGTTAAACTCCTGGCCCACCTCGTAGAAGGCATTGGTGTCTCCCTCGAACAGGCTCAGATGGGTGTGCATGCCCGATCCGGGCTGGTCAGTGAAGGGCTTGGGCATGAAGCTGGCGTAGATCCCCCGCTCCAGGGAGATCTCCTTGACCACAGTTCGGAAGGTCATGATGTTGTCGGAGGTGGTCAGGGCGTCGGCATAGCGCAGATCGATCTCGTTCTGCCCCGGTCCGGCCTCATGGTGGGAGTACTCCACCGAGATGCCCATCTGCTCCAGCATGTTGACGCAGGCCCGGCGGAAGTCCATCCCCGGACTGCGCGGCACATGGTCGAAGTAGCCTCCCTCGTCGATGGGGGTCGGGGTCTTGGACCAGTCCTCCTGGTTCTCGAACAGATAGAACTCAATCTCCGGATGCGTGTAGAAGATGAAACCCTTCTCCTTGGCCTTGGCCAGCGCGCGCTTGAGCACATGCCGAGGGTCCCCGCTGCTGGGCTCGCCGTCCGGGGTGAGCACGTCGCAGAAGATTCGCGCTGTGCCCTGAGGCCCGCCCCTCCAAGGAAGTATCTGGAAGGTGGACGGGTCAGGCTTGACGATCATGTCGTCCTCGGAGACCCTGGTCATGCCCTCAATGGCTGAGCCGTCAAAGCCCAAGCCCTCCTCGAAAGCCACCTCCAGCTCGGTGGGTGCTATGGCCACCGACTTCAAGGTACCCAGGACGTCGGTAAACCAGAGACGAATGAACCGGACATCACGCTCCTCAACAGTGCGCAGCGCGAACTCCTCTTGCTTATCCATAGAGCTTATGCTCCCATTCCTATATTTCACAGACTTGTTTATAGCGTTAACAATGACCTGAGACCAGGTCGAGTGCCTGCCCCAGGGTGAAGGCCCCCTCATAAAGGGACTTGCCCAGAATAGCGCTGTCCACGCCCCGATCGGCCAAGTCGAGGATCTTGCTCAGGTCATCCAGGCTGGATATGCCCCCCGAAGCGGTCACCTTGGCCGGGGTCCGGTCAGCCACCTGGCCCAGCAGGTCCAGATTGGGGCCAGTCATCATACCGTCACGGGTCACGTCAGTGACCACGTAGCGGCTGCACCCGTCCCTGTCCAGTCGTTTCATGGCCTCGAAGAGGTCCCCGCCCTGTCTGGTCCAGCCACGGGCGGCCAAGGTATGTCCGCGCACGTCCAGACCCACGCAGACCCTCTGCCCGTAACGCTCCAGGACCAGGCTGGTCCACTCCGGGTTCTCCAGGGCCGCCGTACCGATGTTGACCCGTGATGCACCGGCATCCAGAGCTGCCTCCAGGCTGGCATCGTCGCGGATGCCGCCGCTGAGCTCCACCTTGACGCGATCTCCCAGCTCGTTGACCAGGGCGGCCAGCTTGTCGCGATTGTCTCCGGTGCCGAAGGCAGCATCCAGGTCAACAAGGTGGAGCCATTCGGCTCCCTGGTCAACCCAAGCCTTGGCTGCATCTGCAGGCTCCCCGTAGACCTTCTCTGAACCAGAGACCCCTTGCCTGAGGCGGACCGCCTTGCCGTCACGGACATCGACAGCAGGTAGAAGCGTCAGCATCTCATTCACCTTTCTCGGATGGGAGCCTGGAATCCCCGGGAAGGGTCCGCACCCAGTTGGTCAGCAGCCGTGCACCGGCCTGCCCGGACTTTTCGGGATGGAACTGGGTGGCGCTCAAGGGTCCACATTCGTAGGCAGCGACGAATCTGCTGCGCCCATAGGTGGCCCAGGTCACCAACGGCTCACCGAAAGATGCGCCCTGTGAGGCCTTGTCAGACTCCAGCTGGACTGAATCAGGCCGCCTGTCGCGCTTTCGACTCACTGCTGACACTCGCAGGGACATATCAGTCTGCGACCCGCTGGCATGGTCGTCCCCTGGCACAGCCATAGCGGCATAGGAGTGAACGAAGTAGAAGCGCTGATCCTGGACCCCTGCTAAAAGCCGTGTGTTCTGAGGCGCCTGGACATTGTCCCAGCCCATATGGGGCACCACATCGGCGCCAAGCTTGGTCACCCGACCGGAAATCAGGCCCAGACCGGGCTCCTTCCGGCCATCCTCGTCCCCGAACTGGAACATGACCTGAAGGCCTATGCAGACCCCCAGAACGGGCAGGCCCTGGGCCAGACGATCCAGAATGATGCGGTCGCCGCCGACAGCGCGCAGCCCCGCCATACAGGCCCCGTATGCTCCCACACCGGGAATGACCAGGCCGTCGGCCTTCATGGCCAGGTCAGGGTCGGCGCTGATTTGCGCATCAACCCCAAGCTGGGAGAGGGCGTGCACCATGGATCTGACATTGCCGAACCCATAGTCAAACACCTGTATCCTGGTCATGTTCCTCCTAGCCAAGCCTCTTACCGAACATTTACTCCACGCGACCCTTTCGAGTCGATCCGCCGGCCCCAAACCTGGTGTGCGAGGCTATGATGCCCATGGCCTTCTCACGGTTGTAATCTCCCGAGTCGAAGATGGCGGCCCCATCCTGACGCAGCCTATCCACCGTGGTGGTCCCGATCATCAGGTCCTCCACGAAGTCGGCGGTGGCGGCAAAGAGAATGGGCGGCGCAAGCGTCTGTCCTGATTGTCCGCTGATCCAGAGGGTCACTTCGAGCTTGTCTGCTCGGTTGACCGCCAGTATGGCGCTGAGCCCGGATACGACAGTGGTCAGATCGCGGATGGCCGCCTCTGGTCCGTCACCGTCCAGATTCCTCAGGACGGCCACGGCCCCCTCGCGGGCCTGAATGCACCAGGCGGAAATATCGGATATCTGGCAGAAAGCCGCCAGGAGCTCTGCCGAAGCCAGGCGAGTCACCATGATGGCGGCCTTGGCCCGGTTGCCAATCAGACCTTCAAGCTCCTGATCGAAATCAGCGCCAACGCCATCGGCCTCATCCGGTTTCGCTGAATATTCGTCAGCGGACCCGGAATTGAGCCCAGCCTCTTCATTCACGACTGGTCCGGAGCGTCCGGCGGAATCCGCACTGGAATAGCTCCCGGCGGGATGATCCACTTGATCCTGGTTCTCATTGAACTCGGCCTCAAAGCTGGCCAGGGCCCGCTCGACCTCCTCCTCGCTCAGATGATGACCGGAATCCGGCAGGCCCTGATCCTTGCTGTCCCTGTCTTCGTGTTCATCGGCGCTCATAGCGACCCCTTGGTGCTGGGGATGCCCTTCACCCTGGGATCAGGCTCAACAGCGAAACGCAGAGCCCTGGCCAGGGCCTTGAACTCAGCCTCGGCGATGTGGTGCGGATCCCTGCCTGACAAGAGGGTCAGATGCAGGCAGATGCAGGCATGAAGAGCGATAGACTCCATGACATGCCTGACCAGAGAGCCAGTGAAGTGCCCGCCGATCATGGCGTATTCGAACCCCTCCGGTTCGCCGGTGCAGACCGCATAGGGCCTGCCGGAAACGTCGACCACGGCTCGCGCCAGGGCCTCGTCCAAAGGCACGGTGGCATCGGCAAAGCGCTTGATGCCTCGCTTGTCTCCCAAGGCCAGGGCCAAAGCCTCGCCAAAGACGATGGCCACGTCCTCGACAGTGTGATGCACGTCGATCTGGGTGTCACCGCTAGCCTTGATGGTCAGGTCGATCAAGGAATGCCTGCCCAGGGCCGTCATCATATGATCATAAAAAGGAACCGAAGTATCGATATCGGTCACTCCCGTACCATCCAGGTCCAAATTCAGCCTCACTTTGGATTCACTGGTCTGGCGGGTGATGGTGGCTGTTCTGCCTGCCATTGCTGCTCCTCCGCTTTCTGCCGCACACTCCGCTTGCGCCACGGGCCAAAGGCCGTCGTGCCGGTCCGCACTGTGTCTTCTGCGCGGCGTCTAGACCACCAGCATAGCCGTGCCGCTGGTCTGTATCCTCTTAGAGCCGCTTGAGGACATCGACCAGGGTTCGGCGGAATCGATCCATTTCTGCGTCTGTGCCCATGCAGACCCTCAGGTAGCCCTGAGGCCCCACGGCCCGGATCAGCACGCCCTCATCCTTCATGGACTCAAAGACGGCATCGCGGTCGGGGAAGGTGCCGAACAGGATGAAGTTGGAGGCCGAAGGGACCACGGTCAGCGGCTGCCCGTGGAACTGCTGCTCGGTCAGCCACTCAGCGGTCTTCCGACGGGTCTGGCGAAGCTGATCCACCCGAGCCAGCTGGAGGTCCGTATGCTCTAGGGCAGTCAGGGCCGCAGCCTGGGTCAGAGCGCTCAGATGGTAGGGCATCCGAACGATGCGGACCGCGTCGACTACCCCCCTGGACGCAGCCAGGTAGCCCACTCTGGCCCCGGCAAAGGCGAAGGCCTTGGACATGGTCCGGCTGACCGCCAGGTGATCGTACTGTTCGACCAGACTGACCGCTGAGGGCGTGCCCGGGTCGCGGAACTCGATGTAGGCCTCGTCCACAACCACGATGGGCCGGGCGGACGGATCTGCGCCCGATACCCGGACCTTAGAGCATACCTCCAGAAGCCGGGTCAGCTGATCCATGGGCAGGGGCGTCCCGGTAGGATTGTTGGGGCTGGTCACCAGAACCATGGATGGCCCCAAAGCCTTGATGCGCTCGATGGTCTTGTCCATGTCCAAGCTGAAATCAGGCAGCCGGTGGACCAGCTCCCAGCCAGTGAAGGTGTCCCTGGCGTACTCAGGGTACATGGAATAGGTCGGGTCACAGCCCAATGCGGTCCTGCCCGGACCACCGAATGCCTGGAAGAGCTGGAGCATGATCTCATTGGAACCGTTGGCCGCCCAGATCTGCTCGGGTTCAAGTAAGGCTCCTGACTCCTTCTTCAGGTAGGCAGCCAGGGCCCGACGAAGATCCTCATGCTCCCGGTCTGGGTAGCGGTTAAGGCCGGGGGCCACCTGGCGCACGCGCTGGCAGATGGCCTCGACTACCTCCTGGTCCAGTGGAAAGGGATTTTCATTGACGTTCAGGCAGACCGGGACGTCCAGCTGGGGAGCGCCGTAGGGCTCCTCCCCAACCAGGTCCGTACGGAGGGGAAGATCGGCAGGTATGGCACTCACCGCAAACCGGCCTTCTCTTCGTTGGCTTCCAGGTCGGCCTTGTCGTAGGGATCGTCCAGGAACCGGCTCAGGACGCACTCGCCATGGGCGGGCAGATCCTCGGATACGGCGAAATCGTTGATCTTGGCTGCGATCGGCTTGAGTCCCTCTTGGTCGTACTCGATGACTTCCACAGGCTTCATGAAGGTGTGGACGCCCAAGGCCACGTCAAACCGGGCTGTGCCGCCAGTGGGCAGGACGTGGTTGGACCCGGACATGTAGTCGCCCAGGGGCACAGGAGAATAAGGGCCGCGGAAGATGGCGCCAGCGTTTCGAATCCGGTCGATGACGGCATCAGGATCGGTTGTCTGAACCTCCAGATGCTCGGCGGCATAGGCATTGGCCACGTCGATGGACTGGTCGATCCCGTCTGTCAGGATGATTCCCGACTGGTTGCCGCCCAGAGAGGTGCGCACCCGGTCGGCATGCTCGGTTCGCGGCACCCTGCGCTCCAGAGCCTCCTGAACGCCCTGGGCCAGTTCCTGGCTGTCGGTGATCAGCACCGAGCCGGCCAGCTCGTCATGCTCAGCCTGACCGATCAGGTCTGCCGCCACCCAGTCAGGGTTGGCCTGCCCGTCGGCAAGAACGGCGATTTCCGTAGGTCCGGCTACAGCGTCGATGCCCACCGTGCCAGAGACCATCTGCTTTGCTGTTGCTACAAAGATGTTGCCCGGACCGGTGATCTTATCGACCGGATCGCAGAGAATCTCCCCATCCTGCGGCTCGGATCCCCTAGCTCCGTATGCGAACATGGCCACGGCCTGGGCGCCGCCTACGGCATAGACCTCGTCAACTCCCAGGATGGCGCAAGTGGCCAGGATGATGGCAGCCGGCAGACCGCGGGGGTCGTCAGAGGCAGGCGGGGTGGCCACAGCCAAGGAATCGACGCCGGCCACCTGAGCGGGCACCGCATTCATGATGACCGAGGAGGGATACAGTGCCTTGCCTCCCGGCACGTACAGACCGACACGTTCGACCGGGATCCACCGCTCGCTGACCCGGGCGCCGGGGGCTAAGTCGGTAGCCATAGGCTTGGGCACCTGGGTGGCGCAGACCTTGCGAATGCGGGCAACGGACTCTTCTATTGCCGCTCTGACCTTGGGATCCAGCTGCTCCAGAGCTTCCTGCATGGCCGATGCCGGAACCTTCAGATCATGCGGACGCACATGGTCGAACCTCTCCTCCAGATCGCGCAGGGCCGCAGCCCCATGCTCGCGCACCTGGTCCAGTATGGGCTGCACCTGGCTGCTGGCCTCCCGCGTACCCATATCGGCTCGCGGCATGGCGGCGAGGAGTTGAGCGCGGGACATGGTTTTCCCGCGCAGATCCATGGTTCTCATCATGAGCTTTGACATACTTTGATGGTAGTGAACTTTTGTGTCGCCACTGCCAGCGACTCTCCCCCCATCCCAAATGGTGAGACGGTTCCGGGCACGTCCTAGGCCGACGGCAGGCAGGAGGGCCCGAAGACCGACTTGATCTCGGCCACCATGGACGTATCATGCCTAGTGCGGAATCCATCGCCGAATGTCAGCAGACGCACGTTGCCCCGGTCGTCGCGGACGGCCAGACGGACCTGGCAGTAGCCGGGGTGGGACTTGAGTATCCGAGCCAGCCGCTCCATGTGCCCCCGCTCCAGGGCCTGCCTGGGCAGAGTGATGGTCAGAGGCCGCTCGTCCGCCGACTCCAGAACGGGCACCTCCATATCGTTGGCACGGATATTGGTGGCCTCGTCGCGCAGCTCGACCATGCCCTTTATCCGGATGACCGAATCCAGGGCCAGATCGTCGGCGTGGGCTTCGTAGACCTTACCGAAGAACATGCATTGTATGGAGCTCTCCAGGTCCTCGATGGTAACGATGGCCCAGGGATTGCCCTTCTTGGATACCCGGCGATCCACTGCAGTGACCAGCCCCGCCAGGGTGACCGCCTTGCCGTCCATGCTGTTGGATCGGTTAAGCAGCTGAGCGATGGACATGTCACGCATGCCGGCAAGGACCGAGGTCATGCCGCTCAGCGGGTGGTCGGACACGTACAGGCCCAGCATCTGCCGCTCGAAGTTGAGCTTGGTTGACTTGTCCCACTCGTCGATGTCGGGCACAGTCACCTGGGCATCGCCCAAGGCATCTTGCTGGGGCACGTCATCATCGGCATCGGCGAAGAGGTCAAACTGGCCCTCGGCCTGCTTGCGCTTGATGGGCATGACCTGGTCGACGGCCTCGTCATGGATTTGGAAGAGGGCCCTCCGGTTGGGGTCGATGCCGTCAAAGGCTCCGCCCTTGATCAGGGATTCCACGGTTCTCTTGTTAAGCACCTCCATGGGCACCCGCTTGATGAAGTCCATGAAGTTGACGTACTTGCCCCGGGGCCCCTGGCGCTCCTTGATGATGTCCGCCACCACCTTGTCGCCCACATTGCGGATGGCGCCCAGGCCGAAGCGAACCACGTCGCCGACGGCGGAGTATTCGGCCACGGACTCGTTGATGTCTGGCGCCAGGATGCGGATGCCCATCCTTCTTGCCTCGCCCAGGTAGAGGGCGGTCTTGTCCTTGTTGGTCCGTTCGTTCTGCAACAGGGCTGCCATGAACTCCACAGGATAGTGGGTCTTCAGGTAGGCGGTCCAGTATGCGATCAGAGCGTAGGCCGCTGAGTGCGCCTTGTTGAAGGCGTAGCCGGAGAAGGGCACCAGGACGTCCCAGACCGCCTGTGCGGCCTCCTGGGAGTAGCCGTGCTCCTTCATACCCTGGAAGAAAGGCACCTGCTCCTTGGCCAGGACCTCGGGCTTCTTCTTGCCCATGGCCCTTCGCAGCACATCGGCTCGGCCCAGAGAGTAGCCGGCCAGAATTCGAGCTGCGGACTGGACCTGCTCCTGGTAGACGATCAGGCCGTAGGTTTCATCAAGCACGCCAGCCAAGGGCTTGGCCACCTCGGGGTGGATGGGCTCTATCTTCTGCAGCCCGTTCTTGCGCTTGGCATAGTTGATGTGCGAGTTCATATCCATGGGCCCTGGCCGGTAGAGGGCGATCAGGGCGGAGATGTCGTTGAAGTTATCGGGTTTAAGCATGCGCAGCAGGGAGCGCATGCCGTCGCCATCGAGCTGGAAGACGCCCAGGGTATCGCCCCGGGACAGCAGCTGGTAGGTCTCCTTGTCATCCAGGGGAACCTTCTCGATGCTGATGGGTTCCTTGCCGTTGCGCTTGATGTTGGCGACCGTGTCCCTGATGACCGTCAGGTTGGACAGCCCCAGGAAGTCCATCTTGACCAGCCCCAGGGTCTCGCAGGTGTGGTACTCGAAGGTGGTGGTCACAGTGCCGTCGGTGCGCTCCATCAGCGGGGAGGTATTGGTGATGGGATTGGAGGCCATGATGGTGGCGCAGGCATGCACGCCTGTCTGGCGGATGATGCCCTCGATGCCCTTGGCCTCCTCGGTGATCCGCTTGACGTCCGGGTTGGACTCGTACAGATCACGGAACTCCTTGGCCTCAGGGTAGCGTTTGGACTGGGGATCGAAGATATCCTTGAGACTCATGTCCTTGCCATTGACCGAAGGCGGCAGTGCCTTAGTGACCTTGTCACCCACGGAGTACTCATAATCCATGATCCTGGCCGAGTCCTTCAAGGCCTGCTTGGTCTTGATGGTACCGTAGGTCACGCACTGAGCCACCTTGTCGGAACCGTACTTGCGGCCCACGTAGTCCAGGACCTTCATACGCCCCTCGGGGTCGAAGTCCACGTCGATATCAGGCAGTGAAACACGCTCAGGGTTGAGGAATCGCTCAAAGATCAGGCCGTGCTTGAGCGGGTCCAGCTCGGTAATGCCCATGGCGTAGGCCACCATGGATCCTGCCGCCGATCCACGGCCCGGCCCCACCATGATCCCGTGGTTCTTGGCCCAGTTGATGTAATCGGCCACCACCAGGAAGTATCCAGTGAACTGCATCTGGCAGATGACCCCGCACTCGTAGTCGGCCTGGTGGGATACGTCCTCGGGCACACCATCCGGGTAGCGGTTCTTGAGACCCTCGTCCACCTTCTTCAGGAAGAGGGAGGTCTCGTCCCAGCCTTCCGGGCAGTCGAACCGGGGCATGAAGGCCCCGTCCTCGTGATCATCGAACATGACGTTGCAGCGTTCCGCGATCTCCAGAGTGTTGTCGCAGGCCTGGGGGAACTCCTTGAAGATCTCGCGCATCTCCTGGGCCGAGCGGATGTAGTAGCCGCTGCCGTCGAACTTGAAGCGGCCAGGGTCGGTCAGCCGGGATCCCGAGTTGATGCAGAGCAGGGCGTCCTGGGCCGCGGCATCCTCCTTGCGCACATAGTGCGAGTCGTTGGTGGCCACCAGGGGAGCATCCAGACGACGGGCGATCTCCAGCAGATCCTTGGTCACCCGATGCTCGATCTCCAGCCCGTGGTCCATCAGCTCCACGTAGTAGTTCTCCTTGCCGAAGATGTCCTGGAACTCTCCGGCTGCCCGCAGGGCCTCGTCGAACTGGCCCAGCCTCAGCCTGGTCTGGACGATGCCAGATGGGCAGCCGGTGGTTGCGATGACCCCCTTGTGGTAGGTGGACAGCAGGTCCTTGTCCATACGGGGCCACTTGCCGACCAAGCCCTCCAGATTGGCCACCGAGGAGGCCTTGATGAGGTTGACCAGGCCCGTGTCATCGCTGGCCCAGAGGGTCATGTGCGTGATGAAGCCGCCTCCGGAGACATCGTCCGAACGCTGCTCGTCGGTTCCCCAGTGGACCCGGCTCTTGTCCTGGCGAGCAGTCTCTGGGGTCACGTAGGCCTCGATGCCGATGATGGGCTTGATGTCGGCATCTACGGCCGTCCGCCATAGTTCATAGGCTCCATGCATGTTGCCATGGTCGGTGATGGCCACGGCCGGCTGCCCCAGCCGTCCCACCTCTGCAACCAGGTTGGGGATCCTGCTGGCCCCGTCCAAGGTGGAATAGTGGGTGTGAGTATGAAGGTGAACGAAGTCTGACCGGGTTGAGGACATATCTCTAATTTACCCAGGCCCCTGGCCGAATCGCCGCGGTCCGCTAGCTGCGTATGCCGGAGGCGATCTGACGCTCGATCTGCAGGGAACGGCGTAGATCAGCCGGGTAGGAGGAGACCACTTTGGTCCAGATCTTGGTGCGGGGATGGCGAAATTCCAGACGCATGGCGTGAAGCCACTGCCGTTTCAGGCCCAGCCGCTCGGCCAGGTCGGGGTTGGCTCCATACATGTGGTCGCCCACCAGGGGATGTCCTATTGAGGAGAAGTGCACACGTATTTGATGAGTGCGCCCGGTCTCCAGATTGACGCTGACCAGGGTGGCCGAGCCGAAACGCTCCAGCACATCCCAGTGGGTGATGGCCTCCTTGCCAGCAGGCGTGACCGTGAAGCGGAAGTCCGAGACGCGGGCCCGGCCGATTGGGGCCTCGATGGTGGCCTTGTCTTCGGAAAGATTGCCCTGGACCAAGGCATGATAGATTTTGACCACCTCGTGCCGGGCGAACTGTCGGCGCATCTCCTTGTAAGCCAAATCGGACTTGCAGACCAGCATGAGGCCGCTGGTACCTGCGTCCAGGCGGGAGACGATGCCCTGACGGTCCTGGGCCCCCATGGAGGTGATGTGGGTGCCCCGTTGCAGGAGGCTGCCCAGAACAGTTGGGCCGGTCCAGCCTATGGAAGGATGTGCCGCCACTCCCACCGGCTTGTCGACGACGACCACGTCCTCGTCCTCGTAGACCACGGGCATGTCCTCGGCCACCGGCTCCACCTGTTTTACCGGCTCGGGCTCGTCCAGCTCTATCAGATCGCCACTCATCAAGGTGGTGGCCTTGCTCACCCTGCGGCCCATAATCCGCACACGGCCCTGGGCCACCAGATCGCTGGCCTTGGCCCTGGACAGTCCCAGCATCTTGGACAGGGCCATGTCCAGGCGCCGACCCACCAGGGCATCCGGCGCGGGGAGAAGCCGAGTCACTTGGCCTCTCCCCCATATTCTTTAGGCTGGCACCTGTCGCTGAACCGCACATTGCAGACAATGAGCACCACCACGGCCACTCCGGCCAGAGTCAGATAGACGTCAGCCACATTACCCACCGACCAGCCGTAGTCCAGAAAATCGACCACGGCACCGTCAAGAAAGCCGGAAGCATAGGTCACCCGGTCGATCAGATTGCCTGCCGCCCCGGAGAAGGCTAGGGAGAGAACCAGAATCCAGACCATGGAAGTGGTGCGCAGGGCCAGAACAATAATGAGCACACAGGCGGCCAACGCGATCAGGGATATGACCCAGGTGCTCCCGGATCCCAGTCCAAGAGAGGCCCCGGGGTTGCGTACCAAGCGCAAGCCACGCAATGGCCCGGGTAAAGCCACCCTGACACCATTGCCCAGCCGCGCCAAGGCCAGGGCCTTGGTCACCTGGTCCAAGGCTATAGCAACTGCCGCCAGAGCGACGAAGACGGCCACGCGCCCGCGCAGCCGTCCCTTTTGTGTCTTCTTCGTCATTACCGGATGGAATCAGTGGGCCTGATCGGACTTCTTTTCCATGGACTGGTAATTGCTGGTGTCCGAGATCTGGTTGATCAGCTGGTTGAGGAACTCGGTCAGCTTGCTCCGGTAGCCAGCCTCAAACTGCTTGAGCCCCTGGATATTCTCCTCCAAGACCTTGGACTGGTCCATGAGCTTGTTCTTGACATCGGCAGCGTAGCGGTCGGCACCGTCGCGAGTGTTCTTGTCGTACTCCTGTGCTCGGGTCTGCACCTGGGTCTCATACTCGTCGGCCTGAGTGTGCTGACGCTTAGAATACGCATCAGCATCAGAACGGGTCTTGACCGAGTATTCATCGGCCTGGGAGCGTACACGCTGCGAGTAGCCATCAGCTTCGGAGTGCACTCGCTTGGAATACTCGTCCACCTCGGCACGGGTCCTCTTGGAGTAATCCTCAGCCTTCTTGACGATTTCGTCGTGCTGAGCATGGCCTTCAGCCACCAACTGGGATGCATTGGCCTTGCCCTTGTCCACGTATTGGTCGTGCAACTGCATAGCCAGGGTGAGCATAGCCGTAGCCCTCTCAGGTTCGCTGCTGGCCTCGGCACCAGCACCCGCGATCCGCCGCAGACTGCCTGTTTCGGTGGAAGGCTCGGTCTTGGAAACCTGCTGACGCAGCTGCTCCTCGCGCTGACGGGATTCCTCCAGCTGCTTGTTCAACTGCTCGGTGCGCTGCTGCTGTTCCTGAGATGTCTTCTGTGCCTGGGCGATTTGCTGGCGTGCAGTGGCCATGCTCTGCTGAGAGCTATTGAGCTGGTTGGTCAGCGCCTGAACCTGCTGACGGGCCTGGTCGCGCTCCTTCTGCATGGCTGCCAGCTGGTTGGTCAGCGCTTGGCTGTTGCTGCCTGCAGCGGCTTGGGCGGTCAGCTGGTCAATCTGAGAGTTGAGCTGTTCAACCTGACGCTTCAACTGGTCATTCTGCGAGGTCAGGGTCTTGACCTGGCTTTGGGACTCGGCCAAAAGCCTCTTGGCTTGGGCATCAGCAGCTGGTTGTTGGCCTGCAGAGCCCTGGGCCTGCTTCAAGTCCCGGTTTTCCGCCTGCAGGGATTCCACCTGAGCCGTCAGGTCGGAGATTTTGGAGTTCAACGAGGCGACATCGGTACCCAGGGACTGGGTGGAAGCTGTGTTGCCCTGCATGGCTTGCTTGCCCAGAGCTTCAACCGTGTCGGTGACCTGATCCAGAAAGTCGTCAACCTCGTCGACGTCGTAGCCTTCCTTGAACCTCACTGTTTGGAAGGTATGCTCCCTTATGTCATTAGGCGTCAATAGAGCCATATGTTTCTCCACCTCGCTTCAGGCCAACCAGCCCGATTGTGTTCTCTTACTGCATGCTAGCACGGGGTCTGCCATGTCAGCGGTCTTGTCTCTAGCCCAACAACACTTGGATGATGATCAGTGCTGCATAGAGCACCATGAAGGAAACATCAAGCTGGATCCTGCCCATGGGCAAAGGCGGAATGTACCGGCGCAGCCATCGCAGAGGCGGTTCAGTCAAGGCATAGATGACACGAATGATCGAAGCCATGAAGCCACGGGGATACCAGCGCTGCGACAGAACCAGAACCCAGTCAAGGATCATCCGCACGAAGAGTATCAGCAGGTAGGTCTCAATAAGGATGTCCACCAGATAACGAAGGAAGGAAACAAGCATGCGTCTTTAGGCTCCTGCGGACATGGCTTCAAGGGCGGAGGTCACTGGGCGAAAAGCCCTTTGGCTGATGAACCTGACTCGGGCTCCTCCACCTTGATGTTGACCTGTGCAGGACTGAGCAGAAAGACTCTGGGAGTAACCCGCTCAATGGATCCGCGCACTCCGAAGACCACACCGGCGGAAAAATCGACGATCCTGTATGCTACAGACTCGGACACTCCAGTCAGATTGAGGACCACCGGCACCCCGTCCCGCAAGGCCCTGCCAACCATTTGGGCATCCTCATAGGACTTGGGATGGATGGTGGTGATGCGGTTGATCCGGCTCTGGAAGGGGGTGGACTCGGCCTCATGGCTGTTGGCTGTGGATTGTGCAGCCATGGGAGTCACGGAGTGATCAGTGTCGAAGCCATCGCGGGCCTCGTCATCGTCGGCCAGGTCGTCGTCATCGTCGTCCACGACATCCGACATTCCGAAAAAGGACATCGCGTTTTTCATCAATCCTGCCATATCTGCTCCTTCGCCTGATCACCGCAGAAAATCGGGGATATCCAGATATCCCGGGTCGGAAGTGCCGTCGTCCCCGGAGGCGGGGGGCACCACATCGTGTTCGGAAGTCTCATCGGACTCCGCTTGAACGGACGGGCCTGCCACCGGCTGCTGGGGCTCCTGGACTGGGGTGGCCGCTGCAGGTGCTGCAGTCGAATCCACTGCCGGAGCCGGGGTCTCCTCTTTCTTTGGAGTGGGATCGAATCCCGCAGCAATGACCGTGACCCGTACCTCGTCCCCATAAGCGTCGTCCAAGGCCAGGCCCCAGATAATCTGTGCCTCGGGATGAATGGCATCCTGAACCAGCTGAGCGGCAGCAGATGCCTCTTGCATGCTCAGGTCAGTTGGGCCAGCCACGTTGATCAGGGCTCCATGCGCACCTTCAATGCTCTCTTCAAGGAGCGGGGAGGATATGGCAATCTCGGCCGCCTGGGTGGCTCGATCCTCGCCCCTGGCTGCGCCGATGCCGAAGAGGGCGGTGCCTGCATCCTTGAGGATTGCGGTGACATCGGAGAAGTCCACGTGGATGTAGGAGTTCATAGTGATCAGGTCAGTGATGCCCTGAACACCGGCCAGCAGGGCTGTGTCGGCAGTCTTGAAAGCATCCATGACCGATACCGTGCGATCGGACAGATCCAGCAGTCGGTCATTGGGGATAACGATAAGGGCATCGACCTCCTTGCGCAGGTTCTCGATGCCCGATTCTGCAGAAGCGGAGCGCCTGGGTCCCTCAAAGGTGAAAGGCCGGGTGACCACGGCGATGGTGAGTGCGCCCTGCTGACGGGCCGCACGTGCAACAAGCGGGCTGGCGCCGGTGCCGGTGCCGCCGCCCTCCCCGGCTGTGACGAAGACCATGTCGGCGCCCTTGAGAACCTCTTCAATGTCGGATTGATGATCCTGGGCCGCCTTGGCGCCCTTCTCCGGGTCGGCTCCGGCCCCCAGACCTCGGCTGTTGGCATCCGAAAGGGAGATCTTTACATCAGCATCGGAGCGCAGGAGATCCTTGGCATCGGTGTTAATGGCCACGAATTCGACATTCTGCAGACCCTCGGCGATCATGCGATTGACAGCATTGCCACCGGCTCCACCAACACCAACGACCTTGATGTTGGTCTTGTCGTTGAAATTGTCATTCTGGGCAATCTCGCTCACAGTATGCTCCCGTCACTCACGTTACGCTCAACTCTAGCGCAGGTCGTATACGCCAACACGCATTTGCCCACAGGCGTTCCGACCCTCCCTGACGGCCGTGGGCCTTGGGCCCGGGAGACCGGAGCCGACCACCCGGATCTTCAAGAGAACCTCCACGCCGTTCTGTCCGTATTCTAAACCCTGATTCTAGACCTGGGCGTGCATGGTTGGTGACGAGAATATTTTCATCTTCAGTAGGAGGCATCCATAGGGTCGTTGCCGAAGAGCGTCTCGCGCTCCTGATGGGTGGTGGTCCGCGAATCCAGCCAGCCATAGGGCAGACGGACCTTCTTGGCATATCGGACCCGGCCCCGCGGCTTGCTGGCCACGACTCGCGGATAGGGCATGTCCTGGTCCAGATCGGCGATGCAGCGGTCCAGCTCCTCCAGGCTCTCGCAGGCCATGAAGTCGCGGCGCACCTGCCCCCCCACGGCAAAGCCCTTGAGATACCAGGCCACGTGCTTGCGCATATCGTGGACGGCCATGCGTTCGTCGCCGTCGTAGAACTCAACCAGAAGCCGGGCATGGCGGGCCATGATGGCCCCCACCTGGCCCAGGGTGGGCTCCTGCCGTTCCGACGAGCCTGCCAGGGCTGCCGCGATGTCCGCAAAGAGCCAGGGACGGCCCTGGCAGCCCCGGCCAATAGCCACGCCTGCGCAGCCGGTCTTGGCGAACATATCCAAGGCATCTTCAGCGGTCCAGATATCCCCGTTGCCCAAAACTGGTATGTCGACAGCCTGGACCAGCTGAGCGATCCGGTCCCAGTCGGCATGGCCGCCATAGTATTCAGCCGTTGTTCTGGCGTGCAGAGTCACGGCGGCGCACCCTTCCTCCTGGGCGATGTGAGCAGCCTCCAGGAAGGTCTCGTGCTGGTGGTCGATGCCCACCCGGATCTTTGCGGTGACGGGGATTCCTGCCGGAGAGCAAACAGCGACCACACGATGGACCAGCTCGGAGAAGAGGTCAGTTTTCCAGGGCAGGGCGGATCCGCCGCCATGCCTGGTAACCTTAGGGACCGGGCAGCCGAAGTTCATGTCGATATGATCAGCCCAGCCGGCATCAACCACCATCCGGGTGGCCTGCTCCATAATCTGAGGGTCCACCCCGTACAACTGCAGGGAGCGCACCTTCTCCTGCGTGGCGAAGCGGCAAAGCCGGAAAGCTTTGGGATTGCGCGCCACCAAGGCCCTGGCCGTGACCATCTCCCCCACATAGAGCCCATCGGGTCCATACTCGCGGCAGATCAGGCGGAAGGGCCAGTTGGTCACGCCCGCCATGGGTGAAAGCATGACCGGCACAGGCACGGTAATAGGGCCGAGCTGAACCGGAGCGACCTTGGCAGTCGTGTGATCAGTCTCAGTACCGGCCACCGGCCTCGGCCACCTTGATAGGTTCGCTCTCATCCGTGCCCGGCTCGCTGGCCAGGTCCGTGTAACCGTCAGCGGCGCGTGCACCAGTCAAGTCAGCCGGTCCCATAGGGTAACGCACCCGCTGCTCGCCAACGACCCGGCGCACATAGTCCTCCACCTGGTCCAAGGCCACCCGGTCCTGCTGCATGGAATCGCGGTTGCGGATGGTGACCGCTTTGTCGTCCAAGGTGTCAAAGTCCACGGTGATGCACAGGGGGGTGCCGATCTCATCCTGACGACGATAGCGACGACCGATAGCGCCGGACTCGTCGTAGTCCACCATCCACTCGTTCTGGCGCAGGTCGGCGGCCAGATCATGGGCGATCCGCTGCAGATCAGGCTTCTTGGACAGAGGCAGGACGGCGGCTTTGACCGGGGCCAGCCTCGGATCCAGACGCAGCACGGTGCGCCGATCGACCCCGCCCTTGGTGTTGGGGGCTTCGTCCACGTCATAGGCATCCACCAGGAAGGCCATCAGCGAGCGCGTCAGACCGGCCGCGGGCTCGATCACGTAGGGGATGTAGCGTTCCCCGCTGGCCTGGTCGAAGTAGCTCAGATCCTCGCCCGAGTGCTCGGCATGAGCCTTGAGATCGTAGTCGGTGCGGTTGGCCACGCCCTCCAGCTCGCCCCACTCGGAGCCTTGGAAGCCAAACCGGTACTCGATATCCACGGTCCGCTTGGAGTAGTGAGCCAGCTTCTCCTTGGGGTGCTCATAGTGGCGCAGGTTCTCGGGCTTGACACCTAGGTCCACGTACCAACGGGTCCTGGCATCGATCCAGTACTGATGCCACTGCTCGTCGGTGCCGGGGTGGACGAAGAACTCCATCTCCATCTGCTCGAACTCGCGGGTGCGGAAGATGAAATTGCCCGGCGTGATCTCGTTGCGGAAGCTCTTGCCCATGTTGGCGATGCCGAAGGGAGGCTTGGACCGGGAGGATGCCATGACTGACTTGAAGTCCACGAAAATGCCTTGAGCGGTCTCGGGGCGCAGGTAGTGCAGGCTCTTCTCGTCCTGGACAGGTCCCAGGTGCGTCTGCAGCATCATGTTGAAGTCGCGCGGCTCAGTCCACTGGCCCTTGGTGCCGCAGTCCGGGCAGGGAATGTCCTTGAGGCCATTCTCCGGATCATGGCCGTGCTTCTCGACGTAGGCCTCCTCCAGGGTGTCGGCCCGGTGCCGCTTGTGGCAGTTCAGGCATTCGATCAGAGGGTCGTTGAATACGGAGACATGTCCCGAGGCCTCCCAGACAGCCGTGGGCAGGATGACCGAGGTGTCCACGCCGACCACGTCGTCGCGGGTGACCACCATGGTCCTCCACCATTCACGCTTGATATTGTCCTTGAGCGCTACGCCCAGGGGGCCGTAATCCCAGGCCGAGCGCGTCCCGCCGTAAATCTCCCCTGCGGGAAAGACGAATCCTCGGCGCTTGGCCAGGGAGATGACCTCATCCAGTTTCGATACTGCCACTGATCACACCTTCTGCTCGGGAACCCCCTCCTAGGGGGGCATACGACCTGATGACCGGCCTCCAGCATACCTTTGGCGGATGACCAGCTGTCAGCGTAGACGCCTACCATCGAGGCAGATGCCGAAGGCCACTCAAGTGACCGCAAAGGGCGTCGGGCATCCTGCCTGCTAGCCCCAGTCGACGAGGAAAGGTTCCCGATATGCCCGATATGAATGACTCATCCTATCTGAACACCGTTGCCGAGGTCACGATTGCGCCCTCTGGACAGGGCGAGGAGCTGTCCGCCTACGTGGCGCAGGTCATCAAGGTCATCAGGGATTCAGGACTGCCCAATCAGACCAACGCCATGAGCACCGTCGTCGAGGGGGATCTGCACCAGATCATGGAGGTCACGGAAGAAGCTACGCGGGTCCTGGCCGAGCAGGGATATCGGACCGGCGTCAGCCTCAGGCTGGACATCCGTCCCGGCAAGCGGGACCAAATCCACGAGAAGGTGGAGCTGGTCGACCGGATCCTGGACGGGGAAAACCGCTGAAGCCTCCCTGTCACCAACAATCGGCCGAGCTGAAATCGCCTGAGCAAGTTAAGGTGTGCCCATGATCACGATGAAGCAGATCGCCGAACGCACAGGCGTATCCGTCTCCACGGTCTCTCTGGTGCTCAACGGCCGAGACAAGGGCAGAGTCAAACCGGAGACCGCTCGAAAGGTGCGCAGCACAGCCAAGACCCTGGGCTATCGGCCCAATCCCATGGCCCGGTCGCTGCGCACCAGCAAGACCGGCATGCTGGGCTTCATCAGCGAGGAAGTGGCCACCACGCCTTACGCAGGCGCCATCATTCAGGGCGCCCAGGATGCGGCAGCTGAACGCGGCTACATGCTTCTCACCGTTTCCACTGATGGCGGCATCCGGGAATCCGAGCAGATCCAGGCTCTGAAGCGTTATGGGGTTGACGGCTTCCTCTTCGCCAAGATGTATGACCAGGAGGTGGACCTGCCCCAAACCCTGCGCTCCTGCCCTGCCGTGGTGGTCAACGCTGTGGAGCGGGCCGACCGCTGCCCCAGCATCGCCCCTGACGAGTTTCTGATCGGCTACGATGCCACCCGCCACCTGATCGAATCAGGCTGCCGCCGAGTGGCCTACCTGGGCACCACACAGGATTTGCCGGCGCAAAAAGACAGAATGCGAGGATACCAGGCCGCTCTCAAGGAGGCTGGGTTACCTGCGAGTAAAGCCTTGATTCGCTTAGTGGGATTCAATCAGGAAGCCATGGACCAGGTGAATGATCTGATGGACGGCCAGCATCCCGATGGAGTTTTCTGCTTCAATGATTCGCGCTCTTTCTACCTCTACCAGGCCGCCGCTGCCCGGCATCTGATTATCGCCAAGGACCTCAATTTGGTAGGCGTGGACAACCACCAAGTCATCGCCGAAACCACAGCGCCGCCCTTGACCACGGTCGAACTGCCCCACTACGAGATGGGCTTCTGGGCAGTGCGGCGGCTCCTGGCGCAAATCAATCCCCGTCGTATTGCCCTGCCGCTGCCCAAAACCCGTGCCGTCCTGCCGCCGCTCGATCAAGCTGGCGGGGTGCGGATCCATTGCGCTTTGGTCCGCAAAGGCTCCACTCGCATCGATGCCGCCTTGGACCCAGCCTTAGCCAGCCGCTAAATCCAGGATCGCGCTCCCCCTGCCTTAGCAAAATGGTGAACCAAAATCGAATTCTGCCAGGCTTGGCGCCAATCGCCAATCAGTCAGAACCCCTTGTTAACTGCTAGTCGTGCACGAAGGAGAGCATAGTATCAGTCAATCGTTTGACGTAAATCGATTGACGGCTTAATATACCTACCAGGATTCGCTCTGCACATAGGAAGTGCAGCGAGCCTGGAGGCACTGCGGAGAAGCGGTGCACAACAAGGAGAGAGGGGCAGCATGGCCGCCAAATCATCGGCGTGGAGGAACCCGTCCTATCTGGAATCCTCCACAGGAATATTCTTCTTCTTCTGCGCATGGGGCATCTGGTGGTCCTTCTACCAGCGATGGCTGGTGACGGGCCTGGGGATGAACAACACGCAGGTAGGCAACATCTACTCCATCAACTCCGTGGCAACCTTGATCATCATGTTTGTCTACGGGGTCATCCAGGACGAGCTGGGCGTCAAGCGTCGCCTGGCCATCTTCATCGCCGCCATCGCCGCCCTGGTGGGACCCTTCGTCCAATTCATCTATGCGCCGCTCATGCGCACCAACATGATAGTGGGCGCCATGCTGGGCGCTGTGGTCCTCTCAGCCGGCTTCATGTCAGGCTGCTCCCTGATCGAGGCCATCACCGAGCGCTATTCCCGCAAGTTCGGCTTCGAGTATGGCCAGTCTCGGGCCTGGGGCTCCTTCGGCTACGCCATTGTGGCCCTGATCGCCGGCTTCGTCTTCAACATCAACCCTATGATCAACTTCTGGCTGGGCTCAGCCTTCGGCCTGTGCATGCTGCTGGTCTACGCCTTCTGGATCCCCGACGAGCAGCGCGAGGAGATCAGCCGCGAATCGACCCCTGAAGGTGAAAAGTCCCAGCCGTCCTTGGGCGACATGCTCCACGTGCTGGGCATGCCAGCCCTCTGGCTGCTGATCATCTTCATGATCTTCACCAACACCTTCTACACGGTCTTTGACCAGCAGATGTTCCCCACCTATTACGCCAACCTCTTTGCCACGCCACAGCTGGGCAACCAGGTTTATGGCGTCCTCAACTCCTTCCAGGTCTTCCTGGAGTCGGCCATGATGGGCGTTGTCCCCATCATCATGCGCAAGATCGGCGTTCGCAACTCCCTCTTGCTGGGGGCCACGGTCATGTTCGCCAGGATCGGCCTGTGCGGCTTCTTCCACGACCCGGTCATGGTCTCCATCGTCAAGCTCTTCCACTCCATCGAGGTCCCGCTCTTCAGCCTGCCGGCCTTCCGCTACTTCACACTGCACTTCAACCCCAAGCTGTCCGCTACCCTCTACATGGTGGGTTTCCAGATCGCCTCCCAGGTCGGCCAGGTGGCCCTGTCCACACCGCTGGGCATGCTCCACGACCGGGCCGGCGACCGGATCACCTTCTACACCATCTCATTGGTGGTGCTGGCCGCCCTGATTTACGGTATCTTCGTGCTCAAGCGCGACGACCAGCAGGTGGATGGCGATCCATTCATCAGGGATTCGCAGAAGACCGCCGTAACTCAGGGCTGAGCACCATGCAAATCCGTCTATGCACATCGACCATCAGCAGCTCCCGCCCGAGCAGCAAGGTCCGGCGGGGACCGGAAAGGATGCAAGGATGAACCAGCCATCAACCAAGGAAAACGCCGATATGGGCGCTCAGCTGGACAAGGCCCAGAAAAGCATTGATCGGCTCTTCGCCACCCGCAATGACCGCTGGTATCCCCTGTGCCACATCGCCTCCAAGTCTGGGTGGATCAACGACCCCAACGGCCTGAGCTATTTCAAAGGCCGTTACCACGCCTACTTCCAGCTCAATCCCTACGGGAGCGAATGGGGAAACATGCACTGGGGACACGTCTCCAGCGCCGACCTGGTCACCTGGCGGCGCGAGCCCCTAGCCATGGCACCCACGCTGGAAGTCGAGAAGGACGGGGTCTTCTCCGGATCTGCTGTGGTGGGGGACGACGGCCGCCTGACCATCTACTACACCGGTCACCGCTGGCGCAACGGTGTCAACGAGGACGACGGCAACCTCCAGGAGCAGTGCATGGCCGTCTCCTCAGACGGCATTCACTTCGAGAAGAAAGGGGTGGTGGTCCCCTGCCCCGACGACAGAATCCTGCACTTCCGAGATCCCAAGGTCTGGAAGATGAACGGACTGTGGTACATGGTCTTTGGAGTCAGCACGCCCGCCCATCGGGGCGAGATCTGGATGTATACCTCCAAGGACATGGAGCACTGGACCTTCGACCGGGTGATCTACCGGCACCCCGACCCAGAAGTCTTCATGCTGGAATGCCCCGACATGTTCCCCCTGGAGGACAAGTGGGTGATCTGTTACTCGGCCATGGGTCTGAAGCCTCACGGCTTCGAAGCCCGCAACCATAACAATGCCGGCTATGTGATCGGCAGCTGGCAGCCCGGAGACGACTTCCATCAGGAGACTGAATTCCACCTCTGGGATGACGGCCATAACTTCTATGCACCGCAGACCTTCCAGGCCCCTGATGGCCGCCGACTGGTCTTCGGTTGGATGAGCCCATTCACTGAGCCCATCCCCATGCAGGAGGATGGCTGGTGCGGCCAGTTCACCGTGCCCCGCGAAGTCACCCTGGCCGGTGATCATCTGCGTTGTCTGCCCATACGCGAGTTCTCCAACCTGGACCAGGACCAGCAGGACTTCGGCCCCATCGAGCTGGAGGTCAACGGGAGCCAGGATCTGGTGGACGATGCGCAGACCGCCGATATCAATATGGAGATCGACCTGAACAAGTCCCTGGCCGAGCGCATCGGTCTGGAAATCCATCGTACGCAATCAGGCGACCACACCTTGGTCTGCTATGACGACCAGCTGGGCCGCGTGGTACTCGACCGCCATTGCAACACCTACGGAGACCGGGGTTACCGCACAGCTCCCGTCGACAAGTCCTCAGGCAAGCTCAAGCTGAGAATCATCGTAGACCGGGGCTCGATTGAGGTCGTCGTCAACGACGGGCTGGAGATCATGTCCTCCTACTCCTTCCCCGCCGAAGGGCCGCGCGGCATCCGCCTGATCGCCGAGTCCGGCGAGGGCAAGGCCCTGATCAACTCCCTCTCCATCGCCAAACTAGGCACCATCTGGGAGCAGCCGGATCGCTGATCTACCTCCCCCAGTCGGCATAGGAAAAAGGCCCGCCCCTGAAATCCACTCAGGGGCGGGCCTTTTGTCTCTTGCAAACATCCGCATTCAAGCATCCGCGATCAGAGCTGAAGAATCGGAGATCCGAGAAGAAGCACCAGGCCTTCGACAGTGAATCTTTGCTATGGCCCGGAGTTTACGACTCCGTCTGGGACGTTTGATCTTCGAGATCAGAAGCCATTGATGCGGTCGATCCTGCTTCGGCTTCACTCGCCGACCTTGACCAGCAGGGCCATAAGCCCGGAAGCGATGGCCGCCGCGCCCATGAAGAGGAAGGCCCCGACGAAGGATCCACCTGCGGCTTTGACCAAGTAGCCGATGATCATAGGGGCAAGGAATCCGCCCAAGGTGCCGCCGGTATTGATGATGCCGATGGCTGAGCCGATGATGTGCGGGTCCATGATCTTGTGGGGCCAGGTGAAGATGCCGGTGAAGGCCACCACGGAGACGCAGGATACCAGGATCAGCAGCAGGAGGGAGAGCCAGATGTTGCGCGAGAAGACAAAACAGACGACCAGGACTGCACTGATCAGCCCGGCGCCCAGGATGGCCACCTTTTCCCTACCTAGGAAAAGCTTCGAGAGCAATTGGCCGGCATAGATGGTGGCGACGGTCGTGAATACTGCATTGACCGCCAACAGGATGCCTGCCTGACCAATCGTGAGGCCGAAGGTGTTTTTTATAAAGGTGGGCATCCAAGAGATATTGCCGTACAAGAGGATGTTGAGCAGAAGCATGGCTACGAAGAGGACCAGCACATTCCGATTCTGCAGGACCTCGAGGAACCCTGCCCCCTTGGCTCCGGGCTTCTGGTCCACCTCAGGCTGGCGGGGTTTGGAGGGCACGAAAATCAGGATGCAGACAAAGGCCAGCAGATAGAGGGTGCCCAGCACACCGTAGGCCAGGTGCCAGTTGATGGCAACCAGGTTGGCGCCCAGGACGAAAGCCAGGATGCCGCCGATGCCCGAGGTCGACAGGATCAGCGACTGCACGAAGGTGCGTCGTTCCTGGGGGAAGTTCTCCGCGATCGACTTGGAGCAGGATGGCGGGTAGCCGCCGTGGCCCAGGCCAGCGAAGAACCGGACGATGATGAAGAAGACCAGGCCATTAGCCAGGCCGAACAGGTAGCTGAAAAGGCCGATGATGATCATGGAGGCCATCAGCACCCGCTTGGCTCCAAGCCGGTCGGCCAGCCAGCCGCTGGGTATCTGCATGAGCGAGTAGCCCAGGAAGAAGGCAGACATGATAATGCCTGTCTGCCCCGAGTCAAGATGGAATTGCTCGGAAATGGGGATGATGGCGGTCGAGATCATATTCTTGTCCATGTACACGATCGAGTAACCGGCCATCAGGGAGAAGATCAGCGTTCCGCTCGCCGTTTTTGAGGATTGCTTGATTGCCATTGGTCTGTTATCCTTCAGTAGAAGCCGACCGCCGCCGGGCGACGTGATCCTTACAAAGCCGCATCCGCTAAGGTATGGGCAGGGACCAGGGCCCAGCGACGGACCGAACGTTGAGTCAGTGGGGCATCACATCGTCAGGGATGACGACCTTGTACTCCTGGCCAGCGAAAGTCTTGTCGAAGTCATCCTTGGCAGCCTTGACCAAGTCAGGGTCGGTCAGCGCATCATAGGCAGTCAGAGCCAGGGTCTTGCCTGCCGCCAGCAGACCCTTGTGGGCCACCGAGGACTTGCCGTTGGCCGCCCACTGCCAAGAATGGGGCGAGGTTCCCTGTGGCTCGAATCCGCCGGTGAACTGGGCGGTGGGCGTCTGCCAGCTGACATCGCCGACATCGGTGGACCCCGATGCCTTATCGGTGAAGACCAGCGGATACTTCTTCAGAGCCACGGTGGACTCGGCAATCTTCCTGACTTCCTCCTCCGCAAGGTCAGGGAAGGCGGCCTTGGTGCGGCTGAGCACCCGCTGCTTGCCGGCTTCGGGTACCGTATCCGTGTAGCGGCGCTCGTAGTCCAGCTCCCGCTGGTCCAAGGGCAGGGGGCCGACGACGTCCAGATTTCTGTCTATAGCCTCGGTCAGCGGGTGGTTGGGGATGAAGTTGTAGCAGGCCGCGTCGAACTCCTCCTTGACCTGGGTTTCGGTCATCAAGGCCGCTCCCTGGGCGATCTTCTCCACCCGCTTGAACAGTTCCTGAGCCTGATCCATCCTGGGGGCACGTACGAAGTAATAGAGCCGGGCATGGGACTGCACCACATTGGCCGACTCGCCGCCTGCGTCGATAAAGGCGTAGTGCACTCGGGCCTCATCGATCATGTGCTCACGCAGGAACTGCACGCCCACATTCATCAGCTCTGCCGCATCCAAGGCGCTCCGGCCCAGCTCAGGAGCGGCAGCCGCATGCGCCGGCACGCCGGTGAAATCGAAATAGGCCTGCAGGACCGCCAGGCTGGAAGAGCCCCAGGCCTGGGTCACGTCCATGGGGTGCCAAGACAGAGCCAGATCCAGCCCGTCGAAAACCCCGTCCCTGGCCATGAAAGCCTTGCCATAGCCCGACTCCTCAGCCGGGCAGCCGAAGACCTTGATGGTCCCTTTGAGACCCTTCTCTTCCATGAAAGCCTTGATGCCCACGCCTGCCGCTACAGCGGCCATGCCCAGGATGTTGTGGCCGCAGCCCTGGCCGTTGCCGCCTTCAACCAAAGGCTTGTGCTCACCCAGATCGGCCACCTGGCTGAGGCCTCCCAAGGCATCGTATTCGCCGGTGATGCCGATCACCGGACGACCTGAACCCCAGGTGGCAACGTAGGCGTAGTCCATATGGCCTACGCCTTTCTCGATGTCGAAGCCCTCCCGCTCCAGCACCTTGTAATGCTGCTGGACCGACTCCTTGACGGCGAATCTGGTCTCAGGGGTCCCCCAGATATGATCGGCTGCCTGGATGAACTCCTGTGATTTCTCCTCGATGATCTGCATGATGCGTTGCTTGTCATCCATGTCTGTCGGCTCCTTCGCTTTCTTGTGCTGAGCTGATTTGCATAGCGAGCATGGTCTGCTCCGCAGCGGTATGGTTCAGACTACCCTTCACAGACGTTACGAGAATATTCAAGCATGTAAATTGACGAAAACCTAGTTCGTCGGACAGTGTGCCTGCCTCATCATGCGGAGGTGACGCCGCCGAAGCGCCTGTCCCGGTGGATGTAATCGTCGATGGCCCGCCAGAGCACCTCGCGTCCGCAGTCAGGGAAAAGCTCAGGCACAAAGGCCAGCTCCGCATAGGCCGCCTCCCAGGGCAGGAAGTTGGAGGTGCGCTGCTCCCCCGAAGTGCGCAGGACCAGGTCACAATCAGGTATGTCAGGGTTATAAAGGTGCTGCGCGATCATCTTCTCGGTCACCTTGGAGCCCTTGATCTGCCCGGCCGCTACTTCCCGGGCGATGTCGGTGGCCGCATCGGCAAGTTCTGCCCTGCCTCCGTAATTGATGCAGAAGATCACATCGATCCTGGTGTTGTGGCGGGTGCGCTCCATGGCCGCCTCCAGCTCATCGATGACCGACTTCCAGAGCCGGGGTCGACGGCCCGCCCAGCGCACGCGCACCCCCCAGTCGTCCATCTGGGCCACCCGGCGGTGGATGATATCCCGGGAGAAACCCATCAAGAAGTGCACTTCGGCCGGCGAGCGCTTCCAATTCTCCGTAGAGAAGGTGTACAGGCTCAGGTAACGAACTCCTGCTTCGATGGCCCCGGCTATGGTGTCGAAGACCACCGGTTCGGCGGCCCGGTGACCCTGGGTGCGCTCCATGCCCCTCTGCTTAGCCCAACGGCCATTGCCATCCATGATCACGCCCAGATGCCGCGGGACCGCCCCCTCGGGAAATTGCGGAATCCGTCCGGGATCGGAGAAGGGTGCTGCTGGCACATCCAGGGAGGTGTAGTCGACCGCGTCAAAGCTCATGTTTCAAGAATCTAATAGCCGCAAGGACCTGATGGGTCTCTCCAGATAATATTCGCCCCATTTCTCAACAAGACCATCGCACAGGGGGGTTGAAGCCTTGCCGTCCAGCACGGACCAATCCCCGCTGCTCAGAGCCCGGAAGCGGGCCAGAGTAGCAGGGTCCACCGCCACAGCATCGGTGGTCCTGTCCCGACTGCATACCACCCCGCCGCCAGGCACCGAAAAGTGGGTCAGCTGATCGGTCCGGCCGCAGACAACGCAGGAATCCAGCCGAGGTCGCCAGCCGGCCAGCGCAAGGGATCGCAACAGGTAGGAGGCGCCGATGTCACGGGGTCCATGCCGGTGCCCAGCCAGGCTGGCCAGGGCGGAAACCAGCAGACGGTATTGATCCGGGGCGGGTTCGTGCTCGCCCACTACTAGTTTGTCGGCAGTCTCAAGCATGACGCCGCCATTGGCGTAGAGGTCATAGTCGGCGCATATGGCATCTGCGTATGGAACCAGGCAGACCGCTTGGGAGACGATGTCCAGGTTGCGGCCACGTGAGACGAGCAGATCGTCGCGCATGAAGGGCTCCAGCCGGGCGCCGAAGCGGGACTTGGTCCGCCGCACCCCCTTGGCCACGGCCCTGACCTTGCCGTGCCCCTTGGTCAGAATAGTCACGATCCGGTCGGCTTCGCCCAGCTTGACCGTTCTGAGGACCAGACCCTCGTCACGATAGATGGCCACGACGGTCCCGTCCTTTCACTGGTAGATGAACAGGCCCCAGAAGGCGAAGATGAGCAGGACGCCGAGCATGGCCAGAGTGGTGACGACAAAGAGTGCAACGCCAAAACTAGACGAGGCCAGAACGGGCCTGGGATCCATGTCGCGCATCTGCTGACGCAGGCTGGGGCCGCCGGCCTTGCTCGCGCGGACTTGGTCGGGCAATCGGTCCAGGCCCTTGAGGGAGGCTACTTCGACCATTCGGGCGAAAGTGCGCGACCAGGCCCAGATGACCAGGGCACAGACCACCTGGATGACCGGCCAGCTCCAATAACTGACTCCAGCCTGGTCGGGCACACCGCCCCAACCAAGACGCACCAAGGCCATGATCACCTGCCCCAGGCCGGCTCCGAAGAGGACCAGGGTAGCCAGGGTGGTGCCAGTGATGGTGACCAACGTACCGCCAAAGCCATGACTGAATCCCAGGACCGGATCCCGCCGCCGATGCAGCCTAAACAGTTTCATCAGACCGGCTGCCAAGGCCATGATCAGTGCAGCCAGCAAAAGAATCAGGGTCAGCAGATGCAGGACCACCATGTAGATGGTCAGCGAGCGTCGTCCCCGCAGGTCAGTAGGCACGGCTATGGACTGGTGAATGGTGGCCCCGCCCACGCTGGGGCTGGTCTGGTGCAGGCCATGGACCTGACCCACCGCCCAGTCAGTCATATCCTGCTGGTAATGGTCAGCCAAGGGCGTGCCGGTCCGAGCCTCATCTCCCAGTCGCAGCACATGGTTGGAGACCGGGTATGAACGCACAGTGACGTTCTCGTTACCCGAGGCATGCGCCTGGGACAGCACTCGCTGCACCCCCTCCACCTGGGCAGTCATCACATCCTTGGCCCCGTAGGCCACGAGGGTAGGAATGGCGTAGGTGTAGCGGTCAGTAGGATCAATGTCCAGATTATTAAGGCCGAAGAGGGCGGCATCGGTGCTGAAAATTCGACGGACCACCGACTGATAGCCCTGATTGGCCCCGGCAATGGCGAAGTCCTGGGCTACAAAGAAACCCAGAGCGTGCCGTGGGGAATAGACCATGGGGCTCAGCAGGATCTGGAAGGCGATTCGATGGTCCATGGTCAGCAGCATGGCGGCGATCCAAGTGCTCTCGCTGGTGGCGTAGAGACCTACCTTGGATGCGTCCACATCAGCCCGGTCGCGCAGCAGATTCACCACCTGGCCATAGGCCCTGGCCGAGGCGGGATAGTCTCGGTCCGCATCAGTTGTGGACCAGACCGGCTTGTCCAGTACGGCGGTGACAAAACCAGCAGAGGCCAGGGTTCGGGCCACGTCCCCGAAGGAGTTGTCACAGGTGCCATATCCGGCGCCGTGCATAAAGACTACGGCTGGTCGCTGCCCTGAAGCTCCCCGAGGAGTGCGGATCAGAATTCGGATACGCTGGCGTTCGCCAGTGGCAGGCCTGTCCACGCTCAGCTCCTGGTGGCGTGACTCGACCTGATACTGCCCCATGGTCTCCCTGGCAGCCCCCGCAGGCCAGTCGAAGGTGACTGCAGTGTCGGGAGTCAGAGTGGGAAAATTCTGGTCCACCGGTTCGTACTTCCAGGGGACGGCGGTCAAGTGGGAGACAGAAACCAGCAGTCCTATGAGGATGACGAAGACAGGCAGACTGGTCATCAGCCGTCTGACCCTGCTCCACCCGCTCGCGGGGAGGGAACGCTCAACCTCTTGGGACACGTCGGCCATTGTAACCGGTGGCGGGGATGGCGCTTACGCCGTCAGCTGGCACGACCGGTAACCGGGACCACCATGGGCCCTACCTCCGGCAAGGTTTCGCCCTCGACCGCAGCTTTGGCATCCATCTGGGCGGCGATTTCCTTGGCCCGTTCCAGCAGGGTGGGGACGATCTGGTCCTCAGGCACAGTCTGGACCACCTTGCCCTTGATGATGATCTGGCCTTTGCCGTTGCCCGAAGCCACCCCCAGGTCGGCCTCCCTGGCTTCGCCTGGCCCGTTGACGATGCAGCCCATGACGGCCACCCGGATGGGGGCGGTGATGTCCTTGAGTCCCTCGGTGACTTCCTTGGCCAGCTCGATCACGTCCACCTGGGCCCTGCCGCAGGAGGGGCAGGAGATGATGTCGAAGTGGCGCTGACGCAGCCCTAGGTACTCCAGAATCTTGCAGCCCACCTTGACCTCTTCCACAGGCGGCGCGGACAGGGAAACACGAATGGTGTCACCAATGCCCTCAGCCAGAAGCGCACCGAAGGCCAGACAGGACTTGATGGTCCCCTGCCAGGAAGGTCCGGCCTCGGTCACGCCTAGGTGCAGGGGCCAGTCGCCCTTGGAAGCCAGAAGCCGGTAGGTCTGGACCGTGGTGACGGGATCGTGGTGCTTGACAGAGATCTTGAAGTCGTGGAAACCCACATCCTCGAACATGTGGGCCTCTTTCAAGGCCGAGGCGACCAAGGCCTCGGGGGTGGGACCGCCATAGCGGGCATAGATGTCCTTGTCCAGGCTGCCGGCGTTTACCCCGATACGCAGGGAGATGCCTGCATCGGTGGCGGCCTTGCAGATCTCGGGGCCGACCTGGTCGAACTTGCGGATGTTGCCCGGGTTGACTCTCACAGCTGCGCAGCCCGCATCAATGGCCTGGAAGACGTACTTGCTCTGGAAGTGGATGTCGGCGATGACCGGGATGGGCGACTTCTTCGCAATGACGGCAAGCGCGTCGGCATCGTCCTGGCTGGGCACAGCCACCCGTACGATGTCGCAGCCGGCGGCAGCCAGCTCGGCGATTTGCTGCAGGGTGGCGTTGATGTCAGCGGTGACCGTGTTGGTCATGGACTGCACCGAAATAGGGGCGCCTCCACCGACCGGCACAGGCCCTACCATGATCCGACGTGAGCGGCGACGAGGATGCAGAGGAGTCTGGCTGACGGCCTGGTCGCCTGTCTTGCGGAACCCCTGGGAAAATACTGACTGTTCGGTCTTGGGAATGCTACTCACGCAGTCATGTCTATCAAAGCATCAGCCCTTTGACGCGCCTCATGCTCGACTTGCTCCATTACCTCCACGGATGTGAATGTTCCCGGAAGATGCGTTTCCATGGCATCCATGACTGAACGGATGGTTTCGACAATGTCCAGGTAGGGCAGCCGGTGATCCAGAAAGGCATGGACCGCCTGCTCGTTGGAGGCATTGAAGACCGCAGTCATGGGCTCGCAGCTTCCCAGAGCCCGCCTGGCCAGGTTGACCGCCGGGAATGCTTGGTCATCCAAGGGCTCAAAGGTCCAGGTACTGGCCTTGGACCAGTCGCAGGCCGCAGCCACATTGTCAAGACGAGCGGGGGCTGAAAGGCCCAAGGCAATGGGGAGGCGCATATCAGGAGGCGAGGCCTGGCTTATGGTGGCCCCGTCCTGGAACTGGACCATGGAGTGGACCACGGACTGAGGGTGGACAACCACAGTGATCCGCTCGGGCTCGATGCGGAAGAGCCGACTGGCCTCGATGACCTCCAACCCCTTGTTCACCATGGTGGAGGAGTTGATAGTGACCACCGGACCCATGGACCAGGTCGGATGATTCAAGGCCTGCTCAGGGGTAACCTTGCGCATGGCCTGACGGCTCCAGCCCCGAAAAGGACCACCCGAGGCGGTGACCACCAGACGGGCCACCTCACCGTGCTGCCCAGAACGCAGGGACTGCCAGATGGCCGAATGCTCGGAGTCGACCGGATTGATCTGGCCAGGCCTTACCTGGGCATCGAAGAGCAGATGGCCGCCAGCCACCACAGACTCCTTATTAGCCAAAGCCAGCTGCGATCCGGCCTGCAGAGCCGAAATGGATGGGCGCAGACCGACTGATCCGGTGATGCCGTTGAGGACCAGATCGCTGCCGGAACCGGCCAGAGCCTGCACCGCCTCCATGCCTGCCTCTACCTGGATGCCATTCAATCCCAGAGCCTTGAGAGCCTGCTGCAGGGCCGGAACCTGGGCCTTGTCGGCCAGAACCAGACGAGCCACGCCAAAGTCACGGGCTTGGCGGGCCAGCAGTTCGACATGAGTTCCGCCAGCGGCCAAACCAGTCACCTGGAACCGATCCCTATGACGACTGATCAAGTCCAGGGCCTGAGTACCGATGGATCCTGTGGATCCCAGGATAACCAGACTGCGAGGCTCATTAACATCGTCCTTGGGTGACCAATCCCCCAAGGTGCGCTCACGCCCTACCGACGAACCAGTCTGCCTGCCCTCACTCATCACTGCCATGCCTTCCGGACTCCGCAACCACTGAACGGCTCATTGGGTGCTATCGTCCTTGCCTGCATCGTCGCCAAAACCGGGGAAAGAAATATCTGGGATGTCCAGCTCTATCTTGGGCAGGTCCTGGTTGAGCAGAGATGCCAGATAGGAATCCGGATCCTGGTCCTCGCTCTTACCGCCCTGCGCGTTTGGTGAATACCGCGGCTTGGCCCAGTCAGGTGTATCCGAGACTGGTTGGCGCGAATCTGTGTCGCTTCCAGCCGTCTGATCCGAGGGACGCTCCTGTGGGGCAGACTTTTCTGGCGCAGGCTCATCATAGCTGCCCAAGGGTCCGCCTGCTCCCAGACGACCGTCGACGAAGGGTGAAGAGATGATCGAAGTGCTTCCTGACGCAGGCGACACGTCAGCATCAACACCATTCGAGATGGGCTTCGACGATTCAGGGCTTGCAGAGAAGGAGAACTCATCTCCTTCCGAAGCAGCGGCCGGGGTGGAGGCGACAGAAGTCGAAGGCGTCTGCGTCGTGGACGAAGAAGAAGGCGTGTGGCTGAAAGGCACGGATTGTGCAGCCGGCACGGAGACAGGCATGGCGGCGGAATTGACGGGGACGGCGGCAGGTCGGCTGTTCACCCCGGCTGAATAGGCCTGTCTGGCTGAAGAAGATTCAGCAGCAGGCGCTGTACCGGCGACTGCTGCACCGGCATCCGTAGATGCCCGAGCATCGTCCTGGGCCAGCCGCTTGTTCACCGCCGAGGCCAGAGCGCCCAGAGAGCTGTTGGGCTGAACCGGGGGCATCGGCTGAGTGCTGGCTGTCGGAGCTTCAAAGATGGCCCGTTCAGCCTGATGGAGTTGAGCGAAATCATTCGGATTGTTCGGGGCGCCTTCAACAGTTGTGCCCATTGATCCGGCAACAGGTGCACTGGCATTGTTCCAGGCGGGTGTCTGACTCTGTCTGATTAGCGGCTGGATGTTCGAAGCTGAAGAATTCTGCGCTGAAAATTGCGTTTGTGCAGAAGCAGCAAGTACCGGCGAACTGGCACCAACGGTTTTGGAGTTCTCGCCGACCCTGGCAAAGGACTCCAGCTGTTCCAGGAGCTCGACGGCCTTGGCCAGGAAGAAATCCACCTGACGTTCGTCATAGCCCTTGCCCCCCCGACGCTGAGTAAAGATGACATTGGAGACGCGATCGGCCGTGATGTCGGTGTTCTTTGGCTTGTCCGAGCCCGCTTTCCGCCCCTCCTGCAGGTTGAGCAGGTCCGATGTCTTGTTGAGGATCTGTTCGATCAGCCGCTCCACCTGCTTGCAGTCGTAGGAAGGCATGCCCGGATCCCCGCGTCTAAAGACGCTGCCCGAAGTCCTGCCCGCATGGGCTGCAAGCTCAGCTTGCAGGCTGACCATCCTGGTCGTCCATCCATCCACGCCCACACGGGCAAGTTCCAGACTGGTCTGCCTGTCGGAAATCACCCTCTCCAATCGGGAGAGGGCAGCATCCACCTGGGTGATGATGTAGCCGTTCTTGCACAGGTCAAAGGAGGCGTTGGCGATCTCCTCCTGGGTCAGGTCAGGATCCTGGCTCTCATAGAGCGAGTGTGCACGCTCCAGGAAGGCATCCACCTGCTTGGTGTCATATCCCCACTTGCGCTTGCCCGAGCGCGCTATGGTCGCCTGGGTTCCGCGGGCATCAGGCTTAGCTGACATCAGGCATCGACCTCCTGACCTTTCTTGCCAACGATCGTAGTGCATCGATTCTACGTGAGCGTTAAGACGCGACTCCGGGCACGCCCTCCTCAAAACCCCTGTGGTCCCGCCCGGACTCGAACCGGGGACATCCACCGTGTAAAGGTGGCGCTCTAACCAACTGAGCCACGGGACCAGCACACTACTTTAGCAGAATACACGGTGACAAGGCCGCACGGTGCGGCTATAATCCACTAGGAATTCGCGGCCGTTGTCCGCAAAAGCAGAGAAACACACCATACGACAGGGGGTTCAGTTGTCACAGACAGTCGATACAGGCAGTGGCAGGAAGACCAACCGCACCCTGGTGACGGTAGCGGTCTTCATCGCCACATTCATGACGGCCATCGAGGGGACCATCGTCTCCACCGCCATGCCCACCATCATCGGGGACCTGCATGGGCTGTCCATCATGAACTGGGTCTACTCCATCTATCTGCTCATGACGGCGGTCACAACGCCCATCTACGGCAAGCTTTCGGACCGCTTCGGTCGCAAGCCGCTGCTGACCATCGGTCTGTTGGTCTTCGTGATCGGGTCCACCTTATGTGCCCTGTCCCAGTCCATGCCCCAGCTGATCGGCGCCCGTTTTCTGCAAGGTCTTGGGGCAGGCGCCATCCAGCCGCTGACCTACACAGTCCTGGCTGACATCTATCCCCTGGACAAGCGGGCGGGAATGATCGGCCTGAACGGCTCGGCCTGGGGCATCGCCTCCATCATCGCCCCCCTGCTGGGAGGCTTCATCGTCCAGCAGATAAGCTGGCACTGGGTCTTCGCCATCAACGTGCCCATCGGCCTACTGGTCATCATCATGATCCAGATCTTCCTGAGCGAGCATATTAAGGCGCGTGAAACCCGCGTCGACTACATGGGCATCGGGCTGCTCAGCATCTGCCTGATCTGCCTGATGCTCTGCCTGCAGAGCCTGGGATCGGCAGGCGATGTGCGAATGACCTTGGTCCTGGCTGCCGCCACCTTGGCCACCTTTGCCTTGCTTCTTCATGTGGAGGGCCGCCAGGAGGATCCCATCCTGCCCCTGCGGCTCTTCCGCATCAGGACCTTCGTCATCCAGAACATCTGCATGCTCCTGGTGGCCGGATTCCTCATGGGCTTCGACACCTACATGCCCATCTGGATGCAGTCTGTGCTGGGAATGAACCCCTCCCTGGGCGGCTTTGTGGTCACCCCCTCCTCCATTCTCTGGCTCCTGGGCGCCTACCTGGCCGGACCGCTGACCATGCACCACCCGCCGCACCGGGCCACCAACATTGGCCTGGCCTTCATCCTGACAGCCTGCGTCTGCTACATAGCCGTCCCCCAGGCCACCGCCTACTGGGTCTTCCTGCTCATCTCTGCCGTGGTCGGTTTCGGCTTCGGCCTGACCATCACCACCTCGACCATCACCGCCCAGAGCGTTGTGCCCTCAGGCGACGTGGGTGCCTCGACCAGCTTCAACACCCTGGCCCGCTCCCTGGGTCAGACCCTGATGGTCTCCATATTCGGCATCGTCATGAACACGGTCATCGCCCGCGAGGTGCCTCAGTATAAGGGACTGACCGAGGACATGATGAACAGCATGATCAACCCGGCCACGGCAGGGAGCATCCCCTCCCGACTGCTTGGCCCCGCCCGCGCCATCGTCTTCGACGGCTTGCATTGGATCTTCCTGGTGGGCCTGGTCATCCTGGTCATGGCCCTGGTGGCCAACCTCTGCGACATCCGCTCGCGTACTCTGCTTGCCGAATATCAGAACAAGGCCACGACGGCGGCTCCTGCCATTGCCGAGGAGGACAAGCAGTAAGAGCCGCTGGCCAGCGGGATTCCTCCGGGAATTCCTTATGTATGGAAACGAGGCGGCGGGCATCGGTCGATCCTGATGCCCACCGCCTCGTTCATTGACGCTTATGCAATATGCTTGGCGCAGGAAACGCCCGGACGGCCGAAAGCCTTACTTGCCCTTGCCGAAAGCCCGCAACTGGGTGGCGTTCCAATCCTTGCTGACGGTGGTGGGCATCAGCGCGTTCATGCCCGCGGTCTTGGCCGCATTGGAGACGACCCCTGGCGCCGACGCCCCGGGTCTGCCGGGCTTGGGAGTCAGCACCCAGAAAGGCGCACCCTTATTGACCATGGCCGAGGCATCCATGATGGTGTCCGCCAGATCGTCCTCGGCATCGCCGTCCCGCCACCAGATGATGACCCCATCCACGGCTGCGTCATAGTCCTCGTCCACCAGCTCTTCGCCGGTCAGGTCCTCGATCCTGGTCCGGATCCCGTCATCGACATCGTCGTCCCACATCCATTCCTGAACAATATCTCCGGGATGAAAACCGAACTCTTCCGCTGTATAGGTTGTAGTCTCAGCCACGGCTTCAGCATAACAAGACTGCCGGAATTCACCAATTGGACCGGCCTTGTCTTATCTGCCTTTAGCGGCCGTGCAGCGGGGCAGCCCCTCCCCCTGGCCATGGCCGATAGCCACCAAGGCCTTGTAGGCCTCATCCAAAGTGGACACCCGCACATCGCGCAGCCCTTGAGGTACATGGCCAACCACCTGTGAGCAGTTGTCTTTCGGAGCCAGGAACCAGGTGGCGCCGTCCCGTCTGGCCCCCAGCATCTTCAGCCGGATGCCGCCGATGGCACCGACCCGTCCCCTCTGATCCATGGTGCCGGTTCCGGCGATGGTCAGACCGCCTGTCTCCTGCTCCGGCGTGATCATGTCGATGGCCCCCAGGGTGTACATGAGCCCGGCCGAGGGGCCGCCGATGTCCGCCACCTTCATGTTGAACTCCAGGCCTGACACGTCATATCCTCGGGCCTTCAGGAAGGCCAGAGCCTGGGCCGAGGCAGCCTTCTGGGAGCCATGCATGTCGCCTTGCTCCTGACGCTTGTACTCCTCTACGCTCTGTCCGGGAGGCACCACAGCCTCCTGGGGAAGAACCGTGGCATGGGGGTCCGCCCAGCCCACCAAGGCATCCAGGTTCGAGGCCGGGTAGCCGGGGATTCCGCGGGCATTGACCGTGGTCATCAGCAGACGACCCTTGTCATGGTGGACCTGGCCGCCCTTTACCTTGATGACCGGTGAGCCTTTTGAACTTCCCAGCACATCCTGGGTGGGACCGGGCGTCTCGATGGTATAAGGCGAAGGAAGGAAAAGCACCACGACGGCCAGAATGACCAGAAGGCCGCTGACCAGCATTTTGCGCGTGGGTCCGCCAAGCGTCCCAGCTTGCTTTTCGGGTGCGCCTGTGGCGCAGTGATCCGATTTCCCGTGCGGAAGTGTCATAGCTCCAATATTATGGTTGATGAAGACGATAATCCCGGCAGATGTCAGCCTTGACGACGGACAATCTGCCTTGGCGAGGACTGGAAACAAAGCAATGGACGAGAATGCAATCCACCAATGGCTCATCGAGTGCTTCGGCCCGGTGCAGGGCGAGCTGGCCTGGAGTCAGTTCTCACAGCTGCCTGAGTCCATCCGCTCCCAGATGGCGGCCCAGGGAGCCGATCAGCTGCCCAAACCCGCCGAGGTCCAGGCTCTGATCCAGGCTTTCACGGCCGGAGGGCTGAACACGCCTGCCGACATGAAAGCCCAGGCTGATCAAGGGCCCATCAACGTTGCGTTGGCCAAGAACATCGCCCTAGGGCGCACCAGAGCCGACCAGTCCGACACCACAGTCACAGCCGAGGACAGCGATCTGGTGGCCCGTGTCATGAGCGAGGCCAACCTCTGGTTGGACACCGTCAGCGTCTTTGACCCCGCCCCAGGCCGCACCGAAGCCCTGACCCGTGCCGGGTGGATCGAAGGCAGCATAGACGCTTGGGTCCAGTTCGCTTCCCCTGTGGCACAGGCGGTCAGCGAGGCCCTGACCTCCGTCATAAGCCAGCGCTTCCAAGGCTTCGATCAGGGCGAGATCTCAGGAATGTTCGCCGGGCCCGTGCCCATCCCGCTGCCGGACAACCTCAAGGACCCGACCACACTGATGAGGCTACTGGGAAACACATCCTTCGCCATGCAGCTGGGACAGGCCGCCGGCGAGCTGGCCAAGGAGGTCCGCGGTGGATTCGACCAGGGCATTCCGCTGCTGAAGAATCCAGCCGGAGCCCTCATACCGCAGAACATCAAGTCATACGCAAAATCCCTGGAACTGGATCTGGACGAGGTAACCAGTTACATGGCTCTCAAGGAGGCCGCACACGCCCGGCTCTATGCCGCCGTCCCCTGGCTGATGCCCCGCTTCGAAGCCCTGATCGGCAAGTATGCACGGGGAGTCTCCATCGACCTGGATGCCGTGGAGGACCAACTGCGCGATGCTGAACAGATCAACCCCGAATCCATCGCTGGCGCCATCAACCTCAGCAACGTCGGCATTGAGGATACTCCCGAACAGAAGGAAGCCCTGCACAGCCTGGGCGATCTGCTGGCACTGGTGGACGGCTGGGTGGATTGCGTGGTCTGGAACGCCGGCATGGCCCACCTGCCCCACCTTGAGCAGCTGCGGGAGATGACTCGACGCGAGCGCGCCGTGGGAGGGCCGGCCGAGCAGACCTTCGAGTCCCTGCTGGGTCTGCATCTTCACCCCAAGCGGTTGCGTGAGGCCGCCGATCTCTGGGAGCGCATCACCGCCGACGAGGGAATCCAAGGCCGGGACGGCCACTGGTCCCATCCTGATCTGCTGCCTTCCCTGCCCGTCAAGGACGAAGCTGACCAGAGTGGGACATCGACCGCTGCAAAGGGGCAATCCGAACAGAAAGCCCACACTTCCTCCACCTCAGTGGACTGGGATGCCGAGTTGGACAAACTGCTGAACGCCGAGGATAAGGCCCCCTCTGACGATCCGACCACTCCTGCGGACTCCGACGATTCAAATGACCAGGAGCATTCAGACCACGAGGCTCCCGGCAATCAGAAGAGCGCTGGCACTGATTCCAAGGACCCTGGTAACGGTCACCCGGACAAGGACGACTCAGACAGGGGTGACTCAGACAGCAACCAAGCCTGAACAGCTCCTACGTTCCGAGGGACGAGACATCAGTCCTCAGCGGTGAATGAACCGACTAGGGGCGCGTCGGACGAAGGCGCTGCCATCCTTGTGCTCTGCGTAAGAAAGATGCAGAGTGTCCTCGGCCCTGGTCACTGCCACGTACATGAGGCGGCGCTCTTCTTCCAGGGCATCCCCCTCGGGCGGCGAGCCAAAGGGGACCAGCCCCTCGGCACATCCCACAATGAAGACGTGGGCGAACTCCAACCCCTTGACGGCGTGAATGGTGGAGACTGTGACCCTACCCTTGCCCATGCCACCCTCCAGCTGCTCCAGCACCTCCTGTTTGCTCAGATCGACCGACTGGTTCTGCCATCCTGACTCTGTACGAACTCGGTATCCTATTCCACATTCGTGCAGGGCGCGGCATATCAGAATCTGCTGGGCGTTGATCCGGGTCAGGATTGCAAACTGACCGGGCCGAGCCCCCTTTTTGACCATGGAGGCCACACGGGAGGCCACAGCTCCAGCCTCTTCACGATCGTCCTCGTAACGGGTCATCGTGACCCTGCTGCCCTCCTCACGGGCCGAGGTCAGCTTCAGATAGTCGTCACGCACCGGCGAGTGCGCCAGAATGCCGTTGGCGTAATGAACTACTTTCCCGGTGGACCTGTAATCGGTGGACAGGTTCAGATCGGCCTTGATGCTTGGAAATTCCCCGGGAAAGTTCAGCAGGTAGTAGGAGGTGGCCCCGGCGAAGGAGTAGATGGTCTGAGCCGGGTCCCCTACCACGCACAGATTCTGCCCCCCGTTGAGCCAGAGCTTGAGCAGCCGGTGTTGCAGGGGCGAGACATCCTGGTACTCGTCCACGGTAAGCCAGCCGATTCGGTCTCGAATATCTGCAGCAGCCCGACCGTCCTCTTCCAATATGTGGCAGACCAGCAGGAGAATATCGTTGAAGTCCATCTGATTGTGGGCGGCTTTGGAGCTCTCGAAGACCGTGTACAGGTCAGCCATCCGATCAGCTTCCAGACCGGCCGGAGGCAGACGGTGACCGGCAGCACAGACGCGAACGTAGTCCTGAGGAGCGATCAGCCCAACCTTGGCCCAGTTGATCTCGGCAGTCAGGTCCCTGATCTGGCCTGGATCGGGCTCCTGTCCGCAGACCCGCTGATAGGCGGATGACACCAGGGGGGACACATCCTCAATCAGATCGGGAGGATAGGTCTCACTGACCTGAGGCCAGGCCATTCTGAGCTGATGCAGGGCCGCCGAGTGAAAGGTCGCTGCCTTTAACGAGGCCGACACGCCGAGCTTGTTCAGGCGATCACGCATCTCGGCCGCTGCACGGACAGAAAAGGTCACCGCCAAGGTTCTGGATGGCTCCCAGCTGCCCCTGGCACAGGCATAGGCCATACGCCGGGTAATGGTCCTGGTCTTGCCAGCACCGGCGCCTGCGACGATCCGCACAGGTCCGTCAAGCACGGTAGCCGCCTGCCGCTGGGCGGGATCAAGCCCCTCCAGCAATCGTTCCTCATCCTCATGCACACTCCTATTGTGTCAAAGGCCGGTACCGGACCCGGCGGCGGCGTGCCCATGTGGTCAAGTGGACAACCGAATCCACAACAGTCCTTGTATTATCCTTGAGGATGTGAGTGAACGAACGAAGCTGACCCTGGCCGCCCTGGCATCGGCCGCCATGCCCGACGTTCCCATGACCGGAGCGCGCGACTGCGACCAGCTCAGCAGCCTGGACCGCGCACAGGGCGTGGACTGCGCCGTAGTCCAGGACGCGACCGGCAATGTCTATGATGTCTGGGCGACCAGCTCGGATGTCGGCAAACGCCGGCTGGGTGCTCGGGTCAAAGCAGCTCAGGCCTTGGCTGATGCCAAGGAGATAGCGGCCATGGGCTTCCGGGTCGAGCATATTCTGGCCTACCAGCCAGGCGAGAGGGAAGACAGTCCGACCGGCACCACAGCCGTTGCCGTCATGACTCACTGCCCCGGCCGAATCCGTCCCCTCCATCTGCTGACCCTTAACGAATGCACCGCAGCAGGCACCGCCATCGGCGCCATCCACCGGGTTCGCCCTGATTTTTTGAAAACCCATGGTTATCCGGCTTTCTCCACTGCTCAGATCGCAGCCCAACTGCGAGGCTGGATCAAGCGGCTGCGCATGGATGGCCATGTGCCCAAGGAAATCACTGATTCCTGGTCTTCCATCGTGGCGACCGACGGACTCTGGTCCTTCGACACCTGCACCGTCCATGGAGGCTTCTCCGATGGCGATCTGCTCTATGCAGGCTCCGGACTGAGCGGGGTCTACGGATGGCAGGACATACAGGTCAACGATCCTGCCCGCGACCTGGCTTGGATCTTCGCCAAGCTGGACGGGTCCCGCCGCAACGCGGTCATAGCGGCCTACGGCAGGATGATGGGGGCCAAGCTGGATGACCTGATCATGCTTCGAGCCAATCTCTGGCTGCAGATGGAACAGGTGGGCGAATTCATCACCGCCTTGGATCGGGCGGACAACGAGCGGATCATCCAATTCAAGGCCCAGGTGGAGCGTCTGGCCCAGCAGCTGGGTGATCACGAGCAGGGCCTGCGCACCCGTCAGGAACAGCAGGCGCACAGTCCGTCGCCAGCGGGCGCACCCTCTACCATCACCGTGGGCACGCTGCTGGACGGTGACAATGCCGAGGACCCCTCTGCGGCGAAAATACAGGAGAATCTGCGGCCAGAACAAGACCCCGTCTCGGCAGATGCGACAGCTTCGGCCAAGGAGCCTTCCTCCGAACCAACGGATGAAAGCTCAGTCACCATCGCCATCAGCAGGGTGGATATGGTTGACCTGGCTCAGACTCAGACTGCCATGGGTCATTCCGATGCAAGGCAAACGCCCATGAGGCAGGCCCAGAGCGCCGATGTCGGCATCGACGATCAGTCCAAGCCGCCAACCGTTGATCCCCTTCCCCAGAACAAGGAATCGGGTCTGAGCGACCATTTTCGAGGCATCGGCAACCCAGTCGCCAGTGACGATGAGGATGGCGAAGCAAAGCCCCAGGCTGCAATGAACAACCTGTCCGGAGACGACCGGCTTTCGAATCCCACTGAGGCGGGAGAAACCACTCCGCAAACGCATGAAGCCTCGCCGGCCAAGGCTCTTGCAGATGATCAGGCCGAGACCATCGTCATTGCCAGAAAGCCCCTGCCCGAGCAGACCCCTACGGTCACCACAGACAGACAGGCATCAGCGTCGCCGCCGGAAAGCAGTTCCTCACAAGAGAAGCCGCTCCGGGACGCTTAGAGCGTAATCACCGGGGTCAGCGAATAATGAGACCGGAAGATCCGTAGACCGACAGGACTGGGCAACGGAGAAAAACCTTGGAGGTAGCAATGGATATCGAATTCGGCATCAAGAATGTGGCCCGCACGGTCAACTTCAGCACCAACGCCAAAGCGGACGAGGTGGCTGCCCACATCAACCAAGCCCTGAGCCAGGGCGGACCCATCGATCTGGTGGACGACAAGGGGCGGCACATCATCGTTCCCAAGGAGTCCCTGGGCTACGCAGTAGTCGGTTCAGACACCACTCATCCGGTCGGTTTCGGCGTCCTGGGAGGCTCCGCCGAGTAGGACTGTGATCGCCTGACGGGTGCGGCCGGATCCTTGCGGTCCGGCCGCACCCTATCCGTATTCGCTAATTCTTCCAAGCCACAGGACGAGATCCCTGAGCCCTGTCCACAATCCGGGCCACCACCTCGCCACTGGTGCTGTTCTCCCCCATGCGGTTGGGCTTGCCTTGTCCGTGCCAATCCGATCCCCCAGTCGCCAGCAGTCCCCAGCGCTGGGCCAGGGCCAGCAGTCGTCGACGCTGCTCTGGCGGATTGTCTCGGTGCCAGACCTCCAAGCCGCCAAGCCCCTCCCTGGCCAGGGCCGCGATCTGCCGGTCGGAGAGCAGAACGGCATTGCGGCTGACGGCACCAGGGTGGGCGATGATCAGGACGCCGCCTGCATGGTTGACCGCTTCCAGCACCTGGTGAGTGGTCGGCGAGGGTGTAGGCAAATAATAAGGGCTTCTGGATGAGCAGACTCCGGCGAAGGCCTGGCTACGGTCGGCATAGACACCGGCCTTGACCAGGGCATCGGCGATATGCGGACGGCCCACTGTGGTCTTCGACCCCTCCTTGACCTGATCCAGCACATCCTGCCAAGTGATGGGATAATCCTGGGATATCCGCTCGACCATGGTTCTGGTCCTGGTCAGTCTGGCTTCCCTGGTCTTGGCGAATAGCCCGGCAATGACCGGATCTTTCGGATCATAGAGATAGGCCAGCATGTGGACCGAGACACGGCCATCCTGAGCGGTGATCTCGGTACCCGGCAGCAGGGGCATTTCCAAATCCCGAGCAGCCTGACGAGCCTGATCCCAGCCTGCATTGGTGTCATGGTCGGTGATGGCCAGACCCTCCAGTCCGAGCTGCCGAGCCTGCTCGACCATCCTCCGGGGCGTCTCAGTGCCGTCTGAGAAAACGGTGTGGCAGTGCAGATCCCAGCCGGTGCCGACTCCATGCGAACTGGGGTCCGTGGCAGTATCCTCATGCGTCATGCCTCCATCCTAAACTCGTGAACGCGTTCCAGTCGCAGAGCAACCCCTCCAACCACCGAGGTGATGGACCCCATGAGCAAACCGACCTCTTTTGCCCCGCTGCAGCAGGACGCCAGATCCTTCTCCAGCTATTTGATCGCCGCTTTGGCTTCGCTTGCGGCCCTCTATGCCAGCTTGGTTCTGTCAGCGGAAACACTCCAACTGGCACGTCACCCCCAGGGTCAGCTCAGCTGCGACATCAACTCGGTGGTCTCCTGCTCAGCCGTAGCCCAGTCGCCACAAGCCGAGCTGATTCGTCTGGGCACCCTGCCGGTCCCCAACGCCTTCCTAGGACTGATAGCCGAATCCGTCTTCCTGACCCTGGCTGTAGTGGGCCTGTGCCGGATCAAGATGCCCGCATTGCTGGCGGCAGGAACCTGGCTGGCCTCGCTTGCCGCCCTGGCCTATGCACTCTGGCTATTCACCCAGTCGCTCTTCGTCATCCACGCTCTCTGCCCTTGGTGCCTGGTCATGACCTTCGCCACTAGCCTGCAGTTCATGGCCTTCAGCCACGCCACAGTGATCCAGCAGGGTCTGCCGCGCAAGAGGCCAGGATGGCTTCAGACCTACTACCAGCGGCATTTCAATCTTATGGGCGATCTGATCTGGCTGGTCGCCCTGGCAACCATCGTCCTGGCTGTAGAAGGAACCGCCCTCTTTGGCTGATCAGCAGCCGGGAACATTCTCCAGAGTCAGACGGGCCACCATTCTGGCCGGTCCTGTCAGCCACACATCGTGCGAATCCACGTCCACATTCAGACGGCCCCCGCTCACCTGGATGGTCCAGTGATCGATCCCGGTCAAGGCTCGCAGCAGTACGCCGCTGGCGCACAGACCAGTCCCGCATGACAGAGTCTCCCCGACACCACGCTCATAGACCCTCATGGTGGCCCGACCGCTGCCATTTTCAGCATCCAGGGCATCCAGACGCAGGAACTCCACATTCTGCCCTTCGTCAAGCCCGGGGCTTACCCGTGGCGGAGCCGACAGGTCCAGGTCGCCCGGGTCCGGCAGATTGGTCCTGGCCAGCAGGTCGGCCACGGTTCCGGGCAGCCCTCCGGCCTCCAATCCGGCAGCGGCTGAGGTCAGAACGACGGCGTGGGGATTGCCCATATCCACCATGGTTCCAGGAGCCGAGCCTGATAGGGCCCTGCCGTCGACCAGCTGGCCCCCCACCGGCCCCATCCGCCAGGCGCCGACCTTGACCTTGAACACATGCTCGCTCTCGCTCTTCATCGGACTGTGCGAGACGATCCGCTTGACCCCGGCTCGAGTCCCCAGCAGGAAGGAAGAACCCTCCATGGTCGGCGTCAGCCCCTGCTTCTGGGCGAAGAGGGTGACTGCACGCGTCCCGTTGCCGCACATCTGGGCCAGTGATCCGTCCGCGTTGCGGTAGTCCATGAACCACTGGCAGCCGAAACGGTCGCAAGCATCCACCTGCTCCTGGTTCAAGTCGCTGACATCGGCCGGGTGGGTCAGCCGGATGACCCCGTCAGCGCCTACCCCGAAATGCCGGTCGCACAGCCAACGCACTTGATCGGCAGTTGGTTCCAGATCCCCCCGGGGATCGGCGTAGACCACGAAATCGTTGCCGGTGGCTTGCATTTTGTAAACAGTCCGGGGAATACTCATGCTTGTAGCGTACGGCCTTTCGGCGACAGGCTAGGCTGGTTCTTCGGCTGTGAAAGGAGCGGATCACATGGCATCAGATGCACCGATCGGGATCTTCGACTCCGGGCTCGGCGGTCTGAGCGTCACTGCGGCAATCCAGAACCTTCTGCCCCAGGAAAATCTGCTCTACTTCGGCGACTCCGCCTATGCCCCCTATGGCACCAAGAAGCCGGACCAGATTGCCCAGCGCTGCCAAATTATCGGCGACGGATTCATGGATCAGGGCGTCAAAGCCATGGTCATCGCCTGCAACACCGCCACCAGCGTCTGCGTGGATGAGATGCGCCGCCGATACCCGGTCCCGGTCATCGGCATGGAGCCGGCCCTGAAACTGGCCTGCACACGAGGCGGAGGCCGACCTCAGCGGGTTCTGGTCACGGCCACCCCGCTGACCTTGAAGGAGGACAAGTTCTCACACCTGATGGCACGGTTCTCCGGCAAACACACCATTTTTACCCAGCCCTGCCCGGACCTGGTGACCATTGTGGAGTCCGACAAGCTCAATGATCAGACCCTGGTCGATGCCACCCTGCACCGTTATTTGGATCCCTATGATCTGCAGACTTTGGATGCCTTGGTCTTGGGCTGCACCCACTTCGTCTTCTTCCGCCAGTCCATCGCCCGCATCTGCCCGCCAGGCCTGGCCTTAATCGACGGCAACCCTGGAACGGCCCGCCACCTCAAGGATCTGCTGGCCCAAGACGATGCCCTCAACCAGGACCCTGGTCCCGGCAGGGTACAGATCGCCAACTCAGATCCATCACCGGCTATGCTGGATCTGTCCAAGCGGCTGCTGGCCTCCTGCCGCCCCTGAACTGCTTGTCCAACGTTCACGCATAAGCTGTCATCAAGCGCAGATTTCTGTCAGGAAACGAGGTGCCCATGGCACGCAAAAGAACAGCTGTCATTGACGTAGGCGGCGGCTACCGGTCCATCTTTGGCGCAGGCGTCTTCGACCGCTGCATGGAGCAGGGCATTACTTTCGATCACTGCTATGGGGTCTCGGCCGGGAGCGCCAATCTGGCCTCTTTCCTGTCCGGTCAGCTCAGGCGTTGCTACCGCTTCTACACCGTCTACTCCTCCCGCAAGGAGTACGCGAGCGTGAGCAACTTCCTGACCAAGCACACCTTCGTCGATCTGGACTACGTATATGGCAAGCTGTCCGCCCATGACGGGGAGTGTCCTCTGGATTACCCTGCATTGAAGGCCAATCCTGCCCTGTTCACCATTGTGGCCTGCAACGCTACTGACGGATCCACCGTCTACTTCGACAAGTCAGACCTGTCCCAGGACAACTACGATGTCCTCAAGGCTTCATCCACAGTGCCGGTGGCCAACAAGCCCTATATGATCGATGGCGTACCCTATCTCGACGGTGGCATAGCCGATCCAGTCCCGGTCCGCAAGGCCATGGACGAGGGCTATGAACGCATCGTTCTGGTCCTGACACGCCAGAGGGATATCCTGCGAGAGCAGAAGAAGGATGTCCTGCCCGCCCGAATCCTGTCGAGGACCTATCCGGCAGCCGGCGAGCGCCTAATGGAGCGCTACCGCACCTACAACGACGAGGTGGCCCTAGCAAAACAGGCAGAGAAAGAGGGTCAAGTACTTATCCTGGCCCCGGACAGTCTGTGCGGGCTGACCACGCTGAGCAAGTCACTCAAAGGACTCAACGCCATGTATGACAAGGGCTATCGGGCTGCCGAGGCTATAGCCGACTTCCTGAAAAGCTGAATCACGCCCTGCCGGACCTGCCATGTAAAGGGCGTCCTCTCTTCAGCTCCCCCTATGAGACCTTAGAGAACCGGTGCCTCAGTCCCGCTCTTTGTCTGTGCCCCTTTGCGGCCGCCTCGGGGATCCATACTCTCCTGGCTGCTCTGGGCGGTCATCAGCGCAGCGGTCATCTGATTGAAGAGCTCGTTGTACCCTCCAGGAGTCGCCGCAGGCAGAACCAGGGTCTTGGCATTGCCGGACTCGGCCAGCGAGCGCATCACATCGAGATACTGGTTGAAGAGCACCACATTGTTGACGGCATCGATATCCATGCCCACAGCTCGCAGACTGTTGATCTGGTCCACAATGCCGTTGGCGATCTCCCGCCTGTAGTTGGCCTGGCCCTCGCCCTGCATCCTGGTCTTCTCAGCATCGGCCCTGGCCTGGGTCTCTATCTCGATCCGACGCGCCTCGGCACGCTCCCTGGTGGCCTCCTTCTCACGCTGGGCCGCATTGATGGAGTCCATGGCCTGCTTGACCTGGGTGGAGGGGTCGATTGCGGTAACCAGGGTCTTGATGACCGAGAAGCCGAAGCGCTGCATCTCCTGGCCTACAGTCTGCTGCACATCGGAGGCGATGTCGTCCTTGCGAGCGAAGGCGTCATCCAGGCTCAGGGCCGGAATGGCCGACCTGAGGGCATCCTCCATGTAGGAGCGCAGCTGCCCGGCCGGGTCGACCAGCTCGTAATAGGCCGTAGCCACGTTGGCCGCCTCCACGCGGAACTGTGCAGAGACCTCAACGGTGACGAAAACGTTGTCCTTGGTCTTGGTCTCCAGCTTGACGTTCAGCTGGTTGACCCGCAGGTTGGTTTTGGCGGCTATCCGGTCCACCAGGGGGATCTTGGCATGAATGCCCGCCAGCGCCACCCGGTGGTACTTGCCGAAGCGCTCAATGACGTCCGCCTGCTGTTGGGGCACCACGAAAATCCCCAGAAGGAAGATGATCAGCGCCAGGACCAGCACGGCGATCACAATGGCGATGCCCAGATGCATGAGTGTTCTCCTTCGAGCTTAAAACCCTTGGGGCCGGACCTGAGAACCGCACCATTCCGGCCTATCCTCTCATCACCATACATGATGGACTCGTCTGAATAATCGGTTCGGGCGCATAAGCCGTAATAGACTCGGCTTTACGAGCCTTCAACCCGAAAGGATGAATATGGCAAAACTACGCGGCATCGACGCCGAAATCTTCCCCCTGGTCCTGGGCGGCAACACCTTCGGATGGACCAGCGACGAATCCGAGTCTGACCAGGTCCTGGACGCCTACACGCAAGCCGGGGGCAACCTGATCGATACAGCCGACGTCTACTCGGCCTGGGCCCCAGGCCACTCCGGCGGCGAGTCCGAGATCGTCCTGGGCCGCTGGCTGGCCAAGAACGGCAACCGAGACAAGGTCCTGGTGGCTACCAAGGTCAGCCAGCACCCCCAGTACTCAGGCCTGTCAGCCAAGAACATCGAGGCCGCCGCCGACGCCTCGCTGCTCAGGCTGGGCCTGGATGTGATCGATCTCTACTACGCCCACTACGACGACAGCTCCACCCCCTTGGAGGAGACTGCTGCAGCCTTCGACAAGCTGGTCAAGGAGGGCAAGGTCCGGGCCATCGGCCTGTCCAACTACACGCCTGACCGGATCCGCGAATGGTTCAGCATTGCACGCAAGGAGGGCCTGACCCTGCCGGTGGCCCTGGAGCCCCAGTACAACCTGGTCTGCCGCAAGGACTATGAGAATGGCCTTATGCCAGTTGCCAAGGACGAGGATCTGGCGGTCTTCCCCTACTTCTCACTGGCTTCGGGCTTCCTGACGGGCAAGTACCGGACCATGGACGACCTCAAGGGCAAGCAGCGCGAGGGCATGGTCAAGGACTTCTTCACCCAGGAGGGACTGGACGTGGTCGCTGCCATGGACGGCATCGCCAAGGCCCACGGGGTCGAGCTGGCCACCGTAGCCCTGGCCTGGCTCAACCATAGGCCTGGGATCGCAGCCCCCATCGCCTCTGCACGCACCCCCGAGCAGCTGCCGGCCCTTCTGGCCGCTGCCCATCTGGAACTGAGCGACCAGGATATGCAGACCCTGGACCAGGTCAGCGACAAGGTCAAGGGCTGATCAGCAGCCGGCGCTCCATCGCAATATTGCCAGCCGCACGGCCAAGCGTGGCGCAGACGAGCACCTAGCCAGGCAGGTCGTATGAAAAAGGGCTTCCATCTCCTATCAGATGGAAGCCCTTTTCATGCAACTATGATCAGGCTTTGACCAGGTCGACCTGCGGCTGGTCCAGATCGCCAGCATTGACGGTCAGACTGGTGGCCAGGGTCTCGCGGGCGATCAGGTCGCTGAACTGCTGAGCCTTGGAGGCATCCTCCTTGGGGAGGGTCAGGGTCAGCCGAATCCGGTCAGCGATGTCCAGGCCAGCGGTCTTCCGAGCATCCTGAACCTGGCGGATCAGATCCCTGGCATAGCCCTCGGCCAGGAGATCGTCGTCCAGCTGGGTGTCGAGAATGACGAAGCCACCAGTGGGCAGGGCCGCGGAGGCCGACCGGTCGGCCTGGGAGCCATCCTCCTGCTCGATCCGGTTGTCCAGCTCGTATTCGCCGGGTTCCAGGGCCACCGGGCCGTCGGGGGTGGTGACGACCACGTAGCCGTCCTGCTCGGACCAGTCGCCCTCCTTGGAAGCCTTGATGACGAACTGGACCTGCTTGCCCAGCCGGGGTCCGGCAGCACGGGCATTGACCTTGAGATCGTGGATGATCCGCAGACCATGCTGACCGGCCTGGTCCAGGGTGCAGAACTCCACGTCCTTGATGTTGAGCTCGGACTTGAGCACGTCCACGTAGGAGCGGGCCGCGTCGGGGTCACGAACCACCACGGTCAGCAGGGACAGGGGCTGGCGGACGCGAATCTGCTCGGCCTTGCGCAGGGCCAGGGTGGCCGAAACCACCTCGCGGACCTTCTCCATGGCGGCTACCAGGACAGGATCGTCACGCAGGACCTGTCCCAGTTCGGTCTCCTGCCCGTTGGCCTCATCGGCCAGGAAGGGCCAGTCGGCCAGATGGACCGACTCCCCACCGGTCAACCCCCGCCAGATCTGCTCGGCTTCCATGGGTGCCAGCGGGGCCAGAACTCGGGCGAAAGCCTCCAGGACCGTGTAGAGCGTGTCGAAGGCCTGGTGGTCCTCGCCCCAGAAGCGGTCGCGGTTGTTGCGGATGTACCAATTGGTCAGCACATCGATGAAGTCGGTCACCGCATCGCAGGCCTCCGAGATGGCGAAGTCGTCCAGGGCCTTCTGCACCGACTGGATCAGCCGACGGGTGCGTGCCAGCAGGAAGCGATCCATCTCCGGCAGGTCGGCCACACGGTCCGGCGTCAGCGCCTGGGCCTGGTACCCGGCGCCCTTGTTGGCCGCGTTGGCGTAGAGCGTGTAGAAGTAGTAGGAGCTCCAGACCGGCAGCATGACCTGGCGGACCGTGTCGCGGATGCCATCGGCGGTGACGACCAGGTTGCCGCCGCGCAGGATGGAAGAGCTCATCAGGAACCAGCGCATGGCGTCGGATCCGTACTTGTCGAAGACCTCGTTCACATCCGGGTAGTTGCGCAGGTGCTTGCTCATCTTCTGGCCGTCGGAGCCCAGGACGATGCCATGGCAGATCACGTTCTTGAAGGCCGGGCGGTCGAAGAGGGCTGTGGACATGATGTGCATGGTGTAGAACCAGCCGCGGGTCTGGCCGATGTACTCGACCACAAAATCACAGGGATCCCTGTCCTCGAAGTACTGCTTGTTTTCGAAGGGGTAGTGGAACTGGGCGAAGGGCATGGAGCCCGACTCGAACCAGCAGTCCAGCACATCGGTGATCCTGTGCATGGTGGATTTGCCGGTGGGGTCGTCAGGGTTGGGCCTGATCAGCTGGTCGATCCAGGGCCGATGCATGTTGATCTGCCCCTTGTCATCAGTCGGGTAACGTCCGAAGTCCTGCTTGAGCTCATCCAAGGACCCGTAGACGTCCACCCGAGGATACTTGGGATCGTCCGAGACCCAGACCGGGATGGGCGAGCCCCAGAACCTGTTGCGGGAGATGGACCAGTCGCGGGCATTGGCCAGCCACTTGCCGAACTGGCCGTCCTTGACGTTTCCGGGGATCCAGTTGATCTGCTGGTTGAGTTCCAGGAGGCGGTCCTTGATCTTGGTCACGGAGACGAACCAGCTGGAGACCGGCTTGTAGATCAGCGGGGTGCCGCAACGCCAGCAGTGCGGGTAGGAGTGGACGTAGCTCTTCTCCTGGAAGAGGAGGGCCCGGTGCTCGGCTGGGATCTGTGCCAGGGGGCCATCGCCTGCGCGCAGGTTGCGCACGATGGGCATGTTGGCCTCGAAGGCCTGCAGGCCCTGGTAGTCGGGGCACTGCTCGGTGAAGACCGCGCCTGCATCGAGCACGTCCACGCTGCGGATGCCCTTGGCGTTCAGGGTGTTCATATCGTCCTCGCCATAGGGAGCCTGGTGGACCAGGCCGGTGCCCTCCACGGTGTCGACGTAATCGGCCGTGTAAATGGTATAGGCATTGGGACCGGGGGTGCCGCCCTTGGATTCAGCCTGCTCTCCGGCGAAGTAGGGGAAGACCGGCCAGTACCGCCAGCCTTCCATCTGGGAGCCCTTGAGGGTGCGAACCACTTGGTAGTCCTCCCCCAACTGCTTGGCATAGTCGCCCAGACGGGCCGTGGCGAGGTAGAAGCGCTTGCCTGCGAAGGGCCCCGACACCGGACTGACCTCCGAGTACTCGATGTCGGCGCCGACCACAATGGCCAGGTTGGTGGGAACGGTCCAGGGAGTAGTGGTCCAGAAGACCGCATAGGCATCCTCGTCCCTGAGCTTGACGGCCACGGAGACAGTGGTGTCCTGCCGGTCCTGGTAGACATCAGCATCCATGCGCAGCTCATGGTTGGACAGCGGGGTCTGATCCTTCCAGCAGTAGGGCAGCACCCGGTAGCCCTCGTAGGCTAGGCCCTTCTCGTAGAGGGTCTTGAAGGCCCACATGACCGACTCCATGTAGGAGACATCCAGAGTCTTGTATCCGTGGTCGAAGTCCACCCAGCGGGCCTGACGGTGGACGTAGTCCTTCCACTCGCTGGTGTACTTGAGCACTGAAGCGCGGCAGGCGTCATTGAACTTCTCGATGCCCATCTGCTCGATCTGATCCACGCTGTCGATGCCGAGCTCACGCTGCGCCTCCAGCTCGGCAGGCAGACCGTGGGTGTCCCAGCCGAAGACCCTCTTGACTTTGTGTCCTTTCATGGTCTGGTAGCGGGGAATGACATCCTTGACGTAACCGGTCAGCAGGTGTCCATAGTGGGGCAGGCCGTTGGCGAAGGGCGGGCCATCGAAGAAGACGAACTCATTGTCGGCATGATCGCCGGAAGGGCGACGATCCACTGACTTGTTGAATGTATCGTCATGGTCCCAGTAGTCCAGAACGGACTCCTCCATATGGGGGAAGGAGGGATTGGGCTTCACCTTGGCCAGAGCCGGGTCCACCACCGCCTTGGGATAGACTACGCCGTCCCGACTTGTCGCATCTGAGGTATCAGTGGTCTGATTCACCGTTCACGCTCCTCGCTGGTCGTTCATGTCGCCATGCCGAGGACGAGGGGCCCATGGGGCCCACCGCGGTACCACCTCGCTTGCCCGGCCAATGACCCGCGCCGGACCGCTTGAACTGGGCTATGCGGGCCCACCCGTCGGTTCTACTGAGGATCGCCGCAAGCAGTCCCGTTCTTCCGAGGGCTCCCCGCTGATGACGGATCAAGGCCCATTGGTGAACAGATTATACCATCCTCAGGAAACCTAACCCGCCCGTTCGCATAACGAAACAGTCGTCAGGACTGGAAGCGTTCAGGATGGCGCGGATCGCCCGGCAGATCATCCAGAGTGTTCTCGGCACCTAGCGCCTGCCGCCAGAAGTCCAGAGAGTGCCCATAGGGGCTGGCTTGCCCGCCGTGGGCCTGCAGGTCGGCCTTGGCCTGGAGCACGTCCTCCTCGCTCACCCCGTCCAAAAGCCCGACAAGTCCGGCGAATCGATCCGAGTCGTAGAAGATACCGCCGACGATCTCCAGAAGTCGGCTGGCACGTTTCATGGGCAGGGAATCCCAGTGCCTGAGCTCGATGTAATTCTTCAAACGGACGTCGTTGAAGTGCGTGGTCAGGATATGCGCTATCTCGGCATCGTTGAGCCGGCGGTCAGGATAGATCTCCCCGGCGTTCTCATGCCAGGCAATGAAGAACTGCCGACCCTGCGGCCCGTCCACCTCAGGGGTGTGGGAGACATCCGCCACCATGAGCGGGGTGGAGAGCATGTCCACGGCGTAGTCCTCCCAGTCGAAGCCGTCCTCGAACAGCCCCGGAATCAGGCCTGTGCGCTGGGTGTCGAGCCAATCCCAGATCCGCTGGCGTCGCAGGGGCATGCGGTTGGGCTTCCCCTCAAAGATCGGAGTATTGCGGAAGAAGTAGGCCAAAATGGGCCCGATAGCCGTGCCCAGACGTATCTTGGCGATGGCATCGTCCTCATCCCGGTAATCGATGCTTATCTGGGTGGAAGCGGTGCTGCGCATCATCATGGGCCCGCACTGGCCGATGCGGCCCAGGTAGGTGTTCATGACCGCATAGCGTTCCTTGGGATTGAGGCCCACATCCGCATAGGACCCAGCCGGACGGTACCCATACTCGACCAGACGGAACCCCAGCCGCTCGGCGATGGGGTCGGCCTCGGCACGGAAACGACGGTAGAGATCCTCGAATTCCCGGCTGTCGCGCACCACGCCCAGGGAGCACTCCACCTGGCTTCCGGGCTCCAGGGAAACCACGCAGCCCGGCCTGCTCAGCCCGACCAGGTGGCCATCCTCCCGGTATTCCTTATCGCCGTCGTAGCAGGGCTCCAAGGCCGACAGCAGAGCCTCGATGCCCCGCTCCCCCTCATAGGGCACCGGGGCGTCAGACCCATCATTACGGACAGGCAGGTGCTCGATCTCAATACCGTACCGCCACTGGGACCGCGGCTTTGACCCGCGTTTAAAGTAGTCGACCAGGCTGGCCACATGCCGCGGATTGGGAACCGTCAACAGGTGCGCATACCCAGCGCCTACGCTTTGCCTCATGCTGTCATCGTAGGAGCGGGCTTGGGCTCTGGGCAACCAACACGCGAGGAGTTCCGCTATCGGATGGCCGTCAACCAACCGACGGCCATCCGAAGCAGCCATAACCTATAACAACTGCAGCTCAGTCGATCACAGGCTCACCGCACGGTCACCGTTACAGCCTGTAGGTCTTCCCTACGCGAGGAGGGGCCTACCAACACATGGAACTGACCGGGCTCGACCCTGCGGTTGCAGTCGGCATCAACCAGGGTCCACTCAGCCACCGGTAAATCGAAAACCACCTTCCGAGTCTGCCCTGGATCCAGCTGAATCCTTTGGAAGGCTTTGAGCTCGCGGTCAGCCCAGCTGACGGAGGTCACCAGGTCGCTGATATAGGCCTGAACCACCTCGGTGCCTGGCCGCTGGCCGGTGTTGGTCAGGTCCACGGCCACCCTGACCGTATCCTTGCGTCCCACGGTCTCTGGTCCATCGACCTCAGGCTTTCCGTAAACGAAGGTGGTGTAGCCCATCCCCTGGCCGAATGCGAAAGCCGGATCCTGGGTCAGATCAGCATAGCGATCACCGTGCTGGCCCCGGATCTGGTTGTAGTAGACCGGCAACTGCCCTGCGTGCCTGGGGAAGGTGATGGGCAGTCTGCCTGTGGGTTCAACCTTGCCGGTGAGAATCCTGGCCAGCGCACGACCGCCCTGCATACCCGGGTCGGGCTGCCAGATCAGAGCCTTGGCCGACTGTGCGGACGCAGGCAGGATCAGCGGCTTGGAAGACATGAGCACGATGATCATGGGCTTGCCTGTCTGCGCCAAGGCATCCAGAAGATCGCGCTGAGGGCCGTAAAGTTCCAGGGTGGCAGTCGAACGCCCCTCGCCCACCAGCTGGATCACATCGCCGACTACAGCCACCACCAGGTCGCTTTGTCTAGCCTGTTCGATGGCCCTGTCGAAGCGGCTCTGATTGATCCTGGCCGGGGCCGCCACCTTGGGCCTGGGCTGACCGTCAGGGAAGAGCGGACCCGCCGGGTCGTCAACCAGACGGACCACATCGACGCCCTGCTCGCAGTTGAGTCGCCAGTTTTCAGGAAGCTCCTGGCGCAGGCCGTCAGCCACGGTCGAGATCATCTCACGAGGCTGGTCCTTGATCCAGTCGCATTGGCCTGAACCGCCCGCCCAATCCCCTAGCTGGTTCTGGGCATCGTCGATCAGCGGACCCACCAGGGCGATGCTGTGTGCTGAGCCATCACCGGAGCGGCCATCGGCATCCACGCCGCCAAACAGGGGCAGGATGCCATCATTCTTCAAAAGGACCGCTGACTCCTGGGCCACCTGGAGGTTGAGCTCCTGGTGCTCCGGCGAGTTGATTACCGCCTTCTGGGTCTCAGGGTCGGGCAGACGCGGATCCTCGAAGAGTCCCATGCGGAATTTCAGGACCAGGATGTGCCTGACAGCCCGATCAAGGTCCTCTTCGTCGAGCAGCCCGGCATCCAGCGCATCCAAGGCTCCCTGGTAGAAGCCTGGCGTGGTCATGATCAGGTCGTTGCCCGCCTTGACGGCAGCTGCAGCGGCCCTGGTGCAGTAAGGCTGGACTTTCTGCTCCCAGACCATCCGGCCCACGTTGTCCCAGTCCGTGATCAAGGTTCCTTGGTAGCCCCACTCCCCGCGCAACACATCGTTGAGCAGCCAGTTGTTGATAGTGACCGGAACCCCGTCAATGGATTCATAGCCCAGCATGAAAGTGGCCACGCCCTCCTTGGCAAGGCGCTCGAAGGGCGGCAGGAACCAAGAGAGCAGCTTGCGGTGCGAGAGGTCGGCCTCGGACGCGTCACGCCCGCCTTGGGTCTCGGAATAACCGGCGAAATGCTTGGCTGTGGCCAAAACAGCATCCTTGGGCAGGGTCCCGGTCATGGCTGATCCGCCCTGGTAGCCGCGTACCATGGCCGAGGCCATTTCACCAATCAGGAATGGATCCTCGCCGAAGGTCTCGTCGACCCGGCCCCACCGGGTATCTCTAGCGATGCAAAGCACCGGAGAGAAGGTCCAGTGGACGCCTGTTGCTGCAACCTCTTGGGCCGTGGCCCGTCCCATACGCTGCACCAGTTCAGGGTCAAAGGAGGCTGCCATGCCCAGCTGTTCGGGAAAGATGGTAGCCCCGCGGAAGAAGGAATGGCCGTGAATACAGTCGTCGCCGATCAGCAGAGGAATGCCCAAACGAGTGCGGTGAACGGCCTTGTCAGCCTTGATCATGTTCTTCGGAGAGACATGCAGCAGGGATCCGGCGTGCTGGTCCACCACCTCCTTGTCCACTCCCTGGCGGGCGTCCAGCTGCATCATCTGGCCCACCTTCTCCTCCCGGGTCATCCGACCCAGCAGGTCGGCCACCCGCTCATCCACACTTAGGTCAGGATTGCGGTAGGGCAGATCCTGAGTCAACTTCTTTGCTGCCATCTGGACACCTTCCTTTTCTCACTGATAACCCATTAACTGATTTCTTTGCAGCCGCTCAGACTAAAGCCGGCCTATCGAACGATGATTGCCAGGTCCCGTGCAGGAACGTTCAGGCCAGCCGCATCCGCTGCATCAGAAAGCAGCATCCGCATGCCCTGACCCGACGGCAGATAAACCGAAACGAACAACAAACTTTTTCAAAGCCTGCAATGCAGCGAATGCAGAGCCGATCCATCCAGGTTCATTGATGACTCCTAGGCCAACAGTTGCTACAGGCCTCGTTAGCGAGTAATTGCAATCCAGGCCGATCACGGCCGGATTATCCCATAGACTTCCTCAGGCCGTTTTCTGACGACATGAAGTCGGACATCCGCTTCTACACACCCAAAGAGCGCCGCTAATCAAAGCACAGTTTTCCAGGGCTACTGGCTGAGTTGTCACCGATCCGCAAGCGCCGATCAAAAACACTTATTATTTCAGCTCAGCCTTCCTGACCCATCCTGAAGGGCCTGGCATCATAAGGCGCCTGATACCGGCGATCCCTCCAGTAGTATTCATAATCGTGGTCATTGATGTGACGAACGACCTTACAGGGGTGGCCGTAGGCGACCACATCGGAGGGAATGTCCTTGGTGACCAGAGACCCTGCCCCGATGACCGTGTTGTCTCCGACGGTCACGCCCGGCATGACGATGGCACCTGCTCCGATCCACACATTTCTACCGATGCTGACCGGGACCGAGAACTGGGGCGTTCCATAGGCACGTATATCGGGCCGAATCGCATGCCCGGTGGTGACGATGGTGACGTTGGGTCCGAACATGGTGTGATCGCCTATGTCGATTCGGCCGTCATCAACCAGAACCAGATTGAAGTTGGCATAGCATTTGCTACCCCAGTAGGTGTTGCAAGCCCAGTTGGCCCGCACCGGTCCCTCAATCCAGCTGCCTTGGCCGAATGAGCCGAACATTTTTTGGCAGAGATCCCGCTTTTTCTCCACCTGAGTGGGGCGACAGGCATTGAACGCGAAAACCAGATCCTGCTGGGCATCCTGGACCTGCTTCATTTCGGGCGTATCGGCAATGTATATCTGATCGGTGTCTAGCAGAGCCTTGATCTCCTCGCGGCTGGTCATGAGAAACCCCTCTCTCCTTGATCTTCGTGGTTCAACAACTTGAGGCCAGGCGGGGTTGGCCACAAACATCGGGCTCGGCCCGGCTATAGGCTCTCCAGAACCCTCTCTTCATCCTGAACAGGTTCCACCTGCCCGGCAACCGGGCTGGTCGATTCCGCAGGTTCGGATTCGACGGCAGTCTTGTGGTTCTGGCTGGTCTTTTGCTGGTTGCCCGGCTTCTTGGCAGCGGCGATCATCAGCTTGATCCTGTTGAGCTGGTTGGCCTCTGAAGCGCCAGGGTCGTAGTCGATCGAGACAATGTTAGCCTCAGGGTAGGTCCTGCGGATCTTGCCGAACATGCCACGCCCGGTCACATGGTTGGGCAGGCAGGCGAAGGGTTGCGCACAGACGATGTTGGGGGCGCCGGACTGGATCAGTTCGATGATCTCGCCGGTCAGGAGCCAACCCTCTCCGGCCTGAACACCCAGGGAGGTGACCGATGCGGCTTTATCCCTCAGATCGCTGATGTGGGCCGGAATGTCGAACTTTCCCTTGGAAGCCTTGAAGCCGGCGATCATGGGGGCGCGGTAGGCATCCGCCGCCTTGAGGACGATCTTCTTGACGCCCACCTGGCCACCGGTGCCTAGCATCTCCTCGTTCCATTCAGCGTTGGAGATCCCGTTGACCATGAAGTCGCAGACACCGGGAAGCACGGCCTCACAACCCTGGCTCTCGATCAGATCGACTACATGGTTGTTGGCATCAGGATGGTACTTGACCAGGATTTCGCCTACTACGCCCACACGAGGCTTGCGGGGAATATTGCGCAGCGGCAGTTGGTCGAAGGCTCGGATCATCCGCTTCATCAGCGTGCCATAGGGCAGATAACCATGGCCATACACCTTCTTGGCGGTCTTGGAGTACCCGTGGTGCTCGATGGTCTCCTTGCAGATCGTGTCCCAAAGTCTGTAAAGCCTGTTGGCTGAGCCTGGCTCCTGCTCGTAGGGGCGGACCCTGAGCAGACACTCGATCATGGCATCGCCCAGGTAGAAGGCTTTGACGGCGCGGTGCAGCAGGGCCGGGGTTACCTGAAGGCCGGGATTCGCCCTGAACCCCTGTACGCTCAGCGTGATGATCGGCACGTAGCCATAGCCTGCATCAGCCAGGGCCTTCCGAAGAAGGCCGTAATAGTTGGTGGCCCTGCACATGCCGCCGGTCTGGGTGACAATGACCGCGCACTTGTGCGGGTCGAACCTGCCGGACAGGAAGGCGTTGACCAGCTGCCCCACCACGATGATGGCCGGGAAGCAGGCATCGTTGTTGACGTACTTGACCCCGGTGTTGATGTCTTCGGCCGTGGCATGCTTCAGGAGCTCGAAGTGGTAGTCGGCGCTGGAGAAGACCGCCTCCAAGAGGGAGAAGTGCACGGGGGACATCTGCGGCGCCACCACCGTATACTTATGGCCCATTTCCTTGGTGAAGCGATGCTCAGTGGCGTACTTGGACAGGGTCGGCTTGGCGGCGGCCCCGCTGGGCTGGACAGCTTTGTCCTGTTCAGCTGGGCGCTCTGCCGACTTGCTTCCAGCTTCCTTCTGCCGCGATGCCATGGTCTCCCGGATGGGCCTGATGCCCATGGGATGAAGGCCTATCAGACCCTGGTCGCTCTTATCGTGCAGAGCCACGAACCGTGCCAAAGCCACAATGTCGGCCTTGCGCTGGGATAGGCTGATCTTCTGCGCATTAGTGGACCGGAACCCATCGGATGTCGGCTTGTCGGACGCATTCACATCCACTGCTTCCATATGGCTGGCAAAGTCTTGCGAATCTTGAGAATCGGATGAATCCTCCGCTTGAACCCGGTCAGGCGATGGGTCGTCAGCAACCTTGGCTGCAACTTTCACAGGCGTCTGCTCCATAACGGACGCTTCATTCTGGTCTTCGCTGTCCTTTTGGGCCAGATCCCGCTGATGGCGTTCGTCCATGGCGGCCTTCAGCGAGCGCAGACGAATCTTGGCTGCACCCAGGTTGGAAACCTCATCGATCTTCAGCTGTGTGTAGACATCGCCCTTGTCGGCCAGAATCTCCTGGACCTGGTCAGTAGTGATGGCATCCACGCCGCATCCGAAGCTGACCAGCTGGACCAGCTGCAGGTCGGGATACTCGGAGACAAACTTGGCTGCGGAATAGAGCCTGGAATGGTAGGCCCACTGGTCGGTCACCCTCAAGGGCATCTTCTGATGGTCATCGCCGAAGCTCGGCACGGTCTTGCGGAACTTGGCTGCCGTGGGGTTGTTGGAGGCCAGGGCCCGCTCCCCTGCCGCCGGAATGATGTAGTCGCTCAGCTTGGGCAGGTCATGCACGTCCAGCTCGCAGATGGAGTCCTCGGAGAGCACCGCCATGCCCAGGGAGCAGATGGTCTCGGGAATGCCGTGGTTGACCTCGGGATCCACATGGTAGGGACGGCCCGACAGAACCACGCCCTTGACCCCGTACTCCTGCATGTAGGCCAGGGCACGAAGTCCCTCCTGCCGGACATCCTCCTTGAACCGGGCATCCTCCCGGTAGGCCTCCTGGACGGCCGTCCTGGCCTCTTCCTCGCTCACCTTGGCCCAGTCGAAGACCTTGACGATCCGCTCAACCATCTTCTCCTTGTTGGACAGGTTGAAGTAGGGCCGCATGAAGCGGACGCCGTTCTCCTTGAGCTCGGCCATATTGGCCTCGATCACCACCGGGTAGTTGGCCACGATGGGGCAGTTGTAATGGTTGTCCGTATCGGGAACCAGCTCCTGCTCATAGGTGACGCAGGGATAGAAGATGGTCTTGATGCCCTTGTCGACCAGGGAGTGGATGTGCCCGTGGACCAGCTTGGCCGGGTAGCAGATGTTCTCGGAGGCGATGGACTCCATCCCGCTCTCGAAGAGCTCGTGGTTGGACCGCCCGGAGATCATGACCCGGAAGCCCAGGGAGGTCAGCAGGGTGAACCAGAAGGGGTAGTCCTCGTACATGTTGAGCACGCGAGGAATGCCGATGTCGCCTCTGGTGGCCTTGTCCGGGGTCAGACGACGGTAGGCGAAGGCCCGCTTGTACTTGAAGTCGTAGAGGTTGGGCCTGTCGGAGCGCTTCCTGTTCTTGTCGCCGCCACGCTCGCAGCGATTCCCGGTCACGTAGCGGCCGCCGTCCTCGAATTCGGTGATGGTCAGCTTGCAGTGGTTCTGGCAGAGCTTGCAGACATCGTGGGTGGTGGTCATGGAGAGGTTGTCCAGATCGTCCCCCGCCAGAATGGAGCTGACCACATGGCCGTCTTGCACCTTCAGGTCAGGCAAGGTCGCCTTGAACCCCTGGTCGTTCTTGGAGGCAATCTTGTTGACGGCGGCCGGTGACGACTTTGGCTTGGTGGAAGTCGGAGCCTTATTGGGGGTGGTGGGCGTGCTGCCCTTGGACTTCACCCCGTCGGCCATATGAGAGCCGGCAGCGGTCAGATCCTCGACCTCGTCATTCTGCGGGCAGTGCATGCGGGCCGTCAGTGCGGCACCATAGGCTCCCATGAGCCCGGCGATGTTGGGCCTGGTCACCTTGCGACCGGTCAGGAGCTCAAAGGCCCGCAGGACGGCATCGTTGAGGAAGGTGCCTCCCTGGACCACGACCACCGGCCCCAGGGCGTTGGCATCACGCAGCTTGATGACCTTGTAGAGGGCGTTCCTGACCACCGAGTAGCAGAGCCCGGCGGCGATGTCCTCAGGGGATGCGCCCTCCTTCTGAGCCTGCTTGACCGAGGAATTCATGAAGACCGTGCAGCGGGAGCCCAGATCGGTCGGGGCCTTGGAGGCGAGCGCCTGCTTGGTGAAGTCTTGGATGCTGATGCCCATGGACTGCGCGAAGGTCTGCAGGAAGGACCCGCAGCCTGCCGAGCAGGCCTCATTGACGCAAATCGAATCGATGACCCCGTCGTTGACGGCGATGTACTTCATGTCCTGTCCGCCGATGTCGATGACCGAGGTGACCCCGGGGCTGATCTCCTCGGCAGCCCGGTAGTGGGCCATGGTCTCGACCACGCCCTCGTCGACATGCAGGCCGGCCTTGACCAGGCCCTCACCATAGCCGGTAGCGCAGGCGCGGGCGATGTAGGCCCCCTCCGGCAGGGACTTCCTGACTTCCTTGACGATATTGGCGGCGGCGATCAACGGGCTGTCCTTATGCACCCCATAAGTGGACCAGACGATGGTCTTGTCGTCGTTGATCAGCACGGCCTTGATAGTGGTGCTGCCCGCATCGATGCCCAGGAAGTGCGGCCCCTTGGCTCCGGACAGGTCTCCGGTGGGGATGACCTGGGCCCCATGCCGGTCGTTGAACTCACTGCGCTCCTCCTCATTCAGGAAGAGCGGGCGGATCGTTCTGGCCGTGGAGGGCATGTTCTCCAGGCCCTTCAGGGCAGAGAGGACGCCATCCAAGGAAGTCAGGTCAAAGTTCATGTCTTGAGTGTGGCTGGCATCCTTGGCGGTTTCGGTCGCGGGAGCCTTATGCTCACCGTCCACCAAGGTGGTGGTGCGGCCGTCCTGCATGGCATCCTGCAGAGCCATCTTGTCCAGGTTCGAGGCCTTCTCGGACCGTGCTTTGTCGACCTCCGCCTGGTCCAGCCCCCAGGCCGGGCCGAAGGGGTCGTTCACATCGGTCTCTGGCGAATAGTCGGTCTTGACCTGCACAGCGCTGTCCTGGTCGTCCTGCTCGTGGCGGCCAGCCATGATGGCAGCGCCGTAGGCCACATAGAGGTGCGCGTTCTCAGGGATGATGTAACGGCTGACCCTGTCCTGAAGGATCCGCTTGAAGGCTTCCCTGAGCTCGCTCATGAAGAAGAGGGGCCCGCCCAAAAAGATCACGTTGCCACGAATGGGACGTCCGCAGGCCAGTCCAGAAATGGTCTGTGTGGCCACGGCATTGAATATGGATGCAGCCAGATCCTCCTTGGCGGCTCCGTCGTTGATCAGGGGCTGGAGGTCGGACTTGGCAAAGACCCCGCAGCGCGAGGCGATAGGATAAATGGTCTTGTACTTGGCGGCCATATCGTTCAGGCCTGAAGCATCGGTGTTGAGCAGGGTGGCCATCTGATCGATGAAAGCTCCGGTCCCGCCTGCGCAGGACCCGTTCATCCGCTGTTCTGGCGTGGGCTTCAGATAGGTGATCTTGGCATCCTCGCCGCCCAGCTCGATGATCACATCCCCCTCGGGATAGGTGGCGTCGATAGCCTCGGTCTCGGCGATGACCTCCTGGGCGAACTCCGCCTGTAGCTGGCTGGCCAGTTCCAGCCCGCCCGAGCCGGTGATCACCAGGCTGATGGGATTGCCGGCCAGACCAACTCTGGATAACGATAGCTTGATGTCCGTAACCAATTCGGCCACGCATTGCCGCACATTGGCGTGATGGCGGCGATAGTCGCTGAAAAGCGCCTGATCCAGGCCGTCACCCGTGCCAAGAACAACGGCCTTGACTGTGGTGGAACCGATATCCAATCCCACACGCAGGAGATCCCGCGGTCCTGTGCCCTTATATCGACCTGCTATGTCGACGCCGTCAGACATGAAACAACCTCAATCCGTGAGACCGCCGCACGATGGGTTCAAGAAGCAGACACCACATCATATCCGGCTTACTGTATTCATGCTACCGCCAGAACGTGAATAACTTCTGCGATATCAGGGAATCAAGGCCGTCGCCTTTGACACAGATGCAGGCAAAACCGCCCCTGGTACAGGCAAGCCACAGACTAGGGCAGGTACATCAAGGCATTGGTTCCAACCCTTGTCCTCCACACTTTCGCCTTACTCCTAGCCTCCTCGCAAGTTGGGGAAATGCCGCTGTGCCCTCGGCGAAATCGGCCCAGAAGCAATCGACAGAGAGCCCCCAGAGTACATGGAATTGTCCCCGTATTGAGAGACCCTAAAAGAACGTTTCCTTCGCTGACCAACCCGAATGCCATCCTGTACAAGCTATGCCGGATGAGTTGGTCAGACTGGCGGAACAGATGGTCAGGAGGCAACAGGTGCGAGCATACATGGGTGCGAACATGCAAAGGTCGATGGGGGCGCCGGCTGGCTCAGCCCCGTCAGGACTGGCACCCAAACCCCTGGATCAGCTGCCCCGCCTGGCACGCGATACCACCGAAGAAGACCCTTGGCCGGTCAGCGTGCTCAGCCAGAAGTACCATGATGCAGTAGCCCGCTGGCCCGGAGCCTGGGTGGAGGGTCAGATCGTGGAGATCAACACCCGCCGGACCGGTTCAGCATATTTGACTTTGCGTGACAACTTCGAGGACATCTCCATCAATGTCATGGGCTTCCGCGCATTCGCCACCCAAGCCAGGGAATTCCGCCAGGGCGACCGAGTGGTGGTGCACGGGCGGCCCGACCTGTGGATCAAACAAACCCGCCTGAGCTTCATGGCCGACCGGATCAAGCGTGTTGGTACCGGTGACCTGAAGGAGCAGATCGACCAGCTCAGGCGCAAGCTCAAGGGCGAGGGTCTCTTCGATGCAGAAAACAAGGTTCCCCTGCCCGAGTTTCCCCGGCGCATCGGCCTGATCTGCGCACCCAAGGCCAGAGCCGAGGGGGATGTGATCACCAACGCTCGCCTGCGCTGGCCTATCATCGAATTCTCCGTGGTGCACGCCCACGTTCAGGGCCCTCAGTGCCCCCCCGAGGTGGTCGAGGCCATCCAGAAGCTGGATGCGGATCCTGCTGTGGATGTGATCATCGTGGCCAGGGGCGGCGGCAGCTTCGAGGATCTGCTGGGCTTCTCGGACGAGTCCGTGGTCCGGGCCACGGCTGCCTGCGTCACCCCCATCGTCTCGGCCATCGGCCACGAGGACGACTGGACTCTGATCGACCTAGCAGCGGATCTGCGCGCCTCCACCCCCACCGACGCAGCCAAGCGCGTGGTGCCCGACCTGGTCGAGCAGGAGGGAATCATCCAGGAAGCCCGAATGCGCATAAATGCACGGATCGAAAATATGGTCGAAGGCGAGACACGGCTGATTGAAGGATATGCCAACCGCCCCAGCCTGACCAAGCCGCAGACCATGCTGGACAAACCCCAGCGACTGGTCGACGAGTCCCTGGTCCGCCTGGACATCGCCCTTCGACGGATCGTGGACGATGCCTCCCTGACCGTGGAGAAGCTCCAGTCCTCGCTGACCGCACTCTCTCCCCAGTCCACGCTGGACCGCGGATACGCAGTCGTGCAGACCCTGGACGGGAAGGTGGTCGTCAGCCCACAGCAGGTTCAGACCGATCAGGATCTGACCCTGACTGTCAAAGAGGGCCGGATTGAGACCAAGGTCGTCAGCGGGCAGTGACCGATCCCACGTGGTCAGCCACATATAATCATCCACGTCATCAGGATTTTTGATTAGCACACCGTATAAGAAGAGGAGCAGGCATGAGCGACACCGACGAGGAGCAGACCCAGCAGAAGGAGAAGGAGCAGGGCAAGGAACAGCCGGTACTGGCCTCGGCCTTGAGCCAGAAGGAACGCGAGACCATCGCCAAACTGCCCTATGAGCAGGCTCGGGATCAGCTGATCCAGGCAGTTCAGGCGCTGGAGGCCGGTGGCCTGGATCTGGATGCCTCAATGCGTCAGTGGGAGATCGGCGAAGCCTTGGCCAAACGTGCTCAGGAGCTGCTGGGCCAAGTGCGGGCCAAGCTCGATGCCGCCCAGCAGGAGCAGGCCAGCGCCGGAGCCCAGGCTGGCACCCAGTCCAATTTGGATGCCTGAAAAGCCCCCTACTCCACCATCAGCGTAGCCAGCAAAGCTGCATGATCCGAGCCCACGATAGGTATGGTCTGCAGCCGATTGGCCCTGATGCCGCGGTCCACCACCACATGATCGATGGTCGCCAGCCTGGGCAATGGGGCTCTGTTGGCCGGCCAGGTCATGCTCATGCCGTGCCCGGCCTGACGTGCGCCATCACTGAACCGCTCCCCCAGCATGTCTCGGAAGACCGCATGATCATAGGTGGCGTTGAAGTCGCCCATCAGCACGTATCGAGTGTGCTCATGCTTTCGCAGGTTTCCCAGGTCGGACACGCTGCGTCGCCAGGCATTCCAGCTCCCTGGTTGCGGCGAGGTGGTATGGACCGAAACGAATCTGACACTGGTCTTCCCCCTGCCGAAGTCGATGCTGGCCGCCGGCATCATGGAGGAACGAGAACCCACGTCGTCCTTTGAGGGCGACTGCATCGGCGCGGCCGTCCAAAGGCCATTGGCGTATTCCTTCGAAGATGTGGAAAGCTGCTCGTGCGGCAGATAGCGGTCGATGCCGGCCTTGTGCAGACGGTCCACAAAATCCTGGCTAACCTCCTGCAAGGCCATCACCTCGACCCGGTTTTCGCTGACGGTCTTGACTACCTGATCGGCATCGGTCTGACCCTTGTAGACGTTCAGCGTCATAACCCGGGCCACATCGTCGTACCGGTCAGGATGCTCAAGGGCCATGGACTGCTCGGCTTGCCCATTGATCTGGGACCCTTCCTGGTAGAAGGGATACTGCCAGTAAACATTCAGGGCCAAGGCGGCGATAAGCACCAAAGCCGTAAACCATCGCGAAGCCATCAGAGCCAGGATCAGGGCCAGCAGGCCCAATAAGATGAACCAAGGCGTCAGAGCAGCCAGATCCGGCAGGTAAGGCATCGATGAGAGCCATGCCGGACAGGCTCGCGCCGCCAGAGCCAGCAAGCTTGCCAGCGCCGACAGCCTAGCCACCCACCCAAGGACATGCCTCACCAGGAAGGACTGTCTGAATCTCGCCATGGTCTCCTCCAGTAAATCATCGCCGACTCGGCCCCTTCCAGGGGATGCGCAGTCAGCTCGACCGTTGAGCAATTGTAAACCATAAGCCTATGGCGGGCGGGTATAGAAGGCTGACTTCTCCAGGAAGAGCACGGTGCTAGCCTGCACACCGGCGACCTGCCCAAGTCCCACGTCGTGGTACAGTAGTTTCCGTTGCCCCGGTAGCTCAGGGGATAGAGCACTTCTCTCCTAAAGAAGGTGTCGTGCGTTCGAATCGCATCCGGGGCACCCTGCATCTGCCAAGGAAGCGGATATTCGGGATATAGCAGAGTTGCATGTTCGCACATGATCGGCAAATCTGCACTTGACAGCCTGCTTTAAGCAATGTCCGGCCCGGCCACTGTCAATACGCATCTTTTCGAGGGGAGCGCCATGCCTCATGAAAGGCACCGGAACGAGGACGTACAGGATAATCTTCTCAACTGGAATGACAGGGCAGTTGTGCACGCCAATGGCGGCTATGGAGATCTTGACGCTTTTGCGGATGACCCATCGGCCCTGTCGGCAGTGACCTTGCGCGATCTGGAGGTTTTGAAGCCGCACCTATCCGAACACGGCGTCAAAGGGTTGCGTCTTTTGCATCTGCAATGCCATATAGGTGTTGACACCCTGTCATGGTGGCGTCTGGGAGCTCGAGACGTATATGGTCTGGATTTCTCACCCACTTCGCTGGATTATGCTAGAAGTCTGTCTGAACGGGCCGGCGCATCCATAACCTATGTCCAAGGCGATGCCCGTTATGCCGCAAACGCCATGCCCGAGCAACAAGGCTCGTTCAATGTGATCGTCAGCAGCAGCGGGACGATCACGTGGCTTCCTGATCTGGAGGACTGGGCTCGCTCAATCGCCTCCCTGCTGGCAGACGGTGGACTATTTATGATCCGCGACAACCATCCCCTGCTTTTCGCCCTGGACAATGAGGGCTTGTCGATAGTTCAAGACTATTTCGGCGGAACAGAAACGACCTATGAAACGGATCAAACTTACACGTCGGCAGTCGACTCGGCCGAAGACGAGACGAAACCCCGAATTACGCACACCACCAATCACAATTGGGCTCATGACTTCCAGGAGATAAGCAGCGTCCTCCTGGAAGCCGGACTGACCATAGAGGCAATTGGCGAGCATGATGTGGCCGACTGGCAGTCACTGCCAATGCTCGAGTCCACCCCTGAGGGATGGGTCATGCCTCGCAGTCAGCATCAGATCCCCCTGACCTTCTCGATGGTAGCCAGAAAGCAAGTCTGACCGAGCAGGTGCGAACATGGTCCGGCTTAACCACGGTCTGACTTAGCTAGGCAGCTCGTCCAGCAGATTGACCGATGCCCCTATCCTTGAGGATAGGGGCATCGTCATTTCACAACGCACCGGGATGATGCGCTATAGTTTGTCCTCCATCCTGTGCCGACGGATATGCGGAATCAGCCCGAAGCAAACCAGGGCCGACAGCATGCTTAGAGCTGCCATCGCTAGGAAGAATTCCGTGTTTGATCCCGTCTCTGAAAGCCTCGAGCCCTCAGAATGCTTCTGCGTTCCGGCCTTGTGCTTTACACCGGCACCCTTACCGGGATTGATGCCGGAGCTGTCACCAGGATCCTTCGGCTTGTTGGAAGAGCTGCCTGCAACGGGGCTGACCGTGACTATCCGCTTTTCAGAGGCCTGTTTGCCCCTTGAATTAGCAACCGTGTAGTCGAGCGCATATTGCCCGGCCTTGGCGCTGTTCACTGACCCCTGTATTTGAATCGCCCCGGTAAGATCACCTTCCAAGGAATCCGCTGCAGTGACCCCGGCCTTGGGATCGAAGCTGGAACCCTGATCGATTTTCACATTGGAGGCCCCCGAGATCACAGGCTGCTGCTGCACAGGCACTGGTCCCAGGGGCAGCGGACCCTTGATGGAGATCCAATTGAGTATCGGCCCAGTCCCCGTAGAGGAATCCAAGGTGAAAGTGACTACCTTGTTCCAGCCCTGCGGAATCTTGATCTTTCCTGAGGCAATCGTTCGTCCGCCGTCAACGGTCGCGGTCGTAAGTCGATTCTCTGCACGGGATGCCGGAAGACCGTCATAGGAATAGCTGATCACAGTCGGTCTGCTCTGGCTCCACCAATCGTGGAAACCGAAGGAGACCTGATGTTCGCCAGGTGCCAGCAGAACCTTGTATGACAGATTCCCCTTCTTGCCATCAGCCCCGGCAAATACGCCTGACTCATAGGGGTCGGCATTGCCGTCAGCCTTCGTTCCATAATTGCCAGAGGCATTGCCCCACAGGTCATCAAAGCCCTGGTCTGCGGATCCATTGGCCAATTTGCCATCGTACAAGGCACTCAGCGCATTGTAGGTGGGCGAGGACTCCCCTCCATTGACATCAATGAAGTAGGACAGCCCATCTTCCACCTCCTGAACGCTGGCTCTGGCAGGCAGTGTCGTGCCTTCTACGGTGCCCAGCACCTCGGTAGGCGCATAGAGCGTCAAGCTCGACGCATCGGTCAGCCAGTGCACGGCCCGCTCCTCGCTTTCTCCATTCGCCTTGCTGACACTCACCTTGTCCGGAAGCTCGGGCTGACTGCCCTGCTTGAATGTTCTGATGCCTTGAACCTGCTGGACTGAAACCACCTGGTCGTCATCCTGCGCAGAGACCCCGATCCAGCTCAGCAAAGGATCGCCACCGCCTGTGGATCTTGTCAGGAAGGTCACGCTGTCGGCATGCTCCAGGGTGAAAGTGATCGGATCGGTGGCATTCCCGGCCTGAACAGGCACGATATTCGTCTTGCCGATGGTCTTGTCATGGCAGACGACCGAGAACTCGGTTTGGCGCTTGTTGTTCCACCACTCCTGATAGCCCGCCTGAACTGTATAGGTACCGGCTGGCAAATCCGCCTGATACCGTATGTCCTTGCCGGACTTTGCCCAGTAGCCTGTTTCATAGATGCCGTTCTGGCTGGTCTCGTATGCTTCGACATCGGCACCTTTGCGGCTGCCCAGGCCCCACTTGCCTTGAGCGGTGTATTCCTGGTCGCTGCGGTCTGCATTCATCAGTTGCGGAGCCTTGGTTTTGAGCTTGCGGTAGTAGCTCGACTCATTCGAGGGGTCCGAACCTGCGTCAATGAACAGACGGGAGTTTTCCGGATAGATGGAAGCCGTGAAGCTGATAGGCGCATTCTGGTAATCAGGCAGCTCCCCCTTGAACGTCACCTGCCCGTATGGGCGGTCTGCGCCAAAGTAGGGCTCCCAGTTGACCGTGGCCTGCCGGATGGCTGTCTGACCGCCGACTCTGACGCTTAGGCTCTTGGGCAGCGCAGCAACGATACGACTGACAGAACTGCTTTCAGTCGGCAGATCGGCATTGACCACATCGATGGCCTGATACCTATCCATGCCGGACAGCTTCCAGTCGGCAGCCGGCAGCACCTGGACATGCCCGTTCACCAATTGCATCGGTGTCATCACATACCTGGATTGGCTGATGTCATTGCCGGTGTCAGGGTTGAACCAGCGGTCGCCCCAATAGAGGAAAACGCCGTGCGCGGGGTCATAGGGAATGACCGAGCTGGATTGGGTCGAGAAGGAATTGGCCGGGCTTTGGTTCCAGCCATTCCCCTTGACGAAGGGCGATCCTACCTCCGAGTAAGGCCCCAGAAAATCATCGCCTTGGCTGACCGCATACTTGTTTTCATTGGGCGCCCAGCCGGTAGTGCCTGAATAGATGATGTAATATCTGCCGTTCCACTTGAAGGGAGCCGGCGACTCCTTGCTATTGCTGGCCACGATGTTGTAGGTGTCGCCTGCGGAGACATCGACGCCCTTCTGCTGTCGAGCGTTCGGCTCAACCAGCTTGGTGTAGGTCTTGTCCAGAAGCGAGATGGTCAGATCGCGGTTTTCGTTGCTGGAATACACCAGATAGGCATCATCAACGCCGTCATGATTCTGATCCTTGCTGGAGTCCACGTACAGGTTCATGTCACGCGCCATGCCAGGGTTGCCGAGGTTGGCGCCGGGACTCATGCGGAAGGAACCCAGATACTTGTATGGCCCAGCCGGATCGGAACCTTCAGAAATGGCGACCCCGGCCTTAGCCTTGGAATAGGTTGCAGTGGCCTCGTTGCCGTATCGTGGCCCATCCGCATGGAACCAGATAACCCAGCGTTTGGTCGCCGGGTTGTAGACCATCTTGGGACGCTCGAAGACACAGCTGGACTTCTTCGGATCCGATCCGTCGCCTCTCAGCGCCTTCAAATCCCAAAGCAGGTAGTCCAAGGCCTGCTGAGGTCCTGAGATGTTGGCATTGGAGGCGTCCGTGGAGAATGCCTTGAAATCCTGGCCGTAGATGTTCGTGTAATCCGGATCGGATTCCAGGTTGGCCACATTGTAATAACGCTGATAGACGCGGTCAGAGCCCGCCAATTTAGCAGCCAGATCCTTGTCGCCCTGGTAAGTCTGAAAGCCCAGTCCCTTATCTACCCAGTTGCACAGATCGTCGGAGTAGTATATCCGCACGCCATGCGCTACCAGACCGCTGGTTTTGTCCTCGCCGCACAGGATGTAGACATATCCGTCTCCATCCACGTCCAGGCCCCGATCGGCGGCAGGAAGAAGGGCAGCGCTGACCCGTTGGATTCCGGCACCATGAGCCTGAATCAGATCGCCCTTGTTGTCAAAAATCCTGTCGCCATTGGTGCCTGTCACCGCAGTGTAATGGTAGATGAAACGCACAGCGGCGAAGGCCTGCTTCAAATTCTTGCCGGCCTGATCCTTCTCGACTTCATCGGCAGAGCCTGAGGCCAGGACTCCCTCGGCCGCAGACCGCGCATGCTTCAACATATCCACGTCGTCCTTGTTGGGCTCTGCATGATCATAGGGCGCTGTGCTCTGATCATCGGATCGATGACCTGAGGCCAGTGGGCGCAGATCCTCAATCCTCGTGGTATCCAATATCGCCCTAAGATCATCATCCCGAACGGTTTTCTGCCTACTGGATCCGGCGGAACCGGATTGCTCCGCTTTCTCCTGCACGGCCATAGCCGTAGATCCGGGCGACAGGAGCGCCAAGGCGACGACTGCCGCGGCGAATTCCAATATGCTTCTTCGATTGAGCTTCATCGCTTTCCTCTTCTCCGAATCATTTCAGATGACGACGAGCCGCAGCCAATGCTGATCCTGCGCATAGCAGGCAGACCACGATCGCCAGAATCGTTGGCGTCACATTCGCGCCGGTCTGGCTCAAGGCGCTGCCACCGTCTGAGCCGCCCTCTTGCTTGTCATGAGCGGGGGCTCCTGAACCATGACTCGAGCCGGGCTGTGAACCGGCATCTCCTGCATTGCCGTCAACCACATCCACCTGGAAGGTGGCACTGACACCGCGGTAGGTCACGGTCACATTTTTCCTGCCTGGCTGTGCTGAATCAAAACCGCTCACCAGCAGCTCCGGGTCCTTGATGCTGATATCCACCTTGACAGGTTCCTCATTCGGCACCGAATACACAGCCTTGACATCCATGCCGGACAGGTCGAGCCGCTCATTGAGCAGATAACGGGTTTTGCTGGGCGGCGTGACCAGCAGTTTCTGAAGAACGGAAGGAAGGTAGTTGACGGTGTACTCAGAGCTCCCGCTGCCGTCAGCCGCATTGACCGTGATCACATCCTTGCCGCCCAGAATATTCCCGTCACGCTTAACGGAATCTTCGGCATTCACATGCCTGACCTTCACCGTAGCGGCAGTGTCGCGCGCAAAGGCCTGCAATTTCGGATTGCCTTGCGAACCGGCAGGGAGTGACACGGTGTAATCAGTCTTGTCAGGAAGGAACCCGTCTATGGTCTTGCCATCCAAGCGAAGATCGCCCAGGGCCTTGTCTGCGGACGGCATAGGTTCAGCCTTGACTTGCGTCTGCGTCCCGAAAACCTCAATTTCCGCCACGTTGATATAGACGCCTGTATCCTGCAGGGTATTGGTCAGACGCAGGGCTTTGGCGACTATGGGCGTAGACATGCGGAAGTCAGCCACAGGAGTGTCCGCATCCGTAGAGGTGTCCGCACCGGAACCCGGCTGGACGTACCAGCCGCTCTTCACGCCGACCCTCTGCCAGGCGCCCTTGTCGTCCTGATACTCCAAGGTCTGGGACTTGGGCCAGGAGGCACGGCCATCCCGGAAGAAGGTGGTCTTGACCTGGCTGATGGATTGAAGATTGTCGAAGGTGAAGGTGGCAACCGGGATCCCCGCCTGATTCCAGGTGGACCAGCCCTTGTGGATGCTGTCGCCGTCTATGGCCTTCGCAGCCGTCGAGCCTTCCTGCACATTCACCTTGAAGTGAGAGCTGGAGGAGGGGGCGATATTATGCACTGGATCAGCCTTCGGAATGGCCCAGGCCTGAATTTCGGAGGCGTTCATGAAGTCGCCCTGCACCGTATTGACGATTCGAGCCTGCCTGGCCTTGACCCGGGCATCGCCCTTGAATGTCACGGTCTGTCCGGGCTTTGGACTGGCAGCTGATCCCAGAGGGAGCCAGGTTAGACCATCCAAGCTGTATTCAGCCTGAGCGCGGCTTGGAGCGTGGTCACCATAGGTAATGACCAGCGAGCCCAATTCCCGCTCCTGGCCGAAATCAAGAGTGGCGGTGGGACTATGCGAGTAATCGCCTTGGGGGTTCCATGTCACCCAGGCCTCGGCGGCGGTATCCCCGTCTGTCAGCTTCTTCCACTGTTCAGCCTTGCCGTATTCGGTCTGTTGGTCAGTGACCGTCAGGTTGCTGGTGGTGTCGGCAATGTTCTGCTCTTTGGCCTGCATCAGATAGACAGAGGCCGTCACCGGCAACCCTGCGTCTCCGACCGATCCCAAGCGTCCTTTGACTGTCAGTCTGTCGCCTGCACGCGCACCGGCAAGCTGCCCGTCCAGCTGAGAGAAGTCCCACTTCACAGCCGTGCGGTCCGCCTCCATAGCCTCGGAGGCTCCGACGTGCGCATAAACCGTGGCTGCTTTGACTGCATCCTCCACCTGCTGGCGGCTTGAGCCAACCATGAGGGTGACGGATACCGGATCAGTGACGGTGAAGTCGCCAATATAAACCTCAGCCTTGCATGCGACGGCATGGCCAAACACATCGACGGTCTGACCCGTGACCTGATACCGGCCTTCCTTGCTGACGTCGATCATACTGGTATCCCATTGAACGGGGACCGGGGACCCGAGGCCCCAAGGATAGTATGGAGTGACCGTCGTCGGCATCTTCAGCTGTCCGCCTTTTCGAGCCTGGACATAGACCTGCTGCACGCCCGAAGGCTTGGTGGATCTCATAGTCCAGGCCTGGTTGTCTCCGCCGTTGGAAGTGTAGAGCCCGACCGGCGAACCAGCAGCAGTGGCCTGCCCGCTCACTTCAAGCACGCTCTTGCTCGCTGCATTGACCAGACTCCACGAGGATCCATCCTCGGTGTTGAATATCCAGCACTGCCGCAGATCTGGATTTGCCTTGTCAGCGGCGCCAGAGACCATTGTGCCCTGGTCCCCCAATATCTTTTTCCCTGTGGGATCGGTGATGGTATACAGCTTGAGCTCCGGACGCTCTCGAGGGGCTTTGACCTGGTGGAAGACGAAGGTCTGAGCTGCGCCGGCCCCTGAATCCGGCGCCGAATCTTCAATGGCCAGGCTGCCATCGCCAAGGGCCTGAAGTGCTCGTCCGGATTGTTGCCCTACAAGCTGGTAACTCTCGCCATCCTGCACGCCTGCCTGATCGGACTTGCCGCTCACGCCCGACAGCTGAATGGATGCAATCGAACGAGCAGGCGATTCAACCGTGGCCGTCTTGGCGACTGAATCGATATGGACCGCTCCGGGACGCTCCTGATTGGAGTACCCGTTCATGTAATCCATGGTGGCCTCGTAGGGATCGCTCTTTGATTCAGGCGCAGTGGTCAGGAACAGCTTGCCGCTTGCATTCTTGTCGATGTTGCCGTATTTGGAAAGGTCAATGACCAGGCGCTGTTGGCTGTCGCTGTCGTTGCGGTGGATGATGGTCTGCGTCCTGCCATCGGCCGAACGGGCGGTCATATTATCCTTGGTGGCATCATTGGCCAGGATCGAATCCCCCTCATGGATGAATTGGGTGTATGCCCGAACCGCGTTGTATTTCGAGTTCACTACGACGGAGCAAGGCTTGATGCCCGTGGTCCTGCCCCCGTTGTTGTCCACAGCGCGCTCGGAATACAGTTTTCCGTCACTGCCCGCAACAGTGCAGTCAAAGTCGATCAGGACAGTCCCCCAATTGGTGTTTTCACCCTGAGGGTTGGCTTGATTCCCGTTGACATCCTGGTCTTTGGTCGACATGTTATACAGGTCCTCAACCACCTGCCAGAAGGTGAAATCCTGCGACTGCAGCGCATAGACATCGTTGTTGATCTTCCCTGCCATGCCCAGGCCGTTCTTGAAGCCGTAGGGGTTGAACCCGCCGCCCTGCCAGGAGCCGTCAACCTCGCTCATGGACATGACCTTGCCGTCGCCCTGAGCGATGTCCCTGGCCACACGTTGACGGTTGGTGCCGTATGAATGCGTGTTGTACTGCCCTATCGCGTCACGAACCTCCTGCGGATATTGGTTGTAGGAGTCAACGAACTGTCCGGAGTCGGTTGCATCTGTCGCTGAGACCTTGACATCCTTCAAACCTTCGGATTTGAGCGCCTTGTCCAGGGCCAGAATGGTTTGCTGAGCCTGGGCGTTGTCGACGTGCATGCCTTCCTGGGGCTTCTTCACCGCTTTCGAATAAGGCGTGACGGACTTGTCCTTATCCGCATAGTACCGATTCCAATAGCGTGCGATCAGGGCCTGCTGATCACTGGGCCAATCGTCTGAGGCCCTTCCGTCCGGCGTCCCCCAATAGGCCGTCTCCGACTCATTCAAGGGTTCGACCGTATTGATCCTTACCTTGTTGCCGTTGTCAGCTTTCAACTGATCCAGATGACTCACCACTTTGGCCATGTATCCGGCGAACTTCTCGGGATCCTTGAGGTTGTTGTCTCCGGATCGAAAACCGCCGGTGGCATATCCGTCTTCGGTCATGAACCAGGGGGCTGAGTTGGCAAAAGCCTCCAGATGAGTGATATCGCCGTCTTTGACTCCGCGTTTCAGCCACCATTCCTGCGCCTGCACGGACTTGGCGGCGTCGCTCTTGGAAGACTTGGGACCCCACACGTAGGAATCCTCCGATGTCGGATCAAAAGCCTGATCCAAGGCATTCTTATCGGCTTGTTTGGTCGTCACGCCACCATACAACCCCTTGCTTCCATCCTGGTCTTCCGCCCAGTAGCCGGGAACAGCCGCTCCCTGACGCATGAACGGGTATCCATAAGCCACATCTGAGGCGTTGCCTCCGCCAATGTTGAAACGGGCCTTATTCAGCCCCAGTCCTTCCTTGCCGAAAATACTGGTGTAGAACTTTTCCCGCAGCTGCTTGCCATACTCCAGTGCTTTGGCATCCGTCACGGGGTTTCCGCTGCTGCGGGTAATGGACCCTGGTTCACCGTATTGGCCTGTGGCATTGGCAAACCATGCCAATGATGTGCCCCAGCCTTGAAATGGGCCATTGGCATACCAGGGATTTGGCCGCACCGTCACTGTTGCTGGTGCGGAAGGTTCGGCATAGGCCGGCATAAAACCGCCCAGGGCTGTCGAAGTCGCTGCCGCAGCTACGATAACCGCCATAGTTCGCATGAATTTCATAAGTATTCCTTTTATTCTTCTTCAGACGGTGAAGACAGGGGATTGTCGACGGTGCCCCTTCGCTGCGCGACGACAATCGAACAGATGACCACTGCAATTATGGAACATTCCGGTACTGATCGTGATCAAAACCTCTTACCCGCTTCATGCCTTGCTGAAGGCCACGGGGAGAACACGACGATGTGCATGAAAAACCGGCCGGAGGAAGACCAAAGGAAAATACCCTAGGGCCCCTCTGGCCGGCACTACAATAAGGAAACCCGCGCTACAGCGCTGGTTTGATATGAGTCACCCCTACTCCTTGAGCGTGTAGCCCTGCTGCTTGGCGTAGTTCTGCAGATCCTTCTGCCAAGCCGCTATACCCTGATCAAGAGTGGCCGACTTGGAAGTGAAGGCGGTCATCTTGTCGCCGTAGATTCCGCGAGCATAGACCTCAAAGGGCAGGAACTGATAGCCAGGCAGAACGTTCTTGGCGGCCTGCGACAGCACCTCATTGAACTTCTGGCCGCCGAAGTAGGCGTTGTCATTGCCGTCGGCATCCTTCAAGCTGGTCATAGAGAGGAACTCGTCGGACTTCAACGTGTTGTTGTCAGCCGGGAAAGCGCCGCCATCGACACGGGTCTTAATACCTTCGGCATTGTGGCAAGCGTATTCCAAGAACTTATATGCCGCCTTGCTCTTGGAGTCGTCCTTGGTCTTAATCATAGCCAGCGAAGACCCGCCGTTCTCGGAATTCTCTGTGCCGCCCTTCTCCCAGGTCGGCATCTGGGCCACACGCCACTTGCCAGAGGCATCAGGAGCGCCGGACAGCAGATTGTAGGGCATCCAAGCGCCAGTGAGCAAAGAAGCGATTGATCCGTCGTTGAGGCCCTTGTTCCAGTCGTCCGACCATCCGGGAATCTTCGTGTTGATCAAGTCCTCATTGATCATTTTCTGCCAGTAGTCGTCCCACTTTTTGACCTTGGGGTCACCGGTCAGATTGATGGTGACGGTCTTGCCGTCCTTGCTGGTGGCAAAGGGCTTGGCGCCGGCCTGCCAGGTCATGGAATCGAAGAACCCTGCATCGCCTGAGTCGGAGGTGATGTAGGAACCAACAGCCTTGATCTTCTTCGCTGCCTCGTAATACTCATCCCAGGTAGTGGGGACCTCGGTCACTCCGGCCTTGTCGAACACCTCCTTGTTGTAGAACAGCGCCATAGGGCCCGAATCCATAGGCAGCGCGTAGACGCCCCCATTCAGATTCACTGAATTCCATGTGCCCGGCGTATAGAAGCTCTTGTATCCGGAGGCGCCCATGTCAGACAGATCCTGCAGCTTGTCCTGAGTGGCATATTCAGGCAGAGCATAATACTCGATCTGTGCAAGGTCAGGGGCGCCCTTGTTGGCGGACAGAGCGTTGTTCAAGGCCGTGTACTCTTTTTTGTTGGTGCCGACATTGGTGACCTTCACCTTGATGTCGGGGTTCTTGGCTTCGAATCCCTTGACAGTTCGAGGAAGGGTCGAATCCCAGGACCAGACCAAGATTTCGGTCTTCCCGCCCTTGCCCGACGCAGAGGAACCGCTGCCGGATCCGCCGCAGCCGGCGAGTCCGAACGCCATGGCCACAGCACCTGTCAGGGCTATGACCTTCGTCATCTTTTCGAACCTCATTGTCCCTATCTCCTTTTCTGTTGTCCTTGGCAACAACACATGACTACTGATATCTTTCACTGTCCTACGGCTCAAGGCCTATAGCACGGTTTTGGTTTGTTTGGCTATTCTTTGACGGCTCCTGCGGCGAGGCCGGATTGCCAGTATTTCTGCAGGAGGAGGAAGGCGATGACCAAGGGGATGATAGTGATCAGGCTGCCGGTGATGACCAGGTTCTGGATGGCCTGCCCGCCCGCGGTGCTGGCCTGGTCCTTCCACTGGTTCAGGCCGATCGTCAGCGGGTACCAGTCCGCGTCCTTGAGCATGATCAGGGGCAGGAAGTAGTTGTTCCAAGTCGCCACGATCGTGAACAGGGCGCAGGTCACAATCCCCGGCGCCAGCAGGGGCAGGCTGATCGTGCGGAAGGTGCGCCACTCCGAGGCGCCGTCCACGCGCGCCGCTTCCAGCAGCTCTCCGGGAACCGCCTGGTCCGAGAAGATCCACATCAGATACAGGCCGAAGGGGCTGATCAGGCTGGGGATGATCATCGCCCAGGGCGTGTTCGTCAGCCCCAGCTTCGCGAACAGCAGAAACTGCGGGACCGCCAGGGCGATGCCCGGCACGCTGATCGCGCCCAGCACCACAGCGAACACCGCCTTGCGGCCGGGGAACCGGAACTTGGCCAGCGCATATCCGCCCATCACCGCCAGCAGCGTGGCGCCGCCCGCGCCCACTACCACGTACAGGAGCGTGTTCGCCAGCCAGCGGGCGAAGATCCCGTCCTGGTAGGAGAACACCTCACGAATGTTGTCCCACAAGGCGAACGTTCGGCCCGGCCCCAGGCCGAACGTACTCGTGAAGTCCGCCTGCGTCTTCGTCGCGTTCACCAGCAGGTAGGCGAAGGGGAACAGGCAGTACAGGGCGAACACGCCGCACGCCAGCGTCAGCCACACCGACCGGCGCGGATTCGACGGGTTCGAGAATCCGCTCGCCGCCGCACGACGCCGCTCCGCCCGCTCGTCCGCCGCCACGCGCCTAGCCCGCGCACGCTCGGCCGCACGCACCCTGCGGCCCTCAGCATCCAGCACGCTCATCGCATCTGCTCCCTCATGCTCCGCAGCTGCACCGCATACGCCACCAGCATCGTCAACGCCGCCATCACAATAGCCAGTGCAGCCGCATAATTGGACTGATTGCCCGAAAAACTCAGATTATACGCATACATGTTCGGCGTGTAATACGTCGTGATCGCATTGCCCGGCACCATGTTCTGCATCACGCTCGGCTCGTTGAACAGCTGGAAAGAGCCGATGATGCTGAAAATCACGGTGATCGCCAGCGAGCCCCGCAGCTCCGGCAGCTTCACCCGGCGCACCACCTGCCACTCGCTCGCCCCGTCGATCGCCGCCGCCTCATACAAGGAACGCGGCACCGTCGACAGCGACGAATAGAAAATCAGCATGTTATACCCCGTGAACTCCCATGTATTGATGTTCCCGATCGCCGCCAAAAGCACCGACGGCTGCAACACGTCCAAATGCGTGCCCAGCCATGCGTTCAGCGAGCCCACCAGCCCGTACTTCGCCCCGTACATGAATCCCCACACCAGCGCCGACACCACCGCCGGCACCGCATAGGGGAGAAATGTCGAAATACGGAAGAACCGCATCCCATGCAGACGCAGCGAATCCAAAGCCAAAGCCATCAACGCCGACAAGCACAGCATGATCGGCACCTGCACCACCGTGAACACCACCACCCGGCGCACTGACGACCAGAACTGCCCATCAGCCAGCAGACGACGATAATTGTCCAACCCAACAAACACCGTCCCGCCGACCATACGATGCTGGAACAAGGAAATCCACACCGCATACAACACCGGCACTACAAACACCACTACAAACACCACAGCAAACGGCCCCATAAACAACCAACCACGCCAACGAGAACCCATGTGGCCCCGGGGCGCACCACTCGACTTGGTAGCATCGCCGCTAGCAACAGCAGCCATATCTGACCTTCTCCCTCGAAGCTTTGCAAGAACATAAACGATCAAGCTCCGACCATACTGAACTGCAATGGACGTTCACCAGATGTTTTCGTTATCATCATAGCACGTATCAGGGAATCAAATATCCGATCAATCTCTGATATACTAGCGGTTATCAAAATGGTGTCGCAAACATATTGTCTGCCACCAAGGGGCTGTTCGCACACATGGCGGCAAGCTCCCATGAGCTGGATCAGGTAGGCATGGGACGGAAGAAACAGGTATCGATACAGGACGTTGCGCAGTTTGCCGAGGTATCGCCACAAACCGTATCGCGAGTCGTCAACGACAGCACGGCTGTGCGCCCCCAGACCAAGCAAAAAGTGCTGAACGCCATGGAAGTCTTGGGCTATCGGCCGAATTACGCTGCCAGGGCGCTGAAACACGGCCGGTTCAACAATATTGGCATTGTCCTGTTCAATATCACCACATTTGGGAATGCACGCATACTGGATGGCGCTGTAGAAGCCGCGTCCGAATGCGGATATGCAGCAACCGTCCATGTCGTGAACTACTCGGCGGAAATCACCTTGGCGGACATCGTAGAGCAGATGAAGCAATTGCCTGTCGACGGCGTCATAGTAGTGCTAGAACAAAGGGTCATCGATTTCGATCGCTTCAGGCCCAGCAAGGAGCTTCCCGTGGTGCTCATCACAGAGAAGCCTTCCGCTCATTGTCCTACCATTGATGCCGACCAATACGGATGCTCGACTTCGGCTGTCGAATATCTGCTTAAAAAAGGCCACCGCACCGTGTACCACATCTCAGGCCCTTCGACTTCACGGGCTGCGGAGAGCCGCGCCAAGGGCTGGAGAGATGTGCTTCACGCTCATGGCATCCCGGTACCGCCGACCTATATTGGCGACTGGGAGGCAGACAGCGGATATGAGGCAGGGCGCGCCTTGGCCCACGAATCTGATTGCACAGCCATCTACGCTGCCAACGACCAGATGGCTTATGGGGCCATTGAGGGCCTCAAAGATTCCGGCAAAAGAGTACCTGAGGATGTCAGCATAATCGGCGTCGACGATTCTCTGATCGGAACAGTCCCCAGATTGAGCCTGACCACCATGCGCATGGATTTCGAAACCATCGGACGCGAGGCCTTCGCCAAGGTAAAGCTCCAGTGCGAGGGAGAATACGTGCCCACAGATACCAAGACGCTTATTCCAGCGAAGCTGGTCCAGCGCGGATCGGTCAGCGACATCAGCCAGCGCCAGGAATAAGCCGGACAGGCGGCCTCCCCCTGCGTCGCCAGAACCGGTGTCATGGCCTCGGCTCAAGCAGCTGTCAAACCTCTGGCACCAGGCTGTTTTCTGCAACAATCCGGCAGATTTCAGCCATGTATGCAGAAGAATCCAAAGACAGCATTACAGCATTAGCGCCCAAGCACGCACGCTTGTCCATACCCAACCCAGGAGATTATTCCTTAGGTAGCTAACTATTTATCCAAGGAGAGCTTTTGAGCGAGGACTACGGCAAGCGGATCAAACGGGCAGCCAACCTCATGTCACGGTCCATGGATGCCTACGCGGCTCGATACGGGCTGACCGGCACCCAGATGTCCATCATCGACTTCCTGGGCGAATCCCAAAACCGCACCCAGCGCGACATCGAGATCGAATTCGACATCCGCCCATCTACAACGACGAAAATCCTGCAACGCATGGAGGCCAGCGGACTGCTCACGGCCAGGCGGGATCCCAAGGACGGTCGCCAGCGCATCATCGCCCCCACGGCCAAGGCCCGGGGCATGCAGACAGCAGCGCGGGCTTATATAGAAGACCAGCAAAAGGCCATGGAACGCCGGTTCGATCAGCGTGAGCTAGCTGCCTTCGACCGCGTGCTGGCCTATTTCATCGCGTTGAATTCCGATGATGCCTCCCAGACTGGGAAGGAGCCTCGCCCATGCGAGCCCAGGAGCAAAGCACGGCAATCCCCCGCAAGGTAATCGGCGCTGTGGTAGCCACTGGCATCATGTCCTTCTGCGGCGTGATCGTGGAAACAGCCATGAACATCACCTTTCCTGCCCTCATGAGCCATTTCGGCATCGGGACCTCCAGCGTGCAATGGATGACCACCCTCTACCTGCTGGTCGTGGCCTCCATCACCCCGCTCTCGGCAGCTCTCAAGCGCCGATTCCGCAGCCGGACCCTCTTTCTGTGCGCCAACCTGCTCTTCCTGGCCGGACTGGTCATCGACGCGCTGGCTCCGACCTTCCCGCTCCTGCTGCTGGGCAGGGCCATACAAGGGCTGGGCACCAGTATCGCTCTGCCATTGATGTTCAACATCATCCTCCAACAGGTCCCGGCAAAGCGCATCGGCACCATGATGGGCGTAGGCACCCTGATTACAGCCATCGGACCAGCTGTCGGCCCCACCTTCGGCGGCCTGGTAGCAACCACCATCGGGTGGCGTTTCGTCTTCATCATCCTGATTCCCGTACTGCTCGTCTCGCTGGTGACCGGTCTGGCTTGCATACCCTCGGTTCCGGTCTCGGCAGACAGGGAAGCGGCCGGGTTGGTCCCGCTTGACGTGTTCCTTATGGTTCTGGGCTTTGCAGGTCTGATCTTCGGCATCAGCAACGCCTCGGCAGGATGGCTCTCCTGGAGATTCGGCGGAGCGCTGGCCCTGGGACTTTTCGCACTGGCAGCGTTCGCCCTCCGTGCCCGGCATCAGGCCCAACCGATCATCGACGTGCGTTTGTTTGCCGATAGGCGCTTCTGTCTGCATGCGGGCGCATACATCCTCTTCGAGATCAGCGCCTTGGCTCTCTCATTCATCCTGCCCAACCACCTGCAGCTGGTTGATGGCTGCACCTCGCTGCAGGCCGGACTAGTGGTGCTGCCGGGCGCGGCGATCGGAGCCGTTCTGGCTCCGCTCTCCGGCAGGCTCTACGATCAGCTAGGCCCGCGCATCCCCATCATCAGCGGCAGCCTTGTTGCCCTGATCGGCCTCCTGGGATTTGCCCTTACAGCCCGTCGGCTGACATCCATGGCCATCCTGATACTCTATATTTTTTTCATGCTGGGCATCGGGTTGAGCTTCGGCAACATCATGACCAACGGCCTGCACCGGCTGAGCCAGGAGCAGCAGACCGACGGCAACGCCATCTTCAACACCGTCCAACAGTTCGCTGCAGCCATCGGCAGCAGCCTGGCGGCCACCATCGTCGCAGCAGGCCAGGCCGCAGTCGCAGACCAGCATCTGGGCACAATCAATGGCTCACAGCATGCCCTGATCCTGCTATTGATTGTCGGCATCCTAGAAGTTCTGCTGATCCTGGCCGCCCTAGGTCGCTCTCATAAGTCGCAGCTTGCTTGAGGAATGGGAGAATTTACCAAACGGATGCCCGAATGGCAGTCAGTCAAGACCCAAAAAATCTCATCTCGTTTTCGCCAGCTGCTCCACCAGGCGCAATAGGAAATCAGGGTGGCCGTGTGTGGAAAGCGACGGGCTGAGTGTCATTGTTAATAATGCGGAGCACCGAGCGCTAAGGCTAAGCAGAGGCTTACCATATATATGGGGTCTGTATTCGACCACTGACAAGATAAGCTGTACATATTCATGTACCATAAACAGAGAGTTACACTTATAATTCAATAACTGCTCTTCTGATTCACCAAACGCAGATCTGGTCAACAATGTCGTAAGCCTTGCACTTCACTAAGGAGAACCGATGAAGAAGACAAAAGCTATCGGTCAAATGAAATTTAATTCTTCTCAAATAGCTCAGCCGGGTTCCGACAGGCGCACGCATCGGCTCACAGCATTGCAGTCATGGTTCCGCGACAAGGCGAGCATAGCTGAAACCACTTGGAGAAAACAAATGGTTGCCGCAATGGCCTTGCTGATGGGCGTGGGCCTGCTTTCAGGTTGCCAAGGGCAGACCCGGTCAGAACCCTCGGTCAACGAGGCCGCCGGTTATTTTTCTTCTTTGACCAAGTACAAAGTTTCTGGCGACGGCAGCATTAGTACTATTTCTGCCGACAAAAAGGGAAGCCTGTACGTGCTTGCACGGCGAGCCGACCTCAAGCGGGTAGAAGCCGTGCAATGCAAGGTAAATGGCAAAGCCATGCAGCGATCCTCTTCTAATATGAATTACCCGGCAGGCAACGGCCAGAATTTCTTCCCCTTTGCACAAATCGAAATCGCGCAAGACGACCCGCACAAGCTCTCATGCAACCAGCCGAATGGAATCAAATTAATTGCGTTGCTGGACCCGCATATCCGAAACCTATAAAGGCTGGGGCCCCGAAGCGCAGAGCGGTGAGAGGTTCCGGAGACGGCTGTGAATGTGGCAGCAAGCATGCTTCCCGTACCCTAAGCCGTACGAAATCTCCTAGCTGATGGGAGAGGAGCCAACCAGCCTGTCACCAGGATTGGTCTGCTCTCGGTGGGGACTGCCACTGTTTTTGTGTGCGAAAGATGCTGCATCGCTCCCTAAAGTTGCCTTGGGTCTCTGAATCTTCCACAGATACCGCTCATCCTCTTTGCGGCTCATTGTTCACTTCCCTCTTGAATGCGGAAACATCAAATGACTGCTATTACCCTCGAACCCTGCACTCAACATTCAGACGCAGCCCAGACCACATCTCATTCACTTCATGAAGACGGCGCAAATAAGATGAGGCACGTTGCCCAATTCAGGAACCTGAAGGACGCCTGTATGCGTCCGCATACGGCTTGCTCCTGCTCAGGCAGCCGCCTCATCTCGTTGTCGGGACTATGGGGACCCTGACCCTTCCAAGTCTTCCGAGATGTCTGTTCGATCTCGGCCCTGCGCTGGCTCAACTGCTCGAACGCCTCCTTATCCACCTCATGATTGGGATCCATATGCTGCACTGAGCCAGGGACGGCAAACGCAGACTCCCCCCGCTCGACCTTCGCCGCGAACTCTTCCATCTGTTTGAGTTCCACCCCGCTGATATGCAATCCCGTCTCTGCCTCGCCCACGCCCACGCTTCCCTTCCATTGCACCACTCGTGCGAACATCATTGCTATCACCGAATGCCTGCGGCAATTAAGCAATAAGCAGCTACGAAATATGGCGTTCAAAAGCAGGCGATCTGCTTTATCCTCAGGGTTGCCTGTGCTGTAAACTTTCGCGCCTGAAGCCGGTTCGGCCGACATCGTCCTTCACGCCCGCCTACAATCCAGGGCAGTCTGGCGTAATCGTGGTTTGGTTCCTGGGCGGCATCAACCGGGACCTGTCTGCCTCGGCTGCACCACAAAGGCGCCTTCTCATTGTCGGCAGAGCTGGTGCCGCCCATCCCGCTTCATCAGCAGGCATCGGTCGGACGGCGCACAACCGATCTCATGAGATTTGTCATCCTGTGATCAAGGCAGTACTGACACGTCTAGATACGTGATAAAGTTGTTTCAGGTCAGACCGGGACTGATCCCGGCGGGTAGCCCGTTTTGCTTGGGATTATTTGATAATGGGCCTCTGGCCATGAGGAAGGGGAATGTGCCAATAATGCGTCATCGTCGGAACAAGCCGGATCGGTCAACCACTGTTGCTGGCCGACTGCTCGCTATCACTTTGTCAGTCGGCCTCCTTACCGGTACAGTCGCTACGGCCAAGGCGGCTACGAGCAAGCCTAGCGGGTCCGACGCGAACGCTACGGCCGCGCTAGAAGGCGCCAAGGATACAGGTTCGGCAGACCCTGGGGTAAACAAGCAAAGTTCCGGCATTGCCTCCAGCAATGCAACCTCGCCGGATCCGTCGACAAAGCCCACGACGCCTTCTGCACCCACAGCCACCCCGGGCACATCAGAGACTCCGTCGACCACGCCAACGCCGCAGAACTCTGAGCAGCCGGCACCATCCTCTGATCCTGCTCCTACGCCCACCCCGACTCAAAACGATCCCAAGGATTCTGACCATAGTGATAAAAACTCGATCCAGCCACGCTCATCGACGGCATACACAGTAACCTTCAAAAGCCCGATAGGCTCAACAACACCTAATCAACTACTCTTCTCCGGAGATAGGGTGAGACGTCCCGCTGACCCCTACTGCAAAGGCTATTCCTTTGTTGGCTGGTTCATCGGGAATGTCGCTTATGACTTTGCCCAGCCCCTCACCGGAGACCTCACACTGACGGCCCGCTGGGTCCAGGGTCTTAATTCCTGGAGCCTTAGCCCTAGCCATGGCCCTACCGCCGGCAACACGACAGCCACCCTGACTCCGCCGAGCGTGGGAGGTATTCGTTTCAGCCAGTTCAGCGCAGGAAAAGACTTTTCGCTAGCCCTCGACTCGGCCGGAATGCTATACAGCTGGGGAAACAACAGCAAGGGGCAGCTGGGACGCACACCCAGCGCCAGCGAACCGGCTGATCGGCCGGGAAGAGTAAATGTGCCAGATGACGTCCGCTTCCTCCAGGTTAGCGCAGGAGACGATTATGCTGTGGCAATCGACATGACTAACCATTTATACAGCTGGGGAAACAATGAAAAAGGACAGTTAGGGCAAGGTACCTCCTCCACAGAAAGCCGCCCGCCACAGCAGGCGCTACCATATACGAATGCCGCAAAATCTTTTGTTCAAGTCAGCGCAGGGCCAAGTCATGTACTGGCAACATCCTCGGACGGACTTGTGTTCAGCTGGGGAGACAACAGCAGCGGGCAGTTGGGACGTGCTGCCGGCGGAGTCGGGAGTCATTATTCGACCGCGGACCCAACCGTGGTGTCGCTGCCAAAAGGCGTCACGATCACACAGGTAACCGCAGGCGGCAAGACCTCCCTTGCACTCGCAGCTGATGGCAGCGTGTACAGCTGGGGGGACAACAGCAGCGGGCAGTTGGGACGCACACCCAGCGCCAGCGAACCAGCAGATCGGGCATACAAGATGAATACGGCGGACGGCGTGAGCTTCAGCAAGATCAGTGCAGGATACCGCCACATACTGGCCGTTGATTCAGATGGCAATGCATACAGCTGGGGATACGGCAGCACCACCCAGCCCAGCAAGGTAGCCCTGCCTGACGGCATCAAAACGAGGCAGGTCAGCGCCGGACACGACTACTCCTTGATAACCGGATCCGACGGCAACATCTATAGCTGGGGAGACAACAGCAGCGGCCAGCTGGGACAAGATACGGGTGGTGAAACCACAAACCAGCCAGGCAAAGCGGTCACGCTCGACGGCGGCACCTATATCCAAGCCATTGCAGGGTACAGGCACATCCTTGCTCTAGGCTCAGACGGCTATCTCTACGGCTGGGGTGACAACAGCAGCAGCCAGCTGGGCACCGGCGCCTCAAGCAGTGTGCCAGTAACCACCCCCAGTAAGGCAGACTACCCCCAAGAATCCAAATTCAGCAGCGCCAAGCTGGACGGAACCGAGATTACCGGCTTGAGCAAGAACCAGGACGGCACCTGGAGTTTCCGCACCCCTGCACACAAAAAAGGCCAGGTGGACGTGACGGTCGCTTGGACCAGAAACGGCCATCAGCCCGATGCACATCTGCTCTACAAGTACGACGGTTCCATGTACACGGTCACCTTCGACAGCGAAGGCGGTACATCAACACCAGATGCCCAGCGGGTCATGGATGGCGATCAGGCCGTCCGCCCCGACAAGGATCCAGCCAAGGACGGCTATCTGTTCGACGGATGGTTCCTCAAAGACTCCAAGGGCGGCTCCAATATAGCCTATGACTTCAACCAGCCCGTCACCAGCGACATCACCTTAGTCGCCCACTTCAGCCCCGTCTCACACTGGAGCATCGACAAGAAGGAGGGGCCGGAAACTGGCGGCCAAAGCGTCAAACTTACCCCGCTGCAAGACACACGCGGAATCCGCTTCTCTCGGATTCAATCGGGGCAGACTTTTAGCTTGGCCTTCGGTTCGGACGGCAACCTCTACAGCTGGGGATCTAACGATTACGGACAACTTGGACGCACCCCCTCCGAACTTGAACCCGTGGATAGACCTTTCATAGTGAAAACACCTGCAGGAGTCCGCTATATGCAGGCTGCTGCAGGAGAGAACTTCGTCCTGGCCCTGGGCTCAGACGGGTATGTGTATACTTGGGGAAATAACTCTTATAAACAGCTGGGACGCTCCACCAGCAGCATCTCAAACAATTCCCCTGGCAAAGTCGAGCTGGCTACGGGCATCCGCTTCACCAGAGTTTATGCGGGCGATCGCTTTGCCTTGGCATTAGGCTCTGATGACAACCTCTACGCCTGGGGAGACGATTCGGGAGGCGCACTAGGACAAGGCACTTTAAGAACCGCCAGTGACCACCCTATTAGAGTGGCTGTACCCGAAGGCATCACATTCACCCAGGTTTTCACTGAGCCGTCCAGCAAGCATGTTCTCGCCTTGGGTTCAGACAGCAACCTCTACAGCTGGGGATACAACAATGGGTGGCAACTGGGCCGCGACCGTAGTGAGGTAACTAAATTTGGTGACCCTTGGCCACGCAAAGTTTATACCCCAACTGGCATCACTTTTACGCAAGCCAGCCCGGGCCACAATTTCTCGCTGGCTCTCGGCTCCGATAACAATCTCTACAGCTGGGGATCCAACAACAAAGATCAATTGGGGAACAAGGAAATTCTATCCCAGACCCCTACCAAGGTCATCATGCCTTCGGGCGTTAACTTCACCCGGTGTGCGGCAGGATGGTATTTCGGCCTCGCTGCAGGCTCGGACGGCAACATCTACAGCTGGGGATCTAACGATTATGGACAACTTGGACGCACCATCAGCGGCAAATCCGACTACCTACCCACCAAAGTGGACGCTCCAGCCGGTATCGCCCTCATCCAGCCTCAGGCAGGAAACGCCTACTCCTTAGCCATAGGATCAGACGGCAACACCTACAGTTGGGGAGACGACCGAAACAACCAGCTGGGACGTGAACGTCCCACCAGCGACAAACTGGATCCGCATCCAGGCAAGGTCAACTTCCCTGGAGTAGGCATTCCCAGGCTCGTTCAATTTGGCAATGCGGCAGGCATTAATCTGACGAACAACAATGACGGCACCTGGAATGTGACCACGCCGCCTTATTCGCCAGGACCGGTTACCGTCACCATCGACTGGACGGTGAACGGGGTTGCACAAACCACTGACACCAGCAACGTCTACCGGTACACCTCCATCGGCGTTCTGCCTCGGGCCGGTGGCACCGGCATATTCCTTCCCCTCGCCATCGGCGTGATCGTCATCGCGACAACCATCGCGGCGCGACGATTGAGACAGACCAGAAGCCTGAACCGTTAGACTTCACTCGAGTAAGTACGTCCGGATTGTGTCTAACCCCAAATAACGACGATCCGGACCAACAGGGTGGCTCCGCACTCCCCCAACACAGCGGAGCCACCCTCTCTTATTTGCCCCCCCTTGGCAGGAAGCTGCCACATCCCGGACTTGACATAACATTTTTTACCTGATTTATCCGGGTGTTGCTCCCATTCTGTCCCGAATCTGCATGCTAGCGTTTTTCTAGCTGCCGGGAATGTGCCCGGCATGCAGCCGATGAAAAACTTGGGGTTTTCATCATCGGACCGCCTTGTTTTGGGAGAGGGGTTTGAACCTATCATGTGCCATCCGGACGTGTCTTCCCGGTCAGCCATTGTTGTAGGCCTTTTGAAGGCCATCGTCATTCTTCCAGCCAGCATGATCATCGGTAGCCTCGTTGCAGCCGACACCACAGCCAGAGCAGCACCACCCCGACCGGTCAGTCTGGAAGAGGCCACAACAGGCCAGCAAACAGACATTTCCGCCAGCACGCCAACTCGTCCAGACGCACCCCCGTCCTTGAGGCTTGCGACCTCGGCATCCGAGCCTGGCAAGGCCATCGACAGCCATCCGCAGGCACAGTCGACTTCGTACACGGTCGTCTTCGACAGCGCTGACGGCAGCAGCGTCGGACCACAGACCATTACCGCAGGCACCCAAGCCAGCCGCCCCGCCAAGGACCCGACCCGGGACGGCTACCTGTTCGACGGCTGGTTCACCAAAGAGACCAATGGCGACTCCAAGGTAGCCTACGACTTCACCAAGCCCGTTACCAAAGACCTCACCCTGACCGCCCACTGGACCAAGGGAACCGGCTCATGGAACCTCTCCCCCGTACAGGGGCCAGCCAAAGGAGGCGCCAAGATCACTCTGACCCCGCCCACCACGCCGGAGATACGCTTCAGCCACATCATCCCAGCAGAAGAAGACGGGTCCCAGGCCATAGCCTCGGACGGCAACCTCTACAGGTGGGGAGACAACAATTACAAATTGGGAACACCTGAAGAAGAAAAGCGCACGCCAAACCTGGTCACCCCCCCGGCCGGCGTCCGCTTCACCCAAGTCAGCGGAGGATCCTCTCATTCCTTGGGCCTTGGATCGGACGGCAATCTCTACAGCTGGGGATACAACAGATATGGCCAGCTGGGACGCGACACCAACGGCGATCCCATGATAGACAATCAGCCGGGGCTGGTCACCCCTCCGGCCGGCGTCCGCTTCACTCAAGCCTGCGTAGGAGCCTGGCATTCCTTGGCGTTGGGCTCCGACGGCAATCTCTACAGCTGGGGTGAAAACAGCTACGGCGAACTGGGACGCGACACTGGTTCAGCCACATATGATGCCAAGCCAGGCAAGGTGAACCTGCCTGCAGGAGTCGCGAACATCACCCAGATCAGCGCAGGGACCTTCTACTCCATGGCTCTGGACTCGGACGGCGCCCTTTACAGCTGGGGAGACAACAGCTACGACGAGCTGGGACGTTACGTCGGCGACTTTGTCTATAAAGACAGCACACCGCGCAAAGTCTCCGCCCCCGCAGGCGTCAAGAAATTCACTTGGATCACGGTAGGAGAGTGGACATCCCTGGCCCTGGGATCGGATGGCAAGCTCTACAGCTGGGGATACAACGAATACGGCCAGCTGGGCCGCGACACCGGATCAGCAACACAAGACCGCAGACCGCGCAAGGTGACCATGCCGGCAGGCGTCACGAGATTCACCCAGATCAGCACAGAACGCAGATATTCCCTGGCCCTGGGATCCGATGGCAACCTCTATAGCTGGGGATACAACAAGTACGGCCAGCTGGGCCGCGACACCGGATCGGCTTTATACGACACCAAACCAGGCAGGGTGCCTACACCAGCAGGCGTTGCAAAATTCACCCAGGTCAGCGCAGGCTATTCCCATTCCATGGCCATCGGCTCGGACGGCAACCTCTACAGCTGGGGATACAACAAGTACGGCGAACTGGGACGCCCCACCAGCGGCAACTACGACAGCCATCCCGGCATGGTCGCCTTCCCCGAGGATCCCAGGCCCGATAACGTCAGCTTCGGCGGGACGATCGGCGCTTACCTGAACGCCAACACGGACGGCACTTGGAGCGTCACCACGCCCAAACATGAACATGGCAAAGTGGATGCAGTCGTCACCTGGAAGATGAACGGCGAACGACCTGAAGCACACCTGCCCTACAGATACCTGGAAACTTACCATCCCACTTTCGACACCGCCGGCGGCATTGGGTTCTACTTTCAGTCCGTGACCGAGGGGGACCAAGTGAAACGCCCCGACAGGGATCCGATCAGGAGGGGCTACTTGTTCGACGGTTGGTTCACCGGCGATACAGCCTACGATTTCAGCAGGCCAGTCACCGACAAGGTGGTCCTGACCGCTCACTGGAGCCAGGCTGGCACCAAGTGGAAGCTCGACAAGGACACTGGCCCCCAGTCCGGCGGTCAGACCGTCACCCTGACGCCGCCGCCAGCACGCGGAATCCGGATCACCCAGGCCGACGGAGGAGAATTTCACTCAGGAGCTGTGGGATCGGACGGCAGCCTCTACACCTGGGGAGACAACAGCAGCCATGGGCAACTGGGACGCGACATCACGGGCACACAGGACAGCCGTCCCGGCAGGGCGGAGGCCCCTGCAGGCGTCAAGTTCGTTCATATCAGCACAGGATACGGGCATTCCATAGCTGTGGGATCGGACGGCAGCCTCTACAGCTGGGGAGACAACAGCGTCGGCCAGCTGGGCCGCGCAGTCACCAACAGTGAGCCAGCTGATAGACCCAACAAGGTGGATACCCCGGCAGGCATCACGTTCACCCAGGCCAGCGCAGGCGGCTCATATTCTGTAGCCGTCGGCTCAGACGGCAGCCTCTACACCTGGGGGAATAACAGCGTCGGCCAACTGGGCCGCGAGACCACCGGCGAATCCGACTGGAAACCAAGCAAGGCTGACACGCCAGCTGGAGTAGCTTTCACTCTGGTCAACACGGGCAGGGGCCACACCGTGGCTCTGGACAGGCAAGGCAACGCGTACACCTGGGGAGACAACACCCATGGCGAACTAGGCCGGGACACCAGCGGTACTCCGGCAGACAGGCCAGGCAAGGCCGACGCTCCTGCAGGCATCACCTTTGCCCAGGCCAGCGCCGGCGAAAGCCACTCCATAGCTGTGGACTCAGACGGCAACCTCTACACCTGGGGAAATACTGCCGACGGGCGCTTGGGCCGGGACACCAGCAGCACTCCGGCAGACAGGCCAGGCAAGGCCGACGCTCCTGCAGGCATCACCTTTGCCCAGGCCAGCGCCGGAGGCGGATACTCAGTCGCCGTGAGCTCTGATGGCAATCTCTACACCTGGGGAGACAACACCCATGGCGAACTGGGGCGCGACACCAGCGGCACTCCGGCAGACAGGCCAGGAAAAGCGAACACGCCAGCAGGCATCACCTTCACCAGGGCCAGTGCAGGAGCAGGTCATGGACTGGCCCTGGGATCGGATGGCTACTTGTATAGCTGGGGATCAAATGCCAACGGCCAGCTGGGCCGCGACACCGGCAACGCCCAGGATGCCAGCCCAGCAAAGGCAGCTTTCCCAGGCCTCGGCATCCCCACTGATGTCAAGTTCGACAATGTGGCAGTCTCAGACCTGACCAGAAACCCTGACGGTACTTGGAAGGCGACCACGCCGACACACATGCCCGGCACGGCAATCGTCACCATCGACTGGACGCTGAACGGAGCAGTCCAGACCCCCGACGCCAGCAACACGTACCGGTACGCATCCATCAGCCGGTTGCCCTCGGCTGGCGGAAGCGGCCTGCTACCCCTGATAGCAGCGGGTCTGCTCGCCTTCGCATGTGCAGCAGCAGCCAGACGCCACCGACTGGAAAACCTTAGCCGACAAGAATAAAGACTTCCCTCGTGTAAGCAGGTCCGGACAATCACTATCCCCGGCACAAAGCCCGGACCATCAGGGTGGCCCCAACTCCCCCATGCAATGGGGCCACCCATATACTTCCGTCAGGACTATAGCGGCATTATCTGCGCAGCCCTGCAACCGGCCGGCAGAGACGCCGGGAAACGCTCCACCCCTACGGTCAAATGCAACCAGATCACCGATGTAGGGGCAAACAATGATTCCCCATTGGGTATGTGCAGAGACCGGACCGACTACCCTTGGGAAACAACGGCTCAGGCCAGGCACGGATCAATCTGCCGCCCTGCCCACGGGCAGAACAGCGTGCAGATAGGCAAGCATCACTTAGGGCTCAATTCCGCAAGGGAACCAATACCCTCCCTAAGCCCCATCACACATATCAATAGACCACCCGACAGCGACGGAGGAAGCAGCTCCTCTTATCGTAAACGGATGGTCTATCGTTCTATGCCAGAGAAACACAACCTGCGGCAGGGCTACTGCTGATCGGCAGTCTTGGCGTATATGGTCCTCTTGCAGACCAAATACACGACCAGGCCCAGCAGAGACACGGCAGCTCCGATCAGGAGCAGGTTGCTGTAGTTGGCAGCCGGGCCGGTGGCGCCCATGATGCTGAAGCCTTCCAGACTGGGCTTGCCCATCAGACCGCCGATGACGGCGATGCCGATGGAGCCGGTCACGTTCATGACCAGATCATTCATGCCCACGCCGCGGCCCGACTGGTCCTGGGGCAAGGTGTCAAGCACAGTGGAGACGATGGGCGAATACATCAGTCCGACCCCGGCATAGTAGACGCAGGCAGTCAGCGTCAGAGCCAGCAGACCGGAATTGACCACCAGAGCGGACCCTGCGAAGCCTAGAATCATCAGACAGGCGGCAATGATGATTGCTGACTTGCGGCCGATCCTGTCCACGATGGCGCCCGAAGTGGTGCCCAGCACAGCAGCCACCAGGAAGGCCCAGACCACATGCAGGGAGACCGTAGACGTCGATACCTTGTAGACGTCACGCCCGACGGCGTTGAAGATGGGCGACATGCAGTAGTTCATGAAGTAGAAGATCAGGATCAGCCCGATGCCCATCAGCCAGCGCTTGTTGCGGAAGAAGTCCGGGGTGATGAAGGGGCTCTTGGCCCGGCTGATGTACAGGGCGAAGATCAGGTAGCAGACAGCAGAGGCCGCCAGCAGCCACCAGGCCGTGTAAGAGAAGAAGAGGGTCAGCAGGGCCGTGGCCAGTCCGAAGATGACGAAGCCCAACCAATCCACTTTCTCGCCGTTGCCGCCGCCTGTGGGCAGGCTCTTGAGCAGGATGGGCAGGAAGACGATGGTGACCGCAGGAATCAGGAAGAGGTACTGCCAGGCTATTGAGCTGAGCAGACCGGCGGCGAAGATGCCGATGGCTGCAGACACTTGGTAGCCTGCCGTGAAGATGCCGAAGAAGATCACCTTCAGGGAGGGCTTGAGGTACTTGGTGGCCACGACCAGGTAGGCCGAGCCGGCCACCTGCTCGCCGGCGGTCTGCAGCAGCCGGGCCGCAATCACATTCCAGATGTTGGGAGCCATGACCGTGTTGGCCACGTATCCATACACGGACCCGATGAACAGTATGCACAGGCCGAAGGTGACCAGCTTGCGCAGGGATACGAAGTCTCCCAGGGACCCGTAAATGAAGCAGACGATGCCCAGGACGATGCTGGGCAGGGCCGTGATGAGCGAGGCCTGGTCGGGAGCGCCAGCGTCCTTGCCGACCTGCTGGAAGACCAGGTTGAAGCCCTGCAGGCACAGGGTTCCCAGGACGAAGGTGATCAGCAGCAGGATCAGCGATCGTACAGCTGTCGAGTCCTCGGTGGATTGCTTTTCGGACATGATGTCTTCAATTCTCTTTCTTTTGCGTGAACTTGCCGGGGATGGAAAACCTCAGCCGGCCTGGGAGGCCAGCATGGTGATGCGGGTCATGAACTCGTTCAGGAAACGCGGCACGTCCACCCCGACTGCCACGCGCATGGTCTTGTGCGGGTCGTTGAGCCGCTGCTCGTCCCCGATGGTGCGCCCGCGCGTAGCGCCCTCGGTCTCCACCTTCATGTTCATGGGCAGGGTGGTGACCAGAGTCGGATCCACAGCCACGCCCACGGCCAGAGGATCGTGCAGGCCGCAACCGCCCAGGTGGGGTGAGGTGGTCTCGTAGGCCTTGATGTAGAAGTCGGTCATGTCCGCCAGGAAGGTGCCTGCCGCAGTGCCCAGCTGCCGCCAGCGGGCGGTCTCCTTGTAGGTGAGCAGGGTCTGCAGGGTCACGTCCAGGCCGACCATGGTCACGGGCGCGCCGGAGCGGAAGAGCACGTTGGCCGCGTCCGGGTCCTGTGAAATGTTGGCCTCCTGCCAGGCGTCCACATTGCCCGGCACGGTCAGGGCTCCGCCCATGAGCACGATGGAGCCGATGCGTTGGGCGATCTCGGGCTCCTTGGCCAGGGCGGCAGCAATGTTGGTCATGGGACCAGTGGGCACATATACCAGATCCTTGCCGTAAGTGTTTACTGCATCAATGATGAAGTCCACGGCCGACTGCGTCTCAGCCCTGCGGTCCGAGTCGGGAATAGCCACGTCGCCAATGCCATTCTCTCCGTGAATGAAAGCGGAGACGGGAAGCACCTCGAAGGAGTCCGCTTTGGATGCGTGGGACAGGCCCGGATAGACTTTGACCTCGGGATGACCCAGCAGGTCGGTGATAGCCAGATCGTTGCGGATGCCCTGCTCCAGAAGCACGTTGCCATAGGTGCCCGTTATACCGATCAGCTCAACTTCGGGGCTGCCTAGAGCATAGGAGATAGCCAGAGTGTCGTCGACACCAGTGTCCAGATCGAGAATCAGCTTGCGCATACAATGTTTCCTTTCATCGCCATGGCTGTATGGAACCATGGCCGTAAGCACCCACGATGTCCTTGTTGTGGATGCTTGTTTATCATATGCGAAATCGATCTGTTTCGCTGCCCATGACAGGCGCAAGTTATGGACAATATCATCAAATATTCGTCTCGTCGGCAGCCAGGGCCCAGATAGCAGATTGAATCGCTGATTTCCTGACGGATTCCCTGGCCACAATGGCGAGCCGAACCGACGGGCCACTCCCCTGAGTGCGTATGATTACTTTGATTCTGCCCGGATGAGCTGGCGAAGGGACCCCATGACCGTGATTCAAGGACGGCGGCACAGCCTGTAGCTGATGACCGCTCTGGGCGTGCTGGCTGTGGGACTTGCAGACGCTATCGTCTTCCTTGCCGCTATCGGGGTCTGCTACCGGTTCGTCGACGCTCCGGGCAACGGGTCGCGCACGGCCGCCTGGATCATGATCGGCATGATGATGATCTGCGTAATCTTCGTCCAGGGTCTGGTGGCCCCGGTCACCTGGCTGCTCTTCGCTCTGATCAATGTGTGCGCCCTGGTCTTCGCGTGGATCATGGTGCCCGAGACCAGGGGCAAAAGCCTGGCCCAGATCGAGCAGGAGGCTCGGGCCCGGGCATAAAAAGAGGGCGGGACCGGATATCGGTCCGCCCTCGATGAGATATGACGCCTCAGATGCCGAAGACCTGCTTGGCCAGCTTGGCGATGGTGTCGCCGCCCAGCTGTGCGACATCATTCTTGCACTGGTTGATCCTGCCGAAGAGCTGGTCCGCGTCGTTGTATGACAGGGGCTTGCCGATCTGCTTGGCCAGATCTACCAGCTGGTCGATGGTCTCCAGGTTGCTCAGCTTCTCTACCAAGGTCTTCTCGTCCATGAATCACTCCTCTGTAAACGGCGGTGCAGACACCGGGGGCCTTGCGCCATCGATGCCCACCTTGCTCTATCCATCATAGCCAGAGATCGGATGAACCGGGCACGCGGACGGGTTCAAATCAGGTCGTAGGAGAAATCGTGGATCTGATCCAGGGTCCGTCTGCTCTCCTCCAGCCAGGTCATGGCCACCGGATAGACGTGCCCCAGGGTCTGCAAACGGTTGGGCCTCAGGTCGTGCAGCTCGAAGTCACGACCGTTCCTGCACAGGATTTCGGCCAGTTTGAGGGCATCGCCCTGCAGAAAGTCGTCAGCGCTGGTGTTCAGGAAGACCGGCGGCAGGCGGACCATATCAACCATGGTCGTTAAGTCGGCCAGACGGTCGCCCCCAGCACGAACAAAGCTTCCAAGGAAGGACGGAGCGACCATGGTCAGGGTATCGGTGGGCGATCCCGTGGGATGAAAACCAGCCGGATCCACCGATAAATAAGGAGTCAGATCGAACAGACCAGAGACGAATGCAGCGCCCCGAGGCCGCAGCCCGACGGGCTTCAGCCCCAGCGTTCGCGCGAATTGGGCATCGGACTCCACTGCCAGCGCATAGAGTGCCAGGGTGCCCCCGGCCGAGTCTCCCGTCAGAAAGATCCGATCAGGCGAGACCGGATACTCGTTCAGGTGATTCTTTATCCAAGCCAGAGCCGTCAGCACGTCACCCAGCTGGCCCATAAAGTCCGCGTTCGGAATCAGCCGGTAGTTGACCGAAAAGACCGCAAAGCCGCGCCCGGCCAGGTGGGTGCAGAAGTTTCGGTTGAGCTCCTTGTAGCCGTACATGAACCCGCCGCCGTGGATGTCGATGTATACCGGGGTCACCCTGCCGTTGCGCAGAAGAGCATCATGGGGCAGGTAAAGATCCAGCTTGTGGGCGCGCAGACCGTCGTCCACATAGGCGATATCGTTGATGCAGTCCACTCCTTCGGGCACCTGCCAGTGACGGGAGCGGGGAGCATCCATGCGCCCAAAGGTCAGCCGGGAGCCCAGAATGGCCCGAACCATATCGGGACTGCAGCCATCCAGATCCCCGTCGACCTCGGTCCATCCCTCTAGAAGCTCGCGTTCCTCGTCGGCTACAGTCATTTCCGACATCTCTGAATCTTCGCCCATCATTCAGCCCTCATCACTTCAACCCTCGGATCTTGCGCATGCCTACAGTTCGTTCAGCTCCTTGCATCCAGCCTTCCGGGTTTACAGCCAATATACATTGCCGACAGACGGACACCCATACCCCAGAACACGCTTCTGCCGGTAGAATGACGGAAACAGCGACAGAAAGGCCAAGGATGACAATCGCAACCTACGAAGGCGTGTCCGCGCTCTCCCTGGGCCTGCCGCCCACCACCGCCATTCCAGCAGCCAAGGGCGAACTGCTCATAAGGGCCTTCACCACGCGACCGCCCGTCTCCTCACGGCTGCGTCAACACTTCTCCACCAGCGTCGACAAGATCGTCATGCTGGCTCTGCTGCGGCCCGGGACCATCCCTGTGGCGGACGGCGCGCACTGCCATGAGGTACTGGTCATGGCCGTCGGTTTGAAGACCCCCGATGTGCCGGAGGACGTGCTCGAGCATATCGCCGCTATGCGTTCCTCAGGCATGGTTTTCATCGCCATTCACCGGAATGAGGCAGGTCTCGTCTGCACTCCGGCCGTCCGCCGAGCCCTGCCCACCAAAGCCGGCCATGAGACCAGGCATACGCTCCACCTAGGCAGTCCTCGCCCTGCGGATCAGGCCAATCTGACCCTGGTCGGCGATGATATGGACCAGGTCTGGGACAGCCTGTGCGCCCAGGTGACCCTGGACCAGACTGACGGCAGGGATCTGGACGACCGACTCGCCGTCCGCGAGCGCATCGACCTGCTCAGGGCCCAGGAGACCAAGCTGACCGGGGACCATGGCCGGGCACGAACCACCCAGGACCGCAACACAGCCTTCGCCAAACTCCAGAAGGTCCGTGCCGAGCTGAAGCTGCTCTCCGCCGATGGTCAGACGGCAGAGAATTAGGGTACAGAGTCCAGCCAGGACCAGTTCGGTCTAGTTCGTTCCTTCAGGCTGGTCAGCGGTCTCTGGGGAGTCGCTCAACTCCGCGCTTTCGTCAGGAATATCCTTGTAGGCCAGGTACTTGCGAAGATCAAAGGCTGCAGCCAGGATGGGATAATCGCTCAGGCGTCGAGGATTGTAGCCCGTCTCTCTCGCCAAAGCATCCAGCCGGTTCTGCATAGTGTTCTTGTGGATGAAAAGCTCCTGGGCGGCGTGCGTAATGCTACCGTTGTGCCGGGTGTAAGCGCTGAAGACCCTGTCGAACTGCTCAATGCGATCCGGCTCCAGGCCTGCAAAGACCTGCTCCACAAAGGCCTGGCACTGCTCGGCGGGCATTGAGGTGATCAGCAGCCCCGTGCCCATCTGTTCGTACCGATACCGCTGGTCATTGTCAGTGAATCCGGCCCATCGTGCTGCGATGCATGCCTGCCGATAGCTGCGCCAGTACTGGTCCGGATCCGCCTGGATCGCCCCCGCACCCAGCACCACCTGGGAGCCGACCGCGCCAGCAAGAGCCTGCCGTAAAGCGACCACGAAATCATCAAGCTCGGCTTGCCCCATCTGCGGTGCATAGATGCGAAAGTCCCTGGGGCTTACGGCGAAGAGGGGAACCCCGAAAGACAGGCACGTCTTGCAGAGTTTTTCGTAGAGACGATCCTGGTTGAGCCTTTCCAACCGGACTCCTGGAGCCCTGCCGACCAGAGCCAGCCGTGGACCTGACAGGTCCAGATCAAGGGCCAGGGCCAGGGCGTTCATCAATTCGTTGTCCTTGTGCTTCAGGGTCAGCAGGTTGACGAGGTTACTGGTCATGATCCGCCGGTTGAACCGAGCGATCTGCTCCATGTTGGCGCAGAGCAAGAGCTCGGTCATGCGCTCGATGATCCCGCCCAGAGCCCCCACCCTGTTCACGGGGCCGGTGATCCCGATGACCGCCACCACTGCGTCATTGAGCACTACTGGCACATTGACCCCGTCCCGGGCTCCCTGATAAGGATGCCGACGATCCACGGCAACGGTTTGACCGTCAACGGCCGCCTGGCGGGCCGCGCCATGGAAGCTGCCTATGCGCGAGGCGTCAGTGCTGGCCACCATGGTTCCCTCAGTGTCGAAGAAATTGATATTGTACTCGATTACATCCTTGAGGTTGTCGACGATTGTCTGCGCCGTCGCAGGGTCTATGGTCATGGCTCGCCTCCTCATGAACATGGTACATGAACCATTTTTGCTCACACTCTCCTTTGCTTTTCGAGTATGGGTGCCCTGGTAAAAAGAGCTTAACAGAGCCACACTGATGGTGAACAAAGCTAGAGGATCGTTGCTGGTCTGGCATCTATGACGATGCCGACCATGGTCCCTGGCACAAGATACGGATCAAAGGAACTGACATGGACATTACCTTGTCATGGTGGGCCGCCCTGCTGGGCCTGGCCCTGGCCATCATCCTCATTCTCAGGAAACTCAACACCACCTATGCGCTCATGCTGGGGGCCATCGTAGGCTGCCTGATTGGGGGCGCCTCCCTGGGCCAGACCGTCAACATCGTGGTGGCTGGCTCTCAGAGCGTCATGGGCACGGTCATTCGGGTCCTGGCTGCCGGCGTGCTGGCGGGGGTCATGATGGAGTCCGGAGCCGCCAACCGGATAGCTCGAACCATTGTGGACGGCCTGGGCGAGCGCATGGCCATCCTTTCGCTGGCCCTGGCGACCATGATCATCTGCGCCGTTGGAGTCTTCATCCCCGTGGCCGTTCTGATCGTGGCGCCCATTGCCATCGAGGTCGGCAGCCGACTCAAGATATCCAAGCTGGCCCTGCTGATCGCCCTGTCAGGGGGCGGCAAGGCCGGCAACATCATCTCGCCCAACCCCAACACCATCGCGGTGGCATCGGGATTCCACATACAACCCTCGGCTGTCATGATCGGCAGCTTTATTCCAGCCTTATGCGGACTGGCCATGGCTGTTCTGCTGGCCACCATCATGCAGCATCGCGGGCGGATCGTCACCATGGAAGATCTGGGCGAGGACGCAGCTAAAGCCTCCAAGGACAAGGATCTGCCCTCTTTGGGGCGCTCCCTGGTGGCCCCGATCACCGCCGTGGTCCTGCTCCTGCTCAACCCCGTGGGCTCTATCCTGCACATCGGTCTGCTGGAGCGGTTCCAGGTGGATGCCATGTACATCCTGCCACTGGCATCCATCCTGGGGCTGCTGGCCATGGGACAGGGCGGAAAAATCCTCACATACACCAGCGCCGGTCTGCAGCGCATGGTGGATGTGGTCCTCATCCTGATCGGAGCCGGAGCCCTGGGCGGGCTGATCACCAGCTCCGACCTGCCCAAGCAGATCGTCGACCTCATCCACGCCATGGGCGTGCCCGGATCCATGCTGGCCCCCATCGCCGGCATCCTCATGGCCGCCGCCACCGCATCCACCTCCACGGGCGTTATTCTGGGCAGCAGCTCCTTCGGCAAGTCCATCCTGGCCTTTGGCACCTCGGGGGTGGCCGCCGCCGTCACCATGCAGGCAGGCGCCACGGTCATCGACCAGCTGCCCCACGGCAACTACTTCCACGTCACCGCCAAGTCCATCAACATGACCCTGGGCGAGCGGATGAAGGTGGTCCCTTTTGAGTTCCTGGTGGGCCTGACCATGACCCTGGTGGCCATGCTGGTCTATCTGGTCTTCTGAATCCACGAGTCAGGAAAGGTCACAACCATGAAAATCATCATCGCACCCGACTCCTTCAAAGGCAGCCTGACCGCCAAGGAGGCCGCAAAAGCCATTGAACGCGGATTGCGACGCAGCACACTCAAGGCCGAGATGGTCCTGGTACCCATGGCCGACGGCGGCGAGGGCACGGTCCAGTCCCTGGTCGATGCCACCGGAGGCCATATGATCCAGGCCCAGGTCACCGGACCTCTAGGCCAGAGCGTCATGGCCAGCTACGGCATGCTCGGCGACGGACGGACAGCCGCCATCGAAATGGCTGCGGCCAGCGGCATCCAGTTCGTCAACGAACAGACCCGCGACCCGCTGGTCACCACCACCTACGGCACGGGCGAGCTGATCGGCAAGGCCTTGGACCAGGGCGCACAGGAGATCATTGTCGGCCTTGGAGGCTCGGCCACCAACGACGGCGGCGCCGGCATGGCTCAGGCCCTGGGTGCCCGATTCCTGGACGCTGACGGACATGAGCTGACCCAGGGAGGGGCTGCACTGGCCCGGCTGGACCGAATTGACGCCTCCGGTCTGGATTCCAGGCTGGCAAGCACCCGCATTCGTCTGGCCTCGGACGTAACCAACCCATTGACTGGCCCGGAAGGAGCCTCGGGCGTCTTCGGACCGCAAAAGGGGGCGGACCCATCCATGGTGGCCACCCTGGATGCGGCCCTGGCCCACTATGCAGCCGTCATTCGCAAAGATCTGCATCGAGAGGTGGAGACCAGACCGGGCGCAGGAGCCGCCGGAGGTCTGGGCGCAGGCTTCCTGGCCTTCACTCCGGCCGTCATGGCCTCGGGCGTCAATATTGTCGTAGAGACCACCCACCTTAAGGAGCTGGCCCGCGGCGCCGACCTCTGCTTCACCGGCGAGGGCGGCATCGACTTCCAGACCGGCTTCGGCAAGACCCCCATGGGCACAGCCCAGGCCGTCAAGGAGTCCTCCCCCGGCTGCAAGGTCATCGCCTTGGCAGGCAACGTGGGCGCGGGGACCGAAGAGCTCTACAAGGTGGGCATCGATGCCATCTTCAGCATCAGCCCTGGGGCCGTCAGCCTTGAGGATGCCATGACCAAGGCCGCTGACAATCTCGCCGCAGTGGCTGAGAACGTGGGCAGGCTCCTGTCCTGACCTGGCTCTGGGATTGCCGGAACGACAAAGGGGCCCCGAATGCCTTGCGCACCCGGAGCCCCCTGTTTGGCATGACCTTCAGCAGTCATGCCAAACAGTTGGAGGGGATCAGTCGAATTCGGTGATGACGGAACGAATGACTTCGCCGTTGACCAGCTGCTTGTAGGCCTCGTCGATCTGGCTGAGCTTGATGTGCTGGCTGACGATGTCATGCATATTCAGCCTTCCATCCACAGCAAAGTCGGCATACATGGGGATGTCGTGCTTGATGTTGGTGGAGCCCATCCACACGCCCTTGAAGCCGCGCTGGTGGACCAGCAGGTCGGCCGGGTTGATCTCCAGCGAGACCGTGGCATCAGGCTTGGTCAGTCCGATCGGGTAGGCTGTGCCGCCCACGCCCAGCATGTCCCAGGCCTGCTTCATGGTGACGGGCAGACCGATGGCCTCGAAGGCCTGGTCCACACCGCCGTCAGTCAGCTCGCGCACCTTGGCCACAGGGTCCTCGTTCTTGGAATTGATGACATCGGTGGCGCCGAACTTGCGGGCGAACTCCAGCTTGTTGTCCAGCAGGTCAATGGCGATGATCCGCTTGGCACCGCAGATCCGGGCTCCTGAAATGATGTTCAGGCCGATGCCGCCAGTGCCGATGACGGCCACGGTGTCCCCGGGACGCACATGGGCGGTGTTGATGGCTGCTCCGGCTCCGGTGATGGTAGCGCAGCCGATGCAGGCTGCCTCATCCCACTTGACCTGGTTGTTGACCACGGCCAGCTGGTTCTCGTGAATCAGGGCCTTCTCGGCGAAACCGCCGGTGCCGAAGGCCTGAGTGATGGGCCGACCGTCAGGGAAGGACAGGCGAGGCTTCTCGCCCGCCCCGCGCACGCACTCCTGCTGCTGGGTGCAGGACTGGGGCTGGCCCTTGAGGCAGTTGGCGCAGTGCCCGCAGACCTGCTCCAGGGAGGCCACCACGTGGTCGCCCACCTTGATGCCGGACACCTCGGGGCCCACGGCCTCGACGATGCCAGAGATCTCATGGCCGATCACAGCCGGGAAGGAGAAGAACTTGTCGTCATCCTCTACCAGATGCAGATCCGAATGGCACAGACCCGAGGCCTGCACGTCGACCAGGACCTCCGCGCCAATGGGGTCGTCAATAATGATCTCCTCGGGCTGGGCAAATCCCTTGCCGATGCCGTAGGCAATCGACGCCTTGATCTTCTGAGGCATAAGCCATCTCCTAATCACCATGCCGCCGCCGACCTCGTGCCAGGCAGGGCAAAAACAATGTTGAACACTCCGCTGTGGCCACGGTGGCCCTCAATGGATGCACCGCTGCCGCAGACCGCTTTCATGCTAGCAGGGAAGAGCGGTCAATCAGCATTTAGACTGGCCCGAAAAAAGGCTTACGGCGTTTCCTCGACGGAGGCTCCAGGCATCCATAGAATGGGCTTCATGTGCGGACGATTCGCGGCTGACCTGGACTATGCCAACCTGGCCCAAGGCTATGGCGCCCGGCAGGCTCCAGGACTGCCCAAGCCTTCCTGGAACATCAGTCCCGGGTCGATCATTGCCTTGGTGGCCCAGGACCGACACGGGCAACGGCACCTGCATCCGGCACGCTGGAATCTGGTCCCTTCCTGGGCCGAAAGCGATCACTTGGCCTACCCCACCCACAACGCCCGAGTGGAAAGCGCCCTGACCAAGCGCACCTACGCAGACTCGGCCCGGAGTCGGAGAGCCATCATTCCGGCCAGCGGCTACTACGAATGGACACCCGACCACCAGCCCTACTACTTCCAGGCGCCCGACGGCCACACCCTGAACATCGCCGGCCTCTACTCCTGGTGGCGATCTCAGCCGGGCCAACCCTGGCTGCTGACGGCCACCATCCTGACGACCCAAGCCACGGCGGAGGCTGCCCAAGTGCACGATCGGATGCCCCTGCTGATCCCTGATGAGAACCTGGACTCCTGGCTGGACCCAGGCGTGGATGGCCGAGTGGTCCTGCCCAAGGCTGTGGAGCCGGGCCGTCATGCTTCTGAAGAACTGATCATGCACCCGGTGGCGCCCTTGAAGGGGGACAGACCGGAGCTGACTGAAGATATGGCCCTGGATCAGAGGGTCAAGAGGGCTCAGAGGCTGAAGCCCAGCTCCTCTGCCGCCTCGGTGGGGACCGGATCGTAGGCCCAGTACTCGCTCAGGTTGTCATCGGAGGACAGGCTGCGAATCTCGGCCTTGTCGATGTAGACCTCGCCCGATAGATGGTCGGTCTCGTGCTGGAAGATGCGGGCAGGCCAGCCGTGCATGCGCTGGCGGTGCTTGCGGCCAAAACGGTCCTCCCAGCTGGCCGTGATGTCCAGCCAGCGCCGGCGAACCGCCTGAAATCCTTCCAATGACAGGCATCCCTCATAGAAGGCCGCCGTCTCCTGCCCGATAGGCTCATAGGAGGGGTTGATGATGACCCTGAAGGGCAGCTCGTCGATCTGGCGTGGATCATCCTCGTCGTCGCGAACATGATCCTCAATGACGGCGATGGCCAGGCTTAGGCCCACCTGGGGCGCTGCCAGCCCCACGCCCGGCGCCTCAAGCATGGTGGCCCGCATGGCCTTGAGCAGCCTGCTCAGAGTCTTGGCTGCCAGCTGACCCTTGTAGGGCTGGGCCTGCTGGCGAAGTACGGGCTCGCCCATCTGCACGATAGGCAGGAGCTCTTCTTCGCCAGCCTCGGCCAGCATGGACTCCACCCGGTGGTTGAGATCGGCATCGAAGGCCGCTTTTCTGCCGAACATGGATGATTCCGCCTTTCCTGGGTCGTCTGTTCAGATGGCCAGCTCATCGGCCACAACCGATGCCAGCCGCTGGCAGACCTGGTCAGCCTGCTCCTGGGTGGCCGCCTCGACCATGACCCTGACCAGGGGCTCGGTGCCCGAGGGCCGCAGCAGGACCCGGCCAGTGTCGCCCAGCATCCGCTCCTCCGCCTCGACCGCATCCTGGACCTTGGCATTGGTGCGGGCAGCGTTCTTGTCCACACCGGACACGTTGATCAGCTGCTGGGGCAGCTGGGGGAAGTCGGCGGCCAGCTCCTTAAGGCTCTTGCCCGAACGCACAACCTCCTTGGCCAGGGTCAGGGCCGTCAGAGTTCCGTCACCGGTGGTGGCGAACTCCCGGTTGATGACGTGTCCGGACTGCTCGCCGCCCAAAGTGTAGCCTCCGCGCAGCATCTCCTCAAGGACGTAGCGGTCGCCCACAGCCGTCTGAACGGTGACGATGCCCATCTGCTTCAGTGCCAGCTTGAGTCCCAGATTGCTCATGACCGTGACTACCAGGGTGTCGTTGGCCAGCTTGCCCTCGCGCTGCTTGGCGCGGGCAAGGATGCCCATGATCTGATCGCCGTTGACCATATGCCCTTCTTCATCCACGGCCAGACAGCGGTCGGCATCCCCGTCGAAGGCCACGCCCATGACCGCATCCGAAGCCTGGACCATGGCCTGCAGCTGCTCTGGATGGGTGGATCCGGCGTGCTTATTGATGTTGTACCCGTCTGGAGAGGCGTTGATGACCACCACGTCCGCCCCGGCCCGGCGCAGGGCCTCCGGAGCGACCACCGAGGTTGCTCCGTTGGCGCAGTCGGCCACGATCCGCAGACCGTCCAGGGGCTTGGGCTGGGTCTTGTCGGGAGCGACAGGGGCCACGGCCTCAACCAGATGGTCGATATACATGTTGGTGGCAGTCACCGTGTCATGGGAGACGCGGCCCACGCCCTCTCCCACCGGGCGCTCCCAGTCCTGGCCCAGGACCGCTTCAATGTCGTCCTCCTTGGAATCCTGGAGCTTGAACCCGCCCCGGGCGAAGAACTTGATGCCGTTGTCGGGCATGGGGTTGTGGGAGGCGGAGATGACCGCCCCCATCTCCACGTTCAGCACGCTGGTCAGGTAGGCGATGCCCGGAGTGGGGATGATGCCCACATCGATTACGTCGAAGCCGCCCGATGACATGCCGGCAGCCAGGGCCGAGGCCAGAAAATCACCGGAGACCCGGGTGTCGCGGCCGATCAGGGCACGTCGGCGGCCCGCGGACCGATCCGCGCCACGGCCCAGGACCCGGACTGCGGCATCGCCCAGATCCAGGGCCAGCTGTGCAGTCAGGTCTCTATTGGCTAAACCGCGTACACCATCGGTACCGAATAATCTGGGCATTGCTCTCCTCCGAACCCGGCTGCCGAGCCGCTGACGGCCCCGCCGATCCTCACGTACCATCCCTGCATGCAGGCGACAGATTCATTATGGACCCGCCCCTGACCCGTCGCCATTCGGGCTAGGGGCAGGTAGGGCGCTCAGCGCAGGCGCTCGTTGTATTCGCGGACCTTGAGGATGCGCCGGGACGACTCCGTGTTCTGGATGATCATTCCGCGCAGGGCCTTGGGGGCCTCGGCGTGGTCGGCCAGCCAGGCGTCGCCCGCCTTGACCAGGGCGGCCGGGTCGGCCTTGGTCGGGTAGAGCCCGCCTGCCGACAGGGGGTTGAGCAGGGTCTCCGCGATGTGGAAGGTCTTCTGAGTCCAGACCTCGTCCACGGCTGCAAAGAAGCGGTCCACGTAGGGCTCGAAGAGCTCCTGGTCTCCTGAGCCGGAGAAGCCGTCTGCGAGTGCCTCGATCTGAGAGTTGGTCAGGTCTTCGTTATGCAAGGCCTGATCCCAGGCCCAGGCCTTGGCCTCGGCCGTCGGACGGGCGGCCCGGGCGCCCATGGCGAACTCGCGGTTCTCCGTGGTGTCTCGAGCGTCCAGCTCCTGGTCGATCTCGCCGTCAGCCAGCAGGTCGTGGGCGGACAGGGCGTGGATGATCAGCCAGCGGGTGTTGTTGTCGATGGCCAGACCTTCCAGCTTCAGGTCGCCGCTCAGCAGGCCACGGGCGTGATCCTCGAAGTCGACGTCGTCCCCGTAGCCCAGGTAGGCGCGGACCAGCTGGAACTGCTCATCCGAGCCGGGCTGAGCCTTTATGGCCAGATCCCAGAGCGCGCTGGCCACCAGCTGCAGCATGGGCTGGCGGCGACGGGAGGCGGTGAAGTGGTGGGCAGCCGTGGAGATCTGAGACAGGGCGTAGCGGAAGGTGGTGGACTGGTGCTCGGTGGCCAGTGCCTTCAGGCTCAGGCTGATGAAGCGCTCAGCGGGGAATTGCGCATCCCGGGCCATGTCCCACAGGCTGAGCCAGACCACGGCCCGGGCCAGACGGTCCTCGATCCGGTAGAGGTTCTGCGTGGCATACTCCAGGGAGTCCTGGTCCAGACGCAGCTTGGCATAGGTCAGGTCGTCATCGTTGATCAGGATCAGGGCCGGACGCTTCTTGCCAACGACCTGGGGCACCTCGGCTCCCTGGCCGTCCAGATCCAGCTCGAATCGGTCTGTACGCGCCACCTTGCCGGACTGGTCCTCGTCGTAGAAGCCCACAGCCAAGCGGTGAGGACGCAGGACAGGATGCTCCTCGGGGGCGGTCTGGTCGATCCGCATGGCGGTGATGATCCCCTGCTCGTCGGTCTGCACCTGGCTGGTCAGCGTGGTGATGCCGGCCTCCTCAAGCCAGAGCCGGGACCAGCTGCCCAGGTCGCGGCCGCTGGTCTTCTCCAGTTCGGTCAGCAGATCCTTCAGGGTGGCGTTGCCATGGGCGTGGGCCGTCAGATAGTTGTGGATGCCCTGGAAGAAGCGATCACGGCCCACGTAGGCGACCAGCTGCTTCAAGACGGAACCGCCCTTGGCGTAGGTGATGCCGTCGAAGTTGACTTCGGTGTCATGCAGGTCGCGGATAGGGGCCACAACCGGGTGAGTGGTGGGCAGCTGATCCTCGGTCAGGGCCCAGCTCTTCTCGCCGGAGCAGAAGGTGGCCCAGTCGTCGGTCCACTCGGTGGCCTCGGCAGTGGCCAGGGTCGACATGAACTCGGCGAAGGACTCGTTCAGCCACAGGTCGTTCCACCACTTCATGGTCACCAGATCGCCGAACCACATGTGGGCCAGCTCGTGCAGGACGGTCTCCACGCGGCGGTTGATCTGGGCTCCGGTGGCCTTGGACTCGAAGACGTATGAGTCGCGGAAGGTGACCAGGCCGATGTTCTCCATGGCGCCCGCGTTGTATTCGGGCACGAAGATCTGGTCATACTTGGCCCAAGGGAAGGGCACGTCCCAGGTCTTGGCGTAGAAGGAGAAGCCCTTCTTGGTCACGTCGAAGAGGTATTCGGCGTCCCCGTCCAGGGAGTCCTTCAGCGCCTGGCGGCAGTACAGGCCCATGGGGATGGTCCGTCCGTCCTCGTTCCGGTACTCGCTGGTCCATTGGGCATAGGGGCCTGCGGCGAAGGCGGTCAGGTAGGAGCTCATGACCGGCGTGGTCTGGAAGACCCAGCGGGTCACACCCTCGGTGCGGCCGCCCTCCAGGGTTCCCCCGGCAGTGCGACTGTCCAGGTCCTGATGGGAGGCGGGAGGCATGTTGGACAGGACCGTCCAGGATGCGGGGGCATCCACGGTGAAGTCGAAGACGGCCTTGATGTCCGGCTGGTCGAAGACCGCGTAAACCCTGCGAGCGTCGGGCACCTCGAACTGGGAGTAGAGGTAAACGTTGCCATCCGAGGGGTCCACGCTGCGATGCAGACCCTCGCCTGTGCGCGAATAACGGCAGAGGGCCTCCACCCGCAGCTGGTTGTGCTCGCCCAGGTCGTTAAGCTCAATCCGGTCGTCCCGGAAGGCCAGGGCCGGGTCCAGGCGCTGGCCGTTGAGCTCGATCAGGCTGACCTGGTCGGCAATCAGATCCACAAAGGTGGACTCCCCCGGCCGGGCATCAAAGGCAATCAGGGCCGTGGAGGGGAAGGTGACAGGCCCCTTGGTCAGGTCCAGATGGACCTTGTAGCTGACATTGGATACGACGACGGCTCGCTCTTCGGCTTCCACACGAGTCAGATTGGCTCCGGGCATGAATTTCCTTTCACGCATGGATGCCGGTGCCCCCACCGGCATCGGCATAGGTCCTGTATGGATATGGCATGTCAAGTCTAATGCGGGCACCCGCCGACGGGCCAGAAGGACGGTTCCCCTCTTTTCTCACGGCGCAGTCCGGACGGGAATAGTCAGACGTCCAGGCGGTTGGTCATAGTTCATGCCTCATAAGCCTGGCAGAAAGGGAGCGCCATGCAAGTCCGGTCCGGATTTACCACACAGCAGCTCAACATGCTGTGCCAGTACTCCTACGGGATCGGCCGAGGGGATGTCAAGACCAGGCCAGGCCTGCACTGGTTCGAGGATCCAGACCTCGGCAGCTACTGGGTGCTGCGCTCCCGCTACTGCCCTGAAAACGGCTTCGAGGGGATGATCGCCGCCCGGAACCTTAAGGACGGTCCTGACTATACCCATTTGGCCGTGGTCTATGCAGGCACCAACCTGCGCGACGACCCACGCCACGACATCCATGCCGCGCTGACCTGCTTCCTGCCGCCGCTGAACGGGGAACCAGGACAGACGCAGCAGGCGGACATCCTGGCAAAGCAGGCGCTTGACTTGGCCAGGCGCCAGACAGGAACCGACCGCAAGGTGCTCTTTACCGGGCACAGCCTGGGCGGGGGCCTGGCCCTGATCCAGGCAGCGGAGCATGACCTGCCTGCCAAAGTCTTCTGCGCAGCTGACCCTTGGCGGGTACTGGACCAGGAACAGCGTCAGCGGGTGGCGCGCCACTACGGGGACGACAAATTCCTGGACTACCGTCTGGGCAACGACAAGGTGACCGGAACCGCCAACCGGCTGCTGAGCGGCCGGGCCGACCGAAGCGCCCGGGTGGTCTGGTGCGGCAAGGGACCCAGCAGGTTCGGCCACTGGCTGGGCGATTTCGATTTCGACCCGGGCGGCGAGGTCCTGGCTGAAGACCCGTTTTCCTTGGCATCATATCCGCGGTAATATGAAAATCGGGCGGTCTCCAACGAGGGAGCATCACCCGCCCGCAGGGAAGTCATGTTAGGTATTCGACTTCGTCCATGCAGGGCCTACACGCATATCAGAGAGGATATACGATATGAGAGCATTGATGTACTACGGCAAGGAAGACGTGCGACTGGAGGACGTGCCCGAGCCTGAGCTCAAGCCCGGGACGATCAAGATCCACCCCGCCTTCACCGGCATCTGCGGTTCCGACGTTCATCTGTACTACGACGGAGCAGTCAACGGCGGCGGGAATTCGCCCGACCATCCTCATCCCCTGACAGGCGAGACCCTGCCCGTGGTCTTCGGCCATGAGATCTCGGGAACCGTAGAGGCCATCGCCGACGACGTGCACACGGACATGAAGGTGGGCGACGCTGTTGTCGTCGAGGCCGAAATCGCATGCGGCGAATGCCCAGCCTGCAAGGCCGGCAACTATAATGACTGCGACAAGCTGGCCGGCATCGGCATCAACGGAGGCGGCGGCGGGCTGAGCGAGCATATCGTGGTTCCAGCAGAGCACGTCTTCCCCGTTGGCGACATCCCGCTGGACCAGGCTGCCATGATCGAGCCCTTCGCCGTGGCCCACCACGCCATCCGCGCCATGGATCCCCGCGAAGGTCAGACCGCAGTGGTCGGCGGCGCCGGGCCTGTTGGATTGCTCATCGGCACCATTCTGCGGGCAAAGGGAGTCCGGGTGATCATGTCCGAGCTCTCCTCGGCTCGCAAGGCGAAGGCCCTGCAGTCGCACTCGGCCGACATCGTGGTCGACCCCAGCAAGGAGGACCTGGCAGAGAGGGTCCGTCGCGAGACCGACGAAGCCGGGGCTGATCTGGCCTTCGATGCAGCCGGGGCCGAGCCTGTCGATCACCAGCTCTTGGCAGCCTTGAAGGCCACTGGCGGGCTCATGGTCGTAGCCCTGCATGGCAAGCCCATCACGCTGAACCTGACCAAGGAGCTGGGCTTCGGAGAGAAGTTCATCCGCGGCACTATGGGATACGCCAACGACCACGCCGATGCCATCAAGCTCATCCATGACCGGAACATCGACTTGTCCACCTTCATCACAGACCGGATCAAGGTCGAGGACATCGTGGATAAGGGCTTCCGTCAGCTGCGGGAGGACGCGGAAAACCACGTCAAGATCATCGTGAGCATGTAAGCGCTCCTGTCTGCCGATACGGGGACTGTCTACTGATAACACTGAAGGCTCCGGCCGTCCGTCTGGGCGGCCGGAGCCTTCAGTATCTGCATGCAGGCAGCGACAATCAGCCCTGCGGCTGCACGTCAGTGGCGATATCGGCCACCACGGGCACGATCATGGGCCGACGATGCAGCTTGCGGGAGATCCAGCCGCCCAGGGTACGGCGCATCATCTGCTGAAGCTGATAGGTTCCAGTGGTCCCCTTGGCCATGGCTTCCTCAAGCTGATCGACTATCTGGGCGCTGATGGACTTGAACTCGCTCTCATCCTCGGCCACAGCGTTCAGGTAGACCTTGGGACCGGAGACAACCTTGCTGGTTTCGGTGTCGACAACGGCGAAAGCGGAGACAAAGCCTTCAGTGCCCAGGATCCGACGCTGCTCCAGCTCGTCGTCGGTCAGCTGACCCACGGAGTCACCATCCACATAGACGTATCCGCAGGGCACGGATCCGACCACGGCGGCCTGACCATGGTAGAGGTCCACCACGTCGCCGTCCTCGGCCAAGACCACGTTTTGCGGATCCACTCCGGTCTTGACGGCAATCAGACCGTTGGCCACCAGGTGCCGGTTCTCGCCGTGGATGGGCATGGCGCACTTGGGCTGCACGATGTTGTAGAAGTGGAGCAGTTCGCCCTCATCGGAGTGGCCCGAGACATGGATGGCCGCATTGTCGCGGTTGACCACTTTGGCGCCCAGGCGCACCAGCTTGTTGATGACCTTGTAGACCTCGTGCTCATTGCCGGGGATCAGCGAGCTGGCCAGAATGACCGTATCGAACTCGTTGATGGTGATGTCACGGTGGGTCCCGTCGGCTATGCGGCCCAGAGCCGCCATGGGCTCGCCCTGGGAGCCGGTGCACATGTAGACGATCTTCTCGTCAGGGATGTTATGGGCGTCCTTAAGGTCGACCACGGTGTCCTCGGGCAGATGCAAGTAGCCCAGGTCCGAGGCGATCGACATGTTGCGGACCATGGACCGGCCGGCGAAGACCACCTTGCGGCCGAACTTGTGGGCGGCGTCAACCACCTGCTGCACCCGGTGGACGTGGCTGGAGAAGGAGGCCACGATGATCTTGCGCTGGGCCTCGGCAAAGGCCTTGTCCAGGGCGGGAGCGATGGAAATCTCGGGCTTGACGAAGCCAGGGACCTCGGCGTTGGTCGAATCGACCATGAGCAGGTCCACGCCGGACTCGCCCAGCTTGCCGAACTCCCGCAGGTCAGTCAGCCTGTGGTCCAGAGGCAGCGGATCGATCTTCATGTCGCCGGTGTCGATGATATGACCCGCCGGGGTGCGCACAGACACAGCCAGGGCGTCAGGGATGGAGTGGGTGACCGCCACGAACTCCAGGTTGAAGGGGCCCACCTTAAGCTTGTCACGCCCCTTGACCTCCACCTCGGTGGGCCTGAGATGATGCTCCTCGCACTTGGCATCCACAAACCCCAAAGTCAGCTTCGAACCAATCAAAGGAATATCAGGACGCAGCTTCAGCAAATAAGGCACACCCCCAATATGATCCTCATGCCCATGCGTCAACACCAGAGCATCCACCTGATCCAGCTTGCCCCTGATATAACTGAAATCAGGCAGAATCAAATCCACCCCCGGCTGCTCCTCCTCCGGAAACAGCACCCCGCAGTCAATCAGCAGAATATGACCATCATACTCGACCACATTCATATTACGGCCGATCTCACCCAAACCACCCAGCGGAACAATACGCATGGAACCCTTGCGATACTTCGGAGGAGCCACCAGACGCTGCTCAGCCTGAGTACCCTTGCCACGAGCAATAACACCACTGCGGCGTCCTCGGGATTCACTCCGGGACCTGCCTGTGTTCTGCTTGCCATTTCTGGCGGACGACCGTGAGCTCGTCTTGGCGGCGGACCGCCGATTTCTGCTCTTGCCGGTCGTGTTTGATTCTTCTTGTTTTCTTGCCATTGTCACTTGTGTTTCTATTATCTGTACCCCCGTCTGATACAGGGGCGACGCTTGGTTGCTTGTCAGGAGCGCATCAGCCCTGCGGCCTTCATGCCTTTCTCGGCTTGGATCAGCTGGTCCTTGCCAGGCCCAAGATTAGGGAGCCTCATCGTCGTGCTGTCCAAGACGCCGGCCACTTTCAAAGCGGCCTTGGCCATGACTGCCTGCTGCCCTTGGCCGTTCATCGCCCGCACTAGTGGCGCCAGGGTGGTCGACAACCTTTGCGCCCCTTTCAGGTCGCCTTGATCGAACCGAGTCGCCAGGTCCTGCATAGGACCGCTGGCCACATGGGCCATGACCGATATGACACCGACGGCACCCAAGGCCAGGAAGGGCAGGTACAGCCCGTCATCGCCGGAGTACCAGATCAGCCCCGTCTCCTTGCGCTTGATGGGAACTGCGGCCAGGTCACCAGTGGCATCCTTGACTGCCTCGACATGCGGCAATTCAGCAAGACGACGGTAGGTATCCACAGTCACGTGCAACCCGGTGCGGCCAGGCACATCGTAGAGCATGATGGGACGATCCGCAGACCGGCAGACGGACCTGAAATGCGCTACAACCCCATCCTGGGAGGGTCTGGAGTAGTAAGGCATGACCACCAGGAGCGCATCCGCCCCGGCTTCCTGGGTCATCTCGGTCATGCGGACCGTGTGGGCTGTGTCATTGGAGCCCGCACCCGAGATGACCGGCACGTCCACCGAATCCTTTACGGCTCGTACCAAATCGACTTTCTCTTCCATGTGGGTGGCCGGAGATTCGCCGGTGGTGCCGTTGACCAGCAACCCATCCGCACCATCAGCGACAAGCCTGCGGGCCAGATTGCCAGCGGCCTCAAAATCCACGGACCCGTCATGGTTCATGGGAGTGACCATGGCCGGCACGACCCGCCCGAACGGGGCCTTGTCCAACAGATGGGTTTGGAGCTCAGACATACTTCAACGCTACTTGCAGACGGGGACTCATCACTCTCGCGACACCCTTTCCCCCTGTCAGTCTTGGACAAGCAACGTGCGCCGGACCTCCACGATCCCTGCCCAAATTGACAAGAGGGGAAAGAGACGGTCCCCAGTAGCATAAGCCGAATGGCAGGCAACCAGCCGCCAGCATCCAGAATCCGGAGGACAGCGTGGTCTACGCAAGGCACTGCATCATGGGAGCGGTCCAGGCATGGTTGAATGGGCTGGCCCTGGCAAGGGTGCAGGCACAGAAAAATCCTGGGTTCCCTGATTCTTGCCCGAGCGGGGTTCCACAATGCAGCCCTGATGTATGCTGAGTCCAGTTTGAATGCGGAACCCGTCCGGCCGCTCTTCAGCCGCCAGGATGCCACCGGCAAAGCAATGCCGGGCTAGCCATCGATGACCAAGACCGGTGTGCTCTTTTCATCGGGCCCCTTGAGCCTGGCTGCCGTCAACTCTTGAACAGCTGCAAGAATCCGATCCGGATCCACCTGTCTGTGTTCGTCCATGTCTTCATGGGTAAGCTTTAGGCTGGTCCCTATGGTTGACAGTCGTCACCACCCCATCCGTTATACGCATGCCTATGAATCAATCAACTGGAAAACGAGCGCCCGCCTTCCACGCTGCGCGTTCGATCCGTGCCTATCCATCCCCTGGCACTACGCAGCCAAGCAGAGACCAGCATCCCGGGGCAAGCTCATTGCTGATCCTGTCCGGCGGTGCCGCCGCGCGCCAGGGCGGCCACCAGGGTCATCAGGTCGAAGATCAGCGCCCAGGCCGCCAGCCACTCGAAGGAGGCGTCACGATCGTCGCCCGCGCAATAGTCGATCGCCCACAGGTCCTGCAGAAACCACAAGGCGCCCGTCGCGCCCACCGCCACGCACCAAGGCAGGCACGACCATGGGGAGCCCCCGAACAGCAGGCACAGCATCCACGACGGCACCACGCACGACACCGCCGAAGCCGCCCACGCCGCCACACGGCCGCGCACCCGATCCGACACGAACCGCAGCCAGGTCACCGCAGCCGCCACCAGCACAGCCACCGAAACCAGCACCCAGCGCATCACCCCCGGATACGCGCCGGTAACCGCGCCGAACGCCACCCCCCAGCAGGGCATCAGCGGCATCGTCAGCGCCAGGCACCAGAACCCCGGACGCCCCCCACGGCTCTCGAACCGGCCCAAAAACCACGCCATCGCAAAAATGGAGAACAGGCCCACCAGAAGAAACAGAGCAAAACGGTACCGCACCCACTGCTCATCCTGGTCGTACAGGAAGGCCCAGCCCGGCACAAACCCCGCCAGGAAGGCCGCCCCGTACACCGCCAGCTTGCGCACCACCCCGGCACGGGAAAAGGCACGCTCCCCCGCAGGCGCATGACGCGCACACCCCGCCACCCGCGACATGACCGAAGACGCGCTCTGCAGCCAGGACCTCCCCGCAGGAAGCCGCAAGGAACCGGAAACACCACCAGCCATCACACACCACCTCCCAGACCAGAGGAAGAGGAACCGCTCCACGTTCCCGTAGTCCCTTCGCGGTCAAGCTCCTCGATCATGAAGTCAGAATCAGCAAGAGAGAAGGTGCCCGAGGGGCCGACAGGCGCAGTTTCACCAGGGGCGAGCAGACGGCCGGACACCCTGGTTCCATTGGAGGAATGCCGGTCTGTTATCTCGAATCCACCACCAGGAAGGCGGCTGATTTGGGCATGTATCCTGCTGACGTTCATGTTGCCGCCCATATGGATGTCAGCCTGGGCGGATCTCCCTATGGTGGCCGTATCCTGGCTGCAATCCACTCGGCATCCATCCCGGATTCTGGTGACACGGAAGCGGGGCCTCCCGCTCATGTTGAGGCTGGTAGGCCCCTCATCGCCGGAAACACCGGAGGCCTCACCCGTCCCGCGCATATCCCGGTCAGGATGAGGGGATATCCCTAGAACGGTGTCCCCACCATTGCCCTCATACGAAAGTCGAATTCCCGGATTGCCATCAGGTTCCAGAACTCGATCCCCAGAGGAAGCCTCCGCGGCAGCTCCCTCCTCCGGTAGTTTGAGAATCGTTTCCGAGTAGCGTTCATCCTCCTCTCCATGGGATTCACCCGCATGATCCCCGGTCGGATTCGTAACGGATGGGCCCGCCCCAGCACCAACCTTGCTACGGGATTCAGAGCCCGAGGAGGCGGTGCTGGCGTCATCAACCCCTGGCAGGGTCCGGGACCTGCCCGTCGGGAGGATCGATGCCAGCATGACATGGTAGGCATCCGCATTGAACACCCTGCTAGTTTGCACGAACGCCTCAACCGATCGAGACCACTCCGGATGCCCAAAAGCGCCAGTGTCGACCTTGCTGAGCCTGAAAAGCAAGGAAAGGGGACTGGCATCGAAGCGGGGCCCATCGACGATAGGAACCTGAATCATTCGCGGAACCGTGTCATCACCGGCAAAGTACAGATAATCCTGATGCCAGAGCACCGTCTGCAGGACCGCGCGCTCCTCTGCGCACACCCGCGCCACATCCTCTATGGCCTGCAAGACCCCGGCATACCGGTCAGCAGCCATGCCATGCCGCAGAACACGGCCCAGGGATGTGGCTCCGGTCAAATCATAGTAGAACCTGGCTTCTCGCAATTCCCCCTCATAAGCGAAAGGAAGCAGGTAATCCGTATATCTTCCTGAGAGCAGAACCTGCGCCAGCGTCAGGTCAGGCATCTCGCCCCGGGTGGGGCTTACCGCCAGCGTGCACGCTCCGGAACCACGGTCACGCCTGACCCTGCACCTCACCCTAGGCCATCCTTATCCTCGACAGCTGCCCCTGGGCAAAACCAAGGAAACCATCCGAACCCGCCATAGCATATTTCATCAGACGATCGAACTGGCCATCATCCATGCCGCCCTGGCAGTTCACCACCAACAACGTGCAGAAGACCAGGCCTCCCTCGGAACTCTGCAAATAGGCAGCCGGCCCCTCATAATCCCGGTTCCAGGCATTGCAGCAATCCTCAAGCAAATCATGCTGGCCATCCGGATGACTGCCCCGCTCAGTGCCACGAACCACCAGATACTCATCATGCTCGCCACGCACACTGAAATCAAGCAGGACATTCCCCCACAAACCCACCCAGGACTGCGCATAATACTCGACACGGTAACCCTGGGCATCCAACCACCGCTTGATCCGGCCATTATCAACCACGGACCTCATCGGCTGACCCATTTGCTCAAGCCCCTCTTCCGTATGGTGCATTCGGTATACGTATCGGATCCGGGCACTGCTCATTCACCCAAGCATAAAGATTCTGCACGAGATAGACGGAATCATCAAGACGCTGTCCCAATACCTCATCCCGCTCGTCGCACATGATCTGCCCGACACCCACTATCCTGACGGCCTGGTTCTGCTCCAAGGAAGGCTCAGTGGCATAAGCCTTGAGATATCCAACCGATCGGTTCCAATCAGCACAGACACTCACCGCATCCCGATACCTAGCAGAACTGAACCCCCGGCTCCACAAACTCCTGAAACCAATAGAATCCAGAACAGCGTCAGCGTATGCAGCACCTCGCCCTCAAACAGGTTGGCCAGAACCGACTCGCCGCCGACATCAATGAAAACGGCACGCCCTTCTAGCTGAGCATCTTAGCCAGGCGGGCTAGAGGGGACGGGAACCCTGCCGGCAGTTTCTCATTCAACGTCAGCGAGCCGCGCATCGTCGATTCCGGTCTTGTACCAGCACCGTCCATGCTGGTCTCTTTCCATCTGACATCGTCGGGATTCGTTCTTTCCTGTTACAGCAGGGGATCACTGTCCGTTCGGGTCCCCTGGGTACTGCGCTGTGCCAGTCTGACTTGCACTGAGGCTTCCGTTAGCGACGACTGGATGGCGGCGACGCGATGGGGCGCACATGATGACCAACCGGACGACCACGGCCAGAAGGAGGATGATGATCCCCAGGGGCGAAGGGGCAGACGGATCCAGCCCTTTTAAGGTATCCGATACCATTGAACCGGCAATCAGACCCACGCCCACCACCATCAGCGCGTAGGGGACAAGCGCCAGCCACCCCGACAGGGCCAGGTCATGCAGGCGCCGCACCGTCAGAGCATACATGGGCACCAGCACCGCCAAGGAGAACAGCCCCGGTATGACGGCCAAGAGACCCGAAGAGAACCAGTGGGTCAGGAAGGTATCCAAGACCCAGACGAACGCGGCGAAAACCCATATCTCCTTGCGGCAGGAACGCCCCTTCCCCCTCGCATACAGGTAGAAGGGCCGTTCCATGCACTCCTGCATGGTCGCATCGTACATGGGCTCGTACCCCTTCATCACATCCACACGAGGCGGCCTCTTCGAGAGCAAGGCACTAGCCATAATTTTCACCTTCCCTTTCTTCATAAACCCGTCCCGACAGTCCGTCGGGACGGAATACCCGATACCGGCATCAACGGAAGCACACCCACGGTGCAGCCCGCCGTGCGACATCATCGGCCGACATCATCGTCATCTTTGGAGGCTCCCAGGAGGGAGGCGATCAGCATGATCAGATTGAACACCAGCGCCCAAGCCGCCAGCCACTCGAAACCGCGTCACGATGCGTGCTCGCGCATTCCCCGATCGCCCGCATGTCCAGCACAAACCACAAGGCGCCGACAATACCCACCACGCGGCACCAGAACAAGGACGCGCCAGCAGACCCCGTCGCCTTGGCCAGCATCCAGGATGGCACCACACACAATACCACCATCGCCGCCCACGACACGAACCCGTTGCGCACCAGCCGCATCACCACCGGAAACACCAACACCCCCAACAACCACCAGCACAGCCACCGACACCAGGACCCACCGGAACACGCCACCCGAGTAGCGGGCGCCGGAACCCGGTATGACGCCGAACCCCGGAGCGAACGGAAGCGACAACACCACAAACCAAGGCCCCGGACGCCCCTTCCCATCCTCATACCGCCCCAACAGGATAGCCACAGCAGCTATGGATAACAGAGCAAGCAGCACCCCTTGACCTATTCGTATGCGGATCCAATCCTGGTCCTGGTCAAACAGGAGGAACCATCCGCAGGCGAACGCGGCCGCATAGGTCAACGCGTACAGCACCGTCTTCCACAGGACCCCGCCCAAGGAGAATTCACGAGAACCAGGCCGCGCATGCGGGACACTCCCGACCACACGCGACATGACCGACGACAGGACAAACGCATCAACCCGATCCTCAGCGCCACCCGACACCCCGCCGCTCGACTCAGGCATCATCGGCTGGCATCGTCGTCATCTTTGGAGGCCCCCAGGAGGGAGGCGATCAGCATGATCAGATCGAACACCAGCGCCCAAGCCGCCAGCCACTCGAAAGCCGCATCACGATGCGTGCTCGCGCACTTCCCGATTGCCCACATGTCAAGCACGAACCACAAGGCGCCGACAATACCCACCACGCAGCACCAGAACAAGGACGCGCCAGCCGACCCCGTCGCCTTGGCCAGCATCCAGGACGGCACCACACACAACACCACCATCGCCGCCCACGACACGAACCCGTTGCGCACCAGCCGCATCACCACCGGAAACACCGACACCCCAACAACCACCAGCACAGCCACCGACACCAAAACCCACCGGAACACGCCACCAGAATTGCGGCCAATGGACCCGAATAAGACGCCGAACCCCGGAGCAAACGGAAGCGACAACACCACAAACCAAAGCCCCGGACGCCCTTTCCCATCCTCATACCGCCCCAACAGCTCAAACACCGCAAATGCGGAAAAAATAGAAAGTAGCGCCACTTGCCCTTGGCGCATGCGCACCCAATCCTGGTTGCTGTCGGCTAGGAAGTACCATCCGCAGGCGAACGCGGCCACATAGGTCAACGCGTACAGCACCATCTTCCACAGGACCCCGCCCAGAGAGAACTCACGAGAACCAGGCCGCGCATGCGGGACGCTCCCGACCACACGCGACATGACCGACGACAGGACATACGACGCATCAACCCGATCCTCAGCGCCACCCGACACCCCGCCGGCACCAACACGCCCGCCGCTCGACTCAGACATCACCACCACTCATCCTTCGCCCTACACCAGCGCAAGCACGGACCCCAAAGACCCGCCCATCGGCGAGAAAGGCTTCAAATAACCAAAGCCCTCAGACACCGGCGCCCTCCGTATATCTTCCTGAGAGCAGAACCTGCGCCAGCGTCAGGTCAGGCATCTCGCCCCGGGTGGGGCTTACCGCCAGCGTGCACGCTCCGGAACCACGGTCACGCCTGACCCTGCACCTCACCCTAGGCCATCCTTATCCTCGACAGCTGCCCCTGGGCAAAACCAAGGAAACCATCCGAACCCGCCATAGCATACTTCATCAGACGATCGAACTGGCCATCATCCATGCCGCCCTGGCAGTTCACCACCAACAACGTGCAGAAGACCAGGCCTCCCTCGGAACTCTGCAAATAGGCAGCCGGCCCCTCATAATCCCGGTTCCAGGCATTGCAGCAATCCTCAAGCAAATCATGCTGGCCATCCGGATGACTGCCCCGCTCAGTGCCACGAACCACCAGATACTCATCATGCTCGCCACGCACACTGAAATCAAGCAGGACATTCCCCCACAAACCCACCCAGGACTGCGCATAATACTCGACACGGTAACCCTGGGCATCCAACCACCGCTTGATCCGGCCATTATCAACCACGGACCTCATCGGCTGACCCATTTGCTCAAGCCCCTCTTCCGTACGGTGCATTCGGTATACGTATCGGATCCGGGCACTGCTCATTCACCCAAGCATAAAGATTCTGCACGAGATAGATGGCATCATCAAGACGCTGTCCCAATACCTCATCCCGCTCGTCGCACATGATCTGCCCGACACCCACTATCCTGACGGCCTGGTTCTGCTCCAAGGAAGGCTCAGTGGCATAAGCCTTGAGATATCCAACCGATCGGTTCCAATCAGCACAGACACTCACCGCATCCCGATACCTAGCAGAACTGAACCCCCGGCTCCACAGACTCCTGAAACCAATAGAATCCAGACTTTTGCTCATTACAAAAATAATGCCGCAATCGACCAGCGGCACTAGTACAGGGCCACCGCTTACATTGACGTACGAGGGTATCCCCCGCTGAGTGAGCAGTCGTATTATGCGGGCAACGGGAGTTGGAAGGCCTTGCAATAATTGCTCATCCACACTCATCCCAGCGGTTTCCTGTCCTTCCGCATCCGCAGCAGTATCACTCATCCCAATCTCCTTATATAAATCCACCCGTGCAGGCTACTCATTCCAAGGTCGGGGCATACCCGACTGGTTCACTCCCGCCACTATTGCCCCGTTGTCAATTGCCCCGTTGTCAAAGGACGGACGGCGATAACGGGAAGGCGTGCACATGATGACCAGCTGAATCACCATCGACACGAGCAGCGGGATGACAGCCAAAAGCAAAGGACCGCCACCTATGGTGAACATTCGAGATTTCACCATTCCAATCGTAGCTATAACCATAAGACCGTACGGAATCAAAGTCAGCCATCCCGGCAGCAATAAATCATGCAGACGCCGCACCTCCAGTGCATACTCTGGCACCACCATGATCAGGTCGAAGACCAGGGGAATGAGAGCCCAGGACCCCCCGCCGCATACCTTACTCAGGCCCTGCTCTGCAATTGATAGAACGATGAAGAACACCCATATCTCCTTGCGGCACGATCTCCCCCGCCCCCGGGCAAACAGGTAGAACGGCCGCTGCAGACATTCTCGAAATGTAGCGTCATACATGGGTTCGAAACCCTTCATCTTTGCCACACGAGGCGGTCTATTTTCAAACAAGGCAACAGCCATGGTCCCTTTCCTCCCATGCAATTCGAGCGGCCAACCAGAACAGATTCCGCCGCAACCAACCTCATTGTCGACAACCAGCGTACATTGCATTACGGCTGTAGACATCGTTCACGTTAGGCCTGAAGCCCAGCAAATGCCCGGACGATTCCTTATACTACAGGACTACAGGACCCCACTTGCCGCCGCGCAGCAGCAAATGAAACAGCCGGCATCCAACCCGACTGCGGCCAGGCAGACCACATGCACGACAGGCACGTCAAAAGCCCAAAAACCTTCCCTTCCCTTACCAGCAATGCCCTCATTGATCCTGTGCGGCGGTGCTGCCGCGTGCCAGGGCGGCCACCAGGGTCATCAGGTCGAAGATCAGCGCCCAGGCCGCCAGCCACTCGAAGGAGGCATCACGGTCGTCGCCCGCGCAATAGTCGATCGCCCACAAATCCTGCAGAAACCACAAGGCGCCCGTCGCGCCCACCGCCACGCACCAAGGCAGGCACGACCATGGGGAGCCCCCGAACAGCAGGCACAGCATCCACGACGGCACCACGCACGACACAGCCGAAGCCGCCCACGCCGCCACACGGCTGCGCACCCGATCCGACACGAACCGCAGCCAAGTCACCCCGGCAACCACCAGCACAGCCACCGACACCAGCACCCAGCGCATCACCCCCGGACTCTCGCCGGTAATCGCGCCGAACGCCACCCCCCAGCAGGGCATCAGCGGCATCGTCAGCGCCAGGCACCAGAACCCCGGACGCCCCCCACGGCTCTCGAACCGGCCCAAAAACCACCACATCGCAAAAATGGAGAACAGGCCCACCAGAAGAAACAGAGCACAACGGTCGCGCACCCACTGCTCCTCCTGGTCGTACAGGAAGGCCCAGCCCGGCACAAACCCCGCCAGGAAGGCCGCCCCGTACACCGCCAGCTTGCGCACCACGCCCGCACGCGAAAAGGCACGCTCACCCGCAGGCGCATGACGCGCGCACCCCGCCACCCGCGACATGACCGAAGACGCCCTCTGCAGCCAGGACCTCCCCGCAGGAAGCCGCAAGGAACCGGAAACACCAACAGCCATCACACACCACCCTCCCGCTCAAAGCATCGAATCCGCCGCTTCGCCCGCCAAGCCAAGAACCGGCGCAGCCGGAGCAAGCTCATTGCTGATCCTGTCCGGCGGTGCTGCCGCGTGCCAGGGCGGCCACCAGGGTCATCAGGTCGATGATCAGCGCCCAGGCCGCCAGCCACTCGAAGGAGGCGTCACGGTCGTCGCCCGCGCAATAATCGATCGCCCACAAATCCTGCAGAAACCACAAGGCGCCCGTCGCGCCCACCGCCACGCACCAGGGCAGGCACGACCATGGGGAGCCCCCGAACAGCAGGCACAGCATCCACGACGGCACCACGCACGACACAGCCGAAGCCGCCCACGCCGCCACACGGCTGCGCACCCGATCCGACACGAACCGCAGCCAAGTCACCCCGGCAACCACCAGCACAGCCACCGACACCAGCACCCAGCGCATCACCCCCGGATACGCGCCGGTCATCGCGCCGAACATCACCCCCCAGCAGGGCATCAGCGGCATCGTCAGCGCCAGGCACCAGAACCCCGGACGCCCCCCACGGCTCTCGAACCGGCTCAAAAACCACCACATCGCAAAACCCGAAAACAGGCCTGCCAGGCCGAACTGTATACAACGGTCGCGCACCCACTGCTCCTCCTGGTCGTACAGGAAGGCCCAGCCCGGCACAAACCCCGCCAGGAAGGCCGCCCCGTACACCGCCAGCTTGCGCACCACGCCCGCACGGGAAAAGGCACGCTCCCCCGCAGGCGCATGACGCGCGCACCCCGCCACCCGCGACATGATCGAAGACGCCCTCTGCAGCCAGGACCTCCCCGCAGGAAGCCGCAAGGAGCCGGAAACACCATCAGCCATCACACACCATCCTCCCGCTCAAAGCATCGAATCCGCCGCTTCGCCCACCAGGCCAAGAACCGGCGCAACCGGAGCAAGCAGGCCGGCCCACTCCGTCAGGTCGGCCCCGAATCCGGTCTTGCCCTCAGCCTTATGGTCTTCGACACGCCTTTCTGCATCAATCATATCCTTGACCACATTCTTCATAGCATCTGCGCGCAAATCCCTACGGCTTGCATCCAGCCCATACCGCATTATCGTCGCAGCATCCGCCGGATTGAAGACCCCGTACAGATCGCTTTTCTCCAGCAACCATTTCCAATCATGTGGCAATAAGCCCCATAACTGATAATCATTGAATAGGCGGGTCGCTTCCTTTTCCGGCCCATCAGGAAGGGCCCTAAAGAATTCAAAAAGCTTCTCCTTGGGCTGGTTGGCGAAGCCGCTATTCTCAAGCAATTTATAATTGCTCTGTCTCATTGCGGCATCAATATCCGTGACCATGCCGGAATTGCGGCCGTACGAATTCAGCCCGCCGATCACCCGCTGATACATCGGCAATCCCTTTGACTCAGTGAAAAACCGCAAACCAGCAGCGCTCTGTTTCCCTAAAACACCTGGCGCACCAGCCAAAAACATTGAGAGAAGACCAAGCCCTACTTGCAACAGATTTTCATCTCCGTGGCTATAAGCGAGAAGATCATTTAGAAAGCCTGTGGCGGCCAGCGCAAAAGCAAGCAATCCGAGTATGCCACCAGGCCCCAAAAATAGCATCGCTACGGTAACAACCAAGTTGGCGATCTCCGCGACTTTGACGATCGTCCGCCAGGTATCGCTGTAATAGACACGATCGAATACCGAGACGGGCGGCAAATCGTCCAGGGCCCCATTCAGCCCGCGGGCAGCGATCTCGGCGTCGTTATTGTACTCGCCGCCAGCCTTGATAACATCACGACGGGCTCTATCATACGAATCCAGCGCACCATTCCACTGACTGCGGAAGGAATCCACCTGCCCCTGGGCGGCATCGACACGGCGCTGCGCCCGTCGCACATCCGCATCATCGCCAACCACACCCAGCGTACGCTTCACCACCTGCAGAGCCATGCCGGCATTGGCCGCGTCGCCGAGAGCCCTATCCAGCTTTGAGTTCGCATCGGAGGCCCTGTTCTTGGCCTCCACCGCCCGATTATAGGCATTGCCGGCCCTGTGCTGGCAATCCTCCATGCAGTAGGACCACGAATCCAGGGTCTGAGAAATCGTGTTCAATCCAGTCGACAAGCTGGAAAGATTGCTGGGAAAATCGTCCAGCTTGGAGATAAACTTGTCCGCCGCCTTGCCAACGAACACCGATCTATTGTCGTGACCGGACCTGATTCGGCTCACATCGTCTCTAAGGGAATCCACCGTTGAAGCCTTCGACCTTGCCTTGGCGGCACACTGCCTGACCCCGGCCGGATCCCCGGGCACAGGATCCATGTATAGCTCGATCTCGGACCAGTCAAGATTCAAACTCATCTGTCAACGCCCTCTCTCAAGCCATACCGACAATGTACCGGTGATCAAATCGAACAATTCAAATAACTGATCCTCCACATCAGAGGAAAAGGTGAACCCCACCACCATGACCACACGGCCTCCAAAAGGAACAAAAGTCTGCAGGACCGAATACTTGAGAGGCCGGGAGCCCTCGCCCGGATGCAAGGTGCGATGCCCCAGAACCCGCACCGCCCTTCCCGCCCGTGGTAGATTGATCATCGAAACATCCGACTCGTCATCACCATCCGAATCCTCATCATTCTCGTGGACCGTAGCAGATATCGCCTCGAAAACAGATTCATCGTCGTGATGAGGAGGCTCGGGAAGAATCGAGACGGTTATCGAAGCATCCAGAATCCCATCGGCAGTGGGCTGCGCCATTGCGGCCCCATACCGCACGCCTTTCGCCCAAGAGGATGTGAGCTCACGGTAGAGCCTGTCCTCTATCACTTTCCTTTTGCCCGCCAAAGCCGGTATCTGCTCCACTGCTCTCTGAGCCTGGACGCGCGCGTATTCCCGCCTCCCCTTTCCGGTAAGATCCATCCGCTCCCAGCCATCAGGGATCGCCATGCTGAAGTGGATGCCTTGCTCAGCCACGGTGCATCGCCTCAGCATTCGAACCGGAGTTGAGCATCTGACCAGCCTGGCCCCCTAGCCTGTCGTCCGCATCGCGGAACTCCTCGACCACATTGTCAAGCATCGATCCAAGGTCACCCGCCTTCCTGGAATATTTACGGCTCAGCGTATGCAAACGGGTTATGCAATCAGCATACGCCTTGCTCACTGAAGGATGGCCCATGCAATCCGAATCGGCTTCGGCACCCGTAAAATCACCAATCGTCTCTTCAATATTCTTCAGGACGCTAGAAGCCTTGCTGAGTTCATCATACGAAATTTTGAGCTCGTCAGCCATGATCAATTGCTCCTTTCAACTTTTGCGCTGAGACTACCGAACCTGATCACATCGTTTTCAGACAAACCAGTCCGTTTCTTTGCCTGTAATTGCATATACGTCTCCCCGGAACGGACGAAAGTGCCATTCGCCGACCCCAGATCCATGACCCATACCTGGCCAATGGGTGTTGCTCCAAATTCAAAGTGCCTTCGGGAAGTCTGATGCGAAGGATCTTCGACAACTACATAAGCGGCATAGTGTTCGCCCGGCTGTTCCGGCATCCGCCCCACGACGCTACGTCCTTGACAGGGCACCCGCTGCCCATCGGAAAAAACCAACTGATACGATTCCGCGCGACGGCCGGTACCATCCCCGACCGACCGTGGTTTCAAGGCCTTATCGTGCAAATCCCAACCGTTGACGACGGACGGCTGCAGAATCGGCGGGAGCACAGGAATCTCCGCAAAGACCCTTGCCGGCTGCAGGGATTGCACCAGCCCTGGTTTCTTCCTATGCCCGTTCATTTGTTCAACCCCCCAGCATTGCTGAAACTATAGGGGACACTCCATTGTCCGCCCAACTTCGGGAACTGAACAAAGACAGTTTGCATACCGAGCTTCGCGATTCCACGTCCCTGAGGCATGTCGGATCTGAAAAGAGACCGTTTTACCCTTGCCCCTATCAGATCCGCATATATCATATCCTCGGGCCGGATCAGGACTCCCTGCTTGATCTTCTTCATGGAAGACCCCCAATTCCCGAAGCCCTGGGGGAAGTCGATGATATCTCCAGCAAAGATGCATGAGGCGTCACTCTTCGATAATGATCCAACCAGGCTCTGCATCCACGCACTGGCGGGAATCTCCTTGAGCAGCTGACAGTCATCGAACACCAGGAGATTGCCTTTGAACCCCGTTTCAGTGCTGCTTTCCAGAGCTCTCTCGTCGCCATTGCGCGCATATGGTTCAAGTTTCTCCTGTGTCAGGTCCGCAGGGGTCGTGAACAAGCGCACGACTCCGGGCATCCCCTCGAAACGCCTCAGGGCATTGTCCTTGGGGGCCGCGATGACCAGGTGGTACCCAGCGGACAGCGCCATGTTGGCCAACCAGACCAGCAGTGTCGTCTTGCCGCTCTGCATGCCGCCGAAAACCGGAAGAATCGGCGTCGCCGCCGGATCATAGGCAATAAGATCGTTGTCCTCGCCGCCGATGCCCAAAGGCAGCAAACCCTTGTCCAGGGACTTGGATTCCTCAACCAAGGCGTATACCTGATCGAAGGATACCTCATCGGGCAGCTGTTCGACGTTGAAGGGCAGGCGGGACCGCGAGAGGCCGGCATCCCTGCCGGCAGCCAGCGCGGCACCGGCGGCACGGATGGCCTCGGATTCCTGTTGGCCCACCGCCCCACGGCGAATCTGCGCTATCTGAATCTCAGCATCGTCAACGGATTGGTAACCTCGCCCATCCGCCATCTTGTCGGGTACTTCCTTGGCAGGGATTCCGATTTCCGAATAGTCGGTCTTGTCGACCAGCCGCAGCATGATCTTGCTGTCTGCCAGCAAGGTCATCCGTCCGGACAGGAGGGAGCGGTCGCCGGTGAGGATGAAATGCACGCCGACCGACGGCCCTTCCCGCATCAGATTCTGTATGCGGCTGATCAGGGAACCGCCATCATAGGATTCGAAGGTGGAGTTGTACCCGTCCCATGAATCCAGCATGACCAGCATATGCGGCAGGGCCCCTTCCTCATGATCCCGGTCAAGACCCCGATTGAACTCGTCAATATTGCTGTATCCGCCCTTGGAGAGCGTGGCCGACCTGGCCTTGAGCACCCTTTCGATCTTGTTCAGGAGCCGTTCGATCTTCTGCGTTTCGCTGCGCAGGGCCACAACGCCCACATTGGGAAAGGCCGTGAGAGGAGCGAGGCCGCCATTGCCGCCGTCGATGCAGTAGACCTGGACCTTCGTGGGTGCATACCTTTTGCAGGCGGAGAAAGCTATGGTCCGAAGGGCCGTGGTCTTGCCACTGCGGGACGTGCCGATGATGAACAGGTTACCGAAGGTCGCCATATCGAGGAAAACCGTGCTTTGCTTCTGCAGTTTGGGGTAATCCCCGATGGCAAAGGGAACTTGAAGGCTCGCCTGGGCATCGCCATCTTCGCTGTCAGGCAGATCATCCAGACCGATCTCATCGGTCAAGGCAGGCAGCCAAGGCTGCCGCTGCTGGGGAATGCCCTCATCCTTGGCCACCTCGCAGATACTCCCGACCAACTTCATAAGGTCGGTTACGTTTACATCCCCCTTGTTCTCTTTCGACTTGGGACGTGCAGGAGCCGGCTGGCCGATCTGGGGGAAGGAGAGCACGCGGACAAAGGGCTTCTCTGTTTTTGTCTCAGCCTTGTCGTTCGGGTCGATATACCTGCCTCCTACCCTGGCGGATTGGAAGGGCACCAAGGAATTCGACCCGAGCCTCACCACGGCCCTGCCCGGCGTGGACTTGCTGATCAGCGATGCATCCTTGGCATCGATCACATCCTGGCTTTCGCTGTCGTCCGTCATGCGCAGGGCTATACGAAGGTTGGTGTTCGCCCTGATTTCCGGAGAGACCACGCCTCCGGGCCGCTGGGTCGCCAGGAGAAGGTGGATACCCAATGACCTGCCCCTTTGTGCAATGTTCACCAGGCCGGTGACAAAGTCGGGAAGCTCCCTGGCCAGGGAGGCGAACTCGTCGATAATGATCAGCAGACGGGGGATCTCCGTCAGATCAGGGCGGAGCTCCCGGAAGTCCATGTAATCGTCAAGATCCTTGGCGCCGGCAAGGGCCAGAAGATGTTCGCGGTAGTTCAGTTCCGCGCCAAGCGAGACCAGAGCTCTGGTCACCAAATGGTTGTCCAGATCCGTGACCATTCCAACCGTATGGGGGAGCTTGACGCAGTCCTTGAAGGCCGCACCGCCCTTGTAATCGACAAGCACGAAGTTCAGCGATTCCGGCCTGTTAGCCACGGCCAGCGAAGCCACCAGAGACTGGAGCAGCTCCGACTTTCCTGAGCCGGTTGTACCGGCTATCAACCCATGTGGCCCGTCCTTGGCGATGTCAAGGCCGAAGGGGCCGTCGACCGATTCACCGATCGTGCAGAAGGTCGAGCGGGGTTGCATCGCCCACCGGGCTTCGATCTCTTCAGGAGTCGGCGTCAGCTTCAGCAGGTCCAGAAGCCTGCTCTGCGAGGGAATGGCGGACTGGCTCTCATCAGGGCTGCCGTCCTCCAGAGGCGCCAGGGACAGCGAAAGAGCATCCAGCCATTGCTGTGTGACCAGGTCAGGCATGATGTTATTGACATCGTCAGAGACATTGCTGCGGACCTTCAGCTCGCCAGCCTCCCCTGTCACCACAGTCTGGCATTCCTCAGGCAGGAGCCTCTCATCGATCTCCACGCACAGCATGTACATGCCGACAAGAGGCCCCTCCTTGAGGAGTCTGATAGTGCCGGGCATGGATCTGAGCACATGTGCATGCTCCATCACCACAACTACCGATGGCCCAGCCCACTTCTGCATGGACTGGGAATGCATCAGCTCCTTGCGATCGTCCAGCATGGCGATGAGTTCCGAAATTCTCATCGCTATGTCTTCGATGCCGGTAGCCAATGTGCGTACTGCATTCTGCCCTTGCTGCGGAACCAGCTGCGGGAGCCATTGGGCGAAGGACCAATCGATCTGCGCCGGTATGGGAGCAGGCCGACCCCCTTTTGGTTGCTTCCTGGACCTGGGCGAAAGCAGGTATATCGACAAGTCCCGGGCTGAGTGCAGAGCTGCCATCTGAGCGACGATCCACTGCACTGTCGGAAAGATGACTGCTTGCTCACCTGTGCACCCCAGGCATCCGGCATTCGGCAAATCCACAACGACCGGGAAATGATGGAGCTGCCATGTCTTGACGCGCTCGAATTCAAGGTTATCGGGCATTTCCATGGATACATGCGACTTGACATCCCCCGTGCCTATGCGCAATCCAAGCCATGAGTCGTCAGTGGCCCTTCTGTTCCATAGCTGTGCAGTATGGCCGGCACATAGATCAAGCAAGGCTGTGGGATCAGGGTATTCGGCCCGAACATCACTGATTTCCTCTTCAAGCGCATGCCTGGCCTGTTCCTTGATGCGGTCCCGGCTCTGCTCGTAACGTTTGACCTGCGCCTTGTATCTCTTCCTCATGCCGTTATTGCCGGAGAAATACGAAGCCACCATCATCACCGGTGACATGATGCCAAAAGCCAGATATGAATAATTCTTCAGAATGACCGCCATGCCCACGGACATGGCCAATGGCAGCAGGGTCGACACGATCGGTATAGGGGCCTTGTCAGGACGGGTCGGGGAGCCGGGAAGCGTATATCGTCTGGTTCGTACTTCATTCCTGATCTTCGGCGGCCGGGTATACAGCCAGTGCCCCGGGCTGTCTTCTTTGTCGACTGGCACGGAATCCGGATGCCCCTTGGTCACGCTGATGATGCATTCGGGAAGCACAAGCTCCTGTCCATAGCCCAGCTCGGTCGGTTCTATCAGCTCATGCCCGTCCAGCCAGACGTCGGAGTGCAATTGCCGCTTGGGCCTGTGCAGGAAGCCGGCTTTCACCACAGCGCCCTCGCGTATGTTAGGCACCACCGTCAGACGACCATCCGGGTGAACGTCAAGAAGAAAATCAGCACTGATCGACACTTTTTCAGGATCCATCAGAGAACTTATCCTCAAGATACCTGGAAGTACATCATATATGGCACCTGCATTGAATCCGCTGAGAAAGCGAAGCTGAACTGCTGCTGGGTCATCAGCCGAGCGAACCCGCGGGTCGATAATCGTCGCCCCCTCGCACAGCAAGGAAATCCATGATCCTTCATGCAGACCCACCTGGTCAATGGTCAGACGCGGATCCACCCGGCGCCCGTCGATACCGACATCGACCGTCCCACCTGTGGCCCCCTCTGCGAATCCGGCAAGAGAGGGAAGCAGGTCAGCCAATGACGAGTCTCCCGGCACATCAAAGTAGGCCGTAAACCGAGCCTGCGACCGGGCATCATGAATATTGACAAGGCCTTTCAAGGCTCACCGCTCCTGCCTGCCAAATGGATTGCGCCTATAAGCCATTTCCGCACGGTGCCTGACGATCAGAGCCGCAAGGATGAGAGCCGCCAGCACCATGAGAATTCCGAGGCAGATGACCAGCACAAAAAGCAATCCATTCTCACGTATGTACTGCCACCAGTCTGAAGCGACGACCACACCCTGATAGGTAGTCGAGGATATGTTGCCCGCCGCATCTTCGGTCCTGACTGTCACCGTGTGCTCATGAGCATCCGCCGGCAGATCAATGGACTGCGTGCCTCTGAGAAGCTCATCGCCAGACCACCGTCCCTGTGTCCTGTCATCCACATCAATCCGAGCGGAGCGCACTTTCATGTTATCCTTGGCATCTATGCCCACACTATGCCGTTGCCCATAGTACACTCTGTTGGAGGCAACGCCCAGAGCCGAGGCTGTTGGAGCTTGCGAATCCACTGCGAAGTTCACCGAGGCATCCCCCTTGCGCTTCGCATCCTTGTGCTGCATGGTATTCTCTGACAGATTCCCTGCTCGATCAGTGGAGGTGAGCATCAGGCGGTAGTAGCCGTCGCCCCTAAATACCCTGGCAGGAATTTCATAGGTTCGTTTGCTCCACCCGTTGTCGCTATCGTCGACAATCCGATAATCGGATCCGGGAACAGCATGGATGCTTCCGTCCTTGGCCAGCCTGATGGCTGACTTGCCCCAATCAATGCCGCTGACATTCAGCTCGGTGACTGCGACAGGCACAGCCTTCTTCAAATATGCACCCCTGATCGAGGACGTTCCCGCTGAAAACAGGTAGGTCGAGCCGAACCTGTTAACCGAGAAGGTCTTGCTCACCGATGTGGAATTACCGGCCATGTCTTCGCTTGTTGCGGTCAGCGTGTACACATCGTCGGTTGCCACCTTGCGCTTGAAATCAGGGATATCGACTGTTCGGGCGTTATCTTCCTCATGCTCTTCCGGGTCCATATCCGCGGATTTGACCTTGCCCCGCCTGTCCCCGACAAGCGCATAGGTCGTTCGGCTCTGATCCATATTCGTGTCATTGACCTGTATTCGGGGCGCCACTGTACCCGCATATGCTGTCTTGTCCTCCACCTTTTCGATATGCAGATCGGGCTTGGTCATATCGATGACGAATTCCGGCTCCTTCACGGCCTCCGCAGTGTTTCCTGCCAAATCCGTGGCGTTGGCCTCAAGCGTGTAATGGTACTCGCCCTTGAACGATACCTGCTGGACCAGGGTGTGCTTCTTGGAATCTCCTGCATACGACCAGCCATCGCCCGCAGGTGCCGGAACCTCATGGCCGGCGTCATCCTTGGCCGATGTCGTTACCGTCGATTCCCCTTTGCTGAAATTACGCTCCACCAGCTCGATCGTGGCCATCCTGGGGGCCTTATAGTACATGCCGTTTCTAGAGTCATTGTTGTCGAATTTCAGCGAGAGCACCGGCCTGGTTGTATCGATGACGAATTCGTCATGGAATGCCATCCCTTGGTGCTCGCCTGGGTCTGTCAGCGAGGCATCGACGGTCCAATCTCCATCGCTCTCACAGGCCAGCTTTGCCAGATAAGTGTGCTTATCGCCGCTTGGGTTGGAAAAATCCTTGGCGGCAAGTCGGGCCCTGCGACCATCAACACGTGATTCGACGATGATGCGCCTGTCGTCCTTCGCCTTTATGAAATCAAAGTTCGACTCATCAACAACAATGGTGGCCACCCTCTTGGCCTTGTAATACTTGCCGTTTCTGACATCATTGTTGTCATAGGACACAGTGATCTTCGGACCGGCAAGATCGAGGGCGGCCCCCTCATATCCCTGGGCATCGTTGACTATGTCGCTTCGATTGTCGCCATATGAATTCAGCGCATGAGTCGATGAGGGGTTGCCGGCTAAATCCTTGACGGCTATCGATGTGGCATCAAACCTAAGACGCTGGCTGTCGGCGTTCATGTCGAAAGCAATGACCTCATCAGATTCGAATCGCAAGGTGGATTCAGGGGTCTGCGCATCCTGACGGGCCAGCCAGGGGTCATACCCAAGCATAGGAGTTGCCTCATCCCCCTGGTAATCCGTGAAGGACGCGGTCTTCGCATCTACACCGGAGACTTGGTCTTTGACACCGTCCAAGGACACATGCAGGGGCGATGCAGGGAATATCCATTGCCAATGATGGGGGGTGGTCGCTGATAAGTGAAGACTGCCCAGCTGGGGGCCTGTGTAGTCAATGACGAATTTACGCTGGGCGGCAGCGAACCGGCTGCTGTCGCACTGCAGGCCAGCATAGGATACCGCCAACTCATAAACCCCCTCATGGGGACTGTTCGGGTTGGCGGAAGAGCGGGGAACCCGATATCCTCGGAGCACCCAGGTGTCCGGACTCGCGGAGTCAGAAACCCAGGCATCAGGTTCGAACGACACTGCGGGAAATGCTGTCGGAGCGGCCGGGCTGACGGAGCCATGGAAGAAATTCTGATTGCTCTCGTTATCGACAGCCTGATACAGAGGGAACCACTTGTCTTTCACTTTGAAGTCGACAAGAGCTTCGCCTCTGAAGTAGTACGCAGGATCCGTAGAAGCGGGATTGGACTCGGCCTGTCTGAGTATTATCTCGGCCGTCCGCTTGTTCTGCGGGTTGTCGATCACCAAAGCATCGTAGGCTTCATTGAAGCCTGCGGCATCAGGATACTTGTTGACCAACTCGTCGAGGCTGACTTTCAGCACATTCCGCGCCCGGTCACCATCACCGCTGCTAACCGGATGCTCTGCCCAATCAGTGGCGGTCAGCACGATTTTCGACAGATCGTATAAACCTTCGTCTTTCAGGTCAATCGTGAACCAGCCGGATTCATCCACCGGTATAGTCATGTTCCTTGCGGCAGAATCGCCTATGGCATTGCCCTGCAAATCGGTTGGGGCAGGCATGGAAATCCGGACCGTGCCATGGCAAGTGCCCGCAGCGCAATCCCCGGCAATACCTGATGCTCCCTCCTGCGAGGCTCCTGGGACTTTATCAGCGCCCCTCTGCTCCTTTGGCAGAAGATCCTGAACCCTGAACCGGATCTGATTTTCCCCGGGACTGGTCACAATGGTCTTATGGGAACCCTCGATAGGGAATCTGTGGATTATCTTCAATCCGTCACCACGCGGACCCTCAAATCCATCTGCCACAGGAGCACTGGTATCGATACCGAACTGAGTCCTTGAGGAAGTGAACCAACCAGGCATAATATCCGTATTGAGCATAAAGGTGTATTTGCCATTGGCCGGATAGGACCCGCTGGCTCCATTGACCTGTCCGACACTGTCTGCACAGGTCAGACTCCACGTCCAGCTTTCGCTGCGATCCTCGGTTATGTTGGATTCCTCCACCTTGCAGGCCGTCTTGGCCTCGTTGGGCCCATTTGGCAGATCATCGCGCCAATACTTCAATACGCCGACATTTCTGCGGGGATCATTGGCCAGCGCACGGAGGTAGTAGGCCAAATACTGGTCTTTGGTCTGCACGGCCAAGCGAACATCTGAATTGAAATAATACCTGTCCAGGCCACTGCCAGAAGGGGCAGGAGGCACAGCGCCTGGCTTTCGGGGAGCGTCGGGGGAACGACTCGAAACCGCGATCCTGGGCTCCCCGAGCGTTTCATAGCTGACATCAATCAGAAGTCTGCCGATCATTGCATCCGTGCTGGGAGCCTTGGAGCGATCCGCCTGCCCGCTTTTGAGGAGGAAGAAGTCATCTTCATTGCCAGCCTTATCAACGACTTTGGCCCTTATGGCGCTGAAATCGTAATATCCGGAGGATCGGAAATCCACGTCATAGTATTCGCCCTGTTCATCAGAACCTGTGGAGACGGAGTAATCACAGCCGCCATCGTCCCGAACGCCGGTATCAGCAGAACACTGTTTCAACGGAACCGGAGTTCGGGGATTGCCTCGACTGTCTACACCGTCATAACGGCTTCCGTTCAAGATAAGCCTTCCCAAGCCGGAGGCAATGGGATCGCTGGGACCATCATTCCTGACTCGCGGCGGGTAGTGTTGGCCGCCACTGGGATCGAGGGTTGGTCTGGATGGAAGAACATCCTTGGCCCTCAGCCTGATGACGCGATCCCTGAAGGCCATGACTCCGTCGGAAACGGGGAAATCATCATCTCCAGGGTGTGCTTCAAGACCGTGGGACAAATAGCTGGCTGAGGTCAGCATAGGCTTTTCAGTGTCATAAATGAATGAAAGGTGGTTGTGATCCTGCCCGGCATCCGCTGAATGCAGGTAGCGGGCGAGGTCCTCTTGTATGCGGGCCTCATAACGGGCATTGGCATTGTACGGCAGCCTGTTCATATCGGCTTTACATGATTGGTTGAGCACCTTCCAGACCCCAGAGTGATCCCCATGGCCCTGGCCGATTCGAGCACTTCTTTGCGAATATGAGGCGGGACGCCCGCAAGAGAAGCTGACAGGAGGCTGATGATTGGGGTCATCGGCCTGGTTATGCGGAGGAGTCCGACTTATGGTCATTGGGGCAAAATCGGCCTGGGAATTGGCCTTCTTGTGATTGTTGAGGGCAATGTTGACTATACGGTCCAGCCAGGGGTCGCGTGACGAAAGAGACACTGTGTCAACGTTGCTGAAATAGCCAGAAAGCGGGTCGGCCTTCGGAGCTCCGGATACCCATAGTCTGAGGCTTCTGTCAGATGTTGAATCCACGATTATGGAATTGGGGTGTTGAGCGAAATCGATATCCTTGCCTTCGCTATCGACCGCAACCATACCTATAGAACTGAGCGTTTCCGAAAAGGTTCCGCTGAGGCTTTTGGCCTTCCCGTTTTCATTGTCCGAGGTTAATGTATAGCTGAATTTCAGCCGACAATTGGCCAGTGAATAGTCCTGACCATCATGGGAGCTGCCCCCGCCATCGCTGTATCTAAGCGTATAGGTCCGGGAAGGCCCTTGTCCGGAATCGTCGCTTTGCAGGACTGGGCATGATCCGCTGCCGGAGAGGCCGATGCCTTCGATTGCCAGCGAGCCATCGTTTGAAGATTGCCAATCGACGCCATCCGCCGAACGCGGAGTGATGGTCATCGTAACAGAACGCGGCCCTGCGGCAATCCATGTTTTTCCGTCTGTAAGGTCATCTTCGGGCTTCATCTGCCGATAAGTCATCGATACGGATATGCGGTCCTTGGCGCTCGTCATCTCCGCCGCAAAGGCACGGGTGGGGAGCAATAGCTGCCATACGAGCAAGGCGAGACAGAACAGAACCGAAAAACTCATCATGCAACAAAAGGCCTTTATCGCCTTAGCGCTTTTTACAGGCTCCACCATGGTGTCAAAACCTTTCTGCAAGCGTGGTTTGGGCCTCATCATCGCGAGCGCTGGTATCAGCATGCCCATGGCCAACCAGAGAGGTCTGCTGCTCATCATCCTCAACCCCTGATGATTGAGCGCTCATTTGCCCGGATTCCGATGAGGCATCGGTCGAATGCACCACGAATTCAACCGGATGCTGGCTGGGGGAGGCAAAATCCTGACTATTCCCAATTCCTGGGTTGAAACTCAGATCATCAGCCTGCGGTTGTGAGCCGGCCATTGCCCATGTACCCGCCCTGGCTGTGCGCATCCGTTCAATTTCAGTAGCCGCGCTACGGCCAGTAAGGGCATCCCGCACCTGGCGTATATGCAGGACCTTATAGAGCACAATCGCGGCAACGGCCAGAACCAGGGCAACCGCCAGCAATACCAGTGCCAGCATTCTCCAGGACCAGGTGTTCATTGCTTATCCCCCTTGATATCCACAAAGGCGTTGTCTATAACGGCGCGCACCCGTTTTGAGGATTCATTGGCCTCGTTTTTTCTCTCATCAAGCAACGCAGTCGTAGGGGTTACCGAGGCAGCCAAGGAGACAGACCGATCCGCCAAGGTGTTCATCTGATCCTTGCTGATGCCATCCGCCCTGAACTTCCTTGGAAAGATCTGCAAGGCGTCCATCGTCAGATTGGCGGTTTCCAATCGAATAACATCATTGCTTTCCTGGCGGGAAGCATCCAGCAATTGTTGCAAGCGCCTTGCATACGGCTTGTATTTGCCGGCATCCGATCCCTCATTGATGAGTGGAACGATTTGCGTGTTGAAATCCGCTATGCCTGCGTAGATATCCGCAAGTTCTGCCTTCTTGTGGTCCTTGCTCTTGGCTGCCTCGTGCATCCAGGGAGAGGCCGCCCTGATGCGTTCCATCCTCATTGATTCCTGATCCGTCATAGATGAGCCTGAGGCTGTTTTGGCTTCTTCGGGCACCTTGAAGTAGTACCAATACAGCTTTCCTGTTTCATAACACAGTCTCGACCAGTCCTCGGAATGTTTACGCAGAGAATTGCTGTGCTCTGTGATCACAGCATTGAATGTGCGCTCCTCTTTTGGATCGAATGCACCGTCTGCCTTATACAAACTGATCAACCCGATATACGGGTCGACTGAGTCCGGTTTGATGGAGGCAGCATGGACAAAGTCGTTCTCGGCTCTAGCGCTGACCGTTGTCTGGGAGGCTTGGTCCATCCAATAACTGAAGTCGCCGTTGCGCGTTCTATACGCCATGCCCAGCGAACATGCCGAAAGCGCAAAACAGACCACTGAAGCGATTATGACAGCGATGAACGCATGCCATTTCCTGGTGAGCGCTTGACGATGAACCTCGTCAACCTCCCTGTAATGTCTCAATGCATAAGCCATCTGAGCACAGTTCTGGAATCTTGATTCGGGGTTTGTCTGAGTCGCGACAGATATGATCTCTTCAAGGCCAGCAGACAAGGAGGGAACGATGTCCCGGATTGGTTTGAATGATCCGGAACGCGGGCGTACGCCTGTCAGCAGGTTGTATAGTGTCGCGCCCAAAGCAAAAATGTCGGTGCGCTGATCCACGCGACCTGTTTCGCTGAATTGCTCGGGAGCACCGTAGCCTTGCGTGCCCAGCTGCCTGTCGTCCCCGATCAGTGAGGACCGGTCATCATCCGCTCCCATTTCAATGGCAATGCCAAAATCTATCAGTTTGATGGCTCCGCTTGGGGTTACCATCACGTTCGATGGCTTCATGTCCCGGTAAATGACCGGGGGGTTCCGGCGGTGCAGGTAGTCAAGTGCATCGCATAGCTGGATGCCCCAATCAGCTACACGGTCTTCAGGCTGCGGCCCCTCGTTTTTAAGGATATCCGCGAGCGTCCGGCCCTCAACATAGTCCATGACGACATACAGCGTGCCATGGTCATCGATCAGATCAACAATCCGAGGAATAGATGGATGGTCCAAGCGCTTGATCATATTGGCTTCAACGGTGATGCTCTTGATGATCATGTCCCGCTTCACGGGATCGGTTACTTGCCTGATCTCCTTAACAGCCCATTGCTTGTTCAGTGATGTATCCAGTGCAAGATAGACGGTGGACATTCCGCCCCTGCCTATCTGCGTCAAGATACGATACCGCCCGCCGATTACCGTATTCTCAGCAACCACATCTCTCTCCAGCCATTGCACGTGTTTTGAGTCATTGATCGACTTCGTAAAAGAAACCGCATTGTTCAAGAATCAGCCACAGTCCCGATCCCGATATCAATGCAGAATCAAGCCCCCCTCAAGCCTCAACACGGTTTCTGATTTCTGCGGAGGACGCGTGCACGCGAATATCGCAGTCCGGCAATCCAGGCTCGCTTATTCCGCTGGCAAACACACATCCGACAGGCTGATTCTCGTAGCACAACTACGAGTCATTGGAGAGAGACAGTTGCGGTTCCTCCTGATCGTGACTGGCCAGAAGGAGCCGCAATAAGCCTAAACAGCTCCATCGCCTGCGATGGTGTGCCTTAAAGACAAGATCGCCAAAATGCACCTATACACGTCTTGAGCAACTGTGCCCCGCCTGTCAACACTCTCGCAGGCGTCAAAGGCGCATATTTCCCTCGCAGACAGAAGACCTATTGCAAAGAACTGGCCAGCTGGCTATCCAGATCACTCAGTGACTGCTTGGTCTTGTTCAGGAAGTCCTCCATGCCGTCCAGACCATCGACAGTCTGAGTGGCTCCTTTGGTGAATTCCTCATAAGACTGCTGGAAAGCGCCAGAGGCACGGTCCGTCACGAACCCGCTTGCAACAAGGGCATCAATCTTGTTCTTCAAGGCATTCAATTCGGAAACGAGTGTATCGTGCCCATTCTTCAGATCGCTGACAGCGCCGTCCAAATCACCATAAGTAACCGATACATTTGCCATAACATTTCCTTCCATACGATAAATCAGTTGATACAAACCACCAAAAACAATCGCTGTTTTTCAACCAACAATCAGGAGCAAGCGTATCACGGACCGCGGATTTCGCCTATTCAAGATAGCTGTCGAATCCAAAAAATTGCGAATATATCGGCTTTTATAACACGACAGCCTTCCTGATCCCCGCCGATATCGGCACCACATCTGCCGGGCTATCGCTATACCCGCATTTTGGGCAAAGGGGCCGCATCATCCGCGTACCTGTACGAGCAGGAGGCTCTTTGCGCCCGGTGGCCGTCGTGAACAGCAGGGTGTGTCCAGCCCTGCTGGGCGGGAGTGGTGCTCTTCTTGGTGGCGGCCTTGGCCGCACTGGCGCTGGGGCTCTTTGTGCTGCCTGATCGAGGCAGCATCATGCAGCACAAAGAGCCTTGACCTCCACCTCGGTGGGCCTGAGATGATGCTCCTCGCACTTGGCATCCACAAACCCCAAAGTCAGCTTCGAACCAATCAAAGGAATATCAGGACGCAGCTTCAGCAAATAAGGCACACCCCCGATATGATCCTCATGCCCATGCGTCAACACCAGAGCATCCACCTGATCCAGCTTGCCCTTGATATAACTGAAACCAGGCAGAATCAAATCCACCCCCGGCTGCTCCTCCTCCGGAAACAGCACCCCGCAGTCAATCAGCAGAATATGACCATCATACTCGACCACATTCATATTACGGCCGATCTCACCCAAACCACCCAGCGGAACAATACGCATGGAACCCTTGCGATACTTCGGAGGACCCACCAGACGCTGCTCAGCCTGAGTAGTTCAGATCAGTCTGGCAGCCTTCATGCCCTTTCGGGCAAGAGCCACCTGATCCTCATCGGGACCCAGATTGGGCAGCCTCATGGCGGTCTGATCCAGTCTACCGGCCGCCTTCAGAGCAGCCTTGGCCATGACAGCCTGCTGACCCTGGCCATTCAGAGCCTGGACCAGCGGGTCCAGACGTGCAGCCAAATCCCTTGCGCCATCCAGGTCACCGGCATCGAATTCATCGGCCAGGCGCTTCATAGGTCCGGAGGCTACATGGGCGATAACCGAAATGATGCCGACCGCGCCTAGGGCCAGGAAGGGCAGGTAGAGACCGTCGTCGCCTGAATACCAGGTCAGGCCGGTCTCCTGGCGTTTGCGAGGCATGGAGGCCAGGTCGCCTGTGGCATCCTTGACGGCTGTTACCCCGTCCAGCTCGGCCAGCCTCCGGTAGGTATCCAGCTCCACGCGCAGACCGGTCCGTCCAGGCACATCGTAGAGAATGATCGGTCGCTGAGCCGACCGGCAGACCGAACGGAAGTGGGCCACTACCCCATCCTGGGAGGGCCGCGAATAGTAAGGCATGACCACCAGCAGGGCATCGGCCCCTGCCTCCTGGATCATCTCCACCATGCGTACCGTGTGCGCCGTGTCGTTGGAACCCGCTCCAGAGATGACTGGCACATCGACAGCATCCTTGACGGCCCTGACCAGATTGACCTTTTCCTCCATGTGGGTGACGGGAGACTCGCCTGTTGTGCCGTTGACCAGGATGCCGTCGGCCCCATCGGCCACCAAGGTGCGGGCCAGGTCGGCGGCTGCACCGTAATTCACGGATCCGTCTTTATTCATAGGCGTGACCATGGCGGGGATCACCCGGCCAAATGGGGCAGGAGGGAGCAGATGGGCACCAGTCTCAGTCATATCTTCACGCTACTTGCAGAAAGGGACGCTCTTGCGAATATCAGAACAGGTAGTGGTCCAGGCCCACGGTCAGCCCGGGAATGCTACCGGCTCGGCGTACGGCCAGGAGGACTCCAGGCATGAATGAGACACGTTCGAAGCTGTCCGCTCGGATGGTCAGCTGCTCACCAGGGTTGCCCATGAGAATCTCCTCATGGGCGTTGAGCCCGCGCAGACGGACGGCATGGACATGGACACCGTCAACCACCCGGCCCCGGGAAGGATCAGGCTGCTGGGTCGCGTCGGGCATGGGGCCCATGCCAGCCTGACGACGGGCTTCGGCGATGGCGGAAGCGGTCCCCAGAGCCGTGCCGGAAGGCGCGTCGACCTTGTCGGGATGGTGCATCTCTACCACCTCGGCCGACTCGAAGTAGCGGGCCGCCATGGCTGCGAACCGGTCGGCAAGCACTGCAGAGATGGCGAAGTTGGGAGCGATGAAGACGCTGAGCCCAGGATGCCCGTCCAGGGCCTGCCTGACCTGGTCCAGACGCCCCTTGGTCCACCCGGTGGTGCCGATGACGGAGTGGACCCCTTGCTCTATCAGGGTCAGGGCATTGTCCAGGACGGCATCGGGGCTGGTGAAGTCGACCGCCACATCCGTGTTGCTCGGATTGATGGCAGCCGGGTCATCATTCGGACCCAGCAGCAGGGCCGTCTGCATATCCTGCGCGTCCTTCAGAGCACGCACCACCTCGGTTCCCATGCGTCCGCCTGCACCAAGCACCGATACGCGGATCATCGGCTGCCTCCTTCTCGACTGTTCATTTCACTGTGTATTTTCGGTCTTTTTCACGACCATACCCCTCCTGCGACTCCTGGCCCAGCCCAGCAGGGCCAGAGGGACAGCGCAGCAGGTGACCACCGCCGGAATAGTCATGCCGCCGTGGGGCCCGAACTGATCCAGGGCGACCCCGGCCAGAGTGGATCCCAGAGAGGTGCCGATGGATCCGCCGGTGGACAGCCAGGAGAGCCCCTCGGTCAGGGCCCGAGCGTCCACATTTTCGCGCACAATCAGGTTGCCGGTAGCGAAGATGGGTGAGACGCACAGGCCGGTCAGCACCTCGGCCAGACCCAACAGGACCAGGTTGTCCATGACCAGGCGGAAGACCACATATCCCAGGGTCAGCAGCACCAGGAAGGTCGTCAGATAGCGCCAACGGGATCCTTTGAGTCTGACCGAACCGAAGATCAGCGCCCCGCACAGGGACCCTAGGGCGAACAGAGCCAGCTGCAGGCCCACAGCACCCTCACGGCCCATGGATTTGGTCAGAGCGGTCACCGAGACATCAACAGCCGAAAAGCTCATGTTGAAGACGACGAAGATCACGACCAGCAGCAGGATGCCCGGATAGACCAGAGCCGAGCGTGAACCCTGGTGGCTTTCAGCATCGCTTGACAGGACATCCCCATGGGCATCCACCGGGGAATGATCCGCCGCAGACTGGTCGACGGCCTCCACGCGAACGACGGCTGGGGGCTCGGTGGAACGCATGGCAAAGAAGGTCAGTCCCCCGATCAGCAGGGCCAGGGCGGGCAGGTAGAGCTGGGAGACCGGGCTGACCGAGGTGGCCAAGTAGGCGGAAAGAATCGGCCCCAGGATGAAGACGCACTCGTCCAGACCTGACTCCAGGGCGTAGGCCGTGTTGAGCAGATTGGTCTTGTCCTCGCGCAGCACCCAGGCCCAGCGGGTGCGCACCAAGGCCCCGAAGGCGAACTGGGTCAGGCCCATCAGGGCCGCCAAGACGAAAAGCACTCCCAGAGGAACCCGGCGCATGGCTCCTACAGCGAACCCCAGAATGGCCAGAGCCTGCACAATCAGGGCAGTCACCCCAACCCGACGCTGGCCGAACCGGTCGAACAGACGGGCGTAGAAGGGGGTGACCAGGGCTGCGCAGAGCGTGTAGACGGCACTCATCAGACCGGCCGAGGTCCAGTTGTCATAGATGTGGTTCAAGGCCAGCACGATGCCCAGACCCATCATGCCCAGGGGCAGACGGGCCAGAACGGCAGACAGGCAGAAGCCGGCGGCGCCCGGGTAGGTGAACAGACGCAGGAAGGGGGATTTAGCGGCCGCCACGGTCACCGTCCTTGCCCAGCTGGTCGCTCACACGACCTCCGTAGATGAAGATGTCGTCGATCCCCTCGAAAAACTGCGGATCATCGGAAGGATTGCGCCCGGCGAAGGCCGCATGGTCCCGCCCTTTGAGCTCGGCCAGCCGCTCCATGCGCTGATGGTCGTAGAAGCCCACATCGCAGGAGGAGTCCGTATGCAGGTAGAAGCGCTCAATGCCTACCTGGTCCATATGCTCCAGGTTGTCACGCCATAAGGCACCGCCCACGCCGCGCCCCCGGGCACGGCTGGAGACCAGGAAGAGCCTCAGTTCAGCCTGGGGCGGGACGGCCAGACCGCACTGCTTCTCCAGCTTGACCTCGGTCAGCTGCCACTGGCGGGCCCGGTCCAGGGTCTGTGCGCCCAGTGGTGTGGCATCCAGCTGCTGGTCCACTCGCTCCAGCTCCTCTTGGGCCTGGGGGAAGCACAGCTCGCCACGTCCATCGGCCAGCAGGGTTACTCCCAGAAAGTTCTGCCCATCGACAGCTATCCGGGCCCTGGTGACACCCACCAGGTAGTGCAGGATGAAGTGGGCGGCGCTCAGCCGGGACACGGTGCCCTCGGGATCCTCCTGCACCTTCCAAGTAGCGTCGAAAGTCCCCACCAGGTCGGGCATATCCGCCCAGACCATGGGTCGTATTTCCACCCTCCCCCTCCGCCGGGAGGCCTGGTTGTGAATACTGGACGTTGTCATCTGTCTCATTGCTCCATTCGGGCGTGCCCGGCCCCACGACGCCCACTGGCCGTCCGCCGATCGCCTGCTGTTCATGATTGCTGATGGGCGGCACCCATCGCCCTTGTCTGGCGGGGTCTGCCGCAGACTCAGTCCTCGTCCGACTGCTCTGGTATACCCTCGGCCAGGGATGCGAGAATTTCTTCTTCGGTCCTGGCACGGGCCCTGATGAGTCGATCCTGGGGCCGGTCTTCGCTTACATAATAAAGGCAGGCGTCGATGGCCGACAGGCCGATACCCTGCAAGCGTGACAGGAGCAGCCGGTAGAAGTCCAGCTGGACCAGACGGCGGTTGGTCGACTCCTCTCCGTGCGGTCGGGATCCGGTCTTCCAGTCCACAATGGTGTAGCGCAGATCCGGGCGATCAGGGTCCAGTCCGCCTGCGAAGACGGCATCCAGCTTGCCCTTGACAATCTGGCCTGCCAGCACCGCCACGATGGGCCGTTCCACCCAGACGGGGGTGCGCTGGGCCCAGTCAGAATCAGCCAGCCGCTGCTCCCAGGTCAGCAGACGGGCCTGAACGGGATCGGCCTGGGAATCCAGGGACTCCCGTTCCTGGTCAAGCCCGGCCAACATGCGCGCCCGCTCAGCCATGGCCCCGGGACCCAGCGGACCATCGAGCAGATTCGGCGATTCCGCCTGATCGGGCAGGTCCACCAGTCCTTGAGGGTCGGAAATTTCGGGCAGGATGAAGCGCCTGGCCCAGTCGTGGAAGCGGGTGCCTGCCTCGGCCTGCGGGGAGGCCACCTGGGGTATGGGTCTGACCAGCCCCTGCCAGTAATCCCTCTCCATCTTGGGGTCGCCACCTGCCGAACCAGCCTGGATTGCGGTGACGCTGCTAGCCCCATGCCCCAGGATCCGTCGGCCGGTGCGCCGCAGCAGATCCAGGTCCGTGAGCAGCTGGTCGTCAGCTACCCCTAGACGACCAGTGCTGACCTGCAGGATGCGGACCGCATTGGCGTAGAGCCCGTCATCGCCCTCCTCATCAACTGCGGGGTCGCCCGGTTCCCCGGCGCGCACCCAGGCGGCCGAGCGATCCAGGGCCTGGCGTGTGCGCGCACTCAGCATTGGAGGCCAAAGCGCCTGGTCACGTTCGCCGTCACGGGCGGCGACCTGATCCACTTCTTCCAGGACGCGGTCGACAATGGCCTGGCGATAGGACTGGGCATGCTCACCGACAAAGAGCCCCAAGGGCGGCGTTGGTTCGCCCTCCTGCGCATCCTCTGCCGGCTCCAGCTTGACCGCATCGGGCTCTTCCTGGAAAAGCTCCGCCAGCTCGGTCCAGAAGTTGGAGGCCTTATCCGGGTCTGGAGCTGGCGTGTTCAGGGCCGCAGACTCCGCCTGGGAATCCTGGCTGAAGGTCAGCAGCAGGTCATGCCGGGCCCTGGTCGCCGCCACATAGATCAGCCGTCGCTCGTCGTCCAGCAGCCTACGGCCGTACTGCTCGCGCTGGGAGGGGGCGATGGCATCGGCATGGACCGGGCGGGCCTGGTCGTCCAGTCCGCTCTCGCGAGACAGGCCCATGGCCTCCTCCTCCAGGCCCGCCAGGTCCAGCCGACCCAGCAGGTCTTCAGGGTCAGCGCCCAAGGGGGCGTCGTGGGGAAAGCGGGGCAGAATCATGGCATCAGCCCGCACCGGCACCGGCACGGACTGGGGATCGACCAGCCAGGTACGGGCCGTGCAGTTGTACTGGTAGACCGGGCCATCCGGGGATTGGACCACCGGCTGGTCCACAGCGGGCTTGACGGTGAGCCGATCGCCCTGGCTGCTAGGGAAAGCTCCTCGCTTCAGCCCGACCACCGCCACGGCATCCCACTCCAGTCCCTTGGCCTGGTGGACGGTCATCAGGGCCACATCGGCATGGCGGTCGTCCCCGTCAGTAGGCATTTCGGGACTCTGGTCCAGGGATGACAGCCAGGAGACGAACCCGCGCAGGCTGGGCCCCAAGCCTTGGGGCAGCTCAGACAGGTAGACATCCACTTGGTCCAGCAGGGCCTGGATGCCCGCCTTGGCCTGGCTGGGCTCCAGAGGACGTTCAGGATTAGCCAGGGACCGGGCCAGCACCAGGTCCACGTCCAGGTCCAGAGCACGGATGGCAGCGACAACCACCTGGCGCAGGGGGGCCGAGGACTCGGCTTGGACCTGGCAGATGACCCTGGCGGCCTCGACGGCCAGGACCCGTCCCCTGGCAGATAGCCCCGAACTCTTCAAGAGGTCTGGCAGGTCGTCGCGCAAAAGCAGGTCCACCAGGAAGACATCATTGGGAACCTGGTCACGGTAACGGTGCAGATTCTCGCGACGGCGGCGCGGATCAGGGTCGGACTCGACCAGTCCGGCACGGACAAGAGCCCGGTACTGGCTGTCCTCATTGACCCTGGCAGCCAGGGAGGCCAGAGCGCTCAGGTCGGCCGCGTCCATGCCGAACCGGGCCGAGGCCAGCAGACGCATCAGGGAATCACTGTCGGTATGGTCGCAGATCAGGGAGAGTAGGGCTCTAAGATCCATGACCTCGGGCCGGTCAAAGAGGGAGGAGTACCCGACGACCTGACAGCTCAGCCCTGCAGCCTCCAGAGCCTCGCGGTACCTGGGAAGGGCGGCCTTGGAACGGAAGAGGACGGCTACGTGCGGCGCGTCGCCCTGATTGCCATAGAGCTCGCAGGCCCTGAGGGCGAACCTGACCACGCCGTCGATCTCCTGGCCGCCGGTGCTGTAGCCCAAGAGGCCCACAGTGCCCGGGTCGGCATCCTCACGGGGACGGAGCCTGGCCACGTCCACCTCGCGCAGTTCCGCTTCGGACCGGCTCTCCTGGCCTCGATGGCGCAAGGGGATGGTCAGCTGGTTGGCAGCCTTGAGCACCCAGCTGGAGTTGCGGAAGGTGCGCGACAGCGTCAGCGGGTCCTGGTCCTGCGAGCGCCCAAAGGCGGTCACGCCAGACAGGGGACCGCTGCCGGATGCGGGTCGATCGGCCAGCATGCCGAATTGGGCCTGGAAGGTGCGGAAGGCCCCGGGGCTGGCACCACGCCAGGCGTATATGGACTGGAAGGGGTCGCCTACGGCGGTCACGGCCGACCTGCCAGGAGCTTGGTCCGCGCTCCCCTGGTTCTTCTTAAGGCGCTGCGGATGGAAGATGGCTGCCAGGAGCAGGGCCTGGGTGGTGGAGGTGTCCTGGTATTCATCCAGAAAGACGTGGCTGTAGCGGCGTCGCAGCTGGGCACTGATGGAGGGGAAACGGTCGACCAGCTGGAAGGCGGCCAGGGTGAAGTCGCCGAACTCGGCCATATTGGCCTGGCGCTTGGCCCGCTGGTAGTCCTGGACCAGGGTCAGCAGTTTCTCGCGCGTCAGCACGGCCCGTCGCATGGCATCCACCCGGTAGAGGCGGATGCTCTGACGTTTGTCTCGAAATGCCTTGATTTTGCCCTGAAAGTGCTCGTCGGTCTCCTTCTTGCTGCGCTTGGGCGGCGACAAGCTGACTGTGGGCTCTGCGTCCGGCACGGGCTGGTCACCAATGAGCTGGTCTGCACGATCCACAAAGGCGCGGTCCCAGGCACGGATCCGCTCCACGGCCTGGTCGAAATCAGGGCAGTCGCTGCTGATCATGGAGGTGGTCACCGCTCCGGTCAGCCCCAGGACCCGGTTGACGGTCGTCGAGAAGGTCGCAGAGCCCAGGTCGTCGGATTCGCCATCCTGCGCCGAGGAGCCAGCGGGAAAGATCAGATCCAGATGGTCGGCGACCACCTGTGAAGCCAGCTGATAGGCCCCTGCCGAACTCAGTGGACGGGTGTCCTGGTCCATGCCCACCAGCAGACCGTACTGGCGCACGATGGACTGGAAGAAGGCGTCATAGGTGGACACGGTCGGTTTGAGGAAGTTACGTTCAGGGTCCACAGCCGAAGCGCCTCTGCCCTGGTCGCGTCGGATGACCGCCGCCCCCACCCTGGATTGGAGTTCGGATGCGGCCTTGCGGGTGAAGGTCAACCCCAGAATCTGCTCGGAGGGCACCCCCCGGCGGATCAGGGCGATGATCCGGCTGGTCATGGTCATGGTCTTGCCCGAGCCGGCGCCGGCCACCACCAGAAGATCCTCATTGACATCCGCATCGACGATGGCGGACTGTTCGGCAGTCTGCTTCATTCCTGATCCTCCAGTAGATTGGGCGCCACCAGTTGCCATGCCTGGCATTCCTGCCCATTGCCGGCCCGATGGCAACGGGCAGGGTCGAAGACCGCATCATCCCGGCCAGCCGTCAGTTTGACCCCGGCAGCAAAGAAGACCCTGGCTATCATGGTCAGCCCCCATACAGCCTGAGAGGAGGCCCGGTCGGCTCGAACCACGGCCCACAGGTCCGCATCCACCCCGGGCGGAACCTGATCCGGCAGGTCCGCAGGCTCGGCCTTGGACTTGAGCGGCGAGGGCATGCCGGTTCTGGGCTGGGCAATAGTGACCAGCCTGTCACGCTCGAATAGGGGCGGCTGGTAGGCCATCTCCTCCCGGCGCAGCCCCGTTTGAGCATCCTTGGGCGGGCTCTGCAGCTGCAGGAGCAGGGATTGGCTCAGCTTCATTCCTTCGGTCCTGTCCAGATCGGGAGCCTGGGGCAGGCTCCAGGCCGCACCCACCTCCGGGCTGCTGCCAGGCGTGGGCGGGAAGGCCAGTCCCAACTGATAGCAGATCAACTGCAGATCGTTGAAGAGCTGCCCCTGGGTATAGGGGACTCTGCCGGTCTTGTAGTCCACCAGTCGCAGACGGATGCCCTCGGGCAGGGACCTGACCTCCAGACGGTCGATACGACCGGTCAGTCTGACCGTCGTCCCGGCATCCAGGGCTGCGGGGAAGCCGTCGACCAGGCCGGACATCAGGGCAAAGAGCCCATCAGCATCCAGAGGCCTGTCCGGGAAAGCGGCCCGCCAAAGAGGGACCAGATCCTCCACAGACAAGCTGACGTCGAAGGAGCGTTCGCTCTGCACGCCCAGCAGGTCGCCGACCGGGACCGGATTCTTGCCCCCTAGGCCGTATTCCGGCTCTGAGGAGCGAACGAAATAAGAGGCCAGGTTGTCCAGAATGGATCCCACCCGGCTGCTGCGGCCGCGCTGGTCATAGAGTTCGTCAGGATCCCGCAGGCGCTGTTCCCGGGGAGCCAGCTGCTGGTAGATGTCCAGGAGCGCATCTCGCACCTGCTGTTGGCGAGCATCTGGGTTGCCCTCGCTAGGACGGTCCAGACCCTGGGCTGTGCCCTCGCTGGCCACCTTGTGGATCAGCGAGCCGAACTCAGTGGGCACCCTGGAGGGAGAGGGTCCGGAGAACTGGTCTGCTAGGGCCCACTCCAGGGGACAGTTCCAGATGGCATCAACAGCCGAAGGCGAAAGTAGGACCACCTGGCGGTCGGTTCGTCGTTCATGGCGGTGCTCACGGCGGTTGTCACGGTCGTAGGTTCGACCAGCCTGCGTGGCTTGATTGACGCAAGCAGGTGCGGAGTAGGAGGCATGGTCCCTTTCAGCAACCGATGCGACACCTGAGGCGGCGGCTACGGCCCTTGACCCGGTAGCCTGTTCAGCCGAAGCCCCTTCATCCGGGACTTGCCCGACTGCGGACTGTTCATCTGAGGCATGCCGGTCCGAGGCCGGCCCAACCGTGGACTGTCGGTCTGCGACATCCTGATCCACTGCCGACTGGTCATAGATGAAGGGCCAATGCCTGGGATCAGCCGAATCCTGGCCCTGGTCGGCCAGCAGCCGCAGGGTTTGCACAGCATCGTCCACTCGTTCACGGTCGATCTGATCCTCCGGGAGCAGCGCCTGGACAGCCAGAATGGACCGGGCGGCCGCTGTCAAACCTCTTGCGGATACTTCCAGCCCCCCGTAGCGCTCACTGTCGCCTAAGCCAGCGCCGACCATGCTGAACTCGGCCTGGCTCATGTCGGCGGTGCGCGGATAGCGTTCGGGCAGATAGCCGTAGAGAAAATCCGAAGGAACCAGATCATCGTTCCAGACCGCACTGATGCGCACCTGGGTCCGTGCCCGGGTCAGCGCCTCCAGAAAACCCTTCTTCTCGGCGTAGAGAATGGAGCGCAGGGCCGGATCATGGCTGAGCGTGTCGGCCAGGGGGTCGCCGATGCGATCGTGCAGGACCAGGTCAGCCAGCTCCTCGGCCCCGAACATGGTGTCGCGGGGAACCAGATTGGGCCATACCCCGTCCTGGACGGCAGGCAGCCAGACCAGGGGCCAGTCAGTGGCCAGGGCAGCAGCGCCGGCAGGCGTGGTCAGAGTGACGGCATGCTCGATGGGCCCGATCCGCGCCAGAGAGTCAGCCTCGATCTGCATGGTACGCACCTGGTCCATGAAAGCCTCGACTGTGGGGAAACGACGTGAGCCAGCCGCGTACTGAAAGAGTCGCATGAGCGCGTCCAGACGATCGTTGGCCTCTTCGCCCTCCTGGGTGGCCATAAGGGCCCGCCGCTGCCAGTCGTCGGCCAGGTTCAGACTTCGCCAGGCCTCCCAGAGCACGTATTGGGGCTGACGGTCCTCCAGGGCGCTGATGCGTGTGGCCGTCAGACGCAGAACCTGCAAGGCCTTGTCCAGGACCTGGACATCAGGATCCTCCCGGCGGCCTCCGGCAATAGCCGTCATAGCCTCCAAGATAATTCCCGAGGATCGGCCATCCGGATCCAGTACCAGCAGGGTCTCCAGAGCCTGAACGGAGAGAATGGCTGGCCGTTGAGCATCCCGGTCGCCAAGATCCACCGGCTGATCGAGGGCTGAGGCATTAAAGAAGGAAGCTGATCCGCCCCCTGGCCCGGAGGAGTCGTTCCCAGCCAACAGGGAGTCATCGACGCTGATACCGGACGAACGGTCCCGCTGAGCCCGCCGCTGGGCCAGGTCCTCCACCCAGCTCCGCCAGGCCTGTCCCAAGAGCGGCAGGTCGGCCAAGGAGCCTGATGAGTCCGCCTCGCTCCCCCGCTGGCCGGAAAGAGGGGCCAATGCGGCCATGGTCTCCATGATGGACTCCAGGCGTTCCATCCTGACGGGACGCTCTGCACGGGCGGCTGCGGCGGGGACCCGGAAGAGGGGGCCAGCCATCAGCGTGCGCAGACGCGAACGAATCCAGGCGGCCACCTGGGCAGGATCGCCAGGATCGCTTCCGGCAACGTCAGGATCAATTACCGATTGGGCCAGCTCGACCAAGGCGAAGAGACCCTGGATGGCAGGCTCCTGGCTGAGCGGACGGGTCACCGAAGAGAAGCGCACCGGCACGCCTTGAACACGCAGCTTGCGGCCCAGGGTACGCAGGGTCAGGTTGTCGTGTGCAATGACAGCCATGTCGTTCCAGTCGCGTTCGTTGGCCAGGAACTCATGCTTGATCTGCCAGACCAGGTCATCATCCTCCTGGTCAGGGGTGTGGAAAAGCCTGGTCTGCACGCTGCCATCCCGAATCAGACTGTCGCCAGCGGTCAGAGGCGCTACCGGCCCGGCGCCGGGCCAGGCAGGCAGTTTGCCGGGCCTGTCAGGCAAGGGGGTGTCGTTATCCTCAATCCCGGCGATGCCCAGGCTGACCCTAGCAGCCACCAGATCGGCATAGGAACCCTGATCGCTTTCAGCATGGTCTTGGTCCGCTTCCGGAACCACCATCCTCCGTGATTTCAGGGTCACGGCGGCAGCGCCCAGACAGGCGAAGTCCGGGGCCAGAAGGGGGGCAGCGGCACCCGGCATGGGCTTGGACAGGGCTGTCAGGCGGTTGGACAGAAACTCCGGGTAGGAACCACGGAAAGACTGGACCGACTGGTCGGGGTTGCCCACCAGAAGGAGTCTGCAGCCTGCCTGGTTCAGGCCCTGCAGCAGGCCCATACCGGCCAGGGTGATGTCCTGCCAGTCATCCACGACCAGCAGGTCGGGCAAATCGTCGCCAGACAAGCCACCCAAGTTGCGGGAGGCTTCGATCATAAGCATGGAGGAGTCCAGACGGAATTCGTCCGGATAGCTCTTGGCGATGCTCTGGCGGTATTCATCCTCCAGGGCGAAAGCCAGCCGCCACTGCAGACCCAGCCGGTCGCGGCGGTCGGGGTCGATGGGCTGGACGGCCAAGGCGTCCAGAAGCTGATCCCGATCCCCCCTGTCGAGGCCTAATTCCGTCATGCGGGCGAACATATCCCGCAGCTGAGCGATGAATCTGTCAGCAACCCCTACGACCCGTCCCTGACTATCGCCGACCAAGACGGCCGACCAGCCTCCCTCGTTGCGGAAGTATCGTTCCAGAAGCCTGCAGACCGCGCAGTCGTCACCAGCCTGCACATGCTCCAGATGGACGGCCATGACCTGTCGAAGCAGGGCATCCTCTTCAGCGCCGTTGAGCAGTCGGGGCAGAAGCGGATCATGTCTGCCCTGGGACAGCCGTGACCGTGTCAACAGACGAAAGGCCAGGGCCTGCAGGGTGCCCACAGGTCTGGTTCGGTCGGACCTGCCCCGCTCCAGAATGACCCTGCGGCTGACCTGATCAGCCGCGGTCCGACCTGATACAGCCATGCTCGCACCGTCGCCGAACCGTTCCATGCCGATCAGCAGGGCACGGGTGGCCAGACTGGTTTTGCCGCTGCGGGGAGGACCGGCCACCACCAGGGCCCGGGTGGACCGACCCTTCTCGTCCCGGAGCCGATCGCCGATAAGGTCGCCTATCTGTTCCATGGCCTCTTGCGGATCCAACGGCGGCTGCTTGCTCATAGCTTCAAGAATAGGGTCTGGCATGGTCCGTCTACGGGCCCCGAAGACCACTGGTTCGGCAGTGTCGGCGGGAGGCTGAAAGGAAGTCTGATCGGGAACGGCGTGCTGTTATCGTGGATAGCAGTTCTCAGGCAGAATCCTCGGGAGGTGATGTCTCTTGCAGCGGAATGGTTCCCAGATCCAGCGCCCGAGTGCGGTTCCAGCCATGGACCAGGCGCCGGCGCTGCCCGGACTGCGGCCCCTGCGGCCCCTGGACCTGGGAGGCACCGCCGCCGTCTATCTGTACGAGCAGGAGGGGCTCAACCGACCTGTCGCAGTCAAGGTGGCCATCCAAGGCAACATGGATCGGCAGACCCATCAGCTCTTTCTGCGGGAGGCCAAGACCCTGGCCAGGCTCTCGACCCACCCCTGCATCCTGAGCATCCACCAGGCCCTTGTCAGTGATGACGGGCGTGATTGCCTGGTGCTCGAATACGCTCCGGGCGGCAGCTGCAAGTCCATCATGCTCAGAGGGGGCATGGACCAGGAAGGAGTGCTGGATCTGGGGGTGCGCATGGCCTCGGCCCTCTGCTGCGCCCACGAACGGGGAATCCTGCACCGGGACGTCAAACCCAGCAACTTTCTGATCACCGACCAGGGCCTGTCTGTCCTTGCTGACTTCGGCATCTCTTCGAGCATCTATGGAGGCGAACGGACCGGCGGGCTATCCATACCCTGGGCAGCCCCGGAGGTCCTGGCAAACCGCTCGGGAGGTTCGGAGGCCAGCGATATCTACTCCCTAGGCGCCTCGCTCTTCGGCATGCTGGCTGGCCGCTCTCCCTACGAGTACGCCTACCGGGCCCGGGATGAGAATCACCTGGCCCAGCTGATCATGACAGCGGAAACTCCAGTTCTGCACATGGGCGAGGCCTCTCCTATGCTGGCCGCAGTTCTGGAGAAGGCCATGGCTCACGACCGGGACGACCGCTACTATTCAGCGCTGGAGTTCGGCCGCGCGCTTCAGGAGGTCCAGCAACGACTCTACGGTCATGCGACGCCCTTCATCGGCGAGGGAATCGACCCCTATCCGAAGGCCGATGCACGCTCGCATACCCAGAGCGGAACTACTGCAGGCTGGACGGAAAATAAGAAGTCCGGCCACCCCTGGACCGGGGCGCAGGCCGGTTCCGAATCACATCTGCGATCAGGCAGGAGAACGATAGATGACCCTAAACACAGTCAGGCCAGACGGCTTCGTATCGGTCGCCGCCATCTGATTCTTCCGGTTCTGACTCTTGCCGCAGTCCTGGTCCTAGTCCTGGTCTGGGTCCTGACTGTCGGCCTGCCGAACGCTTCCAAAGGAGGCTCACAGCCGATTTCAGGTTCCTCCCAGACTCAATCCCAACAGGCTAAGTCCTCTCCGGACCCGACGGGTTCGAGCGACTCCAAGGAAATGCAGGAGGGCCCTGTTCCCTCACCCACACAGGGTCAGGGCCGCTACCAGGGCGCCACAGCAGTTTTCACCTGGGCCAATCCCGACCCTAAACCGGGAGACACCTATGTTTGGCATCCCCTGGACCAGGACGGGACCGGAGACCGTGGCCAAAGCGTTCAGACCCAACAGCCGACTGCTCGCATCGACGATCCACAGGGTGGCCAGACCTGCATTAGCGTAACCCTGGTGCGGGCCGACCGGAGCATGTCACAGGAACCGACCATCATCTGCGCCGTTCAATGAGCCGCGGTAGGCGTAATCCACATTCGACCACCCCGACTTTCACAGACCGCCAAGACCTTGTAAACCAGCTAAAATCAGACGTCAGAGAGGGCATTGACGGCGGTTCGGGACCAGTGGAGAGACAAATGCATACGTCAGGCCTCCTGGCGTGCGCGGCAGGATCAGGAAAGGAACCCAAGGGATTATGAACTTGCAGGGACGATTCCTGCGGATGCGTCGCGCCGGGCTGCGTCTGCGGCATGCGCTGGCCGTCCGCGCCAAGAACCCTGCCGCCATCCTGGCTATCACGCTGATGGCGCTGGTCCTGCTTGTTCTGGGCGCCCTGTTCATTCATGGAGTGGACCGCCGTGCCGTTCAGGTGGACGACGGCAGCATCTGGATCACCTCCCGGAACGAACGCAAGATCGCCCGGTTCAAGCCCGACATCGGTGAGGCGGACGTGGCACTGTCGACGGGCACCGACCACTTCGACCTGGCCCAGAGCGGATACGCGGTCATCCTGGGCCGTGAGGGAGGCATGGCTCCCATAGCGGCCTCCACTGCTACCCTGGGGGACACCACCCGGTCGGATGCCAGAATCCAACGGATGGTCAACGGACCCACTTTAGCCCTCTTCCAGGCTCGGACTGGCAGGATCTGGGTGGGTCAGGCCGCATCGCCAGGAGATCTGGACACGCAGCGCCGAGACCCTGCGCTGACCTTAGGCGCCGGAGCCGCCGTCGCTGTGGATGCCTCCGGAGCCGTCTATGCCTACCGACCCTCGGACGGGGTCGTACTCAGGATCGATGGACCTGACTCCCGGGCCCATCGTGAGCTGGGCTCCCTGACGGATCATGCCCCCGTCCGGGCTACTGCGCTCAGCGTCATCGACGGAAGACCCATCCTCCTGGCAGGCGATCGGCTTTACTGGCCCCAGGGATCCATTCGGATACCGCACCGGGGAGACCTGCAACTCCAGTCCACTCCAGTGGATATGGACCACCAGGGACCCTGGGTGGGCCTGACCGATCAGGAAAGCGTCCACCTGGTTGAACTGGATCACCCCAAGAATCCGATTCAGACCGTACGCACCGGCGGCAGCGGCCAACCCGCACAGCCGGTCTCCTCGGGCGGATGCCTCTGGACGGCTTGGGCCTCATCAGGACGGAACTTCATGCGACTGTGCGCAACAGGGAAAGCTGTGCCACAGGTCCGGTCACAGCGGCCGCATCCCACCACTCTGGAGGCCATCAGCCCCACCTCGGACCTGGTCTTCCGGGCCAACCACCGGAGGGTCATCCTCAACGACGTGCTGACTGGCGACGTCTGGAACCCGCGATCCTCCACCAAGGTGATCCGACCGCAGTGGCAGACCATGGAGATCAAGCACGCGGACAGCAACGATCAGCGCCAGGATTCAGCCGACAATCGCCAGCGTTTCGCGGCCACCTGTCGATCAGGATCCCAGCCCATCCAGGCCGAGGACGACAGCCTTGGCATTCGGGCCGGATCCAGGGCCCTGCTGGACCCCTTGCGCAACGATCGCCAGACCGATTGCTCGGTTCTACGAATCGAGGACGCGCGCAGCTCGCAGGGTAATCTGCGCCTGACTCCGGTTATGAACGGCCGCTATCTGCAAGTGGATGCCAGCGACGCGCCTGACGGCCGTGCCCGAATCAACTACTCCATCACCGACGGACGCGGACAGGTCTCCTCGGCTGGCATCGACCTCAACATCGCCCCAGCTGACATGGACCGAGGCGACCAGGCACCGGCCCAGAACGATACCCCTCCCGAATACGAGGTGGAACAGGGCGCCACGACCACCGTCAACGCCCTGGCCGGCTTCGAGGATCCCGAGGGGGATCCGTTGACACTGGTCGGCGCCGAATCAGTGAACTCCGATCGCATATCCCTGTCCACCAGGGCTGACGGACAGCTGACCATGAGCGCCGGGTCGGCCACCTCCGGTCGGCTGACCGTCAAAGTCACTGTTTCAGATGGACTCATGAGCGGTCAGGGACTCATCTATTTCACCATCAGACCCGTCAACACGCTGGCCCCACTGGTCGATCCGGTCATTCGCCAAGCCATTCCCGGCAGAGAGGTTACCGTGGATCTGAGCAGGAGCGTACATGCCAATGCCGCTCGCCCCCTTCGCCTGGTCCAGGTCGACAAGCCCGATGGAATACAGGTGAAGACCAACGATGAGAGCCTTTCCTTCACAGCCACCGCTGCCAACCCAGGCACCTATTATGTGCCCTACCGGGCGGCCCAAGGCGACCAAGAGGCCCAAGGACTAGTCAGGCTGGAAGCAGAACGAAGCCGAAGCGGATCCGCCCCGCCGGTTCCCGTCAACGACGTGGCCCTGCTGGGTGCCGACCAGACAGCCATCGTCGATCCGCTCGACAACGACTTGGATCCCATGGGCGGAGTACTGGCCCTGACCGATGTGCGCGTGGATCCGAATTCCGGCATCAAAGTGGGCATCGTGGACCACCGCCGGGTCTACCTGTCTGCCAGAAAAATCCCCGCAAGACCACTGAGCATTGCCTACACGGTCGCCAACGCCGATGGCAGCGCTCAGGGAACCATCATCCTGCAGCCTCCCTCCTTGGGCAGGGCGGCCTCGGCGCCCAAGGCCCCGAATCTGACGGTTGGAGTCCGCACGTCGGGCCTGGTCACGGTTTCGGTAATGGACAAGGTCACACACGCTGACGGGACCAGCGTCAGCCTGGACCAGCAGCTGACTACAGATCAGCGCACCTTTGCGGGACTGGCCTTCGTATCCGGGGACACGGTCAGATATCAGGCCAGCGAAAGCACCGGGGACTTCCCGGCCACATACACGGTCAGGGACGATCTGGGCAACGCGGCCTCTGGCATCATCACCTTCCGGGTGCATGCCTCTGACGCCTCGAACAAGCCCGCACCCACCCCCAAGGATCTGCATGCCCAGGTGGCTGCCGGGGCCAAGGTGCGCATCCCCGTCCCGCTGACCGGCATCGACCCGGACGGAGACTGCGACACCTTGTCCGGCTTAGGCAACCAAGTGCCCAAGCTGGGCAGGATCGTCAAAGCCGGAGCCGACTACCTGATCTATGAGGCTTATCCTGACTCGCATGGCACCGACGAGTTCACCTACGCCGTGGAGGACTGGGTAGGGCAGCGCGCCCAGGCGCGCATCCGCATCGGTGTCTTCCCTGGCTCATCAGTAACCGGGGTCTTCGTCCGGGATGACAAGGTCAGGCTGCGGCCTGGAACCGTGGCCGACGTGCCGGTGCTGCTCAACGATATCGCGGGGGACGACGACCCCCTGAGCCTGGACCCCCACCTGGAGCGCCAGGGCCTTGACCAGGCCAGCGTAGAGGAGAACATGATCCGGCTGACCGCCCCCTCACAGCCAGGCACCTCCTATCTGGTCTACAAGGCACGCAACCAGGCAGGACTGAGCGACCAGGCGACCCTGACCGTAGTCTCGGATCCCCAAGCCCCCATCCAGCCACCCATAGCGCAGGATTACCAGGTGGCCCCCGAGGATACGGTGGACAAGCGCAGCGTGGAAGTCAATCTGGCTGATTCTATAAGCAATCCTTCCGGCACCCTTGATGATCTGCGCCTTGGAATTCATCCTGGGGCCAAGACCCACGCCAGGACCGCAGGCGAAGCTGGCTCCACAAAGCTGGTCATCGATCTGACCGACCAGGCCAGAGCAGTGCCCTACACCGTGACCAATACTCGATACAAGATCACTTCAATGGCCTTTGTGAAAGTCCCCGCCTATGGGGTATTCCCCCCAGTACTGAGACCCCGTGCTCCGGCCCTCAAAGTGCGGGCTGGGCAAAGCATCACCATTGACATCGCCGATCAGGTCAGGGTGGGTGCAGGCAAGACCGCACGGATCGCCTCCCGCCAGTCCGTCTCGGCCACCAAGTCCGACGGATCCGACCCCTACGTGGACGAGCACACCCTGAGATTCACCGCTGCAAGGGATTATGCCGGTCCAGCCTCACTGACCTTTGCCGTCCGTGACGGGGATCCGGGCGGCCAGACCATCGTCAACGAGTCGGTGCTGACTCTGCCCATCACCGTGGTAGGCGGCAAAGCATCACCGCCAGTCCTCTCGGCACCGGTAATCGATCTGGTGGCAGGGGAACCAGCGCAGACCATCTCCCTGACCGCCATGACCCGCTGGCCACAAGGAAGCGATCCGGCCGAAAGCACTTTTTCCGCTGGCGACCCCCAAGGGCCGATCCAGGCCAGGCTGAGCTCCCGGGGCCAGCTGAACGTGGCCGCCGACAAGACCGCAACATCCGGCACCAAGGCCACCCTGCCGGTGACCATCACCAGTTCATCAGGCAATGTGCATACGGTCCTGGCCTTCCGCATTGTCGCCACCACCCGACCTCTGGCTTCAGTGCCCTCGCGTCAGGTGGGGCTCAAGGCCGGACAGAGCATGGAACTGAACCTGTTCGACGGTGCCCTCAATCCCTTCCCCGACACTCCGCTTCGCCTGCTCGGTCTGGTCAGCGACGACACCTCTCGGCTGACAGCCACCAACCTGGGCAACGGGCGGATCGCCATCAAAGCTGATCGCGACATCGGCGCCTCAACCAACACCATCCTGGCCACAGTCGAAGATGGCAGCCGGGATCCGGGACGCCGAGTCACCGCCACCATCACCGTGGGCATCATCGACCGCCCGCAGCCCCCCAGAATGCTGGCTGGCTCCGCTCAGGCAGGTGACGGAACGGTCCTCCTGGCCTGGGAGCCGGGTGCAGTCAACGGCAGTCCAGTGGACGAGTACCGGGTCACCTACACCTCAACTGCAGGCTCAGGACAACGCTCCTGCGGCAATGCCGTCACCTGCCGGATTGACGGGCTGGCCAACGGCCAGGATTACTCCTTTACTGTCCAAGCGCACAACCAAGTGGGCTGGTCCCCCGCTTCCTCACCGGCCGCAGCCAGACCGGACGCGCTTCCCGGAGGCGTGCAGGCGCTGACTGTGGACGGCGGCAGCAAGGAAACCCTGACCGTCACCTGGCGCCCGCCAGAGAATCATGGATCACCCATACAGGGCTATACGGTCCACGGCGAGGGTTCCGGCTGCGGTTCGCCACGATGGCGCGCGGCCACCGCTACCAAGGCAGTCTTCGACGTGGGTCATGACGAAGCAGGAGGCACCTGCACAGTGAGCGTGGCCCCAGCCAATATGGCGGGATCAGGCCCTGTGGCCTCAGCCTCTGGATCCACCTGGTCGCATCCAGATCCACCTGCATTCCAGACTCTGGAGTATCTGGGCAACGGCAAGGTCAAGCTGACGCTGAACCCCGGGGCCGAACATGGCCGACCCTGCGCAGACATCCAGGTGGACATCGAAGGTCTTGATCCCGACAAGGCCTCCTGGACCCTGCCCTGCAACCAACCGGAGGTGAGTGGAGTAATCACACTGCCCGCCGGGTCAGCCAAGCCGGGTGCAACACTGAACTTCCGGGCGGTTGCTCGCATCCATGGCGTGGGGCCCGAAGGCCATTCGCCCGCTGCTGCCAAGGAGCTGACCCTGCCCGTAGAGACCGACAAGCCAAGCAATAAGACCCTCTCCCCGTCGGGGGGTCCCCTCCGCAGACAAGGATGAATGACCATGGATGAACCAAACGCACAGGAACCCATCCGGCAGGACGGCACCATCCCTGATGACGCGACCAGACGGAATATCCCCATGACCGCGCGCGAGGCGAACAGTGAAGGCCGTAGGATCCCTGCTGACCGGCTGGATCTACTCAAGCGACAGCGCCAGGCCCTCATGGCCGGTCTGGGCCAGAAGGAATCTCTTTCGGCTGTGAGCGACGACCGGACACGGCCTGGCCGCATTGCCTCTGCTGCCAGACACAAAACCGCTCAGATGCCTAGGGCGGAATCCGCTCCGTCGGACAGCACCATGGTGGAAGACGGAACCATCCCCGGCCGCCAGCCGGCCCGTGACCTATTCGCCCGATCCTCATCAGCTCCTGCAAGTCCCGACAACGTCGATGCCACCGATCAGACTCGATACGTCCAGTTGGAGCGGACCCCGGCTCCCGCTCACGAAGTCAGGACCAACGAACGTCGTGATACAGAAAAAACCGGACAGGATCAACGGCCTGCCGCCAAACCAGTGGATCAGACATCAGGGGCCAGAAAGCAGAGACGATCAGATCAGGCCGGAGGCAGCAGCCAGCCCGCCGTGGATGTGTCGGCTTTCGCCAGCCTTTTCCGCTCTATCGTCGACAACGTGAGCCAGGCGGTGCTGGGCAAGGAAGAGACCATTACCCTGTGCGTCACCGCCCTGATCGCAGGAGGCCATGTGCTCCTGGAGGACAATCCGGGCACCGGCAAGACCCAGCTGTCACGCGCTCTGGCAGCCTCCATCGCCGTAGACTGCAAGCGGATCCAATTCACCCCTGACCTGTTGCCCTCCGACCTGCTCGGCGTGACCTTCTACGACCAGTCTCAAGGACGATTCTCCTTCCGACCCGGTCCAGTCTTCGCCTCCTTGGTCCTAGCCGACGAAATCAACCGGGCCTCTCCCAAGACCCAGTCGGCTCTGCTGGAGGTCATGGAGGAAGGCCAGGTGACCGTGGATGGCCGCACCTACCGCCTCCCGCGGCCATTCATGGTTATAGCCACACAGAATCCAATCGAGCAACTGGGCACCTATGCCCTCCCCGAGGCGCAGATGGACCGCTTTCTGATCCGCACCTCGCTGGGGGCACCAGGCCATGATGCGAGCATGCGCATTCTTGAGGAGGCTGACATCCGAGACAGGGCCGGACTGGTCGACCCGGTGGTCGATGCCGGCCATGTGGAAGCCATGGCCGCCTGCGCGTCCAAGGTCTTCTGCGATCCCTCCATCATGGAGTATGTCATTCACATCATCGAAGCCACGCGGCACAGCTCCGCAATCCAAGTCGGCTCCTCCATCAGAGGCGGACTGGCCCTTGTCCGTTGCGCCAGAATCCGGGCCTGCTCTCAGGGTCGCAGCTATGTGATTCCCGACGATGTCAAGGATCTGGTCGACCCCATTTTGGCCCACCGGCTTATTCTGACCGCCCAGAGCAGGCTGGCAGACATGGACGAGCATCAGGCGCTGGCCGAAGCCCTGGCCAAGGTCCCCGTCCCCTCTGGAGAGCAATGAGCATGACCGCCTTCTCTCGCCGACCTGCCCCGGAAGCAGGACCTGCAGCCTCGGCAGGCTCCAGACACAGCTTGCGAGCCATGGCCGCTGATCTATGGCAGTCGGTCACTGCTCTAGGCCGGTCCATGGCTCTGGCTGCGGTCCTGTGCGCTCTGGCTTTTGCCCCAACAGGCTGGCGTGAACTGCTGGCGGGCTCCCTGCTGGGCTTGGGTATGCTGCTGCTGGGGTTGCTGATGAGCTTGGGCAACTTGTCCTGTAGCGCTAAAACGAATCTCGACCAAGGCCGTCTGGAGGTAGGCGGTCAAGCCGAGCTGGTCCTGGCTCTGACCAACCCAGGCAGCCGTTCAACCCGTCGCGGTCGAATAGGCCTGACAATCGGTCGGGGAACTGCTGTGGCACCTTTGCCTGCTCTGGCTCCCGGCCAGAGCCACCAGATCCGCCTCAAACTTGAAGCAAGGTCCCGTGGCGTGATTGACCTGGGCCCGGTAACCATGGAGGCTGGGGATCCGCTGGGACTCATCCGCCGTCGCCGGATCCTGACCGATGCCCGAAAACTCTATATCCATCCTCGCACAGTGGCCCTGCCGCCCCTTCAGGCTGGACTGGAACGCGATCTGGAGGGGGATCCTGGCCCTGGCATCGTCGACGACGATCTGGAATTTCACGCCCTGCGTCCTTATGCCCCGGGCGACGACATAAAGCGGGTCCACTGGCTGTCCACTGCCCGGGCCGGCACCCTGATGGTTCGCCAGTACGAGCCCACCCTGCGCACCAGAACCGAACTGATCCTGGACGGGCAGGCCGACTCCTACCGAAATGCGGATGAGTTCGAGCTGGCAGTTGAAATCTTCGCATCCCTGGGCTGCCGATGCCTGCTTGACGGCCGTCGTTTGCAAGCAATTGCACCGGAACCGGACGATCCCCATGCATATGGGACCGCCTTTCCCTCGGAGGATCCCCGAAGCTTCCTGGATGCCTGCAGCGCCATCAGCCCTCGCCAGGACAGCTATAGCAAGCCCGACCTGGGTGACGCTTCCAAGCGGACCAGTCTGGCCATCATGGTGAGCGGCTCGCAGGGCGACCGTCAAACCTCGGCACTAATATGCAGATCAGCCCAGAGCACATCACCGGTCATGCTGCTGGCAGCCGATCTGGATGCCCATCCAAGCGTACAGACTCAACCGGGCCTGGTCAGCGCTGTTCTGGGCAACCTGCGAGACCTTCCCCTCCTCTTGGAGAACCAGCCATGAGCACATCCGCATCATGGATGGACCAAGCTCAGGCGGAACCTATCCGCCTGATCAACCGGGCTGGCCTGCAGTCCAACATCGACCCGACCAAGCATCGCTCCCCCATCGTTCTGGTCATTGCACTGGCACCGCTCGATCTGCTGGCCGGACTGCAGCTGCTGCCGGTGTATGGCAGCTTGCCCTTCTGGCTGACAGTGGGGACCGCAGCCTGCCTGACCGGACTGCTGATAGCCATGCTTCCCCGCCGTGGGATTGCCACAGCCCTTCTTCAGCCTCTGCTGCTAATCGCAGCTCAGTTCCTGCTGGGCCCCATCTTTGCCCTGAATGGAACCACGCTAGCCCATATCCTGCCAACCTGGGCAACCCTGACACAAGGGTGGTCAGCAACATTCAGCGCTTTCAAGACCCTGGCAGCCATCGACCCGCCCCTGGGCCAGGAAGCCGGCGGGCTGATGGCCCTGTGGACACTGATGCTCTGGACCTGTTATTTGGCCGTGCTGCTGGCCCGCTATGGCCTGGGCCGCAACTTGGGACGGCCAACGCATCCCCTTGCCGTCGTGGCGTCCGCCCTGCCCATTCTGGCTACCATGGCTGTGTCGGCGGCCCTGGGCACCAGCAGAGGCATCTACCCGGCATTGACGGGCGGCATCCTCTGGCTGCTCCTGCTGATCTGGTCTGCTATCGGACTTGGGCTGCTGCGCCTGCAAGGAGCCGCATCCGCCCTCCTGACCCTGGCATTGGCAGCCGGGGTGATCTGCTCCGTTGGACTCCTGCCAGCCCCAACGCGGCTGGTCATTCGCGACCACTATCAACCGCCCATGGACCCTTACCAGTTCACCAGCCCCTTGAGTGATTACCGTGCCTATGTCAAACGCCACCGTGACGATACCCTGGTCACGGTCCATAACCTTCCCGCCGGTACACCGGTCCGCATGGCCGTCATGGACCGTTATGACGGCAAGGTCTGGAATCTGTCAGACTCCTCGGGGGCAGGAGCCGCCGACTACCGGCGCATCGGCGCCCAAATCCGCACAGAAGCACAGCAGGAAAAGGCCAAAGACGCCAAATCAGCCGGAAAGCCTTTTACAGCGACATTCCAGATTCGAGAGGGATTCAACCACGCCTGGCTGCCTTCCGCCGGACAGGTCGAAGGCATCGATCCGGTCCAGGGCCTGCAGCGGGAGGATCTCTACTTCAACAAAGCTACGGACACTGCCTTAACCGATCAGATCCTGCAGGCAGGATCCAGCTATACAGTGCACGGTCTGACCGAAGACAGACCCGAAACCCGCCGCATCGCCAACAGTGATCCGGGGCAAGCCCAGGTGCCTCCCTTGGCGGATGCCCCGGAGAGCCTGCCCAAGGCCGCTGCCTCCATGACCTCCATGCAGGTGCGCGGCGGCGCCAGGGCACTGGCCATCGAAGAACGGCTGCATCGTGAGGGATGGTTCTCCCACGGTTTGGCCGGAGACTACCCCTCGCCCTCTGGCCATGGTGACTATCGAATCAATCAGCTGATGCAGGGCCAGGCCATGGTGGGCGACAGCGAGCAATACGCCTCGGCCATGGCCCTCTTGGCCAGGCAGATGGGTCTGCCATCCCGAGTGGTCTTGGGATTCCTGCCCAAGAACCGTGACGGCTCCATCAGTCGGTCACGAACCAGGACCGAGTCTGATGGGAGTACCCGAATCGACTTCACCGGACGTGATGCTCAGGCCTGGGTGGAAGTCAATCTGAAGGGGATGGGATGGGTCCCCTTCTACCCCACGCCGCCAGAGACCAAGACCCCGGACAAGTCCCTGGACTCCACACCACCCGATCCACGCACCCTGGTCCGCCAGCCACCACCCCCGCTGGTCGATCCTCCACGCGACGACAGGACCACCCAGGGCAGGACTAGCGTCGGCGGGCAGGAAGCATCCCGGCAGTCTTCACCCTCTTTCTGGCAACGGTACGGACCCGTGATAGCCAAAGCGACGCTCTGGACCATGCCGTTCTGGCTGCCGGCTCTCATGATTCTGCTCCTGCTTGCCGTCAAGGCCTGGCTGCGCAGACAGGCCCGGTCGACCGGCGACGCAAAGACACGCATCCGTGCCGGCTGGCGGCAGATCGGCAACTTAGGCAGACAGACCGGCCTGCCCCTGGAGGGCACCCGAAGCGAGCAGGCGGCTCTGATCGCACGGACCCTTCTGACCGACCCACCAGGGTCCTCGTCGGCCGGACTGCGCCGGGAACTGGATCGGCTGCGCGACATGGCTGATCAGGCCTCTTTCGACCGAAACCCTTCAGATGAGCAGGAGGCCGAAGCCTGCTGGCAGCTGGTAGACAAGCTTCGATCCGCCATCCTGGCATCCCTGCCACGAACACGACGCTGGCGTGCCCTGCTCTCCCCCAGACACCTGCGCTGACCTACCCCACGGGCTGGACCTACATGGATGAACCCACCATGGCGTTTCCTTTCTCGCGCTGATAGTGACATCACAGCATAGTGGCATCACAGCGAAGCAAGCGTGTTCTGCGGTCGAGCTCTGAGAATCAAGAGGTTACCAAATGACTAAGGCAAGGCTCACACACAAAAGATATAGCCAACCAGCTTCAGCAGGGCCCATACGCGACGATATGGCCGACTGACGGCGCCATGGACCAAGAATATAGACACGATCACCTGACCACCGTCCATTGACAATCTGGGCCACGGGACAAACAAAACAAGGGCCTGTACGATTGCTGGGATCGTACAGGCCCTCATCTTTTATCACATATCCGGCAACCAAATCCGCAAGGCCGGGTCATCCGGCCCAAGCGGATCTGCGGCTATCAGTTGTTCAGACGCTCACTGGTTGGAGTGCTGGTCCTGCGAGGAGGAGAAGGTTGCGTCGCCGGACTGCTGCGGCGGCTGCTGGGCTGAGTCGCTGCCATCGGTGGCATCCGAAGATCCCGCGCCCGTGGCAGCCGTCTGATTGTCGGCATCAGCTGACGGGTCCTGCACGTTGGGGGTATCCAGATGGCTTTGGCCGCCCTGGTCGTTGAGAAAGTCGTCAGGGTTGAAGTCGTCGCCCAGCTTCAGGTCCCCGAAGTCGATGTTGGAGAAGTCCACATCGTTCAGGTCGGCGTCGCTCAGATCCACATCGCCGCCACCCAGGCCGAAGTTGGGGTAGATGGTGTCGCGGATGGCCTTGTCGGGCTCCACGGTGGCGTTGCGGTACCGGGCCAGGCCGGTGCCGGCCGGGATCAGCTTGCCGATGATCACGTTCTCCTTGAGGCCCTTCAGGTCGTCGACCTTCTGGTTCAGGGCGGCCTCGGTGAGCACGCGGGTCGTCTCCTGGAAGGAGGCGGCCGACAGCCAGGAGTCGGTGGCCAGGGAGGCCTTGGTGATGCCCATGAGCTCAGGACGTCCCGCGGCCGGCTTGCCACCGGCCTTGACGGCCTTCATGTTGGCGGCCTTGAACTTGGCCTGGTCGACCAGCTCGCCGGGCAGCAGGTCGGTGTCGCCCGAGTCGATGACCGTGACGCGGCGGAGCATCTGGTGGACGATGACCTCGATGTGCTTGTCGTGGATGTCCACGCCCTGGGAGCGGTAGACCGTGTGCACCTCGTTGACGATGTTCACCTGGGCGGCGCGCGGGCCGAGGATGCGCAGGATCTTCTTGGGATCCACGGAGCCCTCGATCAGCTGGGTGCCGGCCTCGACGTGCTGTCCGTCCTTGACCATCATGGGCGCACGGCGGGTGACCGGGTAGGTCAGCGCCTCCACAGAGGTGTCGTCGGGGGTCAGGGTCACCTGGCGACCGCGGTCGGTGTCCTCCACCTTGACGGTGCCAGGGAACTCCGCGATGGGAGCCTCGCCCTTGGGGGTACGGGCCTCGAAGAGCTCGGTGACACGGGGAAGACCCTGGGTGATGTCGGAGGCCGAAGCCACGCCGCCGGAGTGGAAGGAACGCAGCGTCAGCTGGGTGCCGGGCTCGCCGATGGACTGGGCGGCCACAATGCCCACGGCCTCGCCGACATCCACCAGCTTGTTGGTGGCCAGGGACCAGCCGTAGCACTTGGCGCACACCCCGCGGGTGGACTCGCAGGTCAGGACCGAACGGGCCTTGACCTCCTCCACGCCGTGGGCGACCATGTCGCGAAGCACGTCCATGGACAGGGCGTCACCGCGCTTGTAGAGCACGGTCTTGCCGTCCTTGGGGTCGATGACGTCCGCGGCCAGGAGCCTGGAGTAGGGTCCGCCGTCGGCGGCCTTGACCAGGACCAGGTTGCCCTGCTCGTCGCGTTCGGCCACCTTCATGGTCAGACCGCGCATGGTGCCGCAGTCCTCCTCGCGCACAATCACATCCTGGGAGACGTCGACCAGACGACGGGTCAGGTAGCCCGACTCGGCGGTGCGCAGTGCGGTGTCGGCCAGACCCTTGCGGGCGCCGTGCTGGGAGATGAAGTACTCCAGCACCGACAGGCCGTCGTGATAGTTGGACTTGACCGGTCGAGGGATGATCTCGCCCTTGGGATTGGCCACCAGGCCTCGCATACCGGCGATCTGGCGAATCTGCATCCAGTTGCCTCGCGCCCCGGACTGGACCATGATGTTCACGTTGTTGTCCGGAGTGAAATGCTCCTGCATGGCATCAGCTACCTTGTCGGTGCACTCGGTCCACAGGTTGATCAGCTCCTGACGGCGCTCCTCGTCGGTCAGCAGACCCATGTCGTACTGGGAGTTGACCTTGGCGGCCTGCCCCTGGTACTCGTTGACGATCTCGCTGCGCTCGGGCGGCACCACGATGTCGGAGAAGGCCATGGTCACGCCGGACCACTGGGCCCGGGTGAAGCCCAGATCCTTCAGGGCATCCAGGGTGGCCGCCACCTGGGCGGTCGAGTACCGAGTGGCGATGTCGTCCACGATGCCGGACAACTTGCCCTTGGGCACCTGCTCGTTGATGAAGGGGTAGTCCACAGGCAGCGTCCGGTTGAACAGGACCCGCCCGTAGTTGGTGGCGAAGAGCCTGGATCCGTCCTTGAAGACCTCCTCCTTGACCACGTCAGGGCTGCCTGGCTCGGGGTCGACGACCTCGAGGTCGCCGGGCTCCCAATCCTTGGGCATGACGAAGTCGGCGGGGACCCGCAGCAGGATCTTGGCCTGCATGTCGATCTCGCCCAGGTCCAGAGCCATGCGGGCCTCAGCCAGGCTGGAGAAGATCCTGCCCTGGCCCTTGGCGCCGGGCACCACGCTGGTCAGGTAGTACAGACCCAGAATCATGTCCTGGGAGGGCATGGTGACCGTGTGGCCATCGGCGGGCTTGAGGATGTTGTCAGAGGCCAGCATGAGCGAACGGGCCTCAGCCTGGGCCTCTGCCGACAGGGGCAGGTGGACTGCCATCTGGTCGCCGTCGAAGTCGGCGTTGAAGGCCGCGCAGGCCAGCGGGGGCAAGTGGATGGCCTTGCCCTCGACCAGGATGGGCTCAAAGGCCTGGATGCCCAGACGGTGCAGCGTAGGCGCACGGTTGAGCAGGACGGGATGCTCGGAGATGACCTCCTCCAGCACGCCCCAGACCTCGGGATCGCCGCGGTCGACCAGACGCTTGGCGCTCTTCATGTTCTGTGCGTAGTTGAGGTCCACCAGACGCTTGATGACGAAGGGCTTGAAGAGCTCCAGGGCCATGGGCTTGGGCAGGCCGCACTGGTGCATGCGCAGGGAGGGCCCGACCACGATCACGGAACGGCCCGAGTAGTCCACACGCTTGCCCAGCAGGTTCTGACGGAAGCGGCCCTGCTTGCCCTTGAGCATGTCTGCCAGGGACTTCAGGGGACGGTTGGAGGCTCCGGTGACGGGACGGCCACGGCGGCCGTTGTCGAAGAGGGAGTCCACAGCCTCCTGGAGCATGCGCTTCTCGTTGTTGAGCATGATCTCAGGGGCGCCCAGCTCGATCAGGCGCTTGAGCCTGTTGTTGCGGTTGATGACGCGCCGGTAGAGGTCGTTGAGGTCGGAGGTGGCGAAGCGGCCGCCGTCCAGCTGCACCATGGGGCGCAGGTCGGGCGGAATGACCGGGACGACGTCCAGGACCATGGCCTCGGGCTTGTTGCCGGTGTTCAGGAAGGCGGAGACCACCTTGAGCCGCTTCAGGGCACGGGCCTTGCGCTGGCCGGAGCCGGTGTCGATCTCGTGGCGGAGCTCCTTGGCGGCACCCTCCAGGTCGAAGTCCTGCAGGCGCTTCTTGATGGCCTCGGCGCCCATGCAGCCCTCGAAGTAGTCACCGTAGCGGTCCTGCATCTCCCGCCACAGATCCACGTCGCCCTCCATGTCGCCGGGCTTCAGGGTCTTGAAGCGGTCGAAGACGGCGGTGACCCTCTGGATCTGGTCGTCGTAGCGCTTGCGGATGGCGGTCATGTCCCGCTCAGCCCCGTTGCGCAGACGGGCCTTCATGGAACCCTTGACCTCGTCGGTCTTCTCCAGCTCGGCCAGGTCCTCCTCCAGCTTCTTGGCGCGCTTGTCGATCTCCAGGTCGCGCTTCTTCCCCAGCTGGGTGATCTCGTTGTCGAACTCGTCCTGCAGGTCGGGCAGATCCTTGTGGCGCTTGTCCTCATCCACCTTGGTGACCATGTAGGCCGCGAAGTAGATGACCTTCTCCAGGTCCTTGGGCGCGATGTCCAGCAGGTAGCCCAGCCGGGAGGGCACGCCCTTGAAGAACCAGATGTGGGTGACGGGGGCGGCCAGCTCGATGTGGCCCATACGCTCGCGGCGGACGCGGGAGCGGGTGACCTCCACGCCGCAGCGCTCGCAGACGATCCCCTTGAAGCGCACGCGCTTGTACTTGCCGCAGGCGCACTCCCAGTCGCGGGTGGGTCCGAAGATCTGCTCGCCGAACAGGCCGTCCTTCTCGGGCTTCAAGGTACGGTAGTTGATGGTCTCGGGCTTCTTGACCTCGCCATAGCTCCAGCCGCGGATGTCGTCGGCCGTGGCCAGTCCGATTCTCAGTTTGTCAAATGCATTGACGTCCAGCACTCTATGTCCTGTCTCTGATCTTGTAACTGCTCTGAAGTTTGCCTTTTAGCGGGATGCCCGCAGTGCGGGCATCCCTGTGACTGGTGGTTCAGCGGTACTCCGGCTCGGGAGCTGACTGGTCGGCCTTGGCGGCGGCGTCCGGGCGGGCGCCGATGTTGAAGCCCAGATCGTCGGAGGCGGCGTTGGGGTCGTCGTCCTCGTCCTTCATCTCGATCACGTTGCCTTCGGCGTTGAGCACCTCCACGTTCAAGGAGAGCGACTGCATCTCCTTGAGCAGCACCTTGAAGGATTCGGGAATGCCGGCCGCCGGCAGGTTCTCCCCGCGCACGATGGCTCCATAGGCCCGCACACGGCCGTCCACGTCGTCGGACTTGGTGGTCATCATCTCGTGCAGGGTGTAGGCGGCACCGTAGGCCTCCAGGGCCCAGACCTCCATCTCGCCAAAGCGCTGGCCGCCGAACTGGGCCTTGCCGCCCAGGGGCTGCTGGGTGATCATCGAGTAGGGGCCGGTGGAACGGGCGTGGATCTTGTCGTCCACCAGGTGGTGGAGCTTGAGCATGTACATGTAGCCCACGGAGATCGGCTTGGTGAAGGGTTCGCCGGTTCGGCCGTCGTAAAGCACAGCCTTGCCGTCGTCGCCCACCAGGCGCTCGCCGTCACGGTTGGGCAGGGTGGTCTTGAGCAGGCCGTTCAAGGCATCCTGCCGCACGCCGTCGAAGACCGGGGTGGCCACGGCGGTGCCGGGTTCAGCCTTCTCGGCTCCTGCCGGAATGTGCTTCTTCCACTCGGCCTCCAGGTCGGGGTCCAGGCTGATGTCCCAGCCGGAGTGGGCGATCCACCCCAGATGGAGTTCCAAGACCTGGCCCAGATTCATACGGGAGGGCACGCCCAGTGGATTGAGCATGATGTCGACGGGGGTGCCATCGGCCATGAAGGGCATATCCTCCTCGGGCAGGATCCTCGAGATGACGCCCTTGTTGCCGTGACGGCCGGAGAGCTTGTCGCCCTGGGTGATCTTGCGGTGCTGGGCGATGTAGACCCGGATCATCCGGTTGACGCCGTTGGGCAGCTCGTCGCCGTCCTCCTCGGCATCCTCGCGGGTGACCTCCTTGACCTCGATGACCGTGCCGGTCTCGCCGTGGGGAACCCTGAGGCTGGTGTCGCGAACCTCACGGCTCTTCTCGCCGAAGATGGCCCGCAGGAGCCGCTCCTCGGGGGTCAGCTCGGTCTCGCCCTTGGGGGTGACCTTGCCGACCAGAATGTCTCCAGCCTCGACCTCGGCGCCGATGCGGATGATGCCGCGCTCGTCCAAGTTGGCCACCGCATCCTCGCCCACGTTGGGCAGGTCCCGGGTGATCTCCTCGGCGCCCAGCTTGGTCTCGCGGGCGTCGGTCTCATACTCCTCGATGTGGATGGAGCTCAGGGTGTCGTCCTGGACCAGCCGCTGGGAGATGATGACGGCGTCCTCGTAGTTGTATCCGTTCCAAGGCATGAAGGCCACCAGGACATTCTTGCCCAGGGCCATCTCGCCCTTCTCGGTGGCGGGGCCGTCAGCCAGGACCGTACCGGCCTCGACCCGCTCCCCGTCCTTGATCAGGGGGACCTGGTTGTAGCAGGTGGTCTGGTTGGACCGCTGAAACTTGGCCAGCTTGTAGGAGGACTGGGTGCCGTCGTCATTCATGACGCGGATGATGTCGGCGGAGACGTAGGTGACCACGCCCGGCTTCTCAGCCAGGATGACATCGCCCGAGTCGATGGCGGAACGCCACTCGGAGCCAGTGCCCACCAAGGGACGCTCGGACTTGACCAGGGGGACGGCCTGACGCTGCATGTTGGTGCCCATCAGCGCTCGGTGGCCCTCGTCGTGCTCCAGGAATGGAATAAGGGAGGCGCCCACCGAAACCATCTGCCGGGGGGAGACATCCATCAGGTCCACCTGGGAGACGGGCACATCCTTGGCCTCGGCCTCGGCGTCACGCACCAGGGCTTCGTCCTCGACGAAGTGTCCGGTTTCGTCAATCTCCTGGTTGGCCTGGGCGATGGTGTGCTCGGACTCCTGGTCGGCGGTCATGTAGACCACGTCGTCAGTCACCTGGCCGTCCACGACCTTGCGGTAGGGGGTCTCGATGAAGCCGAAGGGGTTGACCCGGGCGAAGGTAGCCAGGGAGCCGATCAGACCGATGTTGGGGCCTTCAGGGGACTCGATGGGGCACATGCGTCCGTAGTGGGACGGGTGCACATCGCGCACCTCCATGGATGCACGGTCGCGGGACAGGCCGCCGGGGCCCAAGGCCGAAAGACGACGCTTGTTGGTCACGCCGGCCAGCGGGTTGTTCTGATCCATGAACTGGCTCAGCTGGGAGGTTCCGAAGAACTCCTTGATGGTGGCGTTGACCGGGCGGATGTTGATCAGGGACTGCGGGGTGATGGCTTCCGCGTCCTGGGTGGTCATCCTCTCGCGGACCACGCGCTCCATACGGCTCAGGCCGGTGCGCAGCTGGTTCTGGATCAGCTCGCCTACCTGGCGGATGCGGCGGTTGCCGAAGTGGTCGATGTCGTCCACGTCTACCCGCAGCTCGATATCCTGGCCGTCGCGGCGGCCGGGGAAGGTCTGCCCGCCGGCATGCAGGGTCACCAGGTACTTGAGTGTGGCGATGATGTCCTCGGGATGCAGGCTGCGGTCGTTGAAATCGGCCTCAAGTCCCAGCTTGCGGTTGATCTTGTAACGGCCGACCCGGGCTAGGTCATAGCGCTTGGTGTTGAAGTAGAAGGAGTCCAGCAGGTTGCGGCCAGCCTCGGGCGAGGCGGTGTCCGCAGGCCGGATCTTGCGGTAGAGGTCGGTCAGGGCCTCGTCCTGGGTCTCGATGGTCTCCTTCTCCAGGGCGTCCAGAACCAGCGGATAGCCCTTGAAGGCCTTGCGGATCTGCGGCTTGGTCATGCCGATGGCCATGAGGAAGACGATGGCGGACTGCTTGCGCTTGCGGTCCACACGCACGCCCAGCACATCGCGCTTGTCGATCTCGAACTCCAGCCAGGCGCCCCGGCTGGGGATGATCTTGGCTCCGAAGATCTCCTTGTCGGAGTTGCGGTCCTGGGTGCGGTCGAAGTAGACGCCTGGAGAGCGGACCAGCTGGGAGACGATGACGCGCTCCGAGCCGCCGATGATGAAGGTGCCGTGGGGGGTCTGCAGCGGGAAGTCGCCCATGAAGACGGTCTGCGACTTGATCTCGCCGGTGTCCCCGTTCTCGAACTCGGCGTTCACGTACAGGGGGGCGGAGTAGGTGTAGTCCTTCTCCTTGCATTCCTGGACCGTGTGCCGGGGCTCCTCGAAATAGGGATCCGAGAAGGTCAGGCTCATCGTCTGGGCAAAGTTTTCAATGGGAGAGATCTCCTGGAAGACCTCATCCAGGCCGGAGACGGGGGCCACGGTATGAGTCCCGTTGACCTGGTCCTCCTCGACCCGCTTCTTCCACCGGTCGTTGCCGACCAGCCAGTCGAAGCTGTCGGTCTGCACACCCAGGAGGTAGGGCACCTCGATGGGTTCGCGGATGGATCCGAAATTGACACGATCGGTGGCCTTGTGCAGTTTGATGTCGTGTTCGTCAGCGCGTGCCTGCGTGGTGGTGGTACTTCTTACAGCTTTATTGGCAGCCAAAATGGACGTTCCTTATCGCTCGCCGTACTCGATCATTCCTGTTACCCCAGGGAGATGCCGAATGGCCGCCATATGCCTATTCGCGGGCACCTCCTCGATGATGCATGCCCGCTATATGACACACCTCATGCAAAGACAAAACGATAGCAGACAAAAGCCCTGCATGCAATCGGCGTGTCGCCCCTGAAAAGCTGCTATTGAACCATGACCGGCACTGGCTGTGAGACCACATGCGAATCAGCCTTGAGCACCAACTTGGCCTGGTAGGAGCCTGCATTGACCCGAGGCAGGTTCTGGTCGGGCTGACAGCTGTCCTGGCTGCTGTCAGCATTCCAGGTAATGGTCTGTATGTCCTTGTCTCCAGTGGCCATGAGCAGGGTGCGGGCCCCCACCGGGCAGGCATCAGAGCGCCAGATGGTATCCTCGCCGCTGGTGATGACCAGCACCCGGCCGCCGTCGGAGCCGTCCACCAGACAGGACCCTGTTCCCTTGTGGCGGATGGTCGCCGTAAAGTCGATGGACCCGCCGACCCCAGTGCTGGGATTAGGTGCAGACAGTTCCAGAGCCAGATCTTCTTTGCCGCAGTCAGGGGCCCCAGAGGAACGCTTCTTGCCGGCATCCTTCTTCCGATCCTTGCTCTGCCTGTCCTTGTCTTTGTCCTGAGATTTAGTCTTTGCGGTCTGCTGGACGCTGGTCGAGGCTCCCTGGCGCCCGTCGCCTCCACGAAGGGCTCTGATGCCGGCCCCCACGCCCCAGACAAGGCCAACGCAGACCAGCAAAAAAAGCACCGCCAGCAGGGCAGCCGCAATCCTTCGGCGGCGGTACATCCGCCGCTTCTTCTCGCTCATGCGTCGCTTGGCCATACTTATCCAGTCTAGTCGCCAGGGAGGCCTTCACTTCGGCAGACGCAGAAGGCCATCCTTACCAATTTCCAGAAGACCGTCGTCATCCAGGGAGGCGATGCACCGATCAAGACGGATTTCGTCCGCACACAGGGGTTTCAGTTCCTTCCTTGGCAGGGGTGCGCCCGAAGCCTGCCGCAACGCCTGGAGGATGGATCCGCGGATTTGCCGATCGGTTCCCGCGAAGCGCTGCCGGGGTCTGGTCCTGCTTGCACCCAGACCGGGCAGCCCAGCCTTGAGAAAGCGGCAGTGGCCAGCCAGCGGGCAGATATCGCAGGCCGGTTTGCGGGCGACGCAGACTGTGGCGCCCAGCTCCATGACAGCCTGGTTCCATCGTGCCGAGGGCGGCTCCCGCCAAGCTTCCGACCGGACCTGCGGATCAGTCGATTCCAGGCGGCCACTATTCACCTGGGCACTGCTGTCCTCGGCACCGACATCCTCCGGCCCCTCGTCCTTGGGCAGGACCTGCCAGGCCAGCTGGCGCTCCTCTTGGCTGGCAGCGCCACCGGTGGATTCATGCCCCAGAAAGACTCTGGAGAGCACCCTGCGTACGTTGGTGTCGATGACGGCGATCCTCTGGCCGTAGGCAAAGCTCATGACAGCGCTGGCCGTGTAATCGCCGATGCCAGGCAGGGCCACCAGCTGGTCGTAATCCCGGGGCAGACGGTCTGCGTACTGGCCGGCCACCCGTCCTGCACATTCCTGCAGGCGCAGGGCTCGGCGCGGGTAGCCCAGCCTGCCCCAGGCCGTAATGACTTCAGCCTTAGGGGCGGCGGCCAGGGAGGCCGCATCCGGCCATGCCTTCATCCAGGCCGTCCAGTAGGGCACCACCCGGCTCATCTGGGTCTGCTGGCTCATGACCTCGGAAACCAGAACCCCCCAGGGCGTGGTTCGTCCAAAGCGCCAAGGCAGGTCGCGAGCGTAGCGGCTCCACCAATCGAACAGCCGCAGGCGGATGGGCTCCATCTGTGCCAAGGCCGTTTCCGCACTCTCCATGATCACACCGCCCTTCGCCATCCTAAACTGCCTCATTCAACCGCCGTATTCTGCCCGACGGTGCCGACCGGCACTGCCTCTCCTGTCGGTTGGCGACGATAGGTTGGCCTCATGAACAGGCAGGAGCAGGAGCAGCCCGGCGACCCGTCGAAGGCCGTCGAAAGCATGTACGAGTACGGATACCGCAAATCGAACTATGGTCCCGACGAGTTGGTCACCGATGCCCATGGCAACCCCATCTCCGTAGTGGATGCCATGATGAAGGCCGATCAGGCCAGCCGGGTGAAGACCTCCACACCCCACCTGTGCTACTACTCGCCGCGAATCCCCGGCAACACCGGCTCGGCCATCCGCCTGTGCGCCGTGACCGGCACCATCCTGCATCTGATAGAGCCATTGGGCTTCAACCTCAAGGACACCAAGCTGCGCCGGGCTGGCCTTGACTATCATGACATGGCCCACGTGGTTCTGCACCCGGACTTCGACGACCTGGTCCGCTCCATGCCCGACAGCCGGATCATCGCCTTCACCGCCCACGCCGACAAGCTCTACACCGATATCAGCTACCGGCCGGACGACATCCTCCTGTTCGGCCCCGAGCCGGGCGACATCCCCGACCCCATGGAGATCATGGCTGGCCCTCATGTGGCCGAACAGGTCAGGCTGCCCATGCGGCCCAGCCTGCGCAGCCTGAACCTGACCAACTGCGCATCCATTGCCATCTACGAGGCCTGGCGGCAATTGGGGTTCCAAGGCGGCCGCTGAACCCCGCGAGCGCGCTCAGTTCTTGAAGCTGTGGATGGGTGCTGGGATGTGTCCGCCACGATTGACGAATGCAGCACAGGATCGGGTATTGACGGGCACGACCGGGCCACCGCCCATGAGTCCGCCGAACTCGGCCGACTCGCCCACCTGCTTGCCGATGACGGGGATGACTCTGACTGCGGTGGTCTTCTGATTGATCATGCCGATGGCCGCCTCGTCGGCGATGAGGCCGGAGATGGACTCAGCAGAAGTATCCCCAGGGATGGGGATCATATCCAGGCCTACCGAGCAGACGCAGGTCATGGCCTCAAGCTTCTCCAGAGTCAGGCTCCCCTCTTGCGCAGCCTGGATCATGGCGGCATCCTCGGACACAGGGATGAAGGCCCCGGACAGCCCGCCCACCGAGCTGGAAGCCATGATGCCGCCCTTCTTGACCTGATCGTTGAGGATGGCAAGAGCAGCGGTAGTTCCCGGAGCGCCCACCTGCTCCAGACCCATGGTCTGCAGGACCTCCCCCACTGAGTCTCCGACCGCTGGGGTGGGAGCCAGGGACAGGTCGATGATCCCGAAAGGCACATCCAGGCGGCGGCTGGCCTCCTGGGCCACCAGCTGCCCCACGCGGGTGATCTTGAAGGCCGTCCGCTTGATGGTCTCGCAGAGTTGCCCGAAGTCCGCTCCCTTGGCCGACTCCAAGGCAGTCTTGACCACGCCGGGCCCGGAGACTCCCACATTGACGACGGCCGACCCTTGGCTGACTCCATGGAAGCCGCCGGCCATGAAGGGGTTGTCGTCCGGAGCGTTGCAGAAAACCACCAGCTTGGTACAACCAGAGCTGTCCGAGTCGGCGGTGCTCTCGGCAGTGGCCTTGACGACCCGGCCCATCAGGGCTACAGCATCCATATCAATGCCCGTTCTGGTGGAGCCCACGTTGACGCTGGCGCAGACACGTTCCGTCTGGCTCAGCGCTCTGGGCAGGGACTTGATCAGCAGCCGCTCCGCCGGAGTCATGCCCTTGCCGACCAGGGCCGAATAGCCGCCGATCAGGTTGACCCCGACCTCCTGAGCCGAGCGGTCCAGGGTCTTGGCCACAGCCACATAGTCTTCCACGGTGTGGCAGGCGCCGGCCGCGACCAGGGAGATGGGGGTGACGGTGATGCGCTTGTTGACGATGGGAATGCCGTACTCGCGGGCGATGGAGTCCCCTGTGGACACCAGGTCGCCGGCCAGCGAGACGATCCGGCGATGAATGTTCCGGCAGAGCATGTCCACATCCTGGCTGGCGCAGTCCAGCAGGCTGATGCCCATGGTGATGGTGCGCACGTCCAGGCGCTCCCGGTCGATCATGTTGTTGGTCTCCAGGACCTCGTCTCGTGTGATCATGGCCGCCTCCTCAGACCCGGTGCATCCTGGTGAAGATCTCCTCGCGCTGGCAACGTATGGAGACTCCGATGTCCTCTCCCAAAGATTCCATCCGCTTGCTCAGCGCATCGAAATCATCCCGGCAGGCAGTACAGTCCACGATCATCATCATGGTGAAGAAGCCATCCAGAATGGTCTGCGAAATATCCAGCACATTGATGCTCTGCTGGGAAAGATCCGTACAGACCTTGCCGATGATGCCAATGGCATCCTTGCCCACCACCGTGATGATTGCCTTGTCCATGACCGTCCTCCTCATCCACCTCGCCCTTGGCCGGCCCCTTGAAAACCGGGACCCCGCTCCCCCAGCTTAGAGGAGCGCCGGGAGAAGCGGGGTCGTAGAGGTCTGCAGCTCAGGATTCGCGTGCGGCCGCCGAGGAGGGCAGGGCGATCAGGGCTTCGGGGGCCTTGAACCCTTTGGATGCGAATCGTTCGGTGATGTCACGGGCAAGATCGGAGCCCTTGCCGGCATCAGCCAAGGCAATGATGGACCCGCCGAACCCGCCGCCGGTCATGCGTGCTCCGTAGGCCCCGCCCTGGCGTGCCGCGTCCACGGCCTCATCCAATTCCGGGCAGGTGACCTCGTAGTCGTCCCGCAGGGAGTCATGGGAAGCGTTCATAAGGCGGCCCGCCAAGGCGTAATCGCCCTTGCCGAAGGCCTCGATGAAGCGGTCCACCCGTCCTATCTCGCTGACCACGTGACGGACCCGCCGACGCATGGTCTCATCGGACAGCTGCCCCAGCAGCGCAGCCATGGCGGATGCAGGATCAGCAGCGCCGTTGACCTGGTCTGCCGACTGGCGCAGGTTGGCCACCCCCAGCAGATGCGCAGCCTGCTCGCAGGTGGCTCGGCGCTGATCGTATTGGCCATCGTTGAGCTGGTGCTGAGCCCTGGTGTTGACAACCAGCAGCTCCAGGCCTGCAGCCTTCAAGTCGAAGGGGACCTGACGCACGTTGCTCATGGCATCCAGTTCCGGCCTGCAGTCCAACCGCAGGGCGCAGCCGGATCGACAGCGCATGGAGGCGCTCTGATCCATGCCGCCGGTAGAGGCACCGGCCATATCATTCTCAGCCGTGATGGCGGCCTGGACCAGCCTGACCCGACCAGCTTCGTTGCCTCCCAGCCCCAGACCGAACAGGTCATCCAGGGCCAGGGCCACTGCGCAGGTCATGGCCGCCGAGGAACTCAACCCGGACCCCACGGGAACGCAGGAGGCCAATGCCAGGTCGAACCCTTGAACCTGCGGGAAGCCATCCCGCTGCAGGGCCCAGGCCACACCGACCGGATAGGCCGCCCATCCGCTGACTCCCCGGGCCTGAAGCCCATCCAGATCTGCTTGGACCGGATTCTCCGGATCCATGGTGGAGACCAGGCGCACCCGGCTGTCCTTCCTGGTGCTGACGGCCACATAGGTACGAGTAGGCAGGGCGATGGGCAGACTGAGCCCGGCGTTGTAATCCGTATGCTCGCCGATCAGGTTAACCCGCCCGGGTGCGCTCCAGACGCCCTGAGGGTCCCCTCCATAAACCTTTTGGAAGAGCTCTCGGGCCTTGGTAGCACCTTGGCCGTCCGCACCCTGGGTCCAGGCCTGTATGAATTCCGCTCTCGTCGTCATCGATTCTCTCCATTCTCCAGGTCCAGAGGCCCCAGTTGACGGAAGCGGTCAGCGATCCGCTCTGGGGTGGTGTCCGAGACCCAGGCAGCCATGCCTGACTCGGACCCGGCAAGATACTTGATTTTGTCCACGGCACGGCGGAAGGAGAAGAACTGCAGGTTGAGCCTGTAGTCCTCCCGCCGCGGATCGTGAAGCGGAGCCTGATGCCAGGCGGCGATGTAGGGCAGATCCATCCCCTTGCCGTCGCCCTTGTCGAAGAAGGCGTTGCCTCGCTTGAGCAGGGTGGAATACATGACGGCCAGATCCCAGCGCTCCTGGTCATTGAGCTGATCCAGGCTCAGGATCCCGTCGCGGACGGGGGCCACGTGAACTTCCAGGGGCCAGCGGGCGGCGGCAGGCACATAGGCCACCCAAGTAGCGTTGCGGAAGACGACGCGTCGACCGGAATCCAGCTCAGCCTTGAGGATGTCCGCCAAGAGGTTGCCGCCGGTACGCTCCCGGTAGTCGGCGCACTGCCTCAACTCCTGCTCCAGCCGGGGGGCGATGAAGGGATAGCAGTAGATCTGTCCGTGGGGATGGGCCAGCGAGACGCCGATTTCCTGGCCGTGGTTCTCGAAGGGGAAGATCTGTTCGATGCCCTCCATGGTCGAGATTTCTGCAGTCCGGAAGGCCCAGGCCTCCACCACCGTCCGCAGACGGGAGACCGGCAGATCAGCGGGGAGTGCGTGCTCGTCCGGGTCGAAGCAGACCACCTCGCAGCGCCCGTTGGCCTCACGCACCGGCCAGAGGGGATTGCCGTCCACCAGGGAGGGCTTGTCGGCCGTCTGCGCATCGGGCACCTGCATCATGGACGGGAAGCGGTTCTCGAAGATGGCGACGTTGTAGTCCACATCGGGGATCTCCCCATCCTGGTAGGGGTCTCCAGGCTTTCTGGCAGCCAAGGGGTTGCCCTTGGCGGTGGCCTGTGGACCGGCGGTGATGGGCCGGTTCATCCTTGCTGTAGCCATGGGGATCCAGTCCCCGGTCAAAGGATCCCGGCGCATCTGCGGCGGCTGGAAGGGCACCGTCCTGCCTTCCTGATCCTGATGGGGGGCGAATCGGTCGGCCAGGGGACGAGGGTCATCCAGACGCCTGGTTTTGCGACCCGAGACGTACTCAGGATCATCATCCAGGTAGAAGAACCGGCGCCCGTCGGCCAGCCTGGTGGGGGTGATGCGGATATGCTCCCTGGCGTAGTCGCCGGGAACATACCGTTGGGGGACATACTGCTCTGACTTCATGCTGCTCCTTCATCGTCCGTGATGATTGACAATCAATGGCAACCCGCCACGGCAACCCACGCATCCTCGGGTGATTGCTCGCTCATCGGGCATGGGCCGCTTCTTCGGCACCGGCCTCGGCCTCGGGCCCAGTGGAGGCGCCGTCATGAGCCTGGCCTTCCTCGGGGTTGACCGGCACCAGTACCAGCCGCTTGACCAGAGACCTTGTGGACTCGGCTGACTCCTGATCCAGCTGGTCATCGGTGATGACAGTGTCCACCTGGTCGAAGGATGCGAACAGCGACAGGGAGGTGCAGCTCCACTTGGTGTGGTCGGTCAAAATAATGGTCCGGTCGGCGATGTCCATCAGCGCCATATCCGTGGCCGCCTCCAAAGAGTTGGGCATCAGGAATCCTCGGGGTATGGAGACCGAGTGAGTGCCCAGAAAGACCGTGTTGACCCGCAGCGAGGCAATGACCTTGTCCGCGATGGGGCCGACCAGGGAGTTGGATCGGGTGATGACTCCGCCAGTGACGATGACCTCGACGTCCTTGCTCTCCATGGCCTGGACCAGCTCGGCCACAGGGATGGAATTGGTAAGAAGGGTCACGCCGGCGCACTGACGACTCTCCAGGAGATGCTGGGCGAAGACATAGGCCGTGGTCCCTCCCCCGATGGCGATGACATCGCCCGGCGAGACATACTCTATAGCGCGACGGGCGATGGTGTCCTTGAGACCCATGTCCATCTGTGACTTGACCGAGAAGAGCGGCTCAGCCAGAAGCGAGCTGGTGGTGACGGCCCCTCCATGGACCCTCTTGAGCAGACCCTTGTCCGCCAGGTCGGCAATGTCCCGGCGGATGGTCATGGCGGAGACGCCCAGCTCCTTGGAGAGGGCGGTGATACGGACTGCGCCACGAGTACGCAACCGGTTCAATATCAGGTGTTGGCGTTGTGACGATATCATTCGAACATTATCGCACACATTCGCCCAAACTGGCAAGCCGGCCATCAGACTACGGTCGCAGTCCCAAAACAACTGCAAAAAATCGATATTCCTGTAACACCCAGCCCGCTCTTCCGTTCGCCAGAGGCCTGCCGGAGCTCTTGCAGGAATCTGTCCATCATCAGCCTAATCTGTCTGCAAGGCTCCAATAAGACCCTGCTGTGTCGCTCATAAAGCGAACACAAAGAGGATCGAATGTCAATTTCGACGAATCAGTCGTTCAAGTCCCCACAGGGTCACCTGGACCATGGCTTCCAGAACGATTCCGGCATCCATCTTCGAACTTCCTCGGACCCGCTCCACAAAGATTATAGGCACCTCCGCCACGCTAACGCCCATGGCCTGGACACGGCGCAGCATATCCACTTGGAAGACGTAGCCGCTGGAGCGAACCCCTCCCAGATCGATCCTCCTCAACACGTCAGCTCGATAGACCCGCAGACCGGCGGTCATGTCTCGTACGGAGGATCCCAGGGCGATGCGGGCATACCAGGATCCCGCGCGCGAAATCAGGTCGCGATACCAGGGCCAGTGTTGAGTTCGGCCTCCGCGAACCCGGCGCGAGCCGATGACCAGCCCCGGATGTGCATGGCCCCGGGCCACCGTCAACATCCTCGCCAGATCCTGGGGCCGATGGGAGCCATCCATGTCCATCTCGCAGATCAGGTCATAGCCGCGCTCCAGAGACCAGCGGAAGCCCTGCACATAGGCTGGGCCCAGCCCACGGCGGGCATGCCGATGAATGACATGGACATGAGGATTGTGCCTGGCCATATCCTCGGCCATGGCACCGGTGCCGTCCGGCGAGCTGTCGTCGACGACCAGAACATCGACCTCGGGACAACATGCCAACAGCTGAGGAAGAGTCACCCCAATATTGTCGGCCTCCTGATAAGTGGGCATGACCACAATGGTCCCTGCTCCGCCGCAAACAGCATCCATGGCCACTGTCAGCGTGTGGTGCCGTAGGCCCCGCGCCGGTAAGGCTCAGGGTAAGGAGTCTGCTGAGCGGACATCCCCAGTTTGTAGGCAGCCCTGAGCGGCCAATAAGGGTCGCGCAGACTGGCTCGACCGATCTCGACCGCATCTGCCAGGCCCTTGCGCACGATCCGATCGGCCTGCCTAGGCTTGGTGATCAGCCCCACCGCTGTAGTGGGAATCAGCACCTGGCTTCGTACCTGGTAGGAGAACGGCACCTGGTAGTTGGGGGCAGCCGGAATCTTCACACCAGGCACCAGGCCCCCAGTGGAAACATCAATCAGATCCACCCCGTGCAGCTTGAGCACCTTGGCAGTGCGGATGGTCTCGTCCAAGCCCCATCCGCCAGTGGCCCAGTCAGTTGCAGACATGCGCACCAGCAAGGGCATGCCCGAAGGAATGACCTCACGCACGGCATCGGTCACCTGGATCAGCAGGTGCATTCTGCCGGACAGATCGCCCCCGTATTCGTCGTTGCGGCGGTTGACCAACGGGTCAAGGAATTGAGAGAGCAGGTAGCCGTGGGCGGCATGCAGCTCCACCCCCAGGAAGCCAACCTGAACGGCTCGTACAGCAGCAGAGCGGAAGTCAGCCACGATGGAGGCTATCTGAGCCCGCGAAAGCTGGACTGGGACAGCCATCCTGCCATAGGCAATAGGACTGGGACCCACGGGTTGCCAGCCGCCCTCAGCCACAGGCACAGTGGCATTGATATAGCCCATGGAGGAACACCCGGAGGAACCCTTGCGCCCCGAATGGTTGAGTTGAACGATGGGTACGGCTCCAGCTGCCTTGACATCCCGGACGATGCCCTGCCAAGCCCTGGCCTGCTCGTCGTTCCACAGCCCTACGTCGCAGGGGGAAATCCGCCCCTGAGGGTTGACAGCCGTGGCTTCTCCGATGACGACGCCGAAACCGCCCAGAGCCCGGGACACATAGTGCTGATAGTGGAAGTTGGTAGGAACCCCATCGTGCCGCAGGGCCGAATAGGTGTCCATGGGCGGCATCCAGATTCTGTTGCGGATATGCTGGTCGCGCAAGTCCATGGGCTGGAAAAGCGCAGGCAGAGACAGCTCCCCCCTTTTGTCGGATCTTGATTTCCTGTTCTTTTTGGGTCCCTTGGCCTTCTTGCCCGTCTTTGACGACTTGATCCCCCTGGCAACCTTGCCGGCCTTGTTCGTTCCGTCATCGGGACCCGGTTTAAACGACCAGCTCGGCTTGGACACATCCAACCTGCCAGAGCCCTTCACAGGCCCTGATATTGCCTGATCCTCATTGATCGGGCCGTCAGCCCGAGGGGCCTTGTCATCCAGCTCCGAATATTCCTGGACCATCTGTTCCTGCCTCTCCCGGCGGGCGGCCGCACCCCTCGTGGTCCGCCCGTCGACGAATCCCTGATGGTCTCATTGTAGACACAGCTCTTCACTGGACCTTGCCGGACCTCTTGGAAGATCCTCCAGCCAGGCCCTAGCCCTCAGGCGACTCCACCGTTTGCGATTGGTTGGGACCGGTCCCCTGGGTCCTTGGCTGCTCTTCCTGGCCACGGCGGTTCGTCTGTTGCTGTCCGCCCGTGGACCGTTGCTGGAACTGCTGGGATTGCTGAGGCTGCTGAATCCCGCCGGTGAACCGGGGATCGGGATTGCCGTAGGAGTTGTCCGGCTGGATGTTGGCAGCGGCCAGGTAGGTGTTCATGAACTCCTTCCAGGCAGGTGTGGCGATATACATGCCGTACCAGGTTTGCATGGATCGTCCGTTGATGGTCCTGCCGTTGAAAGAGACCTGACCCTCCGCATTGCCTACGCTGACGTAGGCGGCAACCTGTGGCACGAAGCCGCCGGTCAGCATGTACTTGTCCTCGTGGGTGCCGGTCTTGGCGAAAGTCTTGCGCCCTCCGTCCAGCTGAGTCACTGCTGCCTCGCCTCCAGGCTGGACAACACCCTGATTGAGCGCATAGGCAGCGGTCTCGGCAATGCCCGGCTCGATGGCTTGATGGCAGTTGGCCTTGGGCACCTTGATGTTCTGCCCGTTCTTGTCGACCACCTTGGTCATGGCTATGGGGCTGCACGCCACTCCCTTGGCGGCGATGGTGGCGTAAACGTTGGCCATGGTCAGCGGAGATGCCTGAACCGCGCCGATTGTCATGGGCGGCTGGAAGGTATTGGACGAGTGGATATCCATCTGGTCCTTGGGTGAATTGTGGTAGCCCATATCCTTGGCCGTGTCGGCTATGGCGCACAGACCGATCTGCTGGGCCATGGAAGCCTGGGTGGTGTTGTGCGAGCGTATCAGGCCCTGCAGGGGGGACTCAGGCGAGACCGTGCCGCCGCCCGAGTTCTCCACATGCCAGCTGCCGTTGCCGAACCCGTAAGGGGTGCCGTCCGCCATCTTGCAGGCGAAGGAGGCCTGCGGGTAGCTGGTGGAGGTGCGCAAGGGCTGGTTGATGGATTTGCCGGCTTTCATCCAAGAGACCAGATTGATGGGCTTCCAGGTGGATCCCACAGGGAAGCCCCAGCCGCCGCCATCGACCTGATCAACGGCATAGTTGATGGCTGTGCGGGTGCCGCCGCCCGAGTTCTGGGTGGCATCGTAGATGCGGTTGATGCCAAAGCCCAGGACTTCGCCGGTTCCCGGGCGGATGGACGCAATAGTGACTTCGAAGCCGCTTGGATCGTCCACGGGAATGGTGTCCCGGGCCGCTTTCATGGCTGCGGCATTGGCGTTGACGTCCATGGTGGTGTAGATATCCAGACCGCCCTCTTTGAGGAGCTTGTTGCGCTCCTCCTGGCTCTTGCCGAACTCTTTGGAGTTGAGGATCTGCTTGGTTACATAATCACAGAAGAAAGCCGCGTCTCCGGCCGCCTGGCAGCCGGCGTCCACAGACTGCACGTGCAGCATCTGATCCAGCGGCTTGGCCTTGTTCTCGTCATACTGACGCTGGTTGATGTAGTTCTCCTGCCGCATCAGATCCAAAACAATGTCCCGTTGCTCCTGGGAGGCCTTGACATTGACGGTAGGGTCGAAGCGTGCGGGATTCTTGGTCACGGCGGCGATGGTAGCGGCCTCGCCCGGGTTCAGGTCCTTGGCTGACTTGCTAAAATAGCGCCTGGCTGCCGACTCGACACCATAGACGTTGGTGCCGAACTGGGCAATATTCAAATATCCTTGAAGGATTTCAGCCTTGGAGTACTTCTTCTCCATCTGCACCGCAATCAGCATCTCCCGCATCTTGCGGGCTATGGTCTCCTCCTGGGCGTGGTACTCGGCGATGGGGTCGTTGTTTTCCTCAGCCTGGCTCATGAGCACGTTCTTGACATACTGCTGGGTCAGGGAGGAACCACCCTGGGTGTCGCCCTGCTTGATGTAGGTCTGGATGAAAGCCCTGAGCACGCCCTGGGTGTCTACACCGGCATGCTCGAAGAAACGACGGTCCTCGCGGGCCACTACGGCCTTCTGCATATAGTCGGAAACATCCTTGATGGGCACCACGATCCTGTTCTGCGCATAGAAGGTGGCGATGACCGTATGCCCGTCGGAGGCGTAGAGGCGGGACTGCTGAGGCAGATCGTTGACATTGAAGTCGATGTTCTCCGTCTTCAGGGCGGGCATCAGATTCTTGGAGGCGGCGTTGATGCCGAAGACAGCGGGAAACAGGAAACCAGAGACGACCACGCCACCTGCGACGCAGAAGATGAGGTAAGCCAGCAACAGCGTGAAGAAGCGCCTGACCGACATGGATTTCTTTTGTTCGGGCATGGTCTCCATCCTAGGCCGTCGGCTCTACCGAGCGGCAGCGTTCACATTCGAGAGCGTCGAATCAAAGGACCAGGCTGGAAAATGATGATGGTGCGGCCCTTGCGAGATATCCATCCCCGGTTGGAGAAGTCCATCAGGGCCTTGTTGACAGTCTCCCGCGAGGCACCGACCAGTTGTGCCAGCTCTTCCTGAGTCAGGTCATAAGGAACCATCAGCCCCTGCTCGAAGGGTTCGCCGAAGCGTGTAGCCAAATCCAGCAGGGTCTTGGCCAGGCGGGCCGGCACATCCAGGAAGACCAGGTCGGAGATGCGCTCGTTGTCGGTTCGCAGGCGGTGGGCCAGCACCTGAAGCATGTCCACAGCCACCTTGGGATGCTGGTTGAGCCAGTCGAAGAGGGTGTCGTGGTCCAGAGCCGCCACCTTGGTCTTGTTGACCATGACCACTGCCGAGGCTGTACGCGGTCCGCCAGAAGGATCAAAGACGGGAATCTCGCCCAGAATCTCACCGCGCCCGTGGATGCTGAGCAGTTGGATGCGACGGTCAGGCGACTGACGGACCAGCTTGACCCGGCCCTCCTCCAGCAAATACATGCGGTGGTCGGTGTCCCCCTGTCGGAAGACCGTGGACCCCTTGGCATAGGTGAACTCGCGCATGGTGTCCAAAAGCTGGTCGGCGTCCTGTCTGGGCACCTGTTTGAATAGGGCGGTCTGCCTGAGTGCGTTCCCATCATCGGGAATCTCATTGGGCTTGTGAACCGCCATACCTCTCACTCCTTTTCGCCATGTCTGGCGGGTCTGCATCGACTCACGCATGGTTGATGACCTCACGCCGGGTTCGACGCGACTGAGCACGATTATACCCACACACATCAACCCCCTCGCCTGGTCAGGCGATCTGAGCGGTCCATTCCTCACGGCTGTAGCGCTGCCGGGCCAGGGTACAAGCCCGCTGCTCAACCTCAGGCGCAGGCCTAGACATGCGCAGATCCTCCACCAAGGAGGGCAGGGTGTCCAGAAGGGCATCTATCAGGGATCGGCGGGATACACTGGTCTGCCTGTCGATGGGATCCACCCGGCTTCTGACCGAGGTCACGGCCTTGTCATGAAACTTCTCAGGGTCCACATTGAGCACCTGGGCCATCAGGTCAGCGTCCACCGAATAAGAAAGCGTGGTGTGGTGGAGCAGCCCGCCCGGCCCCAGGGAGCCTGCTGGCAGCCTGCGTTGGGCGGCGCCCCCCATCTTGCCCTGCGGGGAGGCGATATCATTCATGCCCTGCCAGCCAACCTGAACACCCTGCATACGCAGACCTCGAACCAGCCAATAGTCGCAGATCCGGTAGGAATCGATCAGGTCCGCCCCCTTCACGAAATCCAGAGGCAGATAGAGGGAATACGTAATGGCCCGGTCAGGCTGGATGACCATGGTGCCACCGCCGGTGCAGCGGCGTACCAGTGCAAAGCCGAGACTGCGCGCCCGCTCGACGTGGACCTCCCGGCTCAAGGACTGGAAACGTCCCAGGATCACGGCTGGCGCCGACCAGTTCCAGATGCGAAGGGTGGGCGGCAGCTGGCCCAGGGCCACGGCATCATTGAGGGCCTGATCCATGGCCATCTGCATGACCGGCTCCCGCGGACGGTCTCTGATCAGGTTCAGCTTCAGCCCAGACCAGCGGCGACGGCATTCGGACTCGTCCGGCTGTGACTGCCGGGAAGACGCCTGATCCGACGATGACGGCAGCTGAACCTCCCCTTGTCTGCGGATGACCAGCCCAGCCGGCAGCGCATGCTCCAGTGCGGCTACCAGAGTCCATGCGGAAACGCCGACAATTCTTTGGCCGTCCCCCTCTGCCATGACCCTGCCCAGCCTCTCCAGAGCCATACCAGGATCCAGAGGCAGCGGCATATCGCAAATTGCAGATTCCAGTCGTGATACTGGCCCATAGCCCTCTTCGGATTCCTGGGAGATTGTCGCAGATGGCTCCGTGAAAAAGTCGCCGTCAATCCTGCAGGAGGCGATGGCCGGACGGGAGGCTGGACCTTCGCCCAAGGCCAAGGTCACAGCCGCTAGTTTGCCGCCCGCCTGCTTGCCAACGCCACGCAGCCAGGTCGAATTCAATCCGTCAGCTCCCATCCGCGAGCGTCACGATGCCAGAAAGAGCCGGGTGAGGATGTCAGAATCAGGATGCCTTCGACCAGCCCCCAAATTATGGCGATAGTCGGCCCCAGGAAGAAGAAGAGGAAGCCGATCAGGGTAAGCATGAGCTGAGCCACGCCCCGGCCGGTCCTGCCCAGGTAGAAATTGCCCACGCCAAAACAGCCCAGAAAGATGCTGAGAAGCCCGGCTAACAGTTTGCTATGCGGGGTGGGCGATATCGGATAGGGGCCTCTGCCGTTGGGCATGGCCCCGGGGTATCCGTCTTGGGGCGTGACCGGGTAGCGCCAGGGCATGGAGGATTGAGGTGGATACTGACCTCCGGGATACTGGCCAGCCGGGTACTGATTGCCCGGGTATCCTCCCTGAGGATACCAGCCAGCCTGGTACTGGCCGGGATAGCCCGGTCCCTGCTGATAGGGCCTTTGCAAATTCTGGCCACCGGGATACTGTCCGCCAGAATACTGCCCAGCTGGATACGGCTGACCGGCAGGATACGGCTGACCGGCAGGATACCCAGCGGTCGAATACGGACCGGGCCGATGGGGTCCTGACTGATACGCCCCCGGGTATTGACCGACGTTCTGAGGGGGCAAGGAATATCCGGCACCGGCCCCCTGCCCGTTTATGCCCTGAGCGTTCGTGCCCTGACCAGTCGGATACCCGCCGTAAGGGTACTGGCCAGAGGGGCGCTGACCCGTCTGATACGGATTCCGGTCCCCTCTGCCAAAATCATGGCCAGCCGGATGGCCTGGGGCCTGTCGCTGCCCGTCAGCTGCGTCCGGCCCGGACTGGTACGGCAAGGATGCTCCCGCAACAGCATCCCCTCCGTCAGGTTCCCGATGCTCTGTCGGCACCTGTGGGGATGGGGGTGTGCCGAAGCCAGGATTTCCTATCGGCGTATCGCTTGACTGCCGGTCGTCCGGTTGGGGGGCATCATCCATAGTCATGCCCTCCAGTCTAGCTGCCATCCGGCCCAGTCACAGACGAGCCAGAATATCCCTGCCGATCTGCTCTGTGCTCCGCTGAATGGAACCGGAGCGTTCGATGTCGTCCTCCACGGCCCGTTCAATACTGGCCGCTTCGCCCTCGAAGCCCAGATGATCCAGCAGCATTCCCGCCGAGAGAATGGCTGCCGTAGGGTTGGCGATCCCCTTGCCTGCAATGTCAGGAGCAGACCCGTGGATGGGCTCGAACATGGATGGGTAGGTGCCCGAGGCGTTGATGCAGCCGGAAGCCGAATAGCCCACGCCTCCCACCACAGCTCCCGCTTCATCAGTGAGGATATCGCCGAAGAGGTTGTCGGTCACGATCACGTCGAAACGGCTGGGATCGGTCACCATGAATATGGTGGAGGCATCGATGTGCAGATACTCGCGCTCCACATCGGGATACTCCTGGCCCACCTGATCGACCAGCCGCTGCCACATGTCTCCCGCGTTGGTCAGCACATTCTTCTTATGGACCAGGGTCAGGCGACGGCGACGCTTCATAGCCAGCTGGAAGGCGTAGCGGATGACCCGTTCCGCTCCGTAGGCCGTATTGATGGATACCTCGGTGGCCACCTCCTGGGGGGTGCCCCGGCGAATGGAACCGCCAGCCCCGGCGTAGAGCCCCTCAGTGCCCTCCCGCACGACCACGAAGTCGATGTCACCCGGATCTGCCAGAGGCGACACCACACCCTTGTAGAGCTTGGAGGGGCGCAGATTGACATACTGGTCCAGCTCGAAACGCATTTTGAGCAGCAGTCCCCGCTCCAGGATGCCGGCCTTGATGCGAGGGTCACCAATGGCCCCTAGGAGGATGGCGTCCTGCTGCTTGAGCCGGTCCAGATCCTCGTCGGGCAGAACGGCTCCATCACGCAGGTAGCGTTCAGCGCCCAGGTCGAAGTCCTCATAGCGGATATCAGCCTTGCCCCGGGTAACCTTTTCCAGGACGGCCTGAGCCTGGGGAACAATCTCCTTGCCGATGCCGTCACCGGCAATGACCGCAATGTGATATGTTTTCTGCTTGCTATTTGTCATACCCTGAGCATAACGAGCCCGCTGAGGCTGTTTCCTGACCCTGACCGAATCCCGGACAAGCCCGGTTCAGCGGCGTTCGGGGACCATGATGGACAGGCACCAGGCGTTCTCGAAGGCCAGCTCCTCCCACTGCCGGTAGCGTCCGCTGATGCCTCCATGGCCTGCCTGGACCTCGATCCTGATCAGTGCATCGGCTCCCACCTGTGGCTCCTGGAGCCTGGCCACCCACTTGAGCGGCTCTACATAGAGCACTCGGGTGTCGTTCATGGATGTAGTCACCAGGATGGCAGGGAAGTGGTCTCCGCCGAAGATCCGATGCCGCCGATCAGCGTCAGGAACGTTCTCATAAGGCGAGTAGGAACGCATGTACCGGTAGACCTGCTGATCATGCAAGGGGTCTCCCCACTCGTCCCATTCGGTTACGGTCAGCGGCAGGTCAGGGTCCAGGATAGTGGTTAGCGCATCCACGAAGGGCACATCCGCCTCGATACCGGCATAGAGCTGGGGGGCCATATTGGCCACCGCGCCCATCAGCAGCCCGCCAGCCGACCCGCCATTGGCCACTGTATGACGGGGATCCGCCCAGCCCTGAGCCTGCAGAGCGGCGGTCACGTCGATGAAGTCCAGGAAAGTGTTGACCTTGTGCAACCGACGGCCCTGCTCGTACCAAGCGCGGCCCATCTCCCCGCCGCCGCGTACATGGGGGACCGCGTAGAGCACGCCCCGGTCCAGCAGGCTGAGACGGCCAGTGGCGAAACCCGGGTCCTGGCTGATCTCATAGGCTCCGTATCCGGTGATGAACATGGGTGCGGACCTGTCTGGATCACGATCCGGCCAGGGACGGCGCTCAGGATGGTCGGGCGCCTGGATGACCGTGTCATCAGGCCCGGTCCTACCGCAGGCATCAAGCTCCGGATGCATCCCCCGCCGCCAGACTAGGGAGACCGGCACTAAAGCCCCATCCCTTACGCGGACCAGAATTCGACGCTCAGCATATCGCTCGGGTGCAAAGTCACCCAGCACCTGGGCCCGCTTGAGCAATCGGTCCACACCCCGCACCGGATCCAGCTCCCGCAGCTCAGCCGGAGTCCCATAGCTGCCCCTGATATACCGCAGCCCGGGGGCCTGATAGGAGGGATTGTCCGTGGGGCCGATGCTGTAGAGACGGTCAAGGCCGGCCCTTCCCTGATCATCAGGCAGGACCTCGCGGAAGCGCCACGGCCGGCCCGCCCGCAGATCCTCCAGCGCCTGGTCCTTGGCTATAACGGCCATGTGGGGCAGACTGTCGGCCCGGTAGGTCAGAACCACAAAGCTGCGGTGGATGCCCAGCCCCTCGATGCCCAGCCCGCGAGCGCCTTGCAGGATGGCGGGATTGCTCGGATCCTGATAGGGCTTTTCGGGCGGCAGGGAGGACAGGTCTCCGGAGCGCTCGCAGCCATAGGGACTGCCCTGGGCCAGCCGCACCCCCTCGCCCAGACGGAAGGGGGGACGGTGGCTGCGCAGATCGATCAGATCCACCTCGAAGTTGGGGTTGTTTACATTGTGGTAGACCACAGCCACCGGCAGGTCTTCACCAGAGCGACCGGCATCTTCAAACCGGGCCAGGCTGATGTCGTACTCCACCCCCTCCTTGCGGGGGATCAAGGGCACAAACTCCCCCTGAGGCTCCTTCAGGTCCAGCATGAGCACCTCGCTGGTGGTCTTGGAGCAGGTGGCAATCAGCATGGCGGATTCGTCGTAGCTCAGCCCCAGCCCTACCCAGAAGCGCTCATCGTCCTCCTGGTAGACCATGACATCCTGGTCGGCCGAAGTGCCCACCTTATGCCGCCAAACCGTGTCCGGACGCCAAGCCTTGTCCAGGCCGGTGTAGAAGACCCAGCGGCCGTCGGGGGTCAGTACCGCCCCAGAGGAGACCTGGTCGATCCGATCAGGCAGGTCTCGGCCGTCCGACAGATCCCGGATGCACAGGTCGTAGCGTTCGTTGCCCCTGGTGTCCAGGCCATAGAGCATCCAGCGGCCGTCGGCGCTCAGATCCAGGCAACCCAAGGAGAAAAAGTCATGTCCCTTGGCCTCGGCGTTGGCATCGAAGATGACTTCCTCGCCCGGCATGGATCCGGGCGCTGCATCAGCCTGGACAGCGGGAGGGTCCCAGTCATCCCGGTCGCGCACCGGCAGACGGCACTGTACCCCATACTCCTGGCCCTTGAGTGTTCGGGAAAAGTACCAGTAGCCGTGCATCCTGGTGGGCACCGACATATCGGTCTGCTGTACTCGGTCGGTGAACTCTTTGAAAAGGGTGGCCCGCAAACCCTCCTGACCGGCAAGCCGTTCTTGGCAGTAGCGGTTTTGGTCACACACGTAGGCCTTGGTAGCAGGATCCTCCCGGTTGCGCATCCACTCATAGGGATCTTCAAAGTGATCCCCATGGAAGCATCGATCGGCGGGACGGCGCTGTGCGCAAGGAGGAGTGGAGTTGACGGCCGAAAAACTCATGAGGCGATTATATTCGGGCGCGACGACGCAGATATGGCAGCAAAGTCCGCATCAGATTGGCGCCCGTGGTCCCGTAGAAGACCGGTACATCCGTCACCGGCATCGGCTGTGTGGCAGTGCGCTTGGACAGGGATCCCAGACCCGTCTCTTGTGGACTCAGCTGGCGAATGCCGATGGCCAGGACCCGACCCGGATATTGCCTCACCACCTGGGCGAAGGTGGAGGGGTCGCTCTGCCCGTCGTCGCCTATGAGCAAGAAGCGCATCTTGGGAAAGTCGGCCATGAGCTGGCGGATGAACTCCATCTTATGCTGCACGATGGAGGGCACGAAGGTCTTGGGCCTGGGATCCAGATCCCGCAGCAGCAGGGGTCCAGCTGGAAAGCCATGGTCACGGATGAAGCCGCGTATGGATCCCTCCACATTCCAAGGCGAGGCCGACAGATAGAAGAAGGGCATCCGAGGGTCCAGATCGCGGATACGGTTGTAGAGCACGGCCATGCCCGGCACCGAGGACCGGCGGTGTGGATTTGAAAGGAGCAGGTTCCAGGCAGCCTTCCAATGATTGGGCACCTGGCTGATCATGATGGTGTCGTCCACGTCGGATATGACACCAACAGGAGTTTGGCTGGGCACGATGTACAAGGGGGCGTCGACGGACGGGCGCCCCCGCACCTGATAGGAAACCCGGTGCACGCCTGGGGTCAGCCGATGCTCCGCCACCAGATCCAGGTAGCCCGAGCGGTCGGAGAAGACCGCATCCGCACTCAGACTGCGGCTTGGATCGACAGCATCGTAGACCGAGGAGTCGCCCACCTGGACCCTCCCGATGGCCGTGCTGTCGATGGCCAGCCTGACCCTGGTCCTTGGCGCAGGTACGGTTAACAGGCCGCGAATGCCACGAATGGCAGGATCCTCGCGTCTGCGGCCGTCCGTCAGAATGGTGCGGCATATCAGCCGGGAGTAGGACTCGGTACCGTATCCCACATAGGGTTGGACGTCGGCTGACCAGCCCATGCGTCCGGTCATATTGATGGACAGCCCTACCCACAGATCGAAGGCGCCAGTAACCAGGCGCCGCAGCAGACGCACCGGAGCTGGCCTGCTCTCGATACCCTCCCCGGGCACGGCTGAATCGAAGGTGGTGCTGACCGATCGGACTCGCAGGGGGCCTTCATCACGGCCGGATCGCCTGGTCATGACCTGACCGTCAGTTCAGGTTCTTCAACAGCTGACCATACTCCTCGGCGCTCATCAGATCGGGCTCGTCATCCTCCAGGTCGATCTTGGCTATCCAGCCTTCCCCATAAGGATCGGAGTTGATGACCTCAGGATCGTCCGAGGCTGCCCTGTTGACGTAGGCAATGGTGCCAGCAACTGGGCAGACCACCGGCTCAACAGCCTTGGAGGACTCCAGCTCGATGACCTCATCGCCGGCATCGACGTGGGTGCCGGTCTCGGGCAAGTCCAGAAAAACCAGGTCTCCCAGCTGGTCCGCCGCATACTCGGTCACACCCATGGGGGCCGGGGATTGACTGGGATCGATCCAGACATGATCCTGGGAGTACCGCAGGTGTTCGGGCACATCCAGTCGGGAAGTTCCATCACTGTGTTCATCGCTCATGGTTCCAGCCTACTCGGCCGTCTACCACGACAGGTGCACCTATCGGGCCGGACCTGGCGGAACCTGTCCCTCCACCTTGACCATGGTCCCGGCCGGAGCGTTGTCGTAGATCCATTTGGCGTCCTGCTCATACATATTGATGCAGCCGTGGGATCCGTAGTGGGTGGGGTCGCCCTTGGCAATGCCTCCGTAGTTCCAGTCGGCCGTATGGAAACCCTCGCTGCCGTTGTAGTAGGAGACCCATCTGACATTGGGCGACACGTAGCCGGGGCCGCGCATGGTCTGGACCGCGTAGCGCACATTGATGAAGAAAGTGCCAGTGTCGGACCAATTCCCGTCATTGGGCGCGCCTGAGCATACGGGGAAGGTCTTGACCTGGGTGGTGCCGTGGTAGGCGGTGGCGGTCTGGTCGCTGAGGTTGACCTGAATCCAGGTGTCGCCGTCGGGCACATCGTAGCGGGCCACCCGTGTCTGCTCCTTGTGGGGAGTGATGTCGGCGCGCGCCTGGACCGGATTCGTGTCGCCCTGTTCGAGGGCTTGGACGACCAGGTCGGCCGTAGCGGACGCATCCGTGACCCGGACTCCGTCCACACCCTTGGTGATCTCAGCCACCACGTCACCCTTGGTGTTCTTGACATTGACAGCGGTGACCATATTCCGGTCCAGCTGCCGGGCCAGCTCCTGGTTCAGATATTGCTTGACGGCCTGCCGGTCAAAGGCCAACTCCATGGTCCCCTTGTTCAGATCGGTGACCGGCTTGACCCAGGTAGCAACGGTGACGGCCGGCACAGTCATGAGGTCATCATCTGCACCCTTGATGACCAGGTCCTTGGCCAGCCGCTGGTTGGCCTGAGACGCCACCTGATTGGCAGTGTCCAGACTGATCGGCATGTTCACGTCCTTATAAACCACCTCTACGGCCAGGTGCCTGCCGGGCTTGTCGATCAAGGAGGAAACGGCATCCTGCACGCGGCCCAGCTCAGGCGCCTTGCCTCCGCGACCCTCCTGGGCCCGGAAGGCGTGTGCGCCTGGATCAAAGACGATAGTGGAGGGAACGGAACGGTCTTGGCGGTCGATGAAGTGCTCTGTCAGGTACTTGTTCATGGCGAGCTGATCCCGATTGGCCACCAGCGGCACCGTCTCCCTAAGAAAGGGGTTCAGCCGGGACATGTCTGCAGAGCCCTTGGCATTCATAATCCGGGCGACCGTGGCATCCGAATCCACGCTTACGCCCAGATCCTTCAGACCAGCCTTGACTGAGGTGCCTTCGCCCTTGAGTTCCACCCGGGAGTCACGAACCTGCCGATCCACGATCTGCTTGACTTGATCCTTGGTCCGGCCCATCATGGCCTGCCCACCCAGGGTGACGCCAGGGGCCACCCGGTCACGGAAGAAGGCCCGGGCGCCAAACCAGCAACCCACCAGAATCAGCACGATCAGGAGAAGCAGAGCCAGAATGATGCGTCCCCGATGACCTCTCGAAGAAGCCTTATGGGCAGCACCTGCGCCGAAGGCCCGATCCGCTTGTCCGTCGGCAAACAGGTCCACAGGATCAGGCACGTTGCCGTTCGTCGGCGGCACCGTCACAGTTACGGCCTGGTCGACATCCGAGACACGAGGCTCTTCTTGCCCCTCCATGGACATAGCACACCTTTCGCCGCTGACAATTCCTCGCAATATCTTACGACGAGACCAGGTCCAGGAGCGCGACGCCATACTAGCGAATCAGAGCTCGCTGCCATACCATTGCTCAATCATGTATCTGGCCACACTAGCCGCCTGAGGTATGCGCAGCCGACCGGACGCCAAAGCAGCACCGAATTCCTCCCGGGTGAACCAGCAGGCATCATCGGTCTCCTGGCCATCCACTCGGATGTCCGTATTCAGCGACCTTGCCCTGAAGGCCATCATCAGCGAGGACGGGAAGGGCCAGGGCTGGGAGCCCAGGTACCGCATCTCCCCCAGGTTCAGACCCACCTCCTCCAGAGTCTCCCGCCGAACTGCATGCTCCAGATTCTCACCAGCCTCGACGAATCCGGCAGTGACCGAGCGAAAGTCGGGAGCCCACTTCCGGTTGTGCTGCAGCAAAAGTCGATCGTGGCCGTCCACCACGGCCATGATCACCGCTGGCTCGATGCGGGGAAAGAGCAGGTGCCTATCTTTTGAGGCATCCCCCTGGCAAAGCTGGGCCCAGCCGGCCTGACTGGGACGGACCGGTGCGCCGCACTGGGGACAGAAGACCTGGTGTCCGTGCCATACGGACAGTGCGACTGCACAGGTGGCTAGGCCAACCTGGCGCGGACGACCATGAGGGGCATACTCTCGCAAGGCGAGCCAGTCGAAACGCTGATCAGCAGCCTGGATCAGGTTGCCAAGAGCATCCCCGGCAGCTTGATGAGCACAGGCAAGATCCAGATCCAGGGCCAGCCAGGCCTGCCGGTCTGCCCTCCCTAAGTAGTAGCAAGGCAGCTCAGACTGGTCTGACGAACCCGCCAGGGGACCCTGCAAATAAGCAGCGGGGAGGGTGGTCAGGCGGATGCTGGCCCCGGTGCGACCAGCCAGCGCCCCCTTGCCTCTGGGTACAGCCACCTTGTCGCCACGCACCAGGATGACCCCAGTGCCCTCCTGAGCCAGCAGCTGGCCAAGCAGACCAGGCTGCTGCCGCGATGCCGTGTCGTAGTCCACATCACCTTGAGCCAGAGGCAGGAAGGGCAAGGTCCCGGTCAGAGCCAGTGGGGAGAAAACCGTTTCAGGATCGCTCATGACTGCCTTTCTACGCGATGGACCAGGTCCAGCAGGGCAGCAGCCACCTGGTCAGGGTGCTCAACAGCGCTGAAGTGGCCGCAGTCGTCTATTGCAGTGAAAGTGACATCGGTTCCAGCCTGACTCATGGCCTGAGCCAAAGGCTCCATGGCACGCGGGGGGCTGGATGGATCGCAGCGGCCGCTGACCAGGGCAGCAGGCACCCTGATGCGGCCGACCAGATCGCTCTGGTCTGGGCGGCCTGCGGCCATCCGCTCTCGCCAAGCGATGCCCCGGGGATCCTGGGACCGTATCCATTCGGTCATGGTCTGCACGAAGACGGGTGAACGCTTGACTGTGGAGTCGCCCTCCTGGGGCCTGGCGAAGTGCATGACCGGATCAAGCGTCCCCTTCTCCTCACAGGTTCGGGCGATTTGCAGCCGGTTGGCCCGGGATGCTGGACGGTCAGCCATCATGGTGGTGTCACACAGGGCCAGCCCAGCCACCATCTGCGGGTAAAGCCTGGCTACGGCCTCGACCAGGTAGCCTCCCATGGAAAGTCCGACCCATATGGCCTTCTGCGCTCCCGTTGCGGCAACCATGTCCACAAAGGCACGAGCCATGGCATCCAGCGCAGCAGGCAGGGCGCCATCAGAGTCTGCCGGGCCACAGGCCGTCGGTTCAGGCAGGAGGCTATCGCCTGCTCCGGGCATATCCGGGGCATAGACAGGGAAGGTGGGCATACCCGCACGATCCGCCTGGGCAATCAGCGAGGCTGCACACCGATCCCACATGCGGTGGTCCACAGGGAATGCATGGACCAGCACCAAGGGCAGCCCCGCCCCGTGGCGATATACGGTATTGGCGATGGTCATGCCCGTCTCCGACGATTCGCGGCTCACAATGCACCGGCCCAGGTCAGAGCGCTCATCAGCACCTTGCCGTGCCCGCCGGGCATCTGTCTCATAAAGGACTCCAACATATCGCCCTTGGGATCGATCCACTCCACGTCCAGTGTCTCGTCCTGGGGCTTGCAGTCCCCTGCTACCGGCACCAGATAGCATAGGGCGATAGCATGCTGGCGCGGATCGTAGTACTCCGAGACACCTGGCGTGGGGAAGAACTCGGCCACGGTGAAGGGCTGCGGGCTGGCAGGCAGCATGGGCAGGGCCAGCTGGCCCAGATCCTTGGCGATGTTTCTGGCCAGGGCCTCCCTGATGGTCTCGTGGTAAAGGATCCGTCCAGTGATCAGGGTGCGCTCGATGTTGCCCTGATCGTCCACACGCAGAAGGGTGCCCACTTGGGTGACGGCACTCATGTCGTCTACACGAACAGGCACTACCTCCACATAGGGCATGGGCAGGCAGCGGCGCGCATGGTCGATGGCATCACGGTTCAGCCATCCGGGTGGATTCGAGCCCGAAAAACCCCGGTTGAAGTCTTCCGGGGTGATGTGGGAGAAAGCGCCACGGTCGCGATCGGCATCGAAGTCGTCATCATCGGGAATCTCGTCGTTCAGCACTGGCATGGCTCCATTATCCGCATTAGGCTTGACCGCCCACGGGACCCCGGCGGACATCTCCACCCAGAGCATATTCGGGCGCTTTCTCCAGCCTTGATGGAATGCTGATGATTGAAAGCGGTTGCTAAGCACGGGAGCTTCCCGCGCGACAGTCAAACGACTTCAAGGAGCGTTATCATGGCCACCACGACTATCACCTCGGAAAACTTCGAGCAAACCATCAAGGACAACGACCTGGTGCTGATCGACTTCTGGGCCACCTGGTGCGGCCCCTGCAAGGCTTTCGGCCCCATCTTCGAGAAGGCCTCGCAGGCCAACGCCGACATCGTCTTCGGCAAGGTGGACATCGACCAGAACCAGGATCTGGCCGCAGCCGCCGACATCCAGGCGGTGCCCACCCTGATGATCACCAAGCAGGGGCAGATCATCTTCAAGCAGGCCGGAGCCCTCAGGTCTTCGGACCTGGACGATCTGATCGACCAGGCACGCAAGGCCGATTTGTCGACACCGGCACAGGCCTGAGCCGGGTGAGTTGGTTCCAAGGCAGGTTTGCACTACAGTAGAGCTGTGTTTGTCCAGTGACCATTTCGGCCTTACCGGAGGCATACGGCCTATAGTCGATAGGAAACGATAAGTCGACTGATCACTGAGGATCTGTCGTCCAACAGAGGAGAGTAATGGCGAACCACCGTAGAAGACGGATGAGTGCGGTCAAAGCCCTGACGAAGCGTCAGTGGCTGCGGTTGGCTGCCGGCGTAACCGTTCTCGGCATGGTTGTTGGCGCAGGCTTTGTTTCGCGCGACTTCTACACATCCGCTGAGAGCTCAGCCAAGGCAGGGGTGACATCCTATTCCGCCACCGAGAATAGGGGCACCGTGTCCCGCGGCAGTACCAGGCAGGCCATCCGCAACGGTGCGGGCGGCGCCAACGCGAACACCTCCTATGTGAATGTGCAGATTAACGGAAAGAACAAGGTGGTCCTGGGCACCGGCTTTACCGATGTCAAATCCGTGCTGGAGGCCGGGGACATCACCCTGCAGCCAGGAGATCAGATCACCCCGTCCCTGACTACCCGCGTCAGCGAGAAGACTGTCATCCGTATCGACCGAGCCGGCGCCCAGGTCAAAACGGACGAGTCGCCCATTCCCTTCAACACCATAGAAGAGAAGACCAGCGCCCTCCCGGCAGGCACCACCAAGGTAAAGACGGAGGGGCAGGACGGCGTCATGGAAACCACCAGCCTGGTCACGGCGGCTGGCAGCAAGCATCTGACCAGCAATATTTTTGCTTCCTTCGTCAAGACTGTCCCCGTCGACAAGGTAATCCTGGTAGGCACTGGCGGCGGCGCCCCTGCACAGGCCGGCTCCACCACCACTACAGTCCCTGTGGGCGAGGCCCAGAGCATCGCTCATGGTCTGGTCACTTCGCGCGGCTGGGGCGAAGACCAGTTCACCTGCCTGGTGCAGCTGTGGAACAAGGAGTCCGGCTGGCGGACCACCGCCTCCAACCCATCGGGCGCCTACGGCATCCCCCAGGCATTGCCCGGCAGCAAGATGGCCTCGGCCGGCCCCAACTGGCAGACCGATGCCCAGACCCAGATAGTTTGGGGACTGGGTTACATCCAGGGCCGCTACGGAACCCCTTGCGGCGCATGGTCCCACTCACAAGCGAGCAACTGGTACTGATCCATTCTCATATCATCTAAAACAGGAATCCCCGATGGACTTCCCATAGCCTGCCGGGGATTTTCTATGCAAGGCCACTCATGATCAGGTCATTTGATTATCGGTTTTGGGCTTCATCGCAATGTATGCCCGCCACGAGATCAGCAGTATGGCAGACAACGGCCAGGACTCATTGCAGCCAAGACCCTTGGTCGGCCATATGACCCAGCCTATTTGCTCACTTGCAGATGCCCCTCCTATCGACCGGACACCTTTTGTCGTCCTCAAAAACGCAGGAAACCACCCAAGCGCTTCAGAGCGGATCAGCAGAAGCCGGACTGTCCTCGCACCAGCCCCTTAGACCCGCGCCGAAAATGGAGACACCGTCTTGAAGCTCAATGCGACCTTGCAACCCATGAAAATGCCCCCCCCTTCCCTTGCCAAGGGATGAGGGCGAGGGATTCCAGCTCGTTTTATAACAGGATTGCCGGTTGATGCCGCTCAACCAGACCACGAACCAGTAGGGCCTCGCCACTCACATGTGGCGAGGCCCTACTGCTATCTTATTTATTGTTTATTTTTCTCTCTCAGCCTCCCCTAGCCAGCAGATGACCTAGACCGCATCCTGCACGGATAGACCTGGAATTCGATAACCTTGTTCTAGAGGACAGCCTGGAGCACGAAGTCCAGGATGAAGAGGGCCGAGACCGCCCAGATGATGGGATGAACCTCCTTGCCCTTGCGCTTGCAGACCATGGTCAGGCTGTAGGTGATGAAGCCGGCGGCCACACCATAGGAGATGGAGTAGGCAAAACCCATGAAGATGGCGGTGAAAAAGGCCGGAATGGCTTCAGACAGCTCGCCCCACTCAATCTCGGCGAAGGAGCTCATCATCATGCAGCCCACAATGACCAGCACGGGTGCAGTGGCCGCCGAAGGCACAGCCGAGATCAATGGAGCGAAGACGGCGCTGAGCGCAAAGCAGATGGCGATGACTACCGAGGTCAGGCCGGTACGACCACCAGCTGCGATGCCCGCTGCGGACTCCACATAAGTGGTGGTGTTGGAAGTGCCGAAGAGGGCGCCGATGGAGGTCGCAGTAGCATCGGCGAATAGGGCCTTGTCCATTTTGGAGCTGAAACCGCGGCCGCTCTCCAGAGCCTGCTCGTCCTCAGCAGAGAAGATGCCTGAGCGTCGGCCAGTGCCCACGAAGGTGCCGATAGTGTCGAAAGTGTCAGACAGGGAGAAGGCGAAGATGGTCACCAGCACCACCGGCAGCTTGGCAGGGTCGGAGAAGAGAGCGGGGAATCCGTCCTGACTGAAAATGGCCAGGAAAGTCTGCGGCAGCTGCGACCAGGCTTGACCTAGATCAACGGACTTGGCCATGCTGGTGACCCCCATGGGAATGCCCAGCAGCGTGACCGCGATGATGGCGATGACAAAGGCACCCTTGTTGATGAAGGCCAAGTGGCCCTTGAATTTGAAGATCAGGAGGAAAACGGTCAGCAGCAAGCCGATGACGAAGAGGATGACCCCAGGGGTGTTAAAGGTAGTCAGCCCAGGGTTGGCGCCGGACGCTGAGGTCTTGTCGGGGGTGAACTTGATGATGCCCACATTGAGCAGGCCCACATAAGCGATGAAAACGCCAATTCCGCCGCCGATGGCGTGCTGGAGCATGGGCGGAATGGCCTGGATGATCATCTTGCGCAGCTTGGTGGCCGTAACCAGGATGTTGATCAGGCCGCACAGGAAGACCATGCACATGGTCTGCTGCCAGGTGAAGCCCAAGCCCTTGACCACAGTGAAGGTGAAGAAGGCGTCCAGCCCGACCCCTGGCGCCACGCCGTATGGCACATTGGCCACCAGCCCCATGATCAGGGTGCCGATGATCGCAGCGATCAATGTGGCAAGGAATACAGCGCCCCAGGGCATGCCCGCCGTGGAGAGCACCGAGGGATTCACCACGATGATGTAGGCCATGGCAAAGAAAGTGGTGATGCCTGCTACCACTTCCGTAGAGACTGTGGTATTATTATCCGAAAGCCGAAATAGCTTATGCATATTCGATCCTTATTGTCTTATTTGGCGATGAGACAAGAGAAGAATATCACGAGCACTCGGCTTTTCTGTTACAAGTCCCCCCATATCGAGCTCAAATACCTTTGCAGAGCCTTTCACCCGCCTATAATCAGCATACTGGCACGGCTCTGAAGCCGTCCCAGGATGGGATCAATCGAAGGTGCTGTGCCTTTCAAGGAGGGGTATATGGCCAGGGACAATCACTGGGACCAGGACGATCAGAAGCAATACCAGCATGTGCACGACAGCGAAGTCGATCGTGGACAGGACGAGCGCACCGCCGAGCGGATTGCAGCCGCCACGGTCAACAAGCAGCGCACCCGGGAAGGCCGTACCCTACGTCAGGAGCAGGAGCGCCACGACCAGGGCATAGACAGCAAGAAAGACTGAATCCTCAGAGGGCGCCCATCTGCAGATGGGCCAAAACCATGAGCACGGCACCGATCAGCGCAGTCAGGGCCAGGGTAAATCCTGCCAGGCGTGCGTTGCCGAGAACCTTGTCGGTAAACATGGTGGCGAAGACCGCAGTCGGAGCCAGGCAGCACAGGGCCACGGCCTGACGTACCAAGGACCCGAAGGGCAATAGATACCATGCGGCTGCAGCAAACAGGATGCCGAAAGGCAACCGCCAGGCCAGGACCTGCAGTACAGCCTTGACGTCATCCCGGCCGCCGGGCAACTCCATGAGCATGCCGACCATCAGCATGGAGCAGAAGGCGTTGGCCGTCGAGAGGGGCCGGGTCACCTGGGCCGACCAGCCTGGCAGCGAGACCCCAGTCAGCGTAAAGCCCACCATGACCATGTAGGTATCGAAGGAGGGCGAGCTCAGGAAGCCCCTGGCTATGGAGATGGCCGCGGCTTTGCGATGGAGCTTCCGGGCATCAGGGTCATCCAGCTTGACCGGCTCTCCAGCATCAGGATCCAGAGACTGGCCCGGTCGAATATGCAGGAGCCCCTGGGTCATGACGTTGGTCCCGGCAGAAACCATGACCGAGTTGCCGATGTCGAACATGGCGGCAGGCACCAGGGCCGCCGTACCGAGCAGGGACTGGAGCATGGGGAAGCAGAAGCATCCGATGTTGAAGCCTGATCCGTTGAGCATAAGAAAAGCCCGCTGAGCCTTGGACCGATGCTTGCTCGTCAGAAAGATGGCCAGGGGCGGAATGAGCGAGGCCACGAAAGCGAAAGCCGAAACCAAAAGCATGCTGGGATCGTGAGGGTTGGTGGCGAAGGAGTAGATGATGGCCCCGGGCAGAACCAGGTCGAACACAACGGTCTGCAGTACCCGGTAGTCCAGCGGACGAAAGAGGCCAGAACGCTTGAACAGGTAGCCCACCAGGATGATGCCCAAGAGGGTGGCCGGTTCCAGCAATACTTCCATGCCGTCTCTCCTTCCATGGATGCCGGAACCATGATAGCTGACGGGCGGCCGCGCAGACCGGTTCCGTCTCAGCCGAAACGGCCGGAGATGTAGCGCTCGGTATCCGGCTCGTGCGGGTTGGAGAAGATAGTGGTGGTGTCGTCCATCTCCACCAGATGGCCGGGCTGACCCACCGCCTTGAGATTGAAGAAGGCCGTGTAGTCGGAGACTCTGGCGGCCTGCTGCATGTTATGGGTGACGATGACGATGGTATAGTCCCGCTTGAGCTCGTTGATCAGATCCTCCACAGCCAGGGTGGAGATGGGGTCCAGGGCCGAACAGGGTTCGTCCATAAGCAGGACCTGGGGGTGCACGGCCACGGCACGGGCAATGCAGAGCCGCTGCTGCTGACCGCCCGAAAGCCCGACGCCCGGCTTATCCAGGCGGTCCTTGACCTCATTCCAAAGATTGGCCCCGCGCAAGGCCCACTCCACCAAGTCGTCCGCGTCCGACTTGGCGATGTGCTTCTTATTGAGCCGTATGCCAGCCAGAACATTCTCCCGGATGGACATGGTCGGGAAGGGATTGGCCCTCTGGAAGACCATGCCAACATCCCGTCGCACCTCGACCGGGTCTACATCCGGTCCGTAAAGGTCTCGACCCTCCAAAAGCACCTGCCCGCTCACATGCGCTCCCGGGGTGATCTCGTGCATGCGGTCCAAGGTGCGCAGAACCGTGGACTTGCCACAGCCGGAAGGACCGATAAAAGCAGTGACCTTGTTGGCTTGGATGCGCATGTTCACGTCTTGAACGGCCAGGAAGTCTCCGTAGTAGACGTTGAGATGGCTGATGTCTATGCGTTGGCCCATGTTCCGGCCTCCGTTCCTCTCATTGCGGTTTTCAACGGGTCCGTCCAACAGCAAAGATGCGCGAGACCAGCCGCCCAAGCAGATTGAGCAGCAGAACGATAAGGATCAGCACCAAGGCCGCCGCCCAGGCCCGCTGCATATGGATGTCGGTCAGGCATCCTGGGTCGGCACCTGGTCCGCAGACGGCCAGACCCTGGGAATACTCGTTGTAGACGAAGACCGGCAGAGTGGTCATCCTCCCGGAGAACAGGTTCGGGTTGGTGGTGGCGATGAAGCCCGAAGCTATCAGCAGGGGCGCCGTCTCACCGATGACCCGTGCCACAGCCAGGATGGTGCCCGATACGATGCCGGGCAGGGCCGTGCGCAGCACGATGGTGGTGATGGTCCGCTGCTTGGTCACCCCCAGGGCATAGGCCGCCTCGCGCAGGTCATTGGGGACCACAGCCAGCATGTCCTCGGAGGTCTTGACCACCGTGGGCAGCATGAGCAGTGAGAGGGCCACCGAACCAGCGAATCCATTGACCGTGCCCGGCCCGACCACCAGGGCGAACATGGAGAAGGCGAAGAGGCCAGCAACGATGGAGGGGATCCCGCTCATCACATCCACCATGAGACCGATGGCCTTGGCCAGACGGCCCCCATGAGCGTATTCGACCAGATAGACCGCACACATGACGCCCACGGGAATGGAGATGACCATGGATCCAAAGGTGATCTCCAAAGTGCCGATTACCGCGTGCAAAATGCCGCCATATCCTCCTGACGGCGTGGGATTGCCGCCCACCACCCCGCTCATATTGTGGGTCAGGAAGTCCGGTGTCAGCCGTTGCATCCCCTTGGACAGGCTGACCCAGAGCACCGAGACCAGCGGGATCAGGGCGACCAGGAAGGAAAGCCCGATTAGGACGGTCATCAGCCGGTCCTTGCGCTTGCGCGCCCGGATGGAGGATCTGGTGGGTCTGAAGCGGTCAAAATCGATGACCGGTCCGCGATCAGTTCGGCTTGCCATCATGCCCCCGCCTTTGCTGTGATCCTGCGCGCCAGATAGTTGACGATAAAGGTGATGATGAAGAGGACCAGACCAGTGGCCACCAGGAGGGCAACGCCCTGGGAGTCCGCCTCAGGGAACTGGGCGGCGATGTTGGCGGCAATGGTTTGGCTTTTTGAAGCCTGCAACAACTGCAGAGAGTAGCTGAATCCTGGCGAGAGGATCATCAGCACCGCCATGGTCTCGCCCAAGGCGCGCCCCAGCCCCAGCATGGAGGCTGAAATGATTCCTGAGCGGCCGAAGGGCAGGACCGCAAGCCGAATCATCTCCCACTTGGTGGCTCCTAGGGCCAAGGCCGCCTCCTGCTGCAGTCGAGGGGCTTGGATCAGAATGTCACGGGTGACCGAAGTGATGATAGGCAAAATCATGACCGCCAGCACCAGAGCCACGGTTGCCACGGACCGTGCCGGGGCTGCAACGTGACCGGAGAACAATGGAATCCAGCCAAGATGAACGGATAGCCAACGCCAGAAGCCGGTGATATTGGGAACCAGGACCAGAGCCCCCCAGAGTCCGTAGATCACCGAGGGCACAGCGGCCAGCAGATCGATCACAGTGCTAAGCAGCGTGGATAGGCGGGATGGAGCATAGTAGCCAATAAAAAGGGCGATGCCCAGAGAGACAGGGAAGGACAAGAGCAGAGCCAGGCCCGCAATCAGAATAGTGCCGAAAACCAGCGGGCCCACATAGCCCAGGAAACTGCGCGCACGTCCACCGCTCAGGGAGAGTATGGCCTGGGTGCGGGAATCCGGATCCCCGGTGAACGCCGGAAAAGCACGCAGGATCAAAAAGAGCGTGACCGCAGCCAGGGCCAGCAGGATCAGGATGCCTGCCCCGATGGCGCAGGCCTTAAAGATCCGATCCATCCGCTTGGCCTTATTCAGGGTTGCGGTCTTGTTCGGTTTGTCGCTCATGCCTTCCCCCCGATGGTCTCCACCGAGCCCATGGCCTGAGTGCGCAGCCCCTCCCCCAGCTCGGCGCTGCCCGCGTTGGCCGCAGCCATGCGCTGGCCCTGCTCGCTCAGCAGATAGGTCAGCCAATCCTTGGCGAAACGGGCCTTGGATCCGTCTGGATCATGTCGATAGGCCGTGCAGACCACGTCGTAGGAGACCAGGACGATGGGATAGGTATGCACCCGGCTGGTGCGGTGGTCCACAGTCAGGACCACTCGGCCAGGCTGATTAGCCTGAGGATCCCGCTGGGCAGCATCCAACAGGTTGGCCACGGTCTTGGCCGTAGGCGGTTGCCAGGTCTTCCCCACCTGGACGGCCACTGTGCCCAGTCCGGTGGTCTGGGCTGCGTCCGCATAGCCAAAGGTGCCCGTCGCCTGGTTCATGGTCATGACCACCCCGGCAGTGCCCTTGGCGCCCTGCCCCAGGTCGTTGGGCCAATTCTCGCCCGCTTGATAGGGCCATGCTGACCCAGCCGTGTCGTGCAGATAGGACAGGAAGCTTTTCGTGGTGCCGGACTTGTCCGAACGATGAATCACCGTGATGTCAAGATCAGGAAGATTGGCCCCCGGGTTGAGGGCTGCGATGCGCGGATCACGCCAGTTGGTGACCTTTCCGGAGAAGATCATAGCGATCAGAGCAGGATCCATCCGCAGATGGCCTTCTGAGCCCTTCGGCCACAGATCAGGAAGATTGTAGGCCACAGCGATCGGGGTGGCGTAGACGGGCAGGTCGATGGCTGTACCGGAACCACAGACCTGACGCGAACGCTCAAGCTGCTCTGTTGTCAGCGGCGCATCGGTGCCGGCCCAGATGGTCGAACCGGACAGGAAAGCGTTGACTCCAGCACCGGAGCCGGCCGGATCATAGGAGATGCGCGCCTCCGGATGCTGCTTACGGAATCCTGCTATCCAGGCCTCGTCCGCGCTCTGCTGGGAGGATGCGCCAGATCCGGCGAACTCGCCCTGCAACAGGGTTTGATCTGCGGTATTGCCTGATCCGCTGCCTCCGACGGGGACGTTGTCGCCGCAGGCCGCCAGGGAAATCATCAGTGCCAGGGACATGAGGAGGGCCGGGAACCTACCACGACCGTGACCATGTGCGTGCATGCTACCTACCTTGACCGCCGTTGCATTTCAAACGTCCGTCCTCATCAGCCCGTGTTGGGCCCTCCCGTATTCACATTACCGAAGCTCGCCTCACACAGCATACTGGAAACGCTGACCGCCGGACAAGGTCGTCACATCCGCGTCAGCCATGTGGAAAAACCCGATCACAATCCACAGCCGGGTATATTATAAGGTCATTGTCAGACGCTTAGCTCTCTTGTTCTTTTCTTAGTGTCACCGGTATCGGTATGCCCTGATTTCCTTTTTGGGACGGCACCACAGGGAGCGGTATGCGCAGCGAAAACTGAACCCAAAGGAAGTGGTGGTGCATGAGGAAGCAGGAGCTCGCCAAACAAGGGCGGACCCTCAGCAAGGATGGAGCCTTCGTCAATGGAAAGCTCACCCATGAAGCCTTCCTTTCGCTGGCCATCCTGACCGTCATCACCTTCCTGGGCAACTTCACCCAGCTGCAGCTGGCTTCGGCCCTGCCTACCATCGTGGACGAGTTCCACATCACCCTGACCACCGGCCAGTGGCTGACATCGGTATTCCAGCTGGTCATGGGCGTCATGGTTCCGTTGACCGGCTTTCTGACCAAACGCTTCTCCACCAGGCAGATCGTCATCACCTCCATGGCTGTCTTCACCCTGGGGTCCCTATTGAGCTGGCAGTCGCAGACCTTCGCCCTGGTCCTGCTGGGCCGCATCCTTGAGGCCATAGGCACGGGAACCATGTGGCCCGTTCTGCAGATCACCGTCTTCTCCATCTATCCGCTGGCCAAGCGCGGCATGGCCATGGGCACCGTGGGCTTGGCCATGAGTGTGGCCCCGGCCATCGGGCCTACTCTCGGCGGCTGGCAGACCGACGCCAACGGCTGGCGCTCCATCTTCCTGACACTGAGCATCTGCGGGGCCGTGGCGCTGCTCCTGTCAATCTTCGGCCTGCGCAACTTCGGCCAGCGCGACACCAGCGTCAAGGCGGACTTCTTCTCGGTGGCCCTGTCCATCTTCGGATTCGGCGGCCTCATGTTCGGCTTCACCAACATCGAGAACTTCCCCATCACCTCCCTCATGACCTGGCCCTTCATGCTGGTCGGCTTGATCGGGATCATCTGGTTCGTTCTTCGCCAGCTCCACCACGACAAGCCCCTGCTGGACCTGCATGTGCTGCGGATCAAGAACTTCACTGTGGGCACCATCATCGCCTCCATGTCCTTCTTCGCCTTCAGCTCGGTCACCGTCATCCTGCCCATGTATATCCAGACGGATCGCGGTTTCTCGGCAACCATGAGCGGCCTGGTCATGCTGCCGGGTGCCATCGGCACGGCCATCGCCCAGTTCTTCGGCGGCCGTCTGCTGGACCGCTGGGGCGCTCGACCCGTGGCCATGACCGGCTGCTCGGTCCTGCTGCTGGGCACCATCGCCATGAGCATGATCAGCGCCAACACTTGGATCGGCCTGGTCTCCATCTGCCAGTTCATCCGCCAGATCGGCATGGGCTTCACCCTGATGCCTTTGACCACCTGGTCCCTGAACAACCTGGCTCCCAAAGACGTTTCAGCCGGTTCAGCCGTCACCAACACGGCCCGGCAGATCGCTGGCGCTGTCGGAGCGCCCATCCTGGTCATCCTCATGGAGACCATCACCACCCTGCGCCACAACGCCTTGGGCGGCGGCCACTCCACCCAGATCGCCGCCAACATCTTCGGCGTGCAGTGGGCTCTGCGCATCTCGGCACTGATCTGCCTGGGCATGGTCCTGCTGGTCTACTTCGGAGTTCGCGGAAACGGCGCTGGCTCCGGTCGTCAGATGACCCGCATGCTCTTGCGCCACATGCATATCATCCACGCCGACACCACTGCCGCTATCACGTCCTCGGGCGATTCCAAGGCCCAGGACTGATTAACGTAGAGTCTTTCTCCAGCTTCTACTGGATTTGAGCAAGCCGATCGCAAACTACAAGATCGGCAGGCCAGTAAATACACGAAGCCATTTGCAAGCCAGCCTTTTCTATAGAGGGATCAGGCCTCTACAAGCTGATGCTCAGCGATCCTGCGGGAGGGGCTGGCCGGGACAGGTATGGAGAACGGCCAGCATAGCCTGTTTTTCCGAGCTGGTGACGCTCAGGGAGTACTTGTCCTTGACCGCTATCTGACGGGCCACATAGGAGCATTGATAATCCTTGTTCGCCGGCAGCCAGTAGTCGGCCGAAGCACTTCCCTTGGCCTGGTTGGCTGGACCGTCCACGGCAAGAAGATTATAGGGGTCGTTGCCGAAACGGTAGCGGCGGGCCGTGTCCCACTTGCTGGCTCCTGATCGCCAGGCGTTTTCCAGGGCGACCACATGGTCAATCTGCACGGCCGAGCTGGTTTTCGGCCCTCTGACGAATTCGATGGTCCGCCCGGTATAAGGATCCTGAAGACGACCGCTGGCTACCTTGCACCCTCCAGGAGTCGTGGTACGCAGGTCAGTCAGGTCGCGGGTCAACACATCCTCGCGTACATTGCAGCCGTTGCCGTCCTCATCGGTCTCCTTGAAACCGAAGGCCTCGCGCCGGTACTGGCGGCCGGGGCGGTTCTGATCGTTCACCGTCAGACCCTGCAGAGTCTGAGCCGCATCGCCCGTTGCTGTATATCGTCCGGTCAGCCGTCCGACTCCACCGTTGACCCTCGGAAGAATCAACCCGATGGTGATGCCTAGGACCACAGCGACCACCAGAAGGATCAGCACCCGTTCCGTAAGCGACTCGCGGCGAAAACGGGCCGGGGCGGGATTCCGCCAGAACGAACTGTACCGGCCGCGGCCTCGATACCGATATCTTCTGCGTCTCGGACCGGTCATCTACCGCCGATACCTCCTATGTCAAATGCATGCATGAATCATCCATCATAGCGGTCAGGCGTAGGCGTAGGTCATCGGATCGTGCCCTGCACGCACCGGGGAGTCCATGGCATCAATGGCGGCATGCTCCTCAGCGCTCAGACTGAAGCCGAACAGGTCCAGGTTCTCCGACTGCCTTTCCCTGTGGACCGACTTAGGGATGATGATTGTTCCGTTTTCAATGTGCCAGCGCAGCACCACCTGGGCTGGCGTTACCCCGTGAGCCTGAGCGATATTTCCAAGCCTTTCGCCGCCGGCTGCCAGATCCGCTCCGCGTGCCAGTGGCGAGTAGGCTTGGACGGCGATGTTGTGCTCCCTGCAGAAAGCTGTCACCGTGCGCTGTTGCCAGCTGGGGTGCAGCTCGATCTGATCCACGGCGGGATACTCCCCCGTCTCCCTGTGCAGACGTTCCAGATGCTCCGGCAGGAAGTTGCAGACCCCCAGGGTCCGCACCCGTCCCTCATCGCGCAGCCGACGGAATGCGCGCCAGACCTGATCGGCCCGCCAATCGAACGGGGTGGGCCAGTGGATCATATACATGTCGACATAGTCGGTGCCCAGCAGGGCCAGCTGGCGGTCGAAAGCCCGCAGCGCGCTGTCGTAGCCCTGTTCGGAGTCACGCAGCTTGGTGGTCAGCCAGAGGCGGGCACGTTCGGGACCACTCTGGCAGCCGAAGTCCTTAAGGCCACGGCCCACGCCGCCTTCGTTTCGGTAGCCCGCTGCAGTATCGATGTGACGATACCCCAGTTCAAGGGCAGAGCGCACCACTCCTGCGGTTTGATCATCGTCGATTCTGAGAACCCCCAGGCCAATCTGCGGAATGCGGTTGCCATCAGACAATAGAATGTCGGGAACTGCCGTCATGGTCCACAACCTCCCAGAATACGACCCAGCAGTCTGCCGGGCCATGCTCGCTCCATTCTAGAGCTAGGCACAAGCGCGGTCACGATCGAACAGACCCATGTGGACAAACCTGCCAGCCCATGCACCAGCCTAGAATTTGTTGATGCCGAAGAAGTACAGCAGGTGGGTATCGAACCAATGGTAACCCAGATCAAACACAGGCAGAAGGCTGATCCGCATCATCATTCCGACCGCGCCCCAGGCGAAGAAGAGAGCAAGCAGGGCCAGCAGCCACATGAAGGCGCTGCAGGTTTTTCGGGTTTTGATCAGCCGACGACGGCGGGTGGCCGCGGATCGAGTCTCTTGCTCATGGCTGACCATGATCGTGGCCAGCGGCTCCCCCATGGTCCCGTGTGCTGTCGCCCGAGACTCCAGATGCTCCATCTGCTCCAAGTCATGGCGGCAGTTGCGGCGGCGGCGCGAAAGAAGATACCAGCCCGACAAGCAGGCCGCAAACAAGGCCAGAAGCACCCAGACCATGTAGAGGGGTGCCCCCTTGGGTTTGGTCGGAGGCACATCATCGCCGATGTAGTGTCCGCGAACAATCAAACGGTGGGAATTGACGCCATAGGGATAGCAGGTCAGCAGGGTCACGTAGTTGGAATTCTGAATAGGCTGCAGTGCGCTGACATCGGTGGGCTTGATGACCTTGATCTGGTCAACCTTATAGCTCATATGACGTGTAAGCACCCGTATCTGGAAGACATCGCCCTTGCGCAGCTGGGTCAGGTTGTCAAAGAGCATATAGCCGACCTCGCCAGTGTGTCCCGTGATGACAGCGTGGATAGTGCGGTTGTCTGTAGGCACGTGGGTGGTGGCGATGTGACCGGTGCCGTCCTTGAGTACCTCATCGCTGGTACCGTGCCGCACAGGTAGCTTGACATTGATTTTGGGAATGTCCACGTAGGCCATCATCCCCTTGCCATCCACATTGAGGATCTTGTAGTAGCGGCCCAGCGGTTCCTTGACTTCTTTGTACTTGAAAGGATCTCTCAGGGTGGGCTTGCCCAGTTCCTCATCATACTGCTTGGCATCTTGCCACATGGCTCGGCGTTGGGCCGGCGACAGTGCGGCCACAATCTGATCATAGTTGTCCACTGCTGCGGAATCTTCGGAGTAATTGACATAAGCGGCCAGCAACGGGTAAAGAAAGATTCCCAGCCCGATCAGGAAGCCTAAAGTCTCCAGGAGCCCGAACCCTCGCCCTGACTTGGCGGCCGTACGACCGCTCTTCGTCCCCGACTGGTTGGTATCAGCCTTTGGTGATGCTACAGCTGCCACTTGATTCGGAATTCCTTGCTGACCCTCACCATGGGCGCGGTGCCTTCCAGCAACAATTATCGGAGCCGACTTTTGTGCTTCACTCGAATCACTCATCGGAGCCCCCGTTGCATCTGAGGCTTCTGGGAAATCTGAGGCTAATTGCTCTGCACCATGACTTTCATCGACTTTAAAGGCCGTATGGGTTGGCGCGGCAGCGGAATTGGGATGATAGACAAGAGGCATGTCCGCTTTCTCCGCATGCGCGCCTGATGGAGAATCAATAGGAGTGGAGGAGCTGGAGGTACCATCGCTCTTGTCGTTGGCATGGATCGCGTTCAGAATCACCGGATCAGAGTTCAGGTCCATTATGTCCTTTCCCCAGTCTGCTTTTCAAACAGTCCAGTTTGATAGTCCTAGACATGCAAGGACCGGCGGCACCCGTATGATACCGCCGGTCCTTATGCATCCACATGAATGCCTTCGATGCCAATTAGTGACAGAATTCCGGCACTTCCATGGAGATAACTAACGCTCATCCCTGTTCCAGGATCGTGCGACCACTGCCAGATAAAGGCCCAATGCGGCCAAAATCATGAGCAGAATGCCGGGCGCTAACATGGATACACCAGTGGCAGCCAACTTCCCCGGTCCGGGGCGCACAATTGGGACCTCTTGAGGCACATTCACGAGTTTGGGGCTGATGGTCACATCATATAGCGGATTGACATCACCCTGCTCCCGGTAGAGCGGCAACTGCACGACCACAGGGTCGACCTTTACCTTTTCGCCCTTGGGCGCGGCCGCTAAAGTAACCAACCAGTAGGAGGCGTGGAAGTAGTCGCCATCAAAAACAGCGGGACTTCCTCCAATCAGGGTAGGCGTGTCAAGATCGAGCTGAGCTCCGGTGAGCCAAACGCCCTGCGCTTTTGCTTCAGCCGCATTGGTTATAGTGCCGTTCTGGTCAGAGACACCGTAATATTCAGCTGGCTGTGTCTTGTCCTTGAATGCATTCGGATCGGCAGCCACCTCTTTGCTGAGCGCTGCTTGAGCTTTATCAACACCGGGATTGCTGTCAAGCGATTCCACCCGGCTTTTAAGAGTGGCAGCATCCAGCTTCAGAGCACGAAAGACATAACCTGACCCAGCAGATACAGGAGGTCTCGGCAGGATGTCACTCTGTCCACCTTGAGCTGAGTGTCCTTTCTTGAGCTGCACCGTCAGGGTCGGGTTGACCGTCGCCGCCTCTGCCGTCGGCGTTACAACGAAAGCAACCAGACCTAAACAGGCCAAAGCCGCGATCAAACAGGGCAGGACCCGGTGAGCCAGGCATTTCGGCAAGGCAATTCCCTTCATAAACCTTCCCTTCCAAGGCCGCCTTTCGACGACGTGGTTACGTCGGATCCGCCAGTCCGAAAGAAACCAGACCGGCGTTCCGACAAGTACAAACCGACTGAAATCTACGGTCCGTATGAAAATGGCGGACGATTCACGGAGGAACCATCCGCCATGTGGTCACCTCATAGAATACTTGACGTGACCGTGATCATCAGGCCCTAGCAGCGTTGTTGCGCCGGCTACGGGCGTACAGAGCTCCACCCATGATCAGGGCGCCAACGACCAGCAGCAGCACAATGCCACGGCCACCAGTCAGAGGCAGAGCCAATGGCGAGTCGCCTTCGGTTGTCTTGTAGTGAGCCAAGTACTTGGAGACAGTCTCGTTGTTGAATGTCATCTTGGTCTCTGCAGGTATACCCTCAGCAGGAGCATCGAACTTACCAAAGTTCAGCTTGCTGTAGTCTGGCTGAATAGTGGCATTGCGTCCATACTGCTGAACGATCTCAGTCTCAGTTTTACCTGCATCCGCGTAAGTAATCGTTTGGAAGGGGACACCGGGGTTGCGCCATTCCTTTGGAGTCTTGGTCTCAACCAACGTCCAGTTTACATTCTGGACAGTCTTATCAGCCGCTTGAGCTGAAGGTTGAGCCTCTCCAAAGATAGGCAGAGCTGCAAAGGTCACCAGACCTTTATCGTTGGCTGTAGCCTTGTAAAGCTGGACACCGTTTGGGGCAGCACCTTCGGCATAGAAATGACCATCCGAAGCCAGATACTTGTCTATGGAATCAGCATTCTCGACCAAACGGTATTCAGTACCGGGCAGGGCTGCGAAATTCGTGTTCTTATTCTGAACAGAGCCAAAAGCGATTGCGGCATTGGTCACATTCGTATGATCTTGTTCAGGGTCCTTGGGCGTACCGTCATCATTCTTGTTCTCGCTGTAGTCAGATGCCGCGTCGTTAACCACGCCACCGGTGCCTGTGGAATCGCCATTGCCGGTCACCTTTGCTGTATAGGTAACCTCCAACTCCATCACCGATGCTCCGACGCCCTGTGCCTTGGAAGCACCGCTGGCGGTAAAGAAGTCGAAGACGTAGTAAGTTACGTCACTCGTAGGCACATCCGCAAACATCTTCTTTGCGGAGTCGTTCAGACGAGCAGGATTCTCATTAGTAGTGACATCCTTGGTGAAATCCTCAGCGGCTAAGGGCGTCACATTGCCGGCGTTATCCCGAATATCAGCCTTGACGGATTCTGGATTACCCTGCAGCGAGCTTGACATACGATCAGCGAGCCTTACATCCTTGCCATCACCCTTCAGCTCCTTGACATCAAGCTTGCCGTCATTCTGCTTGGGAGAGCCTTCGTTGTAGAGCTTCTGAGACAGCTTGTAGGTGACAGTATCACCGGCAACCGCCGTGATTTGATCCTTCACGTTGCCGTCAGCGTCCGCCACGCTTTGCACAGTCTTAGTGAAAGATTGCTTGGTGACGTTCTTCGGATACAGGTGAAGATGGTAGACAAAACCACGAGTCTGGCTATCATCCGACGTATTAGTTGCATAGGGCAGACCAAAGAAGGAATTGGCAGCAGTCTTGTACTTGTTCTGATCAAGCTTATGCTTGTTTGCGGGATCGAAAGCAGGAGAATTGGCGGTATTCTCACTCAGAATATAGTAATGACCTTTGCCTGCAGGGAAGTTGGCTACTGTACGGGTCGGCTTCCCATTTCCATCGCCTTGGTACCATGTGTTGATGACACCCTGACCATCGGTGACACCAGCAAATAGCGTCGTCCCGCTCTTGGCCTGCCAGGTTTCCGGATCATCGGCCTTGATATCAGCCAAGGTCTTACCCTCTCCCTTAGGCTGAACCTCTTGAACGTTAAAGAGGATGCCCTGGGCAGGAGTGAGATCTTTCAACTGATCGCCATCGGTGGCAGAGCCGGTAGGCGCAAATCCTTCGTTCATGGACAGATACTTGGTGACCGTCAGCTGAGGGACCTTGGTTTCGTCCAGTGCCCCGGGTACAAACTGGTCCTCGCTAGTGAATCCATTGCCTTCATCGGCTGAAGCTTGGGTGGCCGGCAAGACAACCATGCCTGCCAGGAGCGTAGCTCCGGCAACCGCTAAGCCTAAAAGCTTAGGGAGCCTTACCCCTTCTTTATCTTGTTGCATGTGCATGCACGCATTCCCTTCTTTATAAATAGGCACAGGATGGCCAGGCACATCTTCGCCTCCCCAACCGTTCACTTCCCCGACTCAGGGGGGTTGGCAATATGTCAACTTTAGGACATGCCACTGTTCCCATTGCCTAATCATCACTGTACCGGCAAAATATAGACAACGCAAACCGACAAGCCAAATATGCAAAGGCCCCGCCACGCTAAGTGGTCGGGGTCTTGCAATTTTATCTGGAACAGGCGCTCAGTGTCGGTTGTCCAGCCGATGGTAGAGCTCAGCCGCACGCAGGTCGTCCTCGAAACGCCGGGGTTCGGTGTTCTCGTCGATGACGGCGAGCTCCACGCCGGCCATCCGGGCGAAGTCCTCCCAGGCCTCACGGCCCACGGTGGTGGTCATGCAGGTATGGTGGGCCGCGCCGGCGCGCAGCCAGCACTCAGCCGAGACCTTGAGCGAGGGCCGCGGCTTCCAGAGGGCGCGCGCCACAGGCAGCTTGGCCAGGGATCCGCCGGGCTCGACCACATCCACCACGTTCATGACCAGGCGGAAGCGTTCGCGTACATCCGCCAGGGAGACGACCACAGCATCGGTGCAGGGAGTGGCCGTGAAGACCAGACGCACCGGGTCCTCCCTGTCCCCGATGGACAGGGGGTGGATCTCCAGGCGGGGCCGTCCCTCGGTCAGCAGCGTGGGCGAGACCTCCAGCATATGGGCGCCCATGATCTCCTCATGGCCGGGCACGAAATTGTAGGAATAGTCCTCCATGAGTGAGCAGCCGCCCTTGAGCCCGTAGCCCATGACGTTGCCGATCCGAATAAGGACCGAGGTCTTCCAGTCGCCCTCTGCCGAGAATCCGTACCCGTCAGCCATCAGCCGCTGGGCCCCCACGCCGGGCAGCTGACGCAGGCCTCCCAGATCCTGGAAGTTGTCAACGGCGGCAGTGGCGCCCACCTCTTCCATCATGGCCCGCATGCCGAGCTCCTCGCGGGCGGCCACCACCAGGGAGTCGTACCGGGAATCCAGAAGTTCGGGAGCCACCTCATAGCTGCGCTTGTAGTCCTCGATCAGATCCTTGATCTGATCGTCGGTGACGGCGTTCACATGGTCCACCAGCTCGTTGACCGGCCAGGTGTTGACAGAGACGCCGAAGACCCGCTCAGCCTCGGTCTTGTCGCCCTCGGTGACGGCAACGTCGCGCATGTTGTCGCCCCAGCGGCAGACCTTCATGTTGTTGGCGGCATCCCAGCCGGCGCAGGCGCGCGCCCAGACGCCGATCTTACCGGCAACCTCGGGGTCGGTGTAGTGGCCGACCACGATCTTGCGCGGAATTCCCAGCCTGGTCAGGATGTAGCCGAATTCACGGTCGCCATGGGCCGACTGGTTCAGATTCATGAAGTCCATGTCGATGGTGTCCCAGGGGATCTCCACATGATGCTGGGTGTTCAGCTGCAGGAGCGGCTTGCGCAGCTTCTCCAGACCGCGGATCCACATCTTGGCCGGGCTGAAGGTGTGCATCCAGGCCACCACGCCGATGCAGGCCGGGTTCGACGAGGCATCGATCATGAAATTCAGGATGGAATCCGAATCTTTCAAAGTGGGTTTGAGAACCAGCTTGACCGGGATCCGCCCCGAGTCGTTGAGGGACTTGGCGATGTCCGCGGCCTGGATGCCTACCTGGCGCAGTGTCTCCTCACCATAGAGGTCCTGCGAACCAACGGCGAACCAGAGCTCCTTGCCCTCGAAGGGATTGTTCATGCTCATACTTGCTCCTTTGCTTATGCCTTTGTCAAGTGCTATTGCCCAGCCAGCTCAGTGCTGGCCGTAGACGTGCTGGTACCGGTCATTGAGCTTGGCTATGTCAGCCGGATCGATGGGCTTGGGCGTGCCGATCTGCTCGGCTGCCCAGACCGTATGGGCCACCTCTTCGGTCATGGCCGCCGCCTTGACCGCTGCCTCGGCATCGGCTCCCACGGTGAAGGGCCCATGGTTGCGCATGAGCACAGCTGGGCAGCCCGGATGATCCTTGAGAGTGTCGACCACGCCCTTGCCGATGGCCTCCGAGCCGATCAGCTCGAAGGGCCCCACAGGCACGGGACCGCCGAACTCGTCGCCCATCATGGTCAGCACGCAGGGAATGTCCCTGCCGGTGGCCGCCCAGGCGGTGGCATAGGTGGAATGGGTGTGGACCACGCCGTAGACCTCGGGCATGTGCCGGTAGATATACGCGTGGGATAGCGTGTCCGAGGACGGGGCCTCAGCGCCGTCCACCACGTTGCCGTCCAAATCGGTGACCACCATGGATCCTGGGGTCAGGTGCTCATAGCGCACCCCCGAGGGCTTGATGACCATCAGATCGGCAGAGCGCAACCGCTGCGAGACGTTGCCCGCCGTCCAGACCACCAGATTCCACCTGGTCAACTGCGCATGCAGGGTGGCCACCTGCTCGCGCACCAGTTTCACCTCGTCGCGCACCTCGGGTGAATAATCAGCCAAGGACACCATCTGCAACTCCTTTTCCCGGCCCGATCCTGCTGATCCGGCCGCTTGACGTTTTCAGCTCCCGGTCTCACCTCTGCAGGGGGATGGTCTTCACGGCCGCCTGCTCGATGGGCAGGCCCTTGGTGAAGCGGTCGAAGAAGGTCCTGAAGCCCCTCACATCGGCCGGATCCGGCTGCTCCGTCGTGGACTGGACACCCGCAAAGACATTGGCATCCAGATAGTCAGCCAGGGTCTGATCGGCATGACCCAGATAGTCGGCCAGGACAGCCATGCCCCAGGCACCCCCCTCCACAGCAGTGGACATGACCTTGATGGGGGCGTTGAAGGCGGCGGCCAGGATTCGCTGGGCCACCTTGGGGGTGGCGAAGATGCCGCCGTGGCCGACCATGGTGTCCACCTGGACATGCTCCTGGCGGGTTATCACATCCATGCCGATGGTGACCGGCGAGAAGGCCGAGAAGAGCTGGGCCCGCATGAAGTTGGCCAGGGTCATCCGCCCCTCGGGGCCGCGCGCGAAGACCGGGCGGCCCTCCTCCAGACCAGCCAGGAACTCCCCGGAATAGAAGCAGTAATTGATCAGTCCGCCGGCGTCCTTGTCTGCCTGGAGCGCCTGGTTGAACAGGGTGGCGTAAAGCGCATCCCCCTTGAGGTCCAGACCGGCGGCTTTGGCGAATTGTCCGAACAGCCCCACCCAGGCGTTCAGGTCCGAGGTGAAGTTGTTGGCGTGGCTCATGCCCGCTGGATCCCCAGCCGGTGTGGTGACCGGATCCACCTCGGGGTGGAAATCGCGCAGGGGATGCTCCAGGACCACCATGGCGAAGATGGATGTGCCAGCAGAAACGTTGCCGGTGCGGGGACGAACAGCATTGGTCGCCACCATGCCGGTTCCCGCGTCTCCCTCGGGCGGAGCCATGGGCACGCCGGGCTGCAGATGACCGCTGGGATCCAGCAGGGCGGCCCCTTCTGCGGTCAGTGCGCCCGCATCGCTGCCGGCGGTCAATGGTTCAGGCAGCAGGTCGTGGATGTCCCAGGGCTGGGCCTGGACTTGGGGCAGTCTAGAGAAGATGTCCAGCAGGCCCTGGTCGAACTCCTTGCGGGAGGAGTCAATGGGGAACATGCCCGAGGCATCGCCGATGCCGATGACCTTGCGTCCGGAGAGCCTCCAGTGCATGTAGCCAGCCAGGGTGGTGATGTAGGCCACACTGGGCACATGCTCTTCGCCGTTCAGAACGGCCTGGTAGAGGTGGGCGATGGACCAACGCTCGGGAATGTTGATCTTGAAGGCCTGCGACAGCTCCTCATGTGCCTGGCGGGTGTTGGTGTTGCGCCAGGTGCGGAAGGGCACCAGCAGTTGGCCATCCTTGTCGAAGGCCAGGTATCCGTGCATCATGGCCGAGATCCCCATAGCGCCGATCTTGGTCAGCGTCACCCCGTACTGACGACGGACATCCTCGGCCAGGGCCGCATAGGCCGCCTGCAGACCCTGATGGATCTGGTCCATGGAGTAAGTCCAGAGGCCGTCCTCCAGCCGGTTCTCCCACTCGACGTCCCCGGTGGCCAGCGTCCGGTAGTCATGGTCGATCAGCACAGCCTTGATGCGGGTGGAGCCAAATTCGATGCCCAGACTGGTCGCGCCCTCCTTTAATTCACTCACGATGACACCTTGTTCGCCAACAACCATGTCTGCTCCTTTGCCTGATATGTTAACGCTCACATAGTCTGGTTACGATTGTATCCAAGACCAGAGCGTCAGGCAAGCCCGAGGGAATGCGGACCAACCGCCTTCAGACACGCTTGACTGCGTAGCCCAAGGACCGACGCTGAATCACATCCGCCTGAATCAGCCCCACCCCATGATGGGTGACCGGGAAGTCCACAGGCTGCCCCTGATGAAGCAGGGCCAGAACCTGCCGCATCGTGGCCACGCCCAGCTCCTCGAAGCGGGGACGAACCGTTGCCAGGGGCGGAAACATATTGTCCACAGTGGGAACGTCGTCGAAGCCCACCAGACTGATGTCGCCGGGAATGCGGATGCCGTGCTCCTGCAGCGACCGGGCCACGCCCACAGCCTGGTTGTCGTTGGCGGTGACCACGGCCGAGGGCAGGGATGTGCCGTTCATGCCCCTCTGATCGATCAGGTGGTTCATCAGCGTGTAGGACTCCCCCGCCTCCCAGCTTCTGGCGTGGACCACAGCCGTCCGTATGCGGCAGCGGGCGCAGGCCACCTTCCAGGAGGCCAGTCGGGTGGCTGCATCCCGCCAGTGCGCAGGACCGGCCATATAGAGCACTCGCCGATGGCCCCGGGAGACCAGCAGCCGGGCCAGCCGCTGCACAGCCCCCCACTGGTCGATTCCTGTCAGAGCAATACGGCCGTCACCCCGTCTGCGGCTCAGGGCTTCCTCGACGCTGGTGATGCCATGGGTGGAGGTGACGATGACACGAGGCTGGCTCACCTCCACCTGACAGGCGGCCTGGAACATGGTGTCAGTAGGGGTCAGAAAGATGAAGGCATCCACATTCTGTTCCAGGAAGGTGCCACAGAGCTCCTGGAATCCGGCAAGGGTGCAGGCCGACTCGTCCACCATCATGACCGACATGAACAGACCATGGGAACGGGCCACGGTCTCAATGGCCGTAATCGATGAAACAGGCCCGAAGAGGCTGACTCCGCCAGCCACCAGTCCGATGGTCCGGCTGCGGCTGGATGCCAGGGCGCGCGCGGAATTGCTGGGGCGGTAGCCCAGCTTCCTGATGGCCTGTTGAACCTTGATCCGCGTTGCCGGAGAAACATCCTTGGAATTGTTGATGACCCTGGACACGGTCTGGTGGGAGACCCCGGCCAGCCGGGCAACCTCGAACATGGAGGGGCGCTTGGATCGTGACCTGCCCTCGCTGCCTGCGGGCATGTGACCTTCTTCCCGATAGCCGTGTCGACCGTTTCGATATTAGCCGCTGCCGGGACCGGATGCAGGCAGATGCCAACTGACCCGATGCAGGCGGCTGGGTCCTAGACGGCGAATGGCCTCCAGATGTGCGGGCGACCCATAGCCCTTGTTATGCTCCCACTGGTAGGAAGCCAGGGCAGGGTCGGAGGCAGCCAATCGGACCATAAGGTCGTCACGGGTGACCTTGGCGATGACCGCCGCGCAAGCCACGCTGGCGCAGTGGGCATCACCCTTGACCTGGGTTGAAACCTTGGGCAGAACCGGGAGGTCAGGGGCGTCAAAGCTGTCGGCGGCTGGGGTGATGTAGTCATGGGGGCCGTCAAGGATTGCGGCCAAAGGGCAATCCGGATCAAGTTTCATCCCATGCTCCAGCTCGGCCAGCGCACGCAGGGCGGCGATGCCCAAAGCATGGACAATGCCCCACTGGTCGATTTCGTGGTTGGAACAGGATCCTACCGCCCAGCCGGCAGCCCAGTCCTCCAGGTCACGGTAGATGGCCAGCCGACGCGCAGGCGTCAGCATCTTGGAATCCGCAACACCGGCAGGGACATTCAAATGGGGCAAGTCGGCGGACCGAATCGCCACCACGCCGACCATGGCAGGACCCGCCAGAGCCCCGCGGCCAACCTCGTCCAAGCCCAGCACATACTCGGCTCCCCGGCTGGCCAGAGCGGCCTCAGTGGCCAGGGTCGGCAGGATCCTTCGCACAGCCGGCTCAGCCCTGGCTAGGCTCGGGAACGGCGTCGAAGACCTTGTGCTGGTTGTTGAGCAGCTTCCAGCTGCCCACAGGGTAATAGGTCAGCAGTGCTGTACCCTTGATGTTCTCCATGGGGACCAGACCGTTGTGGCCGTCCTCCTTGTGAAAGCGAGAATCGGCGGAGTTGGAACGGTTGTCGCCCATGACAAAGACATATCCGGGATCGACTTTGATCTTGAAGGGGAATGAGCTGGGCTCTACGCCTGGGCGCAGATAGGAGCTCTCGTCCAGAGCTACGCCGTTGACGGTGACCGGAGCGCCGTGACCCTTGCAGGCCACCGTGTCGCCAGGCATGCCGATAAGGCGCTTGACCAGGTGATTGCCGCGGAAGTTGGGCTTGGATTCATCACCCAGCCAGTCGGCAGGGTCAGTGAAGACCACTACATCCCCTCGACGGGGAGGCACCATGGATCTGGTCAGCCTGTGCGTGGTCAGGATCCTGTCACCAATGCCCAGGGTGTTCTCCATGGAGCCGGAGGGAATGATGTAGATACCGAACAAAAAGACGCGCAGAATGACAACGACGACCACCAAGACCAGCAGTTCGAACAAGAAGTCAGGCAGGAAGCCACGCTCGCCCAGTCGCGGGTGGCTGCTCTTGGCGGAGCCCCGCCCACCGGTGCGGTCCAGGGCGTGACGGGGCGGTACCGGGGCTGAGGTGGCCTGCTTGCCATCCGGATACCAGAGTCCTGACGGGGTCGTTTCCTCATCCCGAAAGGCCATATTCACTCCTTGTCATCCACCGAAACCCGCACGCAAATAGGCTCCGCATGTCTCATAGCGTACACACTCAAGCATAGAAAAACCCGGGAGAATTGCATCCCGGGTGTCTGGGGCCAAGCCTGGGCTTAATCGCCTTTGTCGAATCCTACTTAGCAGCTTCAGCCTTGTTGTCGCGCCGCTCGACGATGCGGGCGGCCTTGCCGTGCAGTCCGCGCAGATAGTAGAGCTTGGCACGGCGGACGCGGCCGTGACGCAGCACCTTGATGGAGTCGATCTGCGGGGAGTGCAGGGGGAAGCGACGCTCGACGCCCACGCCGAAGCTGACCTTGCGCACCAGGATGGTCTCGCGCACGCCGGAGCCCTGACGGGCGATCACCACGCCCGTGAAAGCCTGGATACGGGAGTTGTTGCCCTCAGTGATGTTGACGTTGACCTCGACGGTGTCGCCGGGGCGGAAGTCGGGGATCTGCTCCGCAGGCTTCATGTGGCTGGCGTCAAATTCCTGAATCGCGTTCATGCTGTTCCTCCATGGCCGCCGCACATCGACCCATGACATGGACCGCATCTGCAAAGGATGCGTTCCTGGACGGAACCCGACGGTCTGCCGTCGGGGGTGCCGATCCGCCGGAGCATCCGGCTGGACCTGGAAGGAAGGGAGCCCATGCGGCAGCTACCCTTCCGGCAAACAACTGTGCAATAATATATCACCAACCGGACCGGCATGTGCCCGGAATGACATCAGCGGCGGTGGGCCCTGTAGAAGGCGATCAGGGACTTAGTGGACTGGTCCTGATCGGCCAGTGCCTGATCGTCCCGGGAGATGGCCGGAGTGATCTCGCGGGCCAGCTTCTTGCCCAGCTCAACTCCCCACTGGTCGAAGGAATCAATGCCCCAGACTGTGCCCTCGGTCAGTGTGATGTGCTCGTAAAGGGCGATCAGCTCGCCCAGAGCTGCCGGGGTCAGCGCATCGCCGAAGATGGAGGTGGTGGGCCTGTTGCCGGTGAAGACCCGGGCCGGGACGATGGCCTCAGGCGTGCCCTCGGCGCGGACCTCATCGGCGGTCTTGCCGAAAGCCAATGCCTTGGTCTGGGCCAGGAAGTTCGCCAGGAAGAGCTCGTGCACGTCCTGGTCGCCGTCCTTGGCCGGGTTGGGGGTATTGGCAAAGGCGATGAAGTCTGCGGGGATCAGACGGGTGCCCTGGTGAATCAGCTGGTAGAAGGCGTGCTGGCCGTTGGTGCCGGGCTCCCCCCAGAAGATCTCGCCGGTAAGGCTGGTCACCGGCGTGCCGTCCCAGCGCACGGACTTGCCGTTGGACTCCATGGTCAGCTGCTGCAGATAGGCCGGGAAACGGTGCAGATACTGGTTGTAGGGCAGCACGGCGTGCGAATGGGCGCCGAAGAAGTTGACGTACCAAACGTTGAGCAGACCCATCAGGGCTACCACATTCCGATCCAGAGGGGTGGCACGGAAGTAGCGGTCGACAGTGTTGAAGCCCTTGAGGAACTCCTCGAAGCGCTCCGGGCCGATGGTGATGGCCAGGGAGGTGCCCACGGCAGAATCCACCGAGTACCGGCCGCCGACCCAGTTCCAGAAGCCGAAAACGTTGTTTGGATCGATGCCGAAGTCACGCACCTTGTCCAATGCGGTCGAGACGGCGATGAAATGCCGACGGATCGCTTCTGCCGAGCGGTCCTCACCGCCCTCGGACAGCAATCCGCGCTCCCCTAGGCTCTTCAAGAGCCAAGCGCGGGCCTGGCGGGCATTGGTCAGAGTCTCCAGTGTGGTGAAAGTCTTGGAGACGATGATGAAGAGCGTGGTCTCAGGATCCAAATCGCGCGTCTTCTCGGCCAGGTCGTTAGGGTCGATGTTGGAGATGTAGCGAGCGCTGATGCCTGCATCCGCATAGGGTTTCAGGGCCTCATAGGCCATGACCGGGCCAAGGTCGGAGCCGCCGATGCCGATGTTGACCACGGTGGTGATCCGCTTGCCGGTCAAACCGGTCCAGCTGCCTGAGCGGACCTGGTCGGCAAAGGCGTAGATGCGCTTGAGGGTGTCGCGGACATCGCTCACCACATCCTGTCCATCCACAATCAGGCGACCACGATCTTCCTCGGGTCGGCGCAAGGCTGTGTGCAGAACTGCCCTGTCCTCGGTGTTGTTGATGTGCTCGCCGTTGAACATGGCCTCGATCCGCTCTTCAAGGCCGACTTCGCGGCCCAGCTGAGCCAACAAGGACAGGGTTTCGGGCTGGATCAGATTCTTGGAGAAGTCAATATAGAGATCGCCCAGCTCGAAGCTGAGCTTTTCGGTGCGCTGCGGGTCCTTGGCGAACCATGCGCGCAGATCGATCCCCTGCCGCTGCATGTCGTCAAAATGCTGGTGCAAGGCCGCCCAGGCCTTGGTGCTGGTAGCATCCACTGGAGGATTGATGGCCATAGTTGTTCGGGTCCTTTCCTGACGTGATGCCCGGTCTGCCGAGCACCCGGTTCTGTACCCCAAACTACTCACAAAAGCAGACAGAAGACAACAAAATTGGTCAATATTGTTCGACGGCTGGATTGTTTTCAGAGTATGTCGTCACGGCCGTACTGGGCCAGCTTGCCCACCATGTCCTTGACCTCCTGGCTTCGGGCCCGGGGTGCCACCAAGAGAGCGTCAGGAGTGTCGACGACGATCATGTCATCCACACCTAGGAGGGCGACCGTGCGCTGGGAACCGGGAACGACCATATCTCCAGCAGAATCCAGATACATGACCCGGTCTGCATCCCCTAGAATCTTGATGTTGCGCCTATTGGATGACGGAAGCAAACCTGCCACTGAATTGAAGTCACCGATGTCGTCCCAGTCGAACCCCCCGGGCACCACAGCCACTCCGCCAGCCGCCGATAGCGGCTCGGCTACGGCATAGTCGAAGGCGATCTTCTCGATACCCGGCCAGTGCTCCCCCATGGCCCGGCTGCGGGCCTGCCCACCCTGGTCCCAGACCCGAGCGATGGACATGACCTCCGCGTAAAGGTCCGGCTTGTAACGGCTCAGACAGCCCAGGAGCACCTGCGCTTGCATGACGAACATGCCGGCATTCCATCGGTACTCTCCTGTGGACAGGTAGGCCTGGGCCGTAGAGGCATCCGGCTTCTCGACGAATTCGCTGACCAGGCGGGCATCCGGGGCCCCGGGAATGCGATCGGCCAGGGAGGGACCCTGGTGAATATAGCCGAAGGCGGTGGATGGGCGGGAGGCGGCGATGCCGATGGTGGTCACGTAGCCTGCTCTTGCCGCAGCCACCGCCTGCCCCACCGACGAAGCAAAGGCGCGGTCGTCTCGAATGACGTGGTCGGCAGCGAAGGAGCCCACAACGATCTCTCCGCCGTGCCGCTGGGCCAGCACGGCAGTCGCCAGGGCTATGGCCGCCGTGGAATCGCGGGGAACCGGCTCGGCGAAGAGCGCGTCCTCAGCAAGATCCGGAAGCTGTTGACGAACCTGGTCCACATGCCGCTGTCCGGTGGAGACGACCACATGGTCGGCTCCGCAGATGCCAGCCAGCCGGTCAAAGGTGCCTTGGATCATCGTTCTGCCTGACCCCAGGAGGTCGTAGAGGAACTTGGGCCGGTCCTGGCGGCTCAATGGCCAAAGCCGGGTGCCCACACCACCGGCCGGAATGACGGCATAGAAATCATCAAGATCCATGCCCTCTATTGTGTCAAGAAGCTTGTACACCCCGCACGAAAGCCAAGGCGTTTTTATCTCGTGCATCCAGTATGATGTAGCATGTTGTCTTCATCCGGCAGATCCGGGCAGGAGGCCAAGGCCACTTTAGCTCAGTTGGCAGAGCGTCTCACTCGTAATGAGAAGGTCGACAGTTCGATTCTGTCAAGTGGCTCTTTCACTAGTTCCTTCGGAGCGGTAAGGTATGTCGTACGCGCGAGTGGCGTAATGGTAGCCGCGCAGGATTTAGGTTCCTGTGTCTTCGGACGTGTGGGTTCGAGTCCCATCTCGCGCACAGGATCCACCAGCAAGACCTGCTCTCATCCATCGAACTTGATGAGGTGAGTGCAGGCTTTGCCTTATCCCGTTAGGGTCAGTACCGGCTCTCCTGCTTATTCCTCAGGCAGGCGACAAAGCCGGCCAGCCCCAGCGCCAGCATCAACAGGATCTTAAGCACGGAAAGCGGCCATCCTCCAGCGAAAGGCAGGGAGGAGATGATTGGCCGGGATTCCAGTGTGTACGACTTCAGTGCTGACTCGTTTCCGCCCCGGAAGCTGCCGCTGGCGGAATCGGTGCTTTCAGCATCATCAGAAGAAACCTGAACAGTGAATACCCCCTGCTTTATGCCTTCAGGCGGGCTCGTCTGCCATGAACCCTGATCTCCCACAGTGACGTCCGTGCCGGTATTGTCTGGCCAGACTATATGGACCACTGTGCCTTTGGTCTCAGGAACCTTCTTGCTTCCGTTGACATACTTATAGGCTTTGCCCGCTACCTGGGCGACATCGAACCGCGCCAAGGACAGGGTGGTAGGAGTGATATCGACCTTTCGGTTGATCAAAGCAGGATCTGAGGGAACATTCATCGGGTTGGTCATCACAACCCGGAAGGTGTACTTTTCCGTTTGGTCGTCACCGTTATAGCCATTGAATTTGTCAACAGGTATGTTCAGCGTCCAAGACCAGGTGGACGCTGCCGTCTTTACCACCTTCAATACAGAGCGTGATGCAGGATCCGTGTATGTGGACGAGGCATTGATCGCTGAATTCCTCTGGAAGGTGCCGATTGGAGTAGTCACCAGGCTGGTCCAGTCTGAAGCTGCATTCTGCTTCATGGAGATGGCCATGCTGGAATCGGCCATTCCCAGTTTTCCTGAGGTCCAGGCTGTATTTATCGGCGACACCTCCCCCTTGAAGGAGACGACCGAGTTTGCCGGCAGATTCCCGTTTTTCGTATGGGGCACTGTAACGGAGAGCTTGCCGTCCGGAACCTTCTCATTGGAGACGAAATAGGCTGTTTTTATGTTCGAGAAGAACGAAGTCAACCCGAACCCGGAGGCGGTTTCGGTCACCCAGGCGTGGTAACGCCTGTACCCGTTGTACTTGTTGCCTGGATCGGGCGACGGATATTGTTTATTGTCATCCTGTATCTGCCAGGATCCTCCCTGTTTGCTGGTGGAATCAGGCTTGCATTCAGTCTCTCCCAGTTTGAATCCCCAGGAGTCCGAGTTTTTCACCAAGTCCTCGCCGTTCTTGCCCTGCCCCTCCTTGAAAGCATTATTGGGATCCTCGCCGTAAAGCGTGACCTTATTGGGACGAGCGGTGTCATTGGAGGGAGTGCACTCACCACTCACTACAGGATTGAGCTTGCTGGTATAGACGCTTCCTGAGGGATCCCAAGGACTGTTGACGCCATTTTCGACACTGGTGATAGTCGGATCACTGGGACGAGGCACATCAAACTTATAGAATGCAGTGTCAATGGTCCACCCCGTGTCCAGATTCCTGACCTTTTGGGCATCATCCATATTGTCCGTTATGCCGGCAAGGCCCGCTTTCATAGGGTTGTATACCTCGGGATTGACCGTACAGTTGTTGCTGGTCCCGGTGTCATTCATATTCCTGGTCACAGGCCAGGTAACCAGCTTGAAGTACCCGTCGAAGCCCTCTCGCTCCTTGATGCGCTTGAAATCGATTGATCCGTCTTTTGCTTGCGGGCCCGTCGGATTCGCCGCGTTCACGTTCAGCTCGTTTGCTGGACCTGTAGCCGGCTGCGCTATATTCGATGACTGAACGCCAGAGTTATCTGGGTTGTTGGTTGCCACATTGTATTGAATGCCCCAGGAGGTTGTCATTCGGTTGTTCTGGCTGATTTGTTGTTTATTGCCTACCAGTACAGGCTTAGGGGTCAAGGAATCGACGGGCATCCACTGGCTGTTTTTAAGGCCAACCCACTGGTAGTAGTAAGAATCGGTCTTGGAGCATGTGTTGCTCCCGCCGCGGACATTGAACCAAAAGACGAAGAAGGATTTAGGCGGCGCTACCCCTGGACTATAGGGTTGGCTTTGATTGTTGCCCAGATCAACTGAAAGCCCATAATCAGTCACCAGCCCCCAGTTGGCCTGATGCCCGCTCCATAGCGGCGGATAATTGTCCCAGCCGACAAAGGAGGCAGGCCCGCTGCAGCGATCCGGATCGTTGGCGTAGCAATCGCCCATATACAGTTTTATGTTTTTGCCCTGATCCGCAGTGATATTGGAAACCGTATCGCCTAAACCGGTCAAAGATTCAGCATGAAAGTCATTGCAATCATTGTCACCGTAAGACCACTGGGAAGAGCCGCAGGTCAACGTGTTCTGCGGACCAACAACCGCATAGAGGTTGAGCGGCTGAGGATATCCCCCCGTCTGATAGTATTGCGGATTGTCGTTTTTGTCCCCATAAGACAAATCTCCTTCTATGGAGATTACCAAAAAGTCATAGAGACCAGAGTTGATCACCTTATGGACCGTAAAATACTCATCCTGGTTATAGGCCCATTTCACTGCACCGGCGCTAGGGTTGGCAATAGTGGTTGGACTATTGGGATCACTGCTGTCCGACGGTATGGTCTGCATATAACGCAGTCGCCGATAGTGCGTTTTGTTGGTCTCTCCCTCAAACTCGTAGAAGAAGGACAAAGTGCAGGATTGCGTTCCATAAGCAGAGGAATCGTCCCCATTTTGGCATTGCGGATCGAAGGCGCGGTGCTTCACACGCAGGACAAAGTCCATGCGCAGCTCATCTTGATAAGAATCGATCTTGTCGTTATACGCCAGAAGTTTATAGAGAACAGGCTTTGTACTTGCCGTTTCGCCTTGCCCATCTGCGGCATTGGCCCGATTGGCCGACAAAGCACCCAGCCCTAGCGGAACAACCATGGCAAGCGTCGTCAGTAGGGTTATCAAAGCAGCGATGATCGAGCGGTCCGCATGTAGTGCGCCCTTTGTGCCCCGTTCTTGCAATCGCTTCAATACGTTACCCCCGAATCACCAGAAGAACATCACCAAGATCAGATGAACTGCATACTTGATTTGTCCACAATGCAGGCCAACCAACTGCAGAGCTCAAGTATCACATCGTCATTTATGATGTCTTCTTTTCCCTTTACAAGATTTAAGAGTACCGAAACTGAAAGCATGATCGGGGATTCAGATGGGGTGTTTCACAACTGGTGTTTCGCGACCGTTCGCGGTCCTTGATCCGCCGGGCCTATCAAACTTTGATATGGCCTTCCCCCAGCACCCAGCTGATGAGAATCGGCATAATGGCCGCCAATGCCTTGCCTCTGTGCGATATGGCATTCTTCTGGTCTGAAGTCATTTCCGCCGAGGTCAGCAGTTGCTGTTTGCCGGTACCCTGCGGCTGATCCTTCGGCACGAAGATCGGATCGTAGCCGAACCCATTCTCCCCTCGTGCCTTGCGGATGATGCTCCCGGACATCTCGCCGATCCTGGTCACCTGACGCCCACGAACGGCGTATCCTGGCACATCCGGGACGACCAGGGCGGCAGCACAGACAAACCGCCCTCCCCTGTGGCCGTCGGGAATATCGTGAAGCTGGTTCAGCAAGAGATCCATGTTGGCCTGGTCGTCGCCGTGGCGGCCGCTCCATCTTGCCGAGAGGATCCCTGGAGCGGCGCCCATCACATCAACAACCAGCCCCGAGTCGTCCGCCAGTGCGGGCAGGCCTGATTGCCGGGCAGCCTGCCCCGCCTTGAGGAGGGCATTCTCCTGAAAGGTGGTGCCGGTCTCCACTGGATCGGGCAGACCTAGCTGGCCGGCTGAAACCAGTTCGATCCTTTGCCCCTCATCGGCCAGGAAGCCGTCAAGTATGCGACGAAGCTCATGCAGTTTGCCCTCGTTGTGCGTGGCAACAACCACTCTTCTGGCCTGGCCCATACTGATCCTCCTCGTTGAAATGCCCGCCCCGGGCGTCAGTCAGTCGCCAGAGCCTTGCGCTGAGCAGCCTGCAGCTCCTTGTTCCCCTTGGATGCCAAGTCCAGCAAAAGGCCCAGCTCCTGACGGGTGAGTGGGCGATGCTCCGCTGTTCCCTGTACCTCTATGAGGTCGCCGGAGCCGGTCATGGACACGTTCATATCGGTCATGGCCCGGCTGTCCTCCAGATAGGGCAGGTCGAGCATGGGCTTGCCATCGATGATGCCCACAGAGACAGCCGAGACACAATCCTTGGCCACCTTGTCGGCACTGCGGATGTGATGATGGTCCTGAGCCCATCGGAGGGCATCGACCATGGCCACATAGGCGCCGGTGACTGAGGCAGTACGGGTCCCGCCATCGGCCTGAAGCACGTCGCAGTCCAGCTGGATCTGATTCTCGCCCAAGGCCTTCATATCCACCACGCCGCGCAGGCAGCGGCCTATCAGCCGGCTGATCTCCTGGGTGCGGCCGCCAACCTTTCCCCGGACCGACTCGCGTGCAGTGCGGTCACTGGTGGCCCTGGGAAGCATGGCGTACTCGGCCGTGACCCAGCCCAGGCCTGAGTCCTTGCGCCAACGAGGCAGGGTCGGCGTGAAAGAAGCCGTGCACATGACCCGAGTCTTGCCGCATTCGATCAGCACCGATCCCTCGGGGGCCTCCGTCCAGTGCCTGGTGATGACGACCGGTCGCAACTCATCGGCCGCCCTGCCATCAGGCCGCAACACGGCACCCTCCTCGAGCATGTCCTTGATAGCAACCATCAGTGATGATCCTTTCCCATTCCGCCCAGGCTCCCCCTGGTCTGGCTCCTATTATTCCGTCAGCCGTCTACCTGTCAATGGTCAACGGTGTCTTGGTCGGCAAAATGCGATCGATCAGGAAGATGACCAGTGACAGGGCGAAGAAGACGACCATGTACTCAGCCAGGTTGACCATTAATTGTGCCCAGCCAAGGTGCCCGAGGTCCAGGAAGGCATAGGGGTAGGGGTTGCCCCCCGGCTCCGGACCTGAATGAGGCCAGATGGCTGCGCGGATCAGCACGAAGGCCACGTAGAAGGGGAAATAGATCAGCCAGGTCAGCACGTTGTGCCAATGGAAACGACGATGAGGGTCGAACAAGAGGAAGTCCACCGATGCCAGGATGGGGCTGATGACGTGAATCATCCATGTGGTCCGGATGCCCAGGACCAGCTTGTAGTCCGTGCTGTTCAATCCCAGGACCAGGAAGGCCACCAGACCGGTGATGACGATGTAGAGCGTCAGGCAGCCTTTGAGCCAGGCGGGAGGCTGGATGCCCCTGAGCAGGGTGGCCGCACCAGCCCAGAGCATGACCAGGCCCAGGGCGATGTTGGTCTGGAAGGTAAAATAAACCCACTTGTTGCCGATCCCCAGCAGCCAGGCCTCGTAGGTGCCGCCCAAGCAGAAGAAAGCGATCAGCAATCGGTAGATGCCCACGACGAATCTCATGCGGACCAGCTTAGCCCGACCTTGGGAGGGCAGGGCAGGCCAAGAGGTCAGCAGAAGATTAGACTGGGGGCCAACCAAGGGCTTTTTCCACCCACAAAGGGGAAGATATGAACGCCGAAAACAATAGCGAGAACACCGGAGCATCTACGGCTCTGATGACCGACATGTACGAATACACCATGCTGGATGCCGCCCTGCAGGACGGTACGGCCGGGCGTCGATCCGTCTTTGAGGTCTATACCCGGCACCTGCCTGCGGGACGCCGCTACGCAGTGGTGGCAGGCACCGGACGGATTCTGGATGCACTGGCGGATTTCCACCTCAGCGAGGACGAGCTTCGCTTCCTGTCCGACCATCACATCGTCAGTCTGACCACCATCGACTGGCTGGAGCACTTCCGCTTCACCGGCACCATCCGCGGCTACCGTGAGGGCGAGATATTCTTCCCTGACTCCCCCATTCTGCAGGTCGAAGGCGGCTTCGGCGAATGCACGCTGCTGGAGACCCTGATCCTTTCCATACTCAACTACGACTCGGCCGTGGCCTCGGCTGCCTCCCGTATGGTCACCGCGGCCAAGGGTCGGCCCTGCATGGACATGGGCGCGCGACGGACCAATGAATACGCGGCTGTGGCCGCAGCCAGAGCGGCTATAGTCGGCGGATTCCAGGGAACCTCAAACCTGCTGGCGGCCAAGCGATACGGCTTCAAGGCCATCGGAACCGCAGCCCACTCCTTCACCCTCCTGCATGACAGCGAGCGCGAGGCCTTCCAGAGTCAGATCCAAGCCCTAGGCAAAGGGACCACCCTGCTGACCGACACCTACTCCATTGAGGAGGCCGTCAGGACAGCCGTCGGAGTGGCGGGACCAGAGCTGGGCGGAGTACGCATCGACTCCGGAGACCTGGGCTCGCTGGCCCAGCAGGTCCGCGCCCAGCTGGACTCCCTGGGAGCCGCCAAGGCCACCATCACCGTCACCAACGACCTGGACGAGTACGCCATAGCCTCCCTGCAGGACGCCCCGGTGGACTCTTACGGGGTCGGTACCATGCTGGTCACCGGTTCGGGGGCCCCCACCTGCGCCATGGTTTACAAGCTGACCGAGCGCGAGAACTCCAGCGGAAACATGGAGGCCGTAGCCAAGAAGTCGGTGGGCAAGGCCTCGGTGCCAGGGCGCAAGCTGGCCTATCGCTCATACCACAACGGGGTAGCCGACGCCGAGCACGTGATCTCAGGCGCCGAGGAGGCTCTGGCCGCCTATACACCCGAGCAGGATTGGCGGGATCTGCTGGTCACCTACGTGGACCATGGTCAGAGCATGCCAGGTTACCAAGGGGGGCAGGCCGTCCTGGACGCCCGAGAGCACAGGGCCAAGGCCCTTGAGGAGCTGCCCATCAACGCCCTGAGCCTGATGAAGGGCGAACCGGTCCTTCCTACCCTGGTCAGGAGCATCTGATGAGCGCGCAATCCGAAACCTACCTGCCCGACCCTAACCGGTACGATTCCACAACCTACCGGCGCTGTGGCTGCAGCGGCCTGAAACTGCCTCCCATCTGTCTGGGCTGCTGGCACAACTTCGGCGACACCACGCCACTGGAACGGATGCAGGAGCTGTGCACGACGGCCTTCGACCACGGCATCACCCACTTCGATCTGGCTGACAACTACGGCCCAGGACCGGGCGCTGCCGAGCGCAACATGGGGATCATCCTGCGGCGGTGTTTCAGCCACCACCGCCAGGAGCTGGTCATCTCCACCAAGGCCGGCTATGAAATGTGGCCTGGCCCTTACGGGAACCTCGGCTCGCGCAAGCACCTCCTGTCCGGATTGGACCAGAGCCTGAAACGGCTGGGACTGGACTATGTGGACATCTTCTACCACCACCGCCCCGACCCGGATACGCCCCTGGAAGAGACCATGGGTGCCCTGGCCCAGGCGGTCACCAGCGGCAAGGCCCTCTACCTGGGTTTGTCCAACTACGACGGGCCGACCATGAAACGGGCCTCGGCCATCCTGACCGAGATGCACGTCCCCTTCGTCATCAACCAAAACCGTTATTCCATCTTCGACAGAACCATCGAGAATAACGGTCTCAAAGAGGCAGTGGCCAAGGAAGGAAAGGGACTGATTACCTTCAGTCCGCTGGCCCAAGGGCTGCTGACCGACCGCTATTTGCACGGGATCCCCGAGGACAGCAGGATTCGAGCCGACGGTCGCTTCCTCAAGGAGTCCTCGCTGACTCCTCAGCGCTTGAGGCAGATTCAGGCTCTGAACGACCTGGCACGCCAACGCGGCCAAAGTCTGGCTGACATGGCCTTGGCCTGGCTGCTCAGGGACCCGGCTGTCACCTCAGTGCTCATTGGCGCCTCCAAGCCCGAGCAGATCATCGACAACCTCAAGGCTGTCCAGTCGCCCGATTTCAGCCAGGAAGAGTTGGAAACGATCGACCGGATCGCCTTGGACCGACAGTCCTGAAGCAGTCTGGACCGTCAGTGGGTGCCGCCGGTCATCTGTTCGTAGATGCGCTTGCAGTCCGGGCAGACCGGGTATTGGGATGGGTCGTGCTTGGGCACCCAGACCTTGCCGCAGAGGGCCACGACAGGTCGACCGGTCAGCTTGGACTCGGCGATGCGCTCACGGGAGACATAGTGGGCGAACCGATCGGCATCGCCCTGGTCATCCAGGCGGGTCTTCTCGGCAGTCTCGGTGTCCGGACGGTCCAGAATGGCCGTGCCAGTGCCCTGGTCGGGATTCTGCTCGCGCTCTGGATCCTCCATGCGAATGCTCTTGCTTACAGTCATGACATCCATGGTACGGCGGCAACCTGCACGTTCGCTCCCTATGACGCGCTACGCTGAGAACCATGACTATCGCTGTATGCCCTGGCTCATACGATCCGGTTACCTCCGGCCACATGGATGTGATCGAACGCTGTGCCTGTTTCTTTGAGACGGTCCACGTTGTTGTGGCCGTGAACGCTGCCAAGACCCCCATGTTCGGCGAGCAGGAACGGGTGGCTATGATTCGCCATGCCCTGGACGAGGACGGATACCCGGACATCACCGTAACCTCGACCGACGGTTTGATCACCGACTACTGCCGTAAGGTTGGAGCCTCGGTCATCGTCAAGGGACTGCGGCAGAACGGGGACTATGAGGCCGAGCTGGGCATGGCTCTGGTCAATCGCAAGCTGTCCGGGGTGGAAACGCTCTTCCTGCCGGCCGACCCGATGCGGGAGCACATCTCCAGCACCATCGTCAAGGACGTGGCCAGGCACGGAGGAGACATCACCGGCATGGTCCCCAACAGCGTCGTGGACGCGCTGATCAGCACATTGCACAAGGACATACCGCACACGGAAAAGAGCCAATGATGAACGAGCAGACCCAGGAAAGGGACGATGGCGAGCCTATCGATGACTCGACCAGAGCGGGCGGCCCCAGGCACGCAGTCGACATGAAGGACCTGCCCGATCTGCAGGAGGATCGCAGCGACAGCAGGAATCCTCGTTCGGAATTCACCACCGTCTATGACATCATCGACCAGATCCAGGCCATGCTAGATGAGGCCAAGGCCCCTATTTTCAGTCCGGGACTGGTCAAGGTAGACCGTGACGAGCTGGCCGATGACCTCAACGAACTCAAGAAGATGCTGCCAGTGCAACTAGAGCGGGCTTCGGCGCTTATGAGGGAGGCGGAGCGTCGGCTCAGCACGTCGCAGACTCAGGCCAACGCCACCATATCCGATGCCCAGAGCCGGGCTGCAGACATCGTCAAGGAGGCCGGCGAACAGGCCCGCTTTTTGGCCGGCCAGGAGAACGTAGTGGCCATAGCTCGGCAGAAGGCCCAGACCATCATCGACACGGCCCAGGCTCAGGCAGACCGTCTGGTCCAGGGAGCCAACGGATATGCGGCCCAGGTCATGGGCGAGCTTGACACCCAGCTGAACAAGATGGGCCAGGATGTGCGTGCCGGCCTGGAGGTTCTCCACCAGCGTGAGCAGGAGGCGGCGCGTAGCATGAACGCGTCAGCCTCTGACGAGGGAAAGGAGACGCGGGAATGAGCAGACCGGAGGATTCCCCTTGGGCGGTTTCAGTGGCCCAAGTGTCGACGCGAGCAGGGCAAAGCACCCCGGTGGACCGTGATTTCCCAGCCCCGGAGGGCATCGGCGACCAGGTGGTGGGCATCCCTGCGGGAACACCCGTGCATGTAGCTGGCAACATCGACTCCTTGGTGGATGGGCTCTTGCTGCAGGCCCACATCAGTGCGCCCCTGAATACGGAATGCACCCGCTGCCTGAGACCCGTCAATACCAGCATCCAGGACGATCCTGTGGTCTTCTTCCCCTACAAGGAGCCCGAGCCGGAGCCGACCCATGGCAAGGAGGAGATCCTGGCCGATCAGGAGGAGGCCAGCGGCCAGACCTACCCGCTAGCCAGCGGAGGCGCATTCATGGATCTGGAGGCCCTGCTGCGCGACACCCTGGTGGAGGCCCTCCCCCTACAGCCTTTGTGCCGACCAGACTGCCGAGGCCTGTGCCCACAGTGCGGCATAGATCTCAATGACCACCCTGATCATCACCACGAGATGCTGGATGACCGCTGGGCGGCCTTGGAGGGGCTTAAGCAGCGTCTGGAGCAGGAGGAGAACCCCGGCGGCGACGGCCAGGCTGGCGAATGACCGGAGGTTGCGGTAGACTGCTCTACGCTTAAGCTCGAAATATTCGATCGAAACAGAGGACGATATGGCACTGCCAAAGTACAAGACCTCGCGCGCCAACACCCATTCCCGGCGCGCCAACTGGAAGACCCAGGCCGCCGCTACGGTGACCTGCCCCAATTGCGGAGCTCCTGCGCTGCCGCATATGGCATGCCCCAGCTGCGGCATGTATCGTGGGCGCGTCTACCGTGACGCGATTCGTTCGCAGTTCAGCAAGTGAGCCGATCGGCGATCAGCACGCAATGAGAGAACCCCGGCCATCGACGGGTGGCAGGGGTTTTTCCATATCATCGGGCGGAAAGACCGAGAAAGCGAGTGGGGCCATGCAGACAAGTCACTCCAGGAAGGACCGCAAAAGCTATATGCAGCAGGACGAACAGGGGCAGTTGGACCCCGACAACCAGGCGGCCGAGGAGCTCTTCCAAGCCCTGGGCGGCAGGATCAGCCCGGAGCTGCTGGTGCACGCCCTGACTCATCGCTCTTTCGCCCATGAGCACCCGGGGATGCCCAACAACGAACGGTTGGAGTTTCTGGGCGATGCTGTTCTGGAACTGGTGGCCACCGAGACCCTATACAAGGTTCATCCCGACATGACCGAGGGCCAGCTGGCCAAGATGCGGGCTAAGGCAGTCTCCGAGGAGGCCCTGTCGGCCATCGCCAGAGAGAAACTGCGCCTGGGGCAGTATATTCTTCTGGGCCGGGGAGAGAGCGAAAACGGCGGAGCCGACAAGGACTCCATACTCTGTGACACCGTCGAATCCCTGATCGGCTCGGTCTTTCTGGAACATGGCATCGAGGGTGCCCGGACCACCGTCCACACCCTTCTTGACGACACCCTGGCCGAGGTCGCCACCGAGGGGCCGGCGCTGGATTGGAAGACTTCGATCACCGTCAAGGCCCACCAGCTGGATTTGGGCGAGCCCCGGTACAGCATGGCGGTATCTGGGCCGGAATATGCCCAGGTCTTCACCGCAGAGCTGCGCCTGCAGGACGGCGGGACCGTGATCGGCAAGGGACGGGCCAGCAGCAAGCGAAAAGCCCAGCTGGCTGCTGCAGCCCAGGGGTGGAAGCAACTGGACGACCAAGATCTGCTTGCGACCCTGCACGCCGAACAATCCTCCTGAGGCCCTGGCTGGAATTCCGGCATACGGTACTGCGGCAGCACCCCGACCAGACCCTTGTTTAGACTATGGGCATAACCCGGGGGCCTGCCGTCACGAACGGCTCAAACGCCTCCTCCTGATCGGGATTCGTCCGCCTACCCCGCCGACGCACCCACAGGTTCGTATTTCGACATGCACGGCCGCAGGTCGGCGCGCAGTCTGGAGGTCGAGAGGAAACATGAGTCTGCCGACACCTCTGCAAGCGTTCAGCTCGGTACCCAAGAACTGGGACCATGACGACAAGGATGTCCCTGCCCAGGGCGAACCCATGACGGGAGCCCAGGCACTGATTCGGTCCCTGGAGGATCTTGGGGTCACCCAGGTCTTCGGTGTTCCGGGAGGCGCCATTCTGCCCACCTACGATGCCATCGACGAGCAGGTGCGCTTCAACTTCACATTAGCCCGCCACGAGCAGGCCGCTGGCCACGCAGCCGAGGGCTACGCTGTCTCCACGGGCAAGGTCGGAGTCTGCCTGGTGACCTCAGGACCCGGGGCGACCAACATGGTCACCCCCATAGCCGATGCCATGATGGACTCGGTTCCCCTAGTAGTAGTGACCGGACAGGTGGGCGTGGACTCCATCGGCACTGACGCCTTCCAGGAGGCCGACATCGTGGGCATCACCTACCCAGTGGCCAAACACTCCTATCTGGTGACCAAAGCCCAGGACATCCCCCGGGTCATGACCGAGGCCTACCACATCGCCAGCTCGGGAAGGCCCGGCCCAGTGGTGGTGGACCTGAGCAAGACAGCCCAGAACGGCAAAATGCTCTACTCCTGGCCACAAGAGATGATTCTGCCCGGCTATAACCCGGTGACACGGGCACACGGGCACGTCCTGGACGATGCCGCCCGGCTCCTGGTCCAGTCTCACAGGCCCGTCCTCTATGTGGGCGGCGGCGCAGTACGGTCGGACGCCCGTCGACAGGTCCAGGAACTGGTTCGAGCTACCGGCGCCCCCATGGTCACCACCCTGCCAGCACGGGGCATCGTGCCTGACTCCGATCCAGCTGTTCTGGGAATGCCCGGCATGCACGGCACGGTAGCCGCCAACGGAGCCATCCAGCACTCCGACCTACTGGTGGCCGTCGGCACTCGCTTCGACGACAGGGTGACAGGCAGCCTGGAGGACTTCGCCCCGGTGGCCAGAGTCATACACATCGACATCGATCCGGCTGAGATCGGCAAGAACCGACAGGCGGACGTGCCCATCGTCGGTGACGTGGGCCAGGTGCTGGACGATCTGATCCCAGCGCTCAAGGCGGCCCAGCGCACCTGGGGCAAGCCCGACCTCAAGCCCTGGTGGCGGCTGATCGACGGCTGGCGGCACGACTACCCCACCACCTTCGAACCCAGCCCGGACGGCACCCTGGCCCCCCAGTGGGTCATCCAGACCCTGAGCAACAAGGCCGATCCCAACACGATCTGGGTATCCGGCGTAGGTCAGCACCAGATGTGGGCCAGCCAGTTCATCGACTTCGAACGCACCCGCTCCTGGGTCTCCTCCTGCGGCTTAGGAACCATGGGTTACGGTCTGCCTGCCGCAATAGGCACTGCCATCGGCACCAGGGAAGAGGAGGATCCGCGGTCCGTCTGGCTGATCGACGGGGACGGCTCCTTCCAGATGACCTCCGAGGAGCTGGCCACGGCCAGGCAGGCAGGACTGCCCATCCGCATCGCCATACTCAACAACTCGGTCTACGGCATGGTCCGTCAATGGCAGACCCTCTTCTATGGCAGCCACTACTCCCAGACCAACCTGGATGACGGCGGCGCAAAGCCCGCAGACGGCAACGGCATCCCTGACTTCGTCAAGCTGGCCGAGGCCTATGGCTGCCTGGGGCTGCGGGCCTTCACCCAAGAGCAGGCTTTGGAGTCCATCGACCGGGCCAACGCGGTGACCGACCGACCAGTCCTAATTGACTTCCGCGTCTGGAAGGATGCCATGGTCTGGCCCATGGTCCCGGCTGGCGCCTCCAACGACACCATCATCTACAAGCCAGGCGTGCAGCCCCTGGCCGGCATCCGTCCGGAGCAGGAGCAGGCCGAGCCGCATGAGCAGACCGGAGCCGACCGGGCAGCCCAGGCCAGCGACGCCGCCGGTCGCATGAACAAGTAGGAAAGGGGCACCACATGGCCAATTATCCAGCATCCAAGCCCGGTTCCGAACGGCACACCCTTTCCGTCCTGGTCGAGAACCGCCCCGGCGTCCTGGCCAGGGTGGCCGGCCTGTTCGCCCGGCGCGCCTTCAATATCAACTCCCTGTCCGTCTCATCCACCGAGCGAAACGACATCTCCCGGATTACGGTCACAGCAGACGTCGAGGCCGTCCCCCTGGAGCAGATCATCAAACAGCTCAACAAGCTGCTGCATGTGCTCAAAATCGTTGAGCTCAAGGGCGACGAGGCCGTGGAACGCGAGCTGGTCATGATCAAGGTCAAGGCCAACGAACGCAACCGCTCCGATGTGCTGGAGATCGTCAAACTCTTCCGCGTGCGCGTGGTCGACGTACACCCCGAGTCCCTGACCATCGAAGCCACCGGGGCCGAGGGCAAGCTGGAAGCTCTGCTGCGGCTGTTGCGGCCCTTCGGCATCATCGAGCTTGTCCGTTCGGGCGCCGTGGCCGTCACTCGGGGACCCCGGGCCCTGAGCGAGAAGGTACTGGGTTCCCAGATTACCGGGCGCTGACTCATCTTGAAAACCTGGAAGGCGGTGCCCATGACTGACGATGTGACGGCAGGAATGAGCCAAACCGGCCGAATCGAATGGGAGCGGATGGTATCCGGTCAGGTCTATCAGGACACCCATCCCGACATCGATCGTCAAAGGGACCGGGCCGAGAACCTCTTCCGGGAGTACAACAGGACCAGCTCTGGGCAGAAGCAGGAACGGCGACGGATCCTGGAAGACCTGCTGGGCCAGGTGGGGCAGGATGTCGTCATCAATCCGGACTTCAGATGCGAAGTCGGTTGCAACATACGGATCGGCAGTCAGACGCTGATCAATTACGGGGCCGTAATGCTGGACAACGCTCCGATTACCATAGGCAGGAACGTGTGGATAGGCCCGGGCGCTGAGCTCTTCTGCACCAACCATGCCCTGGACTATGAGGAGCGGAAGGCTGGCGCCTGCCAGGCCGGACCCATCGAGATCTGCCAGGGCGCCTGGCTGGGCGGTCACGTAGTCGTCCTGGGAGGAGTGCGGATTGGCCGTGGAGCCGTCATCGGAGCAGGATCCGTTGTCACCCGTGACATACCCGATCAGGTAGTTGCGGTCGGTAACCCCTGCACTGTCCTGCGGCCTATCACCGATGCAGACAGAACGGGTTACCTGGACAGAATCCGTCAGCGGGACCAGGAGACCGGCCAGGACCAATAAGCACCTGAAAAGCCCGCAGCTCATTCCATCCAAGGCTGGCGGTAGATTGGGGAATCATGCCCATCTATGATCTCGGTCTGGAACACGTCGCTCTATCCTTCGCTACCAAAACCATCTTTACGGATGTGACACAGGGCATCTTCGAAGGTGACCGGATCGGCATCGTGGGTCGAAACGGCGACGGCAAGTCCACCCTGCTGCACCTGCTGAAAGGCACCCAGGAGCCCGATCAGGGACGGGTGACCATGCGCAATGGACTCACATTCGGCATGCTGGACCAGCGTGATCCTCTGAAGGACGAGGACACAGTCCGCAAGGCGGCCTTGGAGAATCGACAAGACTACGAATGGGCTGCCGACCCCAGATCCCGCGAGATCGTCGAGTCCCTTCTGGGCGGCATGGAGCTGGAGGCCAAGGTGGGCACCCTGTCAGGCGGTCAGCGCCGAAGGGCAGACCTGGCACGGCTGCTGCTTCAGGATTGGGACATCCTGGCCCTGGATGAGCCGACCAATCATTTGGATCTGCTCACCATCCACTGGCTGGCCGAGCACCTGAAGAACCGCTGGGCCAAGAATTCCGGGGCCCTCCTGCTGGTCACCCACGACCGCTGGTTCCTGGACGAGGTCTGCACCTCCATGTGGGAGGTGCATGATGGAACCATCGACCCCTTCGAGGGCGGCTACAGCGCTTACATGCTCCAACGGGTGGAGCGCGAGCGCCAGGCGGATCTGGCCGAGACCAAGCGCCGCAACCTGGCCCGCAAGGAACTGGCTTGGCTGACCCGAGGCGCCCGGGCACGCTCGACCAAGCAGAAGTTCCATGTCAAGGCCGCACAGGAGCTGATTGCCGACGTGCCACCCATGCGCAACAGTCTGGAACTCAAGCGGATGGCCACATCACGCTTGGGCAAACAGGTGGTGGACCTGGTCGACGTGACCAAGATCTATCCAGGAGCCGGCTCTGATGCCACCGGAAGCAAGGACGACCGGGTCCCCTCCCCTCATGCCGAGCGTCCTCTGATGGGCTCGGTGACCGTGGCCGCCGACCCCGATAGGGAGGATGAAGACGTCCAGGACCGCCCAGGCACAGCGGCGGCCGACACCATCACCATCAGCGGGCACAAAGTCCTGGACGACGTGACCTGGCTGATCGGACCCGGCGACCGATTCGGCATCGTAGGCGCCAACGGAGCGGGCAAGTCAACCCTTTTGGGTCTGATCGACGGCAATGTGGCCCCCACGGCTGGACACGTCAAGGTGGGCAAGACGGTCCGCTTCGCAGTGCTGACCCAGCGTCTGGATGAACTGGAGAAACTCGGTCGTTATCGAATCAAGGAGGTTCTCAGCCGCTACAAGCCCACCTATCTGGTGGAGGGCAGGGAGGTGTCACCGGGCCAGCTGATGGAGCGGCTGGGCTTCGAAAGCTCCCAGCTGATGACCAGGATCAGCGACCTGTCTGGCGGCCAAAAGCGCCGCATGCAGCTCCTGCTCATCCTGCTGGACGAGCCCAATGTGCTGATCATGGATGAGCCAGGCAACGATCTGGACACCGACATGCTGGCCGTCATGGAGGACATGCTCGACTCATGGCCAGGCACCTTGATCGTAGTCTCCCATGATCGCTACCTGCTGGAAAGGGTGACCGACCAGCAGTTCGCGCTGATCAACGGCAAGGTGGTTCATCTGCCAGGCGGCGTCCAAGACTACCTGGATATGGTCGAATCGACCGACCGGAAGGATGCGGATGCGTCAGGCCGTGCATCAGCCAAAGAGGCCGAGGATCCCAATCAGGCCAAGGCCGAACGTGTTGCCAAACGGAATCTGAGCAAGCAGGCATCAGCCATCGAACGCAAGCTGGCCAAGCTGGCCGACCAGCGAAAGGATCTTGAACGGCAGATGGCTGAGCATGACCCCGGCGACTACCAGGGTCTCAACGAACTCAACAGCAAGCTCAAGGATCTGACCGGGCAGTCGGACCAGCTTGAGGAGAAGTGGCTGACCATCGGGGAGGAGCTGGAGTAACCTCAGGCGGCAGCCAGCTGGGCGGCCTGGGTCGAGCATCGGGCCGCAAAGGCAGAGAAGATTGCATCGGCCAGAGGCTGCATCTGCGGCATCCCCTCCATGAATTCGTTGCGCATCCGAACGATCTTGGACTTCTTCATTGTGCCGACCATGCTCGGCACCTGCATCCATTCCTCGAAGATGGGCGCCGTCACCTCCAGGTGGAACTGGAGGCCCAGTGCCGATCCAAGTCTAAAAGCCTGGACCTTGGTGGCTCGGGAGCGTGCCAGAAGCTTAGCCTCCGGCGGCAGGGTCACCTGGTCGGCATGCCAGTGCAGCACGTCTGTGTTCTTGCTCCACATGGCCACGTCGTCGTCCTGCCCCACCCAGCGGATGGGCCCCATGCCGTACTCAGGATTCTGATCCCGTATCAGAGTGCCTCCGAGGGCCCGCGCCAGAATCTGATGGCCCAGGCAGATCCCCAGAATGGGTTTGTTGGAAGCCATCGCCGCCTTGGCGAGCTTGGTCTCCGCCTTGAGTCCGGGGTGATGTGAGTAGTCGTCAGCCGACATAGGACCGCCCATGATGACCAGTCCTGCAAGCTCTCGTGAGCGAGGCAACATGGGATTCTTCTCATCCACGATATTGATGATTTCGGTGTCCAGTCCGCATTCCTGGAGGTTGTCAAGAATACGGCCCGGCTTCTCCCAATCCACATGCTGAACTACCAGCACCCTAGGTTTCGCCATGACTCCATTCTTGCACATATGCCGTCGGACGGGTCCGCAGGCTCAGCATTTCCCCTTGGACAGTCAACAAGCCTTGGTAGGCTCAAGGATATGAATACGAGTTCGCAACCGCAGGATTCCAAGGCTTTGGTCAGTCTGGCCGCGGCAGATCTGCGTCTGTATGACACGGCTGATCACCAGGTGACCCCCTTCAGGCCTATCGAACCAGGCAAGGTCGGCATCTACGTTTGCGGGGCCACGGTGCAGAGCTCGCCTCACATCGGCCACATCAGGACCACCCTGGCTTTCGACGTGATCCGACGCTGGCTGCTCAGGCTGGGATACCAGGTGACCCTGATCAGGAACGTGACTGACATCGACGACAAGATCCTGACCAAGGCGGCAGCCGACGGCCAGCGCTGGTGGGAGCGTGCCTACATCTACGAGCGCGAATTCACCCATGCCTACGAGACCATGGGGGTCCTGCCGCCCACTTACGAGCCTCGAGCCACCGGGCACATCCCCGAGATGATCGACCTGATACAGCGCATCATCGACCGCGGCCACGCCTATGTGGTGCCCGACGAGCAGGGCCGCCCATCAGGCAATGTATACTTCGACGTGGCCTCCTGGCCTGAGTATGGTGCCCTGACCCACCAGCAGACCGGCACCCAGCCCGCTGACGAACTGGCCGCCTCCAACGACCGGCTGGGACCCAGCATCGACACCGACGGGCAGAATACCGACGCCGATGAGGAGCCCGGCAAGCGCGACCCCCGCGATTTCGCGCTTTGGAAGGCACCGAAGCCTACCGATCCGGCCACGGCTCGCTGGCAAACCCCCTTCGGCACGGGCAGGCCTGGTTGGCATCTGGAGTGCTCAGCCATGAGCCACCGTTATTTGGGTGCGGAGTTCGACATCCACGGAGGCGGTCTTGACCTTCGATTCCCTCATCACGAGAACGAGATGGCCCAATCGCACGCGGCAGGCTGGGGGTTCGCCCATCGATGGATGCACACGGCCTGGGTGACCCAGAAGGGCGAGAAGATGAGCAAGTCCTTGGGCAACGGGCTGTCCGTGGACCAGGTGCTCTCACAGCATCCGGCCTGGGTGGTGCGCTACGCCCTGGTCTCGGTGCAGTACCGGTCCATGCTGGAATGGTCCGATCAGTCTCTGCAGGAGGCCGAAGGCGCATACGAGCGCATCAGCAACTTCGTGGACCGGGCTGGACGAATCCTGGGAGCACAGCCCGAGCGTGCTCAGGTAACGGGACTGGGTGCGGACGATCTGCCAGAGGATTTTGTGCAGGCCATGAATGACGACATCAACGTCTCAGGCGGTCTGGCTGCCCTTTACGTGCTGATTCGTCAAGCCAACGCGGCTATGGATGCGGCCCCGGATGCTCTGGATCGGAAGTGGTTGGCCAGTGCCCTTCTCCAGGTCAGAGCCATGCTGGATGTCTTCGGACTTGATCCCATCGATCCCCACTGGGCAGGAGCCGCAGCCGACCGTGACGATCGAGCCATGGACACCCTGGACGCCTTGGTACACCAGCAGTTGCAGGAACGTGATCAAGCACGAAAAGATCACGACTTCGCCCGTGCTGATGCCATTCGGGACCAGTTGGCAGCGGCCGGCGTGGCCGTGGCCGATGCACCAACTGGCAGCACCTGGGACCTGAGCCGCTGAACCCATGTCCGACATACGCGACGTCGCCAGAAGGGCCGGGGTCTCGGTCAGCACAGTATCTTATGCCTTCTCCGGCAAACGTCCCGTCTCCCCGGAAACCTACCAGCGGATCATGCAAGCCGCCGACGAACTGGACTACGCCGCGGATGCCGGCGCCCGGATGCTGCGGGCCAAGCGTAATCAGATCGTCGCCCTGAGCGCCCCTCTTCGCCCCGGGCAGAACCGGGTCTCCTACGCGGATTACTTCATCGAGATGGCCAGCTGTGAACATGCTCGTGGCTACGACTCCCTGCTGCTGACCGCTGAGAACGGCGTCGAAGATATTCGGCGGGTCACCCGTAGCAATCTCGCTGACGGGGTGGTCCTGATGGATCTGGTGGACGATGACATCCGTGCCGCCCAGGCCGCCTCATACGGACGCCCCTGCGTGGCCCTGGGGTTACCTCGGCAGCACACAGCCTGCGCATGCGTGGATCTGGACTTCGACCTGATGGGCCGCATGGCAGTGGAAATCATGGCCCGAGCCGGACGTAAACGCCTGCTCTTTCTTGAGGATCTCGAGGGCGAATACCGGCGCAGGTCCGGCTTCCGTCTTATCCTGCTACGCAGTCTCAAGACCTGGGCTCGCCGCCTAAGCATGGATCTGCAGCTTCAGCCGGGACCTACCGGCAGCGATCTGGCCTACACCCAGCAGGTGCTGGATGTCATCCATCACGGCCACATTGATGGCCTGATTGGCCAGATCCGCCCCTCGCTGCTGGACACCGTGGTGATCCGCATGCGCTCGGACGGCGTGAGCATTCCCGATGACGTGGCCGTCCTGTCCTGCGCTGCAGGCAAGGTCAGCCCCACTCTTGAGCTTCAAGGAATCTCTGAGATTCCCCTTACACCCCGTTCACTGTGTGCCAAGGCTGCGGAGTTGCTGACCCAGGCTGTGGAGGAGGGAGCCCCCCTGGCAGGTCGAGTCCAACTGGAGCGACCAAGGCTGATCGACCGCTCTTCCATCAGCCGATAGAAGCTGGAGGCCCCCAGAGTCGCTCAGCGGGGCCGACGATCCCGCTCTCCAGTCTCCAGCACATGTTGCGGGAAGGGCTGGTGGGGCTCCTGCTGGTACCAGTAGGCCACGCTGGCCAGGTCGTCCTGACGCTCGAAGTAGCCCTGCTCGTCCACGCCTATCTGCTGCAGGGTCACTTTGATATCGCTGGCGAAAATAATGGGGTCGGGGATGTGCCAGCGGTAGAACCCCCTGGTCACCGGGGTGTCGGCATCCCAGTACTGGGATTCGCGGTTGTCCAACTGCCTGGAGTGGAAGGGAAATCCCATGTAGGCCCCGCTGTAGGTGACCTCGTGCATGCGACCATCCGCGTCCTGCCCGGCAAAGCTCCAGGCGCCGCCGAAGTAGTCCTCGCTGCCTGTGGAGCACCAGGTGGGATAGTCCTTGTCTCCGTCCAGATAGACCTTGACCTCGCCCTCGCCCCACCAGCGGCTTTCCAGGGCAGTCAGAGCCAGATAGGTGCCCACGTAGGAGCCCCGGCCATGCACCCCGTCCAGGATCACGTAGTCCTGACCCAGTTCGGTGACCCGCTGACGGCGCCACTGGGCATGGAAGGTCATGACATCCTCGGGCAACTCGTCCTTTTCCACGTAGTCGATCTGGTAGAAAAAGGCCTCGATAGGCTCGTTGTGGCGGTTGCGCAGGACGATCCTGGCCCCGTCATGGAAGGGCATAGGCCAGTAGCAGTTGAAGCCGCGGCGTGGGTAGACGGCCACAGGCACGGACTCCACCCGGCAGGCCTGGGCGTGGCCACAGCAGAAGAAGTCGCCCAAAGGCACGCAGACGGAGGGCGTCTGTTCACCATCCCAGTAACATTCCAGAATTAGATTGCGCAGGACGTTGGGCCCGGTAGGCGAGGTGGCATCGGTCACAGTCATCCAGATATGACGGATCTCGCCCGCACCGGACAGGTCGGCCAGGACCATGTCCTGCCCGGGAGGAATATTCCTCAGGCAGGGGGTTCCTTTTCTGGATGGACCGAGATTGCTGGCCGTCATGGCTGCCCTGCCCTTGCCTCCCCGGGGATTCTCGGCGTTGATGCAGCGGGTGCGGTCAGCGGATGGGCGGGTCAGCGCCTCAAGGCCGTTGGTGATGTTCGGCATGGTCATGCCCATGGTTGTGGTTGCCTTTCATATTCGGGCCGCCCGCTCCCCTCCTCTGCCTTCTTGCAACGGGCGGCCATGTTCAGTGTACTTGTGCAGCGGCGATTACTTGACAGCGCCAGCCACTATTCCCTGCGAGAGCTTCCTCTGGAAGAAGATGAAGAAGATGATGGTGGGAATGATGCTGAGCAGGGAGGCAGAGGCCAGGTCGGTAGCAGCCATGGTGTGCTGCCCCTGCATGGTCGCCAAGGCCAGCGGAATGGTCTGCGTCTTCTCGCTCATCAGGAAGGCCATGGGGATCATGTACTCGTTCCAGGTCCAGATGAAGAAGAAGACGAAGAGGACGCTGATGGTCGACCAGGACACCGGCAGCACGATCTTGCGCAGAATCTGCCAGCGCGAGGCCCCGTCAACGGTGGCCGCCTCCAGGATGGCCTGGGGGAAGGTCCCGTAGACCGAGGAGAGAAGATAGGTGCCGTAGGCGCTCTGGATGATGGTGAAGATGATGATGATGGACCACTGGGAGTTATAGAAGCCCATCCACTTGAACATTACGTAGAGCGGGTAGAGCAGGGCCTCCTGGGGAACCATGTTGGCCAGCATGATAAACAGGAGTATAACCGTGTTGCCCTTGACTCTGCCGATGCCCAAGGCGAAGGAGTTGAGGACCGAAAGCAGAACCCCGACCACGGCCACCACCAGGGAGATCAGCAGAGAGTTGCCCAGCTTGAGCGGGAAATTGCTCTTGTTCCAGAAGGAGATGATGCCGTCCATGCTGAAGTGGGCGGGCACGGACAGGGGGCCCGTGGCGTTGTAGTCAGCCGTGGTCTTGAAGGCGTTCAGGACCAGGATCAGCAGGGGGAAGAGCATGATTACAGCTCCGGCGATCAGCAGGATCAGACCAGCCCAGTCCCCCCAGGTGCGGATTCTACGGGCGTGCCGGGAGGACACCCGGGCGTCAGCTTGCAGTGTGGCTTGATTATTCATGATGTGCTTCCTAGCCTTCCTCAGGCGATGCTCTTTTGCACGCGCTTCTGCACGATGGTAAAGACGATGGAGAAGACGACGATGACCACGGTCAGGGATGTCGAGATGGCGGCGCCGTAACCCACCTGCTGCACCTGGAAGAACTGGTTGTAGGAGTAGTAGGAGGGAACCATGGTGGAGGTGCCGGGCCCGCCCTTGGTCAGCAGATAGACCGGGGCGAAGGTCTTCAGGGCACCGATGGTGGAGGTGAGGATGACGACCAGCAGCTCGGGAATGATGGAGGGCAGGGTGATGACACGGAACTTCTGCCACCAGTTGGCCCCATCCAGGCTGGCCGCCTCGTAGAGCTCGGGATCCACCCGCTGCAGTCCGGACATGAAAATGACGATGGGATAACCCAGCTGGATCCAGATCAGGATGACCATGAGGATGGGCAGGGCCGTGGTGGTCGAGCCCAGCCAGTTGTGGGCCAGTCCGCCCAAGCCGATCTTGGTCAGCAGGTCATTGACCGCACCGTCTTCAGGCCTGAAGATCCAGCCCATGATGATAGTTGCCACGGCCACAGGCAGGACCTGGGGCAGGTAGTAGAGGGCCCGCAGGGTCGAGGAGGTGTGGGGGCCGAACTTCTTCTGGATCACGTCGGTCAGGGCCGAGGAGATCAGCAGACCCAGAACCGTGGGGATAATGACGATGGCCACGATGATCCAGAGGGTGTGCCCGAATGAGACCCAGAAGGTCGAGTCGCCCATGAGTCGTCGCCAGTTGCGCAGACCCACCCATTTGGTCGGCCCCACCCCCCTCCAGCGGGTGAAGCTCAGGTAGATGTTCCAGAAGATGGGCACGATGACGATGGCCACGATGCCTATCAGACCGGGAATCAGATAAGGAACGAACCGCGAGGGCGCACTGCCCGGGATGCGGGACTGCGCCTTCTTCCTGCTATGTGTGTCAGACATGCTTGTACTCTCCTTGGCGGATTGACGCAGCTCAGTCGTCATCGAGATCGAGCTGGGCGACGCCGTCGTCGTAGTTCTTATGCAGGGTGTCCAAAACCTGGTCGGGGCTCTTGGTGCCGTTGACCAGCTCTTGGAAGGCGGCCGGCATGGCGTCGGTCAGGTTGGGCGCAGGGTAGTCGGGATAGTAGCTCATCCGGCTGGCGTCCGAGGCTTTGGTGTATTCATTGACCAGATCACGGCTCTTGGGGTTGGTAATAGCCGCCGTGTCAGCCGCCACTGGCACGCCGCCCTTGTTGCCGATGTAGTTCTGAACCTCCTTGGACAGGACCACATTGATATAGCGGGCCGCGGCATCCTTGCGCCGTGACTTCTGCGGGATGACCAGCAGGTTGCCCGCGCAGCCCTCGACCATCTTGGCCCCCGGGAAGATGGATGCCGTCCAGTCGAAAGCCTTGACCTGCTCCATGAAGCGGGTCTGGTTCCAGGTGCCGGTCTGGTAGATGGGATAGGTCCCCTTGATGAATGCCGTGGTCGTGTCCTCGGCCTTCATGCCGGTGGCGTTCTTGGAGATATATCCCTTGTCGATCCAGTCACGGATGGTGTTGGTGGCGAAGGTCAGCGGCTTGCTGCGCCAGTTGACCGGATGCTTGTAGAGCTGCCAGTCGTCGACGAATTGGGCATCGGCTTTGGTCATGGCCAGCTGCCACCAGAGCCAGAGCACCCCATATTCCTGGGCATCGGCCGCTATGGGCGTGACGCCGTGGCTCTTGAAGGCCTTGAGGGCTGCCACGAACTGGTCAAAGGTTTGCGGGATGGGGATCTTGTACTTGGCAAACAGGTCCTTGTTGTAGTAGACGCGCTGCATCTCCGCATAGGAGGAAACCCCGTACCAGGTATCCCCGTCCATGACGCCGCGCTTGTCGTACTTGCCCACTGCTGCTGCCTGGCCGCGCACCTTCTTGTCCCAGCCGTACTTCTGCACATAGGGCTTCAGGTCGGTCAGCAGCTGAAGAGTGGACAGGACCCCGGCCGAGCCGTTGCCGCGATTGGACTCCATGACGTCCGGAGCATCGTTTGAGTTGAGGAACTGGCTGCCATTCTGGGCTATCTGGGTAAAGGACTTGACTTCGAAGTCCACCTTGATGCCAGTCTGCCGGGTAAAGATATCTGCAGCCTTCAGCCAGCCCCTGGCCTGACCGCTGCTGGGCTCCTCGTAGTACCAGATTTTGATGCTGGACGGATGGGCTTCCTGGGGAGCATCGCCCCCCGATCCGCAGGCCGCCAGCGGCAGGATCGACATGGCCAGGGCCAAGGCCGCTCCGATCCCTCTTCTGATCTTCATGATGGCTCCTAACACTTTCTTGCATCCTTGCATCCAGTTACCACGATTCAGCATGTCGAAAGGTTTCGACTTCGGGTGTATTGCAGGACTCTGACCATCTCCATCGATGCATCCGAAATGTCGAATCGTTTCGACTCAGTATAGAAGCTCGCAGAGGCTGATGTCAAGAAGACGCAACGTACACCGGTATCCGCTTGATAAAGCTTCTTCGATCCTTTGCGCTGTCCTCGTCGCAATCAACGCATCCATGCTCAGCCATCATTTCATTCCAGAAGCGGCCAGCGGCCATTCTCCCGGCTGACAGGTAGACTTGGGACATTATGGCAGCATTTTCATCTTTGACCGATCGCCTCTCCCAGGCCTTCACCCATCTGCGCTCCAAGGGGAAGCTGACCGAGGCCGACATCGACGGCACAATCCGCGAGATCCGGCGCGCCCTCCTGGATGCTGATGTCTCCCTGGATGTGGTGCGCTCCTTCACCGGACGCATCAGAGAACGCGCCCTGGGCGAAGAGGTCTCCAAGGCTCTTAACCCGGCCCAGCAGGTGGTCTCCATCGTCTACGAAGAACTGACCGACATCCTGGGCGCGGGAGTGGATCGGCCGCTCAATTTCGCCAAGACCCCGCCTACAGTCATCATGCTAGCCGGCCTGCAGGGCGCAGGAAAGACCACGCTGGCAGGCAAGCTCGGCTACTGGCTCAAGGATGCCGGTCACACCCCTCTGCTGGTGGCGGCGGATCTGCAAAGGCCCAACGCTGTCACCCAGCTCCAGGTAGTCGGCGAACGCGCAGAAGTACCGGTATACGCCCCTGAACCAGGCGTACAGACCAGCGGCTCCGAGCTGGCGGCCCCAGGACAGGTCACGGGCGATCCGGTCAAGGTGGCCGCCGACTCGATCAGAGTGGCCAAGGACAAACTCTACGATGTGGTCATTATTGATACAGCCGGTCGGCTGGGCGTGGACCAGGAGTTGATGGAGCAGGCCCGCAATATTCGCGATGCCGTCCACCCCGATGAGATTCTTTTCGTCATCGATGCCATGATCGGCCAGGATGCGGTCGCTACAGCCAAGGCCTTCGACCAGGGCGTGGACTTCACCGGCGTGGTCCTGTCCAAGCTGGACGGCGATGCTCGTGGCGGCGCGGCCCTGTCGGTAGCCTCGGTGACCGGCAAGCCCATCCTCTTCGATTCCAACGGAGAGGGCCTCAAGGACTTCGAGGTCTTCCACCCTGACCGCATGGCCTCCCGCATTCTGGATATGGGCGACATCCTGACGCTGATCGAGCAGGCCCAACGCCAGTTCGACGAGGAGGAGGCCCGTAAGGCCGCCGGGAAGATGTCCGAGGGCAGCTTCGGCCTGGACGACTTTCTGGAGCAGCTCCAGCAGGTCCGCAAACTGGGCTCCTTCAAGAGCATCCTGGGCATGATTCCAGGCATGGCCCAACATCGCAAGGAGCTTGAACAGTTCGATGAAAAGGAGGTGGATCGGACCCAGGCCATCATCCAGTCCATGACTCCTCAGGAACGACGCGACCCCAGCATCATCGACGGCTCACGGCGGGCCCGGATCGCCTATGGCGCTGGAACTACGGTCTCGGCCGTCAACGGTCTGCTGCAGCGGTTCGAGCAAGCCGCCAAGATGATGAAGCGAATGACCAATGGCAGCCGCTCGATCCCAGGCATGGGAGGCATGGGCGCTGGCGGCGGCAAGAAGGGCAAAAAAGGCAAGAAAGGCCGCAAGGGTTCCCGTTCAGGCAATCCCATGAAGCGGGAGGCCGAAGAGAAGGCCCTGCGCGAGCGCCTGTCAGGCAAGGTCAAATCCTCCGGAGGCTCGGCCTTCGCCAAGCGCCCCGAGACTCCGCAGATGCCTGAGGGCCTGCCGGACCTGCCCCCTAATTTGGGCGGCGGATTGGGCGGTCTCTTCGGCGGCCGCTAGGGCCCCTCCTCTCCTGCAGGAGATAATGGCACGTGAACACCTTTCTCTGGATTCTCTTGGGGCTCATCGCCTTGTGGATGGCCCTGCGCTTCCTGCCGGCTGGGGCTGATTGGCATCGCCCACTGGTTGAGCTGATCGCTCTGATCGATCTACTGGCTGTTCCCCTGTTGGCCATATTGATATTGACGGTTCTTATGCATGCCTGGCTCCAAGGCCTGCTGGCGCTTGTAGAGCTTACTCTGGTCAGCTGCCACCGCCTGCGCTACCTGCTGCCTCAAGCAGACCGGACCAGCCAGTCGTCCACCGATCATGGGCTGAGCGTCATGACTCTGAACTGCCGCTTCGGCCGAGCCGATCCTGAAGAGGTCGTACGTTGGGTGCGCTCCTATGAAGTGGAAGTGCTGGCCCTGCAGGAAGTGAAGGGAAATCTGCTGGAATCGCTTCAGACCGCAGGCATACATCAGCTCCTGCCCTACCTGACGCAGGGAACTGCAGGCCCCGATGACAACGGCGGCCGCAATGTCATCCTCTCGGCGGCCCGACCCACGATTGCTTATCCCTCAGCCCTGGACCTGCCAGCGGCGGCCGTGCCTCTGGTCGAGCTGAAGACCAGCTGCGGACCGGTCCGAGTGGCCAGCGTTCACCCCAAATCGCCCCAACGCGGCGCCAGACAGTGGGGCATGGGCATTGCCGCCTTGGCCAAACTGGCCCATCCGTCCACCCCGACCATCGTCATGGGCGACTGCAACGCCACAATGCAACACCCGACCTTCCGCGCCATGCTGGCGCAATCAGGACTGCGCGATGCCTCCCTATATCTGAAAGCTGGCAGTCACCCAACCTTTCCCTCGGGAAGGCTGCTGCCCCCGTTGATTGAAATCGACCACATCCTGACAGACGGTGATCTGACCGCAGAATCCATGAATGCTCATCGGATCAGCGGCAGCGACCACCGAGCCCTGATAGCCCAACTGACCCTGCCTGGCCAGCTCTGAATACGAAATAGGCTCATACCTGCCTTATCCCCTAGGTGAGGTATACTTTTGCTGTTATTCATGTCCGAAGGAGCCCTCTCATTCCGACGGCCGTGAGGAACACGCCAGGAGCGCCACCATGCCCCACATGGAGACGCCGCCGGGCACACCAAGTACCAAGGAGAGCCGTTTTGGCAACCAGAATTCGTCTGAAGAGAATGGGCAAGAAGTTCTACCCCTTCTACCGCGTGGTCGTGGTCGATTCCCGCAAGAAGCGCGATGGCAAGGTCATTGAGGAGATCGGCACCTACGATCCCAACACTCAGCCCTCTTCAATCAAGATCGACTCCGAGCGCGCCCAGTACTGGCTGGGCGTAGGCGCTCAGCCCAGCGACCCCGTCTTCAACCTTCTGAAGATTACCGGCGACTGGCAGAAGTTCAAGGATCTGCCCGGCAAGGAAGGCACCCTTAAGGTGCCGCAGGCCGAGGCGGATGCCCAGGCCCGCATCGAGCAGGCACAGAACGAAGCCCAGAAGCTCAAGGCCGCCAAGTCCGAGGCTGAGGCCAAGGCTAAGGCCGAGGCGGAGAAGGAAGCCCCCAAGGCCGATGAGTCGGCAGATGCCGCCCAGGCCGAGCAGGCAGCTGAGTAGGGCACATTTACTGAGGATTGGAAGGACCGGCTATCATGCTTGCACAGGCCGTTGAGCACCTGATCAGGAACATCGTGGACTTCCCCGATGACGTGTCGGTCAAGTCCCACGAGAACTCTCGCGGAGAGCTGCTGCGGGTGCGGGTCAACCCCGAGGATATTGGCCGCGTGATCGGCAGGGGCGGCAGGACCGCCAACGCTATCCGTACCGTGATCCAAGCGCTGGCTGACCACAAGGTGCGCGTCGACATCATGGACGTGCGCCGGTGAGCCCAAGCTGGTCCACCAATCACGACCCACAGGGTCCAGACCCTCAGCAGCAAAGGCTGTTGAGGGTCTGCCGTATCGGCCGCGCCCAGGGACTCAAGGGCGAGGTCAACGTATATGCCTACACTGACGAGCCCGAGCGGCGCTTCGCCCCCGGCTCTCAGTTGCAGACCAATGACGGACAGACTTTCACGGTGGTCTCCTCCCGCCGCTTCAAACAGCGCTGGATCATCCTCTTCCAAGGAGTGGCTGACAGGAACGCCGCCGAAGCACTGAACGGCCTTGAACTGTACGTCCAGGCTGATCCAGCCGAGGAGCTGGCGCAGGAGGATGCCTGGTACCCCGAGGACCTGATCGGACTCAAGGTTCGCATGGCCCCGGGCAACTCACTGGGTGAGCCTGCCGGACGAGTGGTCGGCCAAGTCAGCGATGTGCTGGACGGCGTCGCCCAGCAGCAGCTGCAGATCCGCATGACTACCGAAGAAAGCGACGATGATGCGGAAGGGCTGATACCCTTCGTCGAAGCCCTGGTGCCCCAGGTTGACATTGAAAATGGGTACGTGACCATTGATCCACCCGGAGGACTTTTGCCCGGCCTGGGCTGAACCCGTCTTTGAGTAAAGTCATAGAGCAAAACCGCAAGTGGGGAGCCAGCGTCCTTTTTCGAGCCGCTGACTCCCCACTTGCGGGAAATACGCCTGCCTAAGCAGGAAATGCTGCAAAGCTACATATCTTCAACCACCAGATATGTCATATCCAGCGGGCCATGCACGCCAACCACGATCACCATCTCAATGTCTCCCGTGTTGGAGGGGCCAGTGATGAAGTTGATGTTGGAGGTCTTGAGCTCGCCTGAGACCAAGGCTGGATCATAGTAGTCCATGGCCTGCCGGGTTCGGGGCAGAATTTTGGACTTGCGGATGATGCTCAGATAGTGCACAGGCAGGAAGTGGAAGGCACGACCCTGACCCGGGGTGGTGGCTACAGCAATGGTGCCCGACTCGGCCAGCAGAAAGTCTGCGAATGCGATGGCCGTCCCGGACTCGTCGGCGGTCTTGATGTTCTCCTCGCGGCTGGCTCCGGGCTTCCAGAAAGTGGCCGGCGGGTTCAGCCCATCCCTCCACTCCTCCAGGCCGAAATCTGCAAAGAGGTCGGAGGTGGGCAGCATCACATGGTCGCTGTCGTCCTTGCGCGAATCAATGAACTCATCCAGGGCGGCGGGCAGACCAGCCTTGGTGCAAGTGCGGAAGTCCACATGGACTGCCTCACTGCTTTTCCGGGCGATCTCCAGCAGCTCATCCTGGGTGTGGCCCGACAGAGTGGTCTCCGGCAGGTCGTTGACCGGCACCAGAGGATGATCCTTGAGTTGGTGGCGAGGCCGGCCGCTCTTTTTGGCCAGATAGTCCAGGAATACCTCACGATCGGTCATGCCTGCTGCTCCTTCTTGTGATGAGCGAACCAACTGCGGAAGTTCTGCCCATGCTTGGGCGGATCGGGCAGATCACGAACCTTGGTCCAACCGCCGAAGACGAAGGGCATCCATTCCACATGCCGATCACTGGCGAAGAGGTTCTTGGCTGTCTCCGGCTGCTTCTTGGAAATGGGCGTCAGCATGGTGTGATCCAGACCCAGGGCCGTGCGGAACAAGGAGGAGTGACCGGTTCCCAGGCCCATGACCCTCATGACCGTGTCATCAATCAGGTTGGCCTTGGACTGGTCATCCATCATGATCCGCCTGTGCTCGATCATGAGCTGATGCAGGGGGATCTTCACTGGGCAGGTGGCCGTGCATGCTGCACACAGGCTGCAGGCGTATGGCAGGTCTCCGAAATCGTCATAGCCTCCGTCCAGCACCGGCGAGAGCACCGAGCCTACAGGACCGGGATAGATGGATCCGTAGCCGTGACCACCTATGTGCCGGTATATGGGGCAGACGTTCAGGCAGGAGGCGCAGCGGATGCATTGGAGAATGGGTTCGAAGACCGTTCCCAGGGCGTTTGAGCGGCCGTTGTCCAGAATGACCACATAGACATCGTCTGGCCCGTCCGACTCCTGGCCGGTGCGCGGCGCAGTGTAGGTCAGGTAGGAGGTCAGCTTCTGGCCAACAGCTGACCGGGCCAGCATGTTGTCCATGGTCTCGGCCTCCTTCATGGTCGGCACCAGACGCTCCATGCCCATGACCACCACCTGGGTCTTGGGGATGCACATGGCCAGATCGGCGTTGCCCTCGTTGGTCACCAGGTTGATCATGCCCGTGTCAGCCACAGCGAAGTTGCAGCCCGTGATGCCCATGTCGGCCTCAAGGAAATGCTTGCGCAGAACCTTGCGCGAGAACCGGGCCATGTGCTGAGGGTCGTTGTCGCCCTTGTAACCCAGCTTCTTCTCGAAAACCTGACGAACCTGTTCGCGGTTCTTGTGCAGTGCAGGGAAGACCAGATGCGTGGGCTGATCCCAGTCGTCCTCCTCCAGGATGAACTCGGCCAGATCGGTCTCCAGCACCTCCAGGCCGGGCACGGACATCAGCGTGGGATCCAGGTTGATCTCGCTGGTCACCATGGACTTGCTCTTGACGACGTGCTTGGCCTTCTTCTCGATGGCGATCTGCTTGATGTATTGGGCAGCCTCGTCGTCGGTCTGAGCGAAGAAAACATGGCCGCCGCGCTTCTCCACGTTGTCGGCGAACTCCTCCAGGTAGTCAGGCAGGTAGCGGATGACGTGCTGCCGAATCTGCTCGCCCAAGTCGCGCCATTGTTCCCAGTTGCCCAGTTCCTGGCGGGCGGCCTCCCGCTTGACCCACTGGGCATCCTGGGCTTTGGCCACGGCCTGTTGGGCGAATTGGTCCTGCTCGGACTCTTTGACCCTGGTCAGGAAGGGAGCCTTGCTGGTCCGCAGATACTGCGCAGCCTTCTTGCCATTGACCATGCTGCTCATACCAGAGCCCCCTCTTCCTTGGCGGCTCTGATGGAGCCCGCAGCCCCATCGCCAGCAGAGCGGCCTTCCACATACTTGACGCGGCTCATATCCACCTTGTGATTGAGCACCTCAGCCAGGTGCATGATGGTGATCTTCTCGCCGCGCCGGTTGAAGCGGCCGCCGATGTTCATCAGACAGCCCGGATCGCAGGAGATGAGAACGCTGGCATTGGTGCTGAGCACGTCGTTCACCTTCTCATCCACCATCTGCCTGGAAATCTCAGGCTCCTTCATGGAGAACATGCCGCCGAACCCGCAGCAGTTTTCGATATGAGGCAGGGGGACCATGGTCAGGCCCTTGACGTGGTCCAGCAGGATGAAGGGGCTAGTCCGCTCCCCCAGCAGCCGGGTCATGTGGCAGGAGCGATGGTAGGTGGCCACAGCGTCCAGTTCGGCGCCCGCATCCAGCACGCCCAGCACTCGGTAAAGGAATTGCGAGAACTCATAGGTCTTGTCAGCCATGGCCTGTGCCTTGGCTGCATAAACGGGGTCGGCCCGCAAATGGAAGGGCAGCTCCTTGAGCATATTCACGCAGGAGCCCGCCGGGCCCACGATGTAGTCGGCATCCACGCTCAGCAGGGCATCGACCTCGTTGCGCATGACCTGCATGCTCTCCTTGACGTACCCGCTGTTGAAAGTAGGCTGAGCGCAACAGATCTGCTCCTTGGGAAGATAAGTGTCACAGCCGAACCGCTCCAGCACCTCCACCATGGCCTTCCCCACGTTCGGAAACATGAGGTCCACCACGCATGTGGAGAATATCACTACTTTCATTACCACACCTCTCTACAACCTTGTATGCCAGGTATGGACCGTCTCCGGATCACAGGGGAGCCCAAGATCACCTGAACCCCTGGTCCTCCAAGCACATCGCTGCCCTGCGACTGTCCACGTCCATGCGGACACCGATGCGCAATCCTGAAAGGACCCGTCATTATCATGGTATCGACCTGGAATTCGCGCTGTCGGGAATCGTCCATGCTTAGCTTTGGAACACGTGAAATTTACCATATGTATGTTACCACTACAGTCTGGGAGCCTGCGGCATGTCAAGGATGTGAGGCTGCTAGCCGATTCGCTACAGTGGAGGCAGACCCTGCGCGGTCATTCTCGTGAAAGGGGCAATCGGCGCATGTCCAACCACCTGCAACTTCTCCTGCTCTATGCACCTGCCATCATCTTCGGCCTGCTCTTCCTCTGGGACCTGCACAAGGAGCCACGGCAGTTCCGCAACGCCATCTGGTTTCTGCTTCTGCTGCTGACCCTGGGCGGAGCGCTTCTTCTGCAGTTCGGCATGCGCTGGCTGATCCTGCCCCTGGTCATCCTGCTCATCGCCGCTCCCCTGCTGGTGATCTGCTTCCTGCTGACCAATACGGTCATCGTCATCCGACACGAGGGGGCCTCCCTGACCACCCTGCTGCCTGGACTGCTGGCGTTGGCCGTGGTGGTCTACATGATTCTTTCGCCCCTCCTGGATGGGCTGGGCGCCCCCTCTTGGCTGCAGAAGCTGGCCGGGCTGATCGATCTGGAAGCCACCTGGTTCTTCTTCTCCTTCGTGGCCCTGCTGCTCTATTCCAACTTCTACAGGCTGCTGCCCCGCAAGCGCCGCTACGACTACATCATCGTCCACGGGGCAGGTCTGCGCGGCGAAGAGCCCACACCTCTGCTCCAGGGACGGCTTGACAAGGCTGTAGACCTCTGGAAGCGGCAGGGGAGGCTGGGACGCTTCGTGGTCTCCGGCGGGCAAGGCCCCGATGAGGTCATCAGCGAGGCAAGAGCCATGGCTCAGTATTTGCGCAACTCATGTGGGGTGCCAGCCGAGGCCATCATCATGGAAGACAGGTCGACCACAACTCTGGAGAATCTGCGCTACTCCAAGCAGATCCTGGATGACCGCTACCAGATGGGCACCGGGCCTGAGCATTACCGGGTGGCCCTGGTCACCAGCGACTACCACGTCTTCCGGGCCAGCGAATACGCCAGCAAGGTCGGGCTCAATGCCGACGGAATCGGTTCGCACACCAAGGGCTACTACTGGCCGACCGCCTTCATCCGGGAGTTCGTGGCCATCACCCGCATGCACTTGTGGCCCTACCTGGTCTTTGCGATAGGCTGGGCCGTCTGGGTCGGCATTTCAGTTCTGCATTAAAACCATTAGCCTTTCAGAAGGAATCAGAGGTCATGCAACCTGAACCCCATTCCCATCCTGACTGGCCAGGCTGCGCTCCAGGAACCATGCCGCCAGGAGGATGCCCAGGACGATGAGAAAGACGAAGGCGAAAGCCCAGACGGCTCCGAATTGGAAGGCCTGAGCTTCGGCATGGATTCCTCTGGCCTTGGGCATGCCAGTGATGATGGCAGCCAGGACGCCAGTCGAGGCAGCACCTGAATACTGCTGAAGGGTGTTGAAGAGGGCGTTGCCGTCGGGCACCAGTTTCGCCGGAATATGCTGCAGTCCGACCGTGAGCAGGTTGTTGAAGACACAAGCCTGCCCGACCATGTAGCAGGCGTAGAGAAGAACCATCAGCGGAACGGACAAGTGCCGGCTGAGGACCAGGAAGCCTAAGGCCGAGAGAAAGAAGCCAGTGCTTCCCACCGCGAGCAGTCCGCGCAGGCCATGGCCATCCAGATAGCCGCCTGTGACGGGCTGGAAGAGCGCAGAGAGCAGGCTCCCCGGCAGCAGAAGCATGCCAGCCACGGTGGAGGTCTCGCCCAGGACGGACTGGGCCATGTTGGGCAGGATGAATGTCAGGCCGATCTGAACGAACTGGACCAGGAAGTAGAGGATCAGGGCCAGAGTGAAGGTACGGTTCCGGAAGACCGCGATGTTGATCAGCCTGGTGCGTTGGTGCGTAAGAGTCCAAATCCCCGCAGCAAGGGCTAGAACACCGATGAACAGGGATAGCCAGGTGATAGGGCCATGGACATCCAGGGTGCTCAGCCCCATGGTCAGACCGGTCAGGAAAATACCCAGAAGAAGGAATTGGAGCCAGGCGAAGGGGCCGACATGGGCGCTCTCCCTGTCAACTGAGATAAGGGCGATAATCCCGAATACCAGCTCTATGGGCAGCACGATCAGAAAGATGGCTCGCCAAGATAAGGCTTGGATAACGGCTCCGCCAAAGGTTGGACCCAGGGAGGGCGCCAAAGCTACCGCCATGCCGGCGCTGCCCACGTAGCGACCCTGAACGTGAAGAGGGACCTTCCTCATAATCAGGGAGAACACTAGGGGAAGAACGATACCAGTACTGATGCCCTGCAGGAGGCGTCCCGCCATAAGGACAGGAAAGCGTGGAGCGAGGATGCACATCAGATCGCTGCCCAGGAATATTCCAACGCTGGCCAGGATCAATGTGCGAGTCGTGAATGAATGCTCCAGCCAGGCAGCAGCCAGAACCGTCAAGGCCACCACCAGCAGATAGCCGGTGGTCAGCCATTGGACCGTGCCCAGCCCTGTGTTGAAGTATCGGGTCATCTCCGGAAAGGTGACGTTGAGCGAGGTCTCTAGAAGGACCCCACAGAAGGCGAGCCCGGCAGTGCCGGTAATCAGCAGTTTTGTTCTCTTGTCAACATGGTCGACCATGGACCGTCCGCTCCTAACGCATCAGACTGTTCGCATAGCCATCACCACGGATCCGTACGGCATGGCATCATCCGATGCCACTCTCATTGCTGTTTACGCAACGGTTATAGCTCTCTGGCTGCGTTGATGACATCTCTCAAGCCGATACCGGTTCGATGGCCGAGCGCCATATCGTGCCGTTTTCATCCGCGACTTGAAGACTCAGCTAGTGTAACACCCACAGGCATACCGATCCACGACCATGTTCGACCTAGACAGGCTTAGGTAGAGTTGGTGACATGCAAATCGATATCGTCTCCGTCTTCCCCGAATATTTTGACGTGACTGGACTCAGCCTGCTAGGCAAGGCCCAGGAGAAAGGCCTGGTGACCATCCGCGCCCACAATCTGCGCGACTGGACCCATGACGTGCATCACTCCGTTGACGATACGCCGGTAGGCGGCGGGGCAGGCATGGTGATGAAACCCGAAGTCTGGGGCCAGTGCCTGGATGAACTGCTGGACATGCCAGACGGATCGGCTCAGCAACAACCGCACACGGACCAGACAGCCGGCACCGCTGATGTTAGAGAACAAACAATGAAGAGTTCTGGCGACAAAAGCGATGGCATAGCATCCGAGGCAGATTCATCTGCAGACAGCCACGAGGCTGGCGTGACCGAACCAGTCCTGATCTTCCCCAACCCATCCGCGCCCCTGTTCACCCAGGCCGATGCGACCAGACTGTCACAGGCGAAGAGGCTGGTATTCGGCTGCGGCCGCTACGAGGGCTACGACGCACGCATCCCCGATTACTACCGAAGCAAAGGGGTCGATGTCCGAGAGTACTCCATCGGCGACTACGTGCTCAATGGGGGCGAGGTGGCTGTCTCGGTCATGCTGGAGGCGATCACCCGACTCCTGCCCGGATTCATGGGCAATCCCGAATCCATCGTGCAAGAGTCCTACACAGGAGATGAGCCGCTGCTGGAATATCGCCAGTACACACGCCCCACCACCTGGCGAGGCATGGCCGTGCCCGAGATGCTGACCAGTGGCGACCACGGAAAGGTGGACAGATTCCGACGCGATGAGGCCATCAGGCGAACCAGTCGGATCCGTCCCGACCTGATTGCCCGATTGGACTGCTCAACCCTCGATAAGCATGACCGCCGTCTCTTGGAGGAACTGGGCTGGGACACAGATGAAACGCATCCGAGGCCTCTAGACCAGCCATCAAATTGATCAGCCGTCCTGTTGCAGGGATATCAGCGAGCCGTCAGATAGTAGACTGCTGTCTCCCCGTAAGTGCGGGCCTGATCAATGGCCCATCCTTCAGGAGCCGCAGGCGGCGGTGTGCGTGTCGATCGCTCCAGAACGATCATGCCTCCATCGTCCACCATTCCTTGGCCAATCAGACCGGTCATAATGCTTTGGCAGTCCGCAGTCGACAGGTCATAAGGCGGGTCCATGAAGACCAGGTCGAAGCAGGCTTCGGACAGACCGGCATCCTCATGACCAGACGAGAGGGGACGGACAAAGCGCTCGGCACGGTTTCTGCTGACGCGAATGTCCATGGCTGAATCCCAGGCCGGGTGATGGCGCAGCCCTGCGGCCGAACGTGACAGCAGCCCAGCGACACGGCCAGAAGACTCCACAGCCACCAAGCTCTGGGCACCACGGGATAGGGCTTCGAATCCCAAGGCCCCTGTGCCGGCGAACAGGTCCAAGACCCGAGCGCCGGACAACAGGTCTTCGGACTCCAAATGGGAGAAAATGGCCTCCTTGGTCCGATCGGTGGTGGGCCGGGTGCCCTTGAGGGCTGCGGGAATAGGGAATCCCTTGAAGCGGCCGGCGATGATGTGCATATGGTCTGTTGTCCTTTCAGCTGGAGACCAGGAAACCCTCGTTGCCCCTCATGAAGTCCAGAACGGCGCCGGCCAGCTGCGGCTGTCCGGCCAGAGCAGGGTCGGACTCCAGGAGTTGGCCTGCCTGGGTGCGGGCACGGGAGATCATGGGCGCATCGGTGACCACCCGCAGAAGCTTCAGGGAGGAATGACCGCCGGACTGTGCATCGCCCAGCACGTCACCCGCTCCCCTGATACGAATATCCTCCTCGGCGATTTTGGCTCCGTCAGTGGTATCGCGAATGACCTCAAGCCGCTCGGCAGCCGGAGAATCCGCAGGGGCGCGCGAGATCAGGAAGGCCCAAGAGTCAGTGCCGCCGCGTCCCACCCTGCCGCGCAGCTGATGAAGCTGGGAGAGTCCGAATCGATCGGCATCGAAGATGACAATGCAGGAGGCTTGGGGCACATCCACCCCCACCTCCACTACAGTGGTAGCCACCAGCAGAGGCGTGCGTCCCGAGGCGAAGTCCGCCATGACGGCATTCTTGGTGGCATCGTCGTCTCGCCCGGTCAGCGTGGCCATGGCAATGCCCTGGAACTGCGGCAGGGCGGCCAAGCGCTGGCTCATTTCGGCCACCGAGTGCAGAGGCGGACGCTGGCCACCCCCCTGGTCATCATCAGCCAACAGCTGTGGCTGGGAATCGGATCCGGCGGATTGTACAGGGCGGTCCGAGACAGCAGAAGGGTCATCCTCCTCGTCGATTCGGGCGCAGATGACGTAGGCTCGTTCCCCAGCTTCGATCCGTCGACGCAGGTGCAGGAACATAGCACCCATGGTCGCCCCGTCAGACTCGGCGATGACGTGGGTGCGCACTGGTTTACGGTTGCTGGGCAGCTCGGTCAGGGCAGAGATGTCCAGATCGCCGAACCAGGTCATAGCGGCCGTGCGCGGGATAGGCGTGGCGGTCATGATCAGCAGATGGGGAACACGCTCGGATTTGCGGCGCAGCTCCTCGCGCTGCTCAACCCCGAAACGATGCTGCTCGTCTATGACGGTCAGAGCCAGGTTGGGCGCCTGGAAAGTCTTGGAGAAGGCCGCATGAGTGGCGATGACCATGCAGGGTCGGCCCGAGGCCGAGACAGCCAAAGCAGAGCGACGCTGGGCCAGTCTCATGCCTCCGGTCAGCAGCACCAGAGGCAGCACCAACTGATCCGTCATGCGAATCATGGTGACGTTATCCACAGGCTTATGACGGCCTTCTACAGCACTGGAGGTCACATCGGTGCCCATGGCCTTGAGCATGGCACCAATGGATGCATAGTGCTGCTCGGCCAGCACCTGGGTCGGAGCCACCAAAACCGCCTGATGACCAGCCTGGACCGCCTGGAGCATGGCCACCAGGGCCACCACGGTCTTGCCAGAGCCGACCTCGCCCTGAAGAAGTCGCTGCATGGGCTGATCCTTGGCCATGTCGACGCCGATATCATTGATGACCTGACGCTGGCCATCGGTCAGCTGGAACGGCAGGGAGTCGATGAAACGGGCTGGCAAAGTATCTGCACGGTCAGCTCCCGAATCCGCGCATGGATAAGTGGGCTGCTGCTGAGTCTGGCGGCGGGTCTGCAGAAGGGCTGTCTGCGAGACGAAAGCCTCCTCGTAGCGCAGGGTCTTGCGTGCGGCGGCAAAGTCGTCAGGGCTGTCGGGCGCATGCATGCCCAAGAGGGCACGAGCACGATGCATCAGCCCCTGGTCGACACGGACCTGCTCGGGCAACACATCAGGTATAGATCGGCCCAAGGCTTCTGGATCGATGCGGACCTTGGCACTGGTCTGCCCCTCTTCGGCGGCAGCGACCACAGGAATGGATCCAGTTGAACCACCGGACTGCGCCAGCACACGCAGAAAACCCAGAATGACATCGTGAATATGGTCCGAGGAGATGCGGGAGCTGGCATGATAGACCGGTCGCGGCCGACTGACACGTTCCAAAGCTTCGTCAAGGCTGGCAGACTCGGGCCGAGAAGAGTCAGAAACCTCCTGATCGGCATCGGCCACAACCAGAGTCTCTGGATGGGTGAACTGGAGCTGATCCATGTAGATGCCGGGCTCACCGGCCACGACCAGATCCGCCCCCACCTGAAGCCGACGGACCATCCAGTCCATATATGGCTTCTTATGGGAGAAGAAGACCAACCTGACCGCCAGCGGAGTGCCGCCCCGTCTGCCGGCGAAGGCTGCGTCGTCCACCATCACATCCAGCCGAAAGCCCCGGTGACCGCTCAGCGGCACCAAATGCACCTGATCTACCCTGGCAGCGAAGGCACAGGGCGCACCAAGCCGAATGCCGGCGATAGTGGTGACCTGCATGGGATCAGTGATACGGAAAGGATAATAGGTCAGCGCATCCTCGACCGTGACCACGCCGAGAGCCTTGAGAGCGCTCACCCGACGCCTGTTGGCCACCAGCGAGGCCACGGTGCTGTGCAGACCAACACGAGCCACTGCCGACATACCCGATCACCTCCCGCAAGCGCCGATCATCATCCCTCAGGATGACAAGAACCCCCGGAGTTTGCCCCCGGGGGTCCCAATACGACCGACGAACCGCCCTCAGGCGGCGACGCGCTGCACCTTGCCGGCCTTGAGGCACTTGACGCAGACGCGCAGACGCACGTTCTCACCATCAACGGTGGTGTGCACCGACTGCAGGTTGGGGCGGAAGATGCGCTTGTTCCGGATATGCGAATGAGAAACACTGTAACCGGTCTGCGGGCCCTTGCCGCACACCGCGCAACGAGCTGCCATGATGACTTCCTTTACGTTGTTTTCCAAGTCGTCCCAGGTGCTCCAGGCCGCAGCACAAGGCTACGGATGAACACACAACTTTGTTAGACTACTACATTCCGCCAAGTAAGGCAAATCAACAGTCTCAGGCACGAGGAGGCCTTCGGAAGATGCCGATCAGAGACTGGAGCACTCCGCAGAACACTCCTCCGATGATCCAGATGGCCCAAAATGGGATGCGCCAACCGAAGAGGTTGTCGTAATTGCCGGAGAAGAGCATAGTCAGGGCCACCAGAGTGCAAAGGCCCATGACAGTTCCGCTGATGGCATTGCTTATCCGATGCTCATACCGATAGGCATCCCCACGAACATCGTCGGCGGAATCGGTCTGTCTGTTGTAGGCGCGGAGATTCATCATCCTGTGGACGGTTCCCGCATGGACCAGCAGAAAGATCCCCAGAGCCAGCAGCAGGAAGAAGACGAATCCCCTTACCTGATTGGACCAGCCCCAGATCAGGAATCCGGCAGAGTTGAGCCCCACATCCAAGAGCACGACAGCCAGACCGCAGACCAGTTCCCAGGTAGTCTGCCGGTACACCCGCGAACGCTCCTCATTGGTATAGAAATCCGCTACATAGGGATGCCTGCGGCGAAAATCCCTCCTGGCGGAAGATGCCAGTATCAGACAGGCCAGACCCAGTACGATGCCAATCATCAGAGCAAGAAAGGCCAGGCCTTTCTGTGCGTCGGTCGGCTGGCCGACTGCGGCGAAGAGACCGCTGAAAGCCAGTCCCAGCATGATAAGGGCGATGCCGAAGGCCATCCGAAGACTGTAGGCATTGCTGAAGGATGCGTAACCGGTCACGTCTTCCATAGCAGACTGGACAGGCATAGTGACATGTGCCGTCAAAGCCGTCTGAGCGGGCTCCTGATGGTCTGCCACGGACGCATGCTGCCCGGAACCCGGATGCCGAACATCGCCTAGAACCAGGTCGTCAAGGGTGCAGCCGAAGAGGTCGCAGATGGCCAGGAGCTTGTCCATCTCAGGGTATGCCTTGTCCGACTCCCATTTGGACACCGCCTGGCGGGACACCCCCACCAACATGGCCAGCTGCTCCTGAGTCATGTTGCGTTGCGAACGCAGATACTGCACGTTGGTTCTGAAACTCATGATGTACTTTCTCCCGATCGGCGCAATGCCGATTCAACCAGCAACAAGACCATGATGAAACCTGCAAGGCTCCGAGCGCCACCAGCTTTAGGTTGCGCCTGGCAAAGACACCGACATTAGCCGTCAACTGGCGGTTGCATCCTTGCAGTTCCAAGGAAGCAAGTGGTCAATGAATCCCCATCAGCTTGATGACGGCGCGCCCGTCAACACCCTCCTCCGGCAAGAAATGCATCCTTCGTCCTCCACGATACATGTGATTCGGAAGAGAATGCGAATCCTGCGGACCCCACCCTGAATCGTCCCCGATTCGACCCTGAAAACACCCTGACAGGAGCTCCCGCCATGGTCTTATAGGGGAAGAGCCGCCTGCCGGGTTCCGAATTCAAGCTGAATTGAAGCCAAGGCAGGGCAGACAATGACCGAAAGGAAGGCAAGGATGCAGCATCGGACACCCAAGGATCCATACGCACAGACTCCGCTCATTCTGGACAAGGTCTGCTACGACTACGGAACCCGGCAGAAGCAAGGCACCAGGGTGCTGAACGAAATCAGCCTGGAATGTCAGGCAGGGACCTGGACAGCCATCATGGGTCCTTCCGGCGCCGGCAAATCGACCCTCCTCTATTGCGCCGCGGGGCTGCTCCAGGTCAGGCAGGGCAGGGTGACCATCGCCGGGGAGGACCTGACACGAATGAAAGAGAAGGAGCTGACTCGACTCCGACGCGACCATATCGGCTTCGTCTTCCAGGACTACAACCTGGTCAACGCCTTCACCTGCCTGCAGAACACCATGCTGTCCAGCCTCTTCGGCGGCAGGAGGATTCCCGCTCAAGCAGCCCTGTCTGCCCTGTCAAACGTCGGATTGGAAGGCTACGCCAACACCTATCCGGCCGACATGAGCGGAGGCCAGCAGCAGCGCGTAGCCATCGCCAGGTCTCTTGCCGCCAGTCCGGAGATCATCATGGCCGACGAGCCCACCGGAGCCCTGGACACCCATAGCTCGCGGGAGGTCATGGACCTCTTCGATCTGGCCGTCCGCAGCGGCCAGACCATCCTCATGGTGACCCACGACCCTAACATCGCCGCCCGGGCCCACCGCGTCATCTTCCTCAAGGACGGGCGCATTCAGGCAGTCTGCCCGGGCGGAGACCCACAGACCATAGCCCAGCAGCTGGCCAGCATGGATGCTGTTCCAAACCAGGAGGCCTTCAGCCCTGCCCTGGCAGATCCATCCGATCAGCCTCAGTAATGGTCCGAATTGCCCGGCAGGGCACGCCCACAGCCAGGGAGTCAGGCGCGATGTCATGGGTGACCACGGATCCGGCCCCGATGACCGCCCCATCGCCGATGGTCACTCCCCCAGCCACGGTCACGTTTGATGCCAGCCAGCAGTTGGATCCGATGGTGATCGGAGCGCCCAACTCGTAGTCATAGAGGGAACCATCCTCATGGCGCCTCAGATTCCGCTCCTGCCACCGCAGGGGATGCAGGGGGGTGGCCAGGGTGACGTTGGGACCGATCATCACATCGTCGCCAATCTGCACAGGACAGGTATCCAGAACAGTGAAGTTGAAATTGGCGAAGATGCGCGAGCCGAGCTTGGTGAAGCACCCATAGTCGAAGTAGATGGGCCCCATAAAGTCGACATCCTGACCATGTTCGGGCACCAGCTCGTTCAAGAGCCGACTGCGCAGGTCCCGCTCCTGCTCCGAAGACGCGTTGAAAAGACGGCAAAGTTCGTGAGCCTTGACTCGCAGCTGGTCCAGTTCGGGATCCGAAGCGTCATAGAGCTCGCCAGCAAGCATCCGCTCCCTCTGCGAGCGCCAAGTCCCTTTACCGGCTCCGCCAGCCGCACCTGTCAGTTTCGAGTCCTCGTCCATGGCCATCCCATCGTTCCAGCATTACTTCACTGTCACTGGTGCAAGTTTGCACTGCTTGCAGATTCTCTATCCATGTAATCGTCCGGGTCAGACAGCGAACCCTCTTGTTCATTCGTCATCCGGTTGCGGACATCCGTTCATGCCAAGGATCAGGCTTGGTAGATTGGAGTCAACGGCGGACCATGGCGAGGAGGAAACATGCGGTATGAGGTGAGCGAGGCCATTCCCGAGGGCGCCAAGGCCATTCGTGAGGCCGTATTCGTAGAGGAGCAGGGTTTTCACAACGAGTTCGATCGAACCGACGATGCCAGTCTCCACATCGTGGCCTATGACGGGGATAAGCCCGTCGGGGTATGCCGAATCTTCCCCGACCGCGACAAGACATGGACCCTTGGTCGGCTGGCCGTTCTGAAGCCCTACCGCGGTCAGCACCTGGGCGCCAATTTGGTAGCCAAGGCTGAGGAAACCGCTCGGAACCACGGGGCCGACCGGCTCACACTCCACGCCCAGGAACGGGTGGCGGGCTTTTATAAGTCCTTGGGCTATAGGGACATGGACATTCACGACCAGGACGAGGGATGCCCGCACATGTGGATGGACAAGCATCTAACGGTCGGTGTCGGAAACGAGTCAGAGGACCAGGCCCGATGAATCTGACCATCAATTTTGCCAGCAAAGTTTCAGCCCAAGCCAGAACAAGCATCACCACGAATAAGGATCCCATGGGAAGGTCAGAACAGGCCATTTCCAGCTTCAGCGATGCCGTCATCTACTGGTTCCGCCAGAATTTCGGAAAGATCGTCCTTCTGATCGTCGTGGCTGTCTGCGCCGCGCTGATCTCGAAGATCGTAACAGCAGCCATGCGACGTGCCCTGGAACGGACCAACCTGCCCAGTGCCTCCATCTTCGTCAACATCGTCCGCGCCCTGATATGGATCTTCGCTGCTGCCACAGTCCTGCAACCCGTCTTCGGAATCAACCCATCCACAGTGGTCGCCGCCCTAGGCGTCAGCGGTCTGGCCCTTTCCTTCGGATTGAAGGATACGATCGCCAATATCGTCGGCGGCTTCGGACTGATGGTCAGCAAGGTGGTTCAGCCAGGAGACATCATCACCATCCAGGGCACCACCGGAACCGTCCGCGATGTGACCTGGCGGCATACCATCATCATCGACAGGACCGGCAACCAGTTGCTGATCCCCAACTCCATCCTCAATACCACGGCGCTTGAGAAAATCACCGAGGCCGGCGAGGCCGCCACCACGGTCCCCTTCACCCTGCGAGGGGATGCCAATATAGCCGTGTCCTCCCGTTCCATTGCACAGGTGGTGGCCCATGCGACCAGGGAGATGGCCATGCCAGCCAACCCGCCCATTGTCCAGCTACAGGGTTTCACCCCTTATGGCATCAAGGGCCAAGTGGTTATGTTCGCCAAGCAGGGTGTCATCGCCGCCGACATACAGGATGCCGCCACCCGTGCTCTGGCCGGCCAGGACTACCTGGTCCAGGAGGCCGAGCTTCAATCGGGGAAAAGTATAGGCCAAGTCAACTGATTGCTGTAGGTCTTCGCTTTGAATCACCTAGCGGACATATTTGCTGACACCTTTCATCTTCAGCAAGGCATCAGCCAGCCAAAGGTAAACGTCATCCCATTGATCTTGTTTGTAATCAGTATGCCTCGTCAAAGTCAGGTGGCGTGACTTCTTGTCTACGTCCTGATCATCCCAGTCCAAGTCACCCTCCTGGCCTGACAAGTCACTCTCGACTTGAGACTTTTGCTCAAGGAAGTCCGCATATTGCACAGGATCATGAAAGAGGAATTCAACAGTGGCGTACCCGTCCCTGATGCCGATGAGGCCTGCCAGATTGCAGCCGGACACAGGCGAGCCGAAGCTCAGCAGGTACCTCGTATGGTCGGCTCTGGTAAAGGCCGAGCCAAAAGCGGCCATGAAGTCATTCCTGGCTTTGCAGAAGTCAACGAATCCATCCCAGAACATGGCTCGCAACTTCGAACGGTCCAAAGACTCCATATCACCTTGCGAGACCCGGTAACGAGAACGAAGATCGTCAAGGCTGATGCCTCCACGTCCCCAGAACGTCCAGCCATTGATTGAGCTGCTGCTCGCCCCAGCCAATTTGAGAACATGCGAAGCCGCTGACGAGGGACTGTCAAATTCACGCTCGTCCGAGACCTTAATCATCATCTCTTCAGTTATGAGAGCACTGGCCTCATACTTGCGGGAAAGACTTTCAAGTTGATCGCCGGGTTTCAGCAGGCCACTAGCACCCAACATGTGCAAAGAAACCGTCTTTGCCGAAATCTTCGCCTGCTTATCAGATTGGTACTTGTCGATAGTCGCTCGATCGATCTTGGGCATAGGCCAGACTGTCAGAGCCTCGTCTGCCAGTAGGCGCGTCCTGGCCTCGATGGATTCAGCGTTCCAAGTCTTGGCATCACCCAACCCATGCGAAATAAACAGGTATTCATTCTGATATCCGCCGACAATTCGACGCTGTTTCGCTTCAAAAAGCCCATCTGAGAGTTCAGAGTTATAAGCGGTCAGCGTCAAATTTCCGAGTTTATTAACATGCTCAGCAAAGACTCTTTCGCAATCAGCGCCCAGCATCTGCCGCCACTGTTCATGAGCAAGCGCATTCTGAGGCAGAATATGCTCAATAGTGAGGCTCCCTGAGGAAAAGTCAATAGGATTCTTAGGATGGTGCGCATTTTCCAGTGTCGTCAACATGTAATAACAACGCGAAAAGGGATAGAAGTCGCGCGAAAGAAGAGTCTGACGAAATTCATTGTCATCAGGCATCCGATGGCTTGTTCCATCACCGCCCAGCAAGGCTGCCTCGAAAGCCTGCCGATAGCCGGGTGACCCATCCTCCTTTATCTGCCTGAGACGCGCTATGACCGAAAGTGAAAACCTGTTCAGCCCATTGCTCGATATCTGACAGGCAATGCGACGGAAGAGATAACTCTCCAATAGCTTCAACATGGATACAAAATCACTGCGGCTGAAGAGACCGTCCCCCTCCTGGTAATCATCCAAAAGGGTCATGAGCAGGGGGTTGATGACGGACATATTCAGAGCATGAATACGGCCAAGCAATCGATCTATTTCAGGATCTTCCCCCGAGCTTGAAGCAATGCGCGAATAGTACCCGGCAAACTTAATCATCTGATCAAGGAGTCCGACTATCTGACCATCGTTATCGTAGCCGTTGTTGGTCGCATAGTCTTTAAAGAACTGGTATACGTCGCGTGCAGGCACTGGTCTAGGTGCGTTGATAATGGCAAGCCAGTCATGGAGAAAGTCATCAAAAACGTCATCATAGACGTCCACGCCAAGCGCTATTTCAATTCGTCTCCAGTGATCTTCATACAACTTTCCCTGCATCTCCAAGGGCTGCCTCATGAGCACATAATTACGAACCAGATCTGCAGTCGATAGCTCCTTGCCAGTCGAGTTCATGGACTCGAAAATAGCCTGTGGATCATCCTGACCCTGCGTCAAGGAGATCGATACCACCTCCAAGCGCCTGAGTCCGGCCCACACACTGTTCGGGTCTTTCATGTCCTCTAATTGATGGCTGAACCAACAGAGGTTGTCGATGAGTCTATGGGACTCACCCATAATCGAAGCTTTAGGATCTTCCAAATGGTGGATGATGGACCTGTATGTGTCACGATCACCCTGTGAAAGGCACAAACGATAATGCCCTTCGCCTTCCCTGCAGGAATCGATCAAATATTCGCTTTTGAGTTTTTCGCAGGAAAACTGCAGCTCATTGCCCTGATCTTGATGACTGCGTGCATAGTCAGCAAGGGCTGCTAGGAGAAGATTGACAGTTGTGATTCTCTGCTGACCGTCGATAATAAAGGCAGATGTCACCCCATCGGCCCCCCATGGTGCCTTTTTGGATCCATACCACTGAACCCATGAAATGGGCGCTTTTGCTTAAACGCCCAATATCAAGCACATCGTTCCAAAGCTGCTCGCATTGTTGCTCATCCCATGAATAGGGGCGCTGATATACAGGGACGATAAAGCGCTTGCCCCTATCGGCAATCAGACTCAGCAGTTCAACGGGACCAGCATCCATGGGGAACCTTGCCTTACCAGCGAGTACAACGGCGAACGCTCCCATTATAGGAAGCACTCACTGCCACATTCAGGCCGATACGCCCTCAATCAGATCGGTGATCAGATCAGTGTAGGTGATCCCCGTGGCCTCCCAAGCCTTGGCATACATGGAGATAGGCGTGAAACCAGGCATGGTGTTGATCTCGTTGACAATGACCCTGCCCTCGGGGGTTACAAAGCAGTCCACACGGCTCAGACCGGCCCCGTCCACGGTTCTGAAGGCCTTGGCGGCCAGGTCGCGAACTTTCTGAAGAGTCTCCTTTGGCAGGTCCGCAGGAACCTCTACATGGGATGCGGACGAGTCTACATACTTGCTGTCGAAATCATAGAAGGCCTCATCCTGACCAGCCTTGTCCAGCACCACCTCGCCAGGCCAGGCTGTACGGGGCTTTCCGTCCTTGCCGAAGGCGAGCACAGCGCACTCGATCTCCCGCCCTTCGATGCCCTCCTCTATCAGGACCCGCCAGTCGTGCCTTGCGGCCTCGTCGACTGCAGCAGCCAGGGCTTCGCCTTCGGGCTCTTCTACCTTGACCACACCAAAGCTGGATCCTGCACGGGAAGGCTTGACGAAGAGCGGGTAATGCAGCCCCATCTTCTCTACTGTGGCCAGCAGGTCGGCCCCGGACCGCTGTTGACGGGAGTCAATAGTAAGGCCGGGAGCCACGGGTATACCGGCTTGGCTGAGCAGAATCTTGGTGTAGTGCTTGTCCATGCATACGGCAGAAGCGAAGACCCCGCATCCGACGTAGGGCAGACCCATCATTTCAAGCATGCCCTGCAGGGTGCCGTCCTCACCGTAAGGGCCGTGAAGCACTGGGAAAACCGCGTCAACATGTCCCAAAGGCTCCAAGGAGCCGACTGTGCTGGAAGGTTGGGCACCAGAGATCAGATCAGCATGATCGCCGATCAGAAAACCCTCCCTGCCACGGGCCATGTCAAGGATGACCGGACGGCTGCCTTCGGTTATCTGCACCGTTGGCAGACTGGCACCGCCCAGACTCCACTGCCTGGGATCCTGACCGCCTATGGTCCATCGACCGTCCTTGGTGATGCCGATGGGGATGGGCTCATATCGGTCGGTATCGATGGCATTGAGCACACCGGCCGCCGACACGCAGGATATGGAATGTTCGTCGGCACGTCCGCCATAAAGCACCACAACACGTTTCCTGACCATCATCCCTCGGCTTTCCTCATCCTGGACATGATTTTCAACCTCACGCACCTGCCCGAGCAGATACATCATTCAAGACAGCAGAATATCCCCTCGGCAGGCTGCGAGACCTGGACACAGTCGCTCATCCACAAGCTTGGCACGAACAGGCATGATAGGGCTGATACAGGAACCAGGCAAACCAGACGCGCAGCTCGATTTGGAAACCGTTTATCACCGATCAAAAGGTCGATAGCTCACGCTTCACAACCTTCGTACACCCTATAGCCCCCAGGATTTTCTTATGTGCACCATTCTGATGGTCGTCGGACTCATTCTGCAGTAATCTGCCCACCGTACAGCTCGTTGATCATGCCCCGGCAGCTCAGACCCTGATCCAGTACATGGCTCATAGCCGTAGCCAGCGGGGTCGCCACCCGATAACGCCTGCCCAAGGCGACGACAGCACCGGTTGTGGGAACGCCTTCGGCTACGCCTTTGCTGACGCGAGTGGCTTCCTCAATGCTTTTGCCCTGGCCCAGATTAAAACCGAAGGTGTAGTTTCTGCTCAAAGGTGATCCGCAGGTGGCCACCAAGTCGCCGACCCCGGCAAGACCGGCGAAGGTCTTGGACTTGGCACCACAGGCTTCCCCCAGGGCAGTGAGCTCAGCCAGGCCCCTGGCCTGGATCATGGCGGCCGTATTCTCTCCGAATCCAGCCCCCCGTGCCATCCCCACAGCCAGCGCAGTGACGTTCTTCAGCGACCCGCACATTTCCAAGCCGATCACATCATCCGAGACGAAGGCCTTGAAATAGTCGGTTGTGCATGCACGGGCCACTCTCATAGCGGTGTCGGCATCAGCGCTGGCAACCACAGTGGCGCTCGGCTCACGGGCGGCCACCTCCTTGCTCAGGTTGGGTCCGGAGACGGCTGCAAACCTGACCGGATCCAGATCCAGCGTCTGGCAGACCACCTGATCCATCCGCCTGTCGGTGTCCCGTTCAATCCCCTTCATCAGGGAAACCGCAAGAGCATCATGACCCAGCAGATCCTTAAATTCTCTCAAGGCCTCGCAGGCATGCTGAGCAGCTATGGCGACAACCACGATTTCAGCCCCCGCGACGGCCTTGGTCCGGTCGCCCTCAGCGGTGATGGCATCGGGCAGCCTCTTCACTGTCGGCAGACGACGGGCATTCGAATGTTGACTGTTGATTTCCGCTACGACATCCGGGTCAATGTCCCACATGACCACCTGGTTGCCTGCATCGGCGAGTACCTGGGCAAAAGCGGTTCCCCATGCGCCTGCTCCCAATACCGCGATCTTCGTCATCATTCTCCTTTGCATAATGCCGTGCGCACGGGAACGCCGACCAGCAACCTCATTCTTGTCCCTCCCATCCTATGACACGACCGCCAGACAGGGGAATTGGATGTGGGTTCCCGCCTTATTGTTCGCTTCTGGGCCGACGGGTCATAGTCACATAATCGAAGTACCCAGCTGCAGGGGGCTCCTCGCCACGGATCTCGGCCATGACCTCCTCCATCCTGTTGCGCAAGCGGACACAGAGTGCATGTACGGCCTGCTTGGGGGGTTCCGCTCCCCACTGATCCATATCTTCAAGCAGGTCGGAATAGTCAAGAAGTCGGTCATAGCACATGACCACGTTCTTGCGAGGCCAGGGCCACTTGTGGTTGATCGAAGCCGCCCCCCAGGTGATGCTGGGATAAAGAGGAACCATTCGGCCAAGCTGCCGCGAGGCCTCCAAGGCAATGAATCCGACCCCGGGCTTGAGCGACATGGGCCACTTCAGGGGGTCACGGGTCACGGTGCCCTCCGGCCAAATGGTCAAGGGCCTGCCCGAGGTGATGATGCCGATCGATTCCTCCTCAATCGGTCTGGCCTTGCCCGACTTACGCTCGACCGGCTGCATGCCCACCATACGGAACCAGCTGCCGATCAAGGGCCAATGGGCCATCTCGGCCTTGGCCATATAGCGGGGACGACGACCCTGGTGGAAAAGGGCCATCATGGGAATGAAGACGTCGAACTGGGTCACGTGGGTGGCAGCAGTGATAAAGGGGCCAGTCTGCGGCACCTGCTCCAGTCCCCAGGCATAGACCCGACAGGAGTCACGCACCACCTGGGAGACCCCCCGCAATAGACGGGTAGTGCCCACCGGGTGCTGACCGTCTATCTCGTCCAGGGCCGGTGTGCGGCGGCCAGTGGGATAATAGCGGGTTGGATCCACTAACCTATGCCGCTGGGCCAGCAGTGCCACCTGTTGGTCGGACAGGGCAGGCACTGCAGACCGAGGAGAGGGTTTGCCTTTGGAAGCCATCAGTGTCTGCCGGATCAGTCGATCTGCGCGTCCAAGGCCAGCAGCTTGTCACGGAAGTCCTCGTAGCCGCGATCGATCAGGGAGATGCCATGGACGGTAGAGGGGCCGGAGGCCGTCAGTGCAGCAATCAGGTGGCTGAAGCCGCCACGCAGGTCGGGCACGTCGATGTCCTGGCCGGTCAGCGGGGTGGGCCCGAAGATGACGGCCGAGTGGTTGAAATTGCGCTGCTGGAAGCGGCAGGGCAGGGATCCCAGGCACTCCTTGTAGAGCTGGATGGTGGCGCCCATCTGAATCAGCGGTTCGGTGAAGCCGAAGCGATTTTCATAGACGGTCTCGTGAACAATGGAAAGCCCCTTGGCCTGGGTGAGGGCCACCACCAGGGGCTGCTGCCAGTCGGTCATGAACCCGGGGTGCACATCGGTCTCGATGGCCACGGGCCGCAGGTCGCCGCCTGGATGCCAGAATCGGATGCCGTCATCGCGCACATCGAACTGGCCGCCGATCTTGCGGAAGACATTCAGGTAGGTCATCATGTCGGGCTGGTGGGCACCCTTGACCATGATGTCGCCATGGGTGGCCAGGGCGGCTGAGGCCCAGGAAGCGGCCTCAATCCGGTCGGGCAGGGAGGTATGGGTAAAGCCCTTCAAGGAGGGCACCCCCTCGATGCGGATGGTCCGGTCCACGTCCACCGAGATCTGGGCGCCCATCTTCTGCAGGACCGCCACCAGGTCCATGATCTCGGGTTCAGTAGCCGCCCCTGACAGCTCGGTACGGCCTTCGGCCAGGACGGCCGCCAGCAGGGTCTGCTCCGTCGCGCCCACAGAGGGGTAGGGCAGGTGGATCTTGGCTCCGTGCAGCCCGTCCGGCGCGGTGATGTGGATGCCGGCCTCATGCTCCTTATCGACATTGGCACCCAGCTTGCGCAGGGTCTCCAGATGGAAATCGATGGGCCGGCTGCCGATGCGGCATCCACCCAGAACGGGGATGAACGCCTCCCCCATCCGATGCAGAAGCGGTCCGGAGAAGAGGATGGGAATGCGGGAAGAGCCCGACAGGGTGTCCACATCAGCCACGTCGGCCAGCTCCACATGACTGGCATCGATGGTGACCACACCCTCCTGGGGACGGACATCCACCTTGACCCCGTGCAGCCTCAGCAGGTCCGAGACCACATGGACATCGCGGATCTCAGGCACGTTCTTGAGCACCGACACATCAGGAGCCAGCAGAGCAGCCACCATGGCCTTGCTGACGAAGTTCTTGGCCCCGCGGACCTGTATAGTGCCATGCAGGGGCCTGCCGCCCACCACATGCAGCACATCATTCTGTGTATTCACCTTGGGCATACATCGGCTTCTTTCTCGTATCCGCTCAGAGCCGGGCTTTGGCGCATCATCGGCCCCTATCTGCAAGTCTGCCACAGGGGGTGTGGGGACACCGTGAATTGTCGCCTGAGGCATAGATCGTCCACACCGGCCAGACACTGTTCAGGCGCCGGTCGGGACGAAGGGGATGAGCATGGTCAAGCCCATGATCAGCAGGAAGAAGATGAAGAAAGGGCAGGCCCAGGCGCCATAGACATTCGCATACGTGCGGTTGTTCCGCAGGAAGGCGGCAATCCGATGACGGCCCAAATAGAGGACCAGGATGGCCGCCAGCATGCCTGCCAGCATCATAAGCACGATCACATAGGAGGACATGTTGTCGCTCATAAAGCTGAGGAGGAATTCCAGCCCGTCGCTGACAACCAAGTTGTTGAACATGTGCAGAGCTATGGACCAGAATATGGAGTATTCGCAAGCCAGATAGCCTAAAAGCAGACCCATGATAAAAGCAAAGAATCCCTGGCCCAGGTCACCGTGGAAGAAGCCGAACATTACCGCAGAGGTAACGATGGCGAAGACATGGCCATAGGGCTTCAATGCGTGCATGATAGCCCCTCTGAAGACCAGCTCCTCGATGATGGGGGCCAGCAGACCAGCGTAGATGAACATGGGTATGGTACCTGAGGCCTGCTGAATCTGCTCGGTCGTGGTCCAGGACTGCTGCACTCCCAGCCGAGCCGCAGTCCAGTCCATGCCTGACTGATACCAGTCGCCCAGGGTCTGCCCGGTAAGCGTCAGCGCAAAACACCCCAGCAGAACCTGCCAAGTCATGGGATGCAGATCGGTGTGGAAGATGCCCAGAGGGCCTGAGTTGCAGATCTGGCGACGTCGTGTGAATACCAGGAAGCAGAGTGCGGTGCAAGAGGCGACCAGGTTGATGATGCCTCCGTATTCATCTTCGGCATGATCGATGATATACATGAACCCGGAGTGGGCACGCACCGGATCGAAGACGGCATTCCACTCCATCTGAGCCATGACACCGAACAGACAGCCGACGCTGTCAGTGACGAGCAGGTATACCAGCAACAAGGCGGATTGACGGTTGAGCATCTCCCTGGCGGCACTCATCCATACGTGATCCGCCATGCCGCGCCTGGGCTTCTGAGTCTGCCCGATCACCGACGCATTGGCCGCCATCGCTGTCTGCCCCATATCACCATGCCCTTTCATGCTCCTCTGCAGGTTTGGCCATCCGGTACCGGCCTCCAGCTGGTCCAAGTCTACGCCACCACTGGCGGCACCAATATGACACGCTCTAAAGCAGGCCGGGGACGAACTTGAAAACGGTCAGCAGCAGGCAGAGCAACGAATAGAACAGGAACCAGGGCTGCCTCCAGGAAGCGTATGTTCCTTTAGGGGCTCGATAACGCCGCCGGTATTCCAACAAACTAACGCGGTGCAGGAAGAACATGACCAAACCAGCCAGGACCAGCGCCAGCGCCACTGCCAAAACCGGCAAGCGAACGGTTCGCGGGGCGCTGGCCAGATAACGTTCAGGCAGGCCGCTGAAAAGCAGATCGCCGACCATACGGGCTCCGATGGCCCAGATCAGACCATACTCCAGGGAGCAGTACCCCAGCGCCAGCCCCAGTAGAAAGATCCAAAACCCGGAGACGAAATCACTCTGCAACAGGGCGCAGAGCAGGGACGCAGTCAGGATGGCGAAGACCCGTCCAAACCGGCGCAGTCCGTTGAGGATAATGCCGCGAAAGACCAGCTCCTCAGACAGAGGAACCAACAGAAGGGCGTATATGATCATGATCGGCGAGGATGCTGCGGTAATCAGCATGCTGCGCGAGGCCAGGGAAGGGATGTGCAGCAGGGGGCAGAAGTAGTTGAAGAACTTGTTCAGCTCATAAACCATTCCCTGACCCAGCAGAAGCACCGCTGCAAGGGCAAACAGAGCCGCAGGCGTCATTTTTCGACCAATGTGCCAGCGGACGGCGTCCTGACCTCGCTGATCCACACCTCGAATAACGCTCCACTCTGAAATGCAGGCATAGGTCAGCGCCAGCAGGGCCGATATCAGGGTAACCCCGTCAGAAAAGAGGGAGGCGAATTCAGGCGCCTTGCTCCGCTCCATGAGGAGCGGCTGGATCATCCCTGAACCAATCATGATCACCAGAACGGATATGGCCAGGTAGACGAAGGCAAAGGCTGCGTGACCGTTGACGGCGTGCAACACCCCCGCACTGGCTCTGTAGGAGGTGGACTTGTCTGCCACCTGAGCGGTCACCGTTTCCTGACCGCCAGGAGCAGAGGACGAAACGGCTTGACTATCAGCGTCGTCACCGACACCTGCCTTATGCTGGGCAACGACCCGTCGAGTAAAACGGGCCCAACGCCGCCGATGATTGGTTTCATCGGCAATGGATCCGGCAAGAGCACCGTCCTGTTCCGAAATCTCTGAACCAGCGACAAGCGAATCCCAGTCGGTGTCTAGGGGACGGATGGCAACCGGTTGATCAGCGAACGCCAGAGGAGTCGGAGACACTTGAACCGAAGCTGCGGGCTTCTCTGCCAAATCAGCGGCTGCAGGTGCAGGGGGTACGCGATCCGGCTTCGCAGGCATTGAATTCTCATTGGAATAAGTCGAAGTTGCCCCATCCGCGACTGCCGAATTGGACTCGGCCGACTCGGCAAGAGAAGAGGCGGAAGCAGACGAAGCCTTGGCGACGGAAGCCACGGACTTGTCTGCGCGTCTGCTTGCAGACGACTTATGACGTTTGCGCGTATTCCAGGAGAAGACCTGAGCATTGCGTGTCTCCGGCCTGGCCCATGACCAGACGACCTTGTCGGCAGGCCGCTGCGGCTGTTCCGGAATATCCATGGCCTTTGGAGCCCCCGACTCTGGGCGAACCGCTATATGCCGCAGGCCCGGCCCCTGGCCAGACCCATGCTGATCGTGCCCATCGACCGGCGGATCCATCGGAGTAGATGCGGAAACCTTCAACTGACTGGCCTTAGTGACCGAGGCCAGAAAATCACCGGCTTCTGGAAGCGCCGAAGGCTGTTCGCCAACTGGCAAAGCCCCCTTGCACCCGTCATCAGTTTGCAGAAACGTATTCGTTCGATGCGCAATCCGCCCTGGATCGACCACGCCGTCATCCACAGCCTCCCCTGGCAGGCTCGGTTGCGGCGGTTCAACAGACTCCTCCCGATAGTCCCAGTGACGGGCAAAATCCTTGTCGCCGGTGCGACTTGCGGTCCTGAGAGCAAAAGAGGGGCGCGACACCTTCCAGTGCTTCTGATCGTGCCGGACATCGGCAGGCTGGCTACCGCTGTTGCGATGCTCATCATCCCTCATGCGTCGACGATCCTTTCCCCTTGTACACTACCGAACGGCCATAAGGGCGCCCAGCGGCATGAATCGCTCCCCACGTTCATGTCACTGGCACTACAAACCAGATGCAGCCCTACATTGTCGCTCCTTAAAGGAATCCCGACAAAAAGCCAGCAAGATCGACCGCCCGGTCACCCCAGTCCTGGCACGAATTCGCTCAGGGCCATCAGCAGGCAGGCCAGGCAGAAGAGCAGGAACCACGGCGCCCTCCAAGAGGCATAAATACCCTTGGGAGCACGATTGACACGGCAGTAATCTCGCAGGGCGCGCAGCTTGACCAGCAGGCCGATGACCCCGATCAGCAAGACCAGCATCATGAGCAGACCCAATCCGATGCGGAGCACCTCGGGCGCCAAGGGCATGTACTTGGCCAGCAGGCCCGAGGAGAAGGCATTGTTGAGCATGTGCACCAGCAGGGACCAGACCAGCCCATACTCCATGGCCAGATAACCCAGAACCAGGCCTGAAATGAAGCCGAACAGACCCTGGACCAAGGAACCATGCATGAAGCCGAAGAGTAAAGAAGAAGTAATAATAGCGAAGACCCGGCCAAAGCGGCGCAGGCCATTCATAATGACCCCGCGAAAGACCAGCTCCTCAGCAAAGGGCCCCAGCAGAATGCCATAGAAGAGCATGATCGGCGTGTCCAGGCCGCCGTCGCTGGATGCGGCCGGCGGGTGCAGCCCAGTACCGGAGAGGACGGTCCTCAGCCCGGAGTCGGCCACTCCAGCCGCCAGCTGACTGAGGAAGAAGCAAGCCAAGGCGATGATCAATGCCAGCAGGCTGAATCGTCGAGCGGTCACCCATCGCACCTGGTCCTGGCCATGGCGTTCGCGGCCCACGATGACCGGCCATTGACTGATCAAAGCAAACAGCAGGGCCAGCACTACAGAGGCGACTACGGTCCAGTCTCCCAGGCGACCGTTGAGCTCCGCCTTGGAAGCGTGCGGGAAGAGGGCAGGCAGAACCACCTTGGCTCCCAAAAGGCCCGCCAGAGTCTCAATAGCCACATAAACGAAGGCAAAGGCGCTCAGAACGTTCACCGCCCGTCTGACGCCCAAGCCGTGCACATCACCTCTGCTGTGCCTCATAATTACCGCCCTTCTTCGCTGCCAGCGGGTCATGGCCGGCCCGGCTGTCATAGTCCATGCTAAGCGAAGAGAGGGCGAATGCCTTTCATATGAGGGCACCGGCCAGTCGGTCAGATGATACCGCGGTCAGCCAGCGGTCCAGGCCAGTCGATCTGGCCCTCCCTGGCCGGAGTGACCGGTTCTTCAGCCAGGTGCTGGGCCGGCAGGGTGCGTGGCTTGAAGGGGAAGCGCTCGGCCCTCATGCGCTCATAGGCGCGGATGTCATCCTCATGCTGCAGAGTCAGATCGATGTCATCATAGCCGTTCATAAGCCGCCAACGCACATAGTCGTCCACCTGGAAGGGCAGGGTCACGTCCGTGCAGGTGACTGTGCGCGCGCCCAGGTCTACGGTCATCTCGGTGCCGGGATCCTCTTCCAGGAGCTTCCAGAGCAATTCCACTGACTCCTGGGGCATGATGGCGGCCAGAACACCGTTCTTGGCGGTGTTCCCATAGAATATATCGGCGAAGCGGGGAGCAATTACCACCCGGAAGCCGTAGTCCCGCAGAGCCCAGACCGCATGCTCACGCGAGGAGCCGATGCCGAAGTCCGGCCCGGCCACCAGAATGCGTGCACCTGAGTATTCAGGCCGGTTCAGCACGAAATTCGGATCCCTTCGCCAGGCGTAGAAGAGGGCATCCTCGAAGCCGGTCTTTTTCACCCGCTTCAGGAATACGGCGGGGATGATCTGATCGGTGTCGACGTTGGAGCGGCGCAAGGGCACTCCAACCCCGGTTACAACGGAAAGTGGCTCCATGATGACCTCCTGCCTGCTGGATGACGATGATGAATGATTGATGGGCTTACAGATCGGCCGGGGAGCAGATGGTCCCCCTGATGGCCGTCGCCGCGGCCACCTCGGGCGAAGCCAGGTGCGTTCTGCCGCCCTTGCCCTGACGACCTTGGAAGTTGCGGTTGGATGTGGAAAGGGAACGCTCCCCCGGCACCAGCTGGTCCGGGTTCATCCCCAGGCACATGGAGCAGCCGGCGTTGCGCCATTCGGCTCCGAAGTCCTCAAAGATGCGGTCCAGCCCCTCCTTTTCAGCCTGAATGCGAACTCGCGAAGAAGCCGGAACTACCAAGACGCGGTGCAGATTCTTGGCCTTGTGGTGACCCTTCATGATGGCCGCAGCAGCACGAAGATCCTCGATGCGCCCGTTGGTGCAGGAGCCTATGAACACGGTGTCCACAGCGATGTCCCGGATGGGCATACCCGGCTGCAGACCCATATAGTCGATGGCTTCCTGAGCTGCCTGGCGCTTGGCCGGGTCGGCGATCTTTCCGGGCACAGGCACGTCAGCGGCAATGGGCAGGCCCTGTCCGGGGTTGGTGCCCCAGGTCACGTAGGGGGTCAGCTGGTCGGCATCCAGAATGACCTCCTTGTCGAAGACGGCATCCGGATCGGTGGGCAGGGTCCGCCAGTAGTCCAAGGCCTGCTCCCACATGGCTCCCTTGGGGGCGTGCGGCCGACCCTCCAAGTATGCAAAGGTGGTCTCATCCGGCGCGATCATCCCGGCACGAGCCCCGGCCTCGATGGACATATTGCAGATGGTCATGCGCGCGTCCATGGACATGCGTCGAATGACTTCACCGCGGTACTCCAGAACATGTCCTTGGCCGCCGCCGGTGCCGATCTTGGCGATGACCGCCAGAATGACGTCCTTGGCACCCACCCCCGGCTTGAGCTGTCCTTTGACGGTGATGGCCATGGTCTTGAAAGGCTTCAGGCTCAGGGTCTGAGTGGCCAGAACATGCTCCACCTCGGAAGTTCCGATGCCGAAGGCCAGAGCTCCAAAGGCCCCGTGGGTCGAGGTATGCGAATCACCGCAGACGATGGTCATGCCTGGCTGAGTCAGTCCCAGGACGGGCGCAAAAGCATGGACGATGCCCTGGTCCGCATCCCCCAATGGATGCAGACGGACCCCAAACTCGCGGCAGTTGCGCTCCAGAGTAGAGATCTGCAGTGCTGATACCTTGTCGGCAATGGGCCGATCGATATCGATGGTGGGGGTGTTGTGGTCCTCAGTGGCGATGACCTGATCCAAGTGGCGGATCTTTCGACCTGCCATACGCAAACCCTCGAAGGCCTGTGGACTGGTCACCTCGTGCATGAGCTGCAGATCGATGTAGATCAGATCGGGCTCGCCTCCCTGGCCCTTTCTGACCAAATGATCGGTCCAGACCTTTTCCGCCATTGTGCGTCCCATATCGCCTCCTGAAAGTCTACGACCGGCCAGGGCGCCAACCTTATCGGCACCCCGCCGGCCTCTTACCACCGAGTATGGAACTGCCCAAGCGTTATGAACTTTTGCATTTCATATACTGAGATGGCATAATTCAACCATGGACACACTTTCTTTGAACGACGACGACAAATACCCCTCCACAAACGATCAGACCGTGCATCAGGAGGAGATTCATTCGGGCGTCGGCGTTCTGGACAAGACGGTGCGAATTCTGGACACTTTGGAGACTGGACCCATGACCCTGGGCCAGCTTGTCAACGCCACCGGGCTGGCTCGCCCCACGGCTCACCGACTGGCCATAGCTTTGGAGCGCCACCGCTTCGTCCTGCGGGACGCGCATGGCCGCTTCGTCCTAGGCTCCCGTTTTGCCGAACTGGCTGCTGCCGCCGGCGAGGATCGACTGCTGACCGCTTCGGGGCCCATCCTGCATACACTGCTCAACCGTTCGGGCGAATCAGCCCAGATTTTCCGTCGCCAAGGGGAGGTCCGGGTCTGCATCGCTGCAGTGGAACGCGCCTCGGGCCTGCGCGACTCCATCCCCGTAGGCGCCCTGCTGTCCATGGATGCCGGGTCGGCAGCGCAGATTCTGCTGGCCTGGGAGGAGCCTGAGCGTCTTCATCAGGGTCTGCGACACGCCAAGTTCAACGCAGCGACTCTGGCCTCAGTCCGCAAGCGCGGTTGGGCCGAGTCCATCAACGAGCGCGAAGAGGGTGTCTGTTCCATCTCGGCCCCCATCCGCAATGGATCAGGTCAGGTCATGGCTGCCATATCCATCTCCGGACCGGTCAACCGCATGTCCACCACGCCAGGAAGACGCTACGCCCCCTTGGTCATGGCCGCTGGCAAATACCTGACCGAGGCCCTGCTGCGAGCCTCGTCCCCCGCACGTCGTAGGGTCTGAGCGGATTCCTGGCCTTTATCTCCGTCCTTACCGCCGCCGGGTGGAGCCCCAGGAGGCGATCAGCCCTGCAAGGGCCGTCAGGCCGCCTGCCAAGAACCCGGGCCGACGCAAGAGGTTGACCGCGTCCCCGGTTGAGGTGGGCACGTGGCTCATAGCGAAGGTATAGACCTTGTGGGATCCGGGGCGCCCCACCAATTGCCCGAATTCCAGGAGCTGGGTGCGAGGATGATGGGGATGGCGGATGTCGAATTCGAAAAGCCGGGCCGCCCGCTTGCCGGGTACCGGCCCGTAGGAGCCGAATCCGCATGTAGGCGTAGCGCCCAGAGTCAGATCCCCGCTGCGACCGACGAAGCCATTGCGATGGTCATGCCCGGCAAAGAGAGCGAAGTAGCCCCGTTTCCGGGTCAGCAGGTCATACTCGCCGCTGTCCTCATCCGGGCAGGAGACGCCTTCGCCCAGGTAGGAGCCCGGGCAGGTGCGTGATTCGTCCAGGATGTAGCACCGGGAGTCGAAGCTTCGGTATCCCTGGACTGCATAGGCTGTGGTGGCCGGCACCGGCTTGAGCAGATCATAGAACTGGGGAATGGGCATGTGCTGGAAGACTATGGATCGGTTGCCCAGAAGATCAGGAGCAGCCGCCAGGAAGTCCAGAGCCTGGGCCGAAGGCGAGCCATAGCCGCCTGCGCGGGCATAGTCGCCAGAGTCCAGCAGGACCAGGCCCATGACCACTCCACGACCATCGCAATCCGCCACAGGCAGGGCGAAGGTGCCAGGAGCGCAGACGAAGGCCGTCTGGTAGGGCAGGGCCGAGCCGATCAGCGCATGGACCCGATCAGGATGCGCGACCGTAGCCTCCGGGTTCAGGCAGCCGGGCACTTCCCGATATATGGCATCCATCTGATCGGTGTCCAGTCCGCACTGAAAGTCGTGGTTGCCATAGGTGACGACGAAGGGAATCCCGCGTTCAACCAGCGGGCCAGTGATCAGGCCAACGGTTCTGCGAACCAGATCCTCGGTGTGCTTGATGTTCTGCCGACGTACACGCTCGGCATCCCTGCTGCTGCCCCCCTGATGCTCTGGTTCCCGGCGGTCTACAGCTGTCGGGCCATCCTGGGGCTTGGAGGAGCGCTTCAGGGAGGCTCCGCCAAGCCCCAGGGCACCCCCCATGCTCAGACCAGCAGAGTATATGCCGTCCAGAGGAGTGCTCCAACGCCTTTTACGAAAGGTACGCTCGTAGGCTGTGTCATAGCCAGCCACCTGGTTGCCCGAGAAGACCACCAGATCGGGCTTAGCCGCATCACAAGCGGCGCCTATCAGCCTGATAGTGTCCGGGGAGACCTTGGGGCCTTCCTGAACGTCGGCCAGCTGCAGGAGTCTGAACTTGCCTGAGTAATGGAACTGAAGCCGCCCCAGCCGGGCCGAAACGGACAGCGGTCGATCATGCTCTTCCTCGCCGCCTTGTGGGGAGACTTGATCTGCGCGGTAATGCTGACTCATACACCTACACTACTTCACTCGGCTTTCGTACTCGGCTGATCTGTGCTGCCCCCTTACGATTGGTTCTCATTTTGAGGCTTCACCTCATCGTGACAGCAGCCTGATGTTAGCTTGGCCACATTGGCCACGGTAACAGCCAGGACCAAGCCGACAATCTCCGCGCATAGTCTTGAACTTGGTATATTGGTTATGTTGCGGTTCTCAACGAGTTAGAGGGAGCATACCTCCATGGCAGAAGGACAAGAGCTCCTGTTGCGCAAGGATCTTGAGCGAGTCGTCGACCGCCTGCATCAAGAGCGTACCCACGTGGCCCCATACCAGGAGGATTACCGTCGACTGCTGGACAACCACGGCAAGATGATCCGCGCTGCCATGGTGGTCCTCTTTGCGCGAGCCGACGCAGACGCTGAAGGACACTTGGACGACACTGTCATCACTGGCGCCGCCGCTATCGAGATGCTTCATCTGGCCACACTGGTTCATGACGACGTTCTGGACAATGCATCCATCCGCCGCAACAAGCCCACGGTCCACACCACACGAGGAAACAAGGCCGCTATCTATCTGGGAGACTTGATCCTCTCGCGCTACATGGAGATCATGGCCTCAATCGCTCCTGACACGGACTTTATTCGCGAGCAGGCTGGCACGGTGTGCGAGATTATAGGCGGCGAACTCTACCAGGAGTCCGAACGTCATCACACCCATATAACCGTGGACGATTACGACCGAGCCATCTCTGGCAAGACTGCAGCCCTCTTCCGCCTGGCATGTCTTACCGGGATCCGCCTTGACGGTCAGTCAACCGACCCGGCTTTGGAGCGTACCGCCAGTAACTTCGGCAGCAATCTGGGCATGGCCTTTCAGATCATCGATGACATCAACGATTTCGATCTGGATCGCGACACTGGCAAGCCCAAGCTGGAGGATATCCGCGACGGAATCTACACCCTGCCGGTTCTGCTGGGATTCCAGGAAGATGAGAACTTCAGAGCTTTGGTTCAGCAGGATGACCCCGACCAGGTGGTCGACTACCTCAGAGCCCATCCACAGCTGATGGAGAGCAGTCGGCAAACCGCCAAGGACTATCTGCAACGTGCAGCGGACAGCTTGGTGGATTCCCTCATGGACCCGAGCCTGCGTGAGCTGTTGCAGCAAATTATAGCCAAGCTGACCGCCCAGGTCTGACCAAATCGGTGTGACAGAACCCGTGTGATCAAAGCAAAGCGGGTGAGACCAGTCCGGTATCAGGCATAAGCCGAACATCCGTCGCAACTTTCACTTCATGCTCAGGATCGCTCTCTTCTCTGAATTTCACGCCGTCCACCACTGGCAGCAAAGCTCGACGACAGCGAATCCCCCGCCCCGAACCTTAGGGTCCGAAGCGGGGGATTCGCCGAAGGGGAAGGAAGCGTTTTGAGTTAGTCGACCGTCAGGCCAAGGCCACACGGGCCGGTGCGCCATGCACCTTGGTTGTCTGCGGCCCATTGCCGTCATCCGGCTTATAGAAGGGTCCCTGATGCAGGGTCCGCCTGGTGTAGAAGATCATGACTCCGCCTAGGACCAGGAAGAGCAGGAAGTAGACAATGCAGGTAAAGAGCAGGTTCGGTACGGTGCTAGTGGGTGAAACTCCATCGGCGATGGTCTGGAAACCATAAACCAGCCAAGGATAGCGTCCCAGCTCCGTCACCAGCCAGCCGCTGGTCGTCGCAGCGAAGGGGGCAAAGGTGAAGATGCCCATGATCCAGAGCTTCCAACGCGTGGTGAACAGCGTATTCTTCTTCTTGCGCGTGAACCAAAGCACCAATGCCGATATCAGCGCGAAGGAGAACCCGATCCCGACCATCAGGCGGAAGACCCAGAATAAGGTGGTGACCGGCACGTAGTAGTTCATATCCTTGCCATACTTGGCATCGTACTTCTCGTGCAGCTCCTTGTTGATGGAGTTCATTCCCTTGACAGCGCCGGTTTTCTTGCCGTAAGCCAGCTGAGACATGGCCCCGGGAATCTCGATGGACCCTTCGATCTTATGATCCTTCTCATTGATCAGTGCCACGGCATTCCAAGGAGCAGGATCGCCAGTGTCCTCGTAGATGCCCTCAGTGGCGGCCAGCTTCATGGGCTGATCAGTCACGATGTACTTGCCCTGCAGATCGCCGTAGGTAATCACGCAGATGGAGCCAATAAGCCCAATCAGAGCGGCAAGACGGATGGACTTGGTGAACAGGTTGACCTTGGCCTGCTTCTCCGAGTCTGCCTCGACAGCGGCCACAGCCTTGTCCTTGTTCCCCATATGCATCCTCAGCAAGCTGAAAGCGCTGCAGCCCATGACCACGAAGGCCCCTGTGCAGACGGCGGCGAAGAAGACATGGGGGAATTCGATCCACAGCTGAGGATTGGACATGACGTCACCAAAACTGCGCAGTCGCACATGACCGGTTGCTTGGTTGATCTCGAAGCCGACCGGGTGCTGCATGAAGCTGTTGGCAGCCAGAATCCAGATGGCCGACATAGAGGAGCCCAGGAAAGTCAGCCAGATAAAGAGCGCATGCACAGCCGGCTTGAACCGATTCCAGGTGAACATCCACACGCCGATGAAGGTTGACTCCAGGAAGAATGCCAGCAAGGCCTCAATAGCCAGAGGGGCGCCAAAGATATCGCCCATAAACCGGGAATAGTTGGACCAGTTCATGCCGAACTGGAACTCCTGGATGATGCCGGTGACAACGCCGACCGCAAAGGAAAGCAGGAAGATCTTCGACCAGAACATGGTCATCTTCTTGTAGACATCCTTCTTGGTCACCACATAGATGGTCTCCATGATCGCGACAGCGAGGGCCAGACCGATGGTCATGGGGACATAGAAGAAGTGGAATATCGTCGTCATGGCGAACTGGAATCTGGACAATCCCAATACAGTGAACATCGTTCCTCCCAATCTCTCTGCAGGGTTCGTCGGGCGCGGGTACACGGGTCGAATCCGAGCAGATTCAGATATGACCAAGCTTGTGCCCAAGAGAGCCTTTCAGTTCTCCCCGACTTCGCGACCTGGTCGCTTCCACGGGCTCCGGCCTCCATACCGTCCAGTCCATGAACCGACGGCGCACAGTGACCGGCCGGGAAGCCATCCGCCAGGATCGACGACCCGACAACCGTGCAAAATTCATTGCTCGGGAAACAGCCTGATGGTCATTCAACAGGGGTCCGTCCATCTGAATCTGACTGCTTTCCCAAGTATATCCCTTGACCGTCGTCCTTGTCCACGTCGGAGACGTCCATGCGATAAAGTTCACGAAAACGGGCATTCTCCCGGTACAAATCAACCGGGCGGCCCTGCATGGCGATGTGACCGTCCTGCATGAAGATGACCTGGTCTGCCTCCTCCAGCCCCTGCAGGTGGTGGGTCACCCAAAGAAGTGTGCGATCCTGGCTGATCTTGAAGATCATGGCCATCAGCCGACGCTCGGTTATAGGATCCAGACCGATGGTAGGCTCGTCCAGAAGGATGATCGGCGTGCGTTTCAGCACAATCCTGGCCAGGGCCAGACGCTGGCGCTGGCCACCTGAAAGACGGCCACCAGCCTCATCCACCAACGTGTTTATCCCCTGGGGCATGCCAGCCACGACCTGATCCAGCTGTACAGCCCTCAAGGCCTGGCGAACCTGATCATCATCGGCCTGGGGAGCGCCCAGACGCACGTTGGAGGCAATAGTGGTGTTGAAGAGGAAGGCCTGCTGGTTCAGGTAGCCAAAGAGCTCAGGACGCTGATCCTGCAAGGCATCGACCGGTATTCCATTGATCAGGATGCGGCCACTGGTGGGGCGCAGGTCGCCCAGGAGCAGCTGAAGGACCGTCGTCTTGCCTTCGCCGCTGGGACCGAGCAGGGCCACGCGCTGCCCACCTTCGATTCGCAGGCTGAAGTCGTCCAGCAGCAGGGGGTCATCAGGACCATAGGAGAAGCTGACATGGTCGAAGACGATTGACTTGATCGGCCCCTCCAGCCTGGTCTGGGCGCTCGGCTCAATTCTCCGGGACTCGACCCGCTCGGTCAGATCATTCAGGTGGTCCAGCGAGTCTGTGTAGAGGGGAACCTCGGCCACGGCCTGGGAGACCACGATGAAGCAGTCGACCAGGGGGAAAACCGCCAGGACCACGGCTGCCGCGAAGTCCGCAATAGAGGTGGAGCTGGTCATACGCAGATCCGCTCCTACAATCAGAGCCACCACCATGAGGGCGAAAATCATCTGGATGCCGCAGTTGCGCCAGCGTTCAAACCGCTTCTGCTCTTTGCGGCCGGTGGCGATGTCGTTGAAGTCACCGGACGCCGTGTCCACGAAGCGCCGCCGACGGCGGGTAATCACCCAATCCCCCAGGCCCATGTAGCTCTCGGTCACTGCAGTGTATTGATCCTGCCGCCGTGCCTTCTCCATGTCGTAACGCCCGTCTGAATAAGCCAGCGAGACCAGCGGGATCAGGATCAAGATCAGGGCGAAAAGCAGGAAGAGCAGGAGCGAGGTCAGCCAGGAGAAGACGCCTACGGCAATGGTCACCACCACCCACATCATATAGGCTACGACCGTGGGGAAGATGGTGCGCAGGTAGAAGTTCTCCAGATGGTCCAGGTCGTCCGAGAGCATGCCCAGGACCGTGCCTGTGCGCTCATGCTCGTTCAGGAAGGCCGCATCCTGCGAGAGGGTGCGGTAGAGCTGAACACGCAGCTTGGAAACCACCCGGAGCACCCAATCATGGCTCTTGATGCGCTCCATGTACTTGAATGTGGGTCGTCCGATGCCGAAAGCCCTGGTAAGGACCACCGGCACGTATACGGCGAAGATGTTGAAGGGATGGCGGGCCGACCTGCTGATCAGGAATCCCGATGTGAACATCAGTCCAGCCGCGCACACGAAGGTGATGGTTCCCAGGAAGAAGATCAGGGCAAGCAGCCCCTTGTTTTCACGCAGGTAGGGCCAGAACCAATGATCCCGGTGCCAGATATGCATGTAGCCTGACAGCCCGCGGCCGCGGCGGGAGGACTGCGACGTTCCCGTGCCATTTCTTCCGGCGGTTTCAGTCCTGCTGGTAGTCGGCAATCTGGTTCCCTCCCATCTCATCGATCAGCGCATCCAAGGGTCCGCCCTGACCGATCAGCTTGCGCGGATCGCCCTGGGCCACAATTCTTCCATGCTCCAGCATGATCACCCAGTTCATGTTGGCCAGCCAGTGCAGCCGGTGGGTGGCCAGGACAACCAAGTGCCCGTCCATGATGGGCAGCAGGGTCTGCTTCAGGTCGTATTCGGTCTCGATGTCCAGGTGGGCTGTGGGCTCGTCAAAGAACAGGATCTCGCGTGAGGGGTCCAGGATCCCCCTGGCCAAGGCGATTCGCTGGGCCTGGCCTCCGCTGATGCCGCGGTTGCCCTCTCCGATTTGGGTACCCAGACCGTCGGGCAATGTTTTCAGCCAGTCGGTCAGTCCAGCCCGGTCGGCTGCGCGGGCCACCTGGTCATCATCTGCATCTTGGTTGTAGAAGCGAATATTGTCGGACACAGTGCCGTGGAAGATGAAGGGGTTCTGCGGAATATAGCTGATGTGCCGCTGCCAAGCAGCCACGTTGCAGTGCTCCAGCTGATGACCATCAAGATCGATGGTGCCTGCCTTGGGCTGGTCAAAGCCGGCCAGCAGATCCATCAGCGTGGACTTGCCGGCTCCCGAGCGGCCGACAATGGCCACCTTCGAAAAACCATGCAGGTTGAAGTCCAGACCGCTCAATGCCAGAGGCTGCCCCTCCGAACTCACCTCGGACCCACTGATCGGTGAATCCGCAGCAGCCTCGACTCTGGTTCCTTGTGGTGCTGTAGAACCGGACTCAGACAAAACCAGCGTCCCATCACCGTCATGAACCTTGGATGTCTTGGGCATGTGGCTCTTCTTGCTGCTCTTTTGACTCTCGGACTTGGCCATGGCATCCATCTGAGCGCCGGCTGAAGCGTTGCTCTCCACCGGCTTGGGGCCGGGATAGGCGAAGTCGATTCCTTCCAGACGCAGGTGGCTGTCTTCCGTCCACCCGGACCAGTCCAGTTTCTCCAAGCGCTTAGGCTCAGGTTGTGCCAGCATATCCACGATGTCATCCAGGGCATTCTTGCCGTTCAGAGTAGCGTGGAAGTCGTCTCCGAACTGACGGATGGGCATAAAGTACTCAGGAGCCAGAATCAGAGCCAGCAGAGCAGGAAAGAGCTCCACTTTGCCATTGATCAGATTGTTGCCCAGGAAGACGGCCATGATGGCGATGGCCAAGGTAGCAAAGAAGTCCAGAGCAAAGGTGGAGGTCATGGCCACGCGGATAACGCTCATGGTTCTCTTGCGGAAGCGGTCCGAAACCGAATAGATCTCGTCCTCATACTCCTTATCAATGCCCAGCATCTTCAGGGTCGGCAGACCCAGGACCGTATCCATGAATCTAGTGTTGAGCTTGCGGAACTGGGCGTACTGCCGACTGGAGCGGTCTCTGGCAGCCAGACCCAGGATGACCATGAAGAAGATAAGCAGGGGCAGCATGAGCAGGAGGATCAGCCCAGAACCCGCATCCTGAGTCCAGACCACCGCCAGGACAATAAGGGGGATGAAGATGAGATCCATCATCTTCGGCAGAACCGTCAGCACGTAGGTACGCACCTGATCGAGTCCGTCAACCAGCATGGTGACGGCCGAACCCGTGCCACGCCGAGCCAGAGCCGATGGTCCCAGCGAAAAGACCTTGTCCTGGATGCTCGGCCGCAACTCGGACACAATGGCATCAGCACGGTCTGTGGCGATACGGTCCTTGGCCACGTCGCAGAGCTGTCGACAGGTATAGGCAGCCAAGAAGATCAGTACTGGCGCCACCAGCACCTTCAGGTTCTGAAGGTGCCAAATACGGACCAAAGCCAAGGTCAGCCCATAGGCCTGTACCACTACACCGACGCCCTGGACCAGGGACAGTGCGGCCAGCAGGCCCAGGGTGGACCTGACGCCGTCGAAACGGAAGAGACTCTTATCGATCAATGCATCATCCTCTGGATACGCTCAGGTCCTGCCAGCACTGTCCCCTTGGCCCCGTTGATTTTCAGAGGGTCTCAGCCACAGTGGCCGAAGGAGCCACAGGCGTGGTCAAATGGGCGCCATCGGTGTCCAGCCGCTTGCGCTGGATAAAGTAGCTCCAGATGAAGTAGGCCAGCATGATGGGCAGGAAGATGCAGAGCACCACAGTCATGATCTTCATGGTCAACGGAGAAGCCGAAGCATCCTGGATCAGCAGGTTGTGGGCCGGGTCGTCAGCGATCATCACGCGCGGGAAGAGCCCGTTGAAGATAAAGGCGATGATGGCCATCAAGGTGATGCCCGAGCAAGTGAAGGCATAGCCGCCGCGCTTCTTGAAGTCGGCAACATGGCCTCCGATGACCGACGCCAGGATGATCACCGTGATCAGCCAGGTAGACAGGGGGCGGGCTTTGTAGAAATCAGTGTTGAAAATGGCTAGAAGCACAAAGACAACCAGGGCCGGATAGGCGATCCAGTAGGCCTTCTCACTGACGTTGAGCATCCGCCGAGAGTCCATGGCACCCAGCTTCAAACTCAGGAAGTGCAGGCCATGAACGAAGCTGAAGAAGACTACAGCAATGCCGCCAACCACAGACAGCCAGTTGAAAACGTCGAAGAACCCGGGCCAGGCATCACCGTTCTTGTCCATGGGAATGCCCTGGATCAGGCTGGTCAGCATCATGCCCAGGAAGAAAGGAGCGAAGAGGGAGCCGATGAAGTTGGCCCACTGCCAGACGCCACGCTCACGGCTGGTCAGGGCATGGGAGGCGAACTCGAAGGAGACGCCGCGCAGGATCAGAGAGACCAGCACCAGGAAGAGCAGGAGGTAATACCCCGAAAAGAGGGAAGCATACCAAAGCGGGAAGGCTGCGAACATAGCGCCGCCGGCGGTAATCAACCAGACCTCATTGCCATCCCAATGGGGGCCAATAGCCCTCATGAAAGTGGCGCGCTCATCACCGTCACGAGCCACGAACCTGGTGGCCATGCCAACGCCGAAGTCGAACCCTTCCAGCAGAAGGAACCCTGCAAAAAGCAGACCAATGATGAAGAACCAGAAACCTTGTAGGAAACTCATGCTAATACCACTCTCCTCTCGCTCCTGCCGATCCGCGTACCAGCACGGGAATCTCCGCAATCCTGGCGGGGACCGCAGCCGACCACGGTTCCCACCTGGAAGAGGAAGAGCAGGAGGTAGTCAATACTCTTAATGAACACGGGACTGGGGGCCATCGTCGACAAGGACGAGCCGATTCGAGGCAGGAGTGGGGCGGACATGCTTCTCATCGCAGAACGATGCTGCAACATCCTCATGGCATGAACCATGTTCGTCCTCCTTTCCCTGATCGCCTTACCCATTGCGTCCATTGCAACGGCGGTTCAGTTGCTCTCCAACATGGTACGCACATCGGCCAATTCCAGAACCGACCGCTCGTTGACGATCCACTTCAGAACCGAAACAACCTTGCCCTTGAGCTTCAGCGTGCCCATTCGGTCGATTTCGGCAACCCCGTCGTGAGGACCGAGAGAGCACACGGTCCCTAGGCTTCGGAAGGTGAACCGCTGGGGCTCCTGCCCCCGCAGTCTGGCGAGGACATTCGCGGCTGCAGTTTCAGCCTGGGCCATCGAAATCTGTGCAGTAGTGGGGTAGAGCCGACCCGATTGGGGGTCGGGAACGGCGCTGACATCACCCACTAGGAATTCCTCTGGATGCTGATCCACCGACAGGTCATCCCTGACCACTACACGGTTACGCTTCTGATTATACCCGGAGTCGGCAATGATGTGGCTGCCGCGCACACCCGTTGTCCAAATGATTGTATGGGCCTTGAACTCCTGGCCATTGGAGACAACGGCATCTTCCTTGACCTCAGTAATAGGAGTCGAGGTATGGAAAGTAACTCCCCGCTTGCGCAGGTAATCCACAGCCCAGTCGACCAGGTCCTTGCTGAACATGGGCAGAATCTTTGGCGAGGCCTCTATGCAGTCCACCTTGACCTGATCCATAGGGAAGCCCAGACGCTTGGACAGCTGAGGCAGCCGGTAGACCAGCTCACCTAGGTATTCGATGCTGGTGAAGCCCGCGCCGCATACCGCGATGCTCAGATCCAGCGGATCATGGCTGGTCTGGTAGCGAGCCAGCGTCTGCTCCAGTTTTTTGCGGGCCGCCAGGGCTGTATCCACGTCAATAATGGGCCAGCCGTACTCATCGGCTCCTTTGATGCCGAAAGTCTCGGACTCGAATCCCAGGGCATTGATCAGATAATCATAGGAAAGGGGATCATGATGCTCCAGGCTGACCCGGCGGTTGTCCCGATCAATGCCGACCACCTTGTCGACGATCAGCTCCACCGAATCAGGCAGGGACTTGCGGAGGTCGAAGACTACGTCCGCCGGCTCCTTGGTGCCCGCCGCCACCTGATGCAGCTGGGTGGACTCGTAGTGGTATTCATTCTGATTGACCAGGACTACATGGGCATCAGTCTTTGCATGAGCCAGCTTCTTGACTGCGCGAAGACCCGCATAACCAGCTCCCAACACCATGATTGTCGTCATAATCACACACCTCTACCAAAAAAATCGTACGATAATTCGTATACCGGGTGATGTTGCCCGATCAGCCGATGATTGGGTCCATCACTCAAGCCTCTATGCTCAAAGTAGCAGATTCCATCATCGGAAACTCTGACATAGCAGTCTGCCGGGCCTCCTCTTTTTGTTTGCTTGCTCACACCGCAGGCAACTTTCGTGGACACATCCAGCCGCCGCTTTGCGGACCGGAAGCAATCCTAAGAACTATGGTAATCCGTAAATAAAAAGAAGCGGATCACCGTGTCGGTGTTCCGCTCCTTGAGACTTGATGTCTCTACCGCTGGGGTACCTGGACTCGAACCAAGAATGGATGAACCAGAATCACCTGTGTTGCCAATTACACCATACCCCAATTGGCTGTGCGACAATCGCTTGGACGGTTGCCACATGTCGTACCCCCGACCGGATTTGGACCGGTGTTGGCGCCGTGAGAGGGCGTAGTCCTAGACCGCTAGACGACGGGGGCTTCACTTTTCGCCGCGTACGAACCCGGTTCAACAGGTCAGTAGCACAACAAAAAAGAAATATACCCGATCAGAGGTTTTGGCGCAAGTTGATCATCCTTCGGAGTGTTGTGTCCTTGCCCAGGATCTCCAGGGACTCGAACAGAGGCGGCGAGACCCGCCTTCCCGAGACCGCCACCCTGACCGGACCGAATGCCAGGCGGGGCTTATAGCCGCCCTCCTCCACCAGCGCCCGAGTAAGCAGATCGTGCAGGTGGTCGGTCTTCCAGTCCTGGGTGGACACATCCTGCAGAGCGGCAATAGCCAAGTCCAGGACCTGTCCGGCGGAATCCTTGAGCTGCTTGCGGGCATCCGGCTCGGGTTCCAGGTACTCCTCCTGGCTGAGGAGACTGCCCACCATGCCGGAAACCTCGCCCAGCAGGCGCACACGAGGCTGGACCAAGGGGGCGGCAGCGGTCAGAATTCTCTGCTCCCGATCGCTCAGGTCCTGCCAGTGCTCGGCGCTCACCAGCCCGTCGCGCTTGAGGTAGGGCAGGGACCGGTCCAGGAAGTCCTGCGGCTCCAGCATGCGGATGTGCTCGGCGTTGATGGCCACGGCCTTGTCGATGTCGAAGTGGGCCGGATTGGCCTTGACATCGCGGATGTCGAAGTGCTCAACCATCTCATCCATGGAGAAGACATCACGATCCGGACCGATTGACCAGCCCAGCAGGGCCAGATAGTTGAGCAGACCTTCAGGAATGAAGCCATGCTCCCGGTGAAGGAAAAGATTGGACTCAGGGTCGCGCTTGGACAGCTTCTTCTTGCCCTGGCCCATGACGTAGGGCAGGTGCCCGAACAGGGGCATGGCCCGGGCTATGCCCAGCTTCATCAGGTACCGATAGAGGACGATCTGCCGGGGTGTGGAGCTGAGCAGATCCTCGCCGCGCAGGACCACGTTGATGCGCATCAGGGCATCATCGACCGGATTGGTCAGAGTATAAAGTGGATCGCCATTGGGGCGCACAATCACATAGTCGGGCACGGATCCGGCCTTGAACTCGATATGCCCACGGATCAGATCGTCGAAGGCAATGTCCTCGTCGGGCATGCGGATGCGCAGGGCGGGGCGCCTGCCCTGTTCGCGGAAAGCCTGCCGCTGCTCCTCGCTCAGGTCGCGGTCATAGCCGTCATAGCCGAAAGCGGCCGGACGGCCGGCAGCCAGGTTGCGGTCCTTGATCTCTTCAGCGGTGGAGTAGGACTCGTAGGCGTAGCCGGCATCCAGCAGCTGCCGAGCAACATGGCGGTAGATGTCGCCGCGCTCCGACTGCCGGTAGGGGCCGTCCGGACCGCCTACTTCGACCCCTTCGTCCCAGTCAAGCCCCAGCCACTTGAGAGCGTCCAAAATCTGCCGGTAGCTCTCCTCGCTGTCGCGCTGGGCATCCGTGTCCTCGATGCGGAAGACGAAGGTGCCGTGCGAGTGCCGTGCCTGGGCCCAGTTGAAGAGGGCTGTGCGGACCATGCCCACATGCGGGGTGCCGGTCGGCGAAGGGCAGAAGCGGACCCTCAGGTCCTTGGGCAGGTCGGGTTTAGCGTCGTGATCATGCTCATCAGTCATGACACCCATTGTGCCCCGGCAAGGCGACGTTGACCAAGACCGGGCAGGAGCCAGCATTAGCCCCGCTGCTGCTCTTGCTGCCGGTCCTTGCTGTAGTTCTCCGGAATAAACCTGGTCTGGTCGTGCAGCTTGGACCAGATGACCACCTGGCCCTGCTCCAAAGAACGCGGTACGTCGATGATCCGCTGGTTGTCGGAGCCTCGGAACTGAAGCAGGCTGTTCTTCCGATTCTCCAAGTACCGTCCGTCCACCAGCACGTCAAGATAGGAGATCAGCTGGGCCTTGTCCGGGGTCTCCCCCGGCCGGTTCAGCTCTTCCCAAGTGTAGCCGGTCCAGCACCAGATATCCTTTTCGTGGCCGAACTCACGCCGGATCCGCTCCGAAAGGCCAAGCAGCATGGGGGTGTTGAGCAGAGGCTCCCCGCCCAGGTAGGTGATGCCCTGCACATAAGACAACGACAGGTCCGTGATGATGCGGTCCTCAAGCTGTTGGGTGTAGGGGTGCCCGGCGCCGAAGTCCCAGATGGATGAGTTGTAGCACCCCTGGCAACGGAAGGGGCAACCGCTGACATATAGGGAGCAGCGGATGCCTTCGCCATCGGTCATGACCAGTCGTTTATAGTCCGCCACAATTCCGCGGCTAAGCCGACGTCCGTCCCACTGGCCGGCCTTGGGATTGTTGGTCAGCACAGAGGGAACCCCTGGACCGCGCCCCTGCTCATCAGCCGCAAAGTCACGGTGGCCGCCTGTCTTTCTCATGCCCCCCTGTTTGCCTGTCATCTGATCCTCCTCATGACAATGGCGGGCCGCAAACTGCCCGGCCCGCCATTGGTTGCGTCTTCTCAGAGCCTATTCGGCCTTGTCGTCGAACCACTCCTTGGTGGAGCCGTCCTTGAGGACCACATGGCCGGTCTCACCCTCCATGTGCTTGACGCGGTGGGCGATCTCCTCGTGCCTGCCGTGGACCATGGGCCGCTGAACGGGGTTGCCCAAGTAGCCGCAAGTGCGCTTGGTCACGTTGCACTTGTCAGGGTCATCGTTGCCACACTCGGGGCACTTGAAGCCCTCCTCAGTGGGCTCGAAATCACCCTCATAGCCGCATACGAAGCAGTGGTCGATAGGGGTGTTGGTGCCCAGATAGCCGATGCCGATGTCGTAGGCGTAGTCCCAGACCGCCTCCAGGGCCTTGGGGTTCTGCTGCATGGAGGGGAACTCGCAGTAGTTGATGAACCCGCCCGAGGCCAGATAGGGGAAGTCCCGCTCGTAGCTGAGCTTCTCCATAGGCGTGGGCCGCAGCCAGACCGGGTAATGGAAGCTGTTGGTGTAGAAGTCATGGTCGGTCACACCGTCGACTACGCCGAATTTCTCCTTGTCCATACGAGCAAAGCGATCAGTCAGCGACTCGGCCGGGGTGGAGTAGACCGAATAATGGTATCCCTCGGCCTTCTCCCACTGCTTGCAGAGCTGGTTCATCCGGCGCACAATGCTCAGTGCGAATTCCTTACCATCCGGATCCCAGCTGTGGTCCTTCATCCAGTCCTTGCCGTAGAAGACACTAGTGGCCTCGTAAAGACCGATATAACCCAGCGAAACAGTGGCGCGGCTGTTACGGAAGAGGGTGTCCACACTGTCGGTCGGCTTCAGCCTGCCGAAAGCGCCGTACTGGTAGAGAGTTGGGGCATTGATGGGCGTGGCCTGCTTGCAGCGCATAATGCGGAACTGCAGAGCGTGGTGGGCCACCTCCATGCGCTGGTCGAAGATCTTCCAGAAGCGATCCTTGTCCCCGCGGGACTCCAGAGCGATGCGCGGGATATTGACGGTGACGACGCCGAGGTTCATACGGCCGTCCTCTTCGTCCTCACCCGTCTCAGGGTTGGTCCAGCCCTGCAGGAAGGAGCGGCAGCCCATGGGGGCCTTGAAGGAACCGGTGATCTTGACCAGGTTCTCGTAGAAGACCACGTCAGGATACATGCGCTTGGTCGAGCACTCCAGGGCCAGCTGCTTCATGTCGTAGTTAGGATCGCCCTCGTCCGCGTTCAGACCATGCTTGATGGTGAAGACCAGCTTGGGGAAGATGGCGGTGTGGCGATCCTTGCCCAGTCCGCGGATGCGAATCAGGAAGATGGCCCGCTGAATCTCCCGGGCGAACCAGGAGGTGCCCAGACCGAAGCCAACGGTAACGAAAGGTGTTTGTCCATTGCTGACACGGTTGGAGTTGATCTGGTACTCCATGGTCTGCATGGCATCGTAGATGTTCTTGCGGGTCAGGATCTTGGCATAGACCTGACGCAGCCGAACGATCTGCGGAGCATCCAGATCGAAGGGGGCATCCTCGCCGATGGGGGCGCGATCGTCCAGGTGCAGCCAGTCGGCCTCCCGAGCCTTGAGGCCGCGGACGACATCCTTGGCCACGTCAATGGGCTCCTCGTCCGGCAGAACAGCCTCAGCCATGGAATAGTTCTTCTTGTAGTCCAGACGTGCATACTTGTCCAGCATCTCGTCGCAGCGGTTGACGGTCTGGCCGCCATACTGGGAGCCTGCGATGTCCTTGATGATCTGGGTGATCTGCGTGGCGGCTGTACCGATGGACTTGGGCGAGTCCATCATGGCGTTGCCCAGCTCGAAGCCATGGGCCAGCATGTCGCCGAAGTCAGGCAGGGAGCAGTTGGTCTCGGCCGTAAAGGGCGAGTAGTCCGCGTCGTGGAAGTGAATATCGCCCTTCATGTGGGCATTGGAGACATCCTTGGGCAGCATGGCGAAAGCCGAGGCCTTGGAGACCGCTCCGGCCAGCAGGTCGCGCTGAGTGGCGTAGACGTTGGCATCCTTGTTGGCGTTCTCACGCACCAAGGTCTCGTCCTTGCTGGTCAGGCGGTGAACAGCCTCGTTGACATCAGTGGCCTTGGCACGCTGAATGTCGCGGTCGAGACGGTAGGAGGTATAGGAGCGTGCGATCTCGTAAAGATGGGCATTGACCAGGGCATGCTCGACCAGGGTCTGGATGTCTTCGATCTTGACCGGGTTGGTGTAGCGATCGGTGATCTCGGACTGAACGGTCAAGGCCATACCACGGATCTGCTGGCGATCCTCAGGGCTGACCTCGTGCTTGACATCCTTGAAGGCGGCTTCGATGGCGTTCATGATGTTGACGGGATCAAAATCGACGATCCGGCCGTCGCGCTTCTCAACCAGAATGCCTTCGACAGCATCGCGATCCGAAATGCCACGCTCCTTCACGGGATCGGTCATGACCTCAGTATCCATCGTCACTCCTCAATACCTCATACGATTGCTCATGTGCAGTTGCTTTGGCGTTCCCGAATTCCATACCAGGAACGGCGAATCACATGGATGTTATTATTGCTGACAAGACTCACTCTATCACGCCCTGACCACCATATGTAGTGCCTGAGGATGATTAGTCGACTATATTTAGTAATTCTCATATTTTGTGAACTGAGTCACAAATTGGAAAGTCTGAACAAAGGCGGCAAATGGCCGAAAGGTCGGTGGAAATCATTTACGAGGACGACACAGCCTCCCGACACGCGCACATTTTGTCGAGCCCCGTCCCCTTTCCAAGCAGGAATAGACCTAGGCCAGCAGACCCCTGGGTACGAAAAGGGTTTGGGTGCGCAGACGGCGATCCACACTCATGCCCTCCGGAGCCTGCCGCCCCGGTTCGATTATGGACAGAAGCATGTCAACGCTCTGGCGGCCCATGCGATCCACCTGCTGGGAGATGACCGACACCTGGGGGCTGATCAGTTGAAAGACCTCCAGGTCATCAAAGGAGACCAGCGACAAACGCGAGCGCAAGTCGCCGTCCCATTCCATGGCGACGGCCTTGATGGCATCGGCCGAGTAGCCGAAGATGACCGCGTCCACACCCTTGCCTAGCAGGTGGCGCATGGTCGCGGCCGCCTGAGGACGGTCCTCGAACCCTTGGCGAACCACCGATCCTGTCAGTCCTGGGCGGGCTTCCACGCCAGCCAGGAAGGCCTGCTCGCGTTCGCGGAAAGTATATGAGCGGCTTTCTGGGCCCGGAACGAAGGCCACTCGTCTGCATCCCCTGGCTGCCAGAGCGTCCAGAGCCGCTTCCATGCCAGGCACAGGGTCGGAATCCACTAGAGGGACACCGGGCAGGGCCTGGTCAGGGCGGTCCACGAAAACCACGGGAAATTCCTGTGCCAGCATGGTGCGCAGCATAGGCGACGTGGGCCCGTCAGGCACGACCAGAACGCCATCCATATGCCGAGACAGGAGGATGCGGTAATAGTCCTCCAGCCTGCTGGCTTGGCAAGAGGACACGCCGATCAGGGGCGCGTAGCCTGCCGAGTAGAGCTGGTCCTGGACAGCGTAAACCAGCTCTGAGAAATAGGGGTTGCGGATATCAGGAACCAGCAGACCTACGGCATGAGAACGCGAGGACCGCATGGAACGAGCTCGACTGTCGGGGATGTAGCCCAACTCCATAGCCGCCCGGCGCACCTTGTCCTTGGTGGGCGGTGAGATGCGCCCCTTGTCGTTAAGCGCCTGGGAGACCGTGGATACGGACATGCCCGTCTGCTTGGCCACATCACTGATGGTCACCGACATGGGAACCCTCCGTCGACCCCTACCGAAATCGGTTGTCTTGCTCCGGACGAGACCGACGCTGGCCGGCCCGCACAGACCTCTCGTGAGTTTCCAGTATAGAGGCATATGATGCAACCTTTTATCACGGCGAGGCAGGATCGGCTGGGTTGGACTAGAGTGGTCTTGTTCGCGCGGCTGGTGGCAGCAGCCGTGGCACGCATCGCAGAATTCCATCGGTCAAGACCGTACCGGATCGTCGCGCGGGCTCCTCACCTTCCCGTAGCGGCCCCGATGCGGATGGGCACTAGAGGTGCCGGAGAGGCAAGGTGACAGTGATGAGCATGTCGGAGAGCAGCAGCTTCAAGGGAATTTTCAACCACAGGCTGATCGTACGGGCGCTCGCCCTAGCAGCAGCGCTCTGCCTGACGGCTGTAAGCGCAGGCTGCGGGGCCAAGGGAGCAGAGGACAAGGCTGACGACAGCTCCAAACTCTCCTTCATGCTGGACTGGACACCCAACACCAACCATGTCGGCATCTACGTAGCCCGGCACTTGGGCTACTTCGACAAGGCCGGTCTGAAGCTGACCATCCTGCCCACGGCTCAGGCGGGAGCCGAGACCTCCGTCCAGAACGGGGTTGCCGATGTGGGCTTCTCCAAGCTGAGCAACCTGGCCACCTTCAACTCCCAGGGAGCCGACCTGCGGCAGGTCTTCAACATAGGCCAGCATTCCGTGGCGCGCTGGTGCTCGCTGGCCTCGCGCACCGACATCCAGACCCCCAAGGACTTCGACGGCAAGACATTCGTCAGCTTCGGCTCGGCCGAACAGACTGCCGTAGTCAAGCAGATGATCCGGTATGCAGGCGGCAAGGGCGACTTCAAGCGGGTGACCAGCGGCACCAACACCTTCGCCACCCTGACCAGCGGCAAGGGCGACTTCGCCGGCTTCTACGCCAACTGGGAGGGCGTAGAGAGCGAGCTCAAGGGCCCGGCCCTGCACTGCTTCACCCAGGCCGACTGGGGGGTGCCCGGCAACCCCGACCAACTCGGCTTCGTGGTCAAGAATTCCTGGCTGCAGCAGGAGGGCCACCGTCGTGCCCTGACGGCGTTCGTCAAGGCCTGTCTGAAGGGCTACAACTACGCCCTGAGCCACCCAGACCAGGCAGCGGACATCCTGGTCCAGGAGACCAAGGGATCGGCCATCGATCCAACCCTGGCCAAACACTCCATGGAGAGCATCGTCAAGGAGGGGTACTGGGTCGACAGCCCGGATCAAAAGAACATCAGCGGACTGATCAACGTTAAGGATGCCCAGGACTATCTGGACTTCCAGTTCAAGGCGGGCACCTATCGGGATGCCAAGAAAGGCGACCCCAACAAGGCCCCACAGGCCAGTGATCTGTGGACCGATCGCTACGTCCGGGAAGCAGCCGGTCGATGAAGGAGCATGAGCGGAGCAGAGCCCGGGCGTTGCCTCCGATACTCACTCTGCTGGCGCTGTTGGTCATCTGGGAGCTGGCTGCCCGCCTGGGAGGAATCAGCGAACAGGCTCTGCCAGCTCCCAGCCAAATCCTGGTTGCCACAGTGCAGTCCCGGAAGGAGCTGCTGCCCGCCACCGCCATCACCGCCCTTGAAGGACTGCTGGGCTTCCTTCTGGCCACCGCCCTGGGACTGGTGACGGGCCTGGTCCTCTACTGCTGGCGAACCCTGCACGATGCCCTCTACCCCCTGATCGCAGGCGCACAGATGATTCCGTTGATCACCATTGCCCCTCTGTTCGTGATCTGGTTCGGATTCGAGCCCCTGGGCAAGGTGGTCATCGTGGCCGTCTTCGCCCTCTTCCCCATCGTGGTCCAGACTTACCGGGGTCTCAAGTCCGTACCACGCTTCTACCAGGATGTGGCGCTGAACTGCGGGGCAACCCGAACCTGGACCCTCTGGCACGTCAAGCTGAGGGTGGCTGCAGGGCAGATCTTCGGCGGACTGCGCATCAGTGCCGCCTATGTCTTCGCTACAGCGGCCACTTCGGAGTATCTGGGCGCCAGGAACGGCCTGGGCATATGGCTGCAGACGGCCTTCAACTCCTTTAGAACTCCGCTGATCTTCTCGGCCACGCTGGTCATCATCCTGCTGACCGCCCTCCTCTTGGGCCTGATTAACCTGGCTGAAGACCTACTGCTGGGCGATACCGGCGATGATCATATGGTTAATCCGGACGATGGTTGAAGCATCCTGCAACGACAACCAGGTGCCGAATGTGACTGACCGACCCGAATGAGAGTGGCGAACTCCCTGTCCACTGCACTATCTATGGCCGGCGCGCAGAAGAACCTGTCTGCCATAATAGGAATCTACGGATAAGTCAGATCCAGAATTATCAACAGAGGATGAGAGGGACGATATCCATGAGCTATCCCGATGATGCAGGCAGTGTGAACCAGGGTCCCAATGATCAAGGCTCGGCCAACCGCTGGGCACAGAACAACCAAGCGGACGGAACCGGCTCAGGACCCGCAGCCTATCCGAACCAGCCCCAGCCAGAACAATCCAGCTACACGGGAGCAGCCTCGGGCCAGAGCGACATCTACCACCCAATCAGTCAGGCTCAGAACCCCGCCACCGATTATCGCCAAGAACAGCCCTACCAAGGACAAACCTACGGTCAGCAGCCAGGCTATAACCAGCAACAGCCCTATGGACAGCAGCATTACAGACAGCCGCAGGGGCCCTATGGGCAAGGTCCGAGTCCTGTCCAGGCCAATGGTCAGCCCAATGGCACAACATCTCCGGCTGGCTATGCATCAGGCAACCCTTATCAGTCGCCCGGGAGTTGGTCACAGACAGGCTATCAATCGGGATATCAAGCAGGCTACCAGCCTGGACCCCAAGTTCCGCAGTATCCGGCCTACCCCAATGCAGATGCCGGATTCAATGGCGAGCCGCCACTGAACGCGCCCTGGCACGGCATCGACTTCGTAAATGCCTGCAAGCGTTTCTTCGTCAAGTATTTCGTCTTCTCCGGAAGGGCCTCCCGAGGAGAATTCTGGTGGCCTGTTCTCATGACCTTCCTCATCGACTTCGCGCTCTCGCTGATCTCCTCAGAATCCCTCGTCTTGGGACAGATCCTGTCTTTCCTTGTCTCCCTTGGACTTTTCATACCCAATCTGGCAGTGGGCATACGGCGACTTCATGACACCAACTTGTCCGGCTTCTGGATACTCCTGCCCTTCGTATGCGATCTGGTGGGCTGCATTCCTCTGGTCTTCGCCATCCTGGCTGCCGTAAACGGGCATCCGGGATCCTCGCTCTCCTTGCTAGGCTTCAGCATACTGCTCATAATCGCCGGAACCGTCACCGGGATCATTCTGCTGGCCCGGCCCAGCGATCCACGAGGAGCCCGCTTCGACCGCTGAGTCCAGGCTTGTCCCTCGCACCGACCTATGCCAAGGCGGGGGATAGAGGTTCTCAAAGTTCTACGTGAGGCTTATTGGGGTCCTCAGGCACGTGGGCAAACTTGGCCTGCAAGGCCTCGCGGCTCTTGCGCTCGTCATCCTCCTTGGCCTTACGCTTGGCCTCCTCGGGATCCCAGAGCACTTCCTGACGATGATGGTCCCACTCAGCACCAGTCAGAGGGGCCAGCAGATCCGCGAAAGCCTCCGGATCATCCAGCAACCCCAGGGCGCGGGTGACATCCTCGTCGGACAGGAAGCCCCGGGGAATGCCCAGTCGCTCATTGAGCTCATTGACATAGACCAGGATTGGCGCGGCGTCCACAGCATGGCCAGGGTCAGCGCCTGCACGCCGAAGCAGATCACGACAGACCTCCAGACTCGTAGCCAGGGCCTGGGCCACCCCCTCCTTGTCATGCGGGAATTTGGGGGATTCGTTCTGGTCATTCAAGGACCGCTCAGCATTGGCTACGCCAGCAGCCACATCCTGCTGCCGAGCCTGATCCCAGCTGCTGCCCAATGTTTCAGCCAAATCCGCAAGCGTCTTGGACGGATCACCTTGCGCCTGTGCAGCCTTTTCGATGGCATCGTTGGCCGCCATGAGAGCATCCACCAGTTCCTGGGGACGACCAGGTATGTCTTCAGCCCCCTCATAGACGTATTCAGCGTCAGGAATGGTCACATCCTCGCCCGTCATCAGCTGCGCCAACACCATGCTGATGCGCACCTGCAGGTCCTCCGCATACTTGGCATCGTTGGCCAGATGCCCGGCATCCGTCAAGGGCCAAAGATCTACAAGTCTGGCTCCCTGCTCAGCCGCCTCAGCCACGGCAGGCCGTCCGGCCATCGCCTCAGTGCTCGCCTGTACATCCACCATGATCATCACGCTCCTTCATCGGGTTCTCGGACAGTCGTCCACGACAGTATCCCTAGCCATCCTAGGCCGCTCAAGCAGTCTTCACACGCTTGCCGCTGGGTCCGCATAGGTGATTCCCAACACTTTGCCGGTGTCACAGTCCAGGGTGATAGAGGTTACCGAGGCCAGAGCGGTAGCCCGCAGAAGCATATTGTGCTCGGGGTGACCGGTCTCCAAGAGATGACGAAATGACCAAATGGGCGACTCATGCGAGACGGCTAGGATCTGCGCATCAGGATGGCTGACTACCATCTGCCGAACGAAATCCCCCACTCGCCGAGCGATCTGCCGATAGGACTCCCCCCAGCTGGGACGGCGCAAGTCCAGGATCAGCCGCAGGTTGGAGGGCCGCCAGAGGGCTCCTTGCCCACGACCGATGCGCTTGCCGCGGAATTCGTTACCGGCCTCGATCAGACGGCGGTCGTAAATAGGCTTTAACGGTTTCAAACCGTGCTGAACACGTGCGGGGTTGATCTGCTCAAGCAGAATGGCCGTGGTCTCCCTGGTCCTGTCCAGCGGAGAGGAATAGACAGCTTCCAAATCACGCATGCCGGGAGCTTCGGCCATAAAACGGGCCGTCGCATCGACCATGGCCCTGCCTCTGTCGGACAGATGGAATCCCGGCAATCGCTCATAGAGGATATGGTCGGGATTATCAACTTGGCCATGGCGGACGAAATGAATGGTCGTCGCGGGCACAACCCACCTCCCAAAACCCCCAGCGGGCCCCATGAAAGACCATAGCGAGGGGTAGAATTTTCAGTATTCGAATGGCGCCCATCAGACGCCGATATGGTTACCACTGTAGCAGTACCCCGATTATCCCCACACCTCTCTATGCATCTGGAAATCCTGCATGCAGACATACTTCGGGACTGTGAAAGCATCCAAAGAAAGCGAGACGAACAGTCCATGCCACGGCAATTGAAGGCGGCTCTGGTCGAAGCTGTACACAGAGTCTTCGGAGGGTACTCCGCGCTCCTGCGGCTGCCTCGCACTGCGCGATTCGCAGTAGGGTCAGTCATCGCCTCCATGCCCTTCCCCATGGTGGGCATGACCATCACCATCTCGGTGCAGCACTACTACGGCAGCTATTCCCTGGCCGGGGCTCTGACCGCCATCCAAGCCGTAGCTCTGGCCCTGGTAAGCCCCATGTTGGGCAAGTTGGTTGACAAGTTCGGTCAACGACAGGTCTCCATTCCCACGGTTCTGGTCTGGATTGTCGCGGCCACGGTACTGATCACGGCCATCACCGCCCACGCCCCCACCTGGGTGCTCTATCTGGTCACCCCTTTCATGGCGGCCATTCCGCCCTGGGGAGCCATGAGCCGTAGCCGGTGGACGCATCTGCTGCGTGGCGACCACAGGGCCACCAACCAAGCCCTTTCCCTGTCTGGGGTCTTCGACGAGGCCATGTGGGTGATCGGCAACCCACTGGCTTCCATCTTGGCGGTCATTTCAGGCGTGCTGGCTTTTTCCTTCACTGGGATCTGCGTGCTGGTCGGGGCTTTTATGTTCCTCTCCTGTCGAGAAACCGAGCCGCCCTCGCAGACGGACATGGCTCGCGCCCAAGGCATCACCCGCAAAGAGTATCGGGAGCGGCAGGCTCAGCAGGTGGCTCGTCTGCGGTCCCAAGAAGGCGGGAACGGCCGCAGCGGCGCCTTCTGGAGTGCCGGCATGATCGTCGTCTGCGCTACATGGTTCGGCCTGGGAGCCTTCCAGAGCGCAGCATCCATCTCCATCATCGCCTTCGCCACCGAGCAGGGAATGAAGCAGATGACCGGATTCGTCTTCGCCTGCTTCTCCTTCAGCTCCCTGGTCGGCGCTCTGCTTTACGGGGCCAAGAACTGGACCATCCCCCTCTGGAAACGTTTCTACTTTTGCCTGCTGGTGGTCAACCTAGGCATCGGCACTTTCATGTTCGCCAGGAATCTATGGACCATCATGGTCATCTACCTGGTCATCGGCGTCTGTCAGGCACCCACCTGGATCAACGGCAACCAGCTTATGCTCCATCTGGTGCCCCCCATCCGCTTCACTGAGGGTATGGCCTGGCTGAGCGCCATGAATTCGATCGGTTCCTCGGCCGGTTCGGCTGTGGCCGGACAGTTCATCGACCGTTACGGCTCCCAGGGCGGGTTCGGGGTGGTCACTACTCTGGCTCTGACCTCGCTGGCCATCGCCTTCGTAGGCTTCCGTCAAATTCGCAACAGCACCGAGGAACCCATCCTGACCGAGTTGCCCGCCTGAGGGCGTAACGTAAGGCTTTTGCGCACAAGCGGCTCCCCATACCGCGCCAGCGCAAGAGGAATGGTTGAATGGGCTACCGTGCGTAGATTAATCGGGCAGCTGCTCAAGTTCGGCATCGTGGGCGTCATCGCCTTCCTGATCGACATCGGTATCATGAACCTGCTGATCATGGGACCGCACCTGAACAATGTCCTGGCCGGGGCCATCTCCTTCCTGATCTCCCTGGTCTTCAACTATCTGGCCAGCATGCGCTACGTCTTCAAGCATCGTGAGGACATGGCCCGGTGGATGGAGATGGCGGTCTTCCTGGTCTCCTCGGTAATCGGCCTGGGGATCAACGAAGTGATCCTGTGGATGGGCACTGCCATGCTGCCCCCTGATGCCATTACCACCATGCACGCCCGCTACCTGCTCTACTCCAACATTGCCAAGATCACAGCCACCGTGGTGGTGGCCATCTGGAACTTCCTGATCCGCAAGTGGCTGCTGGACGCGCCAGCGCCGGGCAAGCCGGTCAATCCGCGTTCGGTAGCCCATCGCCTGGGAGCCTGGTCCCTGGGTCATCGTCCCTTCGGCTGGCGCTGAGCTTGATCAGCTCGGTCGAGGCTACTATGGGACGGGAATAGTCAGCCATCCGTCAGGCGGACCGGATCATTCTGATTGGTCATGCCGGACAGACCGGAAAGGAAGCACCATGCCCGTTATCCATACTCATGTAAGCACGCCCATCTCCGCTGAACAACGAGAACGGATCAAGACCGCCTACGGCAAGGCCATCACCGCCGTTCCCGGCAAGTCCGAGGGCTGGCTCATGTGCCCCTTCGAGTCGGACATGCCCATCTACTTCGGCGGCGACGACAGCAAGCCCGCCGCATACGTGGAAGTCAATGTCTTCGGCAGCGACGTCCCCAAGTCCGCTTGGGAAAGCCTGACCAAGGCCATCATGGATACCCTGGAATCAGAGCTGTCCATCCCCAAGGACCGCACCTATATCCGCTACACGGCAACTACTGACTGGGGTTGGAACGGCGACAACTTCTAGATGAGCAACCACCTGTGACACATAAGGAGGCCTTCCCACGCATTTATCTGCTGCGGGAAGGCCTCCTGCTTAAGCCCAGATCCTTATTGCAAAAGAATCATTACGGGATGATCGGGGTCAGCGAATTGGAAACGAACGCTGACCCCAGATTTGCTACTCTGCGACGACCTTGACCGTGAACGCGGCCGAAATTTCGGGGTGCAGAGCTACAGTAGCCGGGAACTCGCCGGTGGTCTTGATGGTCTCCACGGAGATGGCGCGGGGATCCACGTCAGCCATGGGACGAAGAGCCTGAGCGATGGCATCGCTGGAGACGCCGCCGAAGAGCTTGCCTGAATCGGACACCTTCGCTGCGATCTCGACGATCTGCCCATCGATGGCGGCCTTGGCAGCCACGGCATCCTCACGGGTGGCCATGGACTTGGCACGACGGGCCCGCTGCAGGGACTCGACCTGCGCAGCAGCGCCCTTGGACCAGGCGAAAGCCAGTCCCTGGGGGATCAGGAAGTTGCGCGCATAGCCGGGCTTGACTGCGACAACGTCGCCCTTGTGACCCAGATCGGTCACAGTATCGGTCAGAATAACCTTGGTTTCCTTTGCCATAATCCTGACCTCCCTCAGCGACCGTTGGTGGCGTAGGGCAGCAGGGCCATCTCGCGGGCGTTCTTGATAGCCTTGGAAATCTCGCGCTGCTCCTGGACGGTGACACCGGTGATGCGGCGGGAACGGATCTTGCCGCGGTCCGAGATGAACTTGCGCAGCAGAGCCACATCCTTGTAATCGATAGTATGAATCTTGGCGGCCCTTAGAGGATTCGGCTTCTTCTTGAAGGGCTTGACCGGCGGTTGCGGCCTTTTACGTGACATTGATACTCCTTAAATGACTGATGACGCTATGAAACTTTAGAATTCAGGCTCGTCCCCGGAACCACCGAACTCGCCGGTGGATCCGAAGGATCCGAAGGAATCGCCGGACCCGGTAGAGGACCAGGGATCCTGGGCAGGAGCCTGTTGACCCTGTGCTGGCTGCTGACGACCCATGGGAGCCGATGCCGCACCGGCACCGCCTTGGTAGGAAGCCCCGCCTTGGTAGCCACCATTGCTGGAGCCAGCGAAGCCGCCACGGGATCCGCCGCTAACATTGGCGTTTCTGGTGACCTGAGCGGTATTCCGCGTCAGCGCCGGCCCAATCTCATCCAGACGCAGCTCAACAACCGTGCGGTTGTTGCCCTCACGATCCTGATAGGAACGCTGCACCAGACGACCTTGGGCGATCACCCTCATGCCTTTGGTCAGGCTGGCCTGAATATTGGAGGCCAGAGGACTGTAGGTGGAATCCCAGGCCGAGCAACGCATGAAGAGCGAGTCGCCGTTCTCCCACTGCCCTGAGTTCCTGTTGAACTGCCTGGGCGTGGACGCGATGGTCAGGTCGGCCACCGTGCCTCCGTTGGAGGTCGTACGCACCTCCGGATCCGCAGTGAGATTGCCCACCACGGTGATGTATGTATCTCCCGCCATGTCACGACCTTTCCTCGGGATGAGGACTTGGGAATGGACCTCCTGGATGGGGGGCGAATCCCGCGACCTTAGACCTTTGACGCGAGGGCCGGATGTCAGCCGACGCTTCGGCGCCCTCTTACTGTTTGCTTACTTGTCATCCTTGCGAAGAATCTTGGTGCGGATGACGGACTCGTTCAGGTTGAGCACACGATCGAGCTCAGCGCTGGCGGAGGGCTCGCAGGTGTACTCGACCACCACGTAGTTGCCTTCCTTGTGCTTGTCGATCTCATAAGCCAGCTTGCGACGGCCCCAGACGTCGATGTTGTCGACAGAGCCGCCTTCCTTGGTGACCACCTCGAGATACTGGTCGGTCAGCTTCTTCAGCGAGCGCTCATCCATAGCCGGATCGGCAATGAACATCAATTCATACTTATGCGCAGACATCACCCACCTCCTTTGGACTTACAGGTCACGGACCTTCCGTGACAGGAGGGTGTATTGCATGCCAGTCGCAGCAGAACGATCCTCTGGCCACGACGGGAACCCCACTAGTTTACATCCAAGGGTGGTACAGCCACAAATATCAGTGTCCCTGCTCCCGATAGCGAGCCTCGACCGCCTGCTTATCACCTTCCCACCACTTGCGGTGGCTGCTATACCAGTCGATCGTCTCGGCCAGACCCTGTTCGAAGTCCCGATGCAGAGGCCGCCAACCGAGATCCCGACGTATCTTTCCGGCATCGATGGCATATCTACGGTCTCCCCCAGGCCGGTCTGCCACCAAATCGAACTCGTCGGCCCCGCGGCCCATAAGATGCAGGATCATCCTGAGCACTTCCATGTTGCTCAACTCGCCATCCGCGCCGATAAGGTAGGTCGAGCCCGGCGTTCCATGAACCAGGATGCTCCAAATGGCCCGGCAATCATCCTCCACGTGGATCCAATCCCGAATCGCTCGACCCTGGCCATAAATTCGCGGACGGATTCCTGAAAGAATGTTGGTGATCTGCCGTGGAATGAATTTCTCGATGTGCTGATAAGGACCGTAGTTATTGGAGCAGTTGGAGATGGTCACCCGGGTTCCATAGGTGCGCCACCAGGCACGCGCCAGATGGTCCGCCCCAGCCTTGGTCGCCGAATATGGACTTGAGGGCCGGTAGGGACTGGTTTCAGTGAAGCGGCGCGGATCACCGAAGTCAAGATCGCCGAAAACCTCGTCAGTGGATACCTGATGGAAGCGCAGGTCGTGGCGACGGGCTGCTTCCAGCAGAACATAGGTGCCATAGAGATTGGTCCTGATGAAGGGCCCCGGATCCTGAATGGAGTTGTCGTTGTGCGACTCAGCCGCAAAATGGACGATGGCATCGACATGATGCTGGCGGATGGCACGATCCACGGATCCAACATCGCAGATATCGGCGTGGACCATGTCGATCCGATCGGGAATAAGGCCATGAAGGTTATCCATCTTGGCCGCATAGGTGAGCAGATCGTAAACCACGATGTGCGTGTCAGGATGGTGCGCCAGCACATAACGCACAAAATTCGTGCCGATGAACCCGGCTCCCCCAGTGACCATCAGGCATGAAGGCCCAGCTGACCCGTGGTCCTCAACACTGTCCGAATGAAGCCCGGACGCCTTACCTTCGCTCTTCATCGCCAGGAGTCCGCTCCCCATCATCAGAAAGTATCCGACGCATGGCTCGTACCGATTTCGGCGAGGCAATGTACTCATCAGCGACATGCTCATGAGAATGCATGTCGCGCGGCAGAGCCATGTAATCGCCATAGGCCTTGCTCAGGTACTCACGATAATTGCTGGGCACCGGAACAGCGATTCCACGGAAAGGCAAAGTCGTCGAACCGGTCCAATCACCAGTCAAGTAGGGACCGGACGGGCGCACCTCGTCGATGTTTTCAATGCCCCTGATCAATCCTGTTGCACCATCGGCTGTGGGCAGGATGGTTACGCGATCCGCCAGATCCTCCAGGTGTCTGTACAGGTTCGATTCCAAGGCGGATATCAGAGGATCTGCGCCGGAAATATAAACATCCCGGCTCCAGGAGGAACCCGCATATTGTTTGCGGATTTCCTGGACAAACTGCATACGTTCCTGCGTGCAGACCTGCCATGCATCCTCCGGGTCACCAGACACCCAATCCAGCGGGAAAAGATCGACAAAACAGGGGTTGTCCTCATCTATAGAGCGGAATCTGATCTGTTTGCAAGGCACATACCAGTCCCAGACGACCGTGATACGGAAACGGCCATCTTCACGCACAGCCGTTTCCAAACGGCTCAACTGCTCACGAGCGATGTAAACGTCAATATCGTCATCCCAGGGGATGAAATCCTGCTGGCGGAAGGCGCCCAGCACTGTGCCGCCGGTACCCCAATAGGAGATCCCGTGATCCCGGCAAAACTGGTCGAAGAGTTCAAACAGCCTGGCTTCTGCATCTTGGAAGAGCGCATGAATGCCTTCGGCCTTGGGCAGCCCTCTAAAGAATCTCAGTTGAGCCTGCTCAGTCGTCTCATGATCTCCTCGGAACAGCTGCCAATACATGACACCATTCGAATCATGGATGTATTCCAAGGTCTCATTTAACCCACGACATTGCTCCTCCAGGCGGTCAAGACTCTCCTGAGCCTTATCCAGGGCCTTCCGCTGATCATTAATCACCTGAAAGAGTTGGGCATATCTGGCATCATCCTGTACCCGAAAGCCCCGCAAAGACCTTGAGGAGATGGGCAGGAGCCCTTTGATGCCGGCAATCAGACGGCTATTCATTGTCTATGCCTTTCCCTGCGACATTGCCGGCCTGCCATGTAGACGGCCGCATGCCAAAAAACCGACCGGTGCGTTCCAGTCCTCGCGCCAGGCCGATCTCCGCATCAAATCCCAGAGCTCGTATTTTGGAAGTATCAAGAATATTGTCCTCCGGAGGCGAGAAGCGCGCAAGCTCATCTTGCTTGGGCTGTTCATACCGCACCAGACTGCCCGGGCGCCCAAAAAGCTGAGTCAATTGCTGAGCCACCCCGGCTATGGTGACTTCCTCCCCGCCATTGGCGATATTGTATGTGGAATCCTGACCTCGCAGCAGAAGCAGCATGATGCCATAAACCGCATCTTTGATATAACAATAGCTGCGTCGCTGGAGACCAGGACTGTGCATTTCGATATCCCTGCCCTCTTTAAGCATCCGCAGAAAAAGCGTGACGATCTTGGGATCGTCGAGACGATCACCTGGCCCATACAGATAGGCCATCCGTGCCACAGTCACAGGAAGACCGAGATGCACACGTGCCCCTGCACAAAGGTTTTCAGCGGCTAACTTGCTGATTGGATAGCAGTTGCGGACCACCGACGGATCAAAGCTGCCCGTATCCTCCTCTTTAAGTGTCCCCTTCTGGCTATGACCCGAATAGGCTTCAACGCTGGACAGATAAACAATCCGGGAAGGCTTGGCGTCCAGGCCTGACAGATATTGCAGAATCTGCTCAGTCCCAACCACATTGGCCATCATGGTTCCCAAGGGATCGGACTGGTAGGCCACGGGGTCGGCGTTGCTGGCGGCATGGATGCAATACTCCACCGGCTCTTTGTTTTTCAGGCAGAAGGGGGCACGAAGATCCTGTTCCACCGCTTGCAACCATGAGCCGTCCCAATCGTCGCCCAAAACATCTCGCAGACGTTGCCGGCTCCTGACCAGAGCGAGAACATCGATATGCAAGCCATGGCGACGACGCAAAGCAGCTATCAGATGCAAAATGAAGGAACCCACGAAGCCTGTTCCGCCGGTCATCAGTATTCTGCAGCCGTCCAGCTCCCTCCACAGGGCCGGATGAGCATCAGCCAGGTCATTCACATCCTGCTGCAGAACGTCCGCATCAATCCGTCTTCCCTCTGCCATCAGGCCATTCCCTTAGCATCGAGATAGGCCTCGAAGAGCGCTACATCCTCGGGACTGGTGAGCTTGAAGTTGGAATTGTCACCAGCTACCGCATGAACCACATGACCAGTTTCAATCAGCAGCGTGCAGGTAGCGACTGAATCATGAATGCCCATCTCATCAGCCTGGCGATGGATTAGCGAAAGATCGCGCAGACGCAAGCTCTGCGGGGTCTGTGTTCGCATGATGTGAGAGCGCTCAACCACCCTGTTACTTGACTCGCCGTCATCGGTATGGAGCAAGGCCTCAGTTGCCGGCACTACGGTGATGGCATTGCCGTATTTCTCCACGCCGGCTATGTTGGCGTTGATCACCTCTTCAGTCAACAAGGGGCGAACACCGTCATGGATCAAAATGATGTCCTCAGGCGAATACTGCTCCTCCAGATAATGCAGGCCGCAGCGAATGGATTCGAAGCCGCTGACACCTCCAGGTATGACGGATCGGACCTTGGTCAGCCCGCAATCTTTGACGTATTGCTCAACGATTCCTGTCCACTCGGGCAGGGATACGACAATGATGTCCTCGACGGCCACTGCTCGTTGGAAAGCTTCCAAGGTATAGACCAGTACCGGCTTGTTCCGAACCACCAAAAACTGCTTGGGCACCGGCCCACGCATACGGGCGCCAACCCCACCGGCCAATACCAGGGCGACGACCCTGACGGTGGGCTCATCTGGGGAATCCATGCTCTTTTTTCCCTGGCTCTCATGACTCATGCCATAATTCTAACGAAAGTGCCGCAAGGACTGACGAACTAGAGTGATTCCCCGCCCAGGAGACTGATCTGCAGCCCACGGTCGCTCAACAAAGCGTATTCTCTGTTCCGCTTGTCTCTGATGGCAAAGACACAGGAATTCTCGTCATTGGTGAAGGCAATCATTTTTGTGGGAGCGTTTTTGTCCGTCTGCGCTTCATCTCGCACACGCAGGGACACGACAAGACGGAATTCGCCATTATTGAAAATGTTCAAGGGTACCGAACAATGCACTACCCGATGCCCGCAGGCTTTGAGACGTATGGTGTCGGCACCCGTGTCATAGGCTATACCGCCACGCCGGGTATCGTGCATGGCAACGGCCATATAGAGATTGTCGTACTCAGCACAGTCGTATTCCACGTCAAAGCGGAAAGTATCCGAACTCTTGCAGACCGAAGAGGATACCGGATAGGCACGCAGAAGAGGCACCTGAGCGCTGAGGCCGGTCGGATATTCGTCTCCTGGCTTGCTGCTGTCCGACTGCTTGTCGGGAGCTTTGAGATTCTCCAAGGTGTACCGATTGGCGACATCATCCTTATCGCCATTGATCACCACGTGGCCGTCCTTGATAAGGATCGCCCGGTCGCAGTACTTCTTCACGGCGCCCATGTCATGGGTGACCAGGATGACCGTCTTGTTGGGATCCTTCTTGACCTCGGTGAAGTAATCATCGCATTTACGCTGGAAGGCCTCATCACCGACAGCAAGAACCTCGTCCAGGATCAATATGTCGCCTTGGGCTTTGATTGCCACGGAAAACGCCAGGCGCACCTGCATGCCGCTGGAGTAGTTCTTCAGCTTCTGATCCATGAACTCGCCCAGTTCGGCAAAGTCCACGATATCGTCGTACATGGCATCGACCTCGCTGCGGGTGAATCCCAGCAAGGCCCCGTTCAGGTAGACGTTCTCACGGCCCGTCAGCTCCGGATTGAAGCCCACGCCCAATTCGATGAAGGGAACCAGCTTGCCCGTATAGGAGATGCGGCCGCGCTCAGGGTAGTAGATGCCGGAAATCAGCTTGAGCAGGGTCGATTTGCCGCTGCCGTTGCGTCCGACTATGCCGAAAAAGTCGCCCCGACGCACCTGGAAGGACACATCCTGCAGCACCTGCTGCTCCTTGTATCCCTTGATTCCTCGGGTCCAGTTGATGAAGGCCTGCTTGAGTCCTGTGGCCTGTTCAGTAGGCAGCCGAAAGACCTTGTCCACATGTTCTACGGACAGGACTACGGGCCGATCGTCTTTCTGACGAATTGGTTCCCCAGCCTTGCTCATCACATCACCTCGGCGAATTTGTGATTGTACTTGCGGAATACGCATACACCCAGCACCACCATGATCACAGTGAGCAGGATAGGGATCATGGTCACGAAGGGATTGCTGATCTGATTCCATACCGTGGGGGTGGTTTCCGGAGCGATGAATGAATGCCGGATATCCTGGATGGATTGCGCTATAGGGTTGAGCAGGAGCAACTTGGCTACGACAGGGCCCCACCAACGGTGGATTCCCGATACCGCGGTCAGAGGATAGATGACAGGAATGGAATAGAAGATCACCTGTTGCAACACGTCCCAGATATGCGACACATCGCGGAAGTAGACATACATGGTAGCCATGATCAGCGTGAAGCCCAAGGCCAGAATATATAGTTGAAAGACGCTGATGGGCAGCAAAAGGACTCTCCAAGTGAAATGCACTCGGCAGAAGATAGCAAAGATGAGGACCACGATCAGGTTGATGCCGTAGCTGATCAGCGCCCCCATGGTAGCAGATACCACCACGATGTAATTGGGGAAGTGCACCTTACGCAGGAGGTCGCCGCGATCCACAATCGAACGCAGCCCTATGGAAGTCGACTCGTTGAAGAACTGCCAGGAGCTTATGCCCAGAAGCAGCACAACAGGATAGGTCGGCGTTCCATCAGTCATCCTGAGGAATTTAGCGAAGACCAAATACATGACCACAAAGAGCATCAATGGCTGCAGAACCGACCAGGCAACCCCAAGAAAGGATCCCTGATACCTGAGCTTGAAATCGGTCTTGACAAGCTCACGCAGAATAACCAATGAATAGTGGTATCGCTGGCGTAATCTATCTACGATGCTTCTCACAACCGTACAGACTACCAAACAGCTGTGAAAGATATGCTCCCATCTCGGCATCCTCACAAATAACACCGTATGGCGGAGCTCTCCACGAACTACTACAGGTAGGCCCTAGGCACTATTCTATGACATATTCATATCATCCCGATGGGAGATCAGAGTGACATCTCAATCGAATAAGGTCGCGATCCACTCAACTCGCAACCTTAATATTGAGTTACTACGCATATTGGCAATGCTGATGGTCGTCTATTGTCATATGATCATCCATGTTGATTTCACCAACGGGGGCTCGCGCATTGTATTGCCCATGTATCCAGGATGGAAATCCGCGATCAGTTTCACCATCGTACAGTATGGTCAAGTTGGCGTTTCAATCTTCTTTATGATCTCAGGATACTTCTTGGTTAAGAAACAGTTTTCGTGGAGGCGAATTTTCTCAACCTGGTTCCAGATGTTTCTCTACGCAGTTTTATGCCTAGTAATTGCAATCATTGCCAAGCAATTTCTCACTCTGCCCTTCGGCATGAATGAGCTGCTGTCTCGTGCCCAGTCCTTGGATACAGTCCTATGGAGTTTATGCCCATTTTTGTACAATAGCTACTGGTTCATAGACGCATATATTCTCATGCTTCTTCTTAGCCCATTCATCAATACTGTATATGCGCACATGTCCCAGAAGCAGATTCTTGCACTGATCGCACTTCTCATGTTCATCGGTACTTGGCCTCTGTTCTTCAATAAAGCCAATCACTGGAACAATGTAGTGTATGCCATCTTGGGATACATCATCGGTGCCTATATCCGGAGCTACCGAGATTCACTGCATACCATATCAAATGGTGCGCTGGCCATCTGCACAGTCTTATGTACAACGCTCATGCTGGGGTTCAATCATTTTGTTTTGTCAGGATCTCGCTGGGCGCAAAGACTGACATGGGCTGAACAAATCCATCAGGGCCTGCAAATACTGCCTATCTGCATCGCTTTTTGCTTTTTTGTGGCAGCTTGTCGGCTTCCGCAGCTCCATCTTCCGCACATATGGAGCACTTGTCTACTACAGGTATCAGCAGGAACCTTCGGTGTCTATCTCTTGCATGAAAACACGTTCGGATTCCGATTCATCTGGGGTGCTATCGCATCATGGCTACCAATAGTATCCAGCAAATCAGGCTTTATTTTGACGTATCTGGTTACAGGTTTGCTGACCTTTATAGTCCTTGACATAATCGCCATGCTGATCGACAGATTGCTTACCCATCCCCTTCGCAAATTTATCATTAGCAAAATAGCAGTAATCAAATAACCTTATGAAAGTGCTAACCGGGTATCTTTTAAGTTCATCTTAATTACTTATATTACGTTTATTGGTGAGCACCTCGGCAAATGGCACTGCAGTCGTAAGTGCGAAAACAAAAAGAAAGCTAAGCGTATATCGCGCCTGATGCGCTGGCAACAAAAACAAACTGCACCAAGATACTACAGTAGGAATCAGATAACAAAGATTCTTATAACGCCTAATCGATATAGTAAGTCCTAACGCCGTCAGAGGCAGCCATACAGTGTATAAAGCTTCACTGCCGACAAAAGAAAACGGCGGAATTTTATTCAGTGCGCTCGTTAACGGAACCGCGATCTTTTCTTGTGTGTAGCTTAGTCCACACTCCGGATACTCAGTAAGGATCCGCGACCCGCCTGCTTCCCACCAACCACAGCGAACGGGTCCGCTATAGTAATAGGTCTCCCCATATACAAATGGATTTATTAGATAAGGCACTGCAGCAATGTAATCCTTCGGGTAGCGGAAAAACAGACGTATCCAAGTTAGAATAAAGTTTTTCCTGTCCGACGAACTAGCATCCGGCCTATACCCATAGTGCTTGGCATAATCAGCCGAATCAGCTTGCCAATATGGTTTTAACTGATCGATGTCGAGGACTCTGTCAATCGCCTGTCGATCGGATTTTGATAACTCATCTTGATGAAGTATCGCTACTTTCGACAGCTGTTGAATAGGGACGGAGATGGTCTCCTGGGGACCTCCAGGCGCTATATCCAACGCAGGAAGCACCACCATGGGCACAAAACCAATCACTAGGGCAGCGGGCACGAGCATAGAAATCAAGAAAGCGGCGAACTGCTTCCTAATAACAATTATCGCTAATAGGAGCGACACAGTAGTAACATAAACTCCCAGCTTTTTAGATAGACCTGAGAATAAGCCGAGCGCAACAAGGCACAGCACTAACTTCCAGCCAACAGCTTGGTTATTGTTACACCGATAAATCACTTCAAAGAAAGCCACCATCCATAGGAGAAAGATGGAAACCCAGGTTGAATCCTTGAGCACAATACTCATATACATAGGAAAGGCTGGCAATATTGCTGCCAGGCACCAACAGGCACAAATGCAAGAATCTGGAAGATTCGTTCGTTTCTTAATCCATACTAGCGATACAACTATCGCAAAGGCCGCTACTATACTTTGCAATATTATAAGAATGCGGAAACCCAGAATTTCTTGACCAAGCCATAGCCCGAGCTCATCAAATAATCCATATAAATAAGTATCAAAAAAAGGGTGATGATCCTGTCCTGCATATCCCGGTAGTTCAACCATCGTCATGGGATCCCAAACATGCCCGGTGCGAAACTGAACTAGTTGCACCATGGCATCCACACCTATAATCGCCGGACCCTGAATTATGAGCATGGGTACCCAGCAAAGAACCATAGCCAAGGTAGCCACGGTCATGTGCATAGGTTTGCCGTCAAAGAAACGAACTCCCTTTCCCCAGATACTGAGGTTGGTAGGAGGGATAGCGGTTGAAACTTCGCTTATATTTCGGCGCTCAACAAAGCCAGTTGCTTTACGCGTCAGCCAACAAACAACAACAGCAAGAGTAAAGCCAATTGTCAGCAATTGGATACTAGCAACCATCCAAAAGATCGGCTTGTGCCACTGTGGCACACCACCCACATAATTCGGATAACTGTCGAACGACTTATTAGGCAGTTTCATCAGACGCGGCACAACAATTGACAGAGCCAAGAAGAAAGAAAGAATCGCAGAAATCAGCTGGTCTCTCTTTCCTGCATGTTTAAAATCTGGATAAAACCGATAGAATAAGACTCCAAGACACACAGCAAGAGCGATGGAACCAGCTGGGCCGAACTGTGCAATTGAATCCAAACCTTTGGCTGTTAAGTTGGTGAAGTTATCGAACGCTGCAGAATCCACGTTCCTAAACGCCAAAGACTGGGCACAAAGGATTCCTACGGCCACGGATAAAAGACAGCGCAACTTCTGCAGGCCTGGCCTATTTGTTTTGCTGGTCATTGGTCTCTCCGAATAGCTTATAACTGCGGATAATCGATCGACGGGTTAAACCGTATAGCTTCAATCATCTTGCCGTACATCTGTCGGCGCAGTTTCTTATCCACTCCCCCAGATCGCATGGCATACCAAACCTGGGCGCAAAAGAGCAGATAATGGACCAGGCTCTTGTGATGCAGTCTGTAGGACCCTTGATTGCGGATGCCATAGGCGAACTTCCAGGCGTTCTTCTCGTTGATCATCGAGAAATTGACTCCCTTGTTCTCACCCATATCGTGCACCACTACGCTATCGAGAACCTGAACTCCAGGACAGTCTCTGGTGATACGCAAAGTGTACTCAGCATCGTCAAACCAGATGAAGTACTCCTTGTAGGGCAGACCGTAGGCTTCCATGACCCAGCGTGGAATGAGCACGGATACGAAGGATGCCTGATTGATCAGCACCAGATCCCTGAGCCCCATGGCCCGCAACCGGCCCCAGTCCCATGTAGGCACAGGATTGTTCATTTCCGAAATGGTTCCGTCGATGTATTTGATCAAGGAACAGGCAAAGGGAATATCCGGGCTCAAAGCCTTGGTGGCTTGCTCATAGCCTGCGAGCAGCTTTTCAAGGGCATCCGGCTCAGGATATCCGTCATCATCGAAGATCCACACGTAGTCGAGACCCATCCGGTAGCCCTCGCGCATGCCAGCAGAGAAGCCGCCGGCCCCGCCGACGTTCTTGGGCAGAGTGACAATGCGGAGCTCCACCTTCCCTCCCAAGGGGAATGTGTCCTGATATTCATGCAGGTAATCTGCAGTCCCATCAGTCGAAGCATTGTCGACGATGATCAGGGCCTTGGGCAGGAAGGTCTGGGATTCCAGAGAGGCCAGAACCTTCTTCAGCTTTTCCAAGCGGTTGAAGGTGACAACGACAGCGGCCACATTCCGTCGGTTATCTACAGCATTCATCACTGCGCCCATTCTCCCAACATCCGGGTGAAGAAGGAGTCGGCCGATTCCTTCCTTGAAAACTCCTGAAGCCGTTCCAGCTCTGCCGTCCACAACCGTCTGCGATCCTGTTCACGATCATTCATCCTCTGCAAGGAACGGACCGATTGGCGAACTAGCCCCAGCGATTGCCGAGGCAATAGCCCCTGGACAGGAACCAGTGTCGATTGGGAACCGACATCAGCGCTCAACACCGGCATGCCTCTACTGATTGCCTCAATGGTCGTAAGAGTAATGCCTTCGTTGATTGACGTGATCAGCAGAGCGTCCGCCCAATCATATGTTGCAGAAACCGGCTGAGAGACATCACGACGTTCCACTACATGCTCCAGACCATATTTCTCCAGGAGTTTGCGTACCTCCAGGTCCATATCGCCGCTGCCATGCATGATGAACCGAAAACGACCGGGAAAACGACGCTCCATTTCCTTGGCGACATTGATAAATGCCTCAGGACGCTTCTGTCTGGTCATTCTTCCTACAAAAGCGACATGAAGGACCCCCTGTTGCGCCCGATCCTTGTACCTTGGATGCATCTGATCGGCAGTCAGACCAACCAAGGGTGCCATAACCACCTTTTTCGCCGCTATGCCATGATGATTTACCAGCCAGTCCTGCAGTTGAGGCGAAATGACATGGTGCAGATCGATATAAGGGTCACGGCTCACGCTCTGGTTGGGATAGCCACCGCGGTCGTGGTATTCAAGAATATGCAAGGAGTCGACAATGAACGTATGCGGGTAGTACCGCTTGATCCACCAGAGCCGGTCATACATCCACTGATTGTGATGAATCATGACTCCGCAGATGTTGTACTGCTCAAACAGAGCCCTGAGCAGGGGCACATCGCCGATGCCCTCCTGTGCAGGAAAAGTCAGATTGATGACAAGGGCATCATCCAAATCCTTGCTGACGATCCATGGCTGGTGACTGTCATTGTTGGTGATGACGATAGGCAATAGTCCCGCTTTACGAGCCAGAGCTACTGTTTCCATGGCCCAACGCTCGGCTCCCCCAGGCTGCAGCCAATGCATGGCAATGATGACAGCTTTAGGAGCCGAAGAGTCCGGTTGCCCAGGTTCGATGGGACTGCCTGGATGATGCACAGCCCCGTGAGCGAACAGGTCGCTGGTTGAATCCGGACGATAAGTCTCAATAGCTTGGTATCCCGCTTTCTCACGCTTACACCTAAGCAATTCACGTACCTGATCGAACAGAAGCGGGAAATGCAGCTCACAGTAGTTATAAATTTGGTTGCGCATAGGCAACCGAGAAGATAGATTCCGGGCCTTGACCGTCATATCAGTGGCATCGTCAGGAGTAAGCAACACATACCGTTCATTCCAGTCAACCAATTGATGATGCAGGTCAAAATAGTGAGGCGTAAATGCGGTCTTAGGCTTAGCTGTCGACCTGGCTTTGAATTCGACTACAGGTTTAAGCCCGGCTCCCTTGGTCAGAGAACCATTCAGAGTCGACGTATCCGTCAAGCGGGGATACTGCCAGTCTTCACCCATATAGATCTTGTAGAGCAGTTCTCGACCCGGCTGCATCAACGAATGATAGTTGACTGCTGAAATAACCAATCGGCGTTGCCGTTTGCTCAAGCCATCAAGCTGCTTCCAGACATCAGGTCCAGTTTCAAATAGCTGCTGCATGTGGTCTATGCTAACCTGAGCGCGGTACGCGGAATGGGCATACCTCTGCTATTGCCCACAAATTTCATAATCCCATATCGACCTCAATCTGAGAATCCCTATATGTATAGTGTTAATCATGAAGCCTGCCTTGGAAGAAGTCACCATTGCCGTTCTCTTACCCTGCTATAACGAGGAACAGACAATAGGAAAAGTCGTCGACGATTTCCACAAAGCGCTTCCAACGGCGACCATTTACGTCTATGACAACAACTCTACAGACAAGACAGCTTCCATAGCGCAATCCAAGGGCGCAGTAGTCCAACCAGAACCGCGCCAAGGCAAGGGCAATGTCATACGAGCTATGTTTGAAGACATCGATGCCGACGTGTATGTCATGGCCGACGGCGACGATACCTATCCAGCGGAAAGCGCTCCCGCCATGGTCGACAAAATCCTCGAGGGCTATGACATGGTGATAGGCGACAGACTGAGCTCGACCTACTTCCAAGAGAACAAAAGACCCTTCCACAACGTCGGCAACAGATTGGTCCGTTCGGCAATCAACGGCATCTTCCATGCGCACGTCAAAGATATTATGACGGGATACCGGGCTTTTTCGTTCACCTATGTTAAGTGCTATCCGATCCTGTCCCATGGATTCGAAGTGGAAACGGAAATGACCATACACAGCCTGGACAGGAATCTACGGCTGTATGAAATGCCCGTTCAGTACCGTGACCGTCCTAAAGGCTCCCACAGCAAACTCAACACTGTAGGCGATGGGGTCCGCGTACTTTCCACCATTTTCAGAATGATCAGGGAGTACAAGCCTCTTCCCTTCTTTGGAGGCTGCGGTTTGCTGATAGACCTGGTCGGTTTCGGTTTTCTGTTGTCGGTTATGCTTGAATTCTGGCGCACAGGATCGGTCCCGCGTATTCCTACCCTTATAGGATCAGTGCTGTTAATCCTGGTCGGCTTGTTATCCATCATTGCCGGCATTATCCTCGACGTTCTAGCAAAAAACGACAGAAGAGCCTACATCCATACCTCAAACTTATTCGCATATCTTCACCGCCATCAGCAAAAGCGCGAGGCCAACCGCAATAAGCAGTGACATTGCTCAACACAACAAATCGCCTAATGGTTTTTGGTCAGGTAAGACTGACCTGAATCAGTGCCGCCTGTTCTTTAGACAGCACAAGGAGATCGCCCGAAGCGGGGCCGAATCTGGATCGCGTATCCGTCAGGCTTACGGCTAGTTCATCACCAGCCTGCCGACTTTTCACCTGCACCAGACAGCCAGGTCCTATATGGTAATTGCTGAGCGTGCGCAGGATTCGTGGATCCTCATCGCTGACTCGTTGCACACGTACCGTCGAACCAGCAGCCACTTCCGAAAGAGGCCTTGTGGTTGTAGGCACGGGGGGGAGATCCCCCTCTGCCGAAGGTATAAGATCACCATGCGGATCGGCAGTGGGATGCCCCAGATAGTCGTCGATGCGATCGACCATTTTGTCGGAGACCGCATGCTCAAGGCTGTCCGCCTCCTCATGCACCTCATCCCAGCCATAACCGAGGACCTGCACTAGGAAGGTCTCAAGCAGCCTGTGGCGCCGAACCATGGTGACTGCATAGCGACGACCGGTCTCAGTCAGCTCTACCTTGCCGTAAGGCCTGTGAGTGACCAGACCAGCATCAACCAAACGGCCCAGCGCGCCAGAGACCGTCGACTGTTTCACGCCCGTCCTCTCGGCCACCGCTGTGGGCTGTACAGGGCCTTGATCCCACTCCTGAAGATCCCAGATGACCTTGAGATAGTCCTGGGCGCTGGAAGACAGTTCGGCAATTCCCATGCTCCACAGTCTATAGCACAGATCCATAGAACGACCCGCGAGCAGCCCCTGCACGCATATTTCGACATTGTCACAGATCACCTCTGGTATTCTTCATCGAGCGCCATTAGACTTCGAAGGGTCGAAGTCTATAACCAGCCGCACGACCGCCATGGTTCAGAATCAAGGAAGGTGACATGCCGAACACTAAGACCCCAACCTCAGGGTCCGCCAGTCCAGCCGGATACGAAGTCAGGAATCCGCCGTCCAGTCGGCAGCACCAATCCCATCCCATCATCGAGACAGCCAACGGGCGCTCCTTGGAGGAGATCAACGCCACGGTCTCCGTGCCCAACTCGACCTCATCCTTCTGGAAGAATCTGGCAGCCTTCTCCGGCCCGGGCGCTCTGGTGGCAGTCGGCTACATGGATCCTGGCAACTGGATCACCTCCATCGGCGGCGGCGCCCAATACGGCTACCTGCTCATGAGCGTCATCCTTATTTCCAGCCTGATAGCCATGATGCTGCAATATATGTCGGCCAAGCTGGGAATCGTGACTGGTCTGGACCTTGCCCAAGCCACCCGCCAGCACACCAGCCGCCGGCTCAGTTTCGCTCTCTGGATCTGCACGGAGCTGGCCGTGATGGCCACTGACATTGCCGAGGTGATCGGCGGGGCCATCGCATTGAAGCTGCTCTTCGGCATTCCGCTGATCCTAGGGGTGACACTGACCGTCCTGGATGTGCTCATCCTCCTGCTGCTGACCAAGATCGGCTTCCGACGCATTGAGGCCATCGTGGCCACCCTGATCCTGGTCATCATGGCGGTCTTCCTTTACGAGGTGTTCCTGGCCAGGCCCGACATGCCCGCAGTCTTCCGCGGCTTTATCCCCGACAAGGCCATCCTGGGCAACGGACAGCTGACCATGGCTCTGGGCATCGTGGGCGCCACGGTCATGCCGCACAACCTCTACCTGCACTCATCCATCGTGCAGACCCGCGACTTCGACCGAAGCGACGACCGTCAGGTTGCCAATGCGGTCCGCTTCGCCACCTGGGATTCCAACATCCAGCTGTCCGCAGCCTTCGTAGTCAACTGCCTGCTGCTGATGCTGGGTGCGGCCATGTTCTTCGGACACGGTGAAGGGCTGGACACCTTCACCGCCCTCTACAACGCCCTTGGCGACAAGACCATCGCAGGTCCGGTCGCCTCAGGACTGCTCTCCACCCTCTTCGCCGTAGCCCTGCTGGCCTCCGGTCAGAACTCGACCATCACCGGCACTCTGACCGGACAAATCGTCATGGAGGGCTTCATCCGCATGAGGATCCCTCTCTGGCTGCGCAGGCTGGTCACCCGAGTGATCTCCATCATCCCCGTGTTGATCTGCACCATCGCCTTCGGCGGCAAGGAGTCTGCCTTGGATAGCCTGCTGGTCTACTCCCAGGTATTCCTGTGCGTGGCCCTGCCCATATCCATGATCCCCTTGGTCTGGTTCACCTCCTCCAAGAAGATCATGGGCAAGTACGCCAACCCTCGATGGATGGCCTTCCTGGCCTGGATTGTCGTGGCTGTCCTGACCGGGCTCAACCTTCAGCTGGTCATCCAGGATGTGGGCGAACTGATACAGATGCTCTGAGCACCAGTGCTCTGATGAGAGCCGTCGCCGTTTGCCGATTGAATGAGGCATCGTCGGCGGCTCTCTTGCAGTTCCGCCCGCAACAGACACATCACTCTTTGTCGTCATGAGCATCTTGCTCGATTAGTGACATATCTGACTCTCGCTCAGCGCGCATATCCACCAACTCCATCCCCTGTCAGATACGCTGGAAAATAGCAGGATTTTATCAAGAGTCCTGCCATCAGCGATCGAGCGGTTAACCGGGAGCAGGGTCGCAGACCAGGCCCGCATGGGACTGTCGATCACGAACATTATAGATGTCAGAGGAATCGAGCAGATATGAACGACAAACTCACTACCAACGAAGGGCAGCCCTGGGCAGACAATAACCATAGTCAGACAGCGGGCACCCGCGGACCCATCCTCATGCAGGACTACCAGCTCCTCGAAAAGCTGGCCCACTTCAACCGAGAGCGCATACCAGAGCGCGTAGTCCACGCCAAGGGAGCCGGAGCCAAGGGGACTTTCACCTTGGCCAAGGACATGAGCGCCTACACCAAGGCCGACGTATTCAACGGAGCCGGCAAGACCACGCCCATTCTGCTGCGCTTCTCCCAGGTGGCCGGCGAATCCGGCTATCCCGACACCCTGCGTGACGTGCGCGGTTTCGCCCTGCGCTTCTACACGCAGGAGGGCAACTACGACGTGGTGGGCAACAACACCCCCATATTCTTCGTCAACGACCCCCTGAAGTTCCCCGACTTCATCCACTCGCAGAAGCGCGACCCGGCCACCCACCTGCGCAGCCAGGAGATGCAGTGGGATTTCTGGTCGCACTCCCCCGAGTCTGTGCACCAGGTCACCTATCTGATGGGCGACAGGGGCAACCCTGCCAGCTACCGGAACATGAACGGCTATGGAAGCCACACCTTCAAGTGGGTCAATGCGAAGGGCGAGCAGTTCTGGGTCAAGTACCACTTCCTGAGCGAGCAGGGCGTGAAGAACATGACCGATGAGACCGCCGCCAAGGTTGCCTCCGAGGACACGGACTTCCTCCTGCACGATCTTTACGATGCCATCGACCGGGGCGACTACCCCAAGTGGAAGGTCTGCGTACAGATCCTGCCCTATCAGGAGGGCTTGGACTATAAGGACGATATCTTCGACGTGACCAAGGTGGTCTCCAAGAAGGACTATCCGCGCATTGAAATAGGCGAGTTCGTGCTGGACACCAACCCGACCAACTATTTCGATGATGTGGAAGAGGCAGCCTTCTCCCCTGCCAACTTCGTCCCCGGCATCGAGCCATCGCCCGACAAGCTGCTGCAGGGCAGGCTATTTGGATACAAGGACGCCGAGCGTTACCGTCTGGGCGCCAATTACGAGCAGCTGCCGATCAACCGCCCGGTCAATGAGGTCCACAACTACGAGCGTGATGGGTTCATGTCCCAGGGGCAGGATGGATCAGTCAACTACGAGCCCAACAGCAAGGGCGGCCCTGTGGAGGACAACGATGCCCGCATGCATGGCGATGCCGTCCAAGGGCAGACCGAGTACTCCCGCCCCTATGACAATGACTACTATTCCGCGGCCGGCCGTCTCTATAGGCTGATGAGCCCGGAGGAGAAAGACCGCCTGATACAGACCATCAAGAACACCCTGGGCACTGTCGATGACCAGGAGATCCAGGTTCTTGAAACCAGGCAGTTCTACCAGGCCGACCCCGACTACGGTCAACGTGTGGCCGAGGCCCTTGGCCTGTCGATGGACCAGATCAAGTAGGACTGTTCAATCCCTGTTCACGCTGACTCCTTTATCAGTGCAAAGTCTGGCAACAACTACTGAAATTCAAAATTGTCAGATATATCACATATGAATGTATAAAAGCGTATGCCTGATAAAGGAGTCAGCGTGAGCACAGGATACTCAGAGCAAAAGGAAACCAGCGGTTCCAAATATGTCATATTCGTCGTACTGATAGCAGCCATTGGCGGTTCGCTTTTCGGGTACGACCAAGGCGTCATATCCGGTGCCATCAGTTTCTTCTCGGTACATTTCAAGCTGTCCCAGGCCCAGGTAGGTTTCGTGTCGGCCGTACTGGCTCTGGGAGCCATGGCCGGGTGCCTGATCGCCGGCTGGATGAGCGACCACGTAGGGCGTAAACCCGTCATGGTCGTTGCGGGCCTCCTTTTCACACTCTCCAGCCTGACCATGGCCGTCTCGCCCACGGTGACAGTACTGATCATCGGCCGCATCCTATCCGGCATCGCCATCGGCATGGCCTCGACCATCGTCCCGCTCTATATTTCCGAAGTCGCACCAGCCAGAATCCGCGGGACTCTTGTCAGCGCCAACCAGCTGGCCTTCGCCATCGGCATGACCGTGGTCTACATAGTCAATGCCACCATCGCTAATCTGAACCCGCCTGACTGGAACAACGCCTGGGGATGGCGGTTCATGTTCGGCTCTGGCATGGTTCCCGCCATCATCTTCTTCGTTCTGACGCCCATCATTCCCGAGAGCCCGCGCTACCTGATCGAAAAAGGTCGCACCGATACGGCCATGAAGGTTCTGACCCGCATGAACGGTGCCAAATCCGCAAAGGACGAGGTTGACCTGATCAGCAAGACGGTCCAGACCGAACAGAAGGGCCTCTTCAGCGAACTCTTCAAGCCCGGCATCCGCTTCGCTCTGCTCATCGCACTCTTGGCAGCCGCCTTCCAGCAGCTCACCGGCACCATAGCCGTCGGGTATTACGCTCCCATCATCTTCCAGAAGACCGGCATCGGCGCCAACGCCTCACTGATCGAAACCATCGGCATCGGCGTGGTCAAGATCATCTTTGTGGCCATCTTCATGGTCTACATTGACAAGCTGGGCCGCAAGAAGCTGCTGACCTGGGGCGCTGTGGCCATGGCAGGCGCCCTGCTGGCCCTGGCCCTCTTCTTCTCCATCGGCAAGTTCAACACCCTCATGAACATCCTGATCGTCATCGGGATCCTCGCCCACACCGCCTTCTATGAGCTCTCCTGGGGCGGCGGTGCCTGGGTCATCATGTCTGAGGTGTTCCCGACCCGCATTCGCGGCCGTGCACAGTCCCTCTGCTCCCTGACCATGTTCCTGGCTTCCTTCTTCGTTGGACAGGGCTTCCCGATCATGCTCAACGGCATCGGAGCCACATGGACCTTCATCATCTTCGCCATCTTCTGCCTTATCATGGCATGGTTCGCCAAGAACGTCCTGCCCGAGACCAACGGCAAGACCCTGGAGGAAATCCAGGCCGAATTCCAGAAGTAAACCCGACAAGGCAAGGGAAGAAGGGGTATAAGACAAGACATGATGCTGTCTGAGGATTACTTCAAGGACAAGATCATCAACTGCTTCGGAGATTCGACGACCTGGGGCGATAACGGTCTGGATTCAGGGGGGCAAAGCATCTCCTGGACCCAGACCCTTCAGCGGCTCATACCTTTCAAGGAGGTGCGGAACTACGGTATCTGCGGGTCACGGATCGCCGTCTGCGAGGACAGGGACGATTCCTTCATCGAACGGTTCGAGCAGATGGATACCGATGCAGACGATGTTGTGGTCTTCGGTGGAGTCAACGACTTCCAACACGATGTACCGCTGGGGGAGGAAAACAGCACGGACAGCCATACATTCTCCGGCGCCTTGAATATCATGCTGACTGGTCTGCTGAAGATGTATCCCACGCAGAACCTGGTCGTCATTACGGCCACGCAGAACAACTTCGTCCACCCGACCAAGAACTACCCCAACACCCGTCAGCTCAACGCCTGCAACCTTATGCAGGAGGACTATGTGCAGAGGATGAAGGAAATATGCGCCAGCTACTGCATCCCGGTCATCGACCTGTTTGCACAGAGCGGCATCAGCCCTTTCATTGAGGGACATGAACGCTTCATGCCTGACGGCCTGCACTACAGCCAGGAAGGCTATCAAAGGCTTGGGCGCCGGATTACGGGCCTGTTGCTGCCGTATCTGCTATGAACATCGGTCATTGGGGCCCGGGCCAATCGGGCTCCGATGACTCCACACGCCAGGAGCAGTAAGATCCACTGCTTATGCTATAGTTTTCTGTTGTGCCGTTACGAAGGCCAATGGCTTTTCGCAGCACTTGGAGGATTCGCCTAGTGGTCTATGGCGCACGCTTGGAAAGCGTGTTGGGTTCACGCCCTCACGAGTTCGAATCTCGTATCCTCCGCCAGCAGGGATTTTTGGGTTTCCAAAAATCCCTTTTTGTTGCTTAAAAGGACGGAATTGCAACATTGTTGGCGGCACTTCAAAGATTGTTCCTACTCCGTCTTCTCTCTTTTTGACCCCTTATCTGGAGTAAGTTAAGCGGCATCGTTTTAGCGCTCAAGCACTCAGCCCAAAAACGTCGTCGTTCATCCGACTGTGGCAGCTGGGGTTGATTACCGTGGCATGCACTTCGCAAAGCACAAATCCTGTCCACATCCACAAGAACTTCGATGAAGAGAAAGAGGCTCAGGCCAAGACATGATTAAATAAGGCATGTGCCTCATCAACTTGACTGCGTAGGCTCCTCTGAAAGTCCCTAGCAACGCCAATATCGGAAGCAAGATCGCATTTCGCGAGTATGCGGCCGAGTATGTTGAGAAGCGGCTCAAGACGAATACTGTTTTTTCAGAATTCAGTTAAAAATAACTGAATTCAGGTAAGCCTGATTACTGATATCCTAAATGATTCATCCACTACACCGCCTCGTACCGTGCTTTACGTTTTCCACTACCAACTTTTCTGATACGACCCTCATCAACGAGCTTCCGCAACTGGTAATACGCCTGATTCCCGCTAAGGTGCAGCAGCTCCATCACGTCGTTTCTACTCACCGATTTTTGTTCATGGATCAGCTTGATGATTAATTCGGAGTACCGAACCCTATCGATGTCCGATTGGCGAACGTATTCCATCACCTTGCCGCTACGTCGGTACACTTTCGCGCCCAACATATATGTTCGACGAGCCCCAGTGCCGGCGCTTTCGATAAGACCGGATTCAGTCAGTTGTCCCAAAACCGTACGTAAACGCTGATCGCTCATGTCCAGCGACTCTGACAACACGTCAAAGCTGCAGCGCCTCTCTCTCTTGAGCTTGTCCAGAATAAGCAACCCATCGAGAGACATGGATTTGCCACTACGCTCACGCTCCTCGGCCAGCAACTCCACAAACGCCTTGTCGGGCGCACTGCGCGGCAACAACACCGACACCCCACGCCCGTTGGATCTCGAATAATCAGGCAGAGGACGGCCATAGTTCAGGGCACCTTCGAAAATGCGGTCGATCCCACGCCCAGTGCGTTCGGCGAGGCCGGTTCTCTTTAATGCATCCATCAGACATGGATTACGCCCATGTGGCTCAGCTGTAAGCAGGTTATGGACATTGATGCCCTCCACAAACCCACCGGGATTGGCAATGGTCAAGCCCGCATCGTCCACCAATACGCGCACACGCCCGAGAACCGAATAGTCCCTGTGGCCAAATGCATTAACCAAAGCCTCTCGGAAAGCCCTTTCGTCAAACTCAGGGACCATTGAGGAGAATAGACCCACATTCAGTTCTGTTCCCGGATTCCACGGCTTAAACGACGCGGATATTTGCTCTATGGTCTTGAGCAAAGGGCCACGGTACGTCTGGTTCACCTTGATGTCAGTGCCGCTAAGAACTTGGAAAGCCGCTTCATTCGTCGGAACGAACCGTTGCAATGCTCCTTCGTTGCCAATGAGCAGCAAGCCGGCAAAAGTTGGAGTCAAATCCCCGCCGACCGATACGACAAGGCGCAGCGATTTCTCCATATCCTCATCCGAAAGCTCAAGAAGATTCTGATCACCGGATTGATAGGAAGCGATGATCCTGCGCAGACGATCGCGCTCCAACGGGTCAAAATCTTCCCGAGTCGATCCCCTCACCGGCTGAGCGGAATAGTCAAGCCTGCCCAGATCCGAAAGACGAGTTGCAAACTCATACGGATACATGGGCACGCTTTCAGGCGTGTTATCCACTTTCATCATGCGACGGAGAATCTTACCCGACTTTGTTGATACCACACTCTGCGCCTTAGGCACCTCGACCTGAACAACCGCGATGTCATTGCCAACCAATTGCGCACGAACCGATATCGGCGGCACGGTCTTATTGGCAATCATCGCAGCCATTCCTACTGGATCCTGATGCTTTTGCTGTGCACCGGTAGGCGTGCCATCATCCTCAACACCCAAGTACAAGCATCCGCCATCCGTATTGGCCAAGGCAACAACTGCTTCTACTAATTCGGAGTCCGGCAAGCCCTTGAGATCACTTTTGAATTCCTTGGACAAAGTCTCCTTGCCGTACTCACACGCCATTCGTCGCCCACCACCTGTTCTACATCACTGGCCTTAACTGAATTATATGCTCTTTCACTGAATTCTGGTAAAGATTAACTGAATTCAGTGAAAACTACGCTTCAAAAAACAGTCAGACAACGGAGAGAACTGGAACCCCTTAGCGTTTCCAAAGCCGATCAGTGTTCTGGAATACCAAAAAGCGAAACAAGACTTTAACTAGGGACATTCCCCGCATTCCCCAGGACGACAATCCACAGAACCCATGTGTGCACATCTCGGCATGATTCCCGCTCCAGCTCCATCATTGATCAAGCCAATCCGATGTCGCCTTTTGCGGCTATCGCAGTCTCCTTTGAGCGACTTTTTGATTAATCAGTTTCGACAGTTCCTTTTCGCAGTTACGCATGTAACCCAAGCTCTTCTTAAGACCCGATAGCTCTTTCCTGGCTTCTTTCCTCTCAGCCTTATCCAAGTCCTTATCGTCAGAACGCATAGAGAGTACGTCCTGTTGAATTTCCGTGCGTTCAATCTGATCGAGCAAGTCTTGTCGCATCCGGTCAACCGTCTCTCGTCTCATATCAGCTCGGGCAAAGTCGGATTGGCAAAATGTGAGGAGCTTAGAACATTCGTCGAGAGCAAACGCACCTTTGGGATCAGTGAGAAGCGAAGCGGCAGCAGTTACACCACTACCGCCAACCAAACCCAACACTGCGCCGCCACCAGCGATTAAGGCTGTGCCGCCTGCCATACCGAGACCTCCAGCAGCCAATGCACCACCGCCAACCGCAGCAAGGCTCGCACTGGTAAGAGCAGCACCAGATAGACCCGCAGCAGCCGATCCCGCGAGAACCGGCGCTATGACTGGTGCTAGTGTAAACGCCGCACCTCCCGTAGCGACCGCAACCGCGGCAGTTCCTGCAACACCAACGATTTTCCTGGTCCGGCTACCATCCAATAAGCCGGCATTCTTATTTAGTGCCTTAGCGGTCTCCTGCACAGGGGATTTATCCAAATCGCCGCTTACATCACTCCATAGTTCTTCAAGAACCCTCGAATCAAATTTGAGGTGCCTGGCCCTCTTGTCCGAAGAGCCTGACTCTCCACCAGAATTCCCTGGTTTCATTTCAGAGCGATATGAGGCATACGGGACAAACCGTGCGAGTTCAATCAGAACCAGCGCTTGCCACGTGGTTCCGTTTCGTGCAACAAGCTCTTCAATCCTTTGCTTCACTTGCCCGCGATTAAGAAAATCACAGCCTGCAGGTAGATTTTCAGACCATTTGTCAAGCCACTCTTCTTTTTCACCTCGATCTGCTGCCTTACTTCGATCTATGTCCTCATAAAGAGCCAGTCGTTCTATCGAAAACAGAACAGACAGATGCTCCGGCTTCAATGAGAGCATTTCCATCGTTAGCCGATCGGTCGCTTTGTCATTCTGCTGCCGCAGCCTGTGACTTGTTCTTCGCTCCCATACCGTTTTGACATCCACTCCTATGGCGAAAACCAGACGAGTCACACCTACGTAGTTGACTCTCAGCAAGAACTCCTTGCCAGCAAGTACCTTGCTTCCCCTAAACCTGACCAAGGCAGCCCGGATACCAGCATCTGCTAGATCCACCGCAGTAAAGGTGGCCGAGGCAATGGATACCATACGAACGACTCTGGGGTTATTGTATGGAAGGATCCTGCCCTTGTCCAACTGCGCCAAGTCGATCAAAGTGCGGACCTCATTGTTTTTCATCTCCAGACAAAGATGACGAAGAAAATAGCAACACCGCGTCAGGCATTCATTCAGCAGCACTGGAAGCGCCTGCGGCACCAGTTCATGCACAACTCCGATTTCAGTTCGCAGGTCGAACCTAAGAGGCACTTTACGACCTTCATCATTAACTTGCGCAAATAAGGTCCCATTGAACATCTTGGAGATGAACTTGCGTGCCCCCATGCCAGAATCCATGGCATTTTTGAACACAGGCAAGACGGACAGTTCCTTAATGATAGAAAGAAAAGGTCCGGGTATTCCCGTGCCCTGACCGGGATTCGAACTTGACCCTGCCATATCTGATGCCATGTGCAAGAACCATCGCGCCGTGCCTAAGAACAGTTTTTCGCTGAGATTATCGCCGATCAGTCCTTCCTTACACCATTGCTCCTCCACCGGGACCGCTATGAAATCTCCGTACTGATTGGTGCCGTATACCTTTCCGGTAACTTGCGTAAGTATCGAAAACACCAATCCTCCAAGGGAGAAGTGGTGAGAAAAATCCCTGAGATGATGTTGCAAACCACCGCCAAATTCGGCTGTGTACTTATCGCCGACAAATGGGTATCTTTCTTCCAGGAAGTGAATCGCATCATGCAGGGACTCTCCTCTAAAACCAGAATGATGCTTTGCCACCCAAACAACGAATTCTTCGACTTTCTTCGTACCCCACTTGTTCGCCCCGCCCAAAGAGAACTTGCCGACAAAAACCGAATCGCATAAGCCGGCAACCACTCCACAAGCTGCAGCCATCTTGTAATCAAACTGCCCATCATCTTGCGCACGGTCACCTGTGACATCTTCTTCAATGGACTCCACATAGATTCCGTCACCAAAATCGTCGTTCGCTTTAGCGGTGCTGATTCCATCCTCTATACCTTTGTCTTTTACAAGCTCCAGCGAGTACTCGGCAGAGATCAAATCGCTGCCATGCCGTGGCGAAAGCTCCAACTCCCTTGTCATCCGCCCCTCTCTCTCCACAGTGCACACAGAACAAATCGATATAGCCAGAATAAAACAGCAATTGGAACGTCTGCAAACAGTCAACCAGCACTTCCCTCGCTTGTAATTCGCAGTTCCCCTTTACAGACTTCAAAATTATCGCAGATACGCATCCCAGAAACTTAACGGCCTAGTATCCTGGGAGTATGGCAACGAACGTCAATGTCGCATCAAGCCGTCGCAACTGGTCGCGCGAAGAAACGATGATGGCGTTTGCCTTGTACATCGTGCTTGAACCTAGAGAGTGTGACGACAATGGACTAGACGTGCAACGTCTGGCTTCATTCCTGCACCGTACACCCGACTCAGTTGCTTTGAAAATTTGGAACATCGCGGCCTATGATGTCAATCGGAGGGCCCAAGGCAAGGCGGGCATGATGCATGGCAGCAAGCTGGATTCCCAAGTCTGGCAATGGTACGCGGAAAATCCGATGCCTTCATGGCGGAATGTCTCGATTTGCTCCAACACGCACTCCTGCAAGCGAACAAACAACATTTCCACCCAGCACCATTGGCCTCTGACCGATATTCCACGCTCGAAACCGCAACAAAACTGCTGCTTGACAGACACAATCCCGAAGGCGGCGAGCGCGAAGCGACCACGATTCAGCGGATTAACCAGTCGTACTTCCGTAATTCACTGCTTTTGAACTACCAGTGCACATGCTGCATCACCGGCATGCAGATACCTTCGATGCTGATTGCCAGCCATATCAAACCCTGGAAAGCATCAACCCCGACCGAGAAAACCGCCGCATCGAATGGTCTGCTGCTCAATGCATTCCACGACCGAGCATTTGACCAAGGGCTCATCTCCATCGACGACGGTTACCGCATCATGGTCAACCACGACAAGGTGAGGCATTCACAGATTAACGATCAATGGCTCTATGCCTTCGAAGACCAGAGAATCACGTTGCCATCGATCAGTCGACCCTCCCATGAATTTATCGAATACCATCACAAACATATCTTCCTTACCGATGCTGTATAACTGCGGAAGTTATCGCTCCACTACATGCTTGGCAGTGCTCAGGAAATTGGACAAATTCCTCCCCGCCTTTGGCTTCCAAAGTATCGACCATGCCCACAGGTTGAGGTTGCTCTGCTAACCAGAAATCCATAAAGCAAAGCCCCGTTTCAACACATCATGACACGTCGTCAGAGCAGCGAATCAAGCGACCGAACACTTAAGCGGCATCTTCAAAATGTCTGAGCCAAGCCGAGAACGGCGGCTGCGGTTCGAATCTCGTATCCTCCGCCAGCGGAGTCTTGGACAGTGGCCCAAGACTCTTTTTGTATGCAGAATATCGGTATTGTCATCCTTTGCGCTATCGATCCCCTGATCTTCCACTTTGTTTGATCTTATCCGTTCGTTTAATATAGTGAGCTAGACAGTCTTGTTGCCAGAAGAGGCCTCATCACCTAAGTGCCTCGCAAGACAGTGATGTCCGGAGGCGACCAGACGCTGCGAGCATGGGCGAGACAAAGAAAGTTCAGGGCCATATCTTTGAAGACTTACTGCAAATGCAGGCGAGGATACACTCAGGCCCGTCATCAGTTACAAGTTGGCACCCGTGCATCTTTGCAGCAGGTGGGCTTACTCAAGCGAATCACCGGTCGCTTCCCCGTGAGGTTCGAGACCGGGGCGGAGCGGGGATTAGACGCATGAGCAACACTATCAAAACATGCCTACGCAATGCGGCCATTGGAGTCCCCCTGTTATTTCAGAGCATTCTCTTTAACGTCATGTTCTATTGCGACTCCTTCCTGCTCGGCTTTGTCGGCGAACACGAGGTGTCAGCCGTCTCGGCAGGTTCTCAAGTCATCTGGTTGTATGAAGCCCTGATAACGTGTCCAGCTTACGTCTGCGGGACTATAGTCGGCAGACTTGAAGGAGCAGGCCGAAGATCAGAGATACGCACTGCCATATCGAGATGTTTCATCTTTACCGGTGCTCTTGTTTTGATCGTGGGTTCGGGACTCTTCATAACATCGCAAACCGTGTCTTTTGCAATGATTCATAATCCGGATGCCGCAGACATGATGACCACCTATGTCAGGTGGGCCACGGTCGCATTTGCCATAAGCACCTTGGGCACGGTGGCAGAATATGCCCTTCAGAATATGAGAGAGCAGAGGAAAGTATTATCTATCTACATCTGTGAATTCGCGATTAAACTGTCAGCTTCGGTCTTCTTCCTTTTCTGCATGCATCTGGGCATTTTTGCCATCATCTTGGGAATGCTGCTATCAAAAATAGCAAGAGTCGCAATGTTGCTTTTCACGCTCTTGCATAAGATGCGTGGATCGGTTTCCGGCAGGGGATATGCCTATGAATACTCGTGGAAATCCTATACGAAGCAGTGCGTGCCGCTTGGCCTTTCAGTATTGCTGTGGAACATATCCACCATCATCATCTCTTCAAGCTTCGGCAGACTCGATATTTCCGCATATACTGCATATGCGTTATTGAACAATGCCGTGTACATCATCCTTATTCCCACTGAGGCATATACAAAATCACTGGCGGTTCTGGTCGCTAGGCTGATAGGCGCCTCTTCTGGGCTAAGCCCTGAGTACGTCCACAGTAGACTGCAGGTTATGCGCTCTGCGAATGTGATGATCGGCGTCATATCAGTTTGCATTTCGTACATCTATATAAGCGTCATACCTTTGATGCAACCAGGCATCAGCACAAGGGTGTGGTCGCAGGTGCATGTAATCGTTCTGCCCTTTTTGGGATATATCGCCTGCAAGAGCATAACTGATTCGATTACCGAGGGCTTCCTTCGCCCAGTATTGGATAACGCTTTTCTCTTCCTTGTCGAATTCCTGGCCTTGCCCTGCACAATAGTCGTTTTCTACGTCCTCAGCATTTCCCTGCTTGACGGATTCTGGTATCTCTTCGGGCTTGAGTTATTCAGGATGTTGCTGGTCTGTGCCCGAGAAGCAGTCTGGGTCCGAAAAGGGCTGCCAAATGCTACAAAAGACGATGGATAAGTTAATTCCCTTATTTTCGTCGTCACTTATGCATACGTGTCTGAGGATCTGCAATGAATCTCTTAATTCTTGTATTCTCCGGCAACAAAGGTTCTCTTCGCCGATCCAGAATCCTGTTCGCATTATGCAATTATGCAGTTGGCGTTTCCAAGAGTTTTAAGTATCAAATTATGACCGATGTATGTATCCCTGCTCGTTGGCATTATGAGCCAATCGCTGTCAGCAATGGCCCCTGCTTTGAAAGCGAAAAGATATCTTTCTTACTCATTCTCAGTTTTATGCCGCTTAAGGAAAAGCGAGGCACACAGGCCGATTAGGGCTACGAGCATAAGGAAGATGAAGGCCCACTGGTAGCCCTGGTCGAGAGCTTGGGCTGGAGTGGCTCCGCTGAGACTGCCGCGCTGAGCGCCGATGGTGACGATCATCATGGCTGCAGCTGTACCCAGCGAGCCTCCCACCTGGCGGACAGTCGAAGCAGCAGCGTTGCCGTGGGCTGTGAGTTCTGCGGGCAGTGCGTTGATGCCCTCGGTGAAAGTGGTCATCATGACCAGTGCCACTCCTGCCAGGCGCAGAGCATAAGAGGAGGCGATCACAATAAGACTGGTAGTGGTGCCAAACCATATCATCGGCAAGGTTCCGGCCAGCAGCACCGTGTACCCCAAAAGGGAAATCTTCCTCGCTCCGATTCTTTGATAGATCAGACCAGAGAGAGGGTTGAATATGCCCATGACAATGGCTCCCGGCAGCATGACCAGACCAGAGGTGAGCGCGCTTGACCCGCGCGTATTCTGGAGGTACAGGGGAAGCACAAGCTCCACCCCTACCATGGCAATGTTGCTCAAGGTGCTGAGCAGACTGGTCAGGTTGAAAGTAGCGTTCGTGAAAACACGCAAATTCACCAGCGGCGACTCCAGACGCAGCTGGCGCCGGCAGAAGAGGATTACTACCAGCACGCCAGCAAGCAGCAATCCCAAGTCAAGCACTGACGCACCACCCGCGTCCCCTATGGCGGACAGGGCATAAAGAATGAGCCCGAAACCTAGGCAGGAATATACCACGGAAGGCACGTCCAGCCGGGTTCTCACCTGGCGGTTGACCGTGTAGACCAGGAAAAACGACGCCACCAGGATCGCGGCACTCAAGGCGGCAAGCAGCACAAACAAGGCCCTCCAGGACCAGTGCTCCAAAACAAACCCCGAGAGCGTGGGGCCAACCGTGGGACCCAAGGCCACCACCAGACCCACCACGCCAAGGGCCACACCGCGCCTGTCAGGCGGGAAAAGCAGCAGTACCACATTCTGAATGAAAGGCATCAGCGATCCAGCGGCCACAGCCTGGATGATTCTGCCCACCAACAGCAGCGGGAAATGCCCTTCGGAGAAGATACAAACCAGGGAGCCAGTCAAAAAAATAGCCATCATGGCCATGAAGGTGTGCTTGGACCGGAAGTTAGAAAACACCCAAGCCGATACAGGTATCATCAGCCCCACGACCAGCAGATAGGAGGTGCTCAGCCACTGTGCGGTGGATTGGGACACATGGAATTCTGTCATAATGGTAGGCAGAGCATTGTTAAGGAAAGTCTCCGCCATCAAGGCCAGGAAGGCCCCTGCCAAAAGCGTGCCCATCATCGCAGTACGATTTCCCTCAGCCCCGCCTTGGCTGCCTTCCCCTTCGCCGCTGTCCTTATTCATACCGCATCCTCCCTGTCCTTCACCGACACGGTCCGAAGCCTACGTGATCCAACTAAAAGCAGATCAGGATTCCATGTTTCTAATGATTCGTTCCAGGTAGCCGACTAGCTGTCTGCTCTCCTGCTCATCGAACCCTTTCAAGGCAAGCTTGCCCGTGGCCTCCAATGCATGCCGGATCTCGACCTGGTGGGCATCCAGCTCATTGCGCGCATGTCCGGTAAGCTCAAGAACCATCTGACGTCGGTCATCAGTCTGAGGCTTTGCCGTCAACCATCCTGCCTTGACCAGCCGTTTGACAACTCCCCGAACCGTGGGATGGCTCAAACGGAACCTGTCGCCCACCGTCTTCTGCGTCACCTCCAGGCCCTCATGCTCATACAGGTAATAGACCATGACAAATTGGGGACCAGTCAGATTGGGAAAGATGCTCCGCACGCACTCATTCATGTGCTTTTCCAGCAGGGTGTTGGCTATTTTGACCAGCCCCTCTGGCCGCTTCTCCGAGAGCTCCAAAAGATACCGCCCCTCTAAAATGTAGCATGCTACATTATTGATGAAGAAAGACTTGCTGTCAAATCAAAGAAGTGCAGAAACCTGTCCGACAACGTTCTTAATACAGGAGGGTTCAAGCAAATGAAGAGTCATAGCTCAGCCTCTCCGACCGGTGGACATGTTGGCTTGCCTAGCATCTAGGTGTCAGTATCGTCGTTCTGCATAGCCGACTGGCTGAGCAATACCGGTAGGGTGATAAGTTGACACTTCATCCCGCCGCCGCTGTCAACAAATCACGAGCTTTTAGTCCAGCAGACCTCGTTTACCTTGGGGCAACCGACACAGGGAATCGCTAAACCGCATCAAGAGATCCACCAGGCAAACACACGCCCACTCTCATGCAAGAGGCTCTTTCGAGCAACAATGAAGGCATGGAAAAGGGTCCTTTGCACAGGAAAATCCAGTTAAGCGTTCCATGAAACATCTTGTCCTCTTTCAGCAAAACAAGGCAGATATTAAACCTCCTGAGACCTGAATTCATCGGTCCGCTACAGTCGGACAATACCGAATTCAGAGCATATCTAACTATCTAAGAGATAGATAGTTTCCAATATGATATAGTTTTCATTATGAAATCAAATCGGCCTTCCCCTCTTTACAACGCTCTCATGTATCTGCAGTGCGAATTCGTGGCAGAGCGCAACAGGGTCAACCCGGGAAATATCACCTGGCAGCAGTTCGACATCCTGACTGTTCTACGCACGGGAGCGTTCATGCCCTCACAGATTGGTCAGCGACTCGGCATAACCCGATCCAAGGTCTCCAAGAACCTCAGCACTCTGCGCGATCTCGGATACATCAGGCAGGTGCCTGACGCCCACGACCGGCGAGAGCTGGAGACCAATCTGACCCAGGATGGCCGGGACATGCTTGACATCATCGATCAACAGCATAAAACCCTTGAGGAGGATGCCCGACAAGTCTGGTCCGAAGACGAACAAAAAGAGTTCACTGCTCTTGCCAACAGGCTCATCGCCAAGCTGCGCCAGGAGCGAATTGCCCGATGAGGACCGAGTGCATTTTTATTGATCGGGCATCCACGCACAACCTCAAGCAAGTCTCGCTGGCTATACCCAAGAGAGCCATCACCGTGGTCACCGGCCTGTCGGGTTCAGGAAAGTCGTCTCTCGTGTTTTCCACGCTGGCTGCCGAATCACAGCGCATGATCAACCGCAGCTACAGCTCCTACATTCAGCAACTCTTGCCCAAGTATGAACCTGCAGAAGTCGCGCGCATCGACAACCTGCCCTTCTCCATTGTCGTAACCCAGAAGCAGCTCTCGGGCAATGCCCGCTCAACCGTGGGCACCTACACCGATATCTATACTGCCCTACGCCTGCTGTTCTCTCGCATGGCCCAGCCCTTCATCGGGTACTCCATGACCTATTCCTTCAACAATCCTGCGGGGATGTGTCCGAACTGCCAAGGCCTGGGAACCGTGCACAGTCTGGTGCTTGATCGCCTGCTGAACATGGGTCTCTCGCTGAACCAGGGAGCCATCAATTTTCCCACCTTTCAGCCGGGCGGCTGGAGACTGACCAGATATACGGATTCAGGCTACTTTGACAACGATCTGCCCCTACGGGAGTGGACCAGCAGCGACCTTGACCTCCTGCTCTATGGCAAGAAGCAAAAACCGGCACACCCTGACCCCAGCTGGCACAAGACGGCCATGTATGAAGGATTGGTGCCCCGAATCACCAAGACCTTCATCAACCAGAGCAATGGCAAATACCAGCATGAGCTGGAGGAGGTTACACGAATCACCCGGTGCCCCGACTGCCAGGGGACCAGAGTCAACGCCAAGGTCCGCTCAGCAAGGATCGCCGGACTGAACATAGCTGACTGCTCCGCCATGAGCGTGACCGACCTGCAGGACTGGCTCGGGAAGATTCACGGCAATCAGGCCGAGACCATTCTGCAGGACCTGAAACGCAAGATAGCCAACCTGATAACGGTTGGTCTGGGCTACTTGAGCCTGGAGCGCGGCACATCTACGCTTTCCGGAGGAGAGGCGCAGCGTCTGAAAATCGCCAACTGTCTGAACAGCCCCTTGAATGACGTGCTCTACATCTTCGACGAACCCAGTGTTGGCTTGCACCCCCATGACCTGACCGGGATCAGGAAAATCTTCAAAGGTTTGCGGGACAAGGGCAATACGGTGGTAATCGTGGATCATGACCCTGAACTCATCGCCATCGCCGACCATATCGTCGACATGGGGCCAGGAGCAGGCACGGAAGGCGGACAGATCGTCTTCGAGGGGGACCACCGGTCTCTGTTGGAAAGCGGCACAGCCACGGGCAGAGCCCTGTCAGATCCAGGCATAGTAAACGAACCGGCAGCGCCTGCACAAGGCTTCTATGCAATAGACAAGGTCACTGCCCACAACGTCAGAGAAGCCCGCGCCAAGATACCTAGGCATATGCTGACTGTGGTGACCGGAGTGGCCGGCTCAGGTAAGAGCACCCTGATCAAGGAAGGCTTCATGGCTCAGCATGATGCCATACTCCTGGATCAGAAGCCGATCAAGGCCAGCGGACGTTCCAACTTGCTGACCTACTTGGGCGTCTTCGACCAGCTGCGCAAAGCCTTCGCCAAGGCTACAGGTAATTTCCCCTCACTCTTCTCATTCAACGCTGCTGGAGCCTGTCCGGTTTGCAAGGGCAAGGGAGTCGTCACCCTGGATATTGCTTACATGGGTGATACCAGCACTGTCTGCGAAAGCTGCCATGGAACCAGATATTCAACGCAGGCTCTGTCCGCCAGATACCGCGGTCTTAACATCGCCCAGGTGCTGAAACTGACTGCCAGCGAGGCCATGCACCAATATCGTGAGGTGCTGGGACCAGCTATGCAGGCCCTGGAGGATGTCGGGCTGTCCTACCTGTCCATTGGGCAGGCCCTCGATACGCTCTCGGGCGGCGAGCTGCAACGCCTCAAACTGGCCAAACTGCTCAAGGAAGGAATTCATGAGACCCTGATTTTGGACGAGCCTACCAGCGGCCTGCATGAATCCAACATCCTGCAGCAGATTGCCCTCTTGCGTAGCCTCATCGCCAACAAAGGTCTTACTGTCATCGCCATGGAACATAACCTGCGCTTCATAGGTCAGGCCGACTGGGTAATCGACATGGGTTTAGGAGCTGGAAACGATGGAGGCAAGGTGCTGTTTGAAGGGGCTCCGCTTGCACTGATGCGCCGCAATGACACTCCCACAGCCCGAGCCATGAATGCCTATTTTGGCTTTATCGAGGATGCAGCAGTGCGATCATAAGAAACTGCATTCAGATCAGCAACAGTTCAGCAATCTTGCAGACGGCGCTTCTGCCTGCCATCCTCATCGAAATTGGCATCATCCAGCCAGGTCTCCAACCGCTCTTTCACTGCCGGCCATTCACTATCCAATATGGAAAACCAATCCGTATCGCGAGTTCGGCCCTTATAGACCATGTCGTTTCTGAACCGGCCTTCAGCCTTGAATCCCAGCCTCAGCGCAGCCGACCGTGAGGGCGCGTTGAGGCTGTCGCACTTCCACTCATATCGGCGATAACCCAAATCCTCGAAGACATGCCGAGCCATCAGATACTGGGCTTCGGTTGCCTGTCTGCTTTTCTGCAGGTCCTTGGTATAGATGACATGGCCCATCTCAACGCTTCCCATGTCCGCCCGAATCCGCATCAAGGCATACATGCCCAACAGATTCGACGAATCATGAAGCTTCACATACTCCCGTATATCCGGATCCTTCCTGTCCGCAGACTGACCAACACCAGATTCAGGTCCAGATGGCTTGCGGAGAATAGCGAAAAAGCGAGGATCCTGGCTTGCAACCATGGATGCGAATCCTGAGTCGAATGCTGGTCTATCAGGGTAGAGATCATGAGTGCTATAGGTCATGATGGATCTGTCGCATTCAGGACCGAAAATCCGCTCATAGAAGGCATCGCCTTGGTTTCCGCCCAAGGGCACTGCCAGAACGGTTCTGCCAGCCAACTCGACAGGCTCCGGCACCGTGGCCCCAGCGAATGCAATCGCATCACCAATGGGCTGCCCGAACTCATTGATCCTCATACCCGCATCCCCTCTCTTGGAACGACCCCCGCTCCGTCATTGTACGAAAGAAGGCAGCCCAGGAAGCACCCGATATAATCCCTTACAATCCTGGCACCTAGGTTACCAAGCAAACATCTAAAAAGTCCGTATGGATCCGCCTGACGCAGCCATGTTTGACCTCTCTTGCTGTCTCCTTTATCATCTTGGCCATAAGACGCTGAATCGCCGTAATATTTGTCCACATGCACTAAAGCGGAAGGGCTGATGCATCCGCGAGAATTAGACTGATACGCAAGAGGGATGTTTGCCGAGCTTCAAACGGTATTTCCTCTGCTTGCCGTCAGCATCGACCAAGGGAGTGATCACCATGTCCAAGGCTTTGATCGTCGTGGATGTCCAACCGACCTTCTGCGAAGGAGGTGAGCTGGGAGTCGAGGGAGGCAACGCCACGGCTGGCAAAATCGCCGACTACGTTCATGACCATGCCAAGGGCTACGCCTACATGGCCACCACTCAGGATTGGCACATCGAGCCTGGATCTCATTGGTCCGATCACCCGGATTTTGTAGACACCTGGCCCAAGCACGGCGTGGCGGGCTCACCCGGGGCGGAGCTTCATCCCGAAATTCGGGAGCTGGGCATAGCCCATCACTTCAAAAAGGGCCAGTATTCCGCCGCCTACTCCGGATTCGAAGGCATCGAAGACAACACTGATCGGATCCAGAGCAGGGAGGAATTCACTGCGGCTAGGTCATCTGGAGTCACTTTGGCCGACGCACTGGCGCAAGCAGGAGTCGACCAAGTAGACGTAGTAGGCATCGCCGAATCCCACTGCGTCAAGGAGACGGCCTTGGATGCCGCAAAACTGGGCTACCAGGTCACGGTCTTCGAAGATCTGACTGTCCCGGTCAGCGAAGATCAGGGCGTTGAGGCTCGAAAGGCCATGGCCCAGGCCGGCATTCGTCTTCTTCCCTCCAGCAGCGACTGAGTGAAGCGGCGAAGGAATTCACCAGGGCTGAATGGTAGGGCCTACGGTGAATTCCGATACATTGGTATCCTCAGGCTGATCAATGGCAAAGGCCACCACCTGGGCCACCCGTTCGGGATCGATCTGATAGCTGTCGTAAGTCTTGTTCATATCGGCCAGGGTCTGCTTGTCTGTGATGGTATCCAGCAACTCGGTACGAATGGCCGCCGGGTAAATGGTAGAGGTGCGGATACGGGTCCCCTCCTGGGCGGACTCCATCCTGAGCACCTCCATCAGATCACGCAGACCCCACTTGGTTGCCCCGTAGACCGCTCCACCCGGATAGGCTTTGAGACCAGCCACCGATGAAGTAGCGATGAACTGTCCGTGACGCTGCCCGGTGAACTCCGGCAGAGCCGCAGCAATGCCGTACAGTGCGCCTTTAAGATTGACGTCAATGGTCCGATCCCACTCGTCCACATGCAGGGCAGACAGTGGCGAGTTAGGCATGAGTCCAGCGTTGAGGAACACCACGTCCACCCCGCCGAACTGCTCCTTGGCGAAAGCCACGAAGTCCTCATTGGCCTGCCGATCGGTAACGTCCAGAGCCATGGAGGCCGCCTGGCCACCCGCTTGAACGATGTCATTGACAATCTTATCCAGCCGATCCTTGCGGCGAGCGCCCAGCACCACCTTGGCCCCTCGCTGCGCCAACAGCCTCGCCGTGGCCTCCCCAATACCGGACGAAGCTCCGGTGATCAGCACTGTCTTATCCTCAACTGTCATAACAGTCTCACCTTTCCTCGATCTTCAATCGGCCTGATGGTACAACCTCGAGTCGCTGTAAGCGCAAGTCTTTGCCGCAACCAGATCGACACCCACAATCATGACCAAATGCGCGGTAATGGACTGAACCTTTGGGGAAGAACAGATCAGCCAAGACCTCACCAGCATGGGCGCATGTAGAATCGACGCAGTAATCCACGAAGAAAGGCGGCAGCACTGCCATGAGCGCAAGGAACCAGAGTCACACTCCGTTTTCGCTCCTGATGGCTGTCTATGCCGGAGACACGCCCTCCTTCGTTGCCCGCGCTTTGAAATCCGACACCATCGAACAAACGCTGATGCCCAATCAGGTAGTCGTTGTGTGCGACGGTCCATTGAGCAGAGGACTGGACCAGTTGATCGATCGATATCCGACCGAGCTGAAGACACAGTTGCTCCACGCCGACAGAGCCCATCAGATGCCCGAGTTCACGATTGTGCGGCTGCAGGCCAACAGAGGGCTTGCCCACGCGCTAAATATAGGTTTAAGGTCCTGCAAGTACGAACTGGTTGCCAGGGCAGACAGCGACGACATATCCCGCCCATCAAGATTCAGCGTTCTCATCCCCCTGCTGGCCTCATCCGGCTTAGATGCCTTGGGCAGCGCCGTCCAGGAGTTTTCAAAAGACGAGCACGCTCCAGGCCGGATCCGCTATCTGCCAGAGGGAGGATCCGAACTTCGGACATATGCCACCCTGCATTCCCCCTTGCACCACCCCAGCGTGGCCTTTTGCAAAACCAGCGTGCGCAGGGTGGGCGGTTACCCGGAGAATGCCGGGCGCTTTGAAGATTACCGTCTTTGGGAAACCATGCTGGTTGCTGGCGAACATATCGGCAACATCAAGGAACCACTGGTCCTCTATCGATCCGATACGGCTATGTATCACCGCAGGGGCGGCATGCGCATGTTCCGCGACGAGCTGCGTCTGCAAAACGATTTTCTGCAAGATGGGTTCATCAGTCCGATACAATATGTCAGGAACATCCTCATCCGCGCTTGCTATCGTCTGCTGCCCGACCAAGTACGCAGCTGTCTGTATGCCATCATGACCACCCTGCTCAACCGGTTCCATGGGAAGTCGGTCAACAACAGCCGAAAGAAGTGATCCATGCAATCAACCCTGATGACCTGGCAACAATCCTGGCCACTGCTGCTGTTCATCATCGCAGCCCTGTATCTGCCCGGGTGTCTGCTGGTAGCGGCACTGGGCAACCGCAAACCCATCTTCGTGACTGCGCTTGGCCCTGTGGTCTCCATTGCACTTGCCGGCATTGATGGCGTGCTCTTCCAGCCGCTCGGCATATCCTGGAGCTGGCGTTCCTACGGGCTTTCGGCCGTAGCGCTCATTGCCGCCATTCTCCTAGCGCGTCAGCTTTTCAAGCATTTTCGCACTTCAGATGGAGTTGGCCGAGAACCCTCTACGCTGTCTAAGAATGACGGAGAAGCCAGATTCCGATTGGGGCACTTCTTTCCGGCAGTCATCGGCACGGCACTGGCCGCCTGCAACATCGGCATCAGGCTGATGCATGCCGCGCCTTCGCCGGATCAGGTCACGCAAAATTACGACTCGGTCTTCCACTACAACGTAGTGGCACGAATTGCGCTCACCGGTCAGGCTTCATCCCTGCATGCTCTTCCGCCCATCAGGGAAATATACCCCATAGCGTTTCAGGAATTCGCTGCCATGGGAGCACTGGCCTACAGCCCAGCGACGGCAGTCAGCGCCGTCACCTGCACCTGGCTGGTCTTTGCTGCTCTGATATGGCCGGTTTCCATGCTTTTTCTGATCAGAACCCTGCTGGGCAGACATGCGTGGAGCGATCTGCTCGCACCGGTACTTGCCTCATGTTGCGCAGGCTTCCCCTTCCTCTTGCTGGATTGGGGCACCTTATATTCCATGTTCGCCGGTCAGGTCATACTGCCCGTCTTCATCGCGCTTACCTGGTCCTGGTGTACAGACGGATGGCAGGAAAGCCACCGATCCGTAGTCGGCCTTGCCTGGATTCTTCTCAGCGTCGTCGCCGTATCCTTCTGTCATTTCAGAGTCATGATGACAGGCGCTCTTCTTGTGCTGCCGCTGACTCTGTCTTGGCTGATCAGGGCAGGAAAGCGGTTAGCCAAAACCAACAAGCATCGTTTCCGCGTAGCCGCCGGGGTGCTGACTGCGGGATTCCTGGTCGTGCTGGCTATTGGACTAAAGATCTTCCACAATCTGTACCTGCGTGGTCCTGCCCGGAAAATATCAGATCATCTCAACGGCGGACCGGCACAGCCCACGGAAGATCTGCCATCCGCTATAGCGCGCTTCCTGCTTGGACAGCCCATCGATTCAGGCAACCATCGGCTGCCGGTCTACTGGCCCCTGGCTCTGGCCTTGGTCCTGGCACTGATCGTGCTCTGCTTGCACCATAGCAGAAAGGACATGATTCTTGTGTTCTCCTTCCTGCTGCTGGGTCTGGTCTTCGTCGCCTGCGCAGGCACCCATGCCGATTGGGCCAAAATCCTTACTGCTTTGTGGTATAAGGATCAACGTCGCCTATTCTGCGCTTGGCCTGTAGTGGCCATACCCATCATGGGCATAGCCTTGGAGCATGTCATCGAAGCCGTGAAACAACGTGCACCGCAAGCCGAGAAGATGACATCGATACCAGCTACGATGTTGGCAGCCATGGTAGCCGTGCTGTTCTGCGCCGTGAATCCGCAGTTGGACTCCATGGAAAAGACCTTGGTCTCAACGTATGCCTTCGCAGCCAACAACGCGGATGCTCCGATGCTGTCAACTGACGAATTCCTGCTGATGAAGAGAATGGGCCGTCATGTATCAGACCGCGAGCAAGTCCTGTCCGACCCATGGAATGGCAGCGGATATATGCTGGCTGTCGGCGGTACCACACCGTTCTACGCTCATCTGAATATGAATTGGGACCATGATCATGCCTACCTGGCCACAAACTTCGAACACATAGACTCAGACCCACAGGTATGCAGGATTCTGACCGATCATCACATTGACTGGTATGCGGATATGGGCGGACCATACGTCGCCAACGATCCTCAGCACCAGATCTTCACTGGCCTCCACCCCGTTCCTCAAGCCCTCCAACTGGCCGACAGCCAAGGCCGGGCGAAGCTCTACCGGATCACCGCCTGCCGTCCCTGATCGACACGGTCGATCAGTGCCTGAACATCGGGTTCCTGGGCGAACAGGTCATGATTGCTGCCAGGGCGTGCAGCCATGCCGGCTTTGAATCCCCGAGACAAACATTGCAGGATCTGCCGCCGATCATGCGCCCTGACAAGGGTAAGAAGCCACCGTCTGCCAGTAGCAATAAGCAGTGCCAGAAGCTCAATCGCTGTGAAGTTGCCCCTGCTGAATCGGAACATCCATATTTTATTGCGCACCTCATAGAAGAAGCGAGAACCCGGATCGGCATCGCTGGAGCCAAAGACCTTGGTCTTATGCCATACCCGACTAGCAGGAACATAATAACCGATACTCGATTTCAGCAGTCTGGAAGTATATTCGAAGTCGTCATTCCAAAGGAAGAAGGCAGCCCGCGGCAGGGTTCCTGCAGCTTGGATGGCCTTGACGTTCACCAGGCAGGACACGAAAGACAGGGAGCGGACCTGGTAGGCATGGGCGCTGGCCTGCAACTGCGGCCTGCCCCTTCTGATCGGCAGACGACGACGGGGCTTGTTCATGCCATGTACCCGGCCGTCGATCCAGACAGCTTCAGAACCTAAAACGGCCGGCCAGGAGCCATTCTCGGCACGAGCCTCTGAGGCAGCATCGAGCAAACCAGACAGGGCATTGGGCTGGGGCACCACATCGTCATCCATCAGCCACAGATAGGCTTCGCGCTGAGGAGGAATCTTCGCCAAGGCCGCCGCCATTCCGGCCACGAATCCTCCTGCACCGCCCATATTGTGATGCAAACGGATCAGGTCAGGCTTCAAGGGGTGCGACAAGACCACGTCCACCGATCCATCCTCGCTGGCGTTGTCCACGACAAGGACTTGATCAGGCTTGCAGGACTGGCCACTTATGCCATCCAGGCACTCCTGAAGGAGTTTGGATCGGTTGTAGGAGACAACAACAGCGACGACAAAAAACCTCATAGTCTGCATTGTAACGATAGGTAAGGGTCAAATATTGAACTATAGTTGGCTCTTAAATTCCCCATAGTGGACATCCGGGCAGCCGAGCCACAAGTCAATGGGAGCATACAAACCAAGCAGCAGTTGGCTAGTCCCGGTTCCATAAGAGGAAGGTCGCAGCAATGTCGACGACACCAACAAGGCCCTCATCACGAAAACAGGCTGTTTATCCCTACCTGATCGTGTTGTCGGGCATCGTCTTCACGGCCATCCCGGTATCGCTGGTCTGCAGCTGCGCAGGCATCTTTTTCACACCTGTCAGCAGCTACTTCCATGTTCCCAAGGCCGCGTTCACCGGGTATTTCAGCATATTCAGCATCACCATGGTCTTCTTCCTGCCAGTGGCCGGATGGCTGATGCATCGCTACGATCTGCGCATTGTCCTGACGGCAAGCACCATCCTGGCCGGACTCGGCTGTCTGGGCATGTCTCGATCATCCGCCATGTGGCAGTTCTACCTGTGCGGAGTGATTCTGGGAATCGGCATGCCGGCCATCCTCTATCTTTCAGTGCCTACGCTCATCAACGCTTGGTTCCGCAAACGGGTCGGGTTCTTCATCGGCCTGTGCATGGCCTTCACCGGCATAGGCGGAGTAATCTTCAACCAGATTGGCACCATGATCATCAGATCCGCCCCTGATGGATGGAGGCGGGGATACCTGGTTTTCGCCATTCTCATTCTGGTGGTCACCCTACCCTTCACCATCTTCGTCATCCGCAGCACGCCCGAGCAGATGGGCCTGCATCCCTACGGTGCCGAGGACCAGCAGCCTAGGACCGCTCAGGCAGTCACCAAGAGCACGGACGCCGGAGCCAAGGGCAAAAAGAACTCGGAACCTGTCGCTTCGACCGTGGGCATGACTGCTTCTAAGGCCCTGCATTCCCCTGCTTTCTGGGCACTGGCGCTCTTCTGCGGCCTGATCACGATGAATCAGACCATCTACCAGTTCCTGCCCTCATATGCGGCATCCCTGCCATCCATGGCAGCCTACACAGGTCTGATCGCCTCCTCCTGCATGGCCGGTCAAGCCATCGGCAAGGTCATCCTGGGCATGGTCAACGACGGCAGCATCGTGGGCGGGCTCTGTCTGGGCATCGGCGGCGGCATTCTCGGCGTCTGTCTCATGGTCGCCTTCCCTGGGTTGCCCGCACTGCTGCTGCTTGGGGCCTTTGCTTTCGGTCTGGTCTACGCCTGCACTACTGTGCAGACGCCCATCCTGGTTACAGCGGTCTTTGGCTCGCGTGACTACACCAACATCTACTCCCGCATTCAGATGGTAGGATCTCTGGCCTCAGCCTTCGCCGCCCTCTTCTGGGGCGCCATCGCTGACCAGCCCCACGGCTACATCATCATGTTCGGTCTGAGCATCCTGATCATGGTCGCTGCCTTGTTCCTAGGCATTATCCCGCTGAAAGGCACTCGCAAAACGGCCGCTCAAACCAGCTGACCGAACCCTGCAACGACCGCATTCACATCCTTTCGCCACCCTGCCTGTGCCTCTACGGGCGGGTGGTGAAAACCAGAAACCATATCTTCCCCTTAGTCTTGACCAACCAGCGGATCTTGAGCTTGAGCGACACCTGCTTGTAATCGAGGCGCAACACAACAATGGAATTACATGCTGCAACGATGAATGCAGAGAGGGGCCTTGCTCAGCTATTGCCACATTCACCCATGCGCATCAACTGCCGCTGAAACTGCAAACAGGGTCCAAAGAACCTCGTTTCCAAAATATGACAAGTACATATACAAATAATGAAGACTGATTTTTAAACCTATCTCGACTTGTGTACTAGCATTATCTTTACTACACTTACATTTGACATTGACGTGACGTTCTGGCCCAATAATGATGTTGTAGTTCCGGGCAGTCTCTTCCGCGAATTTATGGGTCGGTCGCCCGTCATCACATGGACGGCAAGGAGGCTTGTCTAGAATATGAAACGCATCATATCCATGACCCTGGCGACCGTATTCGCCTTGGCCACCGCAGGGGCCGCGGACCCGGCCTTCGCTACCACGGGGAGTCAGCCGTACCAAGCCAATGCTCCGTCAACCCTGGCTACAGGATCGGGAGCAAGAACCAGAGCTGCTGGTATCAATCCACGGATCACTCCCGTCAATCCCGCAGACCACAAATGGTCTCTGGATCCCGTTACCGTCAAAGGCAGCGAGGTTCTGGAAAAGTCCAATGGCTGGCTGCGCTTCAAGGCCTCAGCAGCCAACGGCAATTCCACGACGGCCAGCGACCAGTACCCGGCCATCGCTTTGGACGCCACCACTTACGACTTCACCAGCCCAGGAGCTCTGACTCTTACCATGAGCTCGCCCCAGCCTGGCACAGAAAACAGGTTCGGTTTCTATCTAGGGTATGCCAATCCCAACTCCGGTCTCTTCATCGGCTATGACTCCGGGGGATGGTTCTGGCAGCGCTACGGCGGGGACGGTCAGTGGTACACGGGAACCAGACTTCCGGCACCGGCCCAGGATACCCCGACCACGATAGGAATCACTTGGACCGGTCAGCGCGCAGGACTCACCGTAGACGGGCGAGCGGCCTTCGAAGATGTCGACTACGGTCCAATGGCTGGCGCGCTAACCGGAAAGTTGGCCATGAAGGCTGGCGTCTACCAGAACCAGATCACTGAAGTCAGGCTCAAGCTCAAGGAAGACCCGGCCGATCTGCACTCGGTCGTCGGACGAATCGTCGATGCAGACGGCGGAGCCATCGCCGGGGCCAAGGTCCATATGACGGGAGCCTCGGCAATGACAGACGCCGAAGGCGCATTCACCCTGAAGCAGATCAAATCAGGCAAATACACCCTGCAGATCGGAAAACAGGGCTACGAGGACATCACTAAGGACATACAGGTGGACCGTGCCGACCTGGACCTGGGATCCTTGCAACTGAACAAAGCCACCCCAGAGGCCAAGGTCACCCTGAGCACCCCCGAGATGAGCGTACAGGTCAGAAAGCACTTCCCGTCCGTGGTTCAATACACCATGACCAAGCTGGACAACAGGGTCATGTACGGCCGACATGAGGATCTGCGTCGTCTGAACATCAATGGCATAGACATGGATCTGACTGATTCGGACGTGACTTTCACCCAGCAGGGAACAGACAAGGCCACTTACCAGCTTCGCGCCCAAAAGCCCGACCAGAATATCGATGCCACCGTGACAGCGGCCCTCTGGCTCAAGGCCAACACCCTGCACCTGGACATCACCAAGATCGAAAACGCTGCTGGAGAAGACCACCCCATCCAGACCATAGCCCTGCCCGGGCAGGATCTGGTATCCGTCAGCAGCGATCAGGACGGAGCTCAATTCACTGGTGCACGCATGTCCTCGAACACCCAGGTACCCGGCGACACCACCTTCCCCGTAACTGACGACACCACAGTCGATCCCAACAAATCCGATTACGCCTACGGATTCGTCTCGGGAGGATCACTGAGCGCCGGATTATGGAGCAACAGCGAACATGACGGCACCACGGCGGGCAGCTCAATGTCCGGAGGCGCTCGGAACACTCGCGTGCTCACAGACATCAGCAGCATTCATGGATCGACGTCCCTCGGACTATCCAGCCCTGCCTGGTACTACCATCGCCAGGTTCGGGACTCCAAGAACCGCTCTTTCACAGTCGAACAGACCGAAATGCCCAAGATGGCCGTGGCCATCACAGGCGACGAGAATCAGGACGGCAGGGTCGACTGGCAGGACGGGGCCATCGCCTACCGAGACATCATGAACAACCCTTATGGGGCCCAGGAGGTGCCTGATCTGGTTTCCTGGCGTATTGCCATGAACTTCGGAAGTCAGGCTCAGAATCCTTTCCTCAGCACCTTGGACAATGTAAAGAAAGTGGCTCTCAACACCGATGGACTGGGCCAGTCCGTCCTGCTCAAGGGCTACGCCAACGAGGGACATGATTCCGGCCACCCGGACTATGGAGACATCGGCACCCGAATGGGCGGCGCCAAGGACATGAACACCCTGATGAAGGAGGGAGCCAAGCAGGGCGCCCGCTTCGGCGTGCATGTCAACGCCGACGAGATGTACCCGGAGGCCAAGGCCTTCAGCGAGGATCTGGTTCGCCGCCGGACTGACGGCAGCCTGCAATACGGCTGGAACTGGCTTGATCAGGCGGTCGGCATCGACGGCATCCACGATCTGGCATCAGGCTCCCGCCAAAACAGGTTCGGAGATCTGAAGAAAAAGGTGGGCGACAATCTGGACTTCGTCTATGTGGACGTCTGGGGCAATCAGACCTCCGGCAGCGAAGACTCCTGGGAAACCCGCAAGCTCTCGAAGATGATTACCGACAACGGCTGGCGAGTAGCCACCGAATTCGGCGCAGCCAACGAATATGACGCCTCCTTCCAGCACTGGGCGGCGGATCTGACCTACGGAGGCTACACCAGCAAGGGGCAGAACTCCCAAGTCATGCGTTTCCTTCGCAACCACCAAAAGGACAGCTGGGACGGCGACTACCCCTCTTACGGCGGCGCCGCCAATGCTCCTCTCCTAGGCGGCTACAGCATGAAGGACTTCGAAGGCTGGCAGGGCCGCAACGATTACGATGCCTACATAGCCAACCTTTACACCCATGATCTGTCCACCAAGTTCATCCAGCACTTCAAGGTGATTCGCTGGGTCAACAATCCCTTGGACCAGCAATCTCCCAAGGATCCGTCAGCCAACAACGGCCAGGAGCGGATAATCCTGAAGGACGACCTGGGCCACCAAGTGGTCATCGACCGTGGATCCAATGACCAGTCATCGTCCGCCTACCGCGAGCGCACCATTACCTTGGACGGTAGAACCATCCTGCAGGGAGCGGTCTCGCCCGGAGACGGCAGTGGCCAAGGCACTGAGTCCTACCTGCTGCCATGGCTCTGGGATGCCAAGACAGGCAAGCCCCTGTCTGCGAACGACCAGAAGCTCTATCACTGGAACACACGCGGCGGCACGACCACCTGGACACTGCCTGACTCCTGGAACAATCTGTCTACAGTCAAGGTTTACCGACTGAGCGACCAGGGCAAGACCGACCCATTGGATATACCCGTAGTCAACGGGCAGATCACTCTGAACGCCAAAGCGGGAACCCCATACGTGGTTCATCGCGGGGCCTCAGCCAATCCGAACGTCATCTGGAGCACAGGTTCCCACTTGGTCGACACAGGCTTCAACGGCGGGAAGAAAAGCCTTGAGGATAACTGGCAGACCAAGGGTTCCGGGAGTGCCGCCATCGTCAAAAGCGCTTCCAGCAATCCTATGCTCAAGCTGGATGGCCGAGTCGAATCCGCGCAGACCATAAAAGATCTGGAGCCTGGCGCACGTTATGCCCTCTATGTGGGCGTGGATAACCGAAGCGACGGCCAGGCACGCCTGGAGGTCAGCAACGGCGACAAGGTGCTGGCCACCAACTCCACCGGACGCAGCATAGCCAGGAACTTCGTACAGGCCGATCCCCACAACACCAACTGCGCCACAGTAGACGGCAGCAGCCTCTTCCAGAACATGTACGTCTTCTTCACAGCGCCAGATCAGGGCAATACGATTCTGACCCTTTCACATCAGGGTGACGGATCCGCCTACTTCGACAATTTGCGCCTGGTGAAGAACGAGTACAAGGGTCTGGAAACCGACGCAGATGGCGGCGTGAAAACCTTGACCAATGACTTCGAGCACAACGCCCAAGGCATATGGCCCTTTGTGGTCTCGGGAGCAGAAGGCGTGGAAGACAACCGCGTCCATCTGTCCGAGCTCCACGCCCCCTACACTCAAGCGGGCTGGGACGTCAAGAAGATGGACGATGTGCTGCAGGGAGATTGGTCGATCAAGATCAACGGGCTTACCGAACGCAACACCTTGGTCTACCAAACCATTCCCCAGAATGCCCGGTTCCTTACCGGAGCCACCTACCGAATCTCCTTCGACTACCAGGCCGGCTCCTCCGGCTCCTATGCTCTGGCCGTGGGGCAGGGCGAGTTCGACCCGGCCCGCACCCAGCTGAAACCCTTGGAGAAGGCCCTAGGCACCACTGCCCACTACCAATTCGAGCTGACTGGCGGACCTCGGGATTCCTCCTGGTTCGGCATCTACTCGACTGACAAGGCCCCCGACCGCCAGGGAACTTCCGGCGATGCGGCCAACTTCGGCGGATATCAGGACTTCGTCCTGGACAACCTGCGCATCGAACGGCTTCCAGACAAGTCCAAGACCCAGGAAGAGGCGCGAGCCAAACTCCAAGAGGTACGGGATCGCTTCGACGACAGCCAGGCAAAGTACAGCGACCAGGCTTGGCTGACCTACCTGCATACGGTGGATCAGGCGCGGCTGCTGATCGAAAAGGACGGCTCAGGGCCGCAGGACTGGTCACGTGCCTACGGAATCCTGACCGCTCTTGAGGACTACATGGCCACAGCACCCGGTTCGCAGGCAAGCGATGCCAGTGACATAGCCAAGGATAGCTATGCTGTCACCGCGGGCAGCGAACAGCCCGATGTCGGCGGTACCGAGGGACCCAAGGAATACGCCCAGGATGGCAAGCCCTCAACCTACTGGCACACCAAGTGGGGTGCGAATGCCCTTGAGGACGGCTCAGCCTGGTACCAATTCAACCTGCACGAGCCCGCCACCGTCAATGGGCTGCGTTACCTCCCCCGGCCGGGCGGCGATTCGGTCAACGGCAAGATCAAGAGCTACAAGATCACTCTGACCCAGAGCGAGAGGTCGGAGCCGGTGGAGATAACCGGCACCTTCAGCACGCAGACAACCTGGCAGAAGATCTCCTTCGCGCCGGTCTCCAATGTGGTCGCAGTCAGATTGACCGCAACCGAGACCACTGGCATGAGCAGCTCGGAAGCCAACCGTTATGTATCAGCAGCCGAGCTCCGCCTGACCACCGATCGCGCCCTGCCGACCATTGCTGAACCTGTGGACAAGGGCGAGCTGCAGGATCTGGTGAATCAGGCTGCCGGGCTCAAGGAGGCCGGATACAGTTCAGACAGCTGGAAGACCTTGCAGGACAAGCTGTCCAAAGCCAAGCAGGTGTTGGCCGACGACCACGCCACGGCCTATCAGGTGGCCTTGGCTGCCGTCAATCTGCAGACGGCCATCAACGGGCTTCAACCCGCGAAACCCGGAACTGGCACAGGCGGCATCGGCACGGGATCAGATCCTGGAAAGAATCCGATCACCGGCACCGGCAATGGGAATGTTCAGCAGAAGCCAACCCATCCCAATGGCCATGGACAGGACGGATGGCTATCGGCGACAGGCGTCGCGGTAACCTCCCTGCTGGTCATTGTCATGGTCGGTCTGACCGCTGGACTCCTCCTGACCAGACGCAGTCATGGGAAACGAAGTTAACTAATAACAAGCACCGCTGACTAAAAGGGGCGGCGAGGTCTTGTGCCCCGCCGCCCCTTTTAGTATCGCCAACAAGCAATTGCACCCTGATATAAATTTCTCAACAAGTCAGCATAATCGGACAGGACTTACATGAAGCCGGCAAAACCAAGGCCATGCCTGAAAAATGCTCTTGGCAACCAAGGAAAAAGACTGGCCAATAAATTGTAAATAGTGTTGACAATTAGACCGGGTGTGTTAACCTGAGACTGGTCGTCTGGTGACGACGACGGCCATTTACCGTAAAGGAGCGGGAAATGATATCTGAAAGGAAACGACTACTTGCCGCGGTGACGTCGCTGGCGGCCCTGAGCATAGCCCTGTCGGGCTGCGGCTCATCGGGAACGTCAAAGTCCTCATCCGAAAGCGAGTCTTCCAAGTCGAGCGAAAAGGTGCAGATCACCTACCTGCACCGGTTGCCGGACAAGCCGAACATGACCCCCGTCAATGACATTGTCGCGCGGTGGAACAAGTCCCACCCCAACATCCAGGTCAAGGCGACCAAGTTCAACGGCAAGTCGGCCGAGATGATCAAGAAGCTGGAGACCGACGTCAAGGCTGGCAATGCACCGGATCTGGCCCAGGTGGGCTATGCAGAACTGCCGGAGGTCTACACCAAGAGCATGCTGGAGGACGTCAGCGCCCAAGCCTCCAAGTACAAGAGCAACTTCTCCCCCGGCGCATACAAGCTTATGGGCATTGACGGCAAGATGTTCGGCCTGCCCCAGGACACCGGCCCACTGGTCTATTTCTATAACAAGGCCGAATTCGACAAGCTGGGCATTTCAGTGCCCACCTCCAAGGATCAGCTGATCGAAACCGCCAAGAAGACGGCCGCACAGGGCAAGTACATCATGTCCTACCAGCCCGACGAAGCCGGCAACATGATGCCCGGCCTAGCCGGCGCCACCAAGCCCTGGTACACCGTGAAGAACGATGCCTGGGTGGTGGACACCCAGACCGACGGCTCCAAGCAGGTGGCCGACGTTTATCAGCAGCTGCTGGATGCCAAGGCCGCCCCGACAAATCCCCGCTGGGACCCCTCTTTCGATGCGTCGCTCAAGAACGGCCAGCTGATCGGCACTGTGGGCTCCGCCTGGGAGGCACCTCTTATCGTTGACACCATGGGCGATACCGGCAAGGGCGACTGGCGCGTAGCCCAGCTTGGCGACTGGTTCGGCAACTCCGGCAAATCCAGCCCCGACGGCGGATCCGGCGTCGCTGTGCTCAAGGGCAGCAAGCATCCTGCCGAGGCTATGGAGTTCCTCAATTGGTTCAACACGCAGGTCAAGGACCTGACCTCCCAGGGTCTCGTGCTGGCCGCCACCACCGAGGACGCAAAGACCCCTGAGAGCTGGTCATCCTTCTTCGGCGATCAGGACCTCATGAAGGAGTTCGCCACTGCCAACAAGAACATGGGCGACTTCACCTACATGCCTGGCTTCTCCTCTGTGGCTGCGGCCATGACAGAAACCGCCGCCAAGGCTGCCACCGGGCAGGCCAAGGTTGCTGACGTCTTCTCGCAGGCACAGACCACCTCTGTAGCCACCCTCAAGGACTACGGCCTGGCCGTCGCCAAGTAGTCGACGCCATCAGGGCCGAGCGGGACCATCCCCGAAGTTTGGGACCCGAAGCCGGTGAACGCGTTTCGGGTCCTAAACATGCTCGGCCACAATCCCATTTTCTCTTCAAGACAAGGACAGGTGTACCCAGAATGAGTGCTACACGGCGGTCGTCAGCTGCCCGACCGGGCAGAACGGGACGCTCGGATGCGGTGAAACGGGCCGAACGCACGGGTTGGGCTTTCATGGCCCCCTTCGGCATCCTGTTCATCGTGGTCTTCATCATCCCCATCATCTATGCCATTTATTCCAGCTTCTTCCAGGATGTCGCCTCGGGCGGCGGAGCCTATGGAGGCGGAACCATGGTCAATAAATTCGTGGGTCTGACCAACTTCAAGTATGTGGTGACTTCGGCCGCTTTCTGGTCAGGGATCGGGCGAGTGCTGATTTACACCCTGATTCAGGTGCCCATCATGATCATCGCCGCCCTGGCGCTGGCCATGGTGCTGGATTCCTACATGGTCAAGCACGTGACCCCCTTCCGACTGGGATACTTCCTGCCCTATGCCATCCCCGGGGTGGTCGCATCCATCATCTGGGTCTTCCTCTACAACCCGCAGATATCGCCCATCGTCAAGGGCCTGTCTTCCCTGGGCATCACGGTAGATTTCTTCGCCGGCAAGGTCGTGTTGGCATCCATGGCCAACATCACCACATGGACCTTCACCGGATACAATATGCTTATCTTCCTAGCGGCCTTGCAGGCCATCCCTCATGATTTGTACGAGGCGGCTCGAATTGACGGGGCCACCGGCCTGCAGATCGCCTTGCACATCAAGCTGCCCAATGTGCGCGGCGCCGCCCTGCTGGCCATGCTGCTCTCCATCATCGGCACCATCCAGCTCTTCAATGAGCCCCAGGTCATGCAGACAGCAGATCCGGGCATCTCCAACTCCTTCACGCCCATGATGATGGCCATGAACACCTCCCGTGGGACATTGACCCCCAAGGGCAATGGTCCGGCATCGGCCATCGCCATCGTCATGGCCCTGATTGCCGGCGTGCTGGCATTCCTCTACGCCTGGATTGAAAGGAAGGTGAACGAATAATGCGCATCTTTCACTCAAGAAGCGGAGCCGCCCAGGAACTGCCACGTTCCATGCGCCCCTCCCACCTGGCCAAGATCATCACCGTGGCCGTCCTGATCATCACCTTGATCTACTTCCTCTTCCCCATCTACTGGGCCATCATCGCCTCTACAAAGTCGCCCTCCCAGCTGATCGGCAGCAATGGCATCTGGTTCGCATCGAGCCTCAAGGACCTGCCCGGCGCCATCGCCACCAACTACAGCAAGCTGCTGGGCTGGACACATGCCAGGTTCTGGCAGTGGGTTGCCAATTCGTTGATCTACTCAGGCGTATCCGCAGTGATCGGAACCATCGTCTCGGTCATGGCCGGCTATGGAACAGCTAAATTCAACTTCCGCGGGAAGGGCATAGCGATGGCCGTCGTCATGGCATCCCTGCTCATGCCTGCCGCGCTGATGACCATTCCTCAGTACGCCATCTTCCAGGCACTGCATTTGGACAACACCATGCTGTCCATCATCATCCCCTGCTCGGTCTCGCCCTTCGGATTCTTCCTAGGAAGGGTATATGCGCAGAGTTCAGTGCCCACGGAACTGCTGGAGGCAGCCAGAATCGACGGAGCCGGCGAGGCGCGCATCTTCTTCACCATCGTCCTCAGGCTGCTGGCGCCGGCCATGGTGACCATCTTCCTCTTCCTGTTCGTAGCCACCTGGAACAACTTCCTGCTGCCGCTGATGATGCTCTCCGGAGAGGGGCTCTACCCAGTGACCCTGGGTCTGTATGGCATGGTCTCCCTGCCCACCTTCAACGACAGAGGCGCCCTGATGATGGGGGCCCTGCTGGGCGTGCTGCCGGTCATCATCCTCTTCCTATGCCTGCAGCGGTTCTGGCAGGCCGGTCTCGCCGCCGGCGCCGTCAAAGGCTGAAGCTCATCCACCGACAACCTATACATCCGCGAAGGAGCATGCTGACATATGAGCACCACAGGCCGATTCACGTTGCCTGGCGAGGAGCATTTCGTCAAGCAAACCGAGGAGCTTTGCCAACGGTGGGGGGCGGATGCCATCCGCAACTCCGACGGCACCAGTCTGGACAAGGAACTTCTGGGGCTGGGCAAGAAAGTCTACAGCGCATATTTCCCGGCCAGAGGCTATAACGAGTGGATCCGCGAGCATATGGACGAGACGCCACAGGTCTTCCTGCTGACCGATCGGGTTCTGGCTCAGAACGGGCGGGTCGACATCGATCTGATGGCCAGCTTCTTCGATCAGCAATTCACCCCCAACCGCGATGACGACCCCCACCGATACTGGGAGGTGATAGACCGGACCACCGGTGCGGTGCTGCCCGACGAATCCTGGAATCTGGATCCCGTCTTGGACCGCGTCCACATCGAGGGTGCCATGCCGATGCATGAATATACGGTCACCTTCCTGGCCCGAATCATCTGGGATCCCGTGGAGATGTACAACCACCTGACCAACGACTGGGGCGACCGGGAGCACCAGATTCCTCTGGATATCTACCACCCTGCCACCCGCGACTTCGCCATGAAGGCTTTCGCCCGATGGCTGGATGAGAATCCCTCCACCGACGTGGTTCGCTTCACCACCTTCTTCTATCAGTTCACGCTGCTCTACGACCAGGATCAGCAGGAAAAGATCGTCGACTGGCTGGGCTACGCCTGTACGGTCAGCCCTAGAGCCATCGAGGATTTCTCACAGGAGTACGGATACCGCCCACGGGCCGAGGACTTCGTTCGGAACGGCACCTACAATTCCTCCTTCCTGGTGCCCACGCGAACACAGCGCGACTGGATGGACTTCATCAGCCGTTTCGTAAGGGACAATGCGGCCACGATGGTCGACATGACCCACGCAGCCGGCAAGGAAGCAATGATGTTCCTAGGCGACCAGTGGATCGGCACCGAACCCTATCGGCCCGGGTTCTCCGATCTCAAACTGGATGCCGTGGTCGGATCCGTCGGCGACGGAACCACCCTGCGCATGATCGCCGACGTCCCCGGCGTCCGATACACCGAGGGGCGATTTCTTCCATATTTCTTCCCTGACACCTTCCATGAGGGCAACGACCCCAGCATCGAGGGCTTGGACAACTGGAGGAAGGCCCGACGGGCCATCCTGCGCAGCCCCATATCCCGCATGGGCTACGGCGGCTACCCCTCACTTGCGATGAAGTTCCCCAAGTTCGTGGACACCGTAGCAGCCATCGCCGAGGAGTTCCGCGACCTGCACCGGCACACCGGAAGCCGCCCAGCCGCCACACAGCTGACCGTTGCGGTGCTCAACTCCTGGGGGGCCATGCGCTCCTGGATGGCCTACACCGTGGCCCACGCCCTGCCCAACCAGCAGACTGCCTCCTACTATGGCATCCTGGAGGCCCTCTCGGGCATGCGAGTCTCCGTCCGTTTCATCAGCTTTGACGATTTGCTGAATCAGGGCGTAGACCCGGACATCGACGTCATCATCTGCGGCGGTCCGGAAGGCACCGCCTTCAGCGGCGGAGCGGTTTGGAAGAACCCTGAGCTGATCCGGATCCTGCGCACTTGGACGGAGAACGGCGGCGGCCTGATCGGAGTCGGCCAGCCCACGGCTCTGGACTGGCAGGGACGCTTCTTCCAGCTGGCTGATATCTTCGGCGTGGATCAGGAGCGCTACTGGACACTTTCTGTGGACAAACACTTCACTCCACCCATCCAAGACCACTTCATCATCCATGATCTGCCGGAGAATGCCCCTGCCGACTTCGGCCATCCGATTCTCGACACCTACCCCATCGATGGACGTACAGACCTGCTCAAAGCCGATGGCGGCCAGGTCCAGCTGGCTGTGCGCGACTATGGCAACGGACGCGGAGTATACCTGTCTGGCCTGCCCTATTCGGCAGTCAACGCCCGCCTGCTGGAGCGAGCCCTGTTCTGGGCGGCCCGCAAGGAGGGTCAGTACCGGAAGTGGAGCAGCGACAATCCTGAATGCGAGGTGGCCGTCTTTCCGCAGGCCGGAACCTTCTGCGTGATCAACAACAGCGGAATGGAGCAGAGGACCGAGATCCATCTTCCCGGCGGAGCAAGCCGAGTCCTTGACCTGGAACCCTCCGCCATGGTCTGGCAGCCGCTGCCTTCGGAAAAGAGGGATCATGAAAATCGATGAGAGCACACCACGTCAGGCGGCGGAACATTTCGCCATGGAAGGCAACCTGGAGGACGTCACCCCCTACGGCAACGGGCATATCAATGTCACCTACCTGGCCAGGACCGACCGGCACCGGTACATTCTGCAGCAGATGAACACGACAGTTTTCCCAGACACTGCTGCCCTGATGCACAACATCGAGCTGGTCACCGATTTCCTGCGCACGCAAGGACAGGAGACCCTGGACATCGTGCCCACCAATCAGGGCGCATCCTGGTACCAAAGCGACCAAGGGGCCTGGCGGGTCTACAAATTCATCGAGCACACGCGATCCTACGAGATGGTGCCCAACCCTCAGGTCTTTCGCAACGCCGGAGACGCTTTTGGACGTTTCCAGAATTATCTGGCCGGCTTCGATGCCTCCCAGCTAAACGTGACCATCCCCCATTTCCATGACACGCCCAAGCGCTTCCGTGATCTGATGACAGCTGTGGAGAATGACCGCCGAGGCCGGGTCAAGGAATGCCTGGAGGAGATTGATTTCTTCCGACAGCGCGCGGATCGTTACGACACCGTGATGAAGGGCCTGGCAGATGGGACCATCCCCCTGAGGGTGACCCACAACGATACCAAGCTCAACAACATTCTCATGGACGAGACCACCGGCCAAGCCAGGGCAATCATCGATCTGGACACGATCATGCCCGGCTCGATGCTCTTCGACTTCGGGGATTCCATCCGCTTCGGGGCCTCCACTGCGCTGGAGGACGAGCAGGACTTGGGGAAGGTGCACTTTGACATTGATCTTTTCCAGGCCTACGCCCAAGGGTTCATCGGGGCAGTCCGCTCAAGCATCACCGATCGGGAAGCCCGGCTGCTTCCCCTGAGCGCCGTGCTGATGACCGAGGAATGCGGCATGCGATTCCTGACCGACTACCTGCAGGGGGACACCTACTTCGCTGTCGCCTATCCTGAGCACAATCTGGTGCGCTGCCGCACCCAAGTGACTCTGGCCCGTCATATGGAAAAATCCACAGATGAGACTGCCAGCATGGTCAGGCAAATCATGGAGGCCACCAGATGAGCCTACGGACAGATCCACGGGAGTCTGAAAAACAACCTGCCCTGGATGCAGACCTGGATGCCCTTCTGGACTTTGCTCGTCGACATCTGGAATTGGACGAGCGCGACACGGACTGGACGCGCAACCGTCTGCTGGCGCTGCTGGATTTGGACTCCTATACTCCTGGCGACCGGGCTGCCGCGCAAGGATCGACGAGTCAAGGCTCTACAGCCGAAGAGATCACCGACTTGCTGGCGGCTTTTTGCCGGGATGCCCACGCCGCAGGCGTATTCACAGCCGATCGGGATGCAGCGGTCACTGATCGCATCATGGGCCAGATCACCCGTTCCCCATCCCAGGTGGCCGACAGATTCGCCGCTGTTGAGGCAGAAAAGGGACCCATGGCCGCCATGCGCTGGCTCTATGGCTACGGGATCGCATCGGCCTACATCAAAAAAACCGACTTGGATCACAACCCCAGGTTCGAGTCCCAGGGCCTGATCATCACCATCAACCAGGCCAAACCCGAGTTCCGCACCATGGCCAAAGCCGCAGCCGGCAATCGGGTAGGCAGCGGCTACCCGGCATGCACCATATGCAGGACCAACGAAGGTTTCGCCGGACGAGGCAGAAGCACCCTGCGCACTCTAGGCATGACCCTCGGCGGCCATCCCTGGTTCTGGCAGTTCTCCCCCTACGGCTACTTCGACCAGCACGGCATATGCGTCAATGCGGAACACAGACCCATGCGTGTGGACCGAGAGACTTTTGGCAATCTTCTGGACTTCGTGGATCGTTTCCCGGGCTACTTCCTAGGGTGCAACGCCGCCCTGCCGGGAATCGGCGGGTCAGTGCTGGCCCACGACCACTACCAGGGCGGAGGAGAGATCCTGCCTCTGCATAAGGCGCCGGCCAGAATGGCCATGTCCCTGCCTGACACGTCTGGCATTCTGATCGAGATTCCGGACTGGCCAGGCACGGCCATCCGCCTGATAGGCCACGATCGGGAGGCCATCATCGAGGTAAGCGACCTGATCCGGCGCGGCTGGATCGATTACTCCGACGAAACTCTGAACATCCGCCCACAGGGTCCCCGGGGCCGTCAATCAGCGCTCTCGCCCAGTGCGCTCATCACTGATCGGGGATACGAGATGAACCTGATTCTGCGCAACAACGGGGTCAGCGAGCAGTATCCGGACGGCATCTTCCACGTTCATCCTGAATTCTACGCCATCAAGCAGGAGCCCATTGGATTAATCGAAGCCCAGGGTCTCTTCGTTCTGCCAGGTCGCTTGGTGCCCCAGCTGACAAGACTTGCCCGGGCCCTGGAAGACGGCGAGGATCTTCCAGTGTCCTTGAAAGAATTCCGCAATCAGTGGGATGAGCTGACGGTCATGCTGGGGGGATCGCGCGATCCTCAACGGATTCGTTCGGCCATACGCCGGGAGTTGGGCGATGTCTGCAAGCGGATCCTAGGCAACACCGCAGTATTCAAGGATCCTATGCAGACCCGGGCCTTCCTGCTCGGACTGGGATTCATCGATAGATAGCGTGTGCATGCCATCGCATAGGATGGAATACGACAGCACATCTCTATAAAGGAGTGGATATGACTGATCGTCTACAAGGTAAGGTAGCCATCATCACCGGAGGAACCGGCGGCATGGGCGTGGGCATCGCCGAATGCTTCGTCCGTGAGGGAGCCAAGGTGGCCCTTACCGACATCAAGGAGAGCGATGCCTCCCGCAGCTTCATGCAGGAGCACCCCGGACAGGTCGTCTTCCACACACTGGACGTGACTGATGAGGACCAGTGGGTCTCCACCATCGACACCGTTGAAAAGGAGCTGGGCCAGCTGACTACCGTGGTCAACAATGCCGGCATCGGCGATAAGGGTGTCACCATGGACGAGGAAAGCTACGATGACTGGAAGAAGATCATCGCCATCAACCTGAACGGAACCTTCCTGGGCACAAAGCATGGCATGCGGGTCATGAAAGGCCGCGGCGGATCCATTATCAACATCTCCTCCATCGAAGGCTTCGTGGGTCTGAGCCGGGCCGGAGCCTACAACGCCAGCAAGGGCGGCACCAGGCTGCTCACCAAGTCCGCTGCTCTGGATTCCGCTAACAACGGTTACGGCGTTCGCATCAACTCGGTCCATCCCGGATTCATCAAGACTCCTCTGATCAGCCAAAGCCTTGAGGACAGGATGAGCAAGCTGACGCCCCTGGGCCATATCGGCGAGCCTCAGGACATCGGCGAGATCTGCGTCTATCTGGCCAGTGACGAATCCAAGTTCGCGCTGGGTGCCGAATTCGTTGTGGACGGCGGATTCATCGCCCAGTAAGGAATTCCAGTAAGGAATTGCCGGAACCCCTCTCTCTGCCAGTCCGCTTTACAGCGATGCAAGCGGCTAGGCTGAAAGAGGGGTTCATCTATGACCCCGATGAGGGGGGTCGTCATGCGACTGTGGCATCAGGACCTGATCCCGCTGCTTCCCAGACAGCAGCTGCTGGGCCAGCATCGGGAGATCACTGCCCTGCGTGGCCTGGGCTGGGGACGACGGCATGCCACCGTTGACTATGTCTTTCTCCACTCCCCATACAAGCTCTTTCAGTTTCATCTATTAGTCATGGCGACCATGCGCGAGCGCGGCTACCATCCCGATCCTGCTTGGTACGACCCGCTCTACCGCGGCAGGCATTGCCCTCCCTATGAGGACCTTGCTGAAGTACCGTTGACAGCCCCCGTCTATCCTGAGCACAATGCAGCCTATCTACAGGAATGCTTGAAGAATCTGGCAGGAAAAGGCATCCATCCGACCATCTGACGGTTGCTCCTGGATGGCATGAGACCACATACAACAGCGATGTACGATTTTGCTTGGGACTACGTTGAAGATATTGAAGGAAAGTGTCCATGCCCATCATCGATGTCATTAATCTCATCCTTAATTCCATCACAGCCTTAGCCACAGTTGTGGCCATTCCCGCGACCATCGTGTACTCCGCCCGGCAGATGAAGACAACCTTCGCCAAGGACGATGAACGGCGCAGCTATGACCTCTACCAGACCCTGCTCAAGCAAGCTTCACGAGTTGATGTTTGGGAGTCCAAGACCGCTCGGACCGAAGATCAGAAGCAGGGGGCCGATGAACATCTGATCATCACCAACCACAGCGAGGGCACCATCCGTAAGGTCTCGATCCTGGTTCATTGGAATCTGCTGGACCAGACACGCTTACAAGCCATCAGTCTTCAGAACAATACAGCCAACTATTATCGGGCGCCTGGATTCGGCAATCATCACGCTTGGCGGACACTGCCAACGGGGGACTGGGTCATCTCTATGGACCCTGATAAACGATTCGTCTGGAGCCTTCCTGCCATCTGCCCTCAGCCTCTCTTCGAATCCCCCCGCTTTCTGGATAGAGGGGATCGTCAAGGCCGGTATCGACTGACTGCTGTGGCCATAAAATTCACTGATGTGTATGGCAATGTATGGGAGCGGCTGTTCGAATCCGAGTATCTGCCCAGAGACTGTGCTGCTCGGCTCTATCTACTGGATTCACCTGACAACCGGTTAGCGGAGTTTTGCCAGTCAAAGAGCATCATTCCCGAGTGAGTCCAGCTGCCGAGGGCACCAGGAGGGTGGCCGCCGCCAGCAGGAGCGCCAAAGGCAGCAGGGCCGGTCTGACACCGGTGTGGTCGGCCAAAAATCCGATAGCCGGAGGAATGATCCAAGAGACCCGGTAGCAGGCAGTTGAGATGGCTGAAGCCCGCTGGGCTGCCATGGCCGGATCCCTGGTTGCCAGAGTGGTGACGCTGGGCACACCCAGAGCAGCCCTGATGCCCCAGATCCCAGTACCCACAAGACTGAGCACGAAAAAGGGCGAAAGAGCGTAGATAAGGATGCCCAGGGCCGGGACCAGCAGAGCAAGAACCAGCGAGCGCATGTTTCCGAACCGCTCGATCAGTTGGGTTCCCAGCAGCCTTGAGACGATCATGGCTGCAGCGAAAATCGTGGGAGCCAGACCTGCCTGAGACTCGGGGACACCGAAGGTATCGACCAAGCCAGTCCCGCTCCAATCATTGACGGCACCTTCGCTGCCTCGAGGGCTACATTGATCAGGGCAAGCATAAGAACCAGGGCATCGCCCCAGGCTGCCAACTGCCTGTCGAAGGCGGATGATCGCCCTGAACCAGCATGCCGATCAGAGCACCGCATCCGCCCAAGATAGTCATTAGAGCCAGGCCCGAAGGCTGCGGACCTAAGCGTACCTTGACTGTTGGCAGTCGCGAAATCCAAGCAGAAGTACCGATGCCCATGATGACGAAGAGACCATAAACGGCCAGCCGTTCGCGCATTCCACGGCCCATGGATCCTGCCCCCGTTGACCCACGACGATCGCGTTCAATCATGCGCCCCTCCTTGCTTTGCCCATAATCGATCTTTTCTCCGCAGGCTCACAGCAATAGAGGAATACTTTGTATACTGATTTATAGAAGCATCATATACAGTCGACCGGATGACCTGAAGAAGACGCCCCGGCACGACGCCCAAGACGGTCGTCGGCGCTCAAAAGGAGAAACGTGGCAAAGGGTAATTTGAGCGGAAGATTCCTGGCCGGCCTCATGGCAATGGCCATGTTGATACCTACCATGGCGGCAGCCGATGGCGAACAAACTGCAGATGCCCAAACCACCGCCTCCACCTCGGCATCGGTGCCGACGCAAGCGCAACAGGATGGGCAAAGGGCAGCGACATCAGCAAAATCTGCATCATCCAAATCAGACCAGTCCTCATTGGTCCAATCCAACGCGGCTCGATCTGTGCAAACAGAAAAATCCACCTCTTCAGACCAGTCAATGCCAGTCCAATCCATTGGCCCGCCGGCCAGCAGGTCGAATACAAAGGACATGCTGGACACTGACGATGCCATAGTCACCTCGTTGGCCCCATCCTCCCGAGACACAGGCACCGCTCCTTTCGACAAGGACGACGCCGCCGGTAACGACCATGATGCAGACAATGACATTGTGCGCTCCTTCGACAGGGTGTCATACACCTACTCCTTTGACGTGAATGCCCGAGATGAAGCAAACGCTTACCGCCGCGCCCGAATAGGATTCAGATTCACGCTGAACCAGCCTGCCGATAAGGTCAGCTTTGATCTGGACTCAATGGGCTGGGTGGACACAAGCACAGGCTACAAACCCGAACTGTCCACAGAAACCATCGAGGGCCAACCTGCCCAGGTGCTTACCGTCTACCGACTGCTCACCCCCACGCAGGATTCGCCTACCGTAATTCCAGGCAAATCCCGCGTCAGCCTGGTTCTATGGGTCCGTAACATGGCCAACGGCAGCAAATTTGCTCCCAAGGTAGAGGCCTGGGGCGCTCCAGACGCCAGCACCATGACCGATCCGGCTTCATTCACCTCCGATCCTGTTACCGTCTCGGCCAAGCTCAACCTCAACCTGCGAATTACCGGCGGGGCCAGTGACGCGTCCAGCAATCAAGATTTCGACTTCCGCACTCCGGAAGCACAAAACTACATCAACCATCAGCTTGGAAAACGCAAGGGGATCATCAGCAAGTTCAACTGGGCCGTAGATATGCGCTGGCCCGACCGCACCAAGGGCCTCAAGGGTCTGGAGGTGCCTGCCGGCCCCATTACTTTCTCCTTCTCTTTGAGCAACGCCTGGCAGAACAAGGACGGAAACCCTCATGACCAGAAAGCCGAGCTGCAGCCATACTTCTGGGATATTGGCACCATTGACGGCGGTTTCACCAACAGCGGGCGCAATACTGCCGACCAGGGCTGGAATCCTCGTCTCAACAACTATGACTACGCCCGTGCAACTGGCGGTCATGCCGGAGTGGATCGGGTCCAAGGCAACGGCAAATACAGCCTGGATGAACAGCAGCGCGATGAGCAGGGTCTCAAAGTAAAGCTGACTTTGAAGGGCTACCAGGCGAACGACCCGTTTCCCAAGCTGGGGCATACTTATGCCCCAAACGTTGAATGCACGCCGATTCTGGCCTCAACCAATTGCAAACGCGCAGAGGTGGGCGAAATCTCCGCTGGTTACCTCTATGTCTTCAACCCCTCCACAATCGAGAACAAGGATGTCGCCGATTACTACGGCCAGACCGGACTCAGCCTGCATGCCACAATCAATGACGGCGGACTCGAGGCAACTTCGGCATCAGGAACGAAGCTGCCATCAGCCTCGAGTGTCATGGGTGCAGACAACCAAACAGTCCAAACCGACGACGAGCGAAAAGATGTCGTCTTTACCCAGGATCATGCCAAGCCCTCAAGCATCCGCAATATCATCCAGTACAGTTGCCTGTATGAGCCCAATTACTTCGATGATGGAGTAGATTGCGGCTGGTGGAATGCGCCTGACACCCTACGGGGAACCGATTCAGCCATGGCTGGAACTCAGGTGCGTGTCATGGCCGGCTTCAAATTCACAACCAGCAAGGATGAACTGCCTCTGTTGGGACTAACCCTGGTCAAGATAGACCCGAGTGTTATCAAACTGCCTGACCCTGGTGAGCTCAACCTGCCCTGGGACGGCAATGGCCTCTGGCAGGATGCCTCCAACGACGTCAAAGGCGGTTCCAAGTCTCCGACAATGGTCAAGTATGCCGCCAAGCCAGATGGTTCCACCTGGAAAAACGATGACGAGCAGGCCAAGGCTGATATCAAAGACCTCAGTTTCTATGATACGCCGAAAGCTGCGCAAGAGCAGGGGAAAACTGTCGTGGGCATACTCTTAGGAGCCCGCACTGCCGCGTCAGACGTCTTCGCCAATAGTGACAACGCTCACTATGGATTCGGAGGGTTTCTGGTCAATGTACGGGCAGATGCCCCGGTGGGATCGGTGGCCCAGCTGACCTCGGTTTCACGAGCCTTCAGTCGCGACCAACTGGCAGACAAAGCCCATTTGGATGCCAATAATTCCAGCAATCAGGACTGGGAGAATTGGGCTGAGGCACAAGACCCCTACAAGCTGTTTCAGGAGACCACCCCCCACTTCCAGACGGCCATGAATGGGTACAAGAAGGCCAGCTACGACCAAACGACAGGTTACAAAGGCGATGACACTGGCGGCAATGAACAGGGCGATAGCCTCTATGTCGGCGGTCAGACCAACTATATTTCCAACACCACAGCACAAGGTTCTGATACGAACCGCAAGAAGAACTTCGACATAGACGATGACCAGCGTTACGCGGACTGGAAACTGTCCGTCAATATGGTGCCTTCAACAGCAGAAGCCGCTAAAGACGGCACCACCGAGCTCTACATAACGGACCAACTGCCCGCCAAGCTCCACTACATTCCTGGCAGCGCATATCTGGGCGGCACCTATACAGAGGGCACTCCAGAAATGGGTCATGTCGACCAAGGAGAAAGCCTCGAACCCAACGTGGTCACTAACGAGCAGGGGAAAACCACCCTGTCCTGGACTCTGACAAACATCAAAGTGAACGATAGCGGCCCCCACGTCATCTATTTCTCCACATATATTGGCGACACAACCGACCCAAGCAAAGACATAAACAGCGGCCCTGATGGCGAGGACCTAGAAACCCTTGCCTCGGTCAAGTCAAAAAACAACATGTCCCTGCCCAAAATCAACCGCAGGCCTGAAGTCAATCCTACTCTGAGGACCACGAGCAGCTTCAAAATCCACCCATTGAAAATCAATCCCACCAGCATGTCCACCTCAGCGCTGCAGACCATCAATGACTCTGGTAAGCCCATCGGATTCACCAACATGCTGAGCAGCGCTGCAGGCAGCGGCAAGGAACGTCACTACGCCATAGACATCATGCCTTACAACCAGCGGGCTGTCGACAATCCCAACCTCCAGGGATCGACTCTTACCGATATGAGCGTAAAAGCCGCAGGGAGTGATCTGAGCGGGCTTACCATCAAATTTACGCTCGATGAACAATGGCGGACGCGTGATACGCGATCTATAAAATCTGCAGATTACCAATCCTGGGAGCCAGCCACTTTAAATCAGGAGACAGGCAAGGTGACCATGCCAAAAAACGCGGTTGCCTGGGTCTTCATCGTAAGCAATCAGTCCGGAAAGTTCCGCTATGACATCACCTTCCACATAGATCCCGGAGACAATGGCCCCGGTGATCTCTACCTAAACCGCTGGGGAAATTCGCTCAACCAGGTTTCCGCCCAGGCGAGAGTAGCTCAACGTTCTGTCAGCGGTATGGTCTGGTACGATAAGAACGGTGACGGAATATGCTCTGAGGATGACCCTCGGCTCAAAGATGTCAAAGTCACCCTCTTGGACACGCAAAACAACCCTGTCAATTCAGTCGTCTCCCCCTATAAAAAGCTGACCACGGAAACTGATGGCGAAGGCAAGTACACGCTGACCAATATGCCTGCCGGACATTTCCGCTTGCGGTTTGAACCGGCCTCGGGTACTGACTGGACTCATCTCACCACAACAATCCCAGGGGCTGATAAAGCTTCTCCGAGCATGAACTCTTCAGCCAGCAATCTTGTCGATGGCGGAAAGCTGGTAGGCGCGTACATCGACAAGATCAACTTCGCGGAAGCCGAAGAGATGGTTGCGGCCAGCCAGTCTCTGGACTATAACAACTGCGGTCTGACAGGAACGATGGATACCGATGAAGCGTCTGCTGGAGTCAAAGTACAGATCAAAGGCAGGAACTGGCTCCGTACAGACTCCTTCACATTGACTGTCGAGCCCCTGTCTGGCGCACCGTCCGCAGCGTTGCCCAGCCAAATCATCATCAACGCCGACAACCAAGATACCCAGGTGCCCATCAACACGCATGCCCTGCTCAGCGACGGCAGCTACAAGTACCGTGTACACCAGGAAGCAGGTTCCATTCCTGGCCTGACATATGGTCAGAATAATGCAATCCTTACCATCACTTTGAAAAGCGACGTAAACCGGTTGCGCCGTACCGCCAAGGCGGAGTGGGCTGACGACGATGGCAACAAGATAGGCAAGGCGCTCTTCACCAACGCCTACAAGGCCCAGCCCACCCAGGTCCGGCTCACCGCCTTCAAACGCATGGACGGCAGAAGCCTGAAGGACGGGGAATTCTCCTTCCGCCTGTACGACAAGGACGGCAACCAGCTGGACGAGGCAGCCAACAAGGCTGACGGGAAGATCGAATTCACCCCCCAGACCCTGAGCAAGCCCGGCGACTACGCCTACTCCGTGCGCGAGGTCCAGGGCAGCCTCGACGGCATCGCCTACGACCAGTCCACCGCCCAGATCGCCGTCCACGTCAGCGACGACCTCAACGGCCAGCTCCAGGCCGCCATCCAAGGCAACAACCCTACCTTCACCAACGCCTACAAAGCCCAGCCGGATAACCCGGACAACCCTGGCAACTCCGGAGAGCATGACGAGGCGAATCCGCCAGCAGAACCGAGCAATCCAGGCCAAACCGACTCTGACGGTCAAAAAACGGCTTCAGGAAACCGGCCTTCTGACGGCCAGGCGAAATCCTCTACAGGTTCCGCAGCCTTGGCTGCCTCCGGCTCAGACGTAGTCATGCCTGTAGCGTTGACTGTCGGCACTGTCATCCTCGGCCTGGCACTGACCTGCCTGCTTCGGCGTCGCCGAAATCAGGACATCGACCTAGGCAGATAATTCTCTGCACGCGAACATAGCCGGACCTATTCCTCACTAGAGACAGGCACCCATGGTGAACATCATGGTGCCTGTTCCTATTTGCAGATGAAATTTGGTATCCTTGCAATTGGAAGGAATCTCGCATCCAGGGGTCACCGTCGATGATGGATGGTCACCCGAATAGTCATGGCCCTGCACGGTCATGATGTCGTTGTCACACGTGCAAGCCGTCAGACAGAAAGGTCAGTCATGGCAGACGATACAGTCATTGTTGTTGATACTTCCATGTTCCAAAAAGATGCCGCCGCGAAGACCGCCAAGGCCAACGAGGTCGCCCGCAAATACGGTATCAGCGATGAGGCTCTCAAAAAGGTTGAGGATTACAAGGATCAACTGAGCTACCACCAGGCATGGGACCTGCCATTCTTGGGATACGTTGACGAAGACGGCTATGGATATGCCTACGTGCCTAACAAGGCCGTCGCTGCCGATGGCTGGGATGCCCATAAGGCCTTCCTTGACCTTCCCGATGATGTACAGACGGCCTTCGCCATCCGCATGCTCTTCACCCACCGCGATATTGACCGCCATGGTGCCGAGATGTTCCTTCATCACGGCCGGGGGCTGAAAGTCCGCTTCGAGGGGCCCACCTCAGCCAGCTACTGACCTTAAACCACCTGCATGATCCGGTCCCCCCGGTCCTGTCGCAATAACCCCTGACAGGCCGGGGGCTTCTTATCAGAGCGACAAACCAAGACAATGAAGTTTGACGATGATCAGGTTCGACGAACCGAATGCAGATAACGATAGATGGAGGAATCGGCCAGTTCAAGCCGTCTGGCAATTACCGAAACCGTTTCTTTGCGCATGAAGTATCCGCTTTCATCCAGGTCGCGAATGATGCTTAAGCGTTCCGAGGAGTTGAAATGATCGGGCTGCCGTCCTGTCTTGGCAACCATAGCCGCGATTACCCGTTCACCCATGCCATCAACCGAAGCAGAAAGATTCTCTTGGACAGGTCGTTCAGCTTCATCATGTTCAATCCTTTGAGGCTGGGGTTCCTTTCGTTTATTGAACTGCCCAGTCGCGACGAATAGGAAGTACCTCTGCAGAGCAGGCGTCGCGGCCAGGAAATCCTCCAAGGCCGACTGATCGGTATTGATGCACAGCATCCCTACAATTCGACCCTTCCGCCGTATGAAATAGGGTGAGGATACCAATTCCCGATCTCTCTTGTCAGAATGCCCGGCATATCCCGCTGCATAATCGCGTTCCTCCGCCAAGCCCCGATGCAGGATTCGCAGCAAGAAATCAGTAGCCCGCATGCCGGTCGTGCCAAGCTTGCCTTTCCCTCTGATGGTTTCATCTATATCTGGGCGAACCATCCCATTGCTGGAAGGAATCACGGTCCCCTGCATAGCCAGATTGACACAACGGTACATAGAGGACACTGAAGAGGCCACCTTCATAGCGCAGGAGCATCCCGCACCATCGCAGATCATGCCGTTTGCGTCGCCGGCCATGTTCTGCACGGCCCGGGCTGCGACATCATAGTCGTGCCCCATCAGGTGGACGATGGCTACAGCCGCACCCATGGCCGCTGTATCTGCAGCATAGAATGCGGAAAGAATCGGCAGGAATGCATGGATGCGGATGGCCGTCAGATGTGAAAGGGTCAGAGCTCGCACCCTGGTCTCTCTATCAGCTTTGACTTGTTCAGCCGCTACGCTCGCTGGAACCGAGGCAGTGATTCCTTGATTACCGGATCCTGAATTTGACATGGCTGGCAGCTGGACGCCGCCCATGCGCGCATCGGAAGCCGCCGAAGTATAGGCGATCATCTTCGTCGACAGGTCAGCTTCGGCTCCCGAGCCGAACCTTACCCGGGCCCCGTCCTTGGAAAGCCCCAGTCCCAAGCCATACTCATGGCGCAGTCCTTCTCTGGAAAGGTCCATGTTCATGGTCCCGGCCTCTTCCATGAAAGCGATGTGTTCGAAGGGGACATTGAGGGAGAAATCCCAAATTTCCTGCAGCGTGTGCTTCTGCAGTGTCCCCTTAACAGGTGAGAGCTCATGGGCAGCGGGTCTGGCTCATCCTTGAGCCGAATCCCGTTTTCCTCGATTCGGAAAATATTGGTGTGATCACCGGCGATGGTAACGATGGCATCGTCCTTGGCCTCGACAATCCGCAGCTCCACATACAGATCATCATCCACTGGCGCCACACTGACGGTGATCTTTCCGGATCGGGCCAGGTCCAAGATGGCCGACAGCTCATCCTCCCTTATGCCAGCTATGACCTTGAGCCCTGCCTTGCAGTCGCCGGAAATGATGCCAGCTGCCGTGGCCGCTTTCAGCCCCGGCTTACCGGTTCCCGGAACGATAACCGCCAGGGCATTCTTCATAATGTTCGGCGACACCTGCACCTCGACGCTTCAATAGCATCGACAGAAGACCGTCCAGCAGCAATCGGGCTATGGCCGCTGCATAAGCGACTGCTACAGGCTCCGCGCAGCCGATGGCCGGCAGAACATTTTCCTTAAGCGCCTGAACGAACAGATCATCGATATTTTCACACATGAATAGACCCTTCACAGCATTCGAATTACGACTAACGACAATGACAAGGCCACGAAAAATCACAGGAAGGCCAGGAAGGGCGATATGGCCAGAAGAATCCCCACGAAGACGATCAGCACCAAGCTGACATTACGATACTCGTGCAGTGCAGGGACCTTGATGACCAGATAGGCCGGCATCAAACAACCGATCATGCCGAAGATCGGCGAACAGATGGATGCGAAGCTCAATACCGGAGCGTTCAGCACAATAGCTCCCCAGGCTGCCAACACAGCGAAGATCAGGATGGCGAAGCCCAGAATCTTCTTATTGATTCTCCCCCTCGGGCATGAACCGCTTGAGGACATTGACGGCAATCCCCTGACAGGCCTTGACGGCCTGATCGTGCCCAAGCGCCGAGTTGAAGGACGCTGCATAGAAAAAAACCGCCAGGAACAATGTCACGAATGCTATGTTCACGGCTCTGATGGCCTTGCACCGTGCGACTTCGATGTTCTTGTTATGTGCGCGGAAGGAGACGACCACGGGAGACAGGGATTGCAAAAAGAACATGGAGGTCAGGGTGAAGGGCAGAAGAACGATGGCCTGCTTGACCAGGTAGCCCCAATCCGGGAAGGCTCCTGCGTTGTGGACATCCTACAATCCGATCATGACCACTCCCAGGGCGAAGATGATGATCAGCTTGGTCATCACCATAAAAGCGGAGATCTTGAAGAGCACTTTTTCAACTCGAGAAGCGATGGCGACCAAGATGCAGATTGTAGCCAGTCCGTAGAAGGGATTATGAGACAGCACCGTCTTGGTAATGTGGAAAGGGCGCAGATAAGAGGCGCTGTCGTTGGTGATGGCCGTGGAGTACGCGAAAACCCAGATCAGCAGCATGATGAAATACAGCACCCCAAGCAGGAATCCCCAGTTCTTTCCCAAGTAACCGGTGATGACACTGGGATAATCCACGCATTCCTTGGATTCGGCAAGAGTGTTGATGAATAGCTTCTGGAACAGATACATGGCCGGGTAAGCGATGATGGCTGAGACCAGAAAGGCCCAGAGACCGACCGATCCCACCTTCACTGGCAGAAAACAATGCCCGCGCCGATAGCCATGCCGATGCTCATAATTACCCATCGCCAGTCGGTGCCATCGAACTTGGTAGCCTCCTTCCATTCCACCACGCTCATCACCCCCTTGGCGGCATGACGCTCAATTGACGACGGCCGACCGGATGCGGTTATCACGCTCCTTGTCGTTTCGCTCATGATTGCCCGCCTAAAGCAATGGCCTCGATCTCAACGTTCGCCCCCAAAAGGAAGGACTGAGATCTGCACAGCGGTCCCGGCAGGATAAGGTCTCGCCATGCTTTCCATAAAGGCCTGATTAACCTGCGAGAAAGCAGCCAGATCGGTCATGTAGACAGTCAGCTTGAGCACATCCGAAAAATCCAGCTGCTCGCTCTGAAGAATGCAACGTATGTTCTCAAGACATTGCAGCGCCTGATCATGAAGGCCTGTCGCTTCAATTCGATTGGTCTTCGGGTTCAAGGGCAGCTGGCCCGAGGTGATCAGCAACCTGCCACTATGTCGGAACCCTGAATATGATCCTATCGCCGCAGGCTCTTTATTGGTTGATGCCGACATCTTATCAGGCTCCTTTGCCCGACAAAGACAATATTTTATATTAATGATAAATAATTATCATATGTAGGCCTGCTTTGGCAATCGTCTGACCGACCCGGCTTACTCAGCCCAACAGGGCCAGAAGATCTTTTCTGCTCAGCCTGGCCACGTTGGCAGCGCCGGTGGACGCGGCCGAGTCGACAAAGCGCGATGCCAGGTCGCTCTTACTGTGTTGCAGATTGAGGATGCGTTCCTCGATGGTGTCCTTGGCTACGATCTGGTAGACGTTGACATCCTGGGTCTGACCGATCCGGTGAGCGCGGTCGTTGGCCTGCTCTTGGGCAGCGGCGTTCCACCAGGGATCCGCATGGACCACCACACAGGCTCCGGTCAGGTTGAGTCCGGTATTGCCGGCCTTCAGGGAGATCAGAAAGACCGGCGTGGCATCCCTGTTGAACTGTTCCACCATCTCCAGCCGCCGCTTCTTGGATGTAGCGCCAGTGATCTGATCGTAGGACACGTCCAGCCGACGGAGCCGTTGAGCTATCAGGTCCAGGTAGGAGGTGAACTGGGAGAAGATCAGCATCTTGCGCCCGGCATCCTGACAAGAGACCACCAGATCCTCGATGGCATCCAGCTTGGCCGAATCGCCCCGCCGGTCCCGGCCTTGATCCTGGTAGACCAGACGCGGATCGCAGCAGACCTCCCGCAGCCTGGTCAGCTGGGCCAGGACCTGGATTTTGCCGACCTCGTACTCCTGATCCCTTTCCTTGTTGAGCGTGGCCCTCAGCTCCTGCTCCAGGGCTGCATAGAGCTTGCGCTGACGACCCTGCAAGGGCACGCTGATCACGTTTTCGATCTTCTCGGGCAGATCCGTCAGCACCTGTGACTTGAGCCGACGCAGAATGAAAGGTCCCACCAGAGCCTGGAGCCGGGACTGGGCATCCTGATCGCCGCTGAGTATGGGCATTTCGAAGCGGTCCCGGAACCGGGAGTAGGGACCCAGCATCCCCGGCATCAGGAAGTCGAAGATGCTCCAAAGCTCGGACAGCCGGTTCTCGATGGGCGTGCCGGTCAGAGCGAACCGGTGCAGGCTGTCCAGCGCACGTACGGCACGTGCGGCCTTGGTGGCATGGTTTTTGATGTACTGCGCCTCATCCAGAACCAAGGCATACCAGGGCAGACTCTGATACCGGTCCAGGTCCCTCCTGAGCAGATCATATGAAGTAATCAGCAGATCGTAGGACTTCGCCTGATCCAGCAGAGCCTGACGCTGACTGCGTCCTCCGGCCAGGACCGCTACCCGCAAATCCGGCGTAAAGCGGCGGCACTCGGCCTCCCAGTTGTAGACCAAGGAGGCCGGGCAGACAATCAACGAGGGTCCCCTATCCCTGGCCTGATCCCGACGGGAGAGCAGGTAGGCCAGCATCTGTATGGTCTTGCCCAGGCCCATCTCGTCGGCCAGGATGCCCCCGAAACCGCGGTCACTCAGGGTGCATAGCCAACGCAGCCCTTCGATCTGATAGGGTCTGAGCTGTCCGCGCAACCCGTCGGGAACTTTGAACCCCTCAGGATCAGGCTTGCGTTCCTTCAGGTAGTTACGGAAGCTGGAATCACGGTCCTGCTCGGGCACCAGCGCATCCAGGTAGCCGAGCTGGAATTCAGGCACTCGGACCGGCCCCTTGGCCAGATCAGCCGGGTCGATGCCTAGGTCTTCGGCCAGGGTGTCCACAGCATCCGTATTCAGATCAGCCAACTCGACGAAGGCACCGTTGCGCAGCCGATGGAAGCGCCGACGACGGCGATGGTCGGCCAGAATGGCAACGGCTTCCTCTGGCCCTACTTCATCGGCAATGGGCGAGATCTCGACCAGTCCGGAGCGCACCCGCACACCCACGCGGATCTGCGGATGAGAGACGACGCTCAGTCCGTCGAAGGCCGGGGTGGAGAAGACCCTCCCCAGACCCTTGAGCACTGGCAGGCCCCGGGTCAGCAGGGTGTGGATAGCTTCCTCGTTCTCCTCGGGGATGCGGGCCAACCCCTTCTCCATCAGGGGGAAATAGCGGCGAACTGTCTGCCGGGCCAAAGACTCGTTTTCCCGATCCCTGCCGGGTTCATCCTCGGAGCCGGGATCAGCGCTTACGGACAGAAGACGATCCCCGTAGCGGGCCTTGAGGTCACAGCTGACCCCCTGCCGATCCCTGTCCAGGTAAAGCTCGATCCTGCAAGGCGGCCGCCGCCGGGCATCCAGCTCATCGGGCAGACTGGCGGAGAGCCCGGGTCCTTCATGGGCACCCTGATCCAGGTCGGGCAGGACTGTCCGGGCGAACAGGTCCAGATCGTCGGCATCCAGATGCAGATCACGATCCTCGCCGGGGCGGCAGAGGGTCTCCAACAGGTCCCGATGACGCATGAAACGCGCGCTGCAACGGTGGATGACCGGCCCCAAATCCAGCCCTATGCCGGGCTGCGAGGGGCGCACAATAACGAAGGAATGGGACTGACCTACGATGAAACGCTCCACGCCCAGAGCATGAGTGATCCGGTAGCCGTCCGCCTCCTCGCTGACCGCAATGCCAGGGTCCGGGTCTCCGTCTATCACGGGGGCAGGCATGGTCTGCAGAAAGGAGTCCTCGGGAGGCGTGTAGTCCAAGGTGAGCCCTGAGTCCACGTACAGATTGAGGATCTGCGCCACTTCGTCGTCGCTGAGGCGGATCCCCGCCAATCCTGCACGTGTAAGACGGCGGCGCATGCCCCCCTCCTGCTCGGCCAGGCTACGACGGATGGCACCGGCCCTTTCCAGAATGGTCAACAGAGCCTGGGCCCGGTCATCAAAGGTGTCACGAGAATGAATGAAGGCCAACCGCCGTCCGTAAGACATGAATTCGCCATGGTCCACGGCGCGCAGCAGGGCCGGCAGGTCCTTGACCAGGTAGGCGACCCCGTGGGAGGACAGGGTGATGTGCAGACGGACCAGCCAGCCTCCGCGCTCACTGGTCAGGTCGGGGATCAGTCCGACCGAGCCGATGGGCAGGTGACGGCCGCCTACCGGCCCGTTCTCCTGCTTGAGCAGGCTCAGCTGGCGGTCACGAAAGGCCTGCCGCCGCCGACCCTCCTGCCGGTGCATATAAGCTGCCAAGGGTCCCGAGGTCGATCGGGCTGACCTGTGCCGATCCTCGTCGCCGGTCCAGTCGTCCGATCCTGCAAAGGCCTGGCTGGACTCGTTGTAGGCCATGATCAGAGCGACTACATGCTTGCATGCAGGACCCTGGCGACCAAAGGCCCGGCAAGTGCAGGAGGAGTCAATGACCCGATGGGCCTGCTCGTCCAGCCGAGCCTGAACCATGCAGTCGCCATCCGGCTGATAGGTGGCGGGCACACGCCCTTTGAGAACGGTCAGCGCCCCCAAATGCCGAAGGCGCAGGTCCGTAAAACGCCGATCATCCAGTAGTTGATGGGCACGGAAGTAGGCCTTGCCGCCCAGCCGACGCAGGGTGGAATCAGCGATGGGATCCGGGTCGCCAAAGGTTCGCCCCTCCTCCTCATCGCCCGGATCATAGAAGCCATGACCTCCTGAACCAACGGCTCTTGACCCGTAGACCTCTGCATGCCAATCCACACGCACCCTCCTTATGGTCTCTGACGACCATTCCCGAGCATAACCTTTTCCGTCCCGATGCGGCACGCCTTCGGCGAAGCGAGCAGACATGCCGACTTACGAAAAAATGACCGCCTCCCTAAGATGGCGTGCTGTTTGTCTGAAGAAGGAGATCATTATCGTGCAAAACACGTCCACCTCTGCCTCCGTTCACCGGTCACGCCCGGCCGTCCCCCATCCCTGGCCGGCCATCGCCGCGCTGATGATCGGGGCCTTCGTGGGCATGCTGAGTGAAACCTCGCTCAATATCGCCCTGCCCAACCTGATGGAGAGCTTCCAAATCCCCGCCGCCACCGTGCAATGGCTGGTCACGGGGTACATGCTGGTCATCGGCATCGTCCTACCCTTCTCCAGTCTGATCTCCAAGTGGTTCACCACCAGGCAGACCGTGATCTTCGGCCTGGTCGCCTTCCTGGCTGGCTCGGTGATCTCGGCCATGGCCCCCACATTCCCCGTCCTTTTGGCGGGACGGTTGATCCAGGGCATCGGGACGGGCCTGATCCTGCCGCTCATGTTCACCGTGGCCATGCTGATCTTCCCGCCTGCCCGTCTGGGCACGGTCATGGGCATGTGCGCGCTGGTCATCATGTTCGCTCCCGCCATCGGCCCAACCCTGACCGGAATCATCCTGGGCAAGCTGTCCTGGCACTGGATATTCTGGTTCTTCACCCCCTTCCTGGTGGTGGCTCTGGTCTTCGCCCTCTGCTTCCTGAAGAACGTGGGAACCATCACCCACCAGCGGCCCGACCTGGCCTCCATTCTGGAATCCATTGTCGGCTTCGGCGGACTGGTGGCAGGAGTCAGCCTGGCCAGCAGGTACGGATGGCTCTCCCCCGTCACCCTGATCATTCTGGTCGTGGCCCTGGGCGCGCTGGTCCTCTATATTCGTCGTCAGCTGGGCCTGGAGCACCCGGTGCTCAATCTGCGCATCTTCTCCATCCCGGCCTTCCGCTATGGTGCCACCCTGGTCATGCTTGACTTCGCAGTCATCCTCTCTTCCATGTATCTGCTGCCCCAGTTCCTGCAGCGTGGGCTGCTTCTGCCCGTAGCCATGACCGGCATCCTCATGCTGCCCGGGGGCGCCATCAACGCCCTGGTCTCGGCCTTCGCCGGCCGACTCTACGACGGCTTCGGGGCCCGTATGCCCGTCCGTTGCGGATTCCTCGTCGCCCTGCTTGGCACGATCATCCTCCTGTTCACCGGCCCGCATACCCCTGTGGCCCTGGTGGTGGCTGCCCACATCGTCCTCATGATCGGCTGCCCCCTGGCCATGTCACCGGCCCAGACTTACGCGCTCAACTCTCTGAGCGGCCCGCAGTCCGGGGACGGAAGCACCATCATCAACACCATGCAGCAGATCGTAGGAGCCGTGGCTACAGCCATCACCACTTCCCTGCTGGCCATGGGCGAGGGTCAGGCAGCCGGAGTTGATAAAGCCGAAGCCTTCACCAGGGGCACCCACTACGGATTGATCTTCACCCTGGTACTGATTCTGGCCGCTCTGGCCGTCTCTCTGAAGGTGCGCAACTTCTCTCACGCCGACCAGCCGGAGGCTGATCGAGACATTCAGCAAGCTCCAAGTTCGCACCGCTAGCTTGGGAGCGTCCCTGGCTAGACTGGAGGACGGCGACCGGACTTAAGGCCCGCCATGGCGGGCCGCCCGGTCATCCCTGGAACGCTATCAGGAAGGGTGTCATGTTCGTTCTCAAGAACGCCTGGTTCACCATCAGGCGGCATGCGGCGCGGAGCCTGGTCATGGTTCTGGTCTGCCTGGTCGTGGCGGCGCTGGCCACGACAGCAGCCACTGTGATCCAGGCTGACACCAAGGCACGTACCACAGACTACGAATCCCAACAGGTGGATGCCGTCATCAGCCCGCGCAAGGGGACCAAGGCCTCCCCCCTGGGCTGGAACGAGTACTCCCAGTATGCCCAGCGCTTGCAGATGGACGGCATGCAGTACAAGGCCTACTTCCATGAGACCGCCGACATCAGCCCGATGGGGCTGCCCCAGTCAGGCGCTTACTCCCTGGTGGGCGTCTCCGACAAGGAGGCTGAGCCCACCCTCCCTCACGGTCCCTTCGTGCTGGACCAGGGAAAGGGGCTGGACTACGCCTCTCAGAATGCCTCCGGCACCCAGACCGTGCTGATCTCCAAGCAGATGGCGCAGGCCAACAAGCTCAAGGTGGGCGACACCCTGACCATCAAGGATCCCCACCAGCAGGATCAGCAGGTCAAGCTGACCGTCTCGGGCATCTATCACTACCGCAATTCCGTCGACCAGAAGGCCAACCGGGCCATCTACACGGCCTATCCCACCTTCGCCATGCTGGGGTTGGACACGGCCAGCAAGCCGGGAGACCCTGGTCATGAGCTTGTCGTGGCCTTCGTCCTGGATTCGCCGAGCACCTACCAGAAGTTCATCAAGGAACTGCGCAAGGACGGGCTCAAGGCCTCGCAGTACGACATCGACTCTCCTAGCCTGAAAGACTACCAGCGGCGGATGGAGCCGGTCCACCGGGCCGCCGACCAGGCCCGGACCGCCGTTATCCTGGTCTGCCTGCTGGGCGGGCTGATTCTGCTGGGCTGCCTGTTTCTCATGTTGCGTGGACGAGCCAACGAGATCGGTATGGCCATCACCATTGGCATCCACAAGGCCCGGTTGGGTTGGCAGTTCGCCCTGGAGACTCTCTTGCTCACCCTGCCCGGACTGGTGCTGGGCCTGGCTCTGGGCACCGCAATCAGTCGACCTCTGGGCCGGTCGCTCTTCCGACTCGGGAGCCTGGCCAGCATGCCTGATGCTGGCCTGATCTGGAAGATGATTCTTATCGGCCTGGCCGTCTGCCTGGTCCTCGCGCTGGCAGCAGCCGCAAGGGTAGCAGCCTTCAGAACCGCCCAGCTATACACCAACGACCTGGAGGACGAGGCATGAGCGAAAAGACATCGGACCAGCAGCCGGACGAAAAGTCCCAGGCAAAGGCTGATCAGAAACAAGCCAATCAGAAGAAAGCTGTTCAAACAGCAGCTGATTCTGAACAAAAAATCAGCGAGAATACCAGCGCCGAACCGCTGTCCGAACCCGGTACAGGGTCAAAGCCGGAATCCCGGGAGGAATTTCATGAAGAGGCAGCTGTGCAGGCGGACGAAGAATCCGAACAGGACGCTTCGATGGCCGCTTTCAGAGTGGTCATCGACCAGGAAGATGCCGCAGATTTCGAGGACGATCAGGAGGAGGACCCGCTGCTGGAGACCGATGACCAGCGGGTCCTGGTCCCTGGCGGCTACCCGGTGCTCTCCTTGAAGCACGTGGATTACACACGAAAAATCCAAGGTCGCCCTGAACAGATCCTGGACGATGTCGATTTGGAATTCCAGCGTCGCCGCATCTACTCGGTGGAGACCACCTCCCCTTCCGGACGGGCCGCCCTGATGGCCTTGATGACCGGTCTGCGCGCCCCCACTCAAGGCAGCGTGCTCTTCCGGGGAACGGACCTGCGCCAACTTCTGGCCTCTGACTATCGCGGCCACCAGATTGGTGCCATCTTCGGCACCGATGCCTTGAGGCGCGACCTGACCGCCGTGCAGAATCTTGTCTACACCATGGAGGCCAGCGGGCGCACATTCCTGGGCCCCAAGGACAATCTGGCTCGTCACCTGCTGGATGAGGTGGGCTTCCCCGATCGTCTGCAGGACAAGCAGACCGCCGACCTGGGCCACTTGGACTTCCGCCTGGCCTCTGTGGCCCGTGCCCTGTGCTGCGAGTGCGACGTGCTCATCGCCGACGAGCCCACCGAGGGACTGGAGCCGGGCGACTGGGACACCCTGCTGGCCACATTGAAGCGGGTCTCCCGCCGCCATGACTGCACCGTGATCATCCTGACCTCGGGCGGTTCGGACACTGTAGACCAGGGCACTTACGACGACCGGTTCATCGTCGATTAAGCCTCAACCTTCCCGACAGAGGGCAGGCGGCACTGCACTGATCTGTTCGGTCATCACCCATGAGGAGTGGATACCCCGGGTCATGACCGAGCAGTTGGCAGCCAACCAAGCCGAACACACGGATTTTTATCATAAAGATCCACGTCGGCAACAGGGAATCATTCTGCATCATCACCATGGGTTTGGCCCCATTCGAGAGGTTGGCGCCAAGGAAGCCATATGGATCACCCCTGGTCTGCTGATCGCCCAGAACGCCTGGCTGGCCTCCCATGACCGTCCCGCCTGGGTCCTTTCAGCCCCACCGAACAGATGGCTGGATGAGCTGGACCAGTCTCTGACGGGACGCAGGATCCTGACCGTAACAGCCGAAACCATTCTGACTTGGCACCAGATGCCATTGGGCTTGGGTCAGCGCCCCTGGTCACAGCTGGCCGCCGGCCGGGTATCGGGATTTCCTGCAGCCCGGCGAAACCTTGAAGACCTACAGGATGCTCTGCGGGCAGCCCCTCCGCAATCACTGATTCGCATCCAGACCCACTTGCCTGATATTCATGAGGAATGGCGGGTCATCGTCGACAGGGGCCAGATAGCGGCCTCCAGCGGATACTGTCTACATGAGGGCGAAGATTCTAGAGCCATTGCCACGATCTTCGACGGAGCCGTCTTCGATCCCAGGCATCAGACGATCGCCGAGGACTGCGCCCTCCAGGCAGCAAGGAGTGGATGTTCTGCTCCCATCAGCGTGGATCTGGCCTTCCTCCGCGGGTCGAACCGGCCTTTCGTTCTGGAAGGAAACCCTGTCTGGTGTGCATCACCTTATGCTTATGGGGCACAGGGCATGGTCTATTTTCTGAAAGCCGTTGCGACCTGCCGGACCGATCCGGTCGACCCCTACCAGCCAGACCCGTGGATGCTGCGTGAATTCGGTGGTCGCTTCCGCAGTTCCTGGGGGCCGGGCCGGCCGGATCAGACGATGGTCATGCCATAGTGCTTGGCCAGAGGCTTTAGGTCAGGCACCCCGTACCGGGCCACAAGTTGCCTCCAGCGCGCCAGGTTGTCAGGACCATACTTGGCTGTGCGCTTGGCGGCGGTGGGCTCTGAGACAAAGATAGGCGGCTGGTGCTTGCTGTGGAACTTGTCCGCATACATGACCACCTCCTGCTCGGTGTTGACCGGCAGATAGTCGTCAAGCGGCAGGTTCAGGTGCTCCTCCTCAACCTGACGGCGGGTCAGTCCCACTCCGGTGTGGTTGCGGGCGAACTGGGCCACCGATTCATCCGCTCCAGCATCCAGCAGCAGTCGATAGCCCTCCAGCCCATGTTCGATGTACCGCTCGCCCTGGAAGGTCAGGGGACGGCCCTGGGAACCGTCGTCCTTGAGAATCCGGTAGGTGCCGATATCGTGCAACAGGGCGCCTGTACGGACCAGGTCACGGTCCAATGGCCGCTCGGGCAGGATCCCGTCAGGGTCATCGCCGCGAAGCAGGCGCCCGTTGACCTGGTCGGCCATGCGCACCGCGAGCGCGGCAATGATCTGGCAGTGGGTGTGTATCAGTTCATAGGCGGCCTGGGACGGCGCATACTGACGGTGCAAGGCCTCAGCCATGGGAACATTGGGAATCATACCGACCATTCTAGGGATCCCTTCCCCAAATGTGACCTTTGCGACGCTTATCACACTTCAGCGGACAACGAACCCTGCCCCCCTGCCGCCGACAGTAGACTGGGAGTCACGGTATTTCACGAGGAGCACTATGGACACTTCATCACTTGCGCGCTCCGCCGACCGGCCCGCTCCTCCCGATGAGGACAGCGCCGGGCAGGCGCCTTGGCGCAATCCCCTGCTGGATCCGCGCGATCTGCGCATGCCGCGCATCGCAGGACCCAGCTCTCTGGTCATCTTCGGCGTCACCGGCGATCTGGCCAAGAAAAAGCTCTTGCCAGCCGTCTATGACCTGGGCAACCGGGGACTGCTTCCGGCCAGTTTCGGACTGATCGGATTCGGACGGCGCGACTGGAGCGACCAGCAGTTTGTCGCTTTCGCGGAGGAGAACGTCCGCGCTCACTGCCGAACCCCCTTCAACGATTCAACTTGGCGACATCTGAGCCAGGGCATGCGCTTCGTCAAGGGCAGCTTCGACGATGCCGAGGCCTTCCGTCGTCTGTCGGCAACCGTCTCGGAGCTGGACCGGGTCCGGGGCACCCGTGGCAACCATGCCTTCTACATGTCGGTGCCGCCCAAGGCCTTCCCCCAAGTGGCTCGCCAGCTGGCCGAGTCGGGACTTTCCCACTCCTCTCAGGGAGCCTGGCGCCGCGTCATCATCGAGAAGCCCTTCGGCCGCGACCTGGCCTCGGCCAAGGAGCTTGACCGGGTGGTCTCCGAGGTCTTCGAGCCTGATTCGGTCTTCCGCATCGACCACTATCTGGGCAAGGAGACTGTGCAAAACATCCTGGCCCTGCGCTTCGCCAACATGATGTTCGAGCCGGTTTGGAACTCCAACTACGTCTCCCACGTGCAGATCACCATGGCCGAGGACATGGGCATCGGCGGCAGGGCGGGATACTACGACGGAATCGGAGCAGCCAGGGACGTCATCCAGAACCACCTCCTGCAGCTGATGGCCCTGACGGCCATGGAGGAGCCGGTCTCCTTCTCGGCATCAGATCTGACGGCCGAGAAAACCAAGATTCTTTCCGCAGTCCGCATTCCCAAGGACCTGGCGGCCCACACAGCCAGGGGCCAGTACACGGCAGGCTGGCAGGGCTCACAGCATGTGGTCGGCTACCTGGACGAGGACGGGATCGATCCCTCCTCCACCACCGAAACCTATGCAGCCATCAGACTTGATGTGGACACCCGCCGTTGGGCCGGCGTCCCCTTCTACCTGCGCACAGGCAAGCGCCTGGGCAAGCGTGTCAGCGAGATCGCCATTGTCTTCAAGCGTGCCCCTCACCTGCCTTTCGAAGCCACCGCCACCCGTGAACTGGGCGCCAACGCCGTAGTCATCCGCGTACAGCCCGATGAGGGCGTGACCCTGCGTTTCGGGGCCAAGACCCCAGGCTCGGCCATGGAGGTGCGCGACGTCAACATGGACTTTTCCTACGGGCGTTCCTTCACCGAAGCCTCCCCCGAGGCCTATGAGCGGCTGATCCTGGACGTGCTCCTAGGCGATCCGCCCCTCTTCCCCACCACCGAGGAGGTCAACCTGTCCTGGGAGATTCTGGATCCAATTGAGGAGTTCTGGGCCGGACAGGGCCAGCCCCAGCCCTATCGTGCCGGCACCTGGGGTCCGCGGGAGGCTGATCAGATGCTGGCCCGCGATGGATACCACTGGAGGATGCCATGATCGTCAGACTGAATAACACCACTACCTCCGCCATCGCCCGGGAGATCGACGAGCTCCACGTAGAGCGAGGGGAGGCCGCCCAGGGACGGGTGCTGACCCTGGTAATCGTCACCGAACAGGCCCATCTGGAGACGGCCCTGGAAACCGTAAACGCCGCAAGCCGGGAACACCCCTGCCGGGTCATCGCCATGGTGACCAATGCCGAAGACCATCAGGCCGAACAGGATGCGAACCAGAGGATCGCTGCAGTACAGTCGTCTGAAGACTGCGTATCCTACAAGAGCACCGACCACGACGGCGACCGCACCCTGGATGCCGAGATCCGCTTCGGCTCGGATGCCGGCGCTGGCGAGGTGATTGTGCTCAGACCTGTAGCGGCTCTGCTGGACCATTCCGACGCTCTGGTCATCCCCCTCTTGGTGCCGGATGCCCCTCTGGTGGTCTGGTGGCCCGCCAATCCACCTCTGGATCCCTCGCAGGATCCTATCGGAGCCATGGCCGTCAGCAGAATCACCGACGTGATGGAAGCCGACGATCGCCAGGCCGCTTTCGCCAGGCTGCTTGTCCATTCGAGCGCCAAGGACGTGGACCTGTCGTGGACCAGGATCACCATCTGGCGGGCACAGCTGACCTCCATGGTGCAGCAACCGCCGCACCTGCCCATCCGTTCGGTTAGAGTGACCGGTCAGACCCACTACCTGCCCTTGGAATTGTTGGCCTCCTGGCTGGCCTTGAAACTTAAGGTGCCGGTCACTGTTGAGCGCGACCCGCAGGCCCAGGCCATCACCGGCGTCTACTTCGAACGCCCTGACGGAGTCATGAGCATGGAGCGCCACAATGACGACCAGGCCCAAATCAACCAGCCCGGTCAGACCTCACAGACCATCTCCATGCCCCTGCGTTCTGCCGTGGACTGCATGAGCGAGGAACTCGGTCGGTTGGACCCTGACGAGGTTTACCAGGAGGTCATCCACACCGGCTGGGACATGGTCGACCACCAGTAGCCACCGGCAGCAATTCAATCCATACGCAAACGTGTAGGTGTAGGCTGAGGCAAGCATCACCTGCATGCAAGGAGGATCAGATGACCGAGCGTCGTACTGTAACCTATGCCACAACCAAGCTGCTCAATCAGGCTACCGCAGTCCGCATTCTGCTGGAGCTGGGAGACCTGCTGGCCCGTCAGGACCGGGCTGACTTGGCACTGACCGGCGGCCGAGACGCGGCGGATGTCTATGCTCGGATGGGCGCTGATCCTCTGAGCCAGAGCGTGGACTGGGGCCGGGTCCACCTCTGGTGGAGCGATGAGCGGTTCGTGGGCCTGGAAGATCCGGACCGCAACGACGAACAGGCACGACGGGCCTGGTACGGCTCGCTCATCGACCAGGGGCTGCTGCCACAGGCCAACGTGCATCCTATGCCCGTGGACACCCGCAGCCCAGCCCAGGTGGAAGCCGCCGATCAGGATGAGAACGTACAGGCCCTGGCCCAGGCTGCAGCCGCTTATCAGCAGGAGATCATCGACCAGCTCGGCCCTGATGGCCACATGGATCTGGCAGTCTTCGGCGTAGGCCCCGACGGTCACTATGCATCCCTTTTCCCCGACCGCCCCGAGGTCAGACTGCAGGACGATGATCTGCTGGTGACAGGTGTCAATGACTCTCCCAAGCTGCCCCCGCTCAGGGTCACCATGACCACGCCATTCATCCGCCGAACCCCCAAGGTTTGGCTCTTCACCTCGACTGCCGAAAAGGCTTCGGCCGTGGCCGCTGCGCTGGGTGCCACAGACGATCCGCATGTCCCCTCCTCTTATGCCAGGGGTGCCGTGGAAACGCTCTGGCTCCTGGACGCCGATGCCGCCTCGAAACTGCGCTGAGCCTTCTGCGCCACAAGCCTCTACAGGTCTCAGTACTGCGAAGATTCCCTATCCAGAATACTGGCGGGGTCTTCGCAGTCCTTTCGAGTCATTTGCTCGATAGCCCGATCGGATTCGTCTACGATCCAATACATGGCCTGCCGTGCCCCCTCTGCATCGCCCCGACGTATCAGGGCAGCTACGTCGCCGTGCAGCCGCAGAGCCTTCTCATCAGCCTTCCTAGGCATAAGTTCATGCCGGGTCCGCCCTGACAGCACTGATGCAATCACATCACCCAGCGCTGCGAACATGGTGTTGCCCGATGCTTCAAGCAGGGTTCGATGGAAGGTTTCGTCAGCCCGAAGATAGTCTGGCCCATCGGCCCAGTCAGCGTTGGCCACCATATCGATAGCAGCTTGCGTCAGCTTCGCCCATTGACACTGTTCAGCGTGACTGGCAGCCAGCTGGGCAGCCATGGGTTCCACGCATGCTCTGAGTTCGGACAGCTCGTGCAGGGTCCGCCCCCGGTCAGGTCCGCGCAGCCTCCACTCGATCACCTGCGGATCATAGATATTCCAGAGCTGACTGGGGTTGACCGTGGCTCCGACCTTGCGCTTGACAGTGACCAGACCCATGGCCTCAAGAACCCTGGTGACCTCCCGGGTAACCGTACGCGAAGGCTTCTGGCTATCCAGAGCCGGAACCGGCAGCCGGTCGCCCGGAGCGATGGCGCCATCGACGATGGCCGCCCCCCACTGGTCCAGCAACCGATCATGCAGGGTTCCTTCTGCAGCCGATTCGTCATCAGGTGTCCTTGATCTTTCCACAAATGCCACTCTAGCAACCGTGCCCTTTCCCAAACGGTCCAGACGGATGAGCGGACCAGCCGAAATTCAATCCTGAACTTGGCATGCCGTCTTCCAATCCGTTCCAGTTTTGTGTAAGGTACTGTCTGTTAAGGCATACGTAATATCACACTGTCGATATTACGTAATGCAAAAATAAGAGCCGTGAAGCTGCTCAGGCCGAGCGGTTCGCATCCTCAGAGAAGAGGCAGCCATGCTTTTAGCGTCGCAGCCGACAGTCGGCGGGCACCTGACCCTGGCAGCGAGTCAGGCCGTATCCCTGAACACCACCCAATTGGGCATCAGTCTGGTGCTCAGCCTGGCAGTGCTCATCTTCCTGGTCACTGTCGTCAAGCTTCATCCTTTTGTCTCCCTGCTGGGTGCCGCCCTGGTGGTCGGCATCGGTTCCGGCTACGGCCCTGTGGCCACTCTGACCAGCTTCACTGGCGAGTTCGGCAATACCATGGGCTCTGTAGGCATTCTGATTGGCCTGGGGGCCATGATCGGCAAGGTCCTCATGGACACCGGAGCTACTGACCAGGTGGTCAACACTCTGGTCGCCAAGTCCAAGCCAGCCACCATCCCCTGGATCATGGCTTTGATCGGTGCCTTGATTGGCCTGCCCATGTTCTTCGAGGTCGGCCTGGTCATTCTGGTCCCGGTCATCATTCTGGTGGCTCGCCGCACCAAACTCCCCCTGATGAGGGTGGCTATCCCAACCCTGGCAGGTCTGTCCATCATGCACGCCTGCGTGCCCCCCCACCCCGGTCCCTTGGCGGCCCTGAGCCAGTTCAAGCAGACCGGCAATGTAGGTATGACCATGATGTTCGGCATCCCCTTCGCCCTGATCACCCTGGTCGTCGTGGGCCCGGCCTTCTCCCGACTGGCCTCCCGCTGGGTGCCCATCGAAGCCCCTGCCGATTTTGTAGCCAAGAGCGAGCAGGCGGGCAAGGAGGAGACCCGGTTGCCCTCCTTCGGCCTCTCGGTCTGCTGCATCCTGCTGCCAGCAGTCCTCATGCTGCTGACCTCCATCTTCGAGATCGCCATTCCCAGATTCAAGGATCGCACGGACGGCCTGGCGCAGACCATCAACTTCATCGGCAACCCGGTCATGGCCCTGGCCATAGCGCTGATCGTCTCCATGCTGGTCCTCAAGGCCGCCTCTGGCATCTCCTGGAAGACCGTCAATGACTCCCTGGGGGCCTCGCTTCCTGCTGTGGCAGGCATCCTGCTGATTGTTGGCGCAGGCGGCGGCTTCAAGGGCGTACTGGTCTCCACCGGCATCGGCAAGATCATCGGCACCTTTGTGGAGAACTCCAACATCTCCATCTTCCTGCTGGGCTGGGTCATCGCCGTCTTCGTGCGCATCGCCACAGGCTCGGCCACGGTCTCCATCCTGACCACGGCCGGCATCCTCAGCAACGCCATGACCATGATGCATGCGGGCTCCATGGCAACTACGCTCCTGGTCATCGCCATCGGCGCCGGCTCCATCTTCCTCTCCCACCTCAACGACGCGGGCTTCTGGCTGATCAAGGAGTACTTCGGTCTGAGTGTCGGCGAGACCCTGAAGACCTGGTCGGTTCTGGAATGCCTGCTGTCGGTAGTGGTTCTGGTCCTGGTCATGATCGCCAGCATCTTTGTGCCCATCACAGCCTGAGCGTCATTGTCAAATCACTTTTCAGAAAGGTTTCACATGGCCGATACATCATTGAAGAATCCCGACGCGCTGAGCACAGAAAACCACGCGGAGCCCCAGGTTCCCTCGGCAGTGGACAATACGGTTCCCGCAGACTACTTCCAAGGCCGCACGCCCATCCTGGTCATCATGGGGGTCTCCGGCTGCGGCAAAACCACCATGAACGAGCACCTGGGCAACAAGCTGGGCTGGGACATGGCCGAGGCTGACGACTTCCACCCCCAGGCCAACATCGACAAGATGGCCCGTGGCATCCCCCTGAACGACCAGGACCGATGGCCCTGGCTGGACAGCATCCACAATTGGATCGAGGACCACATACGTCGAGGGGTGCCCGGAACCGTCACCTGCTCGGCCTTGAAGAGAATCTACCGTGACCGGCTGCGGATGCCGGGCGTGGTCTTCATCCACCTGAGCGGGGACTACGACTCCATCATGGAACGGCTCTCCAAACGGAAGGGCCACTTCATGAAGCCGCAGATGCTCCGCTCACAGTTCGATGACCTGGAGCCCCTGGGGCCGGACGAGGTCCACTTGACCATCGATGTAGGTTTGCGCATGTCTCCCGAGATCGAGGCTGAAGAGGTCATCGACACCCTGGGCCTGCAGTGCGACGTCAAAGCGCACACCGACCAGGTTCAGGCCGAGCGCGCCCGACAGGCAGCCCGCCAGTAGCGCCGACAATTCGGCCCGACCGCGGCCGACCACCAACCATCGCGGTCAGCATCAAGCTGTTGCAGTCAAGGGAGAGGAACTGACATTATGAAGATCGGCATGATCGGCCTGGGACGCATGGGCAAGAACATGGCAGACCGTCTGCGCACCGGCGGCCACCAGGTGGTCGGCTACGACATCGCTCCAGACTCGGGCAGGGATGTGGACAGCCTGCAGGCCCTGGTCCAGGCACTCGAGACCCCCCGGGTGATCTGGGTCATGGTACCGGCCGGCAAGCCCATCGAGTCCACTCTCGATCAGCTGGGCGAGCTGATGGAGCGCGGCGACCTGGTCGTGGATGGGGGCAACACCCGCTTCACCCAGGACCAGGAGCACTCCAAGGCCCTGGCCGCCAAAGGCATAGGACTGGTGGATGTGGGCACCTCCAACGGCATTTGGGGCAAGGAGAAGGGCTACGCCCTGATGGTCGGCGGCTCGGACCAGAATGTGGCAAGGATTCAGCCCATCCTGGACACCTTGAAACCTAGGGGCGACTACGGTCTGGTCCACGCGGGAGGAACCGGCGCTGGCCACTATGCCAAGATGGTCCACAACGGCATCGAATACGGGATGATGCAGGCTCTGGCCGAAGGGTATGCGGTCCTTGAAGCCTCCGACCTGATCGAGGAGCCGGGCGAAGTGGTCGAATCCTGGCGCAAAGGCTCGGTCATCCAGTCCTGGCTGCTGGATCTGCTGGCCCAGGCACTGAAGGAGGACCCGCACCTGAGCAAAATCGCCGGCAAGGCCGACGAGACTGGCGAAACCAAGTGGATGATCGCGGACGCCCTGGAGCTGGGAGTGCCTACACCGGCGATCACCTCGGCTCTCTATGCCCGTCAATCCTCCAAGATCGAGGACCCCATGACCATGAAGGTGGTATCCGCTCTGCGCAGCGCCTTCGGCGGCCACCCCATCGTCAAGGAGTGACCAGTTCCCGGATCGGGTACCAGTAGGATTCCACCTGCGGACGGACCTGTGCCAGGCCATGATCCAGTCATCCCGGCCTGGCACACGGGTGATGCATGCAGAGGCGCCCCGTAGCCGGATCAGTTTTGAACAGCACCGACAAGGACGACCTGGACCGCAAGCCGTTGGATGCCCTGCTGGCCCGTTTGCAGGTAAGCGGTGAAGCTCAACCTTCCCCACCCGGACGACTGTCGGTTGGCGGTCTGGAAATCCACAGCCGACATCCGCTGACAGAGTGACGAGAGGGTCCGCACAGCAGCTAAAACGGCTGTGCGGACCCTCTCGATTCTGGCGAAGCTCAGTACTGCTTGATCTCGGACTTATCCTCGGCCCAGAGGGTGTGGAAAACGCCTGACTGGTCCACACGCCCATAGGTGTGAGCGCCGAAGAGGTCACGCTGGCCCTGGATCAGAGCGGCGGGGAGCCGGTCGGAACGCAGTCCGTCGTAGTAGGACAGGGAGCTGGCGAAAACTGGAATGGGGATGCCGGCCTTGGTGGCGCTAGCCACGACACGCCGCCATGAATCCTGGGCCTGCTCAACCGCCTGCTTGAAGAAGGGGTCGAAGAGCAGGGAACCCGGCTCACGGCCAGAGGCATAGGCATCGGAGATCCGATTCAGGAACTTGGCCCGGATGATGCAGCCGCCACGCCAGATGCGGGCGATGGCACCCATGTCCAGTTTCCAGCCGTAGACCCGGGCGCCCTCCTGCATCTCGTTGAACCCCTGCGCATAGGCCACGATCTTGGAAGCGTAAAGCGCCTGGCGGATGTCCTCAATGAAGGACTTGCGAGCCTCGGGGTCGGCAGCCAGGTCAGCCATGACAGCCTTGGGCTGAGGACCTTTCAAACCCTCCTGGGCCGCCTGGGTGCGCAGCTCGGGCGAGGAGGAGAGTCCGCGAGCAAATACGGCCTCGCCGATACCAGTCACGGGCACTGCAAGATCCAGTGCGGTCTGCACGGTCCAGGTGCCGGTGCCCTTCATGCCGGCCTGGTCGGTGACGATGTCGATGAAGGGCTTGCCGGTGGCAGCATCGGTGTGATGGAGCACCTCGGCGGTGATCTGCACCAGGTAGGAGTTCAGATCCCCCTGGTTCCACTCCTCGAAGACCTGGGCGATGGCCTCGGGCTCCATGCCCAGGCCCCTGCGCATCAGGTCATAGGACTCGGCGATCACCTGCATATCGGAGTACTCGATGCCGTTGTGGACCATCTTGACGAAGTGGCCAGCGCCGTCGGTGCCGATATGGGTGACGCAGGGCTCGCCATCGACCTTGGCGGCAATGGACTCCAGGATAGGCCCCAGGGTCTTCCAGGACTCATCGGTTCCGCCGGGCATCATGGAGGGTCCCAAGAGGGCGCCCTGCTCGCCTCCGGAGACGCCGCAGCCTACGAAGTGCAGCCCACGTGCCCGGATGGCCTTCTCCCGGCGGATGGTGTCCTTGAAGTAGGCATTGCCGGCATCGACGATGATGTCTCCAGGCTCCATCAGGTCGGCCAGGTCATTGATCATCTGGTCGGTGGGGTCCCCGGCCTTGACCATGATGATGGCCGTGCGGGGCTTGGTCAGCGAGGCCACGAACTCCTGCAAGGTCTTGGCAGGAACGAAGCTCCCTTCCTGGCCATGGTCGCGGATGAGGGTCTCGGTGCGCGAATAGTGGCGGTTGTAGACCGCTACGGTATTGCCGTGCCGCGCCAGGTTCCTGGACAGGCTGGCACCCATGGCGGCCAGACCCACGACTCCGATATTGGCTTGAGCTTGTGTCATCACATCACCTTTCGACGGTAGCCCGGAAAGGCCGGGCACCAGGTTCCATGCCGTCAATTCTATGGCCCGGGCCCGATTTGGGCCAGAATCCATAGGGTGAGATTCCACTCATTCAGTCCTTGTGGCGCTTGCCGCCCTTGATCTTGCGAGACGGCAGGACCACGCGCGTCAGCTTGGGAACCGCCCGGGTGGAGACGAACAGGGGCTGCACTTCCACAATGGGGTTGTAGGGAGCCAGGCCGAACCACTTGATCGGCGAGCCCGCCACTTTGCGGATGGCATACTTGACCTTCAGCGAAAAGGCGCCGCGGGAGTCGATCTTGGACTCGGGCATCAGGGCCTTGTGGACCAGCACATAGGTGACTGTGCCGATCTGCGGGTCCTCGTCCACCTTGGGGTAGATGGAGGGCTGCTTAGGCAGCTCGCCGCTGTCGATCAGCTCGTGCATGATCTGGTGCAGATAGGTGGCCACATTCTGGTCCACCTTGAAGCCCAGCCTCATGCGCACACGGAAGAGGTAATTGGTGCCGAAGTTCTCCACCGAATACTTGCGAGTGTAGGGGGCATCCGTGGTCTGGACCGAGACCGCCCACCAGGCCCGGGCTCGCTTGGGCCGGTTGGCAAAGATGGAGAAGAAGATGTCGGTGTCCAGCCGCCGCATCTCCGCATCCGAGGTCAGATAGACAAGGTTGTCCGCATAATAAGGAACGCGGAAGTCGTTGTGGAGCATCTCCAGGGCGGGCAGGCACTCCTTGGCAGTCATATGCCGCCGTTGCGATCGCTCCACCTTGGTGCCCACATCCCAGGTGTACATGATGTAAAGGATGGCTGCGGTCAGCAGCATGGTGAACCAGCCGCCGTGCATGAACTTGGCCATGGAGGCCATGAAGAAGAGGATCTGGATGGCCAGAAAGACCAAGGCGAAGAGCAGGGAAAGCGCCCGCTTGCCGTCATGCCAGATGTAGTCGGCCAGCAGGACGGTGGTGGTGATCATGGTCACCGTCAGGGCCAGTCCGTAGGCGGCCGAGATGTGCTCGGAATCCTTGAAGATGGCCAGCACCGTCAGCGTGGCCGCGCACAGGACCCAGTTGATGGTCGGAATATAGAGCTGGCCGCGGGTGCGCGCCGGGTAGCGCACCTGCAGATGGGGCATCCAGTTGAGGCCGGTGGCCTCCGAGACCATAGTGAAGGCGCCCGTGATGAGGGCCTGTGAGGCGATGACGCCGGCCGTCACCGACAGGATCACCGCCACGTACCGCACGGTGGTAGGCATCATCTGGAAGAACGGGTTGAGCCCATCCACACCCTGCAGAGCCTTATTGTCGCGATTGCGCAGGATCCAGGCCCCCTGGCCGAAGTAGTTGAAGACCAGAGCGATGTTGATGAAGGGCCAGGTGGCGTAGATGTTGCCACGGCCCACATGGCCCATGTCGGAGTAAAGGGCCTCGGCTCCAGTAGTCGACAGGAAGACCGTCCCCATGATGGTCAGGCCTACCGGGTTCTGCGGGCTGAAGAGGAAGCGGATCCCGTAGACCGGGTTCAGTGCCTCGAAGATGGACCAGTCGTTGCCGATGCAGTAGATGCCGATCAGGGCCAGGAAGGCGAACCAGACCATGACCACGCTGCCGAAGACCTTGCCGATCCGCTCGGTTCCGCGCGACTGGACCGCGAACAGAATCAGGATGATCACGAAGGTGATGACCATGGTCAGGTTCCCGTTCTCACGGAAGATCGGAGCCAGGACGGGGATGGTCTTGAGGCCTTCGACTGCCGAGGATATGGAGACCGCCGGAGTCAGCACAGAATCAGCCAGGAAGGCTGCACCGCCGACCATAGCAGGGATGGCCAGCCATTTGCCATAGTGCCGAACCAGGGTGTACAGGGCGAAGATGCCTCCCTCGCCCTTGTTGTCGATGCGCATGGCCACCAGAACGTATTTGACCGTGGTGATCAGCGTGATGGACCAAAAGACCAGGGAGAGCATGCCCAGCACAGCCGCCCTGTCCACACGGGCCATGCCGCCTTGCCCGGCCACGAAGGCCTGCATGGTGTACAGGGGCGAGGTGCCGATATCCCCGTAGACCACGCCCAAGGCCACAATGCACATGCCCAGACTGATCCTGTCAGGCGAGGACTGCACCCGTCGCCACCAGCGGCCCAGAGGCCCCTTTGGCGGGGTACGGCGACGCTGAGCCGCCCGTTGAGCCTCGCGTCGAACCCGCTTGAGCTCGTTCTCCTCCTCCCGGGTACGGGATTTAGCCGAGATCTTGGGAGCCTTGGTGAAGCTCTCTGGAGGCAGTATCGATTCTTTCGTCAACCGGCCCTTCCGACGGCCCGCCGTCGGCTTCGCCGCTTTTTCACCGGATAACCGGGGTGGTTCGTCAGCGCCCCTGCCATCATCCTGAGCCGCCAACTCATGCCGCTCATCCGCCATAGAGCCCTCCATAGGCCAATGCCTTCACTCATCTACTTCCGGGTGCCGCATGTTGCTGTTTGCGCACACGTGCGACGACAACCGTAGCACTCTCCCCCCACACTCGGCAGGAACGATTCAGACCGCGACACATCATAAGCTTAATCCTGGTCTGGCACCGTCCGTCGGACATTCCTCAGAGCCCGTAAACCCGGCGCGTAGTGACTGCCGTTGCCCGGGCCACCTGTTCCAGGGGGCAGTCCAGGGCATCGGCCATGGCGCGCAGGGTGTAGGGAATCATGTAGGGAGAGTTGGTGCGTCCCCGGTAGGGCATGGGGCTCAGATAGGGCGCATCAGTCTCCACCATGATGTGATCCATGCCGACTACGGACAGAGCCTGGCGAATTCCCTCGTTGCCCTTGTATGAAACCGTTCCCGAAAAGCTCAGGTACCAGCCGTGTTCGGCGGCCGCCTGGGCCATCTGTGCATCACCCGAATAGGAGTGGAAGACCGTACGCTCGGGAGCGCCATCCTCCAACAGGGTCTCGATGACCTGCCGATGGGCGTCACGGTCGTGGATCTGCATGGGCAGATTGAGCTCCTTGGCTAGGGCGATGTGATCGCGGAAGGCCTGCCGTTGAATCTGTTCGGCCCCCTGTCCGGTTCGGAAGAGGTCCATGCCCGTCTCCCCGATGGCCACCACCTGGTCGGGATATGCGCGGGCCAGGCGGGCGACCTCCTCAAGCGCCTGCTCGAAAGAAACCTCATGCCAGGGCTGGTACTTCAAGGGCAGTCCGTCCGGGCCCGGCACCCCTCGATGGCCATGCAGGACGGCCTCATTGGGATGGATGGCCAGGGCCGCGTGAACTACCCCGGGATGGGCTATGGCCAGGTCCACAGCCGTCTGCAGGTTGGGCAACTCGCAGCCCACGTCTATGGCGCCGACCACGCCCACGGCCCGGGCCCTTTCCAGCTGCTGGTCGACTGTGCGGACGGGGACCGGATCCTGCCCGCGCTCCCTGGCCTGCCGATCCATCTCCTGGGTGAAGGGAACCACGGAGGCCATGTGGGTGTGATCGTCGATGACCCCAATGCCTTCGGGCAGCGGCTCGGGGTCGGGAGCCCAGCTGCGGTCGCGATGATGCTTGCTCATGGTCCACAGTCTAGGGACCTGTACGGCCCAAGCCGCCGCTGACGCGGACGGTCGGGCCCGTCAACCTTTCTGTGTTTATGGAAAGCCGTTCCTGAAGCTGCAGACCCACGCGAGCATGCAACTTTCAGTTCCAGCCGTCCACAATCAGCCTGGCAGCCGCCTAACTCATTGGAAACTCAAGCCGGCGTCACCTCAGATTCCAGACACATCGAGTCCAGAGAAGAAGGTCATAGTCATATATGACGAGGATGCCCCTGAACCAGAAGATCCAGCTCAGGACCTGACAAGCGCTTCAGATCGACGCTGTCTGGCGTCACGGCAACCTGGAATCTTGTACCACGCACCTCCAACTCATAGGTCAACGAGCGCCAGGACGAAGGCAGGCGGGGGTCGATGCTCAACCCGGTTCCACCGGTGTCCCGCAGGCCGCCGAAGCCGCAGACCAGGCTGGACCAGACGCCTCCGCAGGCGGCCAGGTGGATGCCATCGGTCGTGTTGGCATGCAGGTCGTCCACATCCGTAAACAGAGACCGACGGAAGTACTGCATGGCCAGCTGGTCATGCCCTACCTCGGCGGCGAGGATGGACTGGGAGGCTGCCGACAGGGTCGAATCCCCGGTGGTCAGCGGATCGTAGTAGTCGAAGTCAGCCCGTTTCTGCTCCGGCGTGAACCAGGAGCTGAGCAGGTAGAGAGCCATGACCACGTCGGTCTGCTTAAGCACCTTGTGACGGTAAATAACCAAGGGGTGATAGTGCAACAGCAGCGGCCTGGCAGTGAACCTGTCAAAGTGCCAGCGTGGCCGCTGCATGAACTGGGCATCCTGAGCGTGGACCCCCTCCTGATCGTCGAAGGGGACGAACATGGCCTCGGCTGCGCTGGACCATTTGTCGACCTCCTCCTCGGCAAAGTGCAACCTTTCGCGTATGGTGCCGACCAGGTCTGGGTGCTTCTCGCGCAAGTGCTGATAGGCCTTGTAGGCGGCCAAAAGGTTGAAACGGGCCATCTGGTTGGTGTAGAGGTTGTCGTCGACCAGGACCGTGTACTCGTCGGGGCCGGTCACGCAATGGATATGGAAGCGGCCGTCCTCCTTGTAGCGCCCCAGGCTCATCCAGAGACGGGCTGTCTCCACCAGGATGTCGATGCCCTCAGCCTGAAGGAAGTCTTCATCGCCGGTGACCTGCACATACTGGGCCACCGCATAGGCGATGTCGGCATCGATGTGGTACTGGGCCGTGCCCGTAGGGAAGTAGGCAGAGGCCTCCTCGCCGTCGATGGTCCTCCAGGGGAAGAGAGCGCCGTTCAGGTTGAGGGCGCAGGCCCTGCGCCTGGCGGCAGGCAGCATCAGATAGCGGTAGTGAAGGACGGCTCTTGCCCGAGCAGGCGCTGAATAAATCAGGAAGGGGAGGATGTAGATCTCGGTGTCCCAGAAGTAGTGGCCGCTGTAGCCGGACCCGCTCAGGCCCTTGGCTCCCACACCGTTTTCGATCTGCGCCGTGGACTGGGCCAGCTGGAAGAGTTCCCAGCGCACCATCTGCTGGGTACGACCGCCATCGTCGGTCTGGATGAGGATATCCTGACGCTCCCAGAACCGGTCCAGCCATTCTCGCTGCCGCCGCTCCAGCTCCTGCAGAGAGAGGGTGCTGACCTCCTCCAGCCGATCGCGGCAGTCTTCGACCAGATTCCTGGTACCCTCGCCCCGGGTCTGCACGACCAGACCGTTGCCACTGGTGCCAGCCGGAAGAATAGGATGGCTGCGGTAGACGGCGTAACGCACCAGATGGGTGGAACCGCCCTTGGGCACGTCCATGCGCCATCCGGAGCCCTCGACAGGCCGGCCGTCCCTGAACTGTCGAACGCCCAGGGCCAGGCTGAGCCGTGAATTATTGCAGCGGAAGACCCTGCAATCAGCACTCAGCTCACCGTAGACCGCATTGTCCAACACCTCGTGGATTCCACAGCCGTCCACAAAGGTCGATTTGCGGGGGTCGCTGGAGTTGACATGACGGGGGTTGTCGGCATTGACCGGCCCCTCGACCACCACAGCCATATCCCGGTCGGGCGACTGAACAGTGAGCGTACAAACGCTTAGGCTGCGGTCATACAGGCAGACCATGCGGGTGAGCACAGTCTTCAGATGGATGCCATGACCCAGATCGTACAGATTAGTGGTGGTCGCGATTCCGGTTCGGAAGTCCAGACGCTGAGTGGTCTTCTCCGGCCGACCCAGGGGCAGCCCCTCCACCTTGAGGGTGAAGTCCGAAGCATCGGGCACTCCCTGAATCAGCTGGCCCACCTTGGCATATCCGTAGGCGCTCTCGGGATGGGCTATTCGGAAGGTGTCATGGAAGCCGCTCAGGAAGGTTCCGTTGCCCAGGCAACGTTCCCCGCCGCCTTCGCCCCTGATGCCGACGGAGCCGTTGGTGACCGAAAAGACCGTGGCGCTGACGGCGTCGGGCTGACCGATCTCGCTCAGGCCCCAGTCTTCTATAGGGAAGCGGTCCTCATCCAGACCGGGGTCCTTCCCCTGCCCATGCTCGCCCGCATCATCGTCGATCAGCTCGATCAGCTGGTCCACCACCAGATCCGCGCCCGCCTTGAGCAGCTGCTCACGACCAGCGCCCCTGTTCACGCCTACAACCAGGCCAAACCTGCCGGCATGCCCGGCGGCCACGCCGGAGAGGGCGTCCTCGACTACAACGGCATCCTCATTGCGCAGTCCGAGCACCTTGGCCGCATAGGCGTAGGTGTCCGGGGCCGGCTTGCCCTGAAGACCCATCTCGTCCTTGAGGTTGCCGTCCACCACAGTGTCGAAGTATCCTGCGATTCCAGCAGCTTGGAGGACCTGGGCCGTGTTGCGCGAACTTGACACTACAGCCAGACGCTTCTTTTCAGCGCGCAGATGTCGAAGCAGATCCACCGTGTCCGGGTAGGGATCAATGCCTTTTTGCTTCAGCATCCGCTCAAAAGTCATGTTCTTGCGATTGCCGTATCCACAGACTGTATCCAACTGCGGATCGTCATCGGGGCTGCCCCAGTCCAGCTCGATGCCCCTGCTGCGCAGCAGGGCGTCGACACCGTCATAACGGGGTCGTCCATCCACATAGGCGTAGTAGTCCTGTTCCGTATAGGCCGGGACGTTCCCGGGCAGGACCTGATCGAACAATGCCTTCCAGGCGGCCTTGTGCAGGATGGTCGTGGGCACCAGCACCCCGTCCAGATCGAAGAGCACACAGGCGAATTGGGCAACCTTCATGGTTACTCATCCTATGGGTCTTCCATGACGAAAGAACCCGGCGGTTCTGAGAACCGCCGGGCGAGAAGAGAGAGAAGAAGGGGTTAAGTTATCGGGGTCGCATGACCCCCATCGGCCAGTACCTCAACCGACAGAACAAATATAACCGGCTCTACCTTGGAGAAAGTGCCCGAAAACCTCAAAGTTCTCTGTGAATCACAAAATGGACCCGGGCGCGTCGATCGTCACTTGCCCTGGGCGTCAAGCTTGGCCTGCTCCGCCTCGAAGCGAGCGCGCTCCTTAGCCTTGCGGCGGTCCAGCTCCTCCTGGAAACGGTCCAGCTCCTCCTGCACGGCTTCCTTAGGAATGCGCGGGAAAATGGGTGTGGGCCGATCGATTGGCGTACCGTCCTTGAGGGGCTCGCGTGACCAAGGATGGACAGTCTCTCCCAGCCGGTAGTCACCGGTGATGATGGGATAGTGGAAGTCGGGCCGATCCAGATCGTCAACCTCCTGGACGCGGGGCAAAGGCGAGAAGACGCCCTCGCCGCCCATGGTCTCCCAAACACGCTGAGAGGCGTGGGGCAGGAAGGGAGCCAACATGGTGTTGGCATCCAGCACGGCCTGGGCTGCGGTATGCAGGACGGCAGCCAGACGGTTCTGGTCGTCCTTGATCTTCCAAGGCTCCTGGGCAGAGATGTACTTGTTGATGTCGCCCACCAGGGCCATGGCCTCGACCAGGGCGGCCTTCTGGCGATGGTGCTCGATCAGGGACCCGACGGTATCGAAGGCTTGCAGGCTGCGGTCCAGCAGGGCGCTGTCCTCCTCAGTCAGCCAGGACTGCTCGATGGCTGGGATGCTGCCGAAGTCCTTGTTGAGCAGGTTGGCCACGCGGTTGACCAGGTTGCCCCAGGATGCGGCAAGCTCCTCGTTGTTGTGCCGGACGAACTCCGCCCAGGTGAAGTCCGAGTCCGAGGTCTCCGGTCCAGCGATGGAAATGTAGTAGCGAACCGCATCGACCGGATAGCGTGCCAGGATGTCCTTGACGTAGATGACAATGCCCCTGGAGGAGCTGAACTTCTTGCCCTCCATAGTCATGAACTCGCTGGCCACCACCTGCTCAGGCAGGTTGAGCTCGCCATAGGAGCCCGGCTGCCCGCCCTTGGACCCTTGGCCGTTGTAGGCCAGAATCTCCGAGGGCCAGATCTGCGAGTGGAAGGTGATGTTGTCCTTGCCCATAAAGTAGTAGCCCAGAGCCTTGGGGTCGTTCCACCACTTGCGCCAGGCTTCAGGGTCGCCCTGGCGACGGGCCCACTCGATGGATGCCGACAGATAGCCAATGACGGCGTCAAACCAGACGTAGAGCTTCTTGTTGGGATCATCGACCCATCCGTCCACAGGCACGGGAATGCCCCAGTCGATGTCGCGGGTGATTGCTCGCGGCTTGACCTCCTTGAAGAGTCCCAGAGAGAAGTTGAGCACGTTGCTGCGCCAGCCTTTGCGGGTCTTCAACCAGGCCAGGTTAGCCTCGGCCAGAGCGGGAAGATCCAGGAAGAAGTGCTTGGACTCCTCAAACCGGGGCGTCTCCCCATTGATCTTGGAGACAGGGTTGATCAGCTCGTCTGGATCCAGTTCGTTGCCGCAGTTGTCGCACTGGTCGCCGCGAGCGCCGTCAGCGCCGCAGATGGGGCAGGTCCCCTCGATGTAGCGATCGGGCAAGGTCCGGCCGGTGGAGGGCGATATGGCCACCTTCTGCTGGCCCTCATAGATATATCCGTTGGCACGGCACTGGCGGAAGAGCTCCTGGACCACCTTTTCGTGATTGCCGGTCGTGGTTCTGGTGAAGAGGTCATAGCTGAGCCCCAGATCGCACAGATCCTTGACGATGACCCGGTTGTAGCGATCAGCGATCTCCTGAGGGCCCACACCCTCGGCGTCAGCCTCCACCAGGATAGGAGTGCCGTGCTCGTCCGTGCCCGAAACCATAAGGACGTCATTGCCCTTCATACGTTCATAGCGTGCATAGACGTCCGAGGGGACGCCAAACCCAGCGACATGGCCGATGTGACGGGGCCCATTTGCGTAGGGCCAGGCAACGGAAACAAGGATATGACTCATACCAGCAAGATTATCGGCTTCGGCCTACAATCCCCCTGCTCGTCCACAAGACAGCTAGCGAACAGTCGGATTATCCACAAGTACACAAATTCAGCCCGCCCTCAGGCAAACCCGGACCCGACCATTTACAGTCAAACCATGAATCGAGAACACGTCCTCGGGGGAGCGACGTGGACGCCTACCACTGCCCCTGGCGCCAGCCGCACCCTTAGAGCTACAACAAAGCCGCCAGGCAGAACACAGCACGCCGACACTGCTCAGCAGCGTTTCGGCCCGCGATCCGGAGCAGCGCCAATGCGCACCCGCTGCCGTCCACCTACTACTAAGCTTGAGATCTCGGCCCCCGATCCCAAACCGCTGCCCAGCCTGATACAAACCGGAGACCTACCCGGCCCGCTCAGCCTCAGCCTGCTGGTGAATGAGGGAATCGTGACCTGTCTGGACCGATCCTGCTGCTACTTGAACGAACAGGCGGAGGGACTCTACGGACGTGCCTCCATCGTCATGCCCATGGTTCCTTACGGAGCAGCAGCGTGCGGCGGGCTGGCGCTCTGGATATGGATCAACGGCCGTTTCCCTGATGCCCTGGACATCATCTCCAACTCCCACTTCCGCACACCGGTTCACGGCAGACCCCTGCGCCCCCACCAGCGACAGCTGGATGCCCACTACCTGATGAGACTGGGGCGGCTCTGGGTAACTTCGCCGCTCTGGACCGCCTGCGATCTGGCCTGCGATCCCTCTGGCCGATGCAACGGGGAGGATATCATGGCAGTCCTGCATGAGCTCATGGAGCGGTATCAGGTCAGCTGCGGATCCTGCGAGTCGCTTCTATCCTCCAACCCGCGGTGGCCCGGGCACGCTCGAGGGCTGGAGACCATAAGACGACTCAAGGTGCTCCTATGAATCCGCCGATGAGGAACAGCAGAGGAGGGCACGGCGCTCATCGAGACCGGGGCCGAGGCAGGAATCGAGTCCGGAACCGTCGTAGACCCTCCGCAACTGAACGCATAGCCCGGCTCATGACTGCCATCAATAGCCGGTCGCGTCCTTCAAAGGGAGACGCTTTGAACCGTGGCGAACCCAATGACCTCGAACCGATGACTGACAACCGCACCCCACCGCCAGAGCCTCCCCTGGTGCCCACGGCACTGATGGCCACAGATCTCGCGACCGACCCGAGCATCCTCTGGACCATCGCCCGAGAAGAGCCCCGGCTACGTCGGTGGCTGGTGGCCAATCCTGCCGCCTCGCCAGCCCTGCTGGAGACCGTCTCCCAGCTGGGTGGGCCCGGCGTGCGCAGAGCACTGGAGGTGCTGTTGGATGAGGGGGGCGGGAATCAGTCATCCTTAGCCTCTTCTACAGCTAAGGCATAGATCCGCTTGCGGTTGGGCAGGCTGCCATCAGCCAAGGGATGCTCGGCAGCCACCTGGGCGATGGCCTCCTTGAGCCGCAGGCCCTCGGATCGGGCCAGATCGCGTGCCAGTACTGCCAACTGCCGGTCATCCATGGCATCGGGATCGTTGCGTCTGGCCTCCAAGGCTGAGGCACCGGCCACGACCAGGACCATCTCTCCCCGGGCAGGCTCCTCCTGAAGGGATCGCACAATGTCGCCGATGGTGCCCCGTCGTATCTGTTCATGCTCCTTGGTCAGCTCCCGGCAGAGTGCCATGAGCCTGTCGGAGCCGAAGACCTCATGAAGGTCCTGCATAGCCTGATCAATGCGGTGGGGCGTCTCATAGAAGACCATGGTCCGCTCCTCGCTGCGCAGGGTGCGCAGATGCCGCAACCGCTCCTGATGCCGACGGGGAAGAAACCCCTCGTAGCAAAAGCGGTCGGTCGGCAGGCCGGAGAGAGCCAGAGCATCCAGCACGGCACTGGGACCGGGAGCGCAGGTGACCGGTATGCCTCGCTCGATAGCCCGTCTGACTATGGCCATGCCTGGGTCGTTGATGGTGGGCATACCCGCATCTGAAACCACCAGCGCACAGGCTCCGTCACGAACCTGATCCAGAATGGGATCAGCCATCTGCCGCTCATTATGGTCGTGATAAGCCATCACCCTGCCGCCTACACGCACCCCCAGCCGGTTGGCCAGATCATAGAGCCGCCGCGTATCCTCCGCAGCCACTAGATCCGCAGACTGCAACAGCTCCACCAGGCGTGCCGAGGCATCAGCGACATTGCCGATAGGCGTAGCCGCCAGCACCACCGTTCCACGTGAAACACTGAGGGGAATCTGCTTCGCCTGGCACTCTGAGCCCTGCATATGTCCATCACTCCGATCATTCATGCTGATCATGCCTTCAGTATGGCCTAATCTAGGGGTTAATGACATCTTCGGTAGGGCTTTCTTTGCAGCATCGCTCCTCCAGACACGGTCGGCACGCCGCCCCCCGGTCCGGTCGCCCTGTCATGATGTCCATCGTCAGCACATCCGAGGGTCGGCACACTAAGAAACGGGTGGGCTGGACCTCCCGGCTCTCTTATCGGCAGAAGAGCTGGATAGCCTGCATACTCATGGCGCTTCTGGGGGGACTCCTGCGGCTGGTTCGGCTGGGCAGCCCCCGAGCCATCGTCTTCGACGAGACATATTACGTCAAAGATGCCTGGACCATGTTGATGACCGGCGAGCCACGCGACTGGCCGAAAAAAGCCGGCCCGCTCAACCTTCCCATCGACCAGGTCTTCGCCCAAGGGCACACAAGCGGCTGGCTGCCTCAGGCCGAATACGTGGTTCACCCGCCGGTAGGCAAGTGGTGCATAGCCCTGGGTCTCAAACTGTTCGGAGGAGCTGGCAACCCTTTCGCCTGGCGAGCGGCCACTGCCCTGGCCGGCACCATTGCCATTCTGCTGCTCGGCCGCGTAGCCCTGCGCCTCTTTCACAACCTGCCCATCGCTCTGACGGCCGGTTTCCTTATGGCCATCGATGGTCTGGGCATCGTCATGAGCCGTACCGGCCTGCTGGACAACTTCGTTATGATTTTCGCCCTGGGAGCCTGGCTATGCCTGATGGGCCATCGGGACTGGGCTCGGGCCAAGCTGCGGCAATCCTGGGCCAGGGATCAGGCTGATTTCCGTCTGCACTACCGGGTCAGAGTTGTTCAGTCGCCAGGCCGCCAAGGGCGGAAAAACCGAGTTGAGCTGCCTGTAGCCACCACCGGTCCTTTCATCGCTTGGTCCTGGTGGCGGACCGGCGCCGCCCTGCTGCTGGGCCTGGCCACCGGCACCAAGTGGTCGGGCGCTTACTTTTTCGCCGTCTTCGCTCTCATTTCAGTGCTCTGGGACGGGTGGGAACGCCATCAGGCTGGATACGGGTTCTGGCTGCAGAGCGCGGTGTTCAAAGACGGGCTGCCGGCGGCCTTGCTTATGATCCCGGTCTGGGCAAGCACCTACCTGGCATCCTGGACGGGATGGTTCCTGCACGGTGATTCCTACATGCACAGCTGGGCGGCCGAGCACCCTGGCCAGGGCCTGACCTGGCTGCCGGAGGGGCTGCGTTCTCTGGCTGAGTACCACCGGCAGATGTGGCACTTCCACACCACCTTGCACACCCCGCACCCATATATGGCTAACCCTCTGACATGGCCTCTGCAGATCAGGCCCACCAGTTTCTACTGGCAGAAGATCAATGGTTTCCCTGGCCTATGCGGATTGGCCAGGAATTCCCCCTGCGTGGCAGCCGTCACCTCCCTGGGCAATCCCATGACCTGGTGGCTGGGCAGCATCTGCATGGTCCTGGCCATCGTCATCGCCGTCGTGGTCAAGCACGGAGATTGGCGGATCTGGGGGGTACTAGCGGGCATGCTGGCTGGCTGGCTGCCCTGGGTCCAATACATGAACCGGACCACTTTCACCTTCTACTCCATCGTCATCCTGCCCTGGATGATCCTGGCAATCTGTTACGTGGTCGACTGGCTCAGGCAGGGCTCGGATAGCATCCTCTACCGGCAGACCATGATTATGGGCCTGACCCTGCTAGGCCTGACATCAGTCTTCTTCTACCCGCTATGGACCGCCATGCCCATCCCCTATGACTTCTGGCGCATGCACATGTGGCTGCCCAGCTGGATCTAAGACGAAGGAAATAGTCAGGCATGAATGCGCGACCACCTTAGGCCTGCGTCTGTATGCCGTCTTCTCAGACAGCTCGATTGCGAATGGTCTGCGCGTTCCGCAGACCAAAATCCTTCCAAAGCTGCTCTTGGATGTCGCAGCTGCCAGAATCTGCTGTAGTCGCAGGTGCGGGGGTATGACCGCCATTACCACAGCCCAGATGTGCTGAGCATCAGGGTTCATTTAAGGCCACTTGGGGCTGCCTAGGGCTGCTTGTGGGTTTAGGCCTGCACCTGATCACTCAGAACCTTGGCCAGGATGTCCGCATTGTCAGCATATTGCTGGGCGTTGTCGCGGTTGGGACAGTCTCCAGATCCCTATGACTACTGGTGCGGATCCCAATAGTAGAGGTGATCACAAGCTTGATGCCGTTTTCCAGCAGCATATCCAGCACCCACCGGCAATAGTATAGACCGGCCTGGTTGAGGGCACCCGCCTCCCTGCCTATTTTCACGCAGATGAACTGACGATAGGGCCGTGGCCGGCAGCTCACAGGTTGTGTTGTCCTCGCAAGGAATCAGACCCGTAAGGACAGTTTCCCGCAATCAGCTTGTTAAAGTGTGTCTCGGTTCTGGACAAGCACTCATCGACGGAATGGAACGCAACTCATGGGGTTCGTCAACTGGCTGATACACCTGCTCAAGGATCCGCGCAGCGCTATCGCGAGCTGGATCGCCATGGGGCTGGTGCCGACTTACGGGTTCATCTTCCTGATTATCTTCATCGAAACAGGCGTGGTTTTCATGCCCTTCCTGCCGGGCGACTCCCTGCTCTTCGCCGCCGGCGTCTTCGCCCATGACCCGTCCAGCGGCATGACTTTGGATGTGCTCCTGCCCATCGTCTGGCTGGCACCCATCCTTGGCGACCAGAGCAACTACTTCATCGGACATTTCTTCGGCCGGGCCATCGTCCGTTCGGGACGCGTGAAGTCACTGACCCCTGAACGAATCGCCAAGACCGAAGGGCTGATCGACAAGTGGGGCCCCCTGGCCGTGGTCCTGGGACGATTCCTTCCCTTCATCAGAACCTTTATGCCCTTCATATCAGGCATTTCCGGAATGCGCTGGCGGCGCTTCACCCCCTTCAGCATCCTTGGCGGCCTGATATGGTCCACCCTCTTTACCCTCCTGGGCTATTTCTTCGGCGGCATCCCCGCAGTCCAGCAGCATTTCGAGCTGGTCATCATCCTGATCCTGGTCATCTCGGTTCTGCCCACGGTCATCGGCCTGGTCAAGGCAAGGTTCGGACGCAAGAAGACTTCCGCCGAAAAAGCCAGCTCCAAGGCGGACTGATACCCCACCTGGAATACTCAGTTGGCCGGCAATCGGTTCAAATTGCGTTTGGCCAGAGCTCGCGCTAGAGTAAACTTCTGTTGTTCGGCTACGGTCGGGCAACGAATGGGGCTGTAGCTCAGTTGGTAGAGCGCTTCGTTCGCATCGAAGAGGTCGGGGTTTCGACTACCCTCAGCTCCACTTTTCAACAGCAATTCCAGGTATGCATGCTTGGCCCGTCAGTGGGCTCATCGGCTGAATTTCTCATTCTATTTCATCATGACTTCTGGATTTGGCTCCGTGCATGCCTGGGCATCGCTCGCGGCAGACCAGTGGGCGCGAGTGCGGCATGTGGCAGCGTCCGCCCCCAGGCCGATACGAAGTCGGTCCGGGGTCGGACGCTCGTGCCTGTATTAGCCCCGGGGACGGGCAAGGATGCCGGAACGGGCCACCTGACCCAGCCAAGCCAAGGAGGGCCTGGGGTGGCGCTCGAAGGTCTCGTGGTCCACGGAGACCAGGCCAAAGGTGGGTTTGTAGGACCCCCACTCGTAATTGTCCAGAAGGGACCAGTGGAGGTAGCCTTCCACACGCACGCCCTCATCCATGGCCTGATGAAGTCCGGACAGGGCGTCAAAGGTGTAGTCGATCCTCCGACTGTCATCGGCTGTGGCGATTCCATTCTCGGTGACCACGATGGGGGTGTGCTCGGCGGTCCGCCAGGTGTGGCGCACGGCCTCCCCCAGAGCGGCAGGATAATACTCCCAGCCGGTCAGGGTCTTCTCCACATCCTCCGGGACCGGCCGGGGGCCGTCGTGGCCGATGAAAGTGCGCAGATAGGCCTGCACCCCGATGAAATCGTCACCTCGTGCAGCCTGTGTGAAAAAATCCTCGCGGGGGTATCGGTACTCCTCCATGTCTTGCTCACAGCCCGGCAATGCCTGGAAATCCTGACAGGCAATGGTCCAACCGGACTTGATCCCCGGTAGGCGGGAGAGGACTGCCCGAGCCTTTCTGTGAGCCTTGACCAGGGATTCAGAGATGACCGGGTCAGGGGCGGGCAGGGAGGCGGCAGCCATATCGCTGCCCTCCTGACCCCCTTGGGTCAGCGCCACCATATTGGGTTCGTTGATCGTGCACACCCAGGTGACACCGTCCAGGATGGGAATGAGGTGCTCCACGTACCGGCCGAAGAGGTCTGCGGCAGCAGGATCGCGCCAGCCCCCTCGCCCGGCCAGCCAGCGGGGCAGGGTCATGTGGTTCAGGGTGACCATGGGGGTCACCCCGGCCTGGAAGCAGGCTTCAATCATAGCCCTGTAGTGCAGGAGCTGGGCCTGGGAAAAGAACCCCTCCTCCGGCTCCACTCTGGCCCACTCCACTGAGAAGCGGTATGTGTTCAACCCGCTACCGGCCAGAAGGGATATGTCTTCCGCGTAACGGTTATAGCTGTCGTCTGCGTCCCCCGAGGGCTCGCTGAGGTCGCTGCCTGGCCGGTGCTCACGCTCCCACCAGTCGGCGTTGACATTGTTGCCTTCTATCTGGTGTGCAGCCGTGGCCGCCCCCCAGAGGAAGTCCTGTGGAAAGGTGTATGTAGGCATTGGCATGTGGATGTACCTTCCTTGTTGGATTTGATGGGGTGGCCCCTGCCGGAATCACCCTTTGAACCGGTCTGTTTGCGCCTTCCAGACGGGAGTGCAGGTTGCCCCCTGGCCGGATTGCGCGCACTTGCACCCAGAATGTCATTCAACCGCCTGGAAACTTCCAGCATTTTCAGACGGACGGATTCCCTTACCTGACTGGATCGCCAGTAGGTGCACGACACCATGACGATGGAGACGCCAGCCTCCTCCGCCATATCATGGGCTCTTGCTCTGCACATACGCACACCTTGCCTATCTGGCCGAGAACGGCTGCCGGATGACCTGTTGCAGAACCCTGGCAACCCTGCCATCTCCCTTGTCGACATGGCTTTGCGGACAGGTACAGGCATGGGCTTCGGCACTTACAGTACAGTCTGTCCATCGACCGTGAGGAAGATGTCGATATGGGCAACTCCCGCCAACTGGTCCTGGGTCACATCCAATCCGCCCCTGCGGTAAGGCAGATCCTGGATCCGGCCCTCAAGCCTGCGTCCATCAGCCTCAACCATCAGACGGTCCGAATCTGCACCCTCTGAGGCGATATTCCCTGGTCCAGCGATCGGCCCGCCAGCCACATGGTAGCGGATGGTACGCGGCTGGCCGAACAGGGTCATAGTCACCTCCAGGCCGTCATCCTCCTGGGACAGGACCGGGTCGAAGACAACCCGCCCATCGTGCAACTGGATGCCGAAGAGGTGCTGGACCACCTGCCGGCAGTAGATGCCGGGGCCGGAGGAATAAATCCTCCATCCTCCCCTCACGCCTACGGGGTCCCTGGCCCCCTCCTTAAGCCTCGACCATTGGGAGGCAGCCGTGTATCTGTCGGGAAAGTCGGCGTCCGACGAAGCGAAGTAGCAGTTGCGCTGCCTGGGCTCGCTGGTTGGCAGGCGGCGGAACTGGCCCACCGGGCTGATTCTTAGGAGCTCCTGACCCAGTCGGGTCCTGCCCAGCAGGCCCAAGGCCTCCGCGTACCGCACATGGGCGTGCGTATACATCAGGCCAATCTCCCGGCCTACGTTGGCAGCCTGTTCGGCCCTCTTGAAGACCCTGGTCGCCCCATCGTGGAAGGAGGCCGGGCGGTCCATGAGCCTCACTCCGTCCGGATAATGGAGATTGCCTTCGATGATCCTCTCATGGTCTGCCTCTTGGCCGGGTGTGAGCAGACCAGCGATGATGGAGCGGGTCATGGGAATCAACCTGTACCGTATGCCTGTCCTGGTATCCGAAGGGTGTATGACCGGGCGGGGTTGGCCATCGACGAAGTTGACGTATCCGGCCAGGACCCCTTGGAAGATAAAGTTATCGGCAAAGTCAGCCTTGATTCTGCCAGCTTCTCCGGCAAAGCGGGAGGCCAGGTCGGTCCGGCCGGCTGCCTCAAGGAACGGTCGCAATCCGCAGCAGGCCTGGTAGAGCAGGGCGATGGTCCATGTGGAGGCCATCTGTCTCTTCATGGACTCTTGGGCCGGTTGAAGGGTGTCGTCCCAGTCCCCCTCGCCATAGCAGAAGAGGTCGGTACCCGGGACTCTATGCGACTGGATATAGTCCAGCGTCCGAGACAGATGGTCGGCCACCGTGGGCAGGCTGGATGAGGGGCTACCGTGATTGACCGAGCTTGCAGCTTCGACTGGTCCGACTGACGCGGAAGGGCCAGGGGCATCATCCCTCCAGAAAGCCACGGGCTCATCCAGGAGGTCCAGCCCACCACCCGCTTCGACATACTCAGCCAGCGCCAGCAGGGGCCAGACCGGGATGTCCCCGTGGGAATCGTGCTGGTACAGATCCGCATACTGGTCGAACATGAACCACTGCGGCAGGGAGCCGTCGGGGTTCTGGTGGGCGAAGACCTTGAGAAGGATGGTCCGGGCCAGGTCGGTATGGCCGAAGGTCAAGGCCAGTTCCAGGGGCCCTTGGCAGACGTCCCGTGTACCCCAGGCGGCGCCCCCATACTGCTCCAGCCCGTGGGGAGACAGAAAATGAACCAGGGCATTCTGCACCAGCCAGGGTAGAAGGTCATTGAATTCGGCGAATCTTCCCTCCCCTGCCACATGCAGCCCCTGCATGAAGGAAGTCATAGCCAGGTAATGGGCATGGAGGAGGTCCCGTTCGGAGTCGTCAGAGATCGCATCGGGCGTGCTCTCCTCGCTTGCGCTGCCTTCCATTGATCCGGCGATGGTGACGGACAGGGTCTGGCCCCCGTCCGACAGGAAGGTGGCCATGGCCGGATCAGTGGTTCGGACCCCTGCGCCTGGCTCGAAGAGGGGGCCGTCGTCCCCGGCCCTTGCATCGGGCGATGAGATGACGTATCTCAGTCCCGGGCAACCTTCAGCCGCAGGGTTGCCCGGTGCAGGGGTAAAGGAAATGGACCCCCCCACCCCCCGGATGACATCGGCAGGGGCGAACCTTCGAAGCCAGGCGGATGGATCTTCCAGGCTGATCGTCAACAGGGCCCGGATCGGGCTATCGGTCTCCAGATGGATGTCGATGGCGGCCCTGTCCAGGTGGGCGATGGTGGACACCGTCAGGGTCCGGCCTCCCAGACGATAGACCCAGCGGGATCCGCCCAGGTCCATGATGTAGGCCGAAGGAACACCCAGGAGGCGCCAGGCCCCGTCCACCTGGACCAGGATGCGGACCCCCCGCGAGCGCAGGAGGCCCAGACCGGTCTTCTGGACTGAAATCAGCTGGTTCATGTTGGTGTTGCCCAGGACCACCTGGGAGGCGAAGACACCCCCGGCGTAGGTGGTGGAGGCCATGGTGGGCCGTGATGGGTCGGCATCCGGGTTGCCGGACAGGAGAATCTGCCCGTGGGAGCGGGCCACCTCCAGTTCCTTGCGTGCGCTTACCACATGGCAGGCATCATTTCCGAAGTAAGAGAGCAGATGGCCTGTCTGGTCCGCCTCTGGCTGGAGGATGGGCCCTCCGCCCAATTGGCCGAACTCACTCTCAGGCAGGGGGTCGCCATTCAGCAGTGCGGAAGAGATCAGGAGTGATGTTGCTGACTGCGCCTGTGAGGCAGCAGGAGAGGCGGGCGAGGTGTCGTGGGAGCGGGTGGACAGACCGCCATCGGCCTCAGTCTTGTCTGCCTCACTCCAACCCTGGTCATCACTCCGGCTTTCTTCAGAAGCCTCTGCACAGGCGGAACAGGCCTCGCCCAGGTCACCCCTGTAATCGGACAGTACCGTGTTCCACACCTGCCAGGTGAGGCCTCCCTGGGTCAACGGCGCTCTGGGAGAGAGGAGGCAGGCCATGGCGAACTCATACTGGTCTATGCCCCCCCCGTCCCAGTCAGCATCGCCGAGGGCAGCAGGCTGACCGTCCAGACGGGCGCCAAGACCGTAAAAGTCGTAGCCGTCGGTCATGAATGCCCTGCATCCCTGTGATATTCCCGTCACATACAAGGGGAGCCGAGGGGCGCAACCCATCGTCTGCCGGGCTGACAGGACGCTGCCGAAAATGGGGACGTCCTGCACATGGTAGGCGATGTACTGAGAGATATAGGACTCGGCTCCGGCAGCCATAGCCGGCTCCACCAGGGCCAGATCCTGGGCGGAAACCAGGTCCCACAAATCGCCGGGCAAGATGGCGCCAGCCCATTCCTTCCTCTCACTACCAACAGTCGAGCCACCCTGGTCAATCGTGACCGACACCTCCCAGGTCCAGGACGCCCCCTTGCCAGGGCCGCCGCTTTCGCCACCGGATGGAAGAGCCCGGGAAAGCACAGGGGGTATGGCACTTGAGAGAAGCCGAACCCGCCATCGGATGCCCAAGCCCCTCCCCTCCCAGAGGGGGCTGCCAGCTGCCGGGTCGAAGGAGGCCCAGGAACCTGATCCGGTCAGTTGAATGGAATCGATCCGCCCATCCCGATGGCGGCGGAGCCAAAGACCTGCCAGGGGACGGTCGTGGATGCCAGGCTTGAACTGGGTGACCTGGATGCCTCCTGCATTGATCAGCGTCAGGTCCCCGTTGAGGTTGAACGAAGCCGAGAAGCCCCCCCTCTCGACGGTCATGCCTTTGGGCCGTCGCATCCGGCCTCCGTCTCTCTCTCCGTCACCTGCGCCCTGATCGGGAGACTTGCTGCGTGGAGTGTCTGTGTTCATCTTCTCCGCTTTCGTTGCTAATAGGCTTGTTCCTGCCGAAGTTCACCGTTTGTTCTGCGCAGAAGCCCAGAAGTCGTCCAGGAGGGCCGCCGTCTCCTCAGGCCTGTCGATGTTGGGACAGTGACCGGCACCCGCAACCACCTCGTAGCGGGCGCCAAGCATGCGGGCCATCCTGGCCTGCCAGTCCTGGGGCCAGGAGAAGTCGTCGTGCTCGCCGTGGAAAACCATCATGGGCAGGCCGGTGGCAGCCAGCTGTTCGGTCCTGTCATGCAGGTCAGCCAGCTGGTCTATGGTCCCGATGAGCTGGTCCCGGCTGGTCCGCTCTGCCCGAAGGCGCTGGAATCTGTCTTGCGGATTCAGCTCCTCATCAGGCAGGCTGGCCCTGTCCGGGTTGTCCAGCCTCCACAGGTCCCCGCCAGGGTGGTCCAGGAGTCGCTGACGCAGGTCCGCCTTCCGGCCCGGCCAACCGTGGGGGCCGGAGGACATGAGAGTGAGACTGGCAAAGAGGTCAGGGTCGGCCAGGAGGGCCGCCTGGGCCACCACCCCACCGAAGCTGTGGCCCAGGATGTGGACCCGTTTGGCCCCGGTGTGCTCGATCAGAATACGGGCCACATCCACGGCATCACCGGCCGTGGACCGCCTGCCGTAGGCCTGCCGCCCCCGAGGGGCTACCGAGTCTGCCTGCCCCCTCTGCGAGTAGGACCAGACATCCCAACCAGCCTCTCCCAGGATGGAGCTGATCTGGTAGAAGTCCTCCTTGGAACCGGTGAAGCCGGGAATCATCATGGCCACTCCCCGCGCCCCCCTTACCCCCTTGGGGGAATGGAGTGCGGTCAGGTCGCCCACTGGGGCATGTATGACCATGGCTTCGATGTTCTCCGGCATGGGTAGGCCCCCAAAGGGCACACCCCTGTCCACGACATGGTGGGATATCATTGTTTCTCCTGTAACTTTGCTGTCCCGCTGCCTGAGACGGGCCGCCTTCAGGCCTGCGTGCGCAGGCTGGGGATGGCGTCAAGCAGCTTGATCGTGTAGTCGTTCTCTGGATGCTGGAGAACCTGGGCCGTCTGCCCCCGCTCCACCACCGTGCCCTTGTTGAGGACCATGATCGAATCGGTGATCAGTCGGGCCGACAGGAGGTCGTGGGTAATGTAGAGCATGCTCACGTTCAACCGGACCCTTAAGTCGTCGAGGAGGGCCAGGATTCCGGCTCTCAGGGTCATGTCCAGCATGGAAACCGGTTCATCGGCCACCAGAACGTGGGGGTTGCTGGCCAGCGCCCGGGCTATGACCACCCTTTGGCGCTGCCCTCCTGACAACTGGTGAGGGAGTTTAGCGGCAAACTGCTCCACTGGGGTCAGACCCACTGTGTCCAGGAGTTCCAACATCCGCTTGCGGGCGTCGTCCCCCCTCAGGTCCGTGTAATTGAGGATGGGCCTGGTCAGCGTGTACTCCACCGTGTGGAGGGGATTGAGGGCCGCGTAGGGATCCTGGAAGATCATCTGGATGTCGGAACGCAGGGACCTCAGATCCTTGCGCCGCTTCATCCGATCCACACGCCTGCCACCCAAAGTGATATTGCCTGAGGTGGGCCTTTCCACGCCGGTGAGCATTTTGGCTATCGTGGACTTGCCGGACCCGGATGCTCCCACCAGGGCCAAGGACTGGCCCGGGGAGAGGGTGAAAGAGACATTGTTGACGGCGGTCACTGAATCCTCACCCCGCTTGCGGGCGGGATAGATTTTGGAGACGCCGGTTACCGTGACCGTCATGTCATCCTCATGGTCGGCCTGTGAAGGGGTTTCGCCGACCGAGCCGGAGGCGTCGGCCTTATCTCGCGGCTTCAAACCGGGCACCGAAACGTGTTCGGCTCTGGGGTCACCATAATGGCTGAGGAGCATCTTGGTGTAGTCGTCCCGGGGATCGGTCAGAATCCGCTCGCTGGGGGCATCCTCCACGATCCGCCCGTTGTGCATGACCAGTACCCTCTGGGTGGACTCGAGGACCACACCGAGGTCGTGGCTGATCAGGATGGCAGTGAAGCCCTCCTGTTTCTGCAGCTCGCGGATGGTCCCCATCACCTCGTGCTGGACCAGGACATCCAGGGCGGTAGTCGGCTCGTCGAAGACCATGAGCTTGGGCTCCAAGGCCAGGGCCAGCGATATGGAGACCCTCTGCCTCATGCCGCCCGACAGTTCGCCCGGGTAGGCATCAAGCACGGAGTCCTGCAGACCCACCTTCTCTACAAGCTGTCTGGAATGTGCCTCGTAGTCCTTATTTTCCACGTTCCCGTGGGCCTTGTAGATGTCCACGAAATGCTTGCGGACGGTCCGCACCGGGTTCAAGGCGTTCATGCCCGACTGGAGAACCATGGCGAATCCGCCGCACCGCTGCCGGCGGAGCTCCTCCTGGCTGAGGGTGGTAATGTCCTTGCCGCCGAAAAGCACACGCCCCTCGCTGATCCGGGCCGGCGGCTTGGAGAGTCGTGTGACAGCGAAGCCCAGTGTGGACTTGCCTGACCCCGACTCCCCGACCAAACCTACGAATTCACCCTGTTCCAGTGAAAAGCTCACGTCGTTGACGGCCTTGACCGGTTCCTGGTCGGGGCTGTCATATTCGACGGACAGGTTCTCGACACGTAGCAGTTCCATCATGCCTTCCCTTCACGCAGACGGGGGTTGCTCAGGCGGTCCACACCGAAGTTGATGAAGGTCATGGAGACCGCCAGGAGGGCGACCATGAGACCGGGCGCCAGCAGGAGTGCCCACTGGCCGGTCAGGATCACATTGTTGTTCTGGGCCCAGTAGAGCATGGTGCCCCAGCTGACTGTGGTCGAGTCGCCCAGGCCCAGGAATTCCAGTCCTGCTTCCGACAGGGCGCCGGAGGTGGCCGCACCGAAGAAGTTGTTGATGATCAGGGAGAGCATGTTGGGGAAGATCTCATGGAAGATGATCCGCCAAGAACTGTCTCCGCTGAAGGCCGCTGCAGTGACGAAGTCTCTGGAACGCAGGGACTGGGTCTGCGAGCGCAGGACCCGGGATCCCCAGGCCCACCCTGTCAGGACGATGACCAGTATGATCACGCTCATGCCTCCGTTCTGGAGGTAGGCGGCGATGATGATCATCAGGGGGAGGGAGGGGATGACCAGGAAGAGGTTGACGATGAAACCGACGAACTCCCCGGCGAAGGAACGGATGTAGCCCCAGCTCAGGCCCACCAGCACGGCTATGCAGGTGGATAGGAGGCCGGAGACCATGGCCACCATGACGGAGACCCTTCCACCCCACAGGAGCTGGGAGAGGACGTCCTGCCCGTTGCTGGTGGTACCCAGCCAGTGCTGGGCGCTGGGGCCGATGCTGGCCTCGAAATCACCTGCCTTGGGGTCATAAGGACTGAGCCAAGGGGCGAGCAGGGCCGAAAGGACGATCAGAGCCAATAGGACCAGGCCGAACCTGGCCTTGGGCACTTCCCAGACCGTCTTGAACCCTTTGCCTATAACCTCCAGGGCCCGAAGGATGGGGTTCTGGCCCCTGGCAAGGCGGGCCTGAGACCCTTGGGGGTCATTCCCGCCCCCCTGTGCGGAAGTCTGATTCCCTGTGCTGACGATGCTGTTCGTCATCGCCCTCACCTCCTCGTCCTCGGGTCAAGGACCCCGTAAAGAATGTCCACGATGAAGTTGGCCACCAGCACGCTGATGGTGATCATCAGGAAGATGGCCTGCATCAGGGGGTAGTCCTGGTTGGTTACGGCCTGATAGAGGAGGAGGCCGACCCCCGGATAGTTGAAGACCTGCTCGACCAGGAGGGAACCGCCGACCACGCCGCCCAGGACCAGTCCGAAGGAGGTCAGGTTGGGAAGGAGGGCGTTCCTGGCAGCGTACTTGAGCATGACCGTCCGCTGGCGCAGTCCGTTGGCTTCGGCGAAAGTGACGTAGTCATCACCCAATGTGTTGATCATGGTGTTGCGCATGCCCATCACATAGCTGCCCAGCGAGGTCAGCAGAATGGTCAGTGCCGGCAGCATGGAATGCTCCACGGCGTCAGATATGAAGTCCATCGAAAAGTTGGGTATCGCGGTGGACGAGTAGGCGCCGGAGGTCGGAAATAGGCCGGCCTTGTAACCGAGGAAGAAGAGGAGCATGAGGGCTAGCCAGAAGGATGGGAAGGCCGAGAGGAAGGAGCTGGAGATCGTACCCGTCACGTCCACGGCGGTCCCCCGCCTCCAGGCCATCAGAGCCCCGAGTGCAGTCCCGATGATGAAGGAGATGATCGTGACCAGCCCCACCAGTGTCAGGGTCCAAGGAAGGGCTGCCCCCACCAGATCCGATACGTTCTGCGGGAAGTTGCTGTACGAGACGCCGAAGTTCAGGTGGACCACATCACCCAGATATTGCCAGTACTGGCTGAGCAGGTTGCCCTTGGGCATGCCCAGCTGGGCTTCTATGGAAGCCCTGACCTCAGGGGTGACCGGCCCGTTCTGGGACAATTTGGCTATGGCCGCGTCGGCAGGCGAGCCCGGCATCATCCTGGGCAGTATGAAGTTGACGGTTATGGCCGCCCATAGGGTAACGAAGAATAAACCAATTTTCCCGAAAAAATATCGCACGTGACGACCTTTCATCCGTCAGGGGCGGGGGGCGGCCCAAGTAGGGCGGCCAGGAGGGGCTGGCCGCCCCGACGGCCCGGCAGGACCGCTAACGCGACTAGTCCGCTCCCGTCCGCCCTGATAGGCCCGGCCTCTCAGGCCTTCTTGATATGGGTTACCACCATGAGGACCGACTGGGTCCAGGTGCTGGGTGCAGTGTAGGGGTCGTCCTCACTGGGCCAGCCCGTGTAATTCCGTGTGCTGAACAGGCCCCAGAGACCGCCGTAGAAGAGACCGATCACAGGCACATCATCGTAAACGATCTGCTGAAGCTGATCGACTATGGCCTTCTGGGACTTCTCGTCGGCTGCCTGCTTGAGCTGGGCCAGAAGTTCATCAGCTTTGGGGTTCTTGTAGCGCTCGAAGTTGGCATTGGCCGACTGGCCTACGGGAACCGCGAACTCACTGTTGAGCAGGCCGTTGTAGTCCTGGAAGACGCTGCCGGTACCTCCGAAGGAGGAGATCAGGAGGTCATAGTCGCCGTTGTTCTGCGCCTGTGTGTATGCGGCGGGCTGGGGCTGGGTGAGCTTGACGGCGATACCCAGCTTGGTCAGCTGGCCCTGCATGGTCTGCACGCCGCGCAGCCAGTCGGTGTAGCCGCTGGGCACGGTGATGTTGACCTCGAGCTGCTTGCCGTTGGAGTCCACCAACTGGTCGCCCTGCTTCTTGTAGCCAGCCTTGGCGAAGTACTCCAAGGATTGGGCTTCGTCCTGGGATACCTTTCCCTTGTTGGGGATGGAATCGTTGACCCACTTGTCATGGTTGGGCAGGATGAGGCCGGTCTGTGTGGCACCGTCCACATAGCCCTCCTCAGCGTCCTTGGCGATCTTGTCGCGGTCGAGGGCATAGCTGAGGCCCTTGCGGAAGTTCACATCGTTGAAGGGAGCCTTGGTCAGGTTGGGGTATAGGGAGACCGTACCCCCCGGAGGGAACCAGTAGTGGTTGTGCTGCTTGTCGGCGCCCACCCAGGTCTTGTCCACGTTGTTGATGAAGGAATAGGCCCAGTCATACTTCTTGTTGACCAGATCCAGCTGCTTGTTGGAGGCGGGCAGGACGATGGTGTCGGCTGCGACCTTCTCGGCCTGCCAGTAGTCCTTGTTCTTCGCCAGGGTGTACTGGTTGGGCTTGAAGGCGCCCAACTTATAAGGGCCAGTCCCGACGGGATTCTCATTCTTCCACTTGAGCGGGTCCTTCACATCCTTCCAGACGTGCTCCGGCACGATGTTCTGCTGGCTGACGATCGACACCGCAGGCACATCGTTGTCCTTGAAGTGGAAGGTCACCTTGGAGCCTGAGGCCTCAAGGGAGGAGATGTGCTGCCAGACCCCCAGGGAGTCCATGGCCGCATCCTTCTTGACCAGGTTGAAGGTGAAGACCACGTCCTGCGCCGAGAAGGGCTTGCCGTCGCTCCACTTGACCCCGTCACGAATCTGGAACTCGACCGTCTTGGGGTCCACGATCTTGTGCCCGCTGGCCAGGAAGGGGGTTGAGGTCCCATCGAGGCTGTTGACCACCTCGAGGGGTTCGTAGATGAAGTTGATGCCTATCCTCTTGCTGGTCGAGAACGGGTTGAAATTACGGGTGAAAGTAGGATTGCCGCTGTCACCGCCGAAGAGGATCTGATTGCCTGCGGCACCCTCCTGCGTTGCTTCGGACTTGCTTCCGCACGCCCCCAGTCCCAGGAGGGTGGCCCCTGCAACCAGGGTTGCGAGGATTCTCACCGCCACTGTTTTCCGTCTCATATGTCTCCTTTGTCCGCATCGACATTCACGGGCCGGATCCGTCCTCCGCTATCAGGATGCAGTCGGCACGTGCATACGCAGGTGGGTTCCCGGACCTGGACGGCGTCCTGTGACCGGACCGGGTTGACCATCGCGCTTTCTAGTGTATGCGCTTACATTTAAATGCGCAAATTTGCTTTCGTCACAGGATTTTCAGCGTATGCTTTCCTTTAGTTTACTTAACATAACTACCTACATAGCCGGATAAGAAGCAAAAATGTTAGCGCTATCAAAATCCACGGTCAACCACATGTTTCAATGATATGCTGTATGAGATGTATGAAAGAGGGAAAACGGATGGCAAGGAAACCGACCGTCTACGATGTCGCCCGCGAGGCCGACGTATCCATAGCCACCGTCTCCAGGGTCCTGCGCACCCCGGAGAGGGTGAGGCCCGAGACCAGACAGACCGTAGTCAAGGCCATAAACCTCCTGGGCTACCTCCCCAGCGGCAGCGCACGCAGCCTGGCCGCCCGGCGGACCAATACCATAGGCCTCTTCCTGCCCAACATCGACCAATTGGACCAGATCGGCGACTTCGAACTGGTCAGTGAGGATGCCGCCGACATGGTCGTCGACCCGCCCCACGGCCAGGAGAACAATTCGGATGCCCTCTACTTCGACGAGGTCTTGAGGGGGTGCGAACTGGAATCCTGGCGGCAGGGCCTCAGCCTCATGGTCAGCATCGGTCTGAAGGGGAAAGACGGCGACATCCCCCAGCTGATCAACAGCATGTCGGAAAAGGTGGACGGCCTGATTGTCCTGGCAAGGTCCGTGCCTGAAAGCGTCCTGGCCTTCCTGCGCAAACGCCTGCCCGTGGTCATGATCGCCAACGCCCCAGTCAGCCAGGAGAGTGGATTCGACCTGGTCCGCGTGAGCAACCGCAAGGGCATGTACACCCTGGTCAGGCACCTGTTCGAGAAACACCAGGTGCGGCGGATGGCTTACATGACGGGTATGGATGATTCTCCAGACAATGGCAAACGATACGAAGGGTTCTGTGAGGGTCTGAGGTCAGAAGGGCTGGAACCCTCCGCCGCGCCAATCTACAGGGGGCAATTCTCCCAGTCCGTCGCCTACCAGATCGCCGCCAGCCTGGCCAGACAGGGCACTCTTCCCCAAGCACTGGTTTGCGCCAACGACCAGATGGCCCTAGGAGTCCTGAGAGCCCTGTCAGATGCGGGTATAAGCGTTCCCGATCAGGTCATCGTCACAGGGTTCGACGGAATCAAGGAAGCCTCCGCCTCCCAGCCCCGCCTGACCACGGTCCGCCAGCCCATGGTCGATCTGGGCCGGGCTGCCGTCTCCACCCTGGTCAAACGACTGAACTCTCCGGACGATCCGCCCATTTCCACTGAGCTCCCCGTGAAAGTCCAACTCCGGGAAAGCTGCGAGGGGACTTTGGCCTGACCCATGTGACCTGACGGCTCCGCCAACGGGCCGACGAGGCCAGTCGGTGAATTCGAGGAACATCCTCTCAGTGGGAGCGGTCAGTAGGACTTGGCCTGACGGAAGGGATTGCCGTCCCGCCTCCGCTTGCCTCTCCCGTGCCTGCGATCACCGTCGCGGTAGTTGCGACCGCCGTCTTCGAAACGACCGCCATTGTGGCGATTCCTCCCTCGGACCCCGCTCGCACGGCCCCTATTGCCCCTGCCGTGGTGATCACCGGTATGGACAGCATGGTTGGAGTCGGCATGGTCGTGCCGTCTACGTCCGTCGAAGGGGCGATCCTCGTCAAGGCCGTCAGCCCACTTGCGATGGGGACTTCTCCCATCACCATCACGTCCCCGGCCAGAACCCCTCGTCCGCCTGTCAAACCGTTCGCGCCCCCGTTTCCTACGGGCGGGTCCACCAGACCGACGACTACGGGAACCGGCCTGCTTGCCGTCCTGCGATCCTCGGCTTCCAGCCATGGCGGCCTCCAAGGACCAGCCCTCAACCAGGGGGGCGTGGGGCCCCACAAGGTCGCCCACCTCCTGGGAGTTGGCCGTGACCTCGACCGGTTTGGCATCTATATGGGCCATACGCAGCATCCGCCGGGTATCTCGCCGCTGATTGGGCAGGACGACCGTCACCACGTCGCCGGAGTGGCCGGCCCTTGCTGTGCGGCCGGAACGGTGGAGGAAGGACTTGCAGTCGGCCGGAGGATCCACCTGGACCACCAGGTCCACCCCGCTGACATCCATACCCCTGGCTGCCACGTCAGTGGCCACCATGACCCGGACCTGACCTTCCGAGAAGGCCTTGAGGTTCCGGTCCCTCTGTCTCTGAGAAAGGTTGCCGTGCAACTGGGCGGCGGGAATACCATTGTCAATCAGATTCTTGGTCAGTTTCTTGGCTTGGAACTTGGTCCTGGTGAATAGGATCCTCTTGCCCTGTCCTGCGGCCAACGTACGGACCAGGTCGTGCTTGGCGGCCTGCGTCGTCTCGAAGATGTGGTGGGTCATGAGATCCACATGCTGTGTGGCGGAATCCACCTCGTGAACCTTGGGATCCTTGAGGAAGCGCTTGACTACGGCATCCACTCCATGATCCAGGGTGGCTGAGAAGAGCATGCGCTGGCCGCCAGGACGGACCTGGGCCAAAATCCGCTCAACGGCGGGCAGGAAGCCCATGTCGGCCATCTCGTCAGCCTCGTCCAGCACGGCGATCTCCACGTCCTCCAGACTGAGCTTGTGCTGGCGGAGCAGGTCCTCCAGGCGCCCTGGACAGGCCACCACGATCTTGGCCCCGCGCCGAAGGGCATCAACCTGAGGACCCTGGCCGACTCCGCCGTAAACAGTGCAAGTCCGCATGCCGTAGGCCTGAGCCAGGGGGTTGAGGACCTCGTCGATCTGATTGGCCAACTCGCGCGTGGGAGCCAGAACCAGACCGCGCGGGCGAGGCAGATTGCCTGACCTGGCGGCACCTCCGCGACTATTGCGGACCCGTCCTCCCTCGTCGGCAGCCAGTCGAGCCACCAGAGGAATGCTGAAGGCCAGTGTCTTCCCGGAACCTGTTCGTCCCCGGCCCAGGATGTCACGGCCAGCCAGGGCGTCAGGCAGGGTGTCCCGTTGGATGGGGAATGCGCTGATCTTGCCATCCTTGCGCAGTACACGGACCAAGGGTTCGGGAACCCCAAGCTGATCGAAAGTCATAGGCTCTGCGGCAGATTTGCAGGAATTGGACGAACCGGAATCGGGCATGGATGAAGCAGTCACAATGACCTTTCACAACAGGGAAGAAACGGTACTGTCGGTCGACAGTTCGCAGGCCGCTTGCAAAGCAGAGAATGACGAATTTCGCGCAAGCGGTTTCCCCGTACTCAAAGCATTCAGGCGACGATCAGCCGCTGCTCTTCGGCTAGCGGCCAACCTGTACACCATAGCACAGGCCACTCACCTGTCTTAGGAGCGTAAGCTCCAGACGATCAGCGATTTGGACTCAGTCGGATCGGCCTCGTCATGGGCCATGTCCTGGCGCCAGAGCCGAGCCCTGCTGGACCGCCTGACTTCGACGACCCGGCCGTCTGCAGCGGCGGCAAACATGCTGGATTCCTGTGACTGGTGGGAGCGGCGCAACTGGCGCCTCAGCTGCCGATTCTCCTCGGCCAGGGCCAGAATCCTGGTCACCCCGGCCAGATTGATGGACTCGTCCTGGCTCAGATGCTGGGCCTGGCCTAGCCGGTCCAGATCCCGCAGGGAGTAGCGTCGTGCACCACCCTCGGTCCGTTCCGGCACTATCAGACCCAGCCGGTCGTATTGGCGCAGGGTCTGCGGATGGATGTTGGCCAACTGCCCGACCTGGCCGACGCTGAAGACCGGCAATTCGATGTCCAAGCCGGCATCGTCAGCAGCATCCAGGCTGATGCGCCCGGCCACCAGGCCGCGAGCGCAGGCCAGATAGATCCGCCTGGTCTCAGGATCCACCCTGACCATGATCATCACTCCTCTCTGCTGTTCGTTCCGACTTGATCCGGCATCCGGATCGTCATATCTTCATGCGCTCCCCGGCGATCCGCTCGTCGAAGTCGCCACTGGACTTGGCAAAGTCACGCATGGCCTTCTTCTGGGCCATGCCCAGCCGACCGGGCATGCGGATCTCAAGCCGCCCCACCAGATCGCCCTTGCCGCGACGATCCTGAACCCCCTTGCCGGCGATGCGAATCTCGTCGCCGCTGGAGGAGCCAGCCGGGATCTTGAAGGTGACGACCTGGTCGTCGATGTCCCGGGCCTGGACCCTGGCTCCCAGGGCAGCCTCGGAGACCGTCACCGGCAGGGTCATGACCAGATCCCTGTCCTTCATGGCAAACCGCTGGCTGGGCTGGACGCTGATCTGCAGGTAGAGGTCGCCATTGGCGCCCCCGTCCCTGCCGGGCCGACCCTTGCCAGCCAGCCTGATTCGCTGGCCGTTGCGAACCCCGGCGGGGATATGCGTCTTGAAGCGCTTGCCGCCCACGCTCAGTGAGACCGTGGCTCCCTTGACCGCCTGACGGAAGGACAGACCGATTTTCGAGTTGCGATCCTCTCCCTTGACGGGCCTGGGCCTGCTCTCCTGGTAGGCGGTCCGACCGCCACCGCCGGCACCCCCGCCGAAGGAGGAGAAGATGTCAGCGAAATCAGGCTGTCCTGAACCGTCACCGAAACGGATGCGGGTGCCTCCTGGCGTCCCGGCGCCACCGAACATAGAGCCGAAGATGTCCGAGAATGCATCGGTGTTGAAGCCACCCTGGCCGGAGCCGCCGGCGAACCGGGCTCCCCCCATGCCGAATTGGCGGATGGCATCGTACTTCTGACGCTGCTCCTTGTTGCTGAGCACGTCGTAGGCCTCGGAGATGTCCTTGAACTTCTCCTCGGCCTCCTTGGTCTTATTGAGATCGGGATGGTATTTGCGGGCAAGCTTGCGGTAGGCCTTGGTGATCTCCGCTTCGCTGGCGTCCTTGGAGACACCAAGGACCTTGTAATAGTCCTTGCTCAGCCATTCATTCTCAGCCATCCATGTCTCCTTTCCTCATAAGCTACGAATATATCGAATGGAATCCGCCCTTTCGCGTGCGGCGGCGGGCGGGATCGTAACCCACCCAGCCGCCGCATGCGAAGGCGTCGATTCAGCCTGCGGAAGGTCCGCAATCACCGTCCCTGCTACTGCCCGGGCGAGGTCACCACTACCCTGGCGGCACGAATCACCCGGTCGCCGATCCGATAGCCTGCCTCGACAACCGTGTCAACGGTCTCTTTCTTGGCACCGGGGTCAGGCTTGTGCAGGATGGCCTCGTGCTTGGTGGGGTCGAAGTCCTCGCCCTTTTCACCGAACTTCTCGACACCGAACTTCTCGAAGGTCTTGTCGATCTTCTTGGCCACAGCCTGGAAGGAGTCGTCCATCTGCCCGTGCTCCTTGATCCGGTCAATGTCATCAAGCGCCGGAAGAAGGGCGGTCAGCACATCCACGATGCCGTGCTGGCGGAAGATGTCCTGCTCCTTCTTGGCACGGTTGCGGAAGTTGACGAACTCGGCCCTCTCACGCTGGAGGGCCTCCAGATAATCGGCAGCCTCCTTCTTGGCCTGGCCCAGAGGGGTCAGCCCGTCGGCCCCCTTGCCGGCACCCTCCTCCTTGGTCGAGTCGGAACCATCCTGGTCATCCGACTTCGAAGCACCGGCATCAGCCTGAGCATCTGCTGACGAGGCGTCCTTGGCGGAGGAATCCGACGAGGTCTGGCCAGCCGCCTGACTCTCGTCTGCTGCGCTCTTGTCGGCATGACGTCCGCGGACCGCTTCCTGGTCGAGCGTCGAAGCGGAGTCAGAGGTCTTGGCCTCATTCCCGTCCGGTTCGCCGGCGGCGGCCGGGTCGCCCTTCAGCGGCCCGGCATCATCCTTGTCGAAAGCCGACATGTCACTCGCCGTCCTTCTTCTTGTCATCATCGTCCACAACCTCGGCATCCACCACGTCGTCATCGGCGGACGAGGAGGAATCTGCACCCGAGGCAGCTCCAGCGGCACCTGCAGCGCCCTGGGCGCCTGCAGCATCTCCGGTGCCCTGCTGCGCGTAGAGGGCCTGGCCGATCTTCTGGGCAGAGGTCATCAGCTCGCTCTGGGCGTTCTTGATCTTGTCCATGTCCTCGCCCTTCAGAGCCTCTTTCAGAGCGTTGACCTTGTCGGTGACCTCCTTGGCCACCTCGTCAGAGATCTTGTCCTTGTTGTCGTTGACCAGCTTCTCGGTCTGGTAGGCGGCGGACTCGGCGGCGTTGCGGGTGTCGGCGTCCTCACGACGCTGCTTGTCCTCAGCCTCGTGGGCCTCGGCCTCCTTGACCATGCGATCGATCTCGTCCTTGGGCAGGGCTGAACCGCCGGTGATGGTCATGGACTGCTCCTTGCCGGTGCCCTTGTCCTTGGCGGAGACGTGCACGATGCCGTTGGCATCGATGTCGAAGGTGACCTCGATCTGAGGAACGCCGCGCGGAGCCGGAGCGATGCCGGTCAGCTCGAAGGTCCCCAGAGGCTTGTTGTCACGGGCGAACTCGCGCTCGCCCTGGTAGACCTGGATCAGCACGGAGGGCTGGTTGTCCTCAGCGGTCGAGAAGACTTCGGACCGCTTGGTGGGGATGGCAGTGTTGCGGTCGATCAACTTGGTCATGATGCCGCCCTTGGTCTCGATGCCCAAGGAAAGCGGAGTCACGTCGATCAGCAGCACGTCCTTGCGGTCGCCCTTGATGACGCCGGACTGCACGGCAGCGCCGACAGCCACAACCTCATCGGGGTTGACGGTCTGGTTGGCTTCCTTGCCGCCGGTCAGTTCCTTGACCAGGTCCTTGACGGCGGGCATACGGGTGGAGCCGCCGACGAGCACCACATGGTCGATGTCCTGAACCGAAATGCCGGCATCGTGCAGCACGTTGTTGAAAGGCGTGCGGCAGCGGCCCAGCAGGTCGGAGGTCATCTCTTCGAAGTGCGCACGGGTCAGGGTCTCGTCCAGGTGAACTGGAGTCCCGTCGGGGGTCATGGCCAGGTACTGCATGGAAATGCTGGTGGACGAGGAGGAGCTAAGCTCCTTCTTGGCCTGCTCAGCAGCCTCCTTGAGCCGCTGCAGGGCGATCTTGTCCTTGGACAGATCCACGTTGTACTTGTTCTTGACCTCGCTGACCAGCCAGTCGATGATCTTCTGATCCCAGTCATCGCCGCCCAGCTTGTTGTCGCCGTTGGTGGCCTGAACCTGAATAGTGGAGAAGCCGTCGTCATCCTTGCCGATCTCCAGCAGGGAGACATCGAAGGTGCCGCCGCCCAGATCGAAGACCAGGATGCGCTCATCCTCCTTGCCCTTCTCCAGACCGTAGGCCAGGGCCGCGGCGGTGGGCTCGTTGATGATGCGCAGGACGTTCAGGCCGGCGATCTTGCCGGCATCCTTGGTGGCCTGACGCTGTGCGTCGTTGAAGTAGGCAGGGCAGGTGATGACCGCGTCGGTGACGGGTTCGCCCAGGTAGGATTCGGCATCCCTCTTGAGCTTCATCAGAATCTGGGCCGAAATCTCCTGAGGGGTCCATTTCTTGCCGTCGATCTCGACGGACCAGTCGGTGCCCATGTGACGCTTGACCGAGCTGATGGTCCGGTCAACGTTGGTGACTGCCTGACGCTTGGCCACCTCGCCGACCAGAATCTCGCCGGACTTGCTGAACGCCACCACCGATGGCGTGGTCCGCGCGCCTTCAGCGTTGACGATTACGGTGGGCTCGCCGCCCTCCAAGGTTGCAATGCAGGAATTGGTGGTTCCCAGATCAATGCCAACTGCACGTGCCATACTCATTACCTCCTGATGAAATCGGGGCGCAGGGGGTCTGACCCTGCACCTCATCGTTCACGTTCTCCGCTCGCGCTTCGTTCGTGGTCCCGATGGCCGGCTCCCGTCGGCCCGGGCAAGCAGCCATCATGACCACTCCGAAACTTGAGCCTACATCACTCAACTTCTTCTGGCAAATATTATTCCCACTTCAGGCGAACTGGTTTTGCCGGAAAGGCCTAGCTCAAAACTTATAATGCAAACGTATGCATAAAATAAGGGTGTTGCACATTATTTTGATTCGGTATGAGAACTTCAGATAGAAGATTGCTGATATTGTGAGGAGGATTTCACCTTCAAGTCGTACTGACCTCTTTGCTATCGTTATCAATACTGCTCCATTGCCGACTGTGTTGGTGAATATATTCAGGAAGGATGCCCCTCATGACAACGAATAACTTGAACGATGACTGGTGGAAGCAAGCGGTTGTGTATCAGATTTACCCTCGCAGCTTCAAAGACGTTGACGGGGACGGAATCGGAAACATCAGCGGCGTGACTGAAAAAATGAGCTACCTGCAGGGGCTGGGCATCGATGCCATCTGGCTCTCGCCTTTCTACCCGTCGGATCTGGCCGATGGCGGCTATGACGTCATTGATTATGAAAACGTCGATCCGAGGCTAGGCACCATGAAGGATTTTGATGCCATGGTTGAAGCGGCCCACCAGGCCGGCCTCAAGATCATGGTGGATATCGTGCCAAACCATACTTCCAACAAACATAAGTGGTTCCAGCAGGCGCTGAAAGCCCGCCCCGGATCGGCCGAGCGCGATCGATACATATTCCGCAAGGGACGAGGCAAAAAAGGGGAACTCCCTCCCAATAACTGGATGTCTCTTTTTGGTGGCCCCGCCTGGGAACAGGTTGAAGACGGGCAATGGTATCTGCACATCTTCGCTAAGGAGCAGCCGGATCTCAATTGGAAGAACCACGATGTTCACGAGGAGTTCAAAAACATCTTCCGATTCTGGTCCGACCATGGCGCCGACGGATTCCGTATCGATGTTGCGCATGGACTGGCCAAGGACCTTGACAGTAAGCCTCTGTCCGAACTCGACGCTTGGCCGGTGCAGCAGCAATCAGCCAGCCGCAATTACGAGCATCCGCTCTGGGACAGGCCCCAGGTGCATGACATATACAAGGAATGGCGGCAGGTGTTCAACGAGTACACCCCTCATCGCTTCGCCGTTGGAGAAGCATGGGTAGTGCCGGAGCACCAGCACCTTTATGCCTCTGAGGATGAACTGGGACAGGTCTTCAACTTTGAATTCGCCAAGTCCGACTGGAATTGCCAAGCGTTTTCAGCGGCAATCAAGGAGGGTCTGGAAGAGGCCAAGGAATCCGGATCCACGACTACATGGGTCATGAACAACCATGACATCATTCGTTCCGCCACACGGTATGCGCTTCCCCAGGCGGAGGACCTCGATACTCAGCAGCTGGGAAAGGACTGGCTGCTTCGAAACGGTCGGACTTATAAGGAAAACCGCGCTGTCGGCAATCGACGCGCACGTGCAGGTTTCCTTATGGAGGCGGCTCTGCCAGGCTCCCTCTACATTTATCAGGGAGAAGAGCTTGGCCTCTTTGAAGTCGCTGATATTCCATGGGAACGGCTGGAAGATCCGACTGCATTCAGGTCGAGTCGGGAGTTTACTGAAAAGGGACGAGACGGATGCAGGGTTCCCCTGCCTTGGAATGCAGAGGATACGCCGGAGCCGGCCGATTGGGACAGGAACTTTGGACAGGGCGCCTCATTCGGCTTTTCCCCCAAAACCAAGGCTGATGGCACCATCGCCGACGAACCCCATCTTCCCCAGCCCCTATGGTTCAAGAAATTCGCAGTTGATGTCGAATGCCGCGATAAGAGCTCAATGCTCAATCTGTACCGCACGGCAATCCGACTGAGAGCCCAGCTTCTGACAGCCGCTGGCAGCCAGACAATAGAATCCATTGATCAAAACCACGGTGTGCTGACCTATACGCGCTCGGCCCTTCTTGACGATAAGCCCGCCCATCTGGTCTGCATCACCAACTTCTCACGCCAACCGGTGGACGTCCCTGAAGGCTGTGTTGCCCTCTCCTCAGAGCCTCTGGCCGACGGTAAAATTCCAACCGATACCAGCGTCTGGCTAGTCAAAGCCTAAGGGAGGCCCTTAAATTGAAGGATGCGCTGCCACCAATTGAGCAAGATTCATCTGGACGGCGGCACCTCACTTCAACACTCCCCTCAAGAACCTCTGACTTTTATGATGAAATCCTGGTCTGCATATCGGTCTCACCGTTCTAAACGCATCCGCTGATTATGCTGAAGCGCTTGGCCAGCTACGCCTGTGCGTACTTGACGAACACCTTCTCGGTAAGAGAAACATGAGCCATCCTGATTACGCCAAATCTCAGAATCAGAAGCGGACCGGAAAAATTCTCCTTGAAAGCCTCTGAGTAGCTGACCGTGACCTTTCCCTGGCCTGGTCGCACTCAATGCAAATATCAGGGTATGCAACGTTTTCATATTAAAATTCCATGTGCAGCAACATTCAATCCGCCAATCGCAATGGCAACAACCCGATGAAGGATCCCGCTCCATTGATCCCTGCTCTGCCATACAGATTGTGAACTAACATTTACTCGTATCATTATTTTCAGGCGCACAAAATGAGGCACAACATGACTGTCAAAATACAGAATGTGGCAGATGCGGCGGGAGTCTCTGTGTCCACTGTTTCGCGAACGTTCGCAAGGCCCGATCTGGTTGCCAAGAGCACCAAAACCAAAGTCATGCAAGCTGCCCACACCCTGAATTTTCATATTTCACGTTCCGCAGCAGCCCTGAAATCTGGCCAATCTCTAAGAATCGCCGTGCTCACCAACGACCCGACAACCGAGTGGTTCAATTCACAAATTCTTGCTGGGCTGGATTCCGTATTCCACACCGCTGGCTATGACATATCCATTTACCGGATCACCAGCGGGGAATCCCGCAAAGCTTTCTTCGAGGAGCTCCCCATGCGGCGCAATGTCGATGCCGTCATCGTCTGCTCTTTCAACATCGTCGGAGAGGAAGTGGCCAAGCTTAGCGAGATGAATGTTCCTGTCATCGGCATCAATACGCCCCCTGAACAGGGATTCAACGCGACTGTTTCCATTGATGATGCCGAAGCGGTAAAAGCAGGCGTAGAGCATCTTATATCCCTCGGCCATCGTCATATCGCCTACATCACTGTGCTTAACGAGTCGAAGGACCTGCACTTCAGCTCTGAAGCAAGGAAAAAAGCCTTCCTCAGATCTTGCAGATCCAGTAGCGAATCAATCAACCCATACGTGCTTGAAGCCGACCCCGGTCAGGACCTGACCAGCACTATTCTGGGCCGTCTTACCTCTGATGCCAGGTCGTGCACAGCGGCTTTCTTCGAAAGCGACCGGGCTGCCATACCTGTGCTTTTCCGTCTAAGACAATATGGCATCAAGGTCCCCGATGATTTTTCCATACTTGGTTTTGATGACAGTCTTTACGCTGACGAGATCGGCCTGTCGACGCTGCACCAAGATCCTTTTATCAACGGACAGTCTGCGGCCAAAAAGACCATGGCGCTGATCGAAGGCAATCCATTGGAAGAACCGTACGAAAAACCGCCTGTCAGCCTTTTGCTTCGCGAAACCACAGCAGTCTGCAAAAAGCGTGCATGACGGTGGTTACCTTGTATTCGTAAACGAGGGCCACTGGGCGGATGATAATTAAAACAGTATCCCGGCGTATCGGCCATGTCCTGAAGTAAAGGGTCCCTTAATACCAAGGTCATCCTTATACCGTCCAGAACGATGCCAGCAATATGATGAGGCCCAGAAAAGACGGGCCTGAATTGGTTGAGCCCTTTAATGCCGCGTGTCCGCATATAGGCAATCACAAAAGCAGCGATATTCACACGGTTGCCAGCAGCCACTGGACATGCGGATTCAGACATTCCATTGCTTGAGAACACGCTGATTCTGGTAGATGCCTAGAACACCATAGTGAGCTGTATCCATACGCAAAAGCTGAGCCTTGTTCGGCTCCAGATCCAGCCACTGAGTAACCAGAATGCGCAAAACGTGCGCATGGGCGACCAGCAGAACGTGCCCGCCAGCGCGGACAACCGGTTCGATCTGACCAACAACCTTACGCGTGCGTCGGGCCACTTGATTGAGAGTTTCCCCCTCTGTGACATGGACATTGATATGCTCGCCAGAGGGCAGCTCAGTCTCCCAGTCCTGGACCTGGCAGCGACGTAAGGCCTGTGGTCCATCGACCCAAAGACGCCAGCCATTCCTCATTTCCGTACTTACCTGCGCTGGTCGGTGCCCCTCAGCGCGGCCATAATCCCACTCTATGATCTCAGGCATATCAGTAAGCTGATTAAATCCAGCCAACTGGGCCGTTTCCCGGGCTCTCTGCAAGGGACTGGAAAAAATCAATCCAGGATCGAATCCCTCTGGAAAAGCGCTGGCCAGACGCTCCCCTGCTGCCTTTGCCTGGTTCCTGCCCTCAGCAGTCAGAGGCAGATTCGTCCTGCCGGTGTACTGGCCCGTTTCGCTCCACGCGGTCTGTCCGTGACGCAAAAGTACGGCATATCCATTGCCAGGGGCATCCTTGCCTGATGCAAACGCTGCAAGTACCATGGCCATGATTTTATCATGCACGAGTGAGCGGCATTAAAGCTCGGGACCGTGGAATAATGGCCATATGGACATGGCAAAACAGGAACTGGGCAGTCAGGCCGACCAACTGGTCGGCGCATTCAGCCGAATAGATGAAAAGGTGAGTCAAATGCGTTCTTCAGCCGAATCTGATCCGGAGACCCTCATGGACAAGCTGCTGAAGTTCGCTCTCCCCAGCATCGCAGGATTGGTGGCCGGCAGGCTCTTCCAAGCGTTCTGGAGCAGCCTGGTACGCAAGCGCAATGGCGGCATGGACACTGAGGAGGGCGATCAAGAGAGCGCAACGGCGGGGCTGCTCTTTGCAGTGCTTTCTGCAGCCGTGACAACCCTGGCTTCTGGTCTGATTGAACGCGGGTCCCAGGCTCTGATCGACAAGCGCCATGAGTAGACAGCCCTAACCAGGCTGCCGCAAACCTGCCCGTCGAGCACCTATGAAGGCAAACGAGTGGGTCGTCGGCATATCACCCCTGCCAATCAGAGCAGGACCGCCCGGGATACTTGCGCCCAATTGGATATATGTCACTATTCTCAGAGCAAGATTATCTTCTCAGTTCTTGTGTCCCCCTGCCTACGATGGTCACAATGACATCATGACTACATCAATTCAATCCCCCGGTGGAGCCGGGGAGGGCGGCCAATCCGTCAAATCCGAGAGAACCGTCCCCAACCAGACCATCAGTACACTGCTCAACCGCCGGACCATTCGCGCCTTCACCAATGAGGCAATAGATCCTGACACGGTAGCCACTCTGGAACAGGCGGCCCAACATGCCGCCACTAGCCGGTACTTCAATGAATGGTCCGCCATCCGCATCACCGATTCCGACAAGGCCCGGGCCATTGCCGGCATGGCGCACCAAGATTACGTATCCCAGGCGCCCCTCCTGTATATCTTCCTCGCAGACCAGCGCCGCAATGCCGACCTGGCACGACAAGGAGGCGTCGATATCGATGCGGACTCGTTCATACTCAATACAGGGTATGCTTTCCTGCAATCCCAGAACGACGCCGTCCTTGCACTGCATGCCATGGAGACAGCTGCCAACTCACTGGGCTTGGGAGCCGTCATCCTGGGCAGTGTCGTCAACGACGTGGAAGGATTGATCGACCTGCTTGACCTGCCCCGCCTGGTCTACCCGGTGTTGGGATTGGCCATCGGCCACCCCGACCAGGATCCGTCCATGAAGCCTCGCATGCCCCGACCCGCGCAGATATTCATCAACTCCTACGGCCAGTCCGACAAGCCCGGTGAGGTCGACCAGGCTCTTAAGGACTTCGATGAAACAGTAAGGCTCTACTACCGGGATCTGCGCCATATGGACGCTCCGCGCAAGGCCTTTAGTCAGATCATGGCCGACAAATCCTGCAGCCCCAAAGAGGGCCATGAACCCATGCTCCCATCCATCCAGGCACAGGGCTTCGATATGAGTCGCTGAACGGCCAGCACCACTGCGGCCGGAAGCCCCTTCATTTCATATGCCTGGGCTTATACCCCTTCTTCCGCGAGTGCGGTTTCAACTGCTGGTTGAAGGGCACCCGGGCATATGAACCCGGCTCATGGCTGGTCAGATGCCAAGCACCGCAATACTGGCATCGGTACACCCAGAGCCGGGCACCCCGCTCCATCAGACTTTGATCAGCAGCTCGCAAAGCTTTCGCCTTGTCGTGATACATGATTTTCGAGGTGCTGGCGCATCGTTTGGGAGTGAAATAATGCATGGAATACCTTGATACTGAACCTCTTGACCTGCTGGAATCGCCTTAAGGGAGGTCGTTCCCGGCAGACATGTAGAGGTCGTACCACTCCTGGGCAGTCAGTTCCACATCGGCCCCAGCAGCCATCTCGGCAATACGGGATGGTGTCATGGACCCCAGCAAAACCTGCATGCCGGCAGGATGACGAAGAATCCAAGCCACAGCAATGGCGCTCTTGCTGACACCATACTTTCTGGCCACCTTCTCCAAGCAGTCATTCAGCTCGGGGAACTTGGGGTTGTCAATGAAGACTCCCTCGAAGAACCCCGTCTGGAAGGGGCTCCATGCTTGGATGGTCATCTGCTTCAGACGGGAGAAGGAGATCAGCCCGCCATCATGATCCAGGCTGGGCCCGTCAATCATATTGACATGGAATTCCTGCTGGATCATGCCGGTATGCCCCAGCCCGAACTGAATCTGGTTGACGTCCAGTCTCTGACTGACTCCGCTCTGGAGAAGCTCGACCTGCATGGGATTGACATTGCTGACACCGAAGTGGCGAACCTTGCCCGAGGCCTGCATTGCGTTGAAGGCCTCCGCCAGCTGGTCCAACTCAACCAAGGTATCCGGCCTGTGCAGGAGCACATAATCGACATAATCCGTCTGGAGGTTCTCCAGCTCCTGGTCAACAGCCGCAATCAGATGCTTGGCGGAGAAATCATACCGTGTGATTTCATCGGTTTCCGGATTACGGACGATGCCGACCTTGGTCTGGATGCCAATACTGGACCTGTCGACACCGAGATCCTTCAGGGCCCGACCCAGCACCCTGCTGCTCTCGCCATTGTGGTAGCAATCGGCCGTATCGAAATAGTCGATTCCCGCATCCAAGGCCGTTTGCACAATCTTGGCGGCATCTTCGGGCGACTTGGCATTGATCCGCATGGCTCCCAGAGCTACGCGGGAGGCTTTTACACCCGAGACCCCGATATTCATATATTTCATATTTTTCCTTAGAAATTCAACTGATGCAATCCTATCGTCGCGCCCCTACGATTCGCGCCCATCAGTGTTGTGTCTACGCCTCAAGACAACAGCAGCTACGGTCGCTGCGCCTACGAGGAGCAGCGCCAAGGTAATCAGGATGGCAGCACGGACGGAAGCGCCAGTTGCACTGAGGACTGTACTTCCGGTGTTCGATGGAGAAGTGGCGGAACCCTTCTGACTGTGGTCTGGTCGAGAAGGCTGATGGGTGGCATCGGAGGTGTGGTCTGCACCGTCACCCGCGCCCAAGGGCTCCTCCCGCAGCCCCTGAAGACCTGCGTCCAGGCTGGCAAGAGCCTCATCAACCTCGGTTTGCAGAGCATCAGGATCGCTGATGACCCGTTCCGCATTGGCAAGCGCTGTCCTCAATGCAGTTGCGCTGGCAACCGTGAACTGGTGGCTTGCTGAAGGCTTGACGGTCTTAGCCTGATTCACCTTCTGCGTCAAAGAAGCAGTATCAGCCGGGGACACCACATGAATCTCAACAGATGCAGCAACCGCCTCAATCCGGGAGCTGGTTGCTGTGATCCTGTATGTCCCGAGGGGCGTGTCCTGATCAGTCCGGACCTGCCCGCTCTGGTCGACAACAGGGAGGGTCTGCCGCAACTGCCGCTCTGAAACCTCTGGATCAACAGTCCAGCTGATCTCCTTGCCCCAGTCATCCGGATCCGTGAAGGGGGCTGCAGTGTGTACCTTGATGGAAACTTGCGCATTCCTGCCCTGAACTACCTCGGGGCGCTTCATCTTCAACTCGATCGATTCAGGCCTGGGATGGGTACGGACCTCCTGAATGGGTTTCAGATTCGGAGGGTTGCTGACACCCATGGGCAGATTGACCCCGCCAGGGAAGTGATAGGTGCCAGGAGCGCTGTTCTCCGTGTAGTTGGAGGGATCGTCATCCCAGCCGGTCACAGTCAAATCCACCTGCTTTCCTGATGCCAGACTGGCCTTGACCGTCGTGGGCATGCCCAGCTCCTGCCGTGCCAGTCCAACAGGCTTATCCATGGCGGGCAGAGATTCGAAGGACGTAATCGGATCGGACACGACTTTGATCTGGGCTTTTACCATGGTGGTATCGCCCTGTAGCTTTCCTTGGACGGTATATACACCGTCGTGGGTCAACAAGGCCGGGTCGACCTTCCAATTCACAGCCTTCCGAATGAACTTCCCGTCGGAATAGCCAACCATGATCTTTTCCGGCAAATCCGGAACCTGCCCAGGCTTGGCGGTAACCGAAACGTCCTGCACCGAAGTGATGTAGGTGTCGGAAATCAGCAGCTGCGGCGCCAGACTATGTTCGTCGGTGGGCTTGCTCACGCCGGCGGGCACGGTCAACAGGCCGTTCTGGAAGTCGGCATAGGCCTGCTTGGCCCCCTCCACCGAGAAAGCATCAAATCCGCCATTGTCACGATTGAAGTTGGGGGTGTCACTCATTGGGATGTCGACAAGGAAACTGATCGGCCCCGTCGGATGAGAACCACCCATGCTCCGAATGATCGAGGTCACATCAATGTCGACGGCATATCCATTGTCGATGATCTCCTTGTTGGTGAATACCTGGTGGTTGCCGGGCCTGAGTTTGGCATAGTCAGGGATATTCTCGCCGGTCCCCAGTGGCTGATGGTTGGCTTCGGTCACCTCGGTATTGAGAGGACCGTTGGCCCAGGTAAGGGTGTTTTGATCCCAGCCCGGATCGGTCCTGTAGACGTCAATGCTGAAAGCAGTATTGTTTAACCGCTCCGCGTCGCTGCTCCCCGCGCTGTTGTTGATGTCGAACCTGAACAGGTAGACCCGCAACTTGGCATTCTTGATCTGGTCAGTCTGGCCAGGATAGGCAGAGGGATCGACCTTGACATAGAAACGACGGTTGTAGGAGGCCGAAGACGAATTCTTCAGCTTCAGAGCAAGGTTGTTTGAATAGGAGACGCCAAATGGGTATTTGTCGCCAGCGGCCTTGGATGAAGTTCCAGGCTTGGCGCCCAAAGCTTCATTTGAGCCCCTCTCGACCGTGGCTGCTTGATCAGCCACGGACCTGATATCCCTGAGCTTGCCCGAACCCATCTGCCCTGTTACAGTCACCGTGGCCTTGGCCAGATCGGGAATCCCCTGAATCCTGCCCGTAACGGTAAACTTGCCCTCCTGGCTGAACTGATTGAGGCCGAGCTGGTCCCAGGTGACCCGCATGCTGGTCACCTTCTCAGTGCTGGATCCGCCAGATGACTCCTTGACAGTAACATTCAAGGTCTCCGGCAATGCTGGATAGACTCCAGCGAAAGTGCTGACCTTGGTCTCCGGGATCTCGTATCTGGTCGTAATCTTATTGTTCGATATCTGATTGGCTCCAATATCGATGCCGCGGTCCTTGGTGCTGCCTCCGAACATATCCTGATCGGGCGCACCCTCCATTCTGATACCAGCAGCGACCGCAGGGCTATCCGTCTGAATTTTGAAGAGAGAAGCCCGTTCGCGCATCCGATCAACCTGATTGGACCAGGGAAGGGATGTCTCAGGGTTGGGAAGGGTTGTAGTGAGCTGATCCTGGATTGCCTTGGCTGCATCCTGGCTCTTGTCGATATCGAGCTTCGGGGCTTGGAATATGTTTCCTGCTGCTTTCAGCTCATCGACAGTAGCGCCGCTGGCGGCGGTCGGCACAGCATCAGGCCAAATCAGGTTGTGCTTGATGAAGTCGCCCGGATTACTGTGCAGGCTGTGCTCTATGGGCTCGCTGCCGTTCGGCGGATAGGCAGCCAGGAACTTCAGACTCCCCGAGCCTGACTTGTAGAGGATGTTATTGGTGAAGTAAGCGATGGTGCCGGAGTTGTCGCCGGAGTTGCCCTCACCGAAGAGGGAGGTCGAAACTCCGTCGCCCACGTAGAAGGTGTTGTTGTATATCTGCGGCATGCTCGGGCCCGGATCAGATATCCAGTAGTGGAAGAGGCTCTGTTCCTTGTAGTCGTAAGAGCCGTGGCCGGGTCCGGCCGCATTGGTGCCTGAGTTCCCGCCGCCGTCATTCACCGAGATGTTGTAGCGGATGATGGAATTGGTCTGATTGCTCATGAGGAGCATGAACCCGCCACCGTTGTTGTGGCTGTAGTTGTATTGGTAGGTGATCCGGTCGCAGCCCATGTCGATGTCGAAGGCCTCGCCGTCGTTGTATCCATGGGTGTTGCCGTAGACCTCGTTGAACTGGAGGAGGACGTCCTGGCTGGCCATGGCCCAGATGCCTGCGTAGTTCTCAGTTCCATAGTCCGCATTGCAGGCCCTTACCACGGTATTGCCCTCAACCAGCCCCTGTGCCTTGTTCTCGGAGATGACAATGGCATCGCCGGCAATATCCTCAAGGTAGTTGTTCCTGATGGTGACCTTCTCGAAGAGTCCAGGGGATGAATCATTGGAGCTGTCCGCCTTGGTCCGTATGCCTTCAAGGCCGACACGCTGAACGATATTGTTCTGGATGGTCAGGTTATGGAAGCCTGTGTTGGTCACTCCGTCATCTAAGGTCTGTCCCTCCGGATCGACCCAGTGCCCCAGGGCGATGATTCCTCCAACAGCTTTCAGGGTCTGCGGCTTTCCTTCTCGTCTAGCCTGGAGATAGTACTCCGATTGGACATCATGGACATAGCAGTTCTCGACTGTATCGGATTCCAGCATTCTGTCCAGACCGAACCCCAGCAGGAGTATTCCGACCCTCTGAGCGTCACCGTGCTTCTTATAGCCCTCACGGTCGCTGAGTTCCGGTGAATTGGTGACTTCAAGGTTCCTGATGGTCCAGTATTCCTGATTGGTCAGCTGCACCGCTCCTGAAACATACCTTTTAAAAGAGCCCGAGCCATAAGTTCCACCGCCGTTGATTACAGGACGTCGTGCCGCTTCATACGAGGCAGATCCATCCATCTGGCGGGTATATAAATCCAGAACGATCTTTCCCTTGTCGTTCCCATCCCCTTTCGGGCGTATCTGCCCTTGCCAGGTAGAACCAGACTCAAGAAGGATATGGTCGCCTGGGGCGAAGGTCGTGGCTGAAATCTTGTCCAAAGACTTCCACGCCCGTGTCGAGTCCAATCCGTCATTGGCATCATTGCCATGGCGTGAATCAACGTAATAGGTTTTACCGGTCTGTGACACGCCTACTGAGGTAAAGGTTCGCGCGTTCCCGGCTGCGGAGCTTCCACCGGCATCGGACCGCTCTGCCGCCATGGCCTGCACCGGCCCTATCACCCCGGTCAGCACAAGCGCAGCCAAGGTCGCCAATGCCGCCAGGATGGCAGGCAATAATCGAATTCCCCGTCGCAATGCCCCGCCTATGGCAGACAGATACGCTTGCTCTGCTGCATTTCTATGATTATTCCCGCTTCCATTCATATCCGTTCACCTCTGAGCTTCGTTAAGAACCTATTGGCACCTGTCGTTAGCACAATGCGGTTTCAACTTTGATCACCGCACCACCCCATATATTGTATGATGCCTCACACTTTAGGACTGGTAACTTTCAATCTGTTGCAGTGGGCTCTTGCACGTGACAAGAACAAGACCCGGCTCGAGGAACTGTTCACCATTCCATCTCAAGATGGGCTCGATAAACGAGGGAAAAGGACAAAGTGTTGTTGCAGACGTAAGACAGTGCGACGCCACAGAAAGGAGCAGCGTATTTTAAGGGTAGTCAGTTTGGATATAAAAGTGGGGACGAGGGTGAAGCCCCCACCTATCCAGCCTTATTGTTTATTCCAGCAGGTTGCGGCGCAGAGCATCCACCTGATCTGGCCCGAACCCTAGAGCCTGCTGTGCATAGGTGAAAACGTCCCCGTAGGCCTCGATCATGGTCTGTTGGGCATGGGCCAGGTACTCTTTCTTGACACAGAGCGCAATCTGCAGCGCATCCAACGAATCCTGGTCGAAACCTTGTGCGCGGAATTGGTTCAGCAATTGATTGTTGGCTTTGACCCGCTCCTCGTTGGTCTTCAAATAGTCCGCAAACACCTGGTCGTCGTCTACCTCCAGCAGCCAAAGGACCAAAGCCGCGGCGAATCCGGTGCGATCCTTGCCGGCGAAGCAGTGGAAGAGCGTAGCCCCCTGGGTGTTGCCCAGGACGATGCGCAGGAACTTCCCATATCCCTGCTGGGCTGCATGATTCATAACCAGATCATGGTAGACATTCAGCATGTGGCCGTTGACCTGGTCCGCCGAACCCAGCGAGGCGAAATCGTCCAAGCTGGCGCTGTTGGTGCCGCTTTGCTCAAGCAGATCGATGTTGGTGAAGGTCACGCCATTGATCCGATCGTCTGGGCTCTCCGCTCTCTCGAAAGGTCTGCGGAAGTCCACGACCTGCGTCACCTGGTAACGGTTGACGAGCTCTTGCTCGGTCTCCTCGTCCAAACCCACCAGCTGTCCTGACCTGATGAACTTGCAGGGACGGACCTGGCAGCCGTGGATGGTCCGGATGCCTCCCAGATCACGAAAATTGGTGATATTCATCAATGGCCTCCTTAAGATCCGCCTTTTCTCCAAATCACCCCCGCCTTCAGGAGGAACACGGGAACTCAGCGTGTCAGCGTGCGATCAACAGCAACAAGCATTGCAAACCAAGGTACCATTCCTGCCACTGTGCAGACACGCCATAGTCTGTCAGTGGACGCTTCTCTTGAGGGATTGGTTGGCTGGTATTTGTCACTGCTCTGCGGTCAGGGCTTGTTTGATTGGCGTGCTGCCCTTGATGACGTTGTATATCCTGCCTGCGGTCTGGGGAAGGTCGACGCAGTCGGCCAGGCATTGTGCCACGTCAGGGATCGGTATGGGGCCGGGTCCGTCCGGCTCTACCTGGATGGTTCCTGTGCCCTCCTGCTCGGTGAGGCTGCCTGGCTCGATGATGGTGTAGTCCAGTCCGGAGCTGATCAGGTACTGGTCGGCCATGTTCTTGGTTACGTAATAGTCGGCGAGGGCGTCGATTGCGGGTTTGACCTGGGGCTGCTCCCAGCGCCGCCAGTCCGCTGCATACATGGCTCCCAGCATGACATACCGGGTGATGCCGACCGCTTTGGCGGCCTCTATGGTCTTCATGGCTCCCAGGGCGTCGACCTGGTTGATGTCTTTGCCGCGCGAGCCAGCGGTGAAGACGACGGCGTCCGCATGCGACTTGCGGAATGCGTCGGTGACTTGTGAGAGCGGGTCATGCAAGTCCAAGGTCATAGGCTCCATCTGCTTGCTGGCGGCAATCTTCGAGGCTCCCCGTGCGCAGGCGACCACCTCATGGCCGGCTCTGACCAGGTCCTCGAGGGTCGATGCGCCCACTCTGCCGGTGGCTCCTACAAGAATGACTCTTTCGCCCATGCTCATCAGCTTTCTTTGGATAGTTGTTTGTTCGCCTGATTCGGCTGCTTCTCATTCTAGATGTCCTGGGCAGTAAACGACAGGCGAAAAGAATGGCATGAGCTTCTGCACGCGTGTCCGCAAATCGCCAATTGCAGACTGCTAAGTGTAGTGCGGTCTTTCTTTGCTCAGCGTTGACCGTGGTCTCGTACTGCCCCTGAGGCTTTGAGCAGGGATGCTACATTGCCGGCCCTGGGCCTGAGAAAGATAGAGAAAAAGGGAGGTCTCTTCAGGAACATTTCCTGAAGAGACCTCCCTTATTTAAATGTTGTGGCGGCGGTGTGCTACTCTCCCACACTCTTCCGGGTGCAGTACCATTGCCGTGCTGGGTCTTAGCTTCCGGGTTCGGAATGGGACCGGGCGTCTCCCCCAGGCCATGACCGCCGCGAATCTTCTATTCTTCCGGCCCTTCTCTTGCAGGGTCGGGGTTTCCTGGCGGCTTGGGGACCGGATGGCGGACGCGTGTTTCGTTTCGATCGCCTGCGAATGTTCGTGCATATTGCCGCAGGCATGTTTCGCAGCAGGGTTGATGCCGCCACCCCTTACGGGGGCGGGTGTTGTGTTGTCTTCGACCATTAGTGCCGGTCGGCTCCGCCCCTTGCGGGGTGTCCACGTCCGGTCTATCGACCATGTGTTCTGCATGGGGTCTTCAGAAGCCCGGAGGCTTCATGGAATCCTTATCTTGGAGGGGGCTTCCCGCTTAGATGCTTTCAGCGGTTATCCCATCCGAACGTAGCCAACCGGCCGTGCCGCTGGCGCGACAACCGGCATACCAGAGGTTCGTCCACCCAGGTCCTCTCGTACTATGGGCAGGGCTCCTCAAGATTCCAACGAGCGCAGAGGATAGAGACCAAACTGTCTCACGACGTTCTGAACCCAGCTCGCGTGCCGCTTTAATCGGCGAACGGCCGAACCCTTGGGACCTGCTCCAGCCCCAGGATGCGACGAGCCGACATCGAGGTGCCAAACCATCCCGTCGATATGGACTCTTGGGGATGATCAGCCTGTTATCCCCGGGGTACCTTTTATCCGTTGAGCGATGCCGCGTCCGTACGCCGGCACCGGATCACTATCTCCGACTTTCGTCCCTGCTCGACCCGTCGGTCTCGCAGTCAAGCTCCCTTGTGCGATTGCACTCAACACCCGATTGCCAACCGGGCTGAGGGAACCCTTGGGCGCCTCCGTTACTCTTTGGGAGGCAACCGCCCCAGTTAAACTACCCGCCAGGCACTGTCCCTGGCCGGGATGACCGGCCGAGGTTAGAGGCCAGATGAGGACAGAGCGGTATTTCACATTCCGGCTCCACGGATGCTGGCGCACCCGCTTCGAAGCCTCCCGCCTATGCTACACAGTCCGCACCTAACGCCAATACCAAGGTATAGTAAAGGTCCCGGGGTCTTTTCGTCCTTCTGCGCTTAACGAGCATCTTTACTCGTACTGCAATTTCGCCGAGCTCCTGGTCGAGACAGTGGGGAAGTCGTTACGCCATTCGTGCAGGTCGGAACTTACCCGACAAGGAATTTCGCTACCTTAGGATGGTTATAGTTACCACCGCCGTTTACCGGGGCTTGAATTCACCGCTGCCCCCTCCGAAGAGGGATGACGGATCCTCTTAACCTTCCGGCACCGGGCAGGCGTCAGTGCATATACAGCGACTTACGTCTTCGCATGCACCTGTGTTTTTGGTAAACAGTCGCTACCCCCTGGTCTGTGCCGCCCCCACCGGCTCCGCGCGCAAGGCGTCTCACCGGCAGGGGCCTCCCTTATACCGAAGGCACGGGAGTGATTTGCCGAGTTCCTTGACCAGGATTCGCTCGATCGCTTTGGTATACTCTACCTGACCACCAGTGTCGGTTTAGGGTACGGGCGGCGCCACTCCTCGCGCCGAAGCTTTTCTCGACGGAACGGCACACCGGATTCGGGGCACAAGACCCCCCATCATCACACCTCGCGCTCATGCCGGGCGGATTTGCCTGCCCGACGCGCCGCATGCTTGACCACGGATAACCACCACCGCGGCCCGGCTCCCGTTCCGTGTCACTCCTGCGCTACCCGCCACGCATCCACACGCCGGTCCCATGCCATCGGACGGTCCGAAGACCATCACCCGACACAGGTAAGGGCACGCTTCCGCGTCTTGGATTGGACGGCTTGACGCCGGTAGGAGAATATCGACTCCTTCATCCATTCGACTACGCCTGTCGGCCTCGCCTTAGGACCCGACTCACCCGGGGACGACGAACGTGGCCCCGGAACCCTTGGTCATCCAGCGGGCGGGATTCTCACCCGCCTCTCGCTACTCATGTCTGCATTCTCACTTCCACGCGGTCCACGGCCGGCTCACGCCGCCGCTTCGCCCCACGCGGAACGCTCTCCTACCCAGCACAGCAAACTGCGCTGCCGCGTCTTCGGTGGCGTGCTTGAGCCCCGCTACATTATCGGCGCGGAACCACTAGACCAGTGAGCTGTTACGCACTCTTTCAAGGATGGCTGCTTCTGAGCCAACCTCCTGGCTGTCTATGCGACTCCACATCCTTTCCCACTTAGCACGCGCTTAGGGACCTTAGACGACGATCTGGGCTGTCTCCCTCTCGACGACGGAGCTTATCCCCCGCCGACTCACTGCCGCGATACACCTCACACGTATTCGGAGTTTGGCTGCTGTCGGTACCCGATACGGGCCCTCAAGCATCCAGTAGCTCTACCCCATGGAGGCACTCACGCGACGCTGCACCGAAATGCATTTCGGAGAGAACCAGCTATCACGGAATTTGATTGGCCTTTCACCCCTAGCCCCAGGTCATCGGCCCGGTTTTCAACCCAGGTCCGTTCGGTCCTCCACGCGGTCTTACCCGCGCTTCAACCTGCCCAGGGCTAGATCATCCCGCTTCGGGTCCAGGACACGCGACTGGAAACGCCCTTATCGGACTCGCTTTCGCTACGGCTGCCCCACATGGGTTAGCCTCGCCACGCACCACTGACTCGCAGACTCATTTTTCGATAGGCACGCCGTCACCCCGAAAGGCTCCGACGGATTGTAGGCACACGGTTTCAGAAACTCTTTCACTCCCCTCCCGGGGTGCTTTTCACCTTTCCCTCACGGTACTCGTACGCTATCGGTCAGACAGGAATATTCAGGCTTACCCCACGGTCGGGGCCGATTCACACGGGATTCCACGAGTCCCGCGCTACTTGGGAACAAGAACCGGCAGGCGGCACGCCTTCGGCTACGGGGCCATCACCCTCTACGGCCGGGAATTCAATCCCGTTCGCCTCACACGCCGCTTTATCACTGCCGCCGGGCCCGTCGGAGCCCGGACGCCAAGTCCCACAACACCCATGCCGCAACCCCCGACGGGTCTTGCACGGCACCGGTTTGGCCATCATCCGCTTTCGCTCGCCACTACTCACGGAATATCCTTTCCTGCAGGTACTGAGATGTTTCACTTCCCTGCGTACCCCCCGCACGAATGCGGTGCCGGCCCATAACAGCCGGCGGGTTACCCCATTCGGACACCCTCGGATCAAAGCCCTGTCGGCGGCTCCCCGAGGCCTATCGCGGCCCCACGCGTCCTTCATCGGTCCTGTCTGCCAAGGCATCCACCATGCGCCCTTGCCGACAACACGACCACAGGCCATGCCACGACAACAACAACTGCGAACTGCCAGACGACAAATCATCACACTAAACGATCACAAAACGATCGACCCGAACCCACCAAAAAAATAGGCTCGGACGAAACAATACAGCAGACAGCCAGCCCAAAGCCAGCCATCCGCTCGCGTCCACTATCCAGTTCTCAAGCCACCAGCGCGCCGCCAAGACCCGCCACAGGGCAACACCCCATGCAGGAACCCGACGGGCGGCAGGAACACCACCCACAACAAGGTGGCGGTCCGGGAACCCAACAGCGCATCCATGCCACAGCCTTCCGACCGTTCCACGCCAGCACGCCCACGCCATCCGGCCATCCGGCCGGACCCATGGACCCGACCCCACGACCCAAACACGGGCGGGGGATTTTACTCATATCTCCGTAGAAAGGAGGTGATCCAGCCGCACCTTCCGGTACGGCTACCTTGTTACGACTTAGTCCCAATCGCGGACCTCACCTTAGACGGCTCCCCCCCTTGCGGGTTGGGCCACCGGCTTCGGGTGCTGCCCACTTTCATGACTTGACGGGCGGTGTGTACAAGGCCCGGGAACGCATTCACCGCGGCGTTGCTGATCCGCGATTACTAGCGACTCCGCCTTCACGGAGCCGGGTTGCAGGCTCCGATCCGAACTGAGACCGGTTTTCAGGGATCCGCTCCATGTCACCATGTCGCATCCCGTTGTACCGGCCATTGTAGCATGCGTGAAGCCCTGGACGTAAGGGGCATGATGATCTGACGTCATCCCCACCTTCCTCCGGGTTAACCCCGGCGGTCCCCCGTGAGTTCCCGGCATGACCCGCTGGCAACACGAGGCGAGGGTTGCGCTCGTTGCGGGACTTGACCCAACATCTCACGACACGAGCTGACGACGACCATGCACCACCTGTGAACCGGCCCCGAAGGGAAGCCGCGTCTCCGCAGCCGTCCGGCACATGTCAAGCCCAGGTAAGGTTCTTCGCGTTGCATCGAATTAATCCGCATGCTCCGCCGCTTGTGCGGGCCCCCGTCAATTTCTTTGAGTTTTAGCCTTGCGGCCGTACTCCCCAGGCGGGATGCTTAACGCGTTAGCTCCGACACGGAACCCGTGGAACGGGCCCCACATCCAGCATCCACCGTTTACGGCGTGGACTACCAGGGTATCTAATCCTGTTCGCTCCCCACGCTTTCGCTCCTCAGCGTCAGTGACGGCCCAGAGACCTGCCTTCGCCATCGGTGTTCTTCCCGATATCTACACATTCCACCGTTACACCGGGAATTCCAGTCTCCCCTACCGCACTCCAGTCCGCCCGTACCCGGCGCCGATCCACCGTTAAGCGATGGACTTTCACACCAGACGCGACGAACCGCCTACGAGCTCTTTACGCCCAATAAATCCGGATAACGCTTGCACCCTACGTATTACCGCGGCTGCTGGCACGTAGTTAGCCGGTGCTTATTCGAAAGGTACACTCACTCTCGCTTGCTCCCAATCAAAAGCGGTTTACAACCCGAAGGCCGTCATCCCGCACGCGGCGTCGCTGCATCAGGCTTTCGCCCATTGTGCAATATTCCCCACTGCTGCCTCCCGTAGGAGTCTGGGCCGTATCTCAGTCCCAATGTGGCCGGTCGCCCTCTCAGGCCGGCTACCCGTCGAAGCCTTGGCAGGCCATCACCCCGCCAACAAGCTGATAGGACGCGACCCCATCCCATGCCGGTAAACCCTTTCCCGCACCATCATGCGATGATGCGGAGCATCCGGCATTACCACCCGTTTCCAGGAGCTATTCCGAAGCATGGGGCAGGTTGGTCACGCATTACTCACCCGTTCGCCACTCTCACCGCCAAGCAAGCTTGGCGGATCCCGTTCGACTTGCATGTGTTAAGCACGCCGCCAGCGTTCATCCTGAGCCAGAATCAAACCCTCCACAAAAAACCATGAAGAAGCCGAAACGACTCACATCAATAATTGACGGGCCAGCTTCCATAAGGAGGAAACCAACCCACGAAAAACCCCGACACCCCTCACAACGCTCCCACGTACCCGACAACAGCCGGGCGGGCATCGGACTGGCAATCAAAAAGCTATAAGTAGCACAAACACGCTCTTGAGTTCTCAAACCACCACCACACCAACAAGCGTTCATCTTCCTCCCGGAAGAAGAACCGCCGTGTTGAGCAGCAAGAGATAAACTTACCACGAGCCAGCCAAAACGCAACCCGGCCCCTCCGAAAAGACCCTCAAAACCAGCAATAACAAGCCCTCAAACGGCGTGTCGCCGCATGTCCCTTTTGAACTTTAGACGTCGCGAAGATGGGACTTCAGCGCACTGCCACGGCTTCATGCACACATTTTATTCACAAAGTGGCATCAAACCCCAGCTCCATAGGCGTGTCAGCTTAGTCCTTTCATAGTCCTTTTGAACTCTGGCCATAGTCGACTGTATCCAATGCGGAGTTCACCTTCCGTTCTCGACCGTCAGTCATCCACAGCCTACGAATACGAATGTTGATATAGATGTGTGTTCGCGCACTATGTTGGTCTGCGAATCATGGATTCTGTTGACGGATGGTAAGACGGGTGTATGAGCACAACAATTGCAGTACTGACCGGGGCGGGAATCTCGACTTCCGCCGGCATACCGGATTTTCGCGGACCTGACGGGGTTTGGACCAAGCATCCCGATCAGATGAACGTGTATGACTTGGACCTGTTCATGAGTGATCGGAAGCAGCGAGAGTATTCATGGCGGTGGCAGAAGGAGTCACCAGTCTGGAAGGCCCAGCCCGGAGTAGCGCACAAGGCACTGGCCAGGCTGGAGCAGGCAGGCATGCTGAACCTGCTGGCTACGCAGAACTTCGATGCCCTTCACGAGAAAGCCGGCAACTCCGAGGATGTCATCGTCAACCTTCACGGGACCATCGGCAGCTCCCATTGCATGAAGTGCGGTCAGGCATATCGGACGGCCGACATCATGGCCAAGCTTGATCAGGAACCCGATCCACACTGCCACAAGCCCATGCCCTACCAAGGCAACATGCCATGCAACGGCATCATCAAGACTGATGTGGTTTACTTCGGTCAAGCCCTGCCCGAAGGAGCCATGGAGAAGAGCGTGAGGCTGGCCAGCCAGGCCGATCAGTTCTGGGTGATTGGCTCCACCTTGGAAGTGTATCCAGCAGCTTCGCTGGTGCCGGTGGCAGCCCAGGCGGGCGTGCCAATCACCATCATGAACATGGGCTCGACCCAATACGATTCCCTGGCAACCCGACTCATCCACGAACCTATCGAAGAGGCACTGCTCAAACTCGTCGACAAAACCATCGCCGGACAAGGATGATTCCCCAACCGCTCCGCGCAATTACTGGAACAGATCTGCGATCTGCAGGTTTCTGATGGGCCCTGCAAGAACCTGCAGGGCCCACTATGGCAATCCTTGAGCCGTCTTCCGTCTCATTACAGACAGACTCCACTTGTACCGGACCCCTGTCAGCGTCGTTTTGGAACCCCAGCACTCCTATCACGCGGATACTCTGCATCAGGAAGCGAACCTCTGCCCCAGAAGAAGGACGGCAAATCGACTCCAGAAGCCGAGCCCGGGGATTTCGTCGCCTTCCAGATCATGACCGTCACCGACTTGTGGCGGCGGCTGATCAGGTCGCACAAGCACGACCAATAGACGGCCAGACCATACCAACCAATAATTTAAAAAGCCATGTTATTGGGTACAGGAGAATAGCCATGAACGAATACGAGTACGAGCCTAAGACGGAACAAGAGCGCCGACAGATGGAGGAGATGAACGCCAAGGCCGAACGCGGGGAGCGCCTGGACGTCATACCAGGCTCCGTCCGTACGACGCAAGGATCCGAACCGCGGAGTGGATGAGGACGAGTTCTTCCGCGACCTCCAGGAGGAATTCGACCGGATGCGCCTGCGCCGGGCCGAGGCCACCCGGTGAGGGCGGAGAGGGACAGGCGTGCAGGAAGGGAAAGGAGCGCAAAATGGCCAAGCAAGTCACATCTGAGAACCAGGAGGACATCGATGCGATGATCCGCGCAGCCGACCGGGGGGAGCTGATCCACCACCCGGAGGCCGTCATCCGGCGGGACCCCGGCGCCCCGCTGCTGACCGACGAGCAGGCCGCATCGCTCATGGCCCAGAGTCTGGCGAATCTGGAGAAGCTGGAGGAGCGGCGGGCCGAGGCACGGACCGCTCGACGCACCTGGAGGGTCAGGGTGCCCGAGGACCTGGACGACAAGGCCAGCCGGCTGGCCAAGAAGGAGGGCATCCCCAAGTCGGCCATCATCCGCAAGGCCGTCGCCCGGTACGTCAAGGACACGGCCGCCGCAGGAGGACGCAAGGGCGCCCTCGGAACCCATGAATAACGGTTCCGGGGGTGCCCTTCGTTCATGCGGTCATGCGGTCGGCTGCGCATAGGCGATCCCGCAGGGCATGCCCAGGACGGCCAGCCGGTCCTGAGCCATCCTGGTGGACAGATTCTCCACCTCCATGCACGCGGTACAAGCCTGCCGGAGCCGGCAGGAAAGAACAAAGCCGGGCGTGCGCGCCGGAAGAACTGCCGCAGTCAGAAACGAGCATTTCACCGCTATCACAGAAAGGGCCCGAAACCAGCTCACCACATCCATAAAACACCAGCAATCACAGCCCACCAAACGTAACCACCCAGCATCAGACCCACCAGCAATCACGAATCCACCATCATCAACACATCCCAAGTGCACCAACCAGCGCAGACAGCAATCACGTCCAGATAAGCCACAATCAAACCAAATTCAAGAGATGGACCTTGAATGTAATTTGAGGGACTTTGAATGCAGCAAACCCTCTTAGCCCCACACGCAGTAAATCTAATAAGAAATCCCCCTATATACCTATATACCTATATACCTATATACCTATATACCTATATACCTGTACTAGAAAACTTGAATTTTTGATTTTGATTTTGACGGTGGATGACTTCGCTTCGCGGTCATTGGGGAGACGCTCATTGAGAAGCTGCTCGAACGGATTAAGAGCGTGGCCGGAGAACTGCAATCGCTGCCGGACGAAACGAGGAGACATGGACGGGAACCCAAACCAGAGCAACGAGGAGGACCTGAGCGCGCAACTGCGCGAGACGAGGCAGGTGCTCGAGGAGCTCAGGAACTACCAGGGCGCGCAGATACAGCTCGTCACCAGCCACCAGGTGAACCTCAGGGAGTATTGGGGGCGATAACCTCCACGACGGAACAGGCCAACCAGATGCTGTTGACCAGCTTGCAGCGATTAGAAGACTCAGGCAACAGGCAGAACGAAGCCTCAAGGAAGGTCATCCTCTTTGGCTACAAGGCGTTCGAGGAGAGCGTGTAGCAAACGGCCAGCAGGAACGAAACACAGCTCAGGAAGATGTACCACTGGCAGCAGCATGTGAACGAGCAGCTCTTAAGTCTGCAGAGCAGGCAGAACAGCAAGCTCGACTCGCGCGCCCACGACGTCACACGACACCTTGACGAGGCCCCGGCCTCACTCGATAGACAGGCCAGCGAGCAGATCAGACGAATGGGCAACCGGCTCGACCGACATCAGATCCGCAACTGGCTGACCACCACCATCCCCACCAGTGTCCTCACCAGCGACATTCTCTACATGATTCCGCACTACATCCGCTAAAACATCCCATGCTCATGGTGTGAGTGTAACCAAGCAAACTGGTCTTGTATGTGTTGTTCGAACTCCGGCAAGGGTATTGTTCCAGGAGTAGCCAGCGTCATCGTACCGGTTCGGATTCCACATCGGTATCAGTGGCATAAGAACGGTCTCTATATGTGAGAGGCCAGAATGAATCAGCTGTATTTATAAGGTAAAATAGCTTGTGGTGGCCGATTTTTGCCATCATATTTGCCTTCAAGGGAGAAGACGATGAGGAAGTTTGGGTGAGGTATTTGCGAATTCACTGGATTGAACGGTTGACGATTTGGGCTTCCTTGATTCTCACCATGGTGGTGGCATTCGAGATGCTTATCACTATCGACCAGGAGCTTCCAGCTGGTACCGGTACCTCTTTCACCGTCGAGAGGGTTGATACCGCAACGAAGGCGGATGCTGTGCGTGCGATTGCTCAAGCATCAAGAAATTTAGGGATTAATGTCTTCAAAATCCAACCTTCATTTCGTGATTCAATGAAGTCTCGTGTTCTCGTGGCCTTTGTGGGTGACCAAAAGTCTTTTCAACGAAATGGAGGGTACGATTATCCTTCCTTTTCAACGCGTGACCAGTCAACAAAAGTAGTTTCTTTTGAAGAGATTACCACCCAGGACTTGCGCGGAAGCTATGCGACCAATGCGGATAGGTCGCATATGGAACAGCTCGCCAAGGCTTTGTCACGTTCCCGGATAGTGGTTGACGAATCACAAAGCCTCTGGTCACGAGGCTTCTGGATAGCTGCGATGATATACGCGTTAGGGAAGGGTGGCCTTTGGGCGGGAGTCGTTATCATCGCCATCACATTGGTGGTTTCCACCGCGTATTCCCTGTCCAGGAACAGGAAGATACATGCGATCAAGGCGATGCACGGTTATACCAGCGGAAGGATACTCGTCGGCGAGCTGGTGTCACTGCTCGCCACACTCGCCGTGGGATTGGTGACAATTACCTTAGTGGGATTACCTTTCCTCTGGTTTATCAATAACTTCCACCAGATTTGGCGACTCCTTCGAGCGCTGTTTATCGCCGTGGCTGTCTTGACAGCATATCTTGTCTTCCTAGCGTTGGCTTTAGGTGGTGCCAGTACATTCCACGATCGAATACCCTCCGTTCTCAACGGAGAGGGCAACGAACTCCGTGATGGCATCATCGCGGGTTTTGCCCAGTTCATAGTGGTGGCTGTTCTCTTTGGCACCATCAGCGGTTCTCTGAATAGAATCAGCGCGGTACAGAGCACCAGCCGGTCCTTGGCACAGTGGTCTCGCATCTCGGATCAATATGTCCTGAGGTTTTCAATCAACATCACACAGGAGGATACGCTCCGGGCAGCGCCTCCCCTGATGAAAGTGATCGAGGATCTTGACAGCAGAGGGAAGGCGATGCTGGTCGGGTATAAAGGTGACTCCGTTTTTTCCGCTGATGGCAACGATAATCCTTATGAACCGGAAGGATCCGATTCGATGATAGTGAGCCCGAACTATCTCGACAAGCAACCCATTGCCGGGCTTGATGGGAAACCGGTCAAGGTGGTTGGAAAAGATATCGGGGCTTTCACACTCCTGGTGCCTTCATCATATAAAGGGGACCCCGGGGCCTTGTTGAAGGAATACGCCGAATATTTCAAGAGAATGTGCCGAGGAGATGTCACCCGGAAACAGAAATCGTATTCCTGCAACCCTCACGGCGTCTTGGTCCGCACACGTTCGGGCCAGGACATATCCCTCTTCTCGGGAACGCAGTTCATGCCTGCGGAGGATCAGCAGAGGCTGTCTTTGAAGAATCCGGTGGTAGCCGTCACATCCCCATCGTCGGGGTTGATCAGCCCCATGGAATACCTGTCATACACATCAAGCGATAGTGTATTGTTCTCTGATCCGGAACTCCTGCAAAACAAGCTGGACCATTATGGAATCTCCGGATACTTCCAGGGGATTGACAACGCCAAAGACTCGGTGGCGTATACGTTGTCATTATCCCGGAACGAGCAACGCGGGGACATCATAGCCATATCGTTCGGTCTGGCCGCTGCCATGATGGCCATCCTTGTGTGCTCGGCCGCGTATTGCGCAAGACGACGCAGGCTCTCCTTCGTCCAATTCATCCATGGATACGGGTTTTTCAGAAGACATGGAGGCTTCCTTATCATGCAGAATATCGGGGTACTGCTGACCCTCATGGCAGTCGGCATTATCTGCTCGATGAACAAGGTTGCGGATCTGGTGGCTGGAACATTGCTCTTCGCCGGATCCAGCCTCATCATGGCCATTACCGTATCGGCATACGAATCAAGGTTCCGTGCCGATGACATCAAACGCCCGTGAATCCGTGGTACGGAGGAAGATGCATATGACAGACGCAGGCATGCAGCCGACATTGCAAGTCGAAGGACTTACCAAGAGATTTGCAGAACACACGTTATGGTCGAGACTGTCCTTCGACGCTGGACCTGGTTCCATAATCGCAGTGAGCGGACCGTCCGGTGCAGGCAAGACGACCCTGCTCAACTGCATCGGCTTGTTGGAGGACTTCGATGAAGGATCGGTCACTTACAACGAAGGGACATTCCGTTCCGGTTATTTACGCAAGAGCAGGAAGGGGCAGCGAGTGTGTCTTCGAGAAAACATAGGATTTCTATTCCAGAACTATGGTCTTGTCGAACAGTGGAATGTATCGCGTAACCTGCAGATTCCCCTCAAAATGAAGAAGCGCGAGCATCGCAAGGAACGGGACGAACGAATCGACAGCGTACTTGACATCGTCGGGATGAATGGCTCACAGAAGAAAAAGATTTACACCCTATCGGGCGGGGAACAACAGAGAATCGCCCTCGCCAGGCTCCTGCTCAAACAGCCGAATGTCATTCTTGCAGACGAGCCGACCTCTGCGCTTGATCAGGACAACGCTAACGTCGTAATACGTATACTGTGCGAACTTGCCCAACAAGGTGCCGCCGTCATCATCTCAACGCACAATGAAGAAATAAAGCAAATCTGTTCGTCGATTATCGAAATAGGCTGATATACCTACGTCCTCCAACCGCAGACCGTGACGACCCTGGGGGAGGGCATCACCCACATCTGGTCGTACGGGAAGCCAGGCTGCTCGTGGTGCGGATTAGCACCCAAGTCGTGCGCCAGAAGAAGCACAAGACCAGCCGCGTCATCATGCTCCCCTCCACACCGCGGCAGCTGATGGAAGGCCTGGGCATCCAACGCAAGCCCCGTAAAACCGATTACGAGGACTTCAAACGCCAGATCAGCGTCCTGTCCTACTTCGACATCTCGCATGGCTGTCGAGCGGATATGCGCGCTCAACCATTCACACGCTTACCAGACCCCACTCATCACCTGGAAATCGCTCCAGAACCAAATGGGCTCGAACTATACAGAAACACGAAACTTCGTCACCAAATCCAAGCAGTCACTGAACCATGTGGTCGCTCTCTGGAACGTGGCCCTGGCCGACGCCGACGCAAACTGCGGGCTTCACTACAGCATCGAAAAAGGCGGAGTCCGCCTGCGACGAGACGAAAGATAGCGCAAGGATCGCCATAGTTGGGCCATACAAGAATCTGTCGGGCCCATCAGCCAAGTTCAGCATTGGCGACAGCCAGTCTGACTGTTCTATCGGCCATCATCCTTATCGCGGAACCTGGAAAGATGGATACCGGGTCCCGGGCCGATTGGGAAACCATGCTCAGTAGTTCTGATGGACCTGGAAGCCGTGGCTGCGCAAGGTGTCCAGAATCTGGGTGATGTGATCGGGGCCGTTGGTCTCCACAGTTACCTCCAAGAGCACGCCGTTGTCATAGTGGCCAGAGGATTTGAACTGGTCGTGGTTGAGCTCGATCACATTGGCACGCAGGTCAGCCAGGACCGTGGCCACCTTGACCAGCTGGCCGGGAACATCGGGCAGCTCCACACCGAACTGCATGATGCGCCCGCGGGAGATCATCCCCCGCTGGATGACTGCACCCATGGTGACCGTGTCGATGTTGCCGCCCGAGATGATGGGGACGATCACATGCGGGCCCGGAGCCGACCGGAAGACATCGGACTGCAGATCCAGCTGGCTCAGGGCTGCCAGAGAGACGGCGCCAGCCGCTTCTACCACCAGCTTGTGCTTCTCCAGCATGAACAGGATCATCTCGGAGATGTCGCTTTCGGTCACCTGGACCAGATCATCCATATAACGGCTGAGCAGAGCATAGTTCAGATCCCCGGGACGTCTGACGGCTACGCCCTCGGCAGCCGTACGCATCTGATCTGCTGCGACCACATGACCAGCCGTCAGGGATTCACGCCAGGCTGGAGATCCTACAGGGGTGGCTCCGACGACTCTGACCTCTGGCCTAAAGGTCTTTACGGCGAGCGCTACGCCGGCGCCCAGCCCGCCGCCACCCAGAGGAACCACGATATCGGTGACATCGGGCACATCCTGAAGAATCTCCATGGCAATGGTCCCCTGACCGCAGATGACTTCGTAGTCATCAAAGGGCGGGACAAAGGTCATGCCACGATCATGTGCTAACTCTAGGGCATAGTCAGAGCTTTCATCGAAAACCTCACCCTGCAGCACGACCTCAGCTCCATAGGCCCGGGTGGCATCGACCTTGAGGGGCGGAGTGATTCTGGGCATGACAATGGTGGCTTTTGCGCCTCGGCTGCGGGCCGCAAAAGCCACCCCCTGAGCATGATTGCCAGCGGAGGCGGTGACGATACCGCGGTCCAGCTCGTCCTGGTTCAGCGAGGCCACCTTGTTGTAAGCTCCGCGGATCTTGAAGGATCCGGTCAGTTGCAGATTCTCCGGCTTGAGCAGAACGCGATGGCCTATCCGAGCACCCAGGTCATCGGATTGTTCGATAAGGGTGTGGCGGGCCACCCCTTCCAGACGGCGCGCGGCGTTGCGCAGATCAGCGGCATGATCGGCCTCGAGACAGGCAGTGATTGTTGACTTATCCATGCTCCAAGTATGGTCCGCCAGACCCGAAAGATGGGGCCATTCGTCAGCATGGTGGACACCCGAACACAACGGAAATCAAAATATGCAAGCAACCCGATGTTTGGGAGCCCGAAGACCAGACAGGTATGAGAACCGTCCTGAAACAACCGGGCCGATAACCAGGCAAGCAACAGACGAATCAGTATGCCGATACAGCCAAGCCGAACAAGACAAGTCAGCAGGATAAACGAAAATTCCCCTGCAGTCGATAGCTGCCGACAGTCCTCGCCAGTCGTCAAGGACAAACAAGGCGGCAACGGAATGGCAAGCAACGGGCACGGCCAACCGCCCATAATCATCCGTCCATGATCGCCACAGACTGCCAGCGGTGGGCGACGATTGCCACCAGCCCGCCCGTGAACTTGACGGGCTTCACGAGCAGTCACCGGCAGGGTAAGCGATTGCCTGCCTTACTTGTCCCTGCCCTGCTTGTCGTCAGTGAACTGGGCATGCGCCTCGTCGACCACGGTATGGTCATCGCGGAAGTCGTGGGAGGCTACGGGCTCATGAGAGTCACGGGCCACGCCGGCGCCCAGGTCGGCCAGCAGCAAAGTGACCGCGGTCGGGTCATTGACGCGCAGTCGAGCCTTGGTCTGCCCTGGCCCTACCTTGATGGTCCAGCCCTTATCGGGCATGACGGCGAACATGGTCTCATCCGTCTCATCGTCGCCCAGAGCCATCATGAAGTCGTAATCATCGCTGTTGACGAAGGGCAGGATGGCCTGACCCTTGCTGGTGGCCACAGGGGTGACCTCAACGACCTTGGAGTTCTCCATGATCATCAGTCCCAGACCGACCACAACGCCGCGCAGACGATGGAGCAGATCCTGACGCTCCTGTTCGGCCACTTGGGCATCGCTCATCCGGTAGTGCCAGGCCACCGCATCGGACTTGCTCTCCACGAAGGAGCGAGGGACCCTGGTGGCCGACTCATCCATGATGGGCCGGATCACCTTCTGCCAGGTGTCGGAGTCAGGCAGGCCTTGCGCCCGCTGCCACTCGTCCGAGTTGCTGCCAGGCAGGTTGCGGTTCCAGGCGCCGTGCTCAGCGATCAGCCCCACCGGCAGGTCGCCGAACCAATCCTGCATGATCTGATGGCTGCGGCCGGAGACCAGCAGGAAGTCCACATCGGGATTGCTCCCCACCTGGGTCAGCAGACGGCGGAGGGACTGGGTGGGCTTGGCCCGCTCAGGACGACGAACCAACGGGGTCAGCGTCCCGTCATAGTCACACAGGACCAGACGACGATGTGCCCCGTCCCACTGACGAACGATGGCGTTGTGGTGATCCATACGCAGCCTCCTATCTGTCATGCCCGGAGCGGACACCTGCCGCAGGGAGTCAAGGAAGGAGGTGCACCAGTTGGCTGCAGTGCGCACCTTGAGCCGGGCCTGCATACGGATGTTGCGCCGTTTGGACTCCTCGGGGGTGATCTCCAGAGCGTTGTGCAGGGCCTCGCAGACCATGTCGATGTCGTAGGGATTGACGATGAAGGCATCGGTCAGCTCGTCGGCCGCCCCGCACATATCCGACAGGACCAGGGTGCCGTCGCGCCCGTCATGGCAGGCCAGATACTCCTTGGCCACCAGGTTCATCCCATCGCGCAGGGGGGTGACCAGGGCCACGTCGCCGGCCGTGTAGATGCCGCAGACCGGCTTGATGGACAGGGAGCGGGTGATGTAATGGATAGGGGTCCAAGCCAGCAGGGAGTACCGGCCGTTGATCTCGCCCACCAGCTGGTCCACCTGGGCCTTGAGCCGTTGATAGGACTCGACGACCTCCCGCGAGGGGGTGGCCAGCAGGTAGTAGGTGACATGGCCCACCCACTCGGGGTACCTGTCCAGCATGCGGCCGAAGGCCTGAAGCCGCTCAGGCAGACCCTTGGTGTAGTCCAGCCGGTCCACCGAAACGATGACCTTGTTGGATCGACTGCCCACTGAGGAGGCCGCCTGCTTGGCCAGCGTGGACTCAGGGATGTCCTCCTTCATGTAGTGGCTCCACCAGTTGGCGTCCGAAGCCGCAGCTTCGTTGGCCGCCACGCCCTCGGCAGTCACCGAGGTGCGGTAGCGATGCCGCGGTGACTTGCCGCAGACCTCGTCTATCCCTCGACGCATGGCCCGAGCCAGGCTGGAGTGGGCGGTCCGCCGGTAGAGGTTGTAGTCGATGCCGATGGGGAAAGCATCGATGGCTGCGCGGTGGCCATCAGGCATCTCGACCACACCATCCCGGTTGACCGGCAGTTCGGGCAGCAGCCTGTGCAGCGAGGCCAGGAAACTGGCGGAGAAGTCCACTGTATGGAAGCCGATCAGGTTGGCGCCCAAGACGCCTTCCAGGATCTCGCGGCTCCAAGGCAGAGAGCGGAAGATCTCGGCACTGGGGAAGGGCACGTGCAGGAACCAACCAATTGAGGCATCAGGATAGCGTTCGCGCAGCATCTTGGGTAGGAGCATCAGGTGATAGTCCTGAATCCATATAGTGTCGCCCTTGCGGATGAGCGGCTCCACCACCTGTGCGAAACGCATGTTGACCTTGCGGTACATCTCCCAGTCCTCCTGGCGGAAGACGGCCTCATGCGAAAAGTCATGGAAGAGCGGCCAGAGGGTGTTGTTGGAGAACCCGGCGTAGTATCCGTTCAGCTCTTCCTTGCTCAGGAAGATAGGGATGCACCGGCTCTCCCGGTAGGCCTGACGGATGCGGGCCAGTTCCTTTTCCGAGTACTTCTGCGGATCGATGCCGCTCCAGCCTATCCAGAGGCTGTCCTTATGGGAACGGTGGTAGGGGCCGATAGCCGTGGCCAGTCCCCCCACGTTCTGGTGCAAGGTGTAGGAGCCGTCTTCCTGTGCCTGCAACGACATGGGCAAACGATTGGAGACAATGATCAGACGAGACATGCAACCCGCTTTCTTTTCCCGTCCGCGCCGGAATCGTCGGGATTGACCACGGCGCGGACCCATCGCCCCGGGACCTGGGGACCCAACCGGTCCGCATAGGCCCATCGGAGCATCGCTGACTTCCACTCTAGCCGTGAACGGGCGCCGGCGGCCGGGTTTTCCTCAGAGTCGGTAAACGAAACCCTCCCATGGGGAGAGGCGACCGGTCAATAGAGAGCTGGCAGTTTGCTCTGGTCGGTAGGTGGATATGAGGATCCGGTCGGGATCTACTGCACCAAGGGCCATAGAAGTAAATCCTGTCTGGTCCAGGCCCAGAAGCGCTGCGGTCTGCGGCGGCAATGAGGCCGGGCGGCTGCTCAGATTGACCACAACCAGCAGGCGCTGGCAGGGCAGGGCATCCAGAACGCTGGCTGCCTCGGGTCCCGACTTGGGTTCCGGCGTCTGATCCAGGGAACGGGTAAATGAATAGATCTGGTCCGCATCCGGGTCCAGAAGTGTGAAATCGCCGGCCGCCACGACCGGATTGGTGTGACGCAGGCGGATCAGCTCACGGTAGAAGGCCAGGACCGAATCCGGGTCGCGCAGCTCAGCCTTGGCGTTGACCTTGTCCCGGTTGGGGTTGACGGCAAGCCAGGGCTCCTTGGGCGCATAAGAGGCCGTAAAACCGGCAAACTTGGTGGAATCCCACTGCATGGGGGTGCGGGCGTTGTCGCGGCTCATATAGGCCAGGGCGGCCATCATGGACTCCGGATCCTGCTCATGCGCCTGATCCACCCGCTGATGGTAGAGGTTGATGGATTCCAGATCCTGGTACTGACCCAGGCTGGTGAAGCCGGCGTTGGTCATGCCCAGCTCCTCGCCCTGATAAATGTATGGGGTCCCCCGGTGCATGTGCAGGAGGAGCCCTAGGGCCTTGGCCGAACGCGAGCGCAGCTCCTCGCTGGAGGTGTCGCCCCAACGGGAGACGATCCTGGGCTGGTCGTGGTTGTCGAAGTAGAGGCTGGCCCATCCAGCCTTGGCCACAGCCTGCTGTTGCTCGTCCATGACCGCCTTGAGCCGGGAGACCTGGAAGGGGCGGATGTCCCACTTGCTGTCCCCGGTGTCAACCTCAGTCTGAGTGAAGAGGAAGAGCATGTCCAGCTCATGGTTGGCCGGGTCGGTGATCTGCCCGCTGCGGGCAGGAGCCAGGCTGGGAGCCTCTCCGACTGTCAGGTAGCCCTGCCGACCTTGGAAGACCTCGCTGCGCATCTGTCTGAGGAATTCATCCAGCCTGGGGCCGTCCACGCAGAAGGGCACCGAGGACGAGTACCCCTCGGGTCCCACAGGACCGTCAGCAATGCCCGATCCGTCCTCGCCGGGCAAGCGGCCCTCGGAGTCGACGGTCTTGGAGATCATGACGATCACATCCATGCGGAATCCGTCGATGCCCCGATCCATCCACCAGTTCATCATGTCGAAGACGGCCTGCCGGACCTGGGGGTTCTCCCAGTTGAGGTCGGGCTGCTTCTTGGAAAACAGGTGCAGGTAGTATTCGCCGCGCTGCGGATCGTACTGCCAGGCGGAACCTCCGAAGTAGGACCCCCATTGGTTGGGCTCTGCGCCAGGAGCCCCCGGTTCGTGACCGACCTTGGCAGGACGCCACCAGTACCAGTCGGCGTGCGGGTCATCCTTGTTGCGGGAGGCCTGGAACCAAGCGTGCTCATCCGAAGTGTGATTGACCACCAGGTCCATGACCACTCTGATCCCCCGCCGGTGGGCCTGGTCCAGGAGCTCGTCCATATCGTCCATGGTGCCGAAGATGGGGTCGATGTCCCGGTAATCGGCAATGTCGTAGCCGTTGTCGTCCTGGGGGGACTTGTAGACCGGACTCAGCCAGATCACGTCCACGCCCAGGTCGGCCAAGTAGTCCAGCCGCTGAGTGATGCCAGGCAGGTCGCCATAGCCGTCACCGTTGGTGTCCTGAAAGGACCGCGGATAGATCTGGTAGACCACCGCGTTGGCCCACCAGGGATTGGGGGTGGCTCCGTTGGTCCGCACCCGGTCGGGCAGCTGCATGCGTTCTTCCTGGGTCATGGTCCTCCTCCCGGAAGTTGGATTCCTGGGACTTCGTTGTGCTGTGACCTCCACTATAGGCTGCTCTGACTGCCTGTTCTGACGGGGCTACTTGACAGCTCCTCTCATAACGCCGCTGATGACCCACTTCTGCGCAAATAGGTAGACGATCAGTATGGGCGCCAGGGCCATCAGGTAGCTAGAGAAGGCCATCGGATAGTTGGTAGCGAACTGGGAGCTGAAGACATACTGCGCCAGAGGGATGGTCTGGCTGGTCTGATCCGTTAGGACGATCAGCGGCATGAGGAAATCGTTCCAGGCCCAGAGAGCCGTGGTGATGGCGATGGTCGCATTGATTGGACCCATCAGAGGGAAGATGATGGTCCAGAATATTCTCCAAGTGCCTGCTCCGTCCAGGCGGGCGGCCTCCTCAAGCGCGGTAGGGATGGATCGGATGAACCCCGTGGCGATGAAGAGGTTGGTGCCCAGGCCCAACACCACATAGAGCAGGATCAGACCGGGCACGTTGTCCAGGTGCCAGCTGCCGAACTGCTTGGCGATGGGAAGCATGACCACGGGGAAGGGGACGAACATGGCCGCGATGAAGAAGTAGTAGAGGAAGCGGAAGAAGCGCTTGTCCATATTTCTGGCTACGGCATAGGCCACGAAGGTGTTGGTCAGCAGGGTGAGTGCCACTGCGCAGACCGTGACGATGGCCGAATTCAGCGCGGCCTTGGGATAGTTGACCTTGTTCCAGGCATCGGCGAAATTGTGCCACTGCCAGGAAGAGGGCAGACTGAAGGTTCCGGCTTCCGCAGGGGTCTTCAGAGCCGTGACCACGGTGAAGTAGAGCGGCACAAGAATCGTCAGGGAGAGGACAGCCACGGTGGCCGTCAGCCACCAGTTGACCCTTTTGAGGCGCGATCCCGGGAATCCCCGATGCCGCCTTCCCCCTCTTCCTGCTGATTGTGCCGGTGTCTGAGGCTGCATAAGCGCTGTCTGTGCCATATCAGATCTTCTCCCCTCTTCTGGAAATGCCCAGCTGGATGAACGCAATCACGGCCAGGACGATGAAGAACATGACCGCGTTGGCTGTCTGGTAGGCGTACTCGCCTCCGGTAAGGCCGCCCTTGTAGATGAGGTAGGTGACTGTTTCCGTCCTGGAATCAGGTCCTCCTGCAGTCAGGGCCACCACCTGATCGAAGGTGTTGAAGGCATTCTTCAGAGTCAACACCAGATTGATGGTGAAGAACGGGCCAATCAAGGGGAAGGTGACCCTCCAGAATTTCTGCCACTCGTTGGCGCCATCGATGGATGCGGCCTCATAGACCTCCGAGTCGATGGTCTGCAGACCAGCCAGATATATCAGGGTTGAATAAGCCACCGCCTGCCAGACCGAGAGGAAGACGATGGGGATCCATGCATAGTGCTCGCTGGTCAGCAGGGACTGGGAGAGCCAGCCGATGCCCAGGGCCTTGCCTAGAGCCGGCAGGGGCGTCATGAAGAGGTATTTGAAGACATAGCCAATGACCAGGACCGAGAGCGTGTAGGGGATGAAATAGATGACCCGGAACCCGTTCTTGAAAGCGATCTTTCCATTCAGCGCCACCGAGATGAACAGGGCGATGAAGTTGACCAGCAGGGTAATCAGGATGGCGATCAGCAGAGTGAATAGGTAAGCGTGGCCCACGCGGCCGTCACGGAAGAGGGCACCGTAATTCTTGAAGCCGATCCATGAGAAGCGCCCGTATCCTTGGGAATTCGTAAAGGAGTAGGCCACACCCTGGAGGAAGGGCACATAGAGGAAGAGCGCGAAAATCAGGGCGGCGGGGACCGCCATCCAGTAGAAGGCGCGGTCCACCTTGCGATTGGAGAACTTTGAAAGCCGCTTTCTGGCCTTGGCTGTTGCGTCAGCAGTATGGATGCCGACGACCTTGGATTGTGCCATCTCTGAATCCCGACCTTTCATCATTGAAAGTTCCTTGCCTGGACCTTGTCCCATTCGTTCTGCATGGAACCGATGAAGCCATCCACATCCCCCTTGGTGACCATGGTCTGCAGGTAGCCGCCGATATTGATGGAAGAGGGGATGTAATGGTCGCAGAAGTCAGCCAAGCGGTTCTGTTGGAAGAAGGGAAGAACCCCGTTCAGGGCCGGATCGCCTGCCTCCACCTTTCTGGTCGGCGTGAAGGCCGTTTGGGCCTTTGCATACGTGCGCAGCTGCTGGGGCTGCATCAGATAACGGACCAGCCGCATGGCCTCCTTGGGATGCCTGGTGTTGGCGCCCATGGTCAGCATGACGTCGTTGCCAGCCGTCAGTATCTGCCGGGAGCGGGAATCATTGGCCGGCATCTGGGCGAAACCGAGGTCCGCATCCGGATCGATCATCCTGATTTGCGGTATGGCGTATGTTCCCAGGGGAAGGATCGCCACCTTACCCTTGGCCATATTTTGGGTGCCCTGCTGGTAGGTAACGCCCTTGTCGCCAGCGGAATGGCTGAAGAGCTCGACCTCTCGCCGAGCCGGCTGTGTCCATAGGGTTTTGAAATCGGTTTTCCCGGCCAGAAGATCCCTGTACCTACTCTCGGGGACCAAGGTCCCCGCCAGAGATGCCAAGGGGGCCTGAGCGGTCCAGGAATCGGAGAGAGTGCCCTGCACAGGTTCGATGCCCTGATTCTTGAACCTGTGCATGACGGCCGTGAACTCCGACCAGGTGCGCGGCGGATTGTCGGGATCGACCCCTGCCTTTCGCCAAAGCGTCTTGTTATATATGTAGCCGCTGGCGTTACCGGCAAAGGGCAGACCATACAGGCGCTTGGCCGAAGGATCCTTGGTCTGGACCAAATTCCTGGCTATCGACACCATGCCCGGATTGAGCTCCTTGACCAGGGGATCGTCAGTAAAATCATGGAAGACCCCGGATGCCGCAAACATGCCGAAGCTGATATCGCCGTTGAAAGTGATGACGTCGGGCACCCGGTTTTTAACCAGCCGAGTGCGCAGATCAGTCTGGGCGTCGGCCGAATTGTTGATGTTCACCCTGATGTCAGGGTTCTGCTTCTCAAACTGTGCCACCATGGCCTTGAACTGTTCTGCAGCCTCGAACTTGAACTGGAAGAAGTCCAGAGTAACCACGCCTGAATCCGCAGAACCACAGCCCGCCATGGCCACAATGGTCAACAGGGCGAGGAGCGATGCCGCTCCGTTCCGAACCCAGGCCGATATTCGATCAAGCCCGGATATGCGCACAAGAATCCCTCCGGTTCCTTTTCTATTATCGATACCCTTCATATCCGGCTCCTTTACCATCCGCATGGGCAACAATGACCTAGATGATTCCGAGGTTCAGATTAGGGGACCGGGATATTTCATTCCCAGCTCCGGCGAGTTCCTTTCATTAGGAAAGTAATTAGGATAGGCTGTTCAGCATATGGTGTTCGTCCGCGATCAGCAGGCCTATTTTCCGGAAGGAGGCACCATGGTCGGCATAGACAACCAGATATCCAACCCTCACGAGAATGCTGGCTGCTCAGGAGAAGCACAACCGTTCCCGGCCTGGTTCACGGCCTCCAAGTACACCCACCGCATCGCTGTTGAGATCCTCCAGCACGGCCCGATCTCCCGAGTATCTCTGGCGCGGCGATTCAATCTGACCCAGGGTGCTGTGTCACGCATCACCAATGACCTGGCCCATCGCGGGGTCATCAGGGAAGCAGGCACGCTGCCGCAGGCAGACAAGGACCCGGGAAGCGAGAATGGCGGCAACCATAGCTCCAATAGCGTAGGCAGACCGCAGCAGGCCCTAGTCGTTCGTCGGGAAGCTAAGACCTTTATCGGCATCAATCTTCACGGTGGCACCGCCATGGCCACGGCGACGGACCTGGCCTGCCGCCCCGTCGGCCGGTCCCACAGTCATCACATTCGACAACGAAGCCCAGGCCAGGTCGTGAGGATGCTGTCAAACCTTACTCAGGATTGCATGCGCGAGATCAGCCAGGCCGGACTTCCCAGCCCCTCCGGCCTTGCCATCTCCCTGGGCGGTCGGGCGGAGCGAGACAGGATCGTCACCTACGCCCCCTTCCTGCATTGGAGCGAACCCGTTGATCTTGCCACTCAGATGGAGAAAACATGTAATCTGCCTTGTCTGGTCTTCAACGATCTCGATGCCCTGGCCCTTTACGAAGGATGGTTTGGCGACGGCATCGGGCTGGATCGGTTCGCGCTGATCACCATGGGATCCGGCATCGGTTATGCCTTAAGCGAGCACAGTATGCCCGTCTCCTCGCCGGATGAAGGTTTTGGGCTGATCGGCCATCAGCTGGTGGATCCGGACGGGCCTGTCTGCTATCTGGGTCATCGCGGCTGCGCCCAGTGCCTGACTACAGGATCCCTGGCTGAACAATACTCGCATGCCATCGGGCAGGCCGCCACCCTTGACAAGTTGATCAAAGACCTGGAGGAGGACATGCCGCAGGCCGAAACCCTGCTCAATCTGACCGGTTATCGGCTAGGGGTGCTGATCGCCCTGGTGGCCAACGCGGCCTTGCCCGACAAGGTCCTGGTAAGCGGCGAGACTTCCTATTTGATGAAAAGGTGCATCGAATCCGTCCGCAAGGGCATAGCTTCATTCCGTCACAGCCAGATGGTCGAGGTCCCCGTGAGGATCATTGGCGGCGACTGGCTCCGGTGGGCCCAAGCACCGGCGGCCAGAGCAATCGCCCGGTACCTGCAAGGTCCCGAAGAAGCTGATAAGCCCATATGAATCGGGAAACGGCTAGACGGATTCAGATACGGCTCGCTTCAAAGATCAGCGCCTCAGCAGGGTGAATGACCGGCGGCCGGATTCCCTGTTCGCCCAAGGCCGCACCCGGAAGAACCACGCCTTGAGGACGCCACCAGGTCAGAGGACTCTGTCCGCTGCCGACCCGGTCCAGGTCACGGCAGATGTCCAAGGGCCTAATCCGGTAATCAGCCTTGGGGTCCAGGCCGGGAAGCACCAGGGGCTGCGGAGGGTAATTGACCGAAGAGGCCAGCTGGGTGAAGCGATAGAGCGCCTGGGAGCCGTCATCAGAGACTACGCCGTCCAAGCGGACCGCCGGATCGGGTGCATCGCCATGAACCACATGGCCTGTGTGCAGCATAGGCCGCCACTGCTTATAAACATCGATCCAGCGCCCCAGCTCATTCAGCTGATCCTGGGGCACGGTCAGCAGATTCCATTCCACGCCCATATGGCCGAAGAAGGCCATGGCTGCACGCAGACCGAGTGAGGTGGCACGACCGGTTGAATGAGCCGGGGAATCGCCCACATGCTCCCCCATCATCTCCGGCGGCACCAGCAGGGATGTGTACCGTTGGATGTCGGCCCGCTCGACCGGGTCCACGCAGTCCGAGACCCAAACCCTGTCGGCATATTCCAATACGCCCAAATCGATGCGCGCGCCCCCGGAAGCGCAGGATTCGATCTCCAGACCGGGATGTCTGGTTTTCAGATCGCGCATGATTGTGTATACCGCTTCAGTCTGCGCATGCACAGCCGGACGTCCCGACCTGGGAGAGCAGGCCTCGGTCACATAGCGATTATGATCCCATTTGATGTAGTCGATGCTCATAAGCGCAATCAACGAGTCCATAGCGTCGAACACATGGGCATAGGCATCGGGATTGGTCAGATCCATGACCTGCTGGTTACGGCCTTCGAGCGGCAGCCGGGAAAGCCCTGGGGACATGACCCAGTCAGGATGATCACGAAAGACACTTGAGCCTGGACTGATCATTTCGGGTTCGAACCAGAGGCCGAATTCCATTCCCAACTGATGCACCTTGGCGGCCAGAGCTTCCAGGCTCTTAGGACCCTCGGGCCATACCTGCCGATCTATGGACCAATCCCCCAGCCCGGACTCATCCGAACGCCTGTTCTGGAACCACCCGTCATCAACGACAAAACGTTCCACACCTATACGGGCCGCCTGGTCGGCCAAGGCGGCCAGCTTGTCATAGGACTGGTCGAAGTAAACCGCCTCCCAGGTGTTCAGGGTGACGGGCCTGGGACGTGATGCAAAACCAGGATGCAGGGACCGTAGGAAAGCATGATACCTGTGGGCCGCCTGGTCCAGACCTTTGCCCCGGGAACCATAGAGCCAGGGCGTGGAATACGCCGGCTGGTCGGGATTACTGCCAGCAGGAGGAAGCGTGATCTCTCCGGCCATCAGAATCTCGCCGCCGCCCAGCAATGCAGGAGCTGAGGGAATCCGCTCGGCGCTGAGCAGACCATTGCCGCTCCAGCCCAGGTGGACCGCGTATACCTCATCATGCTCGAATCCAAACCCAGGTCGACCCGCGCACATGATCAGAGAGGAATCAAAATCCGGTCGGCCCACCAGGCTTGGGCGCTCCAGACGGCCTACTGTCAACGGCTGGCGTTGCGGGCTGCGTTCGCGCAGGTGGTGACCGGTAGTGGTCAGAATCTCGGTTGCTCCAGCCGGCAAGGGAAAAGCCAGCTCCAAACCGTTGACATCCAGATCTCTCACCGTATCCAAGTTGAACAGTTCCGCACGTTGCCGAACAAGACCGGACGACAGCACCTGGCAACGCCAGGTCAGCCCCACACGCTGGCCCCGGTCGCAGGCCCGAACCGTCAGCGTCGGAACAGCGGAATCGTCAGATCGGACCGGGTCTGTACCAAGATCAACTGATTCCACCTGAAAACGGCAAAAAACCTCAACGCCGCCACGGCAGATGCGCAGTCGGCGCTGTCCGGTCCAAGCCTCGGACTGGGTCGGAAGAACGCTGGGCCAGGCCGTAAGGTCCAGTCCCCCTGAGACCTGCTGTGGAGCCAGAGCGTCGTAGGAGCCCAGAAAAGCCTGCGGATCGGCCACTGGATCGCCCCAGTGAACTATCCTCGGCAGACCCTTCCCCGGGAAGAGGACGGCAAGAGACAGCCCAGACTGCTCCATGTAAACCAACCTGAGGGAAACCCCCAGATTCGATTCCCTCTGATAGGAACCCATCCTCGGGACGCCGCGATGATCCTCCATGACACCTCCGCCATAAGCCCGGCGATATCATCCCGCACCTTATAGGCCGGTCGCCGACACTGACAATTAGGCTCCATGCTAAAGACTCACAGGTAACTTGTCTGCAAGAGCGTGTTTTTCTTACTTGGGAAAGTAATTCGTGAAAACACGCTCTCTTCTGATTCGCATCACCCCTGGTCGGCCTGCTCCTCATGATGGACACGGAAGGCCAGCTCAGCCAGATGGACGCCGTGGGTCAGGAACTCCTGGGTCCGGCAGACGTAGTCATGCTCGCGGCCCAGGCGCGCCAGGTAGCCGTTGATATAGTCCACCTCGGTTGGGCGGCCCTTGGACATGTCCTGGTACATGGAGGGGTAGTGGAGGGGATTGCCCACGCGGCTGACATAGTCCACCTCGTCCAGAGTCTCCTGGCGGGTCTGGATCAGCTGCTTGCCGGCCCGCTCGCAGGCATCATAGGCCTCGTCGATCAGCTGGCGGGACATATCCTTGGCGCCCGGGTAGGAGACGAACTGGCCCATGGTGATCTGGTACATGGTGCAGATGGTGTTGACCACCGAGTTGAAGATGATCTTGGCCAGGCAGGTGCCCTCGAAGTTCTCGGTCAGGATGGGGTTGAGATTGGCAGCCTTGAAGTCCTTGGCCATCCGGCGCTCCAGGTCGGTGGTCTGCTCGGTCATGGCACACAGATGCACGGAGCCAGCCCCGGACTTGCCGATGAAGTCCACGTCGCCGGGCCCGTTGAGGACCGTGCCGATCATGGCCGTGCCGCCGTAGACGCGCTCCTTGGGGAAGTACTTGAGCAGCTTGTCGAAGTGCCCCCAGCCGTTCATGGCCGAGAAGACCACCTGATGGTCACGGAAAAGCGGTGCGCAACGCTCCAGGACGGCCTCCAGCTGCATCTGCTTGAGCATGACGATCCAGACATCGGGGTCGCCCTTGTAGTCCTCGGGGGTGTAAATGTTGACGGGCACCAAATGCCGATTTTCATGATCACGGGAGACATAGACGCCTCCTTGGTCATGAACCTTGTCGATATTGGGCATCCAGGTATCCACGAAATCCACCTGCAGGCCGGCCTGCTCCTGCAGCAGCACACCCAGACGATAGCCCATGGCTCCGGCACCGATGACCGTATATCGCATCGAAATACACCCTCTTAATCTCTTGAATAGACAAAGCACCTCCGGGGACCGGCCCCGGGGATACCAAGCAGTATGCCGAGAGGGCGGAGGGGAACCAAGGCAACGGTCGCATGCTGGACATAGGGACTGGAACATGCCAGGATTTCCGCGCCTTGAAAGACACAACCACCCTGATCGGAAACCCTCGAACATACGCGGACATCCTGCCATCCCGATGGAGACGTCGACCTAGGCTGGAATCCATGCAGAAAGAGCAGAGAGGAGCCGGGGGGGTGGACCGGCGGACGCTGGCCATTCTGATCCTGGTGGGCGTGATCAGCGGATTCCTGTCGGGCATGTTCGGCATCGGTGGCGGATCGATCATCGTGCCTGCGCTGGTCTGGACCGGACTGCAGCAACGTCAGGCCTCGGCCACCTCACTGGCATCCATGATCCCCATGTCGCTGGCAGGGGTGGCCTCCTACGCACTGGGTGGGCATGTGGACTGGCTGGCCGCCCTGTTGCTGGCCGTGGGCACGGTCATTGGGGCGCAGATCGGCACCTGGCTGCTGGACCGGCTTCCAGAGGTGATGCTCAGGTGGCTCTACGTGGGCTTCCTGATGGCCGTCATTGCCCAGCAGCTGCTGTCCACACCCTCCAGGGAGAGCAGCATCCAGCTGAGCCCGGCAGTGGCCCTGATCATTCTGCTGGTCGGTATCCTGATCGGAACCCTGTCCGGCTTGCTAGGCGTCGGCGGCGGAGCCATCGCAGTACCGGCCCTGGCCCTGCTGGGCGCCAGCGACCTGATCGCCAGGGGAACCTCTCTGCTGGCCATCCTGCCCAGTTCATTATCAGGAACGTTCACCAACCTGCGCCACCACTTGGTTCACGCCGGTCAGGGACTGCTTCTGGGCATCGTGGCCGCACTGACCACGCCGGTGGGCACCTGGGCGGCTTCAGGGGTCAGCGCGCGAGTGGGCGCCAATCTGTTCGCCGCCTACCTCTGCCTGATTGTCCTGCGCTGCATCTGGGCGGCCCTCCAGGTCACCCCGGCCTTCCAGCGGTACATGTCCAATCACAGCCACCGCTGAGAAACAGAACTCAGCCCTGGCGCTGCTGGGCGAAGAAATCGGCAAGAATCCCGGCGCATGCCTGTTCGCACACACCGCCCAGCACTTCGACCCTTGTCCCGGTGTGCGGATCACGAGGCAGATCCCAGACCGACCCGCAGGCCCCCATCTTGGGATCCCAGGCGCCGAAGACCACTCTGCTGAAGTGGCAGGCCATCAGGGCTCCAGCACACATGGGGCAGGGCTCCAGGGTGACGACCATGGTGCACCCTGCCAGATCCCAGCCCGCGTCGGATTTCCCGATGGCCTCCATCTCGGCGTGAGCCAGGGGACGGCCCAGGGCCTGCCGCTGATTGAAGCCCCGGCCGATGACCCGGTCCGAGGCATCCAAGACCAGGGCGCCCACGGGCACATCCCCCCGGTCGCCGGCTATGCCGGCCAGCCGCAGGGCCTCCGCCATGGGCGCCTTCCACCGTTCTTGCACGGATTCAGTCTGGCAGTTCAGCCCGACAGGTCGGTTCAGTTGATCATGCCTGCGATGCGGCGGCGCACATGGTGCAGGTGGCTCTTGGGCCGCCCGGACGTGTCGATGCCCCGCTTGGCCAGGAAGGCACGAACCATCTTGTCGCCCTCGCTGAAGATCAGGACCGTCAGCCCAATCCCCAGGCAGATAAGCCACTGGCTTGCGCTCAAGGGAGCCATGCCCAGAACGCCTGCAATCGGGGCCAGATACATGGCCCCCGCATGGATGCCCAGGGCCACGAACGAGGCCACCAGAAGGAAGGTGTTGTCCAAGGGATTGAGTTGGAAGATCAACCTGTTCTCGGACCTGGCCGACATGGCGACGAAGAAGTTGAAGAGGACCAACAGGGTCAGGGCCATGGTCCGGGCATGGGCCAGATCCATCCCCGCGTTGATGTTGAGGCGGTAGAGGACCAGGATGCAGGTGGCCATCCAGAGTCCGCAGACGGCAAGTCGCGCCCAAAGCACCCGCGAGAGCAGGCCCTCTCCAGCCGAACGCGGGGGCGACTCCAGCTCATCCCCGTTGCCCGGTTCGAATCCCAAGGCGATGTCCTGGACGCCGTTGGTCACGAAGTTGATCCAGAGCATTTGCAGGGGCAGGAAGAGCAGGGGCTCCTCGGCAATGACATTGACCCCCACGGCGATCATGGCGGCTGCGGCCGTGGACAGGAGGAAGTAGGCGGACCCTCGGATGGCCTTGAAGATGACCCTCCCCTGGCGCACGGCCTGGGTGATGGTGATGAAGTTGTCGTCGGTCAGGACCACATCGCTGGCCTCCCGGGCCACGTCAGTGCCGGAACGACCCATGGCGATGCCCACCGAGGCCGCCTTCAGGGCAGGGGCGTCATTGACGCCATCGCCGGTCACAGCCACCACATGGCCCTCATCCTGCAGGGCTTCCACAATGCGCAGCTTGTCCTGGGGGGAGACTCGGGCAGCGATGGAGGTCTCACGCAGACGGGCCCGGAGGACCTCGTCGCTCATCTCCAGCATCTCGCTGCCGGTCAGCGCCTGATCGGTGTGCTCAAGACCCAGGCGGCGGCCTATGGCGGCTGCGGTCACCGGGTGGTCGCCGGTGATCATGACCACGCGGATGCCGGCCCCTGCGCATTCGGCGATAGCCTCGCGCACGCCGGGTCGAGGCGGGTCGAGCATACCCTCAAGTCCCAGGAAGGTCAGATCGTCAGGTCGACGACGGGAGGCGGGGTCCTGATCAGAGGAAAGGACCCTGCTGGCCACGCCTATAACCCGCAGCCCCTGGGAACCCATGGCTTCGTAGGACTTGTGGACGGCCTGAGTATCCAGGGGAATGACTTGGCCGCTCGGGTCCAGCATGGTTCGGCTCATGGCCATGATCGCGTCCGGAGCGCCCTTGACATATTGGGTCAGGGTGCCGTCCGGGCTGCGACGGATGGTCATGGAATGGAGCAGCTCCGGCTCGTAGGGGGTCTCCAGGACGATAGGAGTGTCCAAGTCCTCGGTAGTCACGGCTCCGGTCTGGTCGGCCAGGCGGGCCATGGCCATATCGACCGCGTCGCCGCTGTATTCGATGCCGCCTTGTTCATTCGGCTGCCGGTGGGCCTCATTGGTCAGAGCCCCGGCCCGAGCAAGGGCGGCCAGGCCGCGCATACGGTCATCGTCGGATACGGCCGCTGCGTCCAGGTTCATGCCCTCGACGGGGACCGGCTGGCCGCCGCCCAGGGTGAGTTGTTCCACGGTCATGCGGTTCTGGGTCAGCGTGCCGGTCTTGTCCGAGCCGATGACGGTGATGGAGCCCAGAGTCTCCACCGCCGGCAGAGAGCGGACGATGGCATGGTATTCAGCCATCCTCGAGACGCCCAAGGCCATGGCCACGGTTAGCACGATGGGCAGGGCCTCGGGCATGGAGGCCACCACCAGCGAAACTGCTGACAGGAAGGCCCCCGTAGCATCGCCATTGAGGATGGCTCCGCCGATGAAGACGAAGATGGCCACCAGGATGACGGCGACGGCGATGCCCAACTCGGTGCGGTGGATGATCCGCTGCAAAGGCGTGCGGCCCTTGGCCACATGGACCAGATCGTTGATCTCGCCCAGCTCGGTATCGGAGCCAGTGGCCACCACCAGACCTCTGCCACGGCCGCTGGTGACCATGGTGCCTGAGAAGGCCATACAGTGCCTGTCGCCCAGGGCTGCATCGCGATCCACGGGGTCTGTATTCTTCTTGGCGTCCTCGCTTTCGCCCGTCAGCATGGCCTCGTCTACGCGCAGGTGAAGGGCCTCGATCAGCCTCAGGTCGGCGGGGATGCGGTCGCCGCTCTCCAGCAGGACCAGATCGCCCGGGACCAGCTGGTCGGCGTCAATCTGCTCCATCCGGCCCTGGCGCACCACCCGTGTGGTGGGGGTGGACAGGGTAGTCAGGGCCTCCACGGCCTTGTCAGCCTTGGACTCCTGCACATAGCCGATGATGGCATTGAGAAAAAGAACCAGGAAGATGGCCGCAGCGTCCACATAGTGCTGCAGAAAAATGGTGATGATGCCGCAGACCATCAAGACGGCGATCAAGGGGCCGGCGAACTGCTCCAGGAAGAGCTTCCAGCGAGGTTTGGCCTGGGCCTCATCCAGGCTATTAGGCCCGAAGAGCTCCAGTCGGCGTGCGCTCTCCAGCGTATCCAAACCTTGGTCCCCGGTGTGCAGGGTCTCCAGCACAGCCGAGGTCTCCAGGCTGTGCCAGACGGTGTCGTCGAAACGCATGTCAGCCCCTGCTGCCGCTGCGCTCTGATTCGTAATGTTTGTAGATGTCATGGATGATGTCATCGGTCAACCTGGCCTTTCCAAACCGGATCGGTCATTTGTCCCCGCATGCGACCCTCTGCAGTCGTTCTTGCAATCTTCCTTTTGGACCGGGGGATGTCCAAAAGCATCGGGGAAACAATAGCGTGCATGCAAGTCCCCGGGGTCAAGAGATGGGGCTCCAGGTCAGCCGCCGCAAGCAGTGCCCGCTGGGAGGTTCGGAGCCTTCCCGGTCTTCACGAGTATACCGATTGAGCCGGCCTTTCATGCGCTTACGGGGGTCCCCGGGCCGGATTTTCACAAATGTTCGCCTATCGCGAGCACCGTCTGTCCACCATTTTGACTTGAGGTGTCAACTTAGCGCACATTGTCCATCAATACTGTTCCTGGATATCGCCATTCCGTATAATGGACTATGCGACGTCGATCCTCATGCGACCCTGCACTCGAAGATTCCTTCATTGGTCGAACGAACCCTGCTAGTCGGGCCTGCGGAAGCCCGCCCGGGATTGCGTGGCGGAAAGGAAGCCCGTGGAAACATTCATCCTCATTCTGTGCATACTTGCTGCCGTCCTCGTCTCTTCCTTCATCGCCAGATTCATTCCGCGGATCTCCACCCCCCTGGTTCAGATCGTCTTGGGCGCAGTCATGGCTCTGCTGCCCATCTTCCCTCGGATGCGGCTGGATCCCCAGCTGTTCATGGTCCTCTTTATCGCGCCCCTGCTCTACTACGAGGCCCACACCATCAACAAGGTGGAGCTGCTCAAGGGATTGCGATCATCCCTTTCCCTAGCCATTGGCCTGGCTGCTCTGACCATGCTCATGGTAGGCGTCATCCTGCACGCTGCCTGGCCCATGTTCCCCCTTGCCGCAGCCATGGCCTTGGGTGCCGCCCTAGGCCCCACTGATGCCGTGGCCGTTTCCTCCCTGGGTGAGAGCGCCGACCTTACGCCAGACGAACATTCAATCCTTGCAGGTGAATCGCTCTTCAACGATGCCACCGGCGTCATCGGCTTCCAGTTCGCCATCCTGGCCACTGTGACCGGCTCTTTCTCCCTGCCCCGGGCCCTAGGCGAGTTTCTCCTCGAGTTTGTGGGCGGCATCGGCTTCGGTCTGATCATGGGCTTTTTGGTCAACTGGCTTTTCGAATCCGCCCGCCGCCTGGGTTGGGAAACCACCACTACCAGGATTCTGCTGGAGCTCTTCCTGCCTTTCCTGATTTACATGGTTGGTCAGAACATTCTGCATGTGTCCGGAGTCCTGGCCGTGGTCTCCACCGGTCTGCTGGTCCGCTTCGACCACACCGGAGTGGGACCCAATACTTCCAAGGCCAATATCGTTTCATCCAGCGTTTGGAAGGTGCTCTCCTTCAGCCTCAACGGTGCGGTCTTCGTCCTTCTGGGCATGCTGCTGCCGGCGGCCATGGGCACCAGCTGGCGAGACCAGCGGGTCAGCAACTGGATGCTGGTGGCCACCATCACCCTGGTTTGCCTGACTGTGATCGTACTGCGCTTCCTCTGGACAGTCAGCGTCCTGATCTTCACCAAGGACCATGAAACCGGCAGCAGGCCAAAGATCACATCCAAGCTCCTGAGGTCAGCGGCCGTCATGACCTTTGGCGGCCCCAAGGGGACCATCACCCTCTCTCTGGCCCTGACCATCCCCTATATGACCGACGACGGGTCGGCCTTCCCCATGCGCAGCGAGCTGATCTTCGTGGCTGCCGGAGTCATCATCGTCACCCTGGTACTGGCCAACTTCGCCCTGCCGCTGCTGGCCCCCTCCCAAAGCAGCGAGGTGCCAGCCCAGCAGGTCGAAAAATCCATCAAGGTGCTCAGAGGCACTGTACGGGAGCTCTCCAGCAGGATCACTGACGAGAACCGGCTGGCCATCCAGCAGGTGATCAAGCAGTACAACCACCGCATCGCCAAGCTCAAGTCGCGAATCGGGCAGTATTCCCCCAAAGACTTCCAGGATCTGCAGGTGCAGACCATGGAGTGGGAGCAGGACTACATGGAGGAGCGGCTGAGCCGGATCGAACAGGCTCAGGATCAGCTGGAGGAAAAGCTCAAGAGCGAGGACGCAAGTATTGAGCAGGAACCTGTATCAGCGCAGTCTGCGGCTGAGACTGAGGTCGAACCCAGCACCGAGGCCGAGACCGTAGCAGACAGGGATGCCGATGCCCAGCTGATCGACCGACGCGGCGAACGTGGCGATGACCAGGAGGAGCTGCTGAATCTGCGCAGCCAGGAGCAGGCCGCCCGCAGGATCCTGTCCACCATATCCGGGTCCCTCTTCCACCTGGACAGGGGCGGAGAGATCCGCTGGAGAGCCTACACGGCTCGTCGGCGAATCAGGGGTCTGCTGCACAGCCAGTTTCACCGCCTGAAGCACCTGACCCAGCCGATCGATAAGGACCGAGTTTTCGTTGCCGGGCGCCACCTGCAGGCGGAGATGAACCACTTCCTGATCGAAAAGCTCTACTCCGAGCTAGGCAAGGGACGATTCAAGACCGAGGACCTGCTGAACACCATCATCAATCACCAGATGATCGAATCCTCAGCGGAGGGGAAAACCGAATACGCGGGCATACCTGCCGTCAGAGATCAGGTGGAGGAGGCCAAACGCGAGGGGTACGCCATCGAGCTGAGCCAGATCCAGGATATGGTCGAATCAGGGGAGATCTCGCGCACGACAGCCAGGAAGATGCGCCGCAACGTCTACGTCATGCAGGTCGACGCTGATTCGGCCCTGTGAACCGATCTACATAAGGCCTGAGGTCACATCAATCTCGCCCAGCCACTGACGAAGGTCATTCAACTCGCGCATGTCGACGGCATGATCCAAGTGGTCGTACTCAGTGGTGTGCAGCCATACATGCTCGTCCAGCCAGGCGGCCAAGGCCCGGAATTCGTACTTGGGCACAGTGGTGTCATCCGAACCGAAGCCCAAGAAGACCGGTTTGTTCAAGCCAGCCAGGCGCTCATCCGCCGGAGCGGTGCCGGACACCAGGCCCGGGGCCAGGAATCCGGACAGGCATATGGAGGCCCGGTAGCGCTCAGGGTTGACCCGAAGCAGGTGAACAGCCAGCATGGCCCCCTGGGAGAAGCCCATGACTACCACAGGTCGATCCTCGGGGATGTTGGCTGAAACCCAGGCGTCCACAGCCCGAGCTGCTGCGTAGCCGTCCCGATCCAGGTCCTCCTGTTCGGGACGCATATCGTGGAACCAGGTGTAGCCCGGGCCGAACATGCCGCGCTCGCTGCCTGGCACCACCATGGGCGCTCGCAGGGATGCGTAGTCATTGTAGGGGGCCACGTAACGCATCAGATCAGCCATGTCCTCCTCGTTGGAACCCCAGCCGTGCATGAGTACAAAAATGGGCCGCGAGGGGTTGGCTGTGCCCCGCTTGCGGGACCAAAGGACCTGCTCGACTTTGAGCTCCTGCCCAAAACGTCCGGGCACCACCGTGGAGGGCCGACCTACCAATCCGCCGTCATTCTTTTGCGCTTGATCCATACCTGCCACGATAGTCGACCGGTCCAGTCATTCAATGCTGACTCATGAGCGGCTCGGCCTGGCCACCCCACTGGCCCTGCAGTCCGGTCACCTGGGTCTTGCCGCCCACTACCATCCACCGCTTGCCAGTCAGCAGCCATAGGTCCTGGGGCCGCAATCCGCCTCCGTAGCGGGAGAGCAGGTCAGGCACGTGGGCGCGGATGGGTCCCTTGGCCAGGGAAGCCGCTGAATCGTTGTCAAAGACTACGTAGGCCATGGTCGTATCAGTGCAGTACCGAGCCTGGGAGATGCCCACATATCCGCCTAGGCTGATGTCATGCCAACCTGAAGCGCACTGGCCAGCAGCCTTGTCGATATCGCCGCTCATGGCCTGGGGCGAGCTGATGGGCGCTTCGTCACGCTCAGGGGCCTTGATGATGCCCTTAGGGGAAGAGTTGGCGATGAGCAGTCCTGCCACAGTCAAGAGCATTCCGCAGATCAGAAGAATAATTCCCGTCGAACCCACCGATGGCCGGTTCGTAACTGTTCCGGAGTGACGGGCTATGACGACCAGGATTATGGTCAACAGAGCAAAGGCCACGGAAACACCCACCCAGGCTGAGATGCCCACCTGGCCTATGACCCCCAGCCTGGAGGGAGCTATGGCGTGAGCCAGCAAGGCCGCACCCGCCAAGGCCGAGACCAGCCCAGTAACCGCCGCAAACCGACTCCAGATGTTGGCATGGGCTATCTGAATGGGACGCTCATCAATGTCTGGGCGAGGAGGGTAGGAGTCTGGCAGACCCTCGTCATACCCGCTGTCCGCCAGCCGCTGATCCAGCTGGTTGAATCCATCGGCCATCGACCTCGCCACCTTTCACGGTTGGTTTCAGTCTATGGGGACGGACGCATGCAGACAGGCGAGGGCAGCCAATGCTTCACCATCCCAACATCCCGCTAGGCTGATGGATGGGCATAGTTCATGGGCATAGGTACTTATCACCGCGACGTCCGACATATGCACAGGCCCGATGACGGTGAAAGGTCCCAGAGCTCAGTTAGCGTTCACCCCTTAATGTCTCGGGGATCCTTCTTGCCTATGGTGCGCTTGTCGCGGATTTTATTGCCGCCTTTGTTATGGATGTTGACCTCGCCGCCGCCTGACCGGTCTGCAAAGACCTTGGCCTGCTTGGTGGCCTCCGCCTTGGTGGCGAAGGTGCGGGAGACGCGTGAGGCTCCGGCCCGCTTGACTGTCCAGAGATCGCGTTCCCCGTCGTATTGCACGTGATAATCAGCCATGATGGCCGTCCTTTCCATACTTCTCTGTACCCCCTTATCTTCCACTGCCTGGCCTGAGGCACCGTGCTTCGACACTCCGGAATCCGCTGAAACAATAAACTGAACGTGCTTGAGTTGATCGTCTACTAATTGTCTATGGACAACCCGATAATGTTAACTATGAACGATGCGCAGATGCCTTTAAGGCAATCTACAAATGCTGTAGCTCAAGAAGTAGGTCTTACCAGACAAACCCTTTATAAATGGGCAAAAAATGGGGCCATTAAAATCAATCGCGATAACAAAGGTCATTATATCTGGGATCAGGCAGCATTAATATCACTAAAAAAACGTATAACAAGCCATTCCTCCGGCGATGCGCAGAGAAATCACCCGAGGCAGCAGACATCGCCAAGAACCTTCAGCATTGGCAATCGTAGATATTTAGGTTCTAAAACGCGTCTACTTCCATTTATTCAGGAGGTCGTTAATAACCATACTGTCAATGTGACAACTGTTGCAGACATATTCGCTGGAACAGGCTCAGTTGCTGACATGTTCCGTAGACATGGTGCACAGATCACCGTAAACGATATATTAGCTTCGAACGCCGTGGTCTACAGCTGTTTCTTTGGAGCTCAGCATGTGCGCTCCTCATGTATCACAAACTGGATTAATGAAATGAATGCCCTACCAGGACATCGCGGTTATGTAACCCACAATTATGGAGACAGGTATTTCTCCGTAGAAAATGCTATGAAAATTGATTCTGCCCGCGAATACATTGAAGCACAAAGATATATATCCTCTCGCGAAAAAAATATACTGCTTACCTCTCTCATTTATGGATTGGATAAAATAGCCAACACCGTAGGCCATTATGATGCTTATCGCAAAGTTATGGATTCTATCGAACCTATTCACTTCCTATTACCCGACTACAAATCAAGAAATAGGTCCACTTCTGCCAGAATCTACCAAGAAGACGCCAATAAACTTGTCCGAAAATTAGATTATAATGATCTAATTTATATAGATACTCCCTATAATTCGCGTCAATATGGCGATACGTATCATGTGCTAGAAAACATCGTGCTATGGAAAAAACCAAAATTGTATGGGGTGTCCCGTAAGGCTATGGACCGAAGCAGCACCAGAAGCCTTTATTGCACTACACAAGCTGGATCTGCGTTCGACGATTTGATTCAACATCTTAATACGCGGTATATCCTGGTGTCTTATAACAACATGGCGAAAAAAGGAAATGGGCGCTCAAACGCCAAAATTAGCGACGAAGAAATGCGGGACATATTGTCCAAACGAGGTAAGCTACAAATCTTCTCTACCCCTTTTCACCCATATACTACCGGCAAAACACATCTAAAAGACCACCGAGAGTACCTGTATCTAGTTGACACAGAGGAATAGTTCAATGAAGCCGATAAGGTCATTCTTAAATTATCCCGGAAATAAATTTCGCTTACTTCCTCAGCTATTGCCATTATTCCCGCATGACAATATCAGCACTTTTATTGATCTGTTCTGCGGTAGTGCTGTAGTGTCATTAAACTTCCCTGACTGTGAAACGATACTGGCTAACGATATTGACACCCACCTCATTCAATTGCTATCAAGGGTCAGCAATCAACAATACCCAGAATTTAAAAAACACATTCTAGACATAGCTGAGCAGTACAGGCTATCGAACACAGACAAATATGGCTATGCGTATTATCAAGCAAACTCATCAGAGGGCTTGGCAAACATCAATCGAAAAGCATTTAATCGTATGCGCTCCGATTATAACTCCGGAGACAGCAGTAACAACGAAAATTTAGATCTGCTATATGCTCTGATAGTTTTTGGGTACAACAATCAAATGCGCTTTAATCAGCATGGAGTTTTTAACAATCCAGTTGGGAAACGGGACTTCAATATACGTATGCAAGCAAAGCTGCGAGATTTCATACATGCTAGCCAGTCCAGACACATACATTTTTGCAACGATGATTTTAGCAACATTGGCTTTTATGGTCGAAATGCATTTGTATATGCTGACCCTCCGTATTCTTTGACTACCGCTGTTTACAATGAAGCGACTTTGTGGAACGAAAACAATGACCAACAGCTATTTGAATATTTAGATGATATTGACAAACTCGGGGGTCGATTTGCTTTAAGTAACGTATTTACACTTAAAGGAAGGACCAACTTCAGTTTGATAAAATGGTCCAGTAAATACCACACTCACCATCTGAACATGTCGTATTCATATTCTAGTTATAATACAGTGCGTTCAGGCAGCACTGACGAGGTTTTAATTACCAACTACTAGAAACGATTTTCAGAGAAAGGCCTCTGCATGCATCAAACGAGACAAAAGCAGCTATTGAACTTAGGAGATACTAGTTTTCGCAGGCACGACTATGCAACAGTGCTGCCGTACTGCTTAGCAACTTTGCTCAAACTTAGAATTGATAATCGAGAAGTTTCTTGGAATGGAAATCCCACAATTCAAGCTGAGTATTACAAGTCACTTTTGGACAATTCTGATTTCTTCGCAGAAAGCTCAGACAGAAGCAGACTTAGTCAACGTGGTCGAACGAACACAAATATATTAGTCAAACTAGGACTTTGTACTCCCGATAGAGTTGTAAGTCAAGTGGCAAAAAACTGGATTGATACTGAGTCCAATATCAAGCAACCAGATCAGATAGAGAATCTGATTGGGCTAAAGAAGGACAATCTCCTCTATTTACGGCAACTGCTTAAATTAAGGTTTTACGACCAAGAGCAAAGACACTACGTATATCCTTTTCGTTTGATTATTAAAATATTGTCTGTTGTTGAACGGATGCCTCAGGATATGTTCTCGCTATTTTTCTTTGCAATTACACCCTCTTTGAGCAAAGATTCGATAAACGAATTAATCGAAATAGCCTCCACTTACAACAACCGCAAGCCTGCGAAGGACGAAAAGGAAAGGATTAAAAAGAAACTCTGTGAAATCATTCCTGAGTCTTGCCCTACCGGGGATAAAACACGGAACGACATTAATAAACTTTTCAGCAAAAATAACTTTAGCTCCCCGACTCTCGATAGCTGTTCCGATACCTTTACAGATCTCTTCAAAAATACGTTCTACAACCATAAGAGTCCGGATGCTGTTTCAGAGTATTATCTATTCTTTCATTTTTTGATGCTCTTCAATACAGCTCATGATTCACAAACATTAATGGAACTCAAGCAAATTTCAAACAGACGTTCTATTCGATCAGCGTTTGCAGCGGGAGGAAAGTTGTTCCAATCCGGAAAACAACCGCATGCAGGCGTACAACAGTTTCTTGACGCGAACAGTTCTAGTATCTTTTTACAACAACCTCTTGATTTTTATGCAATTTACATGCAGTTCATCTATAGCAAGAACGCATCATTGAGAGCCGAATACCTTGATATGAGCAGTAGAATAATGCTATTGTCCGGTATAATTACAAACATTAGCGGACAATTCAGCTTGCGTTATTCTAAATTGTGGAAAGATCTGTTTGATTATCGCGATGTTCCGCTGAATGGACTGGATTCGTATAAGGCCTATGAACAAGACAAAAGTAGCATATTCTACAGCGATCAATCAGTGATAGATATTCTAGGCTATTCTACAGATCTATGTAGGCAATTCTTAGACGACTTCATTGAAGAATCCGATGTAGCCACTTTAGAAGACTTGCAACGACAGTTCCAGAATATACAAAGTGATCGATTCAAGGATCTGATTCGATCGGTATTTCCTAAAAACAAAGTCATCGACATACTACGGAAGATCGATCAACATAACGATCAAGACAAATCTGTGGCACAAAGTGCTGATAGATATGTAAAAAGAAACGTGACCGATGCGACAGACATTCCGACAATATTTGAGTATATCCTTAATATTGCGTGGTTTTATCTTTCAAACGAAAAAGTAGACCCCTTTACTTCAATGAATTTGACGTGCGACGGAAACATGCGTCCTTTGACTCACGCCTCAGGGGGTGCGGGGGACATTGAAGTAAGACAAAGCGATTCTGTCATCGTTCTTCTCGAAGCTTCGCTAATGAATGGCAACACCCAAAAGCGAGGCGAGCTGGAACCTGTAATCAGACACTCAACGAATCTTACAATTGATAATCCTGACTGCTGCGTGCAGACGATATTTTGCTCAAATGCTATAGACAATGATGTCGCCAATATTTATAGAGCCACTAGCAATATAGAGCTTTATCACTCTTCACGAAAGGGAGCTGCGCCTGCTGATGGAGTTAATATTTTTGCAATCACAATACAAGAGCTGATCACTTTTCTAAACGATGATCGTCTGAGTGCAGATGTTCTCTTACGAAAGATTTATGATTTTGGCCAACAAGATCGGAACGCTGTAAATAGATGGGAATGGGGAAACTGGAGAGAATTACGTATCAGATCAATGCATGAATGGTGAGACCATATCTAGAAATAATTTCCAAGAGCGGGCGACGGGAATCGGACCCGCCTCTGAAGCTTGGGAAGCTTCCATTCTACCAATGAACTACGCCCGCAAATCCGGTTACCAGGATCAGACCTCGGCCGACCGTATGCGAGACACTATGGTAGCAGGTCTCGGCGATGTGCGCGAGTCACCAACTCCGGGCACGATTGCGAGGCAGTTCTTCACTTTACTTTCAGACCGTGCCGTCAGGCTCGATCAAGTCAGCCACCACTGTGCTGCAGGCCCCAAGCAAGGCGGCATCCTCACCCAGGGCCGAGCGATCAACCACAAGGGGCCGCCGGAAATCAGTAGCCAGGGCATCATTCATGGTCTTCTCCATGGCGCTCAGGAATATGCGGTTGACCACCCTGGAGTCCCCCAGGACAGCCACGCGAGGAATGTCCATAAGGCCGACAGACATAGTCAAAACACGGCCCAGCAGTTCACCTGCCCGCCGCAGAATGTTGGCTAGTTTGTCGGGATCCCGGTCCATTGCAGCAGTCAGCTTGGGAACGCTGATCAGCGATTCCAAGCAGCCGCGCTTGCCGCAGCGGCACTGAGGACCAGAAGGGTCCACCACCACATGGCCTATCTCGCCAGCCGCGCGGTTACAGCCGGTCACCAGTTCACCGGAGACCAGCAACCCTGCTCCCACTCCATCGCCCAGATGGACCAGCAATAGGTCGGACTGGCCTGAGCCGAACTGCTGCTCGGCAAGAACCTCATTATTGGCGTCGTTGTTGACCGTCACCTCCAAGCCTGTCTTCTCATGAAGATAGCCGCGCAGGTCAGTCTGAACCCAACCAAGGTTGGTGGCATCATCCACAACTCCTTCAGCGCTGACGATGCCAGGACTGGATACGCCGATGCCCATGACGGGGTGGGCCGCACGCTGCATCAATGAATCAGTCAGCTCCCCCACCAAGTCCAGGGGGACCTTGCCGTCGGCAGTCAGCGGGATCTCTTCACGCGCCACCACCTGCCCGGTCAGATTGAGCACCGCCCCCCTGAAGACGTAGGGCGTGGAAAGGTCCAGGGCCAGGATGCTGCGTCCGTCGGGATTGATGCGCAGCAGCCGCCCTCGCTTGCCCGGGCCAGTGGATTTGCTATAACCCACCTCCATGAGCAGATGCTCGCTCAGCAGCTCGGCCACGATGTCTGATATGGCGACCCTGGTCAACCCGGAGGCACGGGCCAGATCGGCTCTGGTCATACTGACATCGGGGTAGAGCAGCTTGAGCAGGATGGCTCGATTGTGGTGCCGCACCGACTTGGGGAGCGCCTTGGAAAGGTTACCGGTATTGTTGGTCATGATTCGCCTGATGATAGATATTGCGGGAACGGGGACCCGCCACGGGGATTAGACATTGAACCCCGTGACCATGCCCATCCATGTTTGCTCCTTATATTGTAAACTTCCTTGCTCGGACAGGTCCAGACCTCGCCATTGGGGCACCGAAAGAAGTTTGTTTTCAAGCCTGCCCACCAGCATCACAGACAAGACCACGAAAAGGCATCCAGAAAAAGTTTAGATTCCTAACAATTACGTGTTAGGCTGTAACAAGATAGCGGGAGCAGCTGCACCCCCCGCCGAGCAAAGGAGCGATCGCCATGACCACGACACCGAACCGTTCGGGAGTCTCACCGTCCGCTACAAATCCCCAATACCTGCTGGACAACGAGAACTACCGCGAGCGCGCCGGCCGCATCATCGATCCGGTCATTAGCTGGACAAAGAGCAGTCAGTGGCACATTCCCGAGCGTTTCAAGATCGACCGGCAGACTGACCGATTCAAACCTTACGGGGCAACGCCGGGTCACGGAATCGAATTGGTCAGGAAGATCCGCCAGTACGCCCTGACCCCCTACAAGAATCCGATGGTCTCTGCCGCAGCCATCAAGAGTCCCTGCGGACAGGGACGCGCAGACCAGGCCCAGGCCCGCTGAGATCCCATGGCAACATCGACCCCGCGTCCCAGGGCGGACACAGATAGCATCCAGGCCGACCCGATCAGCTTGGGAATTGACATCGGCGGCACCAAGATCGAGGGCGTGGCCTTGGATGGCGACAAGCATCTGCTGGCCTGCCATCGAATCCCTACACGCGAGGGCGGCCAGGAGGTTCATGACGACACGGTGACGCTGATTCGCCACCTGCTGGATCAAGTGGGACCGAATCGGGGCTCAGTTACCGTAGGACTCGGCATCCCGGGGCGCGTTGACGCCAACCAGGGAATAGTGGACGACGCGGTCAACCTGGGCATCCGTCACATGGCTCTGGGCCCTGCCATCGCAAAAACAACCGGCCTACCTGTCCGAGTCGAGAATGATGTCAACATCGCTGCTTTGGGAGCTGCATCGCAGGCTGGCGGCACCCTGATATCCCCTGAAACGACGCCTCATTCCGAGGCCGCCCAAAATAAGGCCAGACACCCTGCTTCAGAGCCTGGACGAGACGCCCCCAGGGCCCTGCCCGACCAGGATGACCATGTAGTGGTTTTCATCAACCTAGGCACCGGCCTGGCAGCGGGCATCATCCGCGGGGGCCGAATCGAACACGGAGCCAGCGGGGCAATCGGCGAGATTGGGCACATCCCAGTGGACTCCCACCAGTTTCCCTGCAAGTGCGGCCAGCGCGGCTGTCTGGAGACTGTGGCCTCAGGCTCGGCCGTGGAAGCCCTCTGGCCGGGAATCACCCATCCCCTGCCTGACTTGATCGCCCAGGCAGGCCAAGGGAACCAGCGCGCACAGGAGATGCAGGAAACCATAGGCCATGGCATTGCCCTGGCCGTACAGATCGTGGCTTTGACCATCGATCCCGCAGTCATCATCCTTGGCGGCGGTATGAGCAGGACCGGTCAACCCTTGCTTGATCTGGTCACCGAACATCTCAATAAAAGCGCAGCCCGCAGCCACTTCATCGCCTCACTGAGCCTGCCCGAGCGTCTGCGTCTGGCCCCAGCTGACCTGCCTATCGCAGCAATCGGCGCCGCCTTGGCAGGACGCATGGCCGCCGATGGCCGCCCATCCGACTTTATTGGAAAGGAAATTGCATCATGACCGAAATCATCATCGTCAAGTCCCAGGAGGAAGCCGGCGAAATCTACGCCCGCTGCACGGCCGACCTGATCCGGCGCAAGCCCGACTGCGTGCTGGGTCTGGCCACCGGATCCAGCCCGCTGGCGGCATACCAAGCGCTGGCCGATCTGGTCCACAAGGAAGAGATTGACGTATCTCAGGTGCGCGGGTTTGCCCTGGACGAGTACGCGGGGCTGGATCCGGCCCACCCTCAGTCCTACCGGTCCACCATCGACCGGACAGTGGTCGAACCCTTGGGCCTGGACCCTGCCAAGGTGAGGGTGCCCAATGGAAACCTGGATACCATCAAAGACGCTGGCCGCGCATACGATCAGGCGATCGAGGACGCTGGCGGCGTCGACCTGCAGATACTGGGCATCGGCACCGACGGACACATCGGCTTCAATGAGCCTGGATCCTCCCTGGCTTCGGGCACCCGCATCAAGACCCTGACCGAACAGACCCGCATCGACAACGCCCGCTTCTTTGACAACGACATGGACCAGGTACCCATCCACTGCATCACCCAGGGAATCGGGACCATCCTCAAGGCACGCCAGCTGGTCCTCCTGGCCTTCGGGGCTGGCAAAGCGGAAGCCGTGGCCGAGAGCGTGGAGGGTGGCATATCATCCTTCTGCCCGGCCTCGGCCCTCCAGATGCACCCTCACGCCACCGTGATCGTGGACGAGGCCGCCGCCTCCCGGCTGCGCAACCGTGACTATTACAAGTGGGCATATGCCAACAAGCCTGACTGGCAGTCCATCTGATTGTCCCGATCGGCAAAGCACAGAAGGCAAACCAAAAACATGTCCAAGGAAGCATACGAGTCGGCGGGGCTCGCGGTCGAGTCATCCCTCCATGGACCGGCCCATCCCCTTATTCTGACCGGCGCAAGGCTGATAGATGCCCGAGGCACCAGGGAAGATAGCTGGATTTTGGCCTTGGAGGGCAAGATTGCAAAGGTCGGACAGAGCAGGGAGAGCCTGGAATCCGCTCTGAGGGCCGCTGGCCTGACCAGCCTGCCCCTCACCTTCCAGCCTGGAACCAATGCGCACGATGCGAATACGGACGGCGTAGAGTTCATCGACGCGACCGGCTTCATCCTCACCCCCGGGTTCATCGACATCCACTCGCATGGCGGCTGGGTTCACTCCTTCGATGACGGGGACGAGGCCATTCGCACAGCCAGGGCCTGCCATATGATCCATGGAACCACCAGGCAGGTGCTCAGCCTGATCACCAACCCGGTCGACACGATGTGCACCAATCTGCGCTCGGTCAGGCGGGTCATGGACTCCAGACCCGACGTACTGGGCGCCCACTTGGAAGGGCCCTTTATTGCCCTCTCCCGTAAAGGGGCGCACGATCCCAAGTGCCTGCGCGACCCTGAACCTGCTGTTCTCGACAGTCTCCTGGAGGCCGCCGACGGTTGCATACGCCAGGTGACGCTGGCCCCCGAGCGCGACCATGGCTACGAGGCCATATCCCGCCTGGCTGGATCCGGTGTTGTGCCTGCGGTCGGCCATTGCGATGCCGACTACGACCAGACCCGCCGCGCCTTCGATGCCGGCGCCCGCATACTCACTCACGTCTTCAACGCCATGAACGGCATCCACCACCGTCAGCCAGGACCCATTCCGGCCACTGTGGAGGACCCCCGGGTCACGGCCGAGCTGATCAACGACGGTTTCCATGTGCAGGACCCCTGCGTCGATCTGGCCTTCAGACTCTTCCCCCATCGGATAGCCCTGGTCACCGACGCCATGGAGGCCACCGGCTGCGAGGACGGCGCCTACAAGCTGGGTTCCCTGGACGTGACAGTGAAGGGCGGCCACGCCCGCCTGACCTCCAACGGAGCCATCGCTGGTTCAACGCTGACCCTTGACGTGGCAGTCGGCAGAGCAGTCCAATCCATCGGCCTGCCAGCCCCCCAGGCCGTGGAAGCCGCAACGCTGACACCTGCCCGGGCCCTGGGACTTGACCGTCCCAATCCGATTACCGGCTCTCCACTGGGCCTGCTGGCACCCGGCTATGCTGCCGATCTCCTCCTCCTGAACCCGGCTGACTGGTCCGTCAAAACCGTGGTCTGCAACGGGCGCAGAATTCAGATCTAAAGACGGATAGCCAAAAGCCTCCGATTCCTCGTTGCCTCTATGACAAGCTGGATTCTTCGCAGCTGAGGGCACTAAGGCAGCGGGGAGGGACCACCGCTATCAGCATGCGCATGAGTCCGTTGATCTCTCAGTACCCCACCTGGGCTCCACGCCCGGAATTCACCTGGGTCTGCTGTCCCATCTCCTGGCTCATCTGCATCAGGCGGGCTATGCGCTCATCGGTGGGCGGATGGGTGGAGAAGAGCCTGCTGAATCCCCTGACCGAGAAGGGATTTTCTATCATCATGGCAGCGGCACTCTGGGTGCCGGCTGTCTGTGGCATAGGCGTGGCCTGAGACCCGTAGGATATTTTGTTCAGCGCCGATGCCAGAGCCGCCGGGTCCCCAGTCAGCCGACTGCCGTCCTCGTCGGCGTCATACTCACGGGTGCGGGAAATGGCCATTTGGATCAGGGAGGCGCCCAGGGGGGCCAGAATCGAGCTGATCAGCACGCCCAGGAGGCCGAAGACGCCGGAATCGTTATCCCTGTCCCGGCTGTCGCCGCCGAAATACATGAGGGAGTAACCCAGGTAGGTGATGACTGTGGCCATGGCCGAAGCCACAGCAGAGGTCAGAATGTCATGGTTGTAGACATGCATGAGCTCGTGGCCCAGCACCCCGCGAATCTCACGCTCGTTGAGGATACGCAAAATCCCCTGGGTGCAGCAGACGGCAGCATGGCGCTCGTTGCGGCCTGTAGCGAAAGCATTGGGCGAGTCGGTGGGGGCAATGTAGATGCGTGGCATGGGCTTGCCGGCCCTCCCCGACAGTTCTCGGACAATCCGGTAGAGGTCGGGGGCCTCCTGCTCACTGACCGGCCGGGCGTGCATGGAGGCGATCGCCACCTTGTCGGAGAACCAGTAGGATCCGAAAGTGGTGGCCAGGCCTATGAGGATATAGATGCCCAGCGCCCCCTGGCGACCACCGGTCAGCCACCAGATGAGCATAATAACGGCCCACATGAGGGCGAACAAAAGCGTCGTTTTCAGGCCGTTGAAATGTCCGTGAACCTTCAGCTTGCCATTCATGAATTCTATGGTAGACAATACCGCTGAATTTTTGCTGAACGACCGCTGAAAAGATGAGGCTGGCGATGTCCCCTCTCCATTTCAGAACAATACGATTGGATCTCCGCTCTTCTTGTCATGAGGCTTAGGAACATACCGGGCTTTCTTCAACCTCCCGTTTTCATCGAAGAACCGACGAAGATTCATGGTCCTTACCCCAAAATGATCTGCGATGTTAGGAATCTTGGGCTCTTTCTTCATGTGCTGCCCCTGTTGCAGCGGGACCCGGGCCTCGTCCGTCACGATGACTGCTCCCTCGACCTTGGCCACGGCGATCAGCCAGGGATCCGCCTTGCTCTCTGGCTCCCAACATTGGCGTGACTCTTCTGCGTAATACCCGCAGGTGACCAGATAATCCTGGATTTGCGCATAAACCTGCGCATACCTGTCATCCTTATGACTTATTTGGCGGCCTTTGAACACTGCACGCACCCAAAGATCCAGCATATCGGGATCAGCGGCTTGCTCGTTGACCAGCTCTTCGTAGACAACATCCACCATGGCAATCGCCTTGTCCTCAGCCAGCTTTTCCATCCATCGCCAGAAGGGGTGAAACTCCTTGTAGTCGAAAGGATGGTTGAGCCGGTAGGAGGCGATGAAGATGTTGGAATCAGGCAGGTAGAGGGTAGCGGTCATATCAGCTTCTTTTCACGAATCAACCCCTGATAAGACTGCGAAGAACGCACTCCCACCAGATCGAAGCCCTCAGTCGGAGCCAATCTGCCCCCGTCCATGGCGGCATTGACCAGGCGGACGAAACCGGTGTCAACCCTGGAGGCATTGGTCCTGTTGCCATTACCATGGGTTTCCTGCTCCTGACGATGAGCAGTCTTGTCCTGAAGATGCCGATCCATTCGTGCCCGCAGTTCCTCGAGCGTATCCTCGTCAGTCAAGCCGAACTGATGGGCCTGTATCCCCATGGCCAAGGCACTCAGATGGAAGTCGTCAGCTATAGACTCCGCGGCGTCCGCCGGCACCTTGCCCGCGTCCAGCTTCTCCTGCCAGAGCCGCCGGAAGTACTCATCGCCAATCACGGCCTTTACCACCGCCCGGTTTATCGCGCGCTCCGTGGCCTTGCGGTCCCCTTGGCCGCCAATGCCGTCGAAGAGCTCCTGAGTGCCCAGCAGTACGTGCCCCACCTCGTGAATCAAGGTGAAGATCATGCCGTCAAAAGAATCGTTTCTGTTGATGAACACCAGCGGAGCCATGTCGTCGATCAGCACGAATCCCCGGAACTCCTGCAGATCCAGCTTGCGGGATCTGGTAGAACCCACCTGGGAGTTGAGCATGATCATGATGCCCGCATCAGAGGCGCGTTCCTTGAGCTGACGGAAGCGATCGCTGGAATTGCCGCCCTCCCAAGCAGAGCGCCCATCCAACCCAAGGGTGGAGCGAAGCGCATCAGCCAGGGCATCGCCCTGCTCGGCATCGCGCACCGAACCGACCAGTGGGTTGGCATCCAGGCCGGACTCAAGCAATTCATCCCTGGCCCACTCCTGCCTGAATCGCATCTGGTCTATGGTGTCCTGCAGGTTTTTGCTGGGCTGCACAGCCGTATTGCCTACGGTCCGGTACTGGACCAGAGGCTCAAGGCGGCGAAGGGGCACAACCGACCTGACCAAGGCGCCGAAGGGCACATGCAGGGCCCTGCTGAGCTGCTCAACCTTGTTGAAGGATACGGACACGGGTCCCTTGGATTCCAACCAATCCGGCAACTGGCCAAGCCCACGGCGCTGAGACAGGGCGGCTGGATCGGCATCGCTCTCCTCAACGGCCCACTGGAGGGTGGCCGGATAGAGAGTCAGATTAGCCATGTCACGCTCCTTCGATTCCGTGAGGGGCTCCACTAATAATGATAGCTGCACCAGGCCTGTCCGTCTGCTGTAAGCGCCCAGTAGTGGATGCCAAGAAAACAGGGCCTGGGTGAGGATTCATGAACCTCATCCAGGCCCTGCCATTGCCGATCTAAGAGCGATCGCCTACTCGCCGTGGGCGAGCTGGCGGAGCTGGTCGGGGTCGATGACCTTGATGTGCTCGCGGCCGGCCTTGGCGCCCTCGGCCCGCTCGTAGGCATCCACCCGCTTCCAACCGGCGAAGTCGATGGGCTGGATGCCCTTGTCCGCCAGGAAGCGATCAATCGAATCGTCGTCACGGTCCTTGGCGAAGCGGCCACGAGTCGGGCTGGCGGCCAGGTCATCCAGCATGTTGCCAATGGTCTCCAGGGCATCGGATTTGGTGGATCCGATCAGACCCACAGGTCCCCTCTTGGCCCAACCCGTGGCGTAGAGACGGTCGATGGGTCGGCCGTCCTGCCCCTCGGGAGCAGTGGTCACACGACCGTGGACGTTGGAGAGGGTATAGCCGGCGAAATCGTAGGGAATGCCGGGAACCTCAGCCGGCTTGTAGCCGATGGCATGGTAGACGGCCTGAACCGGGTACTCCTCGTACCGGCTGGTCTCCTCCATGGCGCCCTCGGGCGTGACCGTGGTCTTCTCCACCCGAATGCCGGTCACCTTGCCGTCCTGGCCGATGATAGCGGCTGGCATCCGGTAGAAGTGCATATAGAAACGGCGGTCGGCGGGGTTGCCCTCGAAGTCGACGCCGCCGTCCTCAGCCATGTCCTCGGCCATCTCCCTGATGGTGAAGAGCTCCTCCAACATCTGCCGGGTCAGCTTGTCGGCACCGGCCCGGTCGATGGTCTCCTGATCCACGTCGAAGTCTTCCTCGTCGATGACGATTTGCACCCCGGGCAGCTTCTCCAGCTCGCGCAGCTCCTGGACCGAGAACTTGGCCTGGGCCGGGCCGCGACGGATGAACATGTGCAGTTCGCGAGCCTGGTTGCCCTGAATCCCCTGGTAGACGTTATCGGGGATGTCGGTGCCCAGCAGGTCGTCGGCCCGCCGCATCAGGATTCTGGAGACATCCATGGCCACGTTCCCGCCTCCGATGACGGCCACCTGCCTGGCATCCAAGGGCCAGTCCTGGTCAGCGTCGGGATAGCCGTCATACCATTCGACGAAGTGGGCGGCCCCGTGAACGCCATCAAGCTCATGCCCGGCAATCTCCAGGGGGCGGTCGTCCACAGCGCCGGTGGCGAAGAGCACCACATCGTAGCGCTCAAGCAGGTCATCCAGGTTGACGTCCTTGCCGAACTCCACATCCGCATAGAGATGGATCTCGGGGTTATCCAGGGTCTTTTCCAAGGCGCCGGCGATGTACTTGATGCTGGGATGGTCCGGGGCCACGCCGTAGCGGACCAGGCCGAAGGGAACGGGCAGCTTCTCGAACAGGTCGATCCGGGCCCGGTCGCCCAGACCCAGGTCGGCACCCTTCTGCCGAAGCTGCCGCAGCAGAATGTCAGAGGCATAGACCCCTGCAGGTCCTGCGCCTATGACGGCCACGCGCAGGGGTGAGTCGGCTTCCTCGCCGCGGGCCGGTGCGGGCATGGTGGAATCGTTGACATTATTATCGCTCATGCTTGTCAGCCTAACGCAAAGCGACGGTCGGGAACAGGGCCAGACGGACTCCATCCCCGGGACTTTCACCAAGCGTGGCATAGCCTCAGTCCCGGTCTATCAGCGCAGTCAGGGCCCAGAGAATGGAAACCACGTCGATGGCCTCCTGCGTGAAGGCGCCGACAACCACCGGGATCAGGTCGAAAGCGGCACAGAGCATACCCACCGTAGCCAGCGTCAGCCCCAGCATGACCGCCTGGAGCATGACCCGCTTGGTCCTGCGGGCGATGGTGATCGATCTAGGCAGGCAAGCGATGTCGTCATTCATAATTACGGCCTGCGCAGACTCTGATGCGGCCGTGGTAGTTCCGTCGGTAATGGCCATGCCCACATCAGCGGCAGCCAGGACCGGGGCATCATTGACCCCGTCCCCCACCATCATGGTGATGGATTTGGTCACTGATTCCCCTAGGAATTTAGACAGCCAGATGTCCCAGAAAGGCTGCCGGTTGGGCTCCTCTTTGGAGGCCTTAGCGATCAGATCGGCCTTGTCCTCAGGGAAGAGACCAGCATGCACGTCGGTGATGCCCACCTGATCTGCGATGATCCGCGCCGAGGCCTCCTTGTCGCCGGTGACCATGGATAGACGGGTGATGCCTAACTCCCGCAGCTGAGCGATGGTCTGAGCGGCATCCGACCTGGGCACGTCTTTCATGACGACCCGGGCAGCCAAGGCGCCATCAACAGAAATGTAGGAGGCCATCTCATCAGGTGCCAGGGGGCCGAATAAATCGCTTGGATGCCCGTCAGCCACAAACTGCGCTCTGCCCACCTTGACCTGATGGCCGTCAACCAGTCCCTGGACCCCGTTGCCGGAATCCTCACGAACCTCCCGCGCATGAAGATGGATCTCACCATTGCCCTGTGCCCGCAACCGCTCCTTGGCGGCAGCCCCGGCTTCGGCGATCCCGTTGGCCAGGATGTGAACCGAATAGGACTCCACAGCGCCCGCCATGGCCAGAATCCGGTCTGTATCGACCTCCTGCCCCCCACCGTCAGGCAGGTCGATCTGGGCCACTTGGGGACGTTTGACGGTCAGCGTGCCGGTTTTATCGAAGAAGATATGCGAGACCCGACCCAGATTCTCGATCACGTCCTGGGTCTTGATCAGCAGCCCCGCCTTAGCCAGCCTCCCGGTCCCGGCCATGTAGGCCACAGGGGCGGCGATCAGCAGAGGGCAGGGAGTGGCCAGGACCAGGACCTGGGCAAACCGGGTCGGTACGCCGGAAATGATCCAGGCCACGCAGGCGATGATGAAGGCCACCACAGTGAAAGGGACTGCCATCAAATCCGCTGTTCTGACCACTGCAGCCCGCGAGTTCTGGGCGGAGCGCACCAGGTTGAGAATTCGCTGGTACTGGGAGTCCCGAGCCAGCTGCCGGGCCCGCATCAGGAAAGTGCCCGAGCCGTTGACCGCTCCGGACATGACCTGGGCATCCTGGTAGAGCCTGCGCGGCATGGGCTCACCGTTGATGGTGGACATGTCCAGGGTGGCGTTAGGGCTGATCAGCTCGCCATCGACGGGCACAGTCTCGCCGGGCTTGACTACCAGGAGGTCGTTCAGACGGACCTTATCGACCGCCACCGTGCTCCAGTCGCTCTCCTTGGGAAGGCCATGCTCCCCCTCTTGCAGGTCAGACTGGACCACGTGGGCCACCTGGGGTGCAGCCTGGACCAGTACGGTCAGGTTGTTCTGCGCCTTGTTCCCGGCGTACTGCTCGATGGCATCGCCTGAGTAGAGCATGAGGACTACCGCCCAACTGGCCCAATACTGCCGGACGGCAAGGGTGGAGAGGATGGCCACCACGGCCAGGATATCCACACCCACGTGGCCCTGGCGCACATCATCGATCATCCCCTTGAGGGTGTCTACCAGCGAGACGGCCACCAGAGCTGCGACCAACCATTGGGCGGCCTGGCGATAGGGGTGCCAGAGCAGGCCCATAACCAGTCCGCAGGCCAGGACCACCCAAAGCATGGGGACCTTCTTGGCGAAACTCAGGATTCTTGACATGACCACTTCCCCGCTCCGGGCTTGGCCACCCGGCAGCTGCAGCCGGATCACGGCTCTCTTCTGCTCTTGACATATCAAGCCTATACCGCGCTAGGGCCAGCAACGAGCGGCAGTACGACAAGGGGCCGCACCTGCCATGTGACGGATGCGGCCCCAAATTCAGTACCGGATCACTGCCCGAAGAAGAAGCGGAAGGGATCCATGGAGTCATCGTCGCCCGAACCGCCCTGGTCGGAGTCGCCGTCCTGACCGCTGCCGTCCGAGTTCTTCCTGTTGGTCCTGGGCTTGCCCTGCACGGTCTGCTCCTCGCTGTCCAGGGTGGCGTTCACCTCGGCGGTCTTGCCGTCGCGCACCACGGTGATCTTGACTGAGTCGCCAAAGGCGGCAGCTCGAACGAAGCCCAGCAGAGAGTAGTTGTTGTTAACGGCATGGCCGTTGAAGGCCACGATGGTGTCTCCGACCTTGATTCCGGCCTTGTCGGCCGGGGAGCCCGAAACCACATTGGTGACCTTGGCGCCGCCGCGGGTGACCCCGTCGGCCTGGGCCGTGCTGCTTTGGATGGTGACGCCCAAGGAGACGTGCTTGGCCTTGCCGTCCTTGATGATCTCACCGGCAATCCGCTTGACCAGGTTGGACGGAATGGCAAATCCGATGCCGATGGACCCTGCCTCAGACTTGGAGGAAGCCATGGAAGCGATGGATGAGTTGATCCCGATCACCTCGCCAGCCGCGTTGAAGGTGGGGCCGCCCGAGTTCCCGGGGTTGATGGCCGCATCCAGCTGGACCGCATTGGTCACGATGGGGTTGTTGTTGCTCTCATCCATGACCGAGACCGGGCGGTTCAGAGCCGAAACAATGCCGGTGGTGGCCGTGTTCTCGTAGCCTAGGGGGTTGCCGATGGCCATGACATTCTCGCCAACGGCCAGCTTTTCGGAGTCGGCGAACTTCACAGGCTTCAGATCGGACGGCGCCTGATCCAGGCTGAGAATGGCAAGATCAGCAGTGGTGTCGGTGCCGACAACCTTGGCCGTATACATCTGCCCATTAGAGAGGGTGACGTGGATCTCCTGGGCACCATCGATCACGTGGTTGTTGGTGACCACATGGCCCTGAGTGTCAAAGACCGCGCCCGATCCGGCCCCCACCCCGCTCTTGGTCTGCACCTGGATGGAGACCACGGACTCGGAGACCTGTTTGCTAATGTCCTGCCAGTCAGGAGCCTGGCCGCCCTGGACCTTGGCAGTGCCCTGACCCGAGGAGTTGGAGGAGACTCCGCTGAGCGAGGAGGATGAAGGCAGAGTGATCCATCCGTTGGACAGTGCCGCCCAGCCCAGACCCAGCATAAGAGCTGCAGCTACTAGGGCGGCCACCACGGCGGTGAAGACGTACTTGCCCGTGCCGCTCATATTGCTGCTGGCGTTATTGGCAGGACCGGGTCGGCCGTTGGGGCCGCCGGAGCCGAAAGGCGCAAAGGGTCCCTGGCCCGAGGGTTGCCCACCCTGAGGGTTCTGCCCGGCATTCTGGCCGGGCTGGCCCGGCTGGCTCGGCTGACCGTTCTGCCCGAACTGGCGTGGTTGTCCGTATTGTCCGAAGTAGTTCCGCTGAGGACCAGAGCCATATCCCTGATGAGTCTGCTGCTGACCCTGGTCGGCGGTCCCATTGCGTCCGTCGTTAGCGGATGGGCGCGAGCCTGCGGGAGCATAGGCTCCATACTCCGGCGCTGGCCGATAGTAAGGCTGCTGCTGCGTCTGCGCATCCTGACCTATGGTCGAGCCGTTGGCAGCGGAGGCCGAAGCCCCGGCGCCGCGATCGTCATTCGACCCGTTTTCCCTAGTCGTGGCCCGGGCATCAACGCCAGACACGGAGATAGGGGTCGTGGGCCTCTGATCCCAGGCTTGGGTCTGCTGATTGCCTTCTTCGGGTAGGGAGGTTTGCGCAGAGTCGGTCTGGTCCTTGGAAGCTTCCGCCTCCCGCCCCTGATCGGCGGCCCCGCGCTCGATGTGGCTTGGCTGCCAGGACTGACCGTCGTCGTCGCCCCTCCAAGGGTCGACCTTGTGCTCTTCAGCCATTTCTGCTCCTTCGGATCGATGCCGCTGCCTGCTATTCGGTCACGCTTGTCAATCTACCCCGTCGCCAGCGCTTTTTGCTGTTTCCGGCTGACAGGCGAAGAGGGTCCTCGCATGCATTGCTACTAAGTCTAGAGCTGGAATGCTGAATATTATCTGGACATTGCATGAAAGTCATATCGACTGCCCACCGGGCAGCAGAGGACGGTTGGATGTCTTGGATACAGTGGAGCCATGAGCCTGATCACCAACCCGCTGGGAGCCACACCGGGCCGACCCGGCGACCGCACCGCTTTCTCATTCGAGACCCTGAATCGCCTGTCCGACACCCCCGAAGGCCTAGGACGCAATGGCCGCCGCTACGGCCGCACCGGCATCATCCACACCCCTCACGGAGACATCCACACCCCTGCATTCATTCCCGTGGCCACCCAGGCGGCCATGAAGGCCGTCCTGCCGGAACAGATGCGGCAGCTGGGCGCCCAGGTCCTTCTGGCCAATGCCTTCCACCTGTTCGAGCGCCCTGGCCCCGACATTCTGGACCAAGCCGGAGGCCTGGCCCGGTTCATGAACTGGGACGGCCCCACCTACACCGACTCGGGCGGCTTCCAGGTCCTCTCGCTGGGGGCGGGGTTCAAGAAAACCCTGGCCATGGACGTGACCGGCATGAAATCGGACCAGGTAATAGCCGAAGGCAAGGAGCGCCTGGCCTTCGTGGATGAGGACGGGGTCACTTTCAAGTCCCCGCTCAACGGCGACCGGCACCGCTTCTCAGCCGAGATCTCCATGGGCATCCAGCACCGCATCGGCGCCGATATCATGTTCGCCTTCGACGAGCTGACCACCCTGATGAACACCCGGACCTACCAAGAGCAGTCAGTGGAACGCACCTTCCGCTGGGCGAAGCGCTGCGTGGACGAGCACCGCAGGCTGACCCAGGCGCGGACAGGAAAACCCTATCAGGCGCTGTTCGGCGTGGTGCAAGGGGCCAACTACGAGGATCTGCGCCGACGAGCCGCCCGCCAGATCGCATCCCTGGACTTCGACGGCGTGGGCATCGGGGGCGCTATAGAGAAACGGCTGCTGGGACAGACCTGCGCCTGGATCTGCGACGAGATGCCCGAATCCCGACCCAGGCATGTGCTGGGCATCGCTGCTGTTGACGACATCTTCGCAGGCGTCGAGAACGGCGGGGACACCTTCGACTGCGTATCCCCGGCCCGCTGCGGCCGCAACGGGGCCGTCTTCACTCGCGACGGCCGCTGGAACATCAAGCGCGCCCAGTTCAAGGCCGATTTCAGACCCATCGAAGAAGACTGCGACTGCTACACCTGCACCCACTACTCCCGCGCCTACATCGATCATCTGCTTCGCGCCCGTGAGCTCAACGGCTACACGCTGGCCACCATCCACAACGAACGCTTCTTCGTGAGGCTGCTGGACGAGATCCGCCAGTCCATCGACGGCGGCTACTTCGACGAGTACAAGAGGGAGACGCTGGCGAGATTCTACGCCCACGGATCCAGAGGCTAAACCAACACGCCATTATTGCGCCCCGCAGACAACCGTGCTAACGTTTCCAGTTGTCTGCGAACGTGGCGGAATGGTAGACGCGCTGTCTTCAGGTGGCAGTGAGCTGATGCTCGTGAGGGTTCAACTCCCTCCGTTCGCACGAAACAAGACGCCGTCAGCAAGGAATTCTCCCTGCCGACGGCGTCTTTTTATATCCCGTCCTGCCAAGCGGCTTTCACAGGCGAGCGGCGATCATCTCCTTGATTTTCCCATCTTCCGCATTGGCCATGAAGTACTCTGCGAAATGCTCGCCGGAAATGGTCTCTTTAAGGAAGCCCTGGTCAATCCGCTCCAGCACCTCTGGCAGAGGACGATAGACCTGATTCTTTATGTCACGCAGGATTCCGGCGTTGCGACGCTCCGGCACTGCACGCTCCTTGGGGTAGCCGCCTCCGGCTGGCTCGGCAAAGAGACGCTCGAAAATCAGCTTCAGGTTCAGCTCGGCTCCCCATCCAAACCCCTTGGCGAAGGGGATCGAGAGGGCATTGCCCCCGTTGATCTGGCTGAACAAGTAGGCATCAGTCGGATCCACGGCCAGACCGCAGACCACGCCGGGGAAACTGTTCAGGGCCGTCATGGCTCCCTGGCCAGTTCCGCATCCGCTGATGACGAAATCAGCCGCCTTGCTGTTGAGCAGGATCGAAGCCAGCAGGCCATTCTGCACGTAGGTCAGCTGGCTTTCCCCCTCCTTGCCGTACATGCCATAGTTGAAGGCCTGATGCCCTTTCTGGTCGCAGACCTCCTTCAAGGTCGCGAAAATCAGGGCGTTCTTCGAGGCCTGTGAGTTCTCGTTGATCAACGCTACTTTCATGCTCTGCTACTCTCCCTCATCATTGATTGATCTCATTGCCTGCCTGAACCCATGCATCCCCTCGGGCGGGCAGCCCGGAAGCTTCTGACTCCCGCCCTTACTCAGGCTGCTTACCGATATAAGCCAGAATGCCGCCATCAACATACAGCACCTGCCCGTTGACGAAGTCCGATGCCGACGAGGCCAGAAAGACCGCAGGCCCCTGAAGGTCCGAGGGATTGCCCCATCGGGCTGCGGGCGTCTTCGAAACGATGAACTGATCGAAAGGATGCCTGGACCCGTCGGGCCGACGCTCACGCAAAGGCGCAGTCTGCGGAGTGGCGATGTAGCCAGGTCCGATGGCATTGCACTGAATGTTGGCACCGCCGTATTCCGCACAGATGTTGCGGGTCAGCATCTTCAATCCGCCCTTGGCGGCCGCATAGGCCGATACGGTCTCTCGCCCCAGCTCGCTCATCATCGAGCAAATGTTGATGATCTTCCCGTGTCCCTGCTGGATCATCCCCGGCAGAACGGCTTTGGAAACTATGAAAGGCCCGGTGAGGTCCACATCCACCACCTTGCGGAAGTCCTCGACAGTCATGTTCAGCATGGGAATCCGCTTGATGATGCCGGCATTGTTGACCAGGATGTCGATGGTGCCGACCTCCCTGTCAATCCGGTCGACCATGTCGGCCACGGCACCCTCATCGGTCACGTCGCACACATAGCCCCGTGCTGGGATACCTGCCTGCCTGTAGGCCTGGGTTCCCTTATCCACCGACGAGCGCCTTGAAGCATTGAAAACGATGGTCGCGCCCGCCTCATGCAGGGCGGAGGCTATTGCGAACCCGATTCCGTACACGGCACCGGTTACCAAGGCCACCTTCCCTTCCAGAGAGAACCTCGACATGGAGAACTCTGCCATGATGACCTCCTCATCACCGACTGTTGCGTCCGCGGAAACTATGTAGCGTATGTCGCATTCGCAGACGTAAAAGCCGAACAGCACCACCGCTGGACTGGCTTGAAAATATCAGGCAACGAGTTCTGCGACAAGAAAGTTGCAGGCGCTTTCAAGCTCACATTCCCAACACTCCGGGCCGAAATTCCAAAAGAGAGGGCTGGGCTGCAAAACGGTAGGATGTTCAATGAAACCAGACCATCAACGAGGAAGGCACCATGGTTCAGACCCCGTCAACACCACTGGAGTATGCCCAGGCAGCGGTCGACACACTCCGCCGTACTTATCCGAACCCGGCCGACCTGCCGCCGATCCGCCATTTTCACTACCATCAGGGCGTCCTCCTGTCTGGAGTGCACCAAACCTACCTGATCAACAATGACGAATCCTATCTGGAGTACATAAGGGGTTGGGTCGAATCCAACATGGATGACCAGGGCCACGTGCTCAACCACGATCCCGTATGCTTGGACGACATCCAGCCAGGCATCCTCCTCTTCCCTCTCTATGACCATTTCGGATCACCCCGTTACAAGACGGGACTGGACCAGTTGGCCGACGAACTTGGAACCTATCCGAAGAACGACGAGGGCGGATTCTGGCACAACGACGGAGTACCGCGGCAGATGTGGCTGGACGGGCTCTATATGGGCGGCCCCATAATGGTGGAATACGGCACCCGCTTCGGCCGCATGAATCTGGTGGACGAGGCCGTCAGACAGGCCCTTCTTATGCAAAGAAAAACCCGCGTGCCTGAAACCGGGCTCTGGCGGCACGCCTATGATCCCGATCGGAAAGAACCCTGGGCCGACCCTGTAACAGGCCTCTCGCCCGAATACTGGGGGCGGTCCATCGGCTGGGTGCCCATGGCAGTGGTCAATGAACTGGAACTGCTGCCACAGGACCACCCAGGCCGCGAGGATCTGCGAAACCTGGTCCGCGACTTGCTGACTGCCGTCTGCCGTTATCAGGGCCCAGACGGCCGCTGGTGGCAGGTTCTCGACAAGGTTGGCAAAGAGGGCAACTGGCCTGAGAACTCCTGCACCTGTCTCTTCGTGGCCGCCATCTGCAAGGCCGTAGACCAGGGCATTCTGGACAAGGCCTATCTGGAAGCGGCCAGCAAGGGGTATGAGGGGGTCATAAAGAGCCTTGAATGGCAGGGAGATGACCTCCTCATCGGCGACATCTGCATAGGAACCGGCCCCGGCAGCTATGAGGAATACTGCCGGCGACCCACCAGCATCAACGACATGCACGGGGTGGGCGCCTTCCTGCTCATGTGCGCAGGGATGGAACGCATCCGGGCCTAGTCTTCTGACTGTTGTAACTCCTCGTCCGCTTCAATGTCCTGGTCGTCGAAGACCTTGCGGCCCTTGTAAAGATCGAGATCCAGCTCGTTCTCGGTCCTGGCCACGATGACTGCCGTGTTGGCGGCGCCAGCCACGTTCACCAGCGTGCGGCCCATATCCACAATCTGGGAAATAGGCTGCATGATAGCGATGAAGGGTACGGGCAGGCCAGCCGCCGTAAATAGGGAGGTGGCGGTGATCGTGGCTGTACCGGGCACGCCCACCGTCCCCACGGAAACCACCAGCGCAAAGACGATCAGGAGAGCGAAGCGCAGGGGGGAGTAAGGAATTCCCTGAGCGTTGATGGCGAAGACCGCCAAGAGAACGGGCCAGAGCCCGGCGCATCCGGGCATGCCCAGATTGGCTCCCAGACTAGCCACGAAGGAAGCCGTCTCTTCGGGAACGCCGGCCGAGCGCAGCTGACGGACCGTGACAGGAATGGTGCCGATACTGCTCTCAGACGTGAAGGCCACCACGCCCGCAGGCCAAAGGGAGCGGAAGAAGGGCAGAGGATTGACCCGGCCGACCAGGGCCAGGATCAGGGGTTGAACCAGGAAGAGCTGAATAGCCAGACCCAGGTAAGCCACCAGAAGAACAGCAAGCAGAGGCAAAAGACTCTTCAGGTTGCTGCGACCGATGGCGGCGGCGATCAGGGACAGAACCGCATAGGGGGTGAAGCCGACCACGATTTGGGTGGCCTTGGAAAGGACCACATTGCCTGCTTCCACGAAAGCCTTGAAGGGAGCCACGCTCTGTTCACCGCGCGGGGTTGAGGCGGCCTTGTTCAGAGAAACCGCCAAGAGGATGGCGAAGATCACCACAGGAATGACCTGGTTCTGAGCCCAGTTTTCCGCAAGGTTCGAAGGGAAGAGACCGACCAGGGTGTCGATCACTCCTGGCACCTCGCGAGGCTTGACTCCCTTGGGCAGGGCCTGGTTGAACCCCTTGCCGACCTGGAAGAGCAGCCCCAGAACCAGGGCGACCACGGCGGCTGTGAAGGTGTTGACCAAGAGCAGAACGATGGTCTTCACACTGATGTTCTTCAGCCGACCAGACCCGCCGATACGGCTGATGCTGGCGATGATGCTGAAGAGCAGGAGCGGCACCACGAGGGCCGAAATCACCTCGGACCAGACGTTGCCGAACGCCCCCACGTAGGTCGTGTGACCGGAGAAGCCCACACCTACCAGGATTCCCAGCACCGTCGCTATGATGACCCGCCAGCTGAAGTTGACCTTGGTCCTCCTGCTCAGCAGGGCCAGCCCTGCAAAGAGAATGACGACCACTATCAGGGCCGCCCAATCCCAACTCGTTTCCGACATTGCCTCTCCCCTCCGACCTCTCATTCCCCAGGACCGAGCGGCCCAGGGTTGGAGTTCAATCTAACAGGAGAAAGACGAGAGTCCAGCGATTCTCAAAAGAATGCCTATATCCGTTGCTTATGGACTGCTATTCCCGGGCGGATCAGGCTTGTCTGACGAGGGTCGCTAGGAGCGGACCAGGCGGGCGATTGCCTCGGAGGCTTCCTCCATCTTTTCATCGGCCTCCTCGCCTCCCTTTTCGGCAGCCTCCCGGACGCAGTGGTTCATGTGGTCGTCCAGCAGGGTCAGGGCCACCGACTTCAGGGCGCTGGTCGAGGCGGCTATCTGGGTGAGGATGTCGATGCAGTAGGTGTCCGACTCGACCATCTGCTCGATGGCCCTGACCTGGCCCTCGACACGCCGGAGTCTGGTGATGGTCCGTTTTTTGTCGTTGGCATATCCGGGCAAGGTTACTCCATTCCTATTCATTCCATGGCCTTCATGGCAGAGCCGGTACCGACCCGAATCCATGAAACCCATCTGGAAATTCACTATCAGTATACCCCTGGGGGGTATAGTGGGCCACATGAGCAGCATCTTGGTCCTTATCGCGGCCCTAGCCATAACAGCGGGCATCATCTGGTACTTCTTCGCGCCCAGAAAGGCCACCCAGGCCAAGGATGAGGGTGGCGTCCAGACCGTCCACATCACAGTCAAGGGCGGATACAGTCCCCAGCTGATCCAGGTTCAGGCCGGCCGGCCGGTCAGGTTGGTCTTCGATCGCCAGGAGAGCGGAGAGTGCTCCTCTCACGTGGTCTTCAACGACTTCAACATCGATAAGACCCTGCCCGCCTTCCAGACCTCGACCATTCAACTGACCCCGCCTAAGGCTGGCGACTATCCCTTCGCCTGCGGTATGAACATGCTCCACGGAATGCTCCGGGCCACCAATGGACCGACGAGCAGCAACGCCGAGGCACAACCCAAACAAGAACAAGGCAGCCAGCCACAAGACGAGCGCCCACAACAGGCGGAATCCGCAAAGCCCGCCCAGACCAGTGGCGGCAGTGACCAGAACGAGGCGGATCAGGAGCGCACGGCAGAAATCCGCGACCTGACCAGGCGATTCATCGTAGCCCTGGTCTTCACGCTCCCGGTCTTCATCCCGGCCATGTTCGGCATGTTCCTGCACATGCCCCACATTCTGATGAACCCCTGGGTCCAGCTGGTCCTGATATTACCGGTGATGTTCTACTCGGGCTGGCCCATCCACCGCACCGGATGGCTGGCACTGGCACACCGGGCACCGGAGATGAACTCTTTGGTCGCCCTAGGCACTGCCACGGCCTTCCTCTACTCACTGGTGGTCACTGTGGCTCCGCAGCTTCTGCCTGAGGGAAGCCGTGAACCATACTACGAGGCCGTGGGCACCATCATCACCCTGATGATCCTCGGCCAGATCCTAGAGGCACGGGCCCGGCGCGGCACCGGCGATGCCATCCGCGCTCTTGTCGGACTGAGGCCCAAGACCGCCACCGTGGTGAGGACCGGCCAGGACGGCAGAGAGACCACCCAGGAGATCGCCGTCGACGATGTGGCCGTCGGAGACGTGATTCAGGTCCATCCGGGCGAGAAGCTGCCAGTGGACGGCCAAGTCATCTCCGGATCATCCTCAGTGGACGAATCCATGGTGACCGGCGAGCCCATGCCCGTCCTCAAACAGGAGGGCGATTCCCTGGTGGGAGCCACCGTCAACGGCACAGGTTCCCTGCGCTACAAGGCCACCCAAGTAGGGCAGGACACGGTTCTGGCCCAGATCATCCGGCTGGTCAAGACAGCCCAGACTTCCAAGGCCCCCATCCAGAAGCTGGCTGACCGTATATCGTCAATCTTCATCCCTGGGGTCATCCTGGTGGCGCTCTGGACTTTCGTAGCCTGGTGGATGTTCGGCCCCATGCCCCGCGGAGTATACGGAATCGTGGCGGCGGTATCCGTACTGGTCATCGCCTGCCCCTGCGCCTTGGGCCTGGCCACCCCCCTGTCCGTGACGATCGGCACTGGACGCGGCGCCCGTGCCGGCGTGCTCTACCGGTCGGCAGAGGCCCTGCAAGGGGCGCATGATGTCGACACCATCGTCCTCGACAAGACCGGCACCATAACCCAGGGCCGACCTGAACTGGCTGATGCCCTGAGCGTGCAGGGACTGGATGAAGACCTGGTGATCAGAGCGGCCGCGAGCGCCGAGAGCAATTCCGAGCACCCCCTGGCCCAGGCCATCGTCCAGGCCGCCAAGGACCGCGACCTGGAGCTGGCTCCAGTCAAGGACTTCGATTCGGTCACCGGCGCAGGGATCGATGCGACCTTCCCCTCCGGCTCTTTCAAGAGCATGGCAGAAAACAGCCGAAATGAAGAGAATGCTCTCCATGTCCTTGTCGGCAACCGCAGGCTGCTCGAAGACAAGGGAATCGAACTTGAGAACGAAATGGCGGGCCAGGCAGGCGCGCAACCCCTTTTCGACACCGCCCGCAGCTGGGAGGACCGGGGCCGTACGACCATCTTCGTAGCTATCGACGGCAGGCTTGCCGGGGTCCTGGCCGTGACCGACCAGGTCAAGACCGGCTCCAAGCAGGCCATCCACGACATGAACGAGCGCGGAATCCAGACCATCATGCTGACCGGAGACAACCAGGGCACCGCCGAGCAGGTCGGGGGCCAGGTGGGAGTCACCCGGGTGGTGGCGCAGATCCATCCCGAGGACAAGGCGAGCATCGTCAAGGCCCTTCAGGCCCAAGGGCACAAAGTGGCCATGATCGGCGACGGCATCAACGACGCCCCGGCACTGGCCCAGGCCGACCTGGGCATGGCCATCGGCACCGGAACGGACGTGGCCATCGAGTCCGCCGACGTGACCCTGGTCTCGGGCGACCTGAACGCGGCCGTCAAGGCCATTGACCTCTCTGCTGCCACCATGCGCAACATTCACCAGAACCTTTGGTTCGCCTTCGGGTATAACGGCCTGGGCATCCCCATCGCCGCCGGAGTGCTCTACCCCTTCATCGGCCTCCTGCTCAACCCCATGATCGCCGGTGCAGCCATGGCCTTCTCCTCCCTGTCGGTGGTGCTCAACGCCAACCGGCTGCGGCATACGCCCCTTAAGGCCAGACCGATCAAAGAGGCCAGGCCAATCGACATGGATGCCCTGACCAGGGACCTCAGTATTTCCACCCACCAAGAACACAACCAAGAGAAAGGAAATGAGATGGGACTCTTCCATCATCATGACGACATGCAACAGGATCAGGCAGCAACAGACAAGGTCACCGACCCGGTCTGCGGCATGTCCATCGACCCCAGCACAGCTGCAGCCAAACGCGACTACCAGGGCAAAACCTACTACTTCTGCTCGCAGAACTGCGTCGATACCTTCGATGCCGATCCACAGAAGGTGCTCAACAAGTAGGATTGCGCGCCCTTCGTCTGTTCAGCGGTCGTCAGCGAGCTGCCAGGGCTGATCGAAAAAGTCGAAGATGCGCTCCAAGTAGGGCCTCAGAACCTTGTCGGGCATCTGGTAGAGCTCGTGCATGCTGTTCGGGATGCGCACCAGCGTGGCCTGGCAGCCGCCCTGCTGGACCTGGTCGACAAAACGGTTCTGAGGCATCGGCAGCACGAAACGGTCGGGCTGCGCCTGAAAGAGCAGCAGAGGGGTCTCGACCCGACTGCATCGGTCGGGCCGCAGTATGGCCCGGCTCATCTCCAGGCTCTCCCTGACCCAGCCGAAAGTGGCGGCGCTGGTCTGGTAGTGCAGCTCCTTGGTGCGCAACTTATGGGCCCAGGCCACCCTCTCCTGGCTGCCATTGGGGTACTTGCCCATGTCCAGTTCGGGACGGAAGGGGCCGAATCCCGGGACCATGCTGCGCGAGCGGCCCATCATGCAGGCGGCATTGGTGGCAGTCCAGGCAACCGAGGGCATGAACCCGGTCCGCGGCGCAATCATCGGCGATGACAGGACCGCCTTGTCAATAAGGGAGGGGAAGGTTTCCAGCATCCGCGCAGCCACGCCGCCGCCCATGGAATGGCCATAGAGCACCATGGGCTTGTCCTGGGCATACTGCTGGCCCACTTGGGAGCAGAAGGCGGCCAGGTCCGCCACATACCGATGCCAATGATCCACCCAGATTAGGCTGGGGTCGTTCACGCCCCGGCCGGAGAAACCGTGTCCCCAATGCTCGGGAATGCAGACGGAGTACCCCTGCATCAGGAAATACCAGGCCATTTCCTGATACTTGTCGGCGAATTCCGAAAAACCGAAGGAGATGATTACAGCCCCGCGCACGCGAGCTGAGCCGGACTCCACCGCACCCTGGCGGAAAAGCGTTCTGTCATAGCAGACATAATGCAGAAGCCGGGAGGGGTCCACACCGCTGAGATGGGCCTTGTCCAACACGGTTCCCCCGTCCTCGCCGCCGTCATGGGAGATCATCCATCCCTCACTGCGGCAGGAGGCCAGGTCAGGAAGGACACGATCCTTCATGATTTGGTCGTAGCGGCGCTCCTCAACCAGTTGGACGCTCATGCTCTCACCCTATACCACCTTCTGTCGGACTCGGCCCTACATGAGCCGCGTGCTCTCCAGGTTCCTGACGATCCAGTCATTGAAGCGGATGACGGGCTTGCGCAGAACCAGCCCCAGCAGCAACGAGGGCACCAGAAAGAGGGCCAGGGTGGCCATCTCCCGCCAGAACTCCATGCCGTAGGCTCCGGCAACGGCAGACTGCATGGCTCCGATGGCGTGGACGAAAGGCAGGAAGGGATAGACCCCCTGGAAGAAGCCAGGCAGGGTCTCCATGGGGAAGGTGCCGCCCGAGCCAGCCACTTGCATGACCAGGAGGATGACGGCGATGGCCTTGCCGATGTCCCCGAAGGAGACGACCAGGGTATAGATCAGATTCATGAAGACGAATGAGGCGAATACAGCCACCAGCACAAACATCAGCGGATGGACGCACTGGACCTTCAGATAGAAGAGGTCTCCTAAGGCGATCAGGCAGCCCTGGAGGATGGCCATCAGGGCGAAGACCGCGAATCTGCCGAAGTACTCCTGATAGAGCTGAAGCCCGAAGCGGCGGGCGTTGCCTGGCGACTCCGGGCGGAAAGCTCCCCAGGAGCGGCTGCCCTCGGAATCGTCATCCAGGTCATCGGCCCTCTTCCAGGCATCCTGCAGGGAGTCCAGGTGCAGAACGAAGGCCTTCTTCTTGTCGGACAGGGCCACCTTCATCATGGCCGCCAGAATGGTGGCACCCACCCAGATGGAAAGGATGGTGTAGAAGGGGGTCATGGCCGACCCGTAGTTCATGACGGGGAAGACCGCATGCCGATGGATGCCGACCGGTGAGGACAGAAGCGCGGCCAAGGTTTCGGAATCCCTGCTCAACAGGGATTTGACCTCCTGCGTATCTTCGCCCTGCGAAGCCTGTGTCAGGTGTCCTCCCAGGTCAGTCAGCCGTTTGGAGGCCTGGTCCAGGCGCTGGGAGATCTCACCCAGCTGGTCCTTGGCCTGGCTGATGTCGTTGGTCATGGGGCCCGTCAGCCCAGAGGCGCCCTTGACGGTTCCGTCCAAGCTTGTCAGCAGCCGGTCGGTCGAGGTGACCACGGTATCCATGGATGAAGCCAGATCATCCAAGCGGGGCTTCAGGTCATTGCGGTACTGGGTACGGACCTGATCCACCGAGGCGCGGGCCCGGGCAATCCTGTTCTTCAGATCCTGCCGCTGACCGCTCAGCTTGTCCTTGCCCTCCTTGGCTGTCTGGGAGGCCTGGCTAATCCGGTCAGCCAGGTCGCGCTGGGCCGCTTGGGCCGCCCGCATTCCGGCCTGGGCCTGATCGATGGCAGTCAGAAGAGCTCGGCGCTGGTCCGCTGTCAGATTGGCATCGGATTCCACAGTGCTGCGCAGATCCTCCAGGCTGGCGATCATCTGGTCGTAGTCGGCCGCCGAGTCTCTGATCCGTTCGCTCAGATCGTTCAGCTGGCTGCTGACGGCATCGCTCTGCTGGCCCACCTTATCGAAAGCGTCGTCGATCTTGGAACCGATGGTGTCATAGGCGCCCGAGGCCTGGTCAAGGGCAGTGTCGACCGCCTGGGCCGACCCGGAGAGGGACTTGCCCAGATCCTTGGATCCCTTGGTTCCCTGATTCAGGGCTTTCCTGGCATCAGCCATGGCGGAATCGGACCGGCCCAGAATCCGGCCGGTGGAGTCGATCATCCTTCCGGAGGAGTCCAGAAGGCCCGCATAGGCATTCACTTGGCTGGAGGCAGTGGTCAGCCTCTCCGACATCTGATCGATGTGGCCGGTCGTCCTGGTCAGGTAATCCTGGACTTCGGGGCTCTGAGAGTAGGTGAAGACCTGGCTGGCCAGGTCGATCCCCACCTGCCCCACCGTCTTGACGAAGGTCTTGTCGATGGTCGTGGCCACAGTGTCGGCCCCTTGTTCGGTGACATGGGGAGCGATGGCGTTCTTCTTCTCGTTCAGGTAGTACTCAAGGTTGGCGTGCTTTACATCCTGCGAAAATAGGGTCATCATGTCGGCGCTGAAATCCTTGGGAATGACGATGGCGGCGTAGTACTCGCCTGAGCGCACGCCCTCCAAGGCCTTGTCGCGGTTGACGAACCTCCAGTCCAGTTGGTCGTTGGCTCTCAGGGTGCTGGTGACCGTTTCCCCCACGTTGATCTTGATCGGGATCAGGTCGGACTTGTATCCCTTGTCGGTGTTGGCCACGGCCACCTTGATGGCCTTGGTGTTCTTGTAGGGGTCCCAGCTGGCGGCGATGTTGAACCAGGCATAGAGGGCCGGGACGATGATCAGGCCCATCAGGACGATAATGGCGATGACGTTGCTGGTGGCATCGGCCAGGTCCTTGCGCAGGATCCTCCAGATATTCCTCATCGACGGTCACCGTCCTCGGGAGCGCCTTCCTCATCTCGGTTCAGAACTGATTCGCGCACGGCTGTGGTCAGCCTGGTCACAGCCGAAGAACCCTGCCTGCGCGGGCGGATCAGGGTGTGGAAGTCCATGCCTGGACGTTCTGCCAGACCCAGCTGCTGGACATAGCTGTCACAGATGTACTCAACGATGATCAGGTAGGCGTCGATCAGGACGATGGAGGCGATGCAGGCGATCAGCATGACGATCTTGGCCTCGGTGCTGAACAGCAGGATCAGGAAGAGGACCGGCAGCAGAACCAGAACCAGACCAGCCCGGATCAGGGTGGGATAGAGGGCCAGGAAGCGATGTGCCCGCCGCCTGATGATGGCACGGTAGTCGCCCTCGCCCAGGATGGAGCGTGCAAGGCTGCTCAGGCTCAGGCGACGGTCGGCCGAATGGTTCTGTTCGGTCAGCATCAGGTCAGTAGCGCCGAGTCGCCGGTCGAAGAGGGCATTCAGGTTGAGCAGGTACCGCCGCACCACCAATCCGATCAAGAGGGCTGCAGGCAGATACCAGAAGACGTGGAGCATATCCTGCCAGTAATGGTTGCCGTACATGCCGCCGATGGTCTCGCGCATGGCATTGATCCCATAGGTGAAGGGCAGCCAGGGGTTCAGGTTGCGGAAGAAGTCGGGCATCATCTCAATGGGATACATGCCCGAAGAGCCCGGTATCTGCAGGATGACCAGGACCACGGCCAGGGCCTTGCCGATATGCCTGAAGGAGGCGGCCAAGGCATAGATGATGTTGATGTAGACGAAGGATGCGAAGACCCCGGCTAGGACGAACAGCGCCGGCTGGTGGCACTGAATGCCCAGCATCAGGTCGCCCACTGTAGCGATCAGCGCCTGGAAGAAGCCGACGAAGACCAGCAGAAGCCAACGGCCCAAATAGGCTTGGGTGGCTGTGCACCTGCGGATGCCCTCCTTGTCGACCTCCAGCTTGTAGATGGCTATCAGGATGAACCCGCCCACCCAGAGGGCCAGATTGGTATAGAAGGGCGCCACGGATGACCCGTAGTTGCTGACCGGGTAGACCGTGTGGGAAGCCAGCTCCACCGGCGAGGCCATAGCCTTTCCGAAGGATTCAGGGCTCAGCCCCAGGGTCTGGGACATCCGGTTCCAGGCCGCTGAGGACCCTAGGGCCGCCACATCGGTGCGGACCCCCTCCAGGTCGGACCTGACCGTGACCAGGGAAGCCCTGGTGGCGGACAGGGTCGACTGGGCCTGGCCGATAGTGGAATCCAGCTGGTCCAGCAAGGCATCGGTCTGGGCCGCCGTGGTGGACACGCTGCTCAAAGCGCCCTGGAGCGAACCGTTGGAGGCGTTGAGATTGTCCAGCCCGGTAAGGAGGTTGGGCATGGTGGTTCCCGTTAGGCTTTGGCTAGCCGTTGTCAGTGCCTTGATGCCTGTGTCGCCGGTGTCGGTCATGGCCGAGCTCAGGTCTGATGCGGCCTGTTTGCCCGAGTTCAGAGCTGTCGAAGAGTTCTTCTTGAAAGCATCCAGGGATGCCTTCTGCTGCTGGTTGGTCTTTTTCAGATCCTCGATCTGGCGCTGGATGCTCTCGTAGGCTGGATCCCCGGGATGCAGCCCGGACTGGTCCAGACCCGACTGGAGCCGGTCCACAGCCTTCCCGTTGGCATCGACCAGCTGTCCTAGGCCGGAATTGACCCGGTCGACCTTGTCCTGGGTGGCGTTCAGATCGGCGGTGATCCCGCCTGCCACCGTATTCACATCAGTGACCGCGCTGGACAGCCGCACCGACCCGTCCGCCAGGGCCTGGTTCAGGGCAGAGGAGAAGCGAAGGCTGTCGTCACGGGTCCTGGTCATGTGGTCCTGGGCCTTGCTCAGGGTGGCCTGGGTGGCCGATATCTGACTCTGCAGGTCCTTGATGTCGCTTCTGGAGCTGGCCACGGTCTGCCGGGCCTGGCCCATAGTTGAACCGATCCTGCCAAGCTGGCCGTCCGTCCGATCCAGCTGGTCGATGATTTCTCCCAAATCGCCTACCGCCTGGCTACGGCTCTGCTCAGCCGCGCCCTGGGCATCGCCTGCGGTCTGCAGGACCTTCCCGGCAAGGGCATCGCTGACGGCCGAGACGAAGACTGTGTTGATCTCCTGATCGATGGTGGAGGCGCCAGTGTCGGTCACCTTGGGGGCGATGGCGTTCTTCTTCTCATTGACGTAATAGTTCAGGGCAGGCCTGTTGCCGGTCCCCTCAACGATGCCGACCAGATCGGCGCTGAACCCTTCAGGGATGATGATTGCCGCGTAGCACTGGCCCGAATGAACCTCTTCAATGGCTCTCTGGTCATCATCCATGAACTTCCAACCCAGGCTTTTATTGGCGCGCAGCTCCTGAATGACCGATCTGCCGGCGTTGATCCTGCCTGTTTGCGCGGATTGCGCTCCTCGGTCCATGCTGACGACGGCCACTGGCAGGTTCTTGGCGTTGCTGTAAGGGTCCCAGAGGGCCATGATGTTGAACCAGGCGTAGAGGGAGGGAAGCACGGCCACGCCAATGGTCACCACCAGGGCTACGGGGTTGCGCAGTATCCGCCAGAGATCTCGCCTGAAGATGGCCAACACGGTCTTCACCGCCAGGCACCTCCTTCTTGTCTGTCCAGGGAATCAGGGCAATGACCTGCTCCGCTCGGATTGGCTTCGTCCTCGCAGGACCTACGTCCGGCCCGAGTATAGCCACCCTTCCTTACTGGCCCAGACCGGTCAGCTGATCGTGAATGCCCATGCGAGGTTGAGGCAGCAGAACATGCACGTGACCAACGGTGGTCTCATCGTATATGAACAAGGACGGAATCTTTCGGCATCACGCAGGGCCGGACCCTCAGAGCGACAAGAGGTTCCGACAACGATTTATGCCTTGGCCACGAACAGACGTGAGACCGCCATCGACAGGGCAACGGCAAGGCCCATGGGCATGAAGGCCATGACCGGCAGGTGGCAGACCTCCATCAGCATGGCCATAGCCATGAGCGGAGCCTGCTGTGAGGCTGCCAGCAGGGAGGCGGCGCCGACCACAGCACACTGCCAGACCGGCAGGCCAGGCACAAGACAAGCCAGCAACAGGCCCAGTACAGCGCCCATAGCGGATCCCAGGGCTATGGAAGGAGTCAAAGTACCGCCGAAGGCCCCGGCACGGATGGTGGCTGTGGTCAGCAGAGCTTTGGCCAGCGCGAAGAAAGCCAGCAAGACGAGCGACTGAACCAGCTGGAGTCCGGAGAACCCGGCGGACAGCTGCTGATCCATCCCCATCTGAGCCAGGGCCCGGCCGTTGCCCAAAACCTGCGGGATGACCAGAGCGACCAGGCCAGTCAGCAGAGCCACCCCCGTCAGCTGCCAGATGGCCGCAGGACCAGTGGTCCTACGGGCCTCAGCCCAGGAGGTCATCCGGCGGAATCCGGCCCCCAGCAGTCCCATGACCGGTCCGATCAGCAGAACCACTGCCATGAGCCAGGGCCGGAAAGGCTCTGAGCCGACCTTATAGTAAGGAGCAAATCCCTTGATGGATCCGCCGACCAGAGTAGCCAGGGCTGACATGGCCAGATTGACCGTGACCACTTCGGCATCCACCCGCCGCAGCAGCACCTCTATGCCGAAAAAGGCACCTGTCAGGGGCGCAATGTAAATGCCGGCGAATCCGGCTCCGGCTGCAGAGGCCACCAGCAGCGGACCATCCTGATCACGCAGCCCAAGCCGTCGGCCCATCCTGGTCCAAAGACCGCCCAGAAGGGCCCCGGCCTCTCGCGGAGCCACCTCCCTGCCGATAGAGCCGCCAGCAGCCACGAAGAAGATCTGAGTGAGCACATGGATGACAGTCCGCCCCGGCGGCATGTACTCACCCTTGACGGCCTGGCCGACCGAAGGAACCAGCCTGGCCCTCGTCCGCAGCCAGGCCCAGACCAGACCGGCCACAAGACCTGCAAGAGTCACCGAGGCCAGCCTTCTGATCGGCGGCACCGCTGCAGCCGTGGGCGCGCCTGAAGTCTCCGAGAAACCCAGCAGACCGACCTGAGTCAGCTCGAAGAACCTTGCCAGCAGGCCCGAAGAAAGTCCTGCCAGCAGGCCCAAGCAGAGCACTGAGACCGCCAGGCCCCAGCTGCGGGGAAGCTGGAATCCTCGTTCGGGACCTGAAGCCTGATCAGGCTTTCGTTGGGTATGCACAACCCCAATCTAGCGGAAGCAGCCGCCAGCAGAGCGTTAGCCCAAACAGCCTTTCGTCAGTCCGTCTTCTTCTTGAGGGCCTCCCGCAGGAAGTCCCGCTGCAGAATAAGCAGATTCTCGGCCACGGTCTCGTCGTTGGTCATGTGGGTGATGCCGGTCAGCGGCAGAACGGTATGGGGACGGCCAGCCGCCATCAGAGCGCTGGAGAGCCTCAGAGTGTTGGCGACGGAGACGTTGTCATCCGCAAACCCATGGATCAGCATCAGCGGTCGGCGCAGCGAGGGTGCGTCATCAATGATCCCATTGCGTCGGTAGACGGCCGGGTCCATGCCCAGATAACGCTCGGTGTAGTGGGTGTCATAAAGAGTCCAGTCCGTAGGCGGGGCGCCCGCGCAGGCTGCATGGATCCGGTCGGGGGCCCGAAGAACCGATAGGGCCGACAGGAAGCCGCCGTAGGACCAGCCGATCATGGCCACATGCCCCAGGTCGGCCTCGGGAGCGAAGTCCGGCAGGGCCCCCAGAGCCTCAAGCTGGTCATCCAGAGTCACCTGGGCCATGTCTTCAAAGATGGCCCGATCCCAGGCAGGACCACGACCAGGCGTACCCCGGCCGTCGGCGGTCAGGACCAAGAAGCCTTGATCAGCCCACCACTGAGACTCCCAGTAGTAGGACTGGTTGAAGACCACCTGCTGGGCGCCAGGTCCGCCGTAAGGCTTGAGCAGGACGGGCAGGCTGTCGGCACTGGCGTAGGGGCTGGATTCAGACGGCCTGACGATGGCTGCGAACAGCTCGTGCTGGCCCATGCGCACGAAGTCCACGTTGGGGGTGAACCCTGGATCGCTGCTGGCGTCGGCAAGAACGGCGCTCATGGCTCCCTGGCTATTGATATGACCAGCATCCACGGCTCGGCGATCAGGACGATCCTGATGCTCCTGTCGGCCGCTAACCTGGCCCGAGACAGAGCGATCAGCAGCCGATTTCAGACTGCTGTCGGGGCGCGCTTCACCTACCAGGCCCAGTCCTTCAGCACCCAGGCGGTCCAGATCCCCATCAGCACCCAGGTAGCAGTGGCGCACCTGCCCCTGCGCCGAAGCCATGGTACGGCCGCTGACCACGATGCCATGGCCAGCACGCGAGGCGGACCACACTCCGGGCAGCCGGTTGAGCACGTGGATGGAACCGTCATAACTCAGACGCATCAGGTCGAAACTGCGAGGATCGGTGGAGACCACCGCCAGCACATCGTGGTCCTCCACAGACAGCACCTGCCGAATCTGGCAGCCAGCCGGAGAGAAGACCTTTCCGTCCAGGCGCAACCTCGTAGTGTCGGCTTCTAAGTCAATGAAGGCATCCACAAGACCGCCCTGGGGACGGTAGGCCGGCAACCCGGGAACCAGGTCGATCCACTGGTCGTTGCCATGCTCCTGCAGAACCCTGGCGGCTACCTTTGGCGCCGCCTTGGGATCAAGCAAGGTCATATCCTGCCCCCGCTCCAGGCCCTGGCGGATATCCGGCACCTGCACGTCCAGGATCCTGTCTTCGGTTTGCCGACGGTTCTGAACCAACAGGAGGGGCCGGCGCCCTTCCTGCCAACGGACCACGGCCAGGTACTCAAAGGCCTGGTGGTCCCAATCCACCTCGCCCACCCAGGGATCTGCATCATCATGGCCCAGGAATACCAGGCTCAGCCCAACGCGGGCGTTGGCAGTCAGAGCCTGGGGATACCGCCGGGCGCGCGGCCCGACCTGTGGATTGGCCGGATCGCTGATGTACCAGATCGGCTCATCGGAGGAATCAGTGTGCTCGACCAGCAGGGCCCGGGAGTCCGGTGACCACCAGAAACCCTGGTAGCGGTCCATCTCCTCGCCAGCCACGAACTCGGCCAGCCCCAGCTGCATCCGATCATCAGTACCGGGGCGCAGAGCCAGGACAGCCCGTTCACGGTCCTGCCCGGCATCCTGACCGATGGTGACCACCATCAGCCGGTCGCCAGTCGTATAGGCCACCATGGCGCCATCCGGGCTGATGGCGGGATTGAGCACAGCCGAATCGCTGCCTTCCAAGCCCAGAGCCCGTGTGGAGGCGGTGAGACCATCGGGGGCTATCAGCGAGAGCCAGAGCCGGCCGCCCAAGGCAAAGACCACCCGATCCCCGGCCGCATCCACGCTGTAGTCAACGATGCCCTCGCCACCTTCTCGCGAGCGCTCCCTGCGGGCCAGCTCGGCGGCCGGCACCTGTTCCTGGTCTGCATCCTCCAGCAGACCCCTGGGATCGGCCAGGAGCACCTCATGATGGCGGCCTTCCTGGTCAAAGACGGACAGCCAGAGCCCGGTCACCAAGTCCTCAGGCCCGTCGGAGCGCAGGAAGACGGCCCGTGAACCGTCCCCCACCGCCAAGGCCGACCGTGGCGCACCCAACGTAAACCGCAGGGTCCGGGCCTTGGCCCGCGGATATGCCTCCATCGCCCGATCCACCTCTTCGGCCATGCTCGCTCCTCAAATATCTCTGACATGATCCCCATGACCATGCGTCTGCCACGATGATAGGCGCCCAGGTGCCAAAGGTGAATTCGAAATAACCTCAACTGCGATGTGCTGCTCTACCTGCAGCGGACGTTAATCGTTCTACATAAGCAACTTTTATTGTCGAGTAAGACATAGCTCCGGACTACGACCTGCCGATGGCCCTTCCCTGCGATAGAATTTTATCGCATTATCGTCACAGATTTGCCGATTATGCCTGTTCCCCAGGGTAGGAGTGCCAAGGCAGGACACCCCATGACTGCATCTAGGGGGACAACCGACAATAGAGAAAATAGAGGTAATCGATGAACATCATGGTTCGTTTCAAACGCGCATGTGCGGTACTCGCTGCCGGCGCCACACTGGCAGGAGGATTGGCGTTGCTGCCAACCGTGGCCCAGGCCATGGAAGGCAAAAAGGAGACTGAGACCAAGTCCGGCTCCTATAAAATCACATTCATCAGCGACTTAGGAGACCTTGAGGGCACCACTGGAGTGGTACGGCAGACCGACACAAACGGGAAGATGAAGATTGAGGATATCCCCGATCCGGTGCTGCCGAGCTATTTGGCTGACGATCACACTTCTGACAAGCCTTGGGAATCTGACGGCTGGTGCCACGATCCAACGTTCTTCAACAAAGACACTGACCCTATCAATTTCAGGACTGAAACCTTCACCAAGGATACCAAAGTTTGGGCCCACTGGAATCAGCAGAACTACGTCACCTTCATCAATCAGGATCCGACGGACCCCAACGGTGAGACCACCACTCAGAAGTTTGAGACCTTTGGAATCGAGCATACGCTGAAGGAGCAGCCCGTCGACCCGCCAGACTACCCCGGTTTCGTCTTCCAAGGCTGGTACAACGTATTGGCTGATAAGTACTATAACTCCGCAATCGGCGAAGGTGATGACATCGTCTACATGGCCAAGTGGGTAGCTCAGAAGTCAGAAGACACTTCCGATCAACCTGGTCAGACCACTCCGGTTGACAACACCAAGCAGCCTGTCAAGGACAACGATAAGGATCCCGCCAAGGATCCGGCAAAGAAGAACACCGAAAACAACACCCTGGCCAAGACCGGCTCTGATGCCGCGGCTCCCCTGATCATCGCCGCCGGCCTCTGCCTGGCTGCCGGCATCACCCTAGGTCTGCGTCGCAAGCTGGCTCTGTGAGCCCGCAGGCTTCGGCCTGACTCATGATGATTAAAGTTCAAAGGTCCCTGGTCCATGGCGACCACGGGGCCTTATCCATACCTGGCAGTCGAGCGCGACTGATCCTTTTCATTGAAGAAATTGCAAGCATCCGAGCGCCCATTACCTCCTTCCGACAGGGTCACGTACTATGAAGGGGTTATATGGAAAGGGATGACTATGAGCGTTCTCGATCGTTTCGAGAAGAGCGTGGAAGGCGCCGTTAACGGTGTCTTCTCGAAGTTCGGCTCCAAGGACCTGCAGCCCGTCGACCTGTCGAGCGCCCTCGAGCGTGAGATAGACTCACAGGCCATGCCCGTCGGCCGCGACCGTACCGTGGCACCCAACGAGTACCGATTCAGACTATCCACCCCCGACTTCGACCGCATCGAGCAGTGGGGTTCGGAGGCACTGGCCAACGAGTTGGCGGACAATCTGACCAAGTACGCCGAAAGCCAGCACTATGCCTTCGTCGGCCCAGTCGTGGTCATCTTCGAGGAGGACCTCAACCTGAACAAGGGCGACTTCCATCTGTCCGCCGAGTCGGTCCAGGGCAACGCGGCGCCGGTCACTACCCCCGAAGAATCCAAGGACTGCCCAGTGCTGGAGATCAACGGCCGCCAATATCTGCTGACCGCCCCCATCACCACCATCGGCCGTGGATCCGCCTGCGACATCGTCATTGATGACGCGGGCATCTCACGCCGACACCTGCAGATCGAGATCACTGACAAGGGCGTGATAGCCCGCGATCTGGGGTCCACCAACGGCACCTATGTGGAGGGGCATCAGGTTCCCGCCGCCACTCTGCTGGACGGCAATACCATCACCATCGGCCGTACCCGCATCCTCTACTGGGCATCGTCGCAGGAACAGGATTCGTAAGTCGCCCAGGCCTTGAAGTAAGGTCGAATCATTATGCTGACTGAACTGACATTCGCCATCCTCAAATACGGATTCCTGGCTCTGCTATGGGTATTCGTCTGGCTGGCCATCCGTTCACTCCGCAAAGACATCGAGACCTTCAGCCCCAAGACCTCTCATACCCGCCGACGCAGCGAACGCGCAGCCCAGCGCAAGCTGCCAGCAGCCGCCAGATCCGTACCCGTCGCCCCGGTCAGCAAGACTGAACCAACAAGGGACGAGCCCTCCCTGCTGGTGGTCATTGACGGACCTCTGGCCGGCTCCTCCACGCCGCTGTCTGGACGCCCCATCACACTGGGCCGCTCTTCATCGAACACCCTGGTGCTGGATGACGAATTCGTATCTGGCCATCATGCGCGGGTCTACCAGGATCCAGCATCGGGCCGATGGGCCATCGAGGATCTGGGATCCACCAACGGCACCGTCGTCTCGGGGCAGAAAATCACGGCGCCGACAATCCTACCGGCGGAGGTTCCCGTGCGCATCGGAGCCACCACCTTCGAGTTGAGGTAGCCGCCCATGACCAGGAACGATGCGAGTCAAAAGCTGTTCCTCTACTCCACGGCGGTTTCGGACGTGGGGTACGTGCGCAGCAACAACCAGGATTCGGCTTTCGCCGGCGAGCGCCTGGTGGCCATGTGCGACGGCATGGGCGGCCACGCAGGCGGGGATACGGCCTCGACCATAGCCATCCGATCCTTGGCCCACATCGAACGCGATGACCGGGAACAGGACGTGCAGTCCCTGGCTCGGATGATGGAGACCTCGGTCATCGCGGCCCATGATGCCATTGTGGGCAAGGCCAAGCGCGAACACCGCCTGTCAGGCATGGGCACCACGGTCACAGCCCTGGCTCTGGCCGACGACTCCTGGGTGCTGGCCCATATCGGGGACTCCCGGGGCTACCTCCTGCGGGAGGGCCAGCTGATCCGGATGACCCAGGACCACTCCTACGTGCAGCATCTGATCGACACCGGCCGCATCTCCCCGGCCGAAGCCCGCAACCACCCTCAGCGCAACGTGGTCATGCGGGTCCTCGGGGACTTCGACATCGACCCCCGCCCGGACATCTCCATCTCCAAGGCCCTGCCCGCAGACCGCTGGATGATCTGCTCGGACGGCCTCTGCGGCGTTCTGGAGGACTCGACCATCGCCGAGGTGCTGTCTTCGGTCTCTGACCAGGCAGAGTGTGCCCAGCAGCTGGTCACCTTCGCCCTCAAGGCCGGCAGCACCGACAACGTGACCGTGGTCATCGCCGATGCCACACTGGCCCTGGACGCTGATGCATTTGATCTGCCCCATCAGACCCCTCTGGTAGGCGGCGCAGCCAGCTCCAACCTGGAGGCCCTGGCCGACATCCTGGATGAACCCGTAGCAGCCGCACCGCGCCTACGCGATGAGTCTCGGGAATCCCCTGCCAAGCGGGCCGCCGACTTGAGCCAGGACCGTGATTCCGCCACGCAGGAGGACGAGGATGACGACGGCCGCACCGCCCAGCCCTCGGCTGCCCGAGAAGAGAGCGGCGAACGGCATGTGCCCGACACCAGCGAAATTCCCGTCGTCCACAAGAAGGACGGCTCGGACTCAGCCGACCCCTACGATCCTGACGTGGCCAATGCCATTCACAAGGAGCACCTGGAACAGCGCAAGCGCCAGCGCTCCCGGCATCGGCGTATTCGGCTGATACTGGCTGGCATCATCACCCTGGTGATTCTGGCCCTGGCCGGAGGCACCGGCGCTGCCTATCGATGGAGCCAAGAACAGTACTATCTGGGCACGGACCAGGGCCGCGTGGCCATCTACCAGGGTGTGCCCACCAAGGCCTTCGCCCTCTCGCTCTCCCACCCGGTGCAGACCACGGACATTGCCGTCAAGGGGCTTCCCCAGTCCTGGCGTGACCAACTGGAAGAGGGCATCACTGTCTCCAGCATGGACGATGCCAAGGAGCACGCCAATTTGATCCGCAAGGAGGCCGACGACCTCAAACGCGAATACGCCAAGGAGGCCAGGGACGAGTCCGGCCAGACGACGGCTTCTCCCTCAGCCCAGCCTTCACCGTCGGAAACCGACCAGAGCGGGCGGCAGTAGTCATGATCGTCACACGACTGCGCCGCATAGGCCTTCTGCTCTTCTCCCTGCTGGTGGGGTTCATCGGTTTCTTCCAGATGTTCGCCCGTGCAGCAGGCCGTTTCCCCGGGGACTACGCCGCCCTGCTGGCAGTCACCGCCGTCCTCTTCATCGCCCTTTGGGTCCTGTTGGAAATTTTCCAGCCGTATGGCAGCCAGGCCATCCTGCCCAGCATCGTCATCCTGAGTTCAATAGGCATCACTCTGATCACCCGCATAGATCTGCGCAATGCCCGGATCGGCCAGCCTACGCGAGTGGGTTTCACCCAGCTGATCTGGCTATGTCTGGCGCTGGTTCTGTGCGGACTGCTGGTGGTGCTGCTCCGGGACTATAGGCTGCTGCGCCGTTTCTCCTACGTGAGCATGGTGGTGGGCCTGGTCCTGCTCCTGTCGCCCATGCTGCCCGGCATCGGCCGCGAGATCGGCGGCGCCCGCATCTGGGTAGGAATAGGGTCGCACACCCTGCAGCCCGGTGAATTCGCCAAGCTCTTTCTGGCTTTCTTCTTCGCCGCCTACCTGTTCGACCACCGAGACCAGCTGGCCGTGGGCGGCAAGAAGGTCCTGGGCATGCGGATGCCCCGAATCAAGGATCTGGGCCCTATCATCATCGTCTGGCTTATTTCGCTGGCCGTCCTGGTCATCCAGCATGATCTGGGCACCTCGCTGATGTACTTCGCCATGTTCGTCTCCATGCTCTACGTGGCAACCGGCCGCACCAGCTGGATCGCCATCGGCGCGGTTTTCTTCGTCATCGGGGCCGTGGCCGCTTCCATGATCTTCGCCCATGTAGGCGCCCGCGTGGATGCCTGGCTGCACCCTTTCAGCGACGCTGAGTTCAGCAAGTCCTTCGGGGGGTCCGGCCAGCTGGTGCGCGGCATCTTCGGCCTGGCCGCGGGCGGGCTGACCGGCACCGGCCTTGGCCAGGGACGCCCCTGGATCACCCCCTTGGCCAACTCCGATTTTATCTATACATCGGTAGGCGAAGAGCTGGGGCTGAGCGGCCTGCTGGTGGTGCTGGCGCTCTATCTGGTCATCGTGGCCTCGGGCATGATCACGGCCATGAAGATCAAGGACGGCTTCGGCAAGCTCCTGGCCTCCGGTCTGGTCTTCACCATGGCCTTCCAGGTCTTCACTGTCGTAGGCGGCATCACCCTGGTCATCCCCCTGACCGGACTGACCATGCCCTATATGGCAGCGGGCGGCTCCAGCCTGGTGGCCAACTGCATCCTGGCCGTCCTCCTGATCATCATCTCCAACGCAGCCAACAAGCCTGCACCGGAGGTCAGTTCGGACACCTTCAAGTACGAGGCCCTGGCAGTCCTGCGCCAGCAGGAGACCAGCCAGCGCAGCGGCCAGGACGACTCAGATCCTGAAGGCAGGGCCTCGCGAAAGCAACAGGTCCATGGCCGTCATGCAGGCTCGGCCGAGCAGGCCGCTCAGGATGAGGAAAACGACCTGCCAGCCACCGGCCGCATCCCCGTTCGCCAGGTTCGAGGAGGTGGACAGTGAACAAGTCCCTGCGTCAACTCTTCAACGCCGTCATCGTCCTCTTCGTCATCCTGGGGCTTTCCAGCTCTATCATCATGGTGATCCGGGCAGGGACCTTAAACTCGGATCCTCGCAATCTGCGCGCCCTCTACCACGAGTATGCGGCGCCCAGAGGGGCCATCCTGACATCGGACGGAGCCGTCATGGCCCAGTCCGACCCCATCAACGACTCTTTCCAGTACCAGCGGCACTACCACAAGGGGGCCGTCTACTCGCCCATCACTGGCTACTACTCCATCACCAGCCCAGCAGACAGGGGAATCGAGGCCTCGCGCGACCGTCTGCTGAGCGGCCAGTCGGACAGCCTGTGGATGGATCGGCTCAAGTCCCTCTTCACTGGCACCCAGAACAAGGGCGCCTCCATCGAGACCTCCATCAACCCCAAGATGCAAGAGGCCGCCTACGCCATGCTGGGCAACCTGTCTGGTTCAGTAGTGGCCATCGAGCCCTCCACAGGCCGTATCCTGACCATGGTCAGCACGCCAAGCTACAACCCCGAAGATCTGACCGCCCACGACAGCAGCGATGCCTCCCAGGCCTATCAGAAGCTGGCCTCCCGCTCAGACAACCCCATGCTCAACCGGGCCACCTCACAGCTTTATCCGCCCGGGTCCACCTTCAAGGTGATCGTAGCCGCCGCCGCCCTGGAGTCCGGCCATTACCACCCCGACAGCGAGTTGCCGGCCGGAGCCTCATACACCTTGCCCAACACCAACTACAACCTGACCAACGCCACTGCCACGGCCAACGGGGTCAATGGCAAGATCAGCCTGGAGAATGCCCTGGCCTACTCCTCCAACACGGCCTTCTCCCAGCTGGGGGTCGCCCTAGGCGACAAGACGCTGGCAACGCAGGCCCGCAAGTTCGGCTACGGCTCCACCATCACCCTGGACGGGACCAATTCCACAGGACGGCCCATGAAGGCCGTGGCCTCCAAGTTCCCCGAGGACCAGTCCCAGGACCGGCTTGCCCTTGCCTCCATCGGCCAAGGGGATACCCTGTCCACCCCGCTGCAGGCTGCCATGACGGCCGCTGCCGTGGCCAACGGCGGCAAGCTCATGCAGCCGACCCTAGTGGACCGGGTGCGTTCCAGCGACCTGAGCGTCATCAGCGAAACAACGCCCTCGGTCTACTCACAGGCCTTCTCGTCGGACACCGCCAAGGCCCTGACCGGCATGATGGAAGCAGTGATCACCAAGAGCTACCCCGATCTGGCCATCCCCGGCATGCAGGTGGCCGCCAAGTCCGGCACAGCCCAAATCGGCACGGGCAATACGGCAAATGACGGGTGGATGATAGGATTCGCCCCGGCCGACAAGCCCAAGGTAGCCGTAGCCGTCGTGGTACATGGAATCTCCTCCTATGGCATGGAGATCGCCGGGCCGATTATGAAACGCGTCATGCAGGAGGCTGCCAAGTGAAACTGATACAGGGACAGCTCATTCATCGACGGTACCGTCTGGACCGCCGCCTTGCGCAAGGGGGCATGGGCGAAGTCTGGAAGGGCTACGACATCGAACTGGGCCGCGTAGTGGCCATAAAGGCTCTGCGCGAAGACCTGACCAACGAGGAGTCCAAACTGTTGCGGCTTCGGGCCGAGGCGCACAACTCCGCCAACCTGGCCCATCCAAACATCGCCGCCCTCTTCGAGTACTACGAGCATGACGGCATCGGATTCCTGATCATGGAATATGTGCCCAGCCAATCCCTGGCTGACATCTACCGAACTCGCGGCGCGCTGGATCCCATCGAGCTGCTGCCCATCCTGATCCAGACGGCCCGGGGGCTCTACGTAGCACACTCCCATGGGGTCATCCACAGGGATGTCAAGCCGGCCAACATCATGGTCTCCGACACCGGCGAAGTCAAGATCACCGACTTCGGGGTCTCCTACTCCACCAACCAAGGGCAGATCACCCAGGACGGCATGGTGGTGGGCACGGCCCAGTACATCTCGCCCGAGCAGGCCCAGGGCCTCCAGGCCACGCCCCAGTCCGACATCTATTCCCTGGGCGTGGTGGCCTACGAGGGTCTCTGCGGGCACCGCCCCTTCACCGGCGCCACTCCGGTGGACATCGCCGCAGCACATGTCAACGATCCTGTGCCGCCGTTGCCCGACTCGGTGGACACCCAACTCATGAACTTCGTCATGTCCATGCTGGCCAAGGACCCGCGTGACCGCCCAGCGAATGCCCTGGTGGTATCGCACACGCTGGCCAGGATCGAACAGCGGCTGCTGGACCAACAGCTGGGCGAAACGGAGATCATCAGCCCGCGCGCACCCATGCCTCGACGCATTGTAAGCAGTCCACACCCGGCAAAAGACATCTTCAAGCCCGACTGGGGGCACTATGGAGAAGGAAGCGCGCAGCGCGGCCTTGAAGCGACGAACGGAGGGGATACCCTATGAGCATCACACTGCCGCCGTCCCTAGCGGACGGACGCTACCGTCTGGGACAGCTGGTCGGACGCGGTGGCATGGCCGAAGTTCACAAGGCTGTGGACACACGTCTGGGCAGGACGGTCGCGATCAAGATCATGCGTTCCGATCTGGCCAACGACGAGGTCTTCCTGTCGCGGTTCCGGCGGGAAGCCCATTCGGTCGCCCTGCTCAACAACCCCAACATCGTCTCCATCTACGACTCGGGCGAAGAGCTGCTGACCGACGACCAGGGCAATCATGAGCGCGTTCCCTACCTGGTCATGGAATATGTGAAGGGCCAAACCCTGCGGTCCATCCTCAAGGAGAACGGCGCCCTGAGCCAGCGCGACAGCGAGCAGGTCATGCTGGGTATGCTGAATGCCCTGGAATACTCCCATCACATGGGCGTCATCCACCGGGACATCAAGCCCGGCAACATCATGATTTCCGAGCAGGGCATCGTCAAGGTCATGGACTTTGGCATCGCCCGGGCCATGGACGATTCGGCCGCCACCATGACCCAATCCCAAGGTGTTGTGGGCACGGCCCAGTACCTGAGCCCTGAGCAGGCCCGCGGCGAAAGCGTGGACATGCGCTCCGACATCTACTCGGCCGGTTGCGTCCTCTACGAGATGCTGACCGGGCGGCCGCCCTTCAACGGGGATTCGGCCGTGGCCATCGCCTACCAGCACGTCACCGAGGTGGCGACCCCGCCCAGCGCCATCGTGCCCGGCCTGCCGAAGATGTGGGATTCCATCTGCGCCAAGGCCATGGCCAAGGACCGTCAGAATCGGTACGCTACAGCCGCCGCCTTCAAGAGCGACATCCAGGCCTTCATGAACGGCGGAACCCCGGTGGCCGCCGCCTTCAACCCGCTGACCGACCTGGCCAACGTCAAGGCCCGCAAGGATGCCGAGCAGGGGACCGAAACGGCTACCATGCCGCTGACCGCAGAGGAGACGGCGGCCACACAGGCCTTCAACCCTGTTCAGGACCCGCTCAACCCGGCCGCTGCCACCAGTGTCGCCACAGCTGAGCGCACTGCCGCCAGGAGGGCCCAGCAAACATCCAAGCGACGCAAGAAGATCGTCATCGGCGCCATCCTGGGGGCTGTACTTCTGGTCGCCATCGGATTGGGCGCCTGGACTTTCATCAGCCGAAACCGTCATCCGATGGCCGAGGTGCCCACCATCAACGCGCAGATGTCACGGATTCTTGCCCGCGAGAAAGTCACCGCCGCAGGCTTCCACTACCAGGAGAAGGAAGACCACGACTCGGCCGAGCCCAAAGGCACTTTCACCAAGCAAAGCCCCAAGGGCGGAAGCATGGCTCCCAAGGGCTCCACAGTGACCGTATGGTTCTCCTCCGGGCCCAAGGACACGGCCATCCCGGATGTCAAGGGCATGAATCAGCAAGATGCGCGCAAGGCCTTGGAGAAGGCCGGATTCAAGGTCTCGCCCGCAGCGTCAGTGGAAGACAGCCAGGACGTGCCCAAGGACCATGTTACCCGCACGGATCCCGCCGCCGGTCAGAGCGTGGCCAAGGGAACCAGCGTTCTGCTCTACATCTCCTCGGGTATGACCAAGGTGCCTGATCTGTCCGGCAAGACCAAGGACGACGCGACCAAGATCCTGGAGGGCCTGCACTTCAACATCACCATCCGCGAGCAGGCCTCCAACACCGTGGCCAAGGACATGGTCATCAGCACCGACCCGGCTGCCGGGTCCTCCATCCAGCAGGGAGCCATGATCACGGTCACCGTCAGCAACGGCATGCAACTGGACGGCTATGTCGGCAGGACCCTGGGCGAGGTCAAGCGCGCCTTGGGCCAGGGGGCCAATATCACCGTCAACGGCCCCAACAACGACAACGCTGTGGTCACCGAACAGACTCCTGCCGCAGGCACCTCATTCGACAAGTCCAAGGACACCATCACCCTGACCACAGCCATCCGCATTCCGCCATTCTCGGGTGAGACTCTGGGCAGCTACCGGCAGAGGCTGATCAACAGCGGCGTCAGCGCCGACAGGATCAGCTCCAGCGGCAAGGACACGGACACGGTGATAGGGGTAACCCCCGGCGGAGCCAACAGCCTGGTGGACGGCAACACCCCCATCACGGTGACCACCGCCAGCTCCGCCAACTGACCAAATGGCCTGGTGGCAGGGCTGTGGTCACCAGGCCATTTGATTTGGTCATACAGGGCTAAGCAGTGTGAATACGGGATGGGTAGAGCGCCGGCTACCAGTCCGCTCATTAGTCTGTGAACTGCGACTCCGCGGCCACAAATCTCGGTCAAGGCTTCTGGCAGCCGGCAAGACATGATTATCAATAAGCGGCTGGGCCGCAGAATCGCAACGGATTCTGCGGCCCAGCCGCTCTTCCTACGCCGCCTATGTCAGAAGGCAGAGTAGTTGGACATCTGTTTAAGTATGGGCACGTTGCTGGCCAGCCATGGGAAGCCCCACTCCATCAAGGCACAAGCCAGAGCCAGCAGGAGCAGAATCAGCAGGAGCCACCGGATCGGAGCTATGCCGGGTTGGTGCCGCAGCAACCAGCCATAGATGCTGACCATGGGCTGTGGCCGCTCACCCTTGCGGATCTGCCTCAGCAGCGGGTAGCGCCATGCCGCCAAGGCCGCCAGATAGATGATCAGATAGGCCGCCACAAGAACCAGGAGTACCGGCTGCAGGGATCCCATCCTGGCCATGACCGAGCCCTTGTCGTCTGCAAACACCACATTGCCGCCACGCTCGCCCAGCAGTTCCTTGGGCACTCCGTCAGAGACCTTGGCCCAGTAATCGAACTCGCCCCAGCTGATCCAGCGATGGGTTGCCGTAGTGTATTTGGGCTCACAGGTGGTCAGCGTGATCATGCGGCGATCAGGAGCCGCGCCAGGCGAATCAGGGTTGGGAGCGATGACGTTTACCTCGTTGGGGGAGACGATCTTGTATCGGGTGTAGTGGTAGACGTACCAGTAATCCTTGGTGCGCAGAACGATGGCGTCCCCCACTCGCAGCTCGTCCACATGGCCCAGCGGCTCACCGTATCCGGCGCGGTGCCCGGCTATGGCTACGTTGCCCAGCTCGCCCGGCATCTGCGTATTGGTGTAGTGTCCCAGTCCTGCGTAGGCCAGCTGGCGGGGCGATGTGCCCTGGACCACATTGCGCTCCCAATGCTCGCCGAAACGCGGAATATACATTTGAGCCATCAAGTCGCCCTCGGATGCTTGTTCGGGCTGCACCGGCGGCGTTCCGTTCTGAGGCTTGGCCACCTTGCGGGTGTCTCCCGATCCTGGGTCGCTCCAAGAGGTCGAAGTCCGGGCCTTCAGCTGCTGATGCTCGGACTGCACACCGGTCCACCAGAGCTGCCAAACCACGTACAGGGCGCAGATGACGGCCAGCGTAATCAGCAGCTCCCCCACGATCTCGGCTATGCCAACCAGCCAGTTTCGTCGCTTATCTGCCGGTTTATCGACCGACGTCCTGTCGTTCTCCGAGCCTTCTGTCGTCATTTACCGTGCCTTCTCATCTAGAGATGCGTACTGGAGGGGCTGCAGGACAGCCGTCGTCTTGGGGAATCTCAGATTGTCCGAAGACTCGACATTCCATCCCAGCCCTACCGTATTCACATATTCCTTGTAAATTCGGATAGACGGCGAGGCATCCAAGGACTTGGTCATCCGATCGACTGGCCCTATGGCTGAAATCTTATATGGCGGCGAGTACTTTCGACCGTGCAGCAGCAGCACATTGCCCACACATCGTACGGCCGTGGTGGGCAGAACCCGCTGATCCTGAATCCTCATGGACTCGGCTCCCCCGGCCCAGAGCGCGTTGACCACGCTCTCCACATCCTGCTGGTGGATGACGTAATCGTTGATATTGGCCGTCGACCCGTCGGACCCCACCTTCTGCTGCCAGAGGGGGGAATCGTCGAGAGTCACCGTCAATCCTGGCCCCTGGACGGCCTTGAGCACCGTGCCCGAGCCAGGATCCTCGCGGGCCTGGGCGGAGTTGTCCTTGTCGTCGTCGGTCAGGGTCTTCAGCGCGTTGATCTGCGAGCTCATGTCGTTGATGTCCTTGCGCAGCTCAGCAGCCTTGTTCTCGCGCTCCTCCACCAGCCCGGCTGTGTCGGAAGTGACCGTGACCGTCCTGTTGACGCGGATGTTGGTGGCCAGCATGAACCCGACCAGGGCCAGCACTATAGCAACGGACAAGGTGCCGACCAGGGACCTGCGCGCACCATGCCGCCCCGTTCGTCTGGCCATAGGCATACCTTCATCCTCGTCTGCGATAGTATTACGTTCGAGTCTAACCGCTACTATGGCTTAGTAGATCTACTGAAGGAGAATAACCTCATGGCAGAGCATCAACTCCATGATGACGAGGACGAGGCGGTGGACGAGGCCACGAAGACCGAGGCCGAGGACAAGACCGCTGACACTGGCGAGGATGCCGAGGACGAGGAGTACGGCCTGTCCATGGACAAGGTAGAGGCCGTTCTCAACCAGAGCGTGGACAAAAAGCACATGACTCCGCAGATGCGCCGCATCGTGCAGCGCCAGGAGGAGAACACCCGCCGCGTGGAAGACACCATCAAGAGCACCAAGGCCAATCCGCGCTGGTTCGTGCCCCTCTTCGTCACGCTGATGGTGGTGGGCCTGATTTGGATCGTGGTCTACTACATCGCCTCCACCAGGGGCAATGTCTTCCCTATCCCCGGCATCGGCAACTGGAATCTGGCCGTGGGCTTCGGCATCCTGCTGGTCGGCTTCCTCATGACCATGTGGTGGCACTGATCTAGCTGCATTGTTCTTCATAAACCCCGCAACCTCTCAGGCATGGTTGCGGGGTCTTTGCATATCCGTCCGCATCCGGGTGTCCGTACATATGGGAATTCAACCCTCTGGTTCACTTATTCATCCACTACGTCTAAGCTTGGGCCAAAGTTATCCACAATCGCCCGAATTTATCGTGGACAGTTTAAATATTCACTGGCAGCCCTACTACTGATAAGGTTTTGGGTTAACTTGTCCACTTTTAACCGGCATATATGCACCAGATCTGGATACTTATTCCCAGGTTATCCACATGATTGTCAACAAATGTGGATAGATGACATTCATGTCATTTACCGATCACGAAGGCACAGCCGGGCCAGCGATACGGCATTCGACGAGAGGCGACCCTGAGCCAGGAAAACATGAAGATCTGGCTGCGGAAGGTGCGACGGTTAGTCGTTAGCGGCCGATAGACGCTGATCCTCAGCGCATGGGGTTGGCTGTGTTGCATGCCAAAGCCAACAGGACTAGGGCCGCGAGGAAGATCAAGGTGGGCAGCAGCCAAGAGAGCAGACCGCGCAACCGCGAGCCGGGCCGACCCATGCGCAGCAGGACCAGCATGAAGAGGCCGCCAATCAGGAAACCGCCCACATGGTCCTGCCAGGCGATGCCGGGCACGAACAGGGGCATGCAGAAGTTGATGACCATCCAGATCACCATGGAACGGATGTCAATCCCCAGACGGCGGTAAACCACCAGGATGGCGGCAAACAGTCCGAAGAGCGCGCCCGAGGCTCCGACGGCCGACGTGCCCCACCCACTTGGCGCCAGGACCGCATAGACCATGAGCCCCAGGTCTCCGCCCAACCCGCTGATCATGTAGAGAGCCAGAAAACGTCCATGCCCTATCAGTTTTTCCAGCACCGGCCCCACAACCCAGAGGGTGATCATGTTGAAGAGGATGTGCGAAACATTGGTGGCGTGCAGAAACATGCTGGTCACAAACATCCAGGGCTCATGAATGGCCACAATCGGCACAAAGGCCCAGTATTCCAACAAAAGCCGCTGGTAATGAAACGGAGCCAGCAGGTATAGGGCCATCTGGATGACCCAGACCGTCAGGCAGATCACGGTGATGGCCATGGTCACCACCGGCGCCTGGTCGCCCCAACGCCGCCGGATCCATCCCAGCGGCCCCCGACCGTTCCCTCCGCCTGCGAAACCGGTGCTCATGCCATTGACCATGAACCATACCTTACCCGACTGCCCGGCACAGGGTGTGCGGTTTCCGTGCCGCAATGTCGCCGATGCACCCCACAATTCGCTGCTTTCTACTAGGATGTTGACTAGGTCGGTCGAAGTGGGCAGGACCGACGAAAGTCGTCGAAAGGAGCCAAACATGGAGAATTCATCTTCAAACGGCTGGAAGTTCTTTGCTCTGCTCTTCGGCACGCTGCTGGCCGGCGTTGTCGCTCTGTTCGTATACAAGCAGCAGAACCCGGATTACGATCCCTGGGAGGAGCCCTGGGAGAACAGCTCATCGCCAGTCGACTTGGGCCTGGCCAAGGACGAGGACGACAAGGGGTCCGAGGATCCCGAGACCCCTCTTCAAGCGGGCGCACAGGCCTGACTGTTTCAGTCGGGAAGGAATCCGACCCAGCGCCAATGACGTGAGGGCAACGGATTCCTTTTTTCATGCCTGACCGCAGTCTGCTGGACACGCCTGTTGGGGCGGCGCGTCACAATGGAGCCATGAGTGTCATACGGGAAGCAGATGTGAAAGAAGGCCGCCGGGATTTTCTGGCCTGGCGCGACGCAGCCAAGGAGGTCGCAGACAATCTGGGCCCGGAGGGTGACCGACTGACAGTGGAACCCCAAACAGATAGGCGCAGCAAGGCCATGGCTGTCCGTTATTCCCTGCACATGCTGGAGATCAAGGCCCCCGGCCCCGGCGTGGAGGTCAGGGTAGCCCCTTGGGGAGCTGTCAAGATTCTGGACGGACCGGCATCCGATCCGCACAACCTGACCCCGCCTGACGTAATTGAACTGGATCCGGATGTCTGGCTGCGGCTGGCCGCCGGCATCACCAGCTGGAGCGAAGAAGCCGATGCCGGGCACATCAGCGCCGTGGGTGAGCGCGACGATCTGCACGAGCTGCTGCCACTGGTATGACCACACCGCCACCAAGGGCGGCTGCCTATGGCGAACAATCGCAAATATCAAATAGCTGGAAGCCAAACCACGGATTCAGGCCGGGACCTTGACCGCTAGTCAACCGCCACTGTCGACCGACTATTTCTGCAAGCTGACTGCCTGGGCTACTTGTCCGCCGACCCCTTGGCTGAGGTCTTATGGTCCTTATGGTGTTTGAGCGCACTGGGCACGGGAATGGGTATGCGCCTGTGCGGCTTGGGCGTGGCTGGCATCTCCCCCGAGGTGGCCTTGGCAGCAGCCTCGGCGGCCCACCGGGCGTAATCGTCCAGATCATCGTCCCTGGAATCATCGGGGTCCTGGCCCCCCGATTTGCGCGAATCCGGCTTGGAGTATTCCTCTTCAACCATTTTGAAGGGATCTTTGCCCCTGGTTCCGGGTTCCTTGCTGCTGAGCTCTTTGGCCAGCTCGTCGTAATCCGTGTCCGTTGTCAGATATTTGAGCTTCCGGGCTATTTTCGTCTGCTTAGCCTTCTGACGTCCGCGGCCCATCCGACCCCCTTCGCCAGGTAACGTGCACTTAGGCAACTTGAATGTGAATTTGCATCATTTATGAGAGTACCACCTGAGCATCTTGTCGGCTCGGACTTTTACCATAAAAGCAATTCCCAGAACGACATTCGGCACGACGGCAAGGGTGGGACCATGCAGGGAGAAGTCACAGCGGCAGGCAACGAGATCAGCGACAGCTTCAGAGCCGCCAAGCATCGGTCCGACCAGGTGCTGGCCGAGCTGGACAAGAATCCGAGCCGCTACACCATGCTGACCGGCGACCGCCCGACCGGCAGGCTCCACCTGGGCCATTACTTCGGCTCCATCCGCGAGCGCGTCCAGATGCAGAATCGCGGCGTGCACACCAACATCGTCATCGCCGACTACCAGGTCATCACCGACCGGGACACCACCGAGCACATCCGCGACAACGTGCTCAACCTGGTGCTGGACTATCTGGCTGCGGGCATCGACCCCAGGAAGACCATGATCTTCACCCATTCGTCCACCCCGGCGGAGAACCAGCTGCTGCTGCCCTTCCTCTCCCTGGTGACCGAGGCCGAGCTTCACCGCAACCCCACCGTCAAGGCCGAGATGGAGGCCAGCGGCCACGCCCTGACCGGCCTGCTGCTGACCTACCCGGTCCACCAGGCCTGCGACATACTCTTCTGCAAGGCCAACGTCGTGCCCATCGGCAAGGACAACCTGCCGCATGTGGAGCTGACCCGGACCATCGCCCGCCGCTTCGACGAGCGTTACCCCGGCCAGGCCCCGGTCTTCCCCGAACCTGATGCCATCCTGTCCGACACCCCTGAGATTCCGGGTCTGGACGGCCGCAAGATGAGCAAGTCCTACGGCAACTCCATCATGCTGGGCGCGACCGCCGAGGAGACGGCCAAGCTGATCCGCAAGTCGCCCACCGACTCCGAGCGCAGGATCACCTTCGACCCTGTCAACCGCCCCCAGGTCTCCGCCCTGCTGACCACGGCCGGCCTGGTGACCGACCGGAAGCCCGAGGACATCGCTGAGGAGATCGGCGATGCAGGATCGGGCGCCCTCAAGGCCTACGTGACCAAGTCGGTCAACGAATTCCTGGCACCCCACCGGGAGCGCCGGGCCGAGCTGGCCAAGGACATGGACGCCGTGCGCGACATCCTGGTCGAGGGCAACAAGCGCGCCAACCAGATAGCCGAGGAGACCCTCGATCAGGTCCGCTCGGCCATGGGCATGCGCTACTAGACGTCGTACCGCCAGGAGCGGTCGGTCAGCACCCGGGCCGTGACCAGGCCGATCGGCAGGCAGATGATGACCATGAAGGCCCGGAAGGCCCAGTCCAGGGCGTTGAGCGTATTGAACTGCCCCAGGTAGAACATAGCCCGGTACATATACAGGCCGGGCACCATGATGACGATTGAGGGCACGGTCAGGCTGATTCTTGGATAGCCCAGGTCGGGCGGCAACAGGCCGTGGCGGACCGAGGAGCGCCAGACCGTGGCCAGCATGCCGGCCAGGAAAGCGCCCAGGAAGGCGGCCATCTCCGGGGGGACATGGAACATGTCCTGCATCTCCAGACGCATGGTGTCGGTCAGAGCGCCGATGATGGCGGCCACCAGGGCCATGCGCTGGGGTGAATTGAAGAGGACCGAGAAGCCCCAGACCCCGCAGAAGGCCGCAATCAAGCGCAGGCCGGCCATCAGCCAGGGGCTCAGGTTCATGGGTTCAAAGCCCTGGGGGTTGAGCATGACCATCCGCGCCACGGCCCAGCCACCCAGCGTGGCCACCAGGATGATCGAGAAGGCATAGGTGATGCGCTGCACCCCAGACGGGAAGTCCAGCTTGGCGATGTCCAGGCCGCCGGTGACCAGGGGGAAGCCTGGAATGACGAAGAGGATGGCGCCGATATAAGCCGTGTCGTGCCTGAGGGCCACCGGGTCGAAGATGCCCACCAGCCTCAGCGTGCCGACACAAGCCAGGGCGGCGATGATGACCGCCACCCCGGTGGCGAAGAACTGGTTGATCCGCCTGCCCAGCATCTGACGGCGCACCCACTGGCCTATGCCAGCGCCGACGAAGGCTCCGGCCATGTCATAGGGGCCGCCGCCCAGCAGGAAGACGAAGGCTGCGCAGGCCACGGCCGAGGCGAAGCCCGAGAAGAGGGGCGAATAGAGGGGTTTGCGTCGCTCGATCAGGTCCAGGCGTTCGTGCGCCTGCCGGACCGTGATGCCGCCCGTTGCCTGCGGCTCCGGGGACGCGGACTTGTCAGAGGAGGCAGGCCGCCCAGCCTCAGAGCCGCGGCCTTGGCTGGTTGCAGACGGTCCGGTGGCTGCAGAACCGGCGGCGCTCGAATCCGAATCCTTGGCCACGCCGTCGGCAGAAGCGGAAGCAGAGACAGAAGCAACCTTGGAATCCTTGGAATCCTCCGGCCGAGGCGTGGAGCCTACGGTGCCCAGTCCGGCGGCCGTCCTGGTGTCTATGGCTGCTGCATCGATCCGGTTCTGGCTGATCTCGTCCTCGTTGTGTACGGCGGTGGCCACCGCATCCTTGAGCGCCTTGGCCGCATCCTGGTCCTGGGCCAGCACCTCCTTGACCGCCTTGCGGGCCGCCGCGTAGACGTTCGGCTCGTCCAGGTTGTCCACCAGCTCCCGGGAGACCACCGTCATGGCGTGGTATGTCCCCGCCTGCCCGCACTTGACGCTGAGCCAGTCCGCGAAGTGCTCCAGCAGCCAGATCCGCTCGGTGTTGACACCGGTGGTGGGCAGGTCCACCACCTCGGTGATGCGGGACACGCCATCCGTGCAGGTGGCCTCGATGTCGGTCAGGTTCACGTCGGCCCGCACATGCACGCCCATGGGGTAGGCAATCCTGTGCATCATCTCGCGCACGCGGAAGCTTCCCGTGCCGGCCCCCAGCTCCAGCATGCCCACCCGCACAATCAGGCTGGTCTTGGCCGCGATGCAGGCCTCGACGATGGGCTTGTCGTAATCGCGTTCAATGTCCTCCATGTCCAGCGGAATGGAGTGGGTGTGGTACTTGCTTACCCGTCTGACCTCGGCCGCGGTCCTGCCGCGATAGCCGTCCTTGGAACTCCTGCTCTTGAATTTCACACCCACATTCATACTCCACCCGGGTCACGTGCCCTTGCACCGCCGCACGGGACCATGAAACGTATTCGACCTGAAAGCGTCCTAGAATGGGCCGCGAGCCATCGAACCGAAGGCTGTGGGCCTGCAACGCCGACCACCAATAACCGCGGAGGAGCCGTGGAATGGTCGAAGACCGGGCAACCTGCGATTCGACAAGGAGGACTGATGACAGACAGTAATCAGCAAATCACGGCTGCCGATGCGACCCTGGTCACATCCGGCACCGGGACCAAGGGGCCGGAGGAACGCAAGCTGCCTCAATCGTTGGATGAGGACATGGCCTTGTGCCTGCGGCTGCTCAGGGATGTGTTGGGGGAATTCGATCAACAGCTGCTCAAGCGGTTCGACTCCCTGCGCGAGGACGTGATGACGGCCAGCGCCGAACACTTCAACCGCCACCCCTCGGACCCCGTGCCTGACGAGGACGGCCTGTCCAAGGCCGTGGCCCTGATCGACGACACTTCAGTCAAGGATTCCCAGCTGCTGGCCCGCGCCCTGACCACCTACTTCCACCTGGCCAACCTCTGCGAGGAGAACTACCGGGTGAAGGTCCTGCATGAGCGCGAGGGCAAGGTGGACCTGAAGGTCAAGGGCACCGACCCCATCAACGAGATGACCAGCGCCTACAGCCAGCTGCTTCAGGAGATGGGCCCGGCCAAGGCCTCGGAGCTGCTGGAGAAGCTGGAGTTCCACCCCGTCTTCACCGCCCACCCGACCGAGGCGAGGCGCAAGGCCGTGGAGGGCAAGATCCGGCGCATCGCCAACCTGCTGGCCGTTCGCCGTGGTCTGGGCGGTTCCGAGCTGGAGGAGAACGAGCGTCTGCTGCACAACGAGATCGACGCCCTCTTCCGCACATCGCCCATCGCAGCCAAGAAGCCGACGCCCGTCGAAGAGGCCAACACCATTCTGGACATCTTCGACGCCACGCTCTTCGAGACCATTCCCAAGGTCTACCGCCGCTTCGACGACTGGATGCTGGGCAAGAAGGCCGGCATGGTCAAGCCCGTCTGCCCCGCCTTCTTCCACCCGGGCAGCTGGATCGGCTCCGACCGCGACGGCAACCCCAACGTGACCGCCAAGGTCTCGCGCAAGGTGGCCCGCAAGTTCTCCGACCACATGCTCAAGGCCCTGGTCAAGGCCACCACCACCGTGGGCCGCAACATGACCATGGAGGTGACCACCACGCCGCCCAGCCCCGAGCTGAGGAGCCTGTGGAGCCACCAGAAGGAGATGAGCGAGCGCCTGACCGACCGGGCCACCACCATCTCGCACAACGAGCTGCACCGGGCCGTGGTCCTGGTCATCGCCGACCGCCTGCAGGCCACCATCCAGCGTGATGCCGACCTCATGTATGCCGACTGCGACGACTTCATCGCCGATCTGCGCGTGGTCCAGGACTCCCTGGCCAAGGCGGGCGCGGTTCGTCAGGCCTACGGCCCCCTGCAGGATCTGATCTGGCAGGCTCAGACCTTTGGCTTCCACATGGTGGAGATGGAGTTCCGCCAGCACTCCTTGGTCCACGCCCGCGCTTTGGAGGACATCCGCGAGCACGGCCTGCATGGCGAGCGCGGCGAGCTGCAGCCCATGACCCACGAGGTGCTCGACACCTTCCGGGCCCTGGGAGCCATCCAGAAGCGCAACGGCCAGAAGGCCGCCCGCCGCTACATCATCTCCTTCACCAAGTCGGCGCAGAACGTCAAGGACGTCTACGAGCTCAACCGGCTGGCCTTCGAACATGCCGAGGATGTGCCGGTCATCGACGTGATCCCCCTGTTCGAACAGCTGGAGGACCTGCAGAATTCAGTGGATGTGTTGGAGGAGATCATCAAGATCCCCGAGGTCCAGGCCCGGCTCAAGGAGACCGGCAACAAGATGGAGGTCATGCTGGGCTACTCCGACTCCTCCAAGGATGCCGGCCCTGTTTCGGCGACCCTGGCCCTGCACTCCGCCCAGGAGCGCATCGCCAAGTGGGCCGAGAGCCATGACATCGACCTGACCCTCTTCCACGGACGCGGCGGTGCTGTCGGACGCGGCGGCGGTCCTGCCAACCGGGCGGTGCTGGCACAGCCTGTGGGCTCAGTCAACTGCCGGTTCAAGCTGACCGAGCAGGGCGAGGTCATCTTCGCCCGCTACGGCAACCCTGTCCTGGCCATCCGCCATATCGAGTCCGTGGCTGCGGCCACCCTGCTCCAGTCCGCACCCAGCGTGGAGGAGCGCAACACCACCATGACCGAGAAATACGCGGACATGGCCGACGAGCTGGACCAGACAGCCCATGAGCGATTCCTGGACCTGCTGCATACGCCGGACTTCGCCCCCTGGTTCTCCATCGTGACACCTCTGAACGAAATCGGTCTGCTGCCTATCGGCTCACGGCCCGCCAAGCGCGGACTGGGAGCCAAGTCCCTGGACGACCTGCGGACCATACCCTGGGTCTTCTCCTGGGCACAGGCCCGAATCAACCTGGCCGCCTGGTACGGCCTGGGCACCGCCTGCGAGAAGTTCGGCGACCTGGAGACCCTGCGCCAGGCCTACGAGGAATGGCCGCTCTTCAGCACCTTCATCGACAACATCGAGATGAGCCTGGCCAAGACCGACGAGCGCATCGCCAAGATGTACCTCTCCCTAGGCGACCGGGACGACCTGAGCCAGAAGGTCCTCTCGGAGATGGAGCTGACCCGCAAGTGGGTTCTGCAGATCGTGGGCGACGAGTGGCCCCTGCAGCATCGCCACGTGCTGGGCCAGGCCATCCGGATCCGCTCCCCCTACGTGGATGCCCTGTCGGTGACCCAGGTGCGTGCCCTGCGCGCCCTGCGTCGTCGCAACGACAAGGAGGAGCTCAGCAAGAGCCAACAGGCCGACTTCATCTACCTGATTCTCTGCACGGTTTCAGGAGTCGCCGCCGGCCTGCAGAACACCGGCTGATTGCCTGGCACTTTGCTTCTGGCAGATGGGGATGAATACAAGCGTGCACGCCTTCATTCCCATCCAGGAGCCGTAAAATGACGGCCGGTTCGGCCCGGGGCTGAATAGCTCCCGCCGGACGGACCGTCATTTTCGCATTGCGCCAGCTATGAGTGCCATCGATGATAGGTTGAACTGTCACAATCATTGCGTGGTGATAGGATTGCAATAGCTGTACAAAGGCGCAGGTATCAATGACATACACCGGCTGTCGGGGGAGACGGTCGGCAGAGTTCTCGGAAGGCTCTGTATATGACGTTATCGAGTATTTTCTACTGTACTTCGCACGAGTAAGGCCGGATTTCCATCACTGCAATCCGGCGAATCGGCGGCTGTGCCCATCCCCAACCGGGCACGGCCGCCATCTACTTCTAAACGGCGGAAAGATACCCGTCGCAGCGCTCGGGCATATCCGTGAACTCCAGGCCAGCCGGTTGATACCAGGTGTATCGGCGGGTGCCGGTCAACCCCAAGAGGTCCATCCACTGACGGTTGAGCTCCCAGTCGATTGTGTCGGATATGCCCGCGCAGTCGGCGTCGGTGGCATAGAAACTCCCGTTTTGGGGCTGGCGGAAGGCCAGAGTGTTGATCCCGATCTGCCTGGTCCACTCCCACTGCAGGCCGCTGGTGTCGTCGCCAGTCCGGTTGATCTGCATGAAGCCGACGCCCAGGTGGCCTGTTCGAATATGGCCCGGTAAAGCTGCTTAACCAGCTGGTAGCTCCGCTCCCCCAGCTGGGCGATGTCCTGGCGTATGTAGTCCAAGGCCTGAGGGGCCGAGGGGTCCAGGTATCCGTTGTGCGGAAGCCTAAACTGGTCGGCAATAGTCTCGTCCTCGTTGAGGAGCGAGCGGTACCAGATGCCGGGCTCAATGCCCATGGCCTTGATCCGGTCGGCCAGGTTGGCCAGGTCGCCGAACTTCTTGTTGCCACGCCGCCAGGGGCCGCCGTTGTAGTCCTCAAGCCGGTGGTGGTCCTGCCAGGACAGAAGGCGTCGGTTCCGGTGACCACCCGTACCCATTGGTCTGCTCCTGACCCACCGCCAGAAAGTACCAGGGCATGAACCGGTTAGCACGCATGGTCTGGAACCCATGCGGCCGTAGCCGCGCTCCCAAGCTTCGCCCAAGTAGAGGCCATCGGAGGGCATGGGCCTGGTCCAGCGCAAGGACAGGGACCGGATAGAGGCTGCGCTTCACGTCGTGCCTGCCAGCGAAGTCCAGAATCTGGGTCTGCTGGTCGTCCAGGGGCAGACGGACCTTCAGCCCCTCCAGCAGGAAGGGATCTGCGCCCAAGTTGAGCAGGGTGTAGCGAATCCGCAGGGATCCGCCAGCCATGGCCTCCAACCTGGTCTCCAACCCAAGCTGGGCATCCTCGTCACGGACCTTGATGGTCAGCGAGTCGGCGGTCTGCTCAGGCTGGCCCTCCACCAGGAATCGAGGCGACCAGGAGCGCCCAGCCTGGATGCCCGGTCAGGCCCGGATGCAGGCAGGTGTTCTGCGCATGCTCCAGCAGCAGGGGCGAATGGGTGAGGTCCAGACGGGGGTCTGTTCCGAGCCATTCAGTCGGGGCCTGCATGCAGCCCCCTGATGTCGGGAATATCGGCACCCGGCGTGTCCGGCCCCAGGGCCATGCAGGTGAGCGGCTGATCCGAACGGACCGACTGTGGAAAGAGCATGAACAATCCTTTGGTAACGACACAAATGCGCAAAACAACAACGCTTGATGAACCAGTGAGCCGCCCGCTCCACTGCTGTTGGGCAGCTCCTGATTGATAGACCACCTGACTGCTCCGGCAACCATCCCCGCTATGAAGTACCTTTGCAGGAACATGTAGGCGATCACCATGGGGCTGTCGCAATCAGGGATGCCGCTGCAGCAATACCCAGATTGTTGGTGTTGTCCGAGAAGAAGAAAGCCACACGAGGGGCAACGGTCTGGGCCGAGGGGTCAGTCAGGATGTAGCTGGACAGGGCGTAGTCGCTCCATACTGTCGAGCCGGTCATGATGATCACGGTCGCCGCCTGCGCCATGAATGCGGCCCTGGAGCCGGATCAGGTCCCCGACGTGCAGCTGATCAAGGCCGATCCGGTCATCCGCCACTCCTATGGCTGCTGATATGGCAAACCGGACAAACCGTGGATAACATCCATAGCTTTTCATTAATACAGAGCTGCAGCATACATCAGAAAAGGGCGCTGGCATCATCGCCGCAAAGACAGTGACACCAGCGCCCTTTCAGGCTCTATTCTGGTTTCTACCCAGGGTCAGGCCCCAATCAGATCCAGCATTTCAGGAACGGACTTCTTGCCGAACTCCACGGTCTCCTGGCCGTCCTTGCGGATCACGATGCAGGGGACGCTCATGACCTGGTACTGGTCTTTGAGCTCGGGGAAGTGGGCCAGGTCGTAGGCCTCGGCGCGCACCTTGCCGTTCTGGGCCGCCACCCGCTGTGCAGACAGAACCGTGGTCGGACACATGGTGCAGGTCAGGGAGACCAACATCATCACGTCCACCTGGTCCTTGATGGCGTCGATCCGGTCCGAGGTGGGCTGATCCACCTGCTGGCCGGGGCCCGCCGCATTGTAGAGGGCCAGGACGAAGGAGTTGAACTCGTGGCCGCTGGGCACGCCATGGAAGGCCAGCCCTGTCGGCTGGGAAACGCCCTGATCATCCAGCCGGCATATGCGCACGCTGGGCCGGGCATCGGGCAGGTCGCTGGCGGGATCGTAGTCCTTGCCATCCTCGTCCGTGCGGGAGTCGACCCTGGAGGACAGCTTGCCGTCGGAGAGCCCGACCAGCTCGTCCACGAAGGCCTCCAGCTCCTTGGAGACCTGGCTGCCGTCCAGATCCAGGGCCAGCTCCAGCTTTCCGGTCATCTTGCCGAAGACCATGTCCAGCTGCTTGCGGATGTCCGGCCCGAAGAAGCCGGAGGTCTTTGCCGGGGCCTGGTCGTGCTCCTGGGCCACAGGCGCGGGCGAGGTGCCCGATGCCAAGGCGGAGTTCTCGGCCTGCCGCTCGGAGCGGGCGTAGGGGGAATCGTCGGGCCGGGGCGGCACCAGGCCGGTCTTGTCCGACATGTTGGAGGCGTAGCGCTCCAGCTCCACAGCGGCCACAGCCCCATCGGAGGTGGCGGTGATGACCTGGCGCAGGTTCTTGACCCGCAGATCCCCGGCGGCGTAGATGCCCGGCACCGAGGTCTCCAGGTAGTCGTGGGTGAGCACGTAGCCATGGTCATCCAGATCCACCACGCCTTTGAGCATGCCGGTCTGGGGCACGTAGCCAGCGAAGACGAAGACGCCGAAGGTGCCGCCGTCCTGGGGCTTCCAGGTGGTAGTCTGCCCGCTCTTGCGGTCCAGAATGGTGGCCTCGACCAGCCCGCCGGGGCCAGCGGAGACCCCCTTGAGCTCGGTGGAGTAATGAATCTCGATCTTGTCGTTGTTCCGGGCCTCGTCAGCCACGGCGGCATCGCAGGTGAAGTCCTCCTCGCGCACCAGCAGGGTCACCTTGGTGGCGTACTTGGTCAGGAAGACCGACTCCTCAGCGGCCGCGAACCCGCCGCCTACCACCAGGACCTCGCGACCGGTGAAGAACTCGCCGTCGCAGGTAGCGCAGTAGGCCACGCCACGGCCCGCGTACTCCTGCTCACCCTGGAAGCCGATCTTGCGGGGGCTGGCGCCGGTGGCGATCAGGATGCCGAAGGTGCGCAGGTCGCCCCGGGAGGTGTGGACCACCTTGATGTCGCCCTGGGCCTCAATGCCCGAGGCTTCGGCGCTCATGAACTCGGCTCCGAAGTTCTGTGCCTGCTGGCGCATGGTATCGGTCAGCTTGCGGCCGTCAGTGCTGGCCACGCCCGGGTAGTTGACCACGTCGGCCGTGATGGTGATCTGGCCGCCGAAGTCGTCCTTCTCCAGGATCAGGGTGCGATACCGCGCCCGGGCCAGGTAGAGGCCTGCGCTCAGGCCTGCAGGGCCGCCGCCGATGACGACCACGTCATAAAGATTCTTGTCTTCCGTCATGAATGCCTCTTCCAAAGGAATGCACTGTTGTGCTGGTGTTGGATGCTGGTCGTGAATACAGAAAAGGGAACCCACCCTGGTCGCTTCCGATCGGCGAGTTCCCGATGTTGGCAGCTACGGATCAGAGCTGGCCGACCAGATCCAGGCTGGGCTCGATGGTGTCCTCGCCGGGCTCCCACTTGGCAGGGCAGACCTGATCGCCGTGCTCGTAGACGAACTGGGAGGCCTGGACGCGGCGCAGCAGCTCGTCGGCGTTGCGGCCCACGTTGGAGGAGATGACCTCGTAGGCCACGACCTTGCCCTCAGGGGTCAGAATGAAGTCGCCACGCTCGGCCTTGCCCTCGGCCTCGTTGTAGGTCTGCAGGTCCTTGGCCAGGGTTGCGGTCGGATCGGCCAGCATGGGGTACTGGACCTTGGCGATCTTCTCGTTGGCCTCGTGCCAGGCCTTGTGGACGAACTCGGTGTCGCAGGAGACGGAGTAGATCTCGCAGCCGATCTTCTTGAAGTCCTCGTACTTGCTGGCCAGATCCTCCAGCTCGGTGGGGCAGACGAAGCTAAAGTCCGCAGGGTAGAAGAAGAGCAGGGACCAGTGGCCCAGCAGATCCTTCTTGGAGACCGAGAAGGTCTTGTTATCCTGGTAGGCCTGCGTGGTGAACTCAGTCAATTCGTGCTGAAGCTGTGACATGAAAAATCCTTTCGGGAGCGTTGGGAATGCCGGCTTGGAGCCGAACCTGCTTCCGTGTTTCATGCTAGTCAGGTAGCGCTGTATGGGGAAGACGGAGGTTCACCGCTTGGGTGTGACATAGGGCACATGGGGCGTCCATACCCTAGCATTGAAGGCATGGCATTATGGCTGAACATCCTGCTCATTTTCTTCTTCCTCCTGCTCGGTTCCGTCTTCTCGGGGACTGAACTGGCGCTGGTCTCCCTGAGAGGCTCGCAGCTGGAGCAAATGGAGCAGCAGGACGCACGCGGCGCCCGGGTGGCCCGCATCGCCCGCGACCCCAACACCTTTCTTTCCGCCGTGCAGATCGGCGTGACGCTGACGGGCTTCCTCTCGGCCTCCTTCGGCGCATCATCCATCGCCCCCTACGTGGTGCCCGTCCTGACCGGGTGGGGCGTACACGAGGGTCTGGCCAGCACCCTGACCACGGTGATTCTGACTCTGATCATCTCCTACTGCTCCATCGTCATCTCCGAGCTGGTGCCCAAGCGGATTGCCATGCAGCGCACTGAGGCTATCGCCAGGGCCGTCGTTCCGGCCATCGACGTCTTCACCACCCTGTGCAGGCCGCTCATCTGGCTGATCGGCAAGAACACCAACCTCATCGTGCGCATCCTGGGCTTCGACCCCCAGCAGACCGACACCGAGGTCAGCGATGACGAACTGCGGATGCTGGTCTCCTCCAACACCAACCTGAGCAAGGACGAGCGGATGATCCTGGGCGACGTCTTCGATGCCTCGGAGACCAGCGTGGCCGAGGTCATGCGTCCTAGGGCCGACGTGGTCTTCATCGCTGGGGATATGCCCCTGCAGGAGGCGGTCGAATTCGTGCACGACGAGCCTTACTCGCGCTACCCGGTGACCGGACGCGACTTCGACGACGTGCTGGGCTTCGTCCACGTGCGTGACCTGATGGACGTGCGCAATCCCCATGCCAAGACCGTGGCCGACGTAACCAGGCCCGGCATCGCCCTGCCCGGCACCTCCAAGCTCCTGCCCAGCCTGGAGAAGCTGCGCAAGAAGGGCATCCACCTGGCCGTAGTCATCGACGAGTACGGGGGCACCGACGGCATTGTCACCCTGGAGGACATGACCGAGGAGCTGGTGGGTGACATCCGCGACGAGTACGACCTGCCCGAGGAGCAGAACCCTGCCCATCCCCAGGCAACCGCCTTCGTCAATGGGGTTGCCACGGTCGACGGCGGCATGACCATCGAGGACTTCGCCGACCTGACCGGGATTGAGCTGGAGGATGGCCCCTACGAGACCCTGGCCGGCTACTTCCTGGCGCAGACCGGGCGGATGGGGCAGGTGGGAGACGTGATTCACTCCGACGACGGGTATGACATGGTGGTGACCAAGGTTGACGGGCGGCGCATCGAGACCATCGAGGTCAGACGGCGGCAGGAGGCCGAGGACCAGGCCGACGAGGATGACGACGATGGAGACGATGCTGCGACCGGAGCCTAGCTATCCTCTGGCCTGTGCTCGGTTGGCAGTCAGCCGGTGACCGGTCACACGTCAGTCAAGGAAAAGTGACTGTCAGCGTAGCCGATGGTACGTGAATGATTTCACTGGTTGATTCCCGCAAAATCCAAGCGTTTCCTTGCCTTTTCCTCTAGTCTGGAGGTACATGGTCGGGCCGACCCGACCGCAGGCATAATTTCACATTTAAGGAGCGATTATGGCATTGAACTTTACCGTACCGGGACTCGACGAAGCGACCAGCGAAAAGGTCATCGCCATCCTGCAGAGCCGTCTGAGCCAGGAACAGGAGACTGCCCTGATCCTCAAGCACGCCCATTGGAACATGAAGGGCAAGGAATTCATCGGCATTCATGAGATGATGGACCCCGAGGTTGATTCGGTGCTGAACATGGCCGACGAGACCGCAGAGCGCATCGCCACCCTGGGCGGCTCCCCCGCCGGACGGCCCGACGACATCATGAAGAACCGCGACTGGGATGGCATCACCATGACCGGCCGCCAGGATGCCCTGGACTACCTGAAGACCCTGGACACCTACTACACCACCTTCATCAAGCGCGACCGCGAGGCCATCAAGGAGCTGGACGACCTGGACGTCATCAGCTCCAACATCGTGCAGGACCACGTGCAGGAGCTGGAGCACTTCCAGTGGTTCATGCGCAGCCACCTGTTCTGAGTTACTGAGTTACTCGGTTTCTGAGCTCTGAGAGCTCATCGCCGCTCCGATAAGCGGTATGCCAGCGGCCCTGCATCGTAAAAGGTGCGGGGCCGCTGGCATAACTCTTTGAACAAGATAGAATTAACATTTGGGAGACGGCCGGGCGCCGCCTCACGCCGGGAAGACTGGTCGGCCGTGGAAGACCGAACCCTATCCGCCCGACCAGGAGCATCATGCCGCCCACGCCTACATTCCCAACATCTCAAATCAATCCACAGCGTCAAAACCCCGAACCATCAGACCCCCGACTTTCGAATTCGCAGCAGGCTCCCAAGCCATCAAATGCCCGACCATCAAATCCACAGCGTGAGCAGGACGGATCTGACAGAGTCCGGCACAACCGACTCCATCCCTCAAATTTTTTCGCAACCATATCTTCGTTGGCAGAAAACGATCGGATCACCGGGCTATTCATGATGGCCTGTGCCTTGGCAGGGCTGATCCTGGCCAATCTGCCAGAGACCGGGCTAGGGCTGAAGGCTCTTGCCGCTTGGATTCCTCTGGACCTGCCCGGTGGGCTGAACCTGTCCCTGAAGGATTGGATACAGGACGGGCTGCTGACCATATTCTTCCTGACCATGGGTCTTGACCTGCGCCAGGAGGCTGCCACGGGTACTCTGCGCGACCACAGGCAGGTCCTGCTGCCCATGCTGGCCGCTCTGGGCGGTGTGACCGTTCCGATTCTGATCTACTGCCTGCTCAACCTGGGCTCCCCCGCCGGTTTGCGTGGCTGGGCTGTCCCAACGGCCACCGATGTAGCCTTCTCCCTGGCGGCTCTGCAACTGCTCCTGCCCAAGGCCGGGCCCGCCCTGCAGGCCTTTTTGATGACCCTGGCCATCTTCGACGATCTGATCGGCGTCCTGCTGATCGCTCTGGGCTACTCCAGTTTGGGACAACCGAGCTGGCTGCTTGTCTGCCTGGCCGGCCTTGTGGTCTGGGCCCTGCTGGTCCGAGCAGCGAGCCGTTCCTCTCGGCTCTGGCGACCCTTGATGCCGCTGTTCCTGCTGGGTGCCCTTGTCGGCGGACTGCTGGCCTGGTACGGCCTCTTCAAGGCTGGAATCCACCCGGTACTGACGGGAGTAGCGATGGGCCTGTTGACCCCTGTCGCCAGGTCACACGAGGCTGAACCATCCGGAACAGAATCTACCGGGGCCAATCCAGCTGGGACCGAGCCAACTGGGATTGGGCCGAGCCACGTCCAGGCACCATCGCCTGCCGAACAGTTGGACCGCCTGCTGACACCCTTGAGCGCCCTGGTGGTTCTGCCCGTGTTCGCCTTCTTCTCGCTGTCCATCTCCCTGGATCAGCTGGGACCCGGACTGCTCACTGACCGGGTCTTTTGGGGCGCCACGCTGGGACTGGCCTTGGGCAAACCCCTGGGAATCCTGACCATGCTGGTCCTGGCAAGTCATCTGGGGCTGCGGCGGCCTGCCGGCTCCACAACCGGAAACTTGATCGGCCTCTGCCAGCTCTGCGGAATCGGCTTCACCATGTCCTTCCTGATCGCCAACCTGGCCTTCGCCGGATCCCCGCACCTGGAGTCAGCCCTGCTAGGCGTGCTGGCAGGGTCGATCCTGTCCGTACTCATCGTGGCCGTAGGCACTATCCCCGGTCGGCTGCGTTCCGCCAGGCGCGCATAGGCTCAGCTGCGACGGTAAAGCTTGGTGTAGGAGCCCTCGGCACGAGGACGAACCACAATCTGGTCAATGTCCACAGTGTCGGGTTGCTCCAGGGCCCAGGTGACACATCCTGCGATGTCGTCGGCGGTCAGCGGGTCGGGCACCCCGGCGTAGACCGCGTCAGCCCGGTCGCTATCCCCGCCGAACCGCTTCAGGGAGAACTCGTCGGTGTGGACCAGACCAGGAGCAATGTCGACCACGCGCACTGGCTCGCCAATCAGTTCCAACCGCAGAATACGGGCCATGACCCGTTCCGCCGCCTTGGAGGCGCAGTATCCACCGCCGCCCTCGTAGGGCTCGATGCCTGCCGTGGAGGAGATCACCAGGACCGTGCCCTCCGCCTCTTTCAGGGCCGGGAGCAACTTCTGGATGACCCGCAGGGTGCCGATGACGTTCAGCTCGTACATGCCGCGCCAATCGTCCAGACTGGAGGTAGCCACCGGGTCCTTGCCGAAGGCCGCTCCGGCGCAGTTGACCAGAGCCTTGACCGGACCGCCCTTGAGCACGGCATCAACCGCCGCCTGCGTGGAGTCCTCATCGGTCACATCGCAGACCTCGTAGGTGAAGTTCTGGCCCAGCTGATCGGCCAAAGCCTTGAGATTATCCTCGCGCCGGGCCAGGCCGACCACCTTCCAGCCCTTGTCCACTAAGGCCCGCACACTGGCCTGGCCGATACCACTGGAGGCGCCAGTAACCACAGCACGCTTGATTGTTTTCTTGGATTCCGTCATCTCATCTGCTCCTTCATGATCGATTGCCCCGGATCGGCTCCACACTCGCCTCCGGGCCGCAGGGAGCCCGCCTAACTGCTGCAGGATCGCCCCTCTTCCTCAACGCTAGCGCACCATCATGGGCTGCGGCAGTCTCTCGTCAGTCTTCGATGACAAATGTGGCGCGTTAAACCAAGCTTGAGCAGAGTCAGCACGAATCAAAGGCAGATTGGTTAAGTCAGAACAGATTAAAATCAGATCGCGCTGAATCAGACCGCATAGTCAGGTTAGATCTCGATAGACAGAGCGGCTCGAAAACCAATCCAGCTTCACACCAGAAGACCCAGCAGGGTTTCGGGCGCGAAATCATCAGCACGTATGATGCCACGGGTTCGTAATTTACAAGCTCGCATTGCACAAATTCAGAAATCACGTGGAGTTGATTGCTCCAGAATTCATGGCTCTCGAAGTCATAGCTTCAGATGTCTAGCTTCTGTAGTCACAAAGCCAAATAGCGGTTGAGTCGACGACGGCGCTCGGTCCAGTCAGGCATATAGCGATCCATCCGCGCGCGGAAGCCGGGACCGTGACCGGGCTCGTAGAGGTGGGTAAGCTCGTGAACCAGCACATACTCCAGCAGGTCGGGATCCAGCCAAGCCAGGTCGGTGTTGAGCCGGATGCTGGCAGTGGCGGGGGTGCAGGAGCCCCAGCGGGTTTTCATCTTCCGCAGACTGATGCGCTCGGGTCGACGACCTACCACAGGGACCCACCGATCAAGCAGAGTCGGCAGCCTCTCGTGGAGAATTCTCTTGGCTTCGGCCTCGGATCGGCCTGGCGACAGCTGATCATCGGCTCCGGGTTGGGCATAGACATCGCGCGAACGGGCTAGACGTTCTCTAGTGGTTGCAATCCAGCGGTGCTTGCCGTCGATAAAAGCACGAATCTGGTCATCGCCCAAGTTTAGAGGCGCCGTCACTTCCAGATGACCGTCAGGCGGCTTGACCCGCAGATAGACGTTGGCGATCCGCTTCCTGATGACCAGAACCGTCTCGCCACCGACCTCTAACCGCTCCGACCGGACTGGTTCCGCACGCCGTTTCCGCCTCATGACCCCCATTCTTCCGCCAAGACGCGACGCGACGCCGCCGAGATTGACTTGAGGGGACACTATGGTAAGCTATCCATTTGTGTGATTCTTCGGTCACACGGCATGGGCCTGTAGCTCAGCTGGTTAGAGCGCATCCCTGATAAGGATGAGGTCGGAGGTTCAAGTCCTCCCAGGCCCACGCATTTCTTGCGCGGTTGAAGTTCTTTTCACATTCACGGGGCTATGGCGCAGCTGGTAGCGCATCTGCTTTGCAAGCAGAGGGTCGCCGGTTCGAATCCGGCTAGCTCCACAGGCAGTGTTTCCGGGTTTCCGCTAGGAGACCTTTTTTCATATGGTTTTCCTTGATAAAAGGGGAACTATCCGACGGCGGCCCGGTAGTGAATGATGATGCCGCTGCACGTGAGCTGCACTGGCGGATGAAGTCCCTGCAGTTGGGCGCCTCCTCACTGCTATCCATCCGCTGTTGTTCTCGTAGTCCCCGCGTCGCCTCTACAGGTGGTGAAACCCAGTTGTCGGTAATACAGATCGGTAAGGGTACCAGGGCTAAGCGGTATATCAGTGGCCTGTACCATTGCGGCTCTAGGCGGTGTGCCAGGTGTTCGCAGTCGATAGCGGCCGAGAGGGAGGACCAGCTGTCGAGGGGGCTGGACTGGTTCATGCATGACGGACTCGGGGACGGCATCGGCCATCAGGTCCTGTTCGCCACGTTCACAATCGGGCATTCCTTTGCTGACAGCTGATGGACGCGTTGGGTCATGCCCGGAGTGCTTTGACAGCCGGTGGATCCTGGAACGGCGGGTCTCGAAGCCTGGGCGACCGGAGGAGATTCGGAGTCTGCGGCATGGTCAGCACCGTCGAGGTCACCTGGAACCGCAGCAGCGGGCACCATTTCCACCTGCATTGTCTGCTGCTGCTTCAGCACCCTAGGGTATTCCGTCTGTATGGGCGATGGAAGAAGAGTCTGAAAGCCGACGATTTCGACTGCTCGCTTCAGGGGTTCTCGATGCTGCCGTTGACCAGTACCATCGCGATGTCCGACAGAATATCCAGGTGTGTCAACAAGGCGGATGCCGGGCATGCGGCAGCGGAGATGCTCAACGACCAGGGCAAGCTTGGACGGGGTGAGTCGGTAGGGTTCTTCGAGCTGCTGGCGTACCTGTGCCTTGATGAGAGGCTGGCCAGGTTCTGGTTCCCGCTCAGGACAGGGGAAGATGCCTCATGGGATGATTCGGGCTTCATGTGGACAACAAGGCAACCGGTGAAATTACCTGGAGTAGCGCCATGGGGGGGGGGGGGGCGACCAACAGTATTGGCGTGTGCTGCATTCCATCGAGAAGGTCATGAAAGGCCGTCGGGTACTGAACTACAGTCATCGTTGCAGGAGGGAAGACTCGGTTCTTGATAGCCTGTGGAACAGGTTCCTCGACCATGAGCATGCCGCTGGGTCCAGCGATGGGGACATCACTCGGGATGATATGGGGAAAGGCAAGCTCGTCCAGGTCATCAGTGCCGAGACGTGGCAATCGGAATTCATCAATGATCCATCCAGGATAATCAGCCTCTTGAAACCATGATTTACACAGACCAGGCGTCAGATTAGTGGCAGCATAATTCAATTGCAGAGACTAGAACCCCACCAGCAGCTATAGCCGCTTATGGCAACCGATCATTTAATATGGGGAGGGAGGAACAGAAGTAGCTCGCATCAAAACCTATCACCAAACTCTAATTCAATTATTCAGTTATACAGTGGATTCTAATCCCGATAAACAGGAGAAGAACCCGGATATTCTTTAGAAGAATATCAGAACTCTTGTTCAACGATATGATGGTCACCTTCCCAATGAGCTGTACCGGGCGAACCATCAGTTGTACCAAGCCAAGTAGGATGCCAACTACCGCCATTACCACCATTAGAGGGTGCAGGAGCAGAACCACCACCGGAAGGTGCACGATAACCGCTACCACCGCCAGAAGATGCACGGTAACCAGAACCACCGCTCGCAGCAGCGCTCGTAGCTTGGGCCTGTGCAGCAGCAGCTGCATCAGCAGCATCCTGAGCGGCTTTAGCATTAACAGCATTGTTTACAGCCTGAGTTTTAGTGTCAAGGGTGGTCTTGGCATCAGTGAAGGTCTTAAGAACCGATTTCCTGTCCTCAAGGGTCTTCTTGGCCAAGTCAAGGGTCTTGGTCAGTTCATCACGGGAGTGGTTCCCATCGGGCACCTTGCCGCTGGAATCAGCGAGGGTTTTGTCTGCATTGCCGATAGCGTCGGAGAGCTGCTTGTGGGCCTTAGAAGTGTTCACGGCGAGCACCTTGGCCTTGATGGTCCTGACTTCTGCCTTCATTCTCGAGATCTGTGAGGCCAGGTTTTCGGTCGCCTTCTTCAGCTCCCCGGTGGATGCATCCCCCGTTAGGGCGGTTTTAACACTGGTCTTTCTGCTTGATGCGGGTTTGGTGGTTTTCACATCCCTGGACATGGCCAGGACCGTCTTGGCGTCGCTGACCTCTTCCTCTTTGATGGCAGAGGCGGACTTCACTTCGTCAGAGTCCAGGTATGAGCGATATCGGCCCTCCTGGCTTGCATAGTCCCTGACCGCCGCCCGGTATGAGGTGAGGGCTTGATCGTGTTCCTGGACCGTGTGGTTATGCCACCACAGTCCCCCGCCGCGGATGACGGCTACCGCCAGCACCAGGACCGCCACAATGACTGCAGGCCTGCGTCTCGAGGTGTCCCCGTTCCCGTTTTCCTTCACAGTCGCCCTTCTCTCTCCACCGACGGCCATTCCCTGTTAACGGCCCGTTCTTGCTGTTTCAAACTTAGTGTGCCATCTACTGGATGCCGCGGCATTTTTATTATGTCATGCACACGTGTCCACGCAGACATGACATTCCTTTTGCTTGCTTTTTACTTTATCTGAAACTGAAATATATCAATGGCAGAAACTTCGAGTAGAAGTCGCTCATGTTGAGTCATTAAGTCCCAGGTTTGTTCACTAATAGGTTATAAAATAGACTACGATTTGATCTTCATTGATGAGAACCGTTGCAATTACAAGTAAAATTGTGAATATACGGAGCCCGGCTAGCTCCACAGATAAGAGTTCCAGAAAGTCGACGTAGGTCTCTTTTTATAGAATTTTTAAACGAAATATAACTATTATTCTGACTTATCGAGAGCTAGATAGTTTCCCACAATCAAGCTTGGATACTTTAGATTTAAATCAAATGATGTCAAAATAATGCATTGAGCTAGACAGATCAGAGACCATGCCGTTACAAAACCTCAAACAAGGTCTTGCCTCAACCCAATGACTCCCAGATAAGACAGCTACTGGGTACTTTTCCTGCACAGTAATTCGAGAATGCAACAGGTAGCTTCTCCTATATTTTCTTGAACTATCCAAGCAATAGCACTTCCGAGCCTCTATACAAGATCACCTCACCAGAAACATCCTCTCATGCTTCATATACCGCTATGTCTAATCTTCTATGAATCATTGAGACCAATGTAAGCACCTCCAACAGTTCGTCTTTGCTTATGACACGTGTCAATCGCGGGTCATGCGCAGTAGGATTTCTGTAGAGGCTAGAAAGACCCTTCACAAGATTAGCGAAACCGGATTGCTCATCACGTTCCGTCTGGGTGTTCAGCGAGTTTATTGCCAGTTTTGAATGACGGCTTTTCCCCAAGGAAAGAGTAGCATCCACGAGAGCTGCACCGTCACCTTGTTCACCTGACATTTTTCGAATTCGATCAAAGATGCTTTTAACCGCTTCCAGACAGGCGTGAAAGTTATCGAGTTTGAGTACTTCAAGCGAGCAATAGCGCAGAACTTCAGGATGTGTCTTGCGACGATTGAGTTCATCTCTTATCGATGTAGCAGCTCGCGTGGCTTCGTCCAAAGTCTGCGCCAAAGCACCTTTCGCGACCTGACCTTTCTCATTAATATGCAAGCCTACGAAAGTGAGACGCTCATTAAGCCGATCGCGTCTGAGAGAGAACAACTCAGGGCAGTCCCTATAATTTACTGGTTCCATGGCACGCACGATGAACGTGATGATTCTTGCAGGATTATGGTCCTTATTCTGCCGTACCACGAAAGCCTCTGTAAGGCGATCTCGTTTTGTCGCTGAAGGCATGGGGTCCACCATATGCAAACGAGCAAGAAGATCGCCGATTTCTCTATTCTTCAACCCTGTATTGGTGTCCGCCAAAACCGCCGCCACATTCTTGAGCACCCCATAGGGCCAGGGAGATAGTCGCTGCGAAACCATTATTACCATCCTAGGGGCCAGAATGAGGGTTTGTCCTGTGCATTAATCGGCGGCAAGGAGTCAACGATCTTCATCGTCTCGATTGACACGGTGACAACTGATTCGAGCAAATCGATGATATATCTGGGATTGCCGCTCTCTCGTACCCAATCGTTAGGATCATTAGTAATCCCACTGGCTCTATCGGTTTTCACTCGATACTGATCCATGACCCATTCAATAGCCGACCGGCCTGATACCTTGTATCGATACGCCTCCTCGGGAATGTTCCGCAAGGATACCTTATCGTTAATGATGATCGTCGACCTGTCCTTGCCTTGAGGGTTGTCTTCAGATTTCGTAGTGCGTCCGAATTGGAGCTTCTGCACTCTTCCTGGATCAGAATGGTCGGCATCTTCAGACCAATCCTCAACTATGCGGTCGTCCTGACCATTCTCGGTGCTCACATAGCGTTCAACGTTCTCATACTCCACATGCAATGTCGCAAGGCGGCGGCCCGCGAGCTGATACGTGTCGAAATCAGCAGCAAATGGGATCCGAGGCAATTCCTTGCGGAGATTCGCAGAGAAACGCTCACGATACTCAGGACTGTGCAGCAATCCATATGCATAGTAGAAAATACATTCTTTCGCCGCTGATACATCTTTCGCATGCAGGGAACGGTTATCGGGATATGCAGCGCGGAACACGCGCAACGTGTCATCCGTGATGGCATCATGCCTGATATATCGTTTGCCCTGACTGTCATTCACGATAAGGTCGCCAGGCTTAAGAAGGGATGCATGTCCAAGATCAAGTTCACCCTCTGGAACCTTCTTGGAATTATCTATCACCTCATACCAATACAAGGGGAAGCACTGACCTTTTTGCACTGCATCGAGGCAGACGGTTTCTTCTGAGATTAAACACGAAAAACCCGTGTTGCCAACACCTGAAACATCTATCACTCGATTAACGAAAGGCGGGAGGGCTGTCTCACGTTGTATATGCATACCAGTAGCCGACGTTGTTTCAGACGTTGATAAAGCAGGGGGGAACAGCGACAAGTTACGAAATATTCTGTGAATAAGAGAGCCATCGTAATACAACCATTTTTTCGTAAATGGCCGGTAGAGACTGTAGACAAGATGCTCATCGGAATATAGTAGTTGCTTTTCTCTCGCGAACAATTGATATAGAGAACTGCTCCACTTGATCAAATGAGCATCCCTCACGACAAAATCTCCGATTGGCTGTTTTCTCCCATCTGCTATCCATCTTGATAACTCAGAATTATATGTCTTCAACAAACGTTGAATATTGTTCTGTACCTCATTAAAGGAAAATCCATAGCAGAACGCATCACGATTAGTATTGATACCCAGAGAATATGTGGCAAACATCCCTGGCATCCGTTTGCGTTTGCCCAGTGCGAGAGGAGCATAATTATCAAAGGAATCATCCCTTTGAGATAGCCAATCGCCATGCTCATCGGGAATTAATATCTGCCATTCAAATTCTTCCCCATCTGCAGATTCGTCTATAGTCGCAAGTTTTTCGTCACGTGAAAGATAATCACCAATGTCACGATAGTGCACAATACCTTGATGATCAGCTTCTTGATCACGAATCAACAGGGTTATGGCTATTGATGTACGCGTGCCCCCTCCAAACACATTTCCTGACTCTTTTTTCCTCTCAATTCCCTTGCCTAATGCATTTCCGCGAAGGTTGAATACGTATATATCGCTGAACTCGTTACATAGAGCCTTGCGGAATCCGTTAAAAGCGATGCTGTAAAGCCATCCACCATTGCTCACAAACCCTATAATGCCCTTGCCATCGCGATTAACACCTGCAATTCTGTCAGAGGACCAGCGGAACGCACGAATATATGAATCATAGATCTGACGCTTGTTCGAAGATGATGAAGTAGCCACATAGGTTTCCTCTATGCGCGAGTCAAGCGTTTCATAGTGATCGTTGGCATTGTTCTCATTCGCTGACTTCTGGCCTGCAGAATATGGCGGATTACCGAATATGACAGTGATGGGCTGTTCATTCTCACGCTGCACACGTTCACTGTTCGCCATAAACACTGACTGGTCTATGGTGTCGTTATCTTCCGAAGTCTGGAAAGTGTCAGTAAGTACCCCGCCCGGGAAGGGGACGTAGAACGAGTTGCCTTTGTCACCAACTTTCCCAGACTTGGCTAGCTCCATCTGTACGGAGTAGAACGCGGATTCGATGTTGACCATCGCTATGTAGTAGGCGAGCAGCATAATCTCGTTCGCATAGATCTCATGCTCATACTTGTAGCGCAAGTTCTCAGCAGGAATGAGTCCGGAACGCAGCAGCTCAACGATGAAAGTGCCGGTTCCTGTAAACGGGTCAAGGATCGTAACGCCCCGATCGCCTATATGCTTTCCGAAATGCTCACTAAGCTGGCGGTCCACGGCATGAATAATGTAGTCTACGATTTCAATGGGCGTATAAACGATACCGAGCTTCTTGGAGTCGTCCTTGAACGCATTGCGGAAGAACGACTCGTAGAGGTTCTTCACCAGCGTCTGACGGGCGGACTCGTCGCTGTGCACAGCCGAAGCGGAGAGCCTTACCTGGGCGTAGAGTTCCGACAAATCGTGTTGTGGATCGGCCTTGCTAATTAACGGTTCAAGCAGCTTAGTAATGGGCTCGAGAGCCTGCGATACGGGATTGGCTTGTACGAAGCTCCGGCCCTGCTGATCCTTCTGCTGTGCGAACAGCGCATCAAAAATAGGCGCAGTAAGGATATGCTGAGCGAGCATGCCTATTGCGTCATCTCGGTCGATGCCTGGATTTAGAGTGTCACGCAGTCCTTGTAGGAATATATTGAATGCCGTTCTAACCTGCGCATCATCAACGACGGCATTGTTAATAATCTCCACCGTAGTCTTCGCGATTTTAGCGACGGAGTCTGCCCAATCATCCCAGTAAGCTGTATCTCCACATTTCTGAACCAGTCTTGCTTGGAAATTCTCTGAAATCTGCTTGTCAAACCGTAGCTCACCCTGCACCATAGTGGTCAGAGAGCCATGCTTTTCATTAAATGCCCCCTCATCGATACCATCCTGGTCTACGTAATCACCCCGGCCTACACGGTTCGATTTGCCCGGCTTACGCTGACGCTTATGTTGCTCAGACTGACGATGCAGGCTCAATGCATTGATACGCGCATCCAAACGCTCATCATGGGAACGCAAGGATTGCAAAATCTTCCAGACTGTCTCAAAATCGGAGCTCGCAAGCACGTCATTAGCGTCAGAACCTTCAGGAACAACGACCGGAAGGATGATATATCCATACTTTTTATTCTCGGCCTTGCGCATCACCCGTCCAACAGCCTGAACAATATCAACCTGAGAAGCTCTTGGCTGAAAGAAAATCACTGCATCCAACTGCGGCAAATCAACACCCTCGGTAAGGCATTTCGCATTACTCAACATGCGGCATTCGTCTTCATCAGGAGGTTCACCCAACCATGAAAGCAAGTCGTTACGCTTACGGGCTGGCATACTGCCGTCAACATGCTTAACGCTGGTTTTCAGAAGCCCTTCAACTTTATGTCCGCTCTTTATCTGCTGCTCAAGATATTGAAAAATTACATCATTGAATCCATCGGCAAGCGCCTTTGAATCGGCAATACGCCTCGTAAATGCCACTGCCCTACGTAATGGTTGCACTGTTTCAGTACGGGTTTCCCCCCCAGATTGCCGCTGAGATTGGTTGCCCATCACCGCAAATTGGACCTGTTCACCCAATCCTGTATCGATGTCAACGGATTTCAGTGTACTGTTAGTATGCACTCCTCGGGTCAACAACCCGTTCCATGCACCAACAATCTTACCTGCGAACGACTGTGCCTGCTCTGCGATCTTGGCCTTGCGCGTTTCTGCAAGAGTATCGCGATCAGCTTTACGTGATCTACGACGCTGAGCCTCGATCTTGTCATACTCATCCCGCATGGTTTGCGTGCTGGTCATTTGTTCCTGGAGGTTAGAGGCCTGGCCCTGGGCGACACCGAGCACCAATACGCGATAATCGCTTAGTATTCCCTGCTCCACAGCGGAGCCGAACTTAAGCCTGTGGAATTCTGGTCCGAATACTGCTTCGTTATCCATCGAATAGGCTGTATAGTCAGCACGCTTGGCCTGGTCTTTTGCAGCATCGGCATAAACTTTCGGAGTGGCCGTCATATACAAGCGTTTTCTCGATTTGAGCAATTCAGCATTATGAACCAAAACAAACGGAGACGTCTTACCTCTGTTATCACTGGTGCCAGCGGTGCGATGGGCCTCGTCACAAACCACCAGATCAAATTCAGGCATACCCATGCGCTGTGCATCGATTGTGGCACAGATCGATTGGTAGGTGGAGAAAACTACGGAAAGGCCATCCGTAATACTCCCGATTCCCACATTACGCTTTAAAGTCGCAGCATCGGTCGTTGTCGGGAATGGCACATCAAGCACTGAGGAAGACCACGCATCGTTATCCTCACTTCTCCGTCTATTCGCCGTCTCATCTGAGCACACGACAAAACCTGCCATGCGGTCCATTGCTTGATGGGTCCAGTATTGGAAAGTCTGGGAAACCAAGGCAATGGAAGGGGCCAGGAACAAAACTCTGAAAGGTGCATTCTTCAGATCTGGGTACTGCTCGTCGCGTCGGCTCTTCATCTCTTCAGCGAGACGCAAAGCTGTCAAAGTCTTGCCTGTACCACAGGCCATAATCAGTTTGCCCCGGTCATGCGTTTCGAACCCCCGAAGGCAATCATCAATCGCCTTACGCTGATAAGGACGTGGGGAAAACTTACTGACTGTTGCTGAGGGAAGGAATGGGGTCCAATCGACAAAATCGCCGTCCAAGGCGGTTGAATCGATGACGGTAGCGCCGAATTGTTCGGCCTCCCGATAAAGAGTTTTTGTGAGACCTGCCCCCGTATGCACAATAATCAAATGACCAGGTTCGACTTTTCTGGCAAAGGCAGCAGTAAAGAATGTGGATATATCAGCCTTGTCTACAACGTGTTCGGCTGCAACATATTTACATTGAATCGCCCACAGCGACCCATCGAGACCACGGGCCACCAGATCGATGCCAGTGTCATTCCTGGGCAGATTATGCGGTTGCCCATGCGCGTCATTCGTAAGAAGCGGATTGCCCTTCTCCGACCACATCCAAACATTGCTGAACTGAGGAGCCCATGCGGAGTCATGCGTCAGAAAATATTTTGTCGCCTGCTCAAAGGCCGTTCCGCGGGCTCTCTCCCCGCCTTCCACCTGAGCCGCCATTGACTTCTCGATAACATTGAGAACATCTTGAAAGACCGTCATGCGATATATTATCTACCACCACTTCGACAGATCAAAATTAATGTCAGTGATGGCTCTATACGATGAGCATCAACATCCGTTCGCTTGAACATGCAACATCATGCTATATGCCTCATTCGACCAGCTACTTTCTTAAGGAAGGGATAATTTACTAAATACTGAAATCGTCCAGAGGCATCAAAATCCTGATATATAGCGTAGACTTAATCAAAAGCTATCAATAAATCAAAAAATTGAAGTTGAAAAGTCTTAATAGTAACTAGTTCTCTCATCTGAACTACCCTTGCCGCTTTCTTATATCCTCAGCTTTTTAAGTAACCTGATTTCGCTCAGACTTACTTTCATAGGTGGCGCGAACTACATCTTCAAGAAGCCTGATAACTGCCTTGACATCTTTCGTGGTTATGTCCTCAGCAATGTTGTACGTAGAACTGTCACCCAAGAGTTTTATAGCCCTCGCATTTTTAGTTGCAAGTTTTGGTATGACCCCGCTTTTTTCTGCTTTTTCTATTTTCTTACTCAGCCCTTTACCTCTCCATTTTTCTTTGGACCTACCCGACTTGGACTTATTGGGCTTATCAAATCGAGCCTCACCAATTAACCTATTAACTATATTTTCTAGAACACTACGAGCCCTAATTACCGTAGCTTTATAGGCCTTACATGAAAAACAGTCCCAAACTTCATCGTATGCAGCTTCCAGTTTTCTGTTTTCTACTACGCCACAATTGTGAGGAGTGAAGATAAAAAACGATTTTATCCCCAACGCTTGTTTTTGTGGATCATTGTATTCCCGCCGTTCTACGGTCGGGCAACCAAAGTGATTACACACATAAATAAGGCAAATATAATCTGCATTATTCCTCAATCCGCCTTCGTTTGGATATGCAGCCAACCATCTGTCATTGCTATCATTCCCAGTCAACCGATCTTCTTGACCTTTACTGAGGACAACAATTATAGCCTCTATATCGTTACAGCGCCAACAATACTGCTCATGTGTACTACGATCCCTCATCCCCAATCAATTGCTAAATACTGACAAGATATAATTCAACCAAACGGGGTGGCAATCATTTTCAATAAAGACTGGATTATTCAGCAGCATAAATGCATGTAAGATATGCACATTTAAATTGTTTATTATCGCGAATAAGCACACATCATTCTCAAGCCACACAAAATAAAACGTCTTTTGGAAAGGCTTTGACCAAAGCTATATGGCTTTGGTCAACATTAGCTGAAATCTGTAATTCCACAACTAACTGATAATAATCTACAATTGCAGCAATCTTCCTCAATCGGCATAGGGTAAATCGTTAACTATATTCGTAGCTGTATACAGAAATGGGATACGATTCAGTATAGGTGCATGGGAGCTACCCGGCTTGATTAACCGAGAGGTACCCGGCTTGGTTAACCGAGAGCTACCCGGCTTGATTAACTGAGAATCTTTCTCGGTATCAATAAACTTACACCCCATATTTATTAAGCTATGAAATTCCTCTTCATATTTCCCTACTTGTTTATTTAGATCCTTTAATGGAACCCCTCCCTTGCTGAATAATTCATAGTATAAAAGCCAATACTCATCGCGTTCATAAGGCTCTGGATTCAGATCTTCGAAACTAGCGATAAACGCAACTAATTTACTCCGAACCTTATGGCTACGCGTCTCTGTAAGTAATGCCAATGCAAGACTATCTTTTGACTCTATTATTGCATCTACTGCATCTTCGCTAACCGCCTGTCCTTCATGAAGAATGGTATACAACAACCATGTCACCGCGTCAGAATGATCAAGCTTAGAATGCTGAATTATCAAATCACACAACTTGTCAAGATTTGCAGTAACATCATCATTGTTCTTTACAGCACTATTGTTTAGTAGGATTCGGCATAGTGACTTAACTGCTGCCGGATAAAAAAATGCTATATTAAACAACCGATGAACTGTCGTCTTTTTTGCACTATTGTCTAGGCTATCCCATTGCCCTTCGATTGTTATCAACGCTGTTCGCAAAGCCGATGACTCAGGGTATTGCTTTTGAATTTGTAGAGCTAGATCAAGGAAATTTGATATAGTTTTCCAATTTAGCCCTATGCTACTTGCTGCTGATATTGTTCGGAGCCAATCAACGGTTTGAACTTCCGGCAAAGGAATGACTTGAGTCTTCCGCTGATTTATTGTCAGCTTATATCTTGCCAACACTTCAGTTAGATCTAATATGAATCTTTCTGCTTCATCTTCGGAAACAGCATAGAAACGAAAATCGTCAATAAAATGGAGATACTGATATTTTTGCATTGTGCTACTGTCATCTACTGCTTTTAGCATAATCTCACCACAAATTGACGAACTCCCAGGACCTATAGAAATTCCGTTGGTTTCATTTCGTCTTGTACGTCTAAGAGCGGCATCAATTTCATTCGCCCCCTCCCCCATGCCTCTATTCTGTTTTGCTTCTTTTATACCCATCATGGCCCATGCAATCGCATGGGTATAAATGGAGTCATAAAACTTAGCAATATCTGTTTTTACTAAATATCTTGCATTTACTGGGACTTCGAGTTTCGCCCTTGGGCGCATAATGAAAACCCGCTTATCACCCTTATTGTCTTTGCCTACTCTTATTGCAGACTTCGGATTATTCTGAATTTCTGTCCACTCATCATAGTGATCTATCAACTTCTTGCAGAGGTTGCAGTATGCAAGAGGGTGCGGAATCTCTGTGAGTCTCGGGCTATAGTCAGACCTAATTGAGTTAGCATGAATAACGCCAAACCCGCTTTTTTGCCGCTCGTGGGTGAGTCTGTCGCCTGCATTAACTAATGCTTTATAAGCTTTAAAATCATCCTCACATAGACAGGTTGAAACAAAACATGGCGGGAATTCATCCTGATATTTTGCCACGCGTGGAAAGAAGTTATAACCAAGCAGCCCCTCTTGTAACTCTTTTTCAGTTAACATTTTCTGCATCGTTGGTTTCAAAAGATATTCTTCTCTCTATAGCTATAGATACGTATAAGAAGCATCATCTATTAGATTACATCACCAACAAGTAAACCCAGATTTTCCTGGGATATGTTTTAATAAAGACTGAGCTTATCCGGTTATAGCTAGCTGTCGACAGCTGGTCTGAAACAGAATCCTGGTTGATTAGATATTTAATCAATCATGTTTAAATAGTAGGTTTGCAGAATGCAACATTTACATATCACTATTTTAGCGTTATTTGGACCTGCATGATGCCATTTTTTTCGACTATAGAACTCACTCAAAGTGATGCACTTGTAGGTTTCCGACTGACCAGTACCGACTCTCTTTAAGGTGAGCAACCTTGGCTACAGCAATGAGTTTCGGTTACATCGTCACTCATCTGCCATCTACGAAGTGGAAAAATTACGCCTGAATAAGTCTACCGTCTTCTAGCGTCAGTAGGCGATCTGCCTTAGCCATCACAGAGGGACGATGGGAGACGATCAGACAGGTACGGTCGCCCTTGCGTTCAATCAACCTAGTCAAGACCCGACCCTCGAGGAGAGCATCCATATTGCTGGTGGGCTCATCCAGAAGCATGAATGGCACCGAGCTCAAAAAGGCGCGAGCCAGAGCCACCCTTTGCCGCTGACCCTCAGACAGGTCCGAGCCGTTGTCAGCAAGCAGATGATCCAAGCCGTCGGGTAGCTGGTCGATCAGATCATCCAAGCAGGCATCATGAGCTGCCTTCTCAATATCTTCTCTGCTGGCATCGGGCCGAGCCAGAGCGATGTTATCCGCCAAAGTAAGGCTAAATATATAGGTATCTTGACTCACCAGAGCCTGCTGGACGCGCAGGTCGGCGGTGTGGATAGTCTCAATAGGCAGATCGGAAACTGTCAGATTCCCGCCGCTTCGCTCCTGGAACCGCATCAGCAGGTCGATCAAGGTTGACTTGCCAACCCCGTTGGCCCCTTGGATGCCGATCAGTTCGCCAGGCCTGATGGAAAGATCCAGACCCTCCAAAACCGAAATTCGGCCGCCATGTTCACTCGAATCAGTCTTGCCCGTGTCAGTCTTGCCAGCATAGGAGAAAGAAACCGCCTTGGCCTCCTCTCCAGTGAACTCCGTCAGAGGATTCCCATGACCGGATTCCACCTCACGTACAGGCGGCTCCTTATCCAGAAGCGAGAAGACCCGTCGAGCCGCGGCCAAGGTGGGCTGCAGGCCGGCGCCTAGCCGGGCCACAGGTATCAAGGGAGCGAAAGAGGAGAGGAAGCCGACCAGTCCGATCATTCCCCGTGCAGGATTCACCAACCCTGCCGAACCTAGGTGGCAGACCATCAATGTGAAGACTCCAGCGCAGATCAGAGTGACCACGTTGGTGACCAGATCGTTGGCAATGGTCCGCCCAGAGGTGCGCCCCCTGGCATCCAGCATCTGGTCCGTAGCGACTCCCACCCGACGGCGAGTGTTCCCCAAAGCACCCAACCCCGCCAGCTCTGTGCGGCCCTGCAGAGTCTCCAGAAGAAGGGAATGCAGGTTGGCTTGGGCCGTCCGCTCCTTCATGGCTACCTTGAAGGTGGGCCTTGCGCTCAGGATGGGGATGAGCAGACCGACGATGAGGTAGGAGACCAGGGCAGCCAGACCCATCCAGGGCGAGAGCCAGGTGAGTAGGGCCAAGTTGGCCAGAGATGTCACCAAAGCAATGGCTATGGGCGAAAGGGTGTGGGCGTAGAAGATCTCAAGCAGCTCGATGTCATTGGTGATCACCGTCACCATGTCTCCGCGCGCCTGATCTCGCAGGCCAGCCGGGGCCAGGGACCGCATCTTGTCGAAGACCGTCGTGCGGATGTCGCGAAGCATGCTGAAGGCCATCTCGTGGTTGTAGTACTGCTCCCCATAGGCCATGACCCCACGGCTAAGAGCGGTCAGAACCGCTACCAGGGCCCAGACGACCCACTGGCCATTCAGCGGCGGCCAGTCCGTGACCAGACCGATCAGGGCCGCAGCGGCAGCCATCATGCTCCAGACAGCAAAGAGATGGCCTAAGCTGCCGCAGAGGATGGCCTTGCCCTCCGTACCAGCTAGAGGCTTCATCAGCCGGGCCATGCGGCGCATCATCGCCAGGTTGCTCGTCGTCTGCTGCTGCATGTCGTCACTCCCCGTCCTCATACTGTGCCTGCTCCTTCCACTGGGCCGCGAATCCGCCTCCGGCATCCATCAGTTCGCGGAAGCCACCGCTCTCCGCCAGACGACCTTCCTGCAGGAAGAGAATGGAATCGGCATTGCGGACCCCAGCCAGGCGGTGGGTGATGGTCAGGACCAGGGACTCCTTGCCCAGCGCATCCATCAGGGCAGCCAAGGTGGCGTCATGCTCGCGATCCACGGCACTGGTTGCCTCATCGAAGATGTAGAGAGGAGAACGCCGCAGGAGCCCGCGGGCAATGGACAGACGCTGGCGCTGCCCTCCAGAAAGGTTGCCTCCCTCAGGGTCGATAGGAGCATCCAGCCCGCCCTTGCTCTGGACAAGACCAGTCAGGCCGACCTGGTCCAGCGCATCCTGCAGCTCCCAATCCGAGTAGCCCAGCCCAGCCGGATCGAGATTCGACCTGATGATCCCGGTAAAGAGGTGATCGGTTCCCCGAACCACGGTCTGCAGGCCGACCAAGTCCTCGCGTGACAGGTCGCCGATCTGGCGCCCGCCAATGGTCAGCTCTCCGGCATACCTCTGAAAGCGCCCAGACAGCAGACCCGCCAGGGTGCTCTTGCCGGAGCCCGAGGCACCGACTAAGCCCACATGCCCCTTGTCCGGCAGGTCAAAGTTCAGGTCAGTCAGGGCCTGGAAGCCGTCAGGATAGGTGTAGGTCAGATTGCGAGCGCGGATGCCCGGCGAATCGTCTCCAGACATATCCGCCTGATCTGCCTGTTCCGAGCTCAGCCGTACCGAACCAGCATTCTGCCCCACCACATCGGCAGAACCTGATACAGGCGCTTGGACAGCGTTCAAAGCAAGCTCCGAGGCGGATCCACTTGCAGGAATTCGGCCAGCACCCGATACGGATTCCGGGTCAGACTCCCGAGCTGCTTTCTCAGATACTTCAAGACTCGTTCCTGGATCCACTTCCTCAAATGCTTCCGAAATCGTTGCCGGAGCACCTTCCGAGGCCACTTTCTTGCTTGATTCAGGAGTCGCCCCTGGAGCCTCCGACTCCCCGTCGCTCCCCTGCCGCGCTTGGAGAATATCGTCGATGGCCTTGCCCTGCTTGATGGCGACCATGCCGGAATGCATCATGTAGACCAGCTGCCGCTCAGGGGCGAAGAGCCGGACCCCAGTCAAAGCAACAACCAGGCAGGACAGCACTCGTGAGGGCCCGCCCTGCCCGATCAGGACTGTGGCAACGACCGCCAGAATGAGGCTGGTGTAGATAACCACGTCGGCCTTGATCAGCGAGCGCAGCTGCCCGCCCAGGACCCCCATGGTTATCCGGCGAAAACCCTCGGACTCCTCGGCCAGATCGTCGGCCTGCCGCTGGTCTGCCCCGAAGATCTTCAAGGTATTGAGCCCTCTCAGGGCATGTTCGAAGTGGACGCCGACCTTGTCGTACTTGCGTAGTTGACCCAGCTGTACCTTGATGTTCTCGCCCATAGTGGGCTTAGAAGCCAGGGGCAGGGCCACCATGCCGATCACGACGATCACCGCAGCCAGGGGGCTGACAGGCAGAAGGACGGCCAGGGTCACGACCAGCATCAGGGCGGTCTGGACCAGGGCCGGAATGTAGGCCGTGAAGTAGGAGACGACCGACTTGACCCCTTCGGTCGAAAGCCTGGCCAGGGTCTGCGCCGGAACGCCCAGGTCGTCCTTCTGCCTGTTGGGGTCGAACACGGATAGGTAGAGGGCCTGGGAGAGCGCCTTGCCCATCCCATCAGCCAGCCGGGCGCTGACGAACCTGGCGACCGCCTGGGTCAGGAACCGAACCAGGATCAGCCCGCCTATCAAGGCCGCCAGGGGTCCGGGGCGACCCGGCACCCAGGCAAGGGCATGAGGAACAGTCAGACCAAGGGAACGGCCCACGGCCGCGATAGCTACCGGCAGGAGGAGCACCTCCGCCAGCGCGCCGATCGTCTGCAGGAGGGCCAGCAGGAGGCTGGCGCCCATCCTGGCTCCCGGTAGATGAAGTAGTCGCTTGCTGATCATGCCTGTCCTCCGTGCCGCCTTTCTGATACGCCCCTCTCAGTGGACACTAACAAAATCCTCTCGCGCCAGGCAATACCCTTATTGTGAAGCCCTGGCAAGAGCTGGCAAGAGATATAAAAAAATATCATTTACTTTCCCTCCCGGCCCTCCTAAACTTGACGGCACAACCTGCAATCGGCGGATATGGCCTAGGGCCGAGCGACCGCCACCCGGATGGGAGCGATCCTTTATGAAAGCACTGAAGACAAAAGACCTGGTCAACGTCGGCATTTTTACGGCCCTCTACTTCGTCAGCATGGCGGTCGGCAACTTTATCACCGTCTTCCTGGCGGGCCTGGTCATGCCCGGCCTGTCCTCCCTCTTCATCCCTGCTGTGGTAGGGCTGGTCTCCGGCCCGGTCTACATGCTGATGATCCGCCGCGTGCCAAGGTTCGGGGCCATCACCATCGTCGGCATCATCATGGGCCTCTTCCTGCTGGTCTTCGGCCACTTCGCCCTTTCCTTCATCCCATACGCCTTCTGCGGCCTGCTGGCTGATCTGGTTCAGTCCTCGCTCAGGGAGAGCCGTCCCAACCTGGCCCGCTACCTGAGCTACGTCATCCTCACCTTCGGCTGCACCGGCCCCGTGCTTCCACTCTGGTTCATGAAGGATGCCTACGTGGCCAGCCTGGTCCGCCGCGGCAAGAGCCAGGAGTACATCGACGGGGTCTTCGCGCCCATCACCGGAGCCACCTTCCTGGTCTGCATTCTGGCCACTCTGGTCGGCGCCCTGCTCGGGGCATGGATAGGCGCCCGGATCGTTGACCGGCATTTCAACCGGATTCCCGCCAAGCAATGAGGCCCATCTCCATCTACACCAGATTCCTGCTGGTCATCTTCGCCAACGCCCTGATTTTCGTCACCCTCCCCACCCCGCTGGTCCTGGCCATCAACATCTACTTCTGCAGCTTCCAGGTCATCGTGGGCAGGGTCAGGAAGGGCCAGGCCTGGCTTCTGGTCTGTCTGGTCTTCGCCCTGGGCGCCTCCCTGGCCATGGTCTTTCCCGAGAATCTGCCGGGGCATTACCTGCTCTTCCTCTTCGTCGGCGTGGGCAGGATCCTCCCCCTGGTGCTGGTGGCGGCCTTCATGATGGGCACCACCAAGGTCTCGGAGCTGGTCTACCTGCTGCGCAAGATCCACGCCCCCCAGTGGCTGGTCATCCCCGTCAGCGTCCTCTTCCGATTCTTCCCGACCGTCAGGCACGACTATGCCCAGATCAGACGAGCCATGAAATTCAGGGGGATCGCCGTCACCACCGGCGACATGGTCCGGCATCCGATGCGAACCATGGAGTACATCTACGTTCCCCTGCTCAACAACGCCACCAACGTGGCCTCCGACCTGACCTCGGCCGCCCTGACCAGGGGGATTGGCGACCCCGGTCCCAAGACCTCCATCCAACGAATTGCCTTCACCGGACTGGATGCGCTCATGTGCGCCCTGGGCCTGGTCCTTATGGGATGTGGAGCCTATGTTGCAATGTTCCAGGCTTAGCTTCACCTACGAGGGCGCCAGCCAGCCATCCCTCGAGGAGGTCTCCTGCCGAATAGATCAGGGCAGACTGACTGTGGTCACCGGGCCGAGCGGATGCGGCAAGACCACCCTGTCCAGGGTCATCAACGGCCTGATTCCCGAACTCTACGAGGGCAAGCTGGAGGGAGAGTGCCTGATCGGGGGCGAACCCACCACGGCCCGGCCCATCTATCGACTTTCGGAGCAGGTGGGATCGGTCTTCCAGAACCCCAAAACCCAATTCTTCACCACCGACGTCCGTAGCGAGCTGGCCTTCCCCTTGGAGAACACCGGGGTTCAGCCGGAGGCCATCCGGGAGCGTATAGACCAGGTGGCCGACCTCTTCGGCATCACCCAGCTCTTGGATCGGGACATCTTTTCCCTGTCCGGGGGCGAAAAGCAGATGATCGCCATCGCCTCCTCCTGCATGATGGACCCGCAGATTCTGGTCCTGGACGAGCCCTCCGGCAACCTGGACGTCGAAGCGGTGGCCAGCCTGGCGCAAATTTTGGGCCGTTTGAAGGACCGGGGCCTGACCATGGTTCTGATCGAGCATCGCCTCTACTACCTGGACGGGCTGGCCGACGACTTCCTGGTCATGAAAGACGGCAAGCTGGAAGAACACCTGTCCCCGGCCGCCATGAGGGGACTGGATGGCCCGAGTCGTCAGGCCATGGGGCTTCGGGCCCTGAACCTAGATGCGAACGAGGAGGCGAGCGCCCCTGCCAGAGTCGCCCCTGAGAAGACCCCCGACCTACTCCGGGTCAGGAATCTGACCTATGCCTACCACCACGACCAGGCTCCTGCCCTAAATGTGGACGATCTGACCCTGTCCAGCGAGGACGTCACCGGCATCATCGGCCGCAACGGAGCCGGCAAGAGCACCTTCGCCTCGGTCCTGACCGGACTGCTCAAGCCTGGCGACAGGTCGGAGATCAGCCTGAACGGGACGAAACAGACCGCCAGAGAGCGCGTCGAGGACTCCTACATGGTCTTCCAGGATGTCAACTACCAGCTCTTCAGCGAGACCGTCGAGGGCGAAATGCTCCTTGGGGCCAGGCAGACCGATCTCTTCGAGGAGGTGGCGCGAAAGCTGGACTTGGAGCGGCTCCTGGGCCGACACCCCAACACCCTCTCCGGCGGAGAGAAGCAGCGGGTGGCCATTGCGGCCGCCATACTGTCAGGTAAACGCCTGGTCGTTCTGGACGAGCCCACCAGCGGCCTGGACCTGCTCCACATGAACCAGGTGACCGGGATGATCCGCTACATGCGCTCCCTGGGGGTCATGGTGATCGTCATCTCGCACGACCAGGAGTTCCTGGCTCAGACCTGCCAGCGGTTCATCACCTTCCGTCAGGGCAGACCGGTCAGGGACAGCCGCAAACTGGGCAACCTCCTACAAGCCCTCTGAGCCCTTGCAGGGTCGGTGAACATGACGCCTCCCGGTAGGCGGTTCTCCTGTGCTCCGGGCCCCGCGAACGTATACAGTAGTGGGGAAAAGAGCATCAGGGGGCGTCCCTCGCGGCGGACGGCCCCGCCGCACAGCCAGGGTTACGAGAGGGCATGATGGGCTATATCGACGTCATCGGAGAGACGAAACGGTATGTGACCGGCGAAACGACCATCGTGGCCAACAACGCCGTCACCTTCTCCATCGAAAAGGGCGAGCTGGTGGTCATCCTTGGTGCCTCGGGGGCGGGCAAATCGACAGTACTGAACATTCTGGGCGGCATGGACACCTGCAATGAGGGCCAAGTGATCGTGGACGGGAAGGACATCGCCGGCTATGATGCCCGGCAGCTGACCACCTACCGCCGCTACGACGTGGGGTTCGTCTTCCAGTTCTACAACCTGGTGGCCAACCTGACCGCCAGGGAGAACGTGGAGCTGGCCTCGGAGATCGTGGACGATGCCGCAGACCCGGTCCAGACCCTGGTCGACGTGGGCCTGGGAGACCGGATCGACAACTTCCCTGCCCAGCTTTCCGGCGGTGAACAACAGCGTGTGGCCATCGCCCGGGCCGTGGCCAAGAACCCCAAGATCCTGCTCTGCGACGAACCCACCGGGGCCCTGGACTACCGGACCGGCAAGCAGGTGCTGCGCATCCTGCAGGATCAGTGCCGCAAGAAGGGCGCCACCGTGGTCATCGTCACCCACAACGCGGCCATCGCCCCCATCGCCGACAGGGTCATCCGTATGCACGACGCCCGGGTTCAGGCCGTGCAGACCAATGACAGCCCCGAAGACATCGAAAACGTGGAGTGGTGAGGATGCAGCCCGTCAGGAAGGTGCTCTGGCACGACATCCGGGTCTCCCTGCGCAAGTCCCTGGGACGATTCATCTCCATCGTTTGCCTGGTGGCACTGGGTTCCTTCGCCCTGGTCGGGCTGAGCGTTACGGGGCCGGACATGCGGCAGGCCGGCAACGCCTACCTGTCCAACCACCATCTGGCCGATCTGATGGTCATCAGCAACTACGGGCTGGACCAGGAGGATCGGGATGCTATCGACACCGCCCCTGGTAATTCAGGCATCGAATACGGGTATTTGAAGGATGTGGTGCTCAAGGGGACCGACAAGAGCCTGCGCATCTACTCTGCCCCCAACCGAATCTCCACCTACGAACTGGTCGACGGATCCATGCCGACCAGACCGGACCAGATAGCAGTCGACACGGCCCTGGCCGGGAGCCACCCCATCGGCAGCAGCATCCAGGTAGATGAGAAGGCCGACCAGCTGGGCAGGAGGGTCTTGAGGCACCACAAGCTGCGCGTGGTGGGTACGGTCAAGTCAACCGAGATCCTCAGCAAAGTCAACATGGGGCCCTCCACAGCCGGATCCGGGTCGCTGGACTCCTACGCTGTGACCACGCCCGGGGCCTTCGACTCGGACGAGTACATGATCGCCCGCCTGACCTTCAAAGACCTGGATCGGATCAGGGACCACTATTCCGACCAGTACATCCAAGCCCTGCAGACCCATAAGGACGATCTGAATAGGATTCTGTCAGGCCGCCCTACCGCCAGGCTGAACGCCATCAAGGCCCCCCTCAAGCAGAAACTGGACCAGGGGCAAGACCAGGTGGACCAGTCCAGAGCGGAACTCGAAAGGAACCGGCAACAGCTGGATCAGGCCAGGAAGGATCTGGACCAGGGTGCCCAGAGCATCCAGTCCGCCAAGAACCAACTGGCCGCCAAGACGGTGCAGGCCCAGGCAGCCATCGACCAGGGGCAACAGGAGGTAGATCTGAGCTCGGCCGTACTGGCTCGAAAGCAGAAACAGTACCAGTCCTCCGCCAGCCAGGTGGCCCAGGGCAGGCAACAGGCCGACCAGGGGCAACAGGCCATCGACCAGGGACAGGCCAAGCTTGATGGTTCCCACCAGCAGCTGGAGGGTGGCAAGGCCCAGGCCGACCAGGCCGTAGCCCAGGCCCAGGAAGCACAGAAGCAATGCAGGCAGGGCATTACACAGGTCACCGGCCTCATTCAGGCCATCGACGCACAACTGGCCACACCCGGGCTGACCCCCCAGCAGCAAGAGGAGCTCAACCGCAGGAAGGCCGGGCTGCAGGCACAGCTGACCGAGCTCAACCAGCAGTCACCGCAGATCAATGCGCTGGCAGCCAAGGCCAAGGCCGGCCGCGATGCCTTCATGACCAACCAGTACACCCCCGGCATGGCCCAGATTGCGGCCAACCAGCAGACCCTGGACGCAAAGCGGCAGGAACTGACCCAGGCAAGGGCCAAGGTGGAAGAAGGCGAGCGCCAACTGGCCCAGGGCAAGGCCCAACTCGACCAAGGCTCAGCACAGCTGGCCCAGGGCAGGGCCAAGCTGGCCCAGGCCCGGCAGCAGCTGGCCAACAGCCGCGCCTCAGCCCAGGGGCAGATCGACCAAGCCCAGGCCACCCTGGATCAGAAAATCGCGGAATACCAAACCAAACTGGACAAGTTCAACAGGGAGAGCCCGGACGCTCAGAAGAAGATCGACGACTCCCAGAAAAAGCTAAACAAGGCGGCGGACCAGCTGAGCCGACTGGAAAAGCCGGTCTATGCCCTGGACTCACGCCGGGAAGCGCCCGGCTCAGAGGGCTACAAGGTCTACGCCTCCGTTTCCTTCATTGTGGACTCGCTGGCCAAGGTCTTCCCCTACTTCATGTACCTGGTGGCCGCCCTGGTCACCTTCACCACCATGACGCGCTTCGTGGACGAGGAGCGGATCAACGCCGGAACGCTCAAGGCCCTGGGTTACAGGGACCAGGATGTCATGGCCAAGTTCCTGGTCTATGGCGGAGCGGCCTCGGCCCTAGGCGCGCTTCTGGGCATCATCGCCGGCCACATCCTCCTGCCCTGGATCGTCTACCAGGCCTACGCCCACGCTTTCGACATGCCGCCCATCCACTACGGCTTCCACCTGCCCATCACCCTTCTGGCCTGCCTACTGGCCTTCCTGAGCGCCGTGGTTCCAGCCTTCCTGAGCGCCTGGCGGGAGCTGCGCGAGAAGCCGTCGGCCCTCCTACTGCCCAAACCGCCCAGCGCCGGTTCGAAGATTTTTCTGGAGCGCATCCCCCTGATCTGGAACCGGCTCAACTTCACCCACAAGGTCACCGCCCGAAACATCTTCCGTTACAAGCAGCGGATGCTGATGACCATCTTCGGGGTCTGCGGGTCAGTGGCCCTTTTGATGGCAGGATTCGGCGTACAGGGATCCATCTCGGCCATCAACGAGCACCAGTTCGGCCAGGTGATCCGCTACGACCTAATCGCCGCCGAGAACAGCCAGGCCACATCCGACCAGCGCCAATCCATCAAGAAGCGGCTGGAGAAGCCCGATGTGAGCCGTTCCCTGAACGTGCGTTACGAGGAGATGAGCAAGACAGCCGGCCACAACGCCGACAAGCAGTCCATCACCATGATTGCGCCGGCCAGCGCCGAGCACCTGGACGACTTCATCCGCATGGACACCCGGTCCGGGCACAAGCCCCTGAGCCTCAAGGGCGACGGCGTGATCCTCTCCGAACGGATCGCCCAGCTGACAGGGACCAAGGCCGGCGACAGGATCACCCTGCAGGATTCAGGCGGCAGGGACAGGACCATGCGGGTGGACGGCATCTGCGAGATGTACCTGGGACACTTCGTCTTCATGAGCCCATCGGCCTACAGGACCGTCTTCCACCAGGACTTCTCACCCAACGCCCATCTGGTCACCTTCAAGGACTCCAGCGCGGAGAACACCAGAAGGCAGGCCGCCTCCTTCATGCGTATCGACGGGATCCAGGGGGTGGTGCAGAACACCACCCTGATGAGCCAGATCGACACGGTGGTCAGGTCCCTGAACATGATCATGCAGGTGCTGATCATCGTGGCCACCCTGCTGGCCCTGGTCATCCTCTACAACCTGACCAACCTGAACGTGGAGGAGCGGATCCGCGAGCTGAGCACCATCAAGGTGCTGGGCTTCTACGACCGCGAGGTGACCATGTACATCTACCGGGAAACCATCCTCCTTTCGGCCATTGGCGTCCTGGCTGGGTACGGGTTCGGGGCCTGGCTGCACCACTACATCATCACCACCGTCCCGCCGGACAACGTCCTCTTTGACCCCTCCATCAGCTGGGTGGCCTTCGTCGTGCCCCTGGTCATGATTACGGTCATCACGGCCGGACTGGGCTGGATGGTCAACAACAAGCTCAAGCATGTGGACATGCTGGAGGCTCTCAAGTCAGTGGACTAGGCCATATCGGCATTTACCCATGCTGATGGCGTAAGCTGGCACTCCAAGAGTCCATAAGTCCATGCCATTAAAGCCATTGAAAACCCAGAAAGCGGAGGACGACGGTGCTGCAGATCGAACACATCTCCAAACAATACAAAACAGGGGACTTCGTCCAGCAGGCCTTGAATGACGTCAGCGTCAACCTGCGCGACAACGAGTTCGTGGCCATCCTGGGCCCCTCCGGCTCCGGCAAGACCACCCTGCTCAACATCATCGGCGGGCTGGACCGCTATGACCAGGGCGACCTGATCATCAACGGCACCTCCACCAAGAAATACAAGGACAGGGACTGGGACTCCTACCGCAACCACACCGTGGGCTTCGTCTTCCAGAGCTACAACCTGATCCCCCACCAGAGCATCCTGTCCAACGTGGAGCTGGCCCTGACCATCTCGGGCGTGCATCGGCAGGAGCGGCGGGAGCGAGCTAGGAAGGCCCTGGAGCAGGTGGGGCTGGGCCAGCATGTGAACAAGCGGCCCAACCAGCTCTCTGGCGGGCAGATGCAGCGGGTGGCCATCGCCAGGGCCCTGGTCAACAACCCCCGCATCCTCCTGGCTGACGAGCCCACGGGAGCCCTGGACTCCGAGACCTCCATCCAGATCATGGACCTGCTCAAGGAGGTGGCCCAGGACCGATTGGTGGTCATGGTCACCCACAACCCCGAGCTGGCCCACCAGTACGCGACCCGTATCGTGGAGTTGCACGACGGATCGGTCATCAGCGACTCCGACCCCCTGCCCGACGACCAGGTGCCCATCCGCCGGGCACGCCACCGCACCTTCGGCAAGGCCTCCATGGGGCTGCTGACCTCCCTGTCGCTGAGCTTCAACAATCTTCGAACCAAGAAGGCGCGAACTGCACTCACAGCCTTCGCCGGATCCATCGGCATCATCGGTATCGCCCTGATCCTGTCGGTGTCCACCGGAGTCAATCGCTACATCGACAGGATACAGCGTGAGACCATGACCTCCTACCCCATCACCATCCAGGAGCAGTCCTTCGACCTGAACAAGATAGTGGACTCCGCCCAGGAAACCCAGAAGGAGGCCAAGGCCCACAAGAACCTCAAGGCCATCCAGCCGGACGACTCCAGCGTCAAGGGGGCCTCCAGCCTGACCAGCAGCATCACCCAGAACAATCTGACAGACTTCAAGAAATACTTGGACAATCCCAAGAGCGAAATCCACCAGTACGTGGGATCCGTCGGCATCCAGTACTCCTACGCCACCAAGTTCTCGGTCTTCGGGCACGATCCGGATGGCAAGCTGGTCTCTGCAGACAAGGTGACCATGAATGGGCAGGACGACGCCAGCTCCACCGCCAGCCAGATGGCCACGGCCAACACCGACAGCGACATGGGCGACATCCAGTCCATGCAGATGTCCTACCTGACCGGCAAGACCGAAAAGAACAAGGCCCCGGAAATCTTCGGCGAGATCATGCCGGGGGCCAACGCCAAGACCACCATCAGCAAGGTGGTCACCGACAACTACCAGGTGGTGAACGGCACCTGGCCCAAGGCCAAGGATCAGGTGGTTCTGGTGCTGGACAAGAACAACCAGATGCCCGTCACCAGCCTCTACAAGCTGGGCATCCTCCCCTCCAGCCAGTACACCGACATGATGAACAAGCTCAACAGCGGCCAGGAGGTCAAGGTCGACACCAAGCCCATCGAATACGCCAAGGCCATGGACCAGAAGCTCTCCCTGGTGCCCGCTGCGAGCCAATATGCCAAGGGGACCGACGGCCACTACCACTACATCGGCGACAGCACGGACCAGATGACCAAGGCCGCCGACCAGGGCCTGCAGCTGCACATCGTCGGCATCGTCCGCCCCAACCAAGGAGCCAAGGCCACGCCGCTCAAGGTCGGCGTCGGGTATACCCGCCAGCTGACCGACTACCTGATCGACCAGGCCAAGACCAGCCCCATCGTCACCGACCAGGAGGCCGACCAGGGCCACAGCGTCCTCAACGGGATGGCCTTCGCCCCTGCCGACGATGCCGCCAAGGCCAACGATGCCAAGGCCTACATCGCATCCCTGGGGGTTACACAGAAGGCCAGCATGGCCCAGGAGATCATGAAGGGTTCGGCAGCCATGGCCGGCCAGGAGGCCCAGGGCCGGGCCGGAGCCGCTGCGAGAGCCCAAGGTTCTGCAGGCATCCCCACAGGAGCCTCAGCTGAGCAACAGACTGCCCAGGCCTTCGACCAGTACATCGCCACCGCCCCACAGGACGCCCTGGTCGCCATATACAACCAATACGTCTCTACAGGCACCTACGCCGACAACCTGAGCGACTTCGGCCTGATCTCCCGGGATGCCCCCTCCCGCATCAGCATCTACACGGACAGCTTCGAGAACAAGAATTCCGTAGGCGACTCCATCAAGCACTACAACGACAAGGCAGCAGAAAAGAACAGGATCGTCTATACCGACTACGTCGGCCTGATGATGAATTCGGTCACCACCATCATCAACGTCATCACCTACGTGCTGATAGCCTTCGTCGGAGTATCGCTGGTGGTCTCCTCCATCATGATCGGCATCATCACCTATATATCGGTTCTGGAGCGGACCAAGGAGATCGGCATCCTGCGCGCCATGGGCGCCTCCAAGCGCAACGTCTCCAATGTCTTCAACGCCGAAACCGGCCTCATCGGGCTTCTGGCGGGCCTGCTGGGGGTGGGCATCACCCTGCTGCTGATCATTCCGGCCAACAGCATCATGCACCACTTCATGGGCACCACCGAAGTCAACGCGGCCCTGCCTGCCTCAGGCGGGATAGCCTTGGTGATTCTGAGCGTGATCCTGACCCTGATCGGCGGCCTGATCCCCTCACGGAAGGCGGCCAAGCAGGATCCCGCCACCGCCCTGCGCACCGAATGAGGCTGGGCGACGTTGGCAAAGAAGTGAATTCCCGCACAGTAGGGCCTTAAGGCCGGCCTTTCCCTGCTCTGGAATGCCATAATGAACCCCGTGAATGAGCAACTCAATCAGATGACAGACCAGCAAGACAGGCAACCCCTCTTCCCCGGGCGGGCCTTCATCAGCACCGTCCTGGATGTGGTCGAGAGCAAGAAGACCATGAGCGGCGCCCTGACCGGCAAGTACATGCAACGAGCCACCATGGCAGGCCTCTTTGTAGGCATTTTCTTCACGGCCTACTTTGTCATTATGGGCCAGGCCGGCCAGGACCCCGCCAACCATGGCTTGATTCTGGCAGGCAGGGTCCTGGCAGCGACCACCTTCGGCTGGGCCCTGGTTTTGATCTACTACACCAACTCCGAGCTGCTGACCTCCAACATGATGGTGGTCACTATAGGCGCCTATCACAAGCGTCTGGGCTGGCTGGCCTCCCTGCGCATCCTGGTCCTCTGCCTTCTGGGCAACCTGGCAGGGGCCCTGATCGTAGCCGTGATTCTCCGCTTCTCATCCATTGTCAGCGGGCCGACCCTGAACCAGATGCTGACGGCCGCGGCGACCAAGACCGGCTACGTCTCCGGGGGTCCCATGGGGTTCGCTGACCTGTTCGTGCGCGGCATCCTGTGCAACTTCTGCATCAACATCGCCATGCTCATGGTTTACAACGGCAAGCTTTCCAACGACTTCACCAAGTGCATCATCATGGTCGTGGCCGTCTTCGTCTTCGCCTTCTGCGGTTTCGAGCACTCGATAGCGGATTCTGCCCTCTTCCTCATCCTGGGCGTCTTTGGGCGGGTCAACGCTTGGAAGGCGATCCTGGTTGTTCTAGTGGCCATGCTGGGCAACTATATAGGCGGCGGCATCCTGATCGGTCTGAACTTCGCCACCATGAACGACGAGCGCCGGTTCAAGGCCTGATAGTCCTCACTTTAGCCGCCTCCACATGCTCACGGTGATTTCAGATGTACTTACGAGCCTGAGCAAAGGCACCTATCATGAAGAAATTCGACAGCTTATGTACAGACAGAAAGCGGAGGTTCATGATGAGCGAGAGCGAGACGGCAGCCAACAAGTCCCTGGTGCAACAATTCTACGATCAGGTCTTCAGCCAGGGAGACACCAGCAATATTGACAGGTTCATGCGTGACGACTACATCCAGCACAACCCCACCTGCGCTGACGGGAAGACGGGGTTCCTGGAGTTCATCAAGGGGTTCCTGGCTCTGGGACCGCAAATCGACATCATCAGACTGAACGGAGAGGGCGACATGGTCTATGTCTTCTTCAAGTGCACGCTGAAGAACGGCCATGTCAACAAGGTCTGCGACATCTACCGTCTGCAGGACGGCCGGCTGGCCGAGCACTGGGACATCATCGAACACAACGTGGAAGGCGTTCAGTCCCGCAACGGCAACGGCCTCTTCTGACCCTTACCCCGTCCCTCAACCGACCAAGCTGGTTCTCTTGCCACTTAACCATGGGTTCGACGGCAAGAGAACCAGAAGGTTTCAGCGAGCGCGAATGGCCTCTCTGACCGGCAGAACGCTCGCCGGCGAGACCGAAAGTTCATCCAGGCCGTAATCCAGGAAGGTCGCCGTAAGAGCCCTGTCGGCACCCAGCTCGCCGCAGATCCCGCACCAGATGCCCGCCTGGTGAGCGGCATCCACAGCCATGCGGATCATGCGCAGGACAGCAGGCGAATGCGGGTCGGCAAACTGTCCCAGGTTGGGGTTCTGCCGGTCACAGGCCAGGGTGTACTGGGTCAAGTCGTTGGTCCCGATGGAGAAGAAGTCCACCTTCCGGGCCAATTCCGGCGCCATGACGACCGAGGCCGGGGTCTCGACCATGATGCCCACCTGGATGTCCTCCTTGAAGTCCTCGTCCCTATCGCGCAGCTCTTCCTTGACCTGGTCGATGATGCCTCTGGCTTGCTCGACCTCTTTGGTGGATGTGATCATGGGCAGCATGATGGAGACGTTCCCGAAGGCTGATGCCCGCAGGATGGCTCTGAGCTGCACCTTGAAGATCTCCGGACGGGTCAGGCAGATACGGATGGCCCGATAACCCAGAGCAGGATTGGCCTCATGGTCCAGACCGAAGTAGCCGACCTGCTTGTCAGCTCCGATATCCAGAGTCCGGATGATGACGGGCTTGTCGCCCATTCTCTGGGCGACCTCCTTATAGGCCTGGAATTGTGATTCCTCGGTGGGGAAGTCCTCGCTCTCCAGGTAGAGGAACTCGCTGCGGAAGAGTCCAATCCCTTCGGCATCGTTGGCTTCGACTGCATCCAGATCCGAAGGCCTGCCGATATTGGCATAGAGATGGACCTCCTGGCCTTCTCTGGTTCTGGTGGGCTTGCCCTTGAGCTCCTGGAGCTGCTGCATGCGCTGCTGGAACTCCCGCTGACGAACTTTATAGACTTCAAGGGTCTTTTGGTCCGGATCGATCAACACCAGACCCTGACTACCATCCACAATGGCTGTCAGGCCCTGGTCCTCTGATCTGGGATCCTGGCCAAGACCGATGACGGCAGGCAGCCCCATGGTCCTGGCCAGTATAGCCGTGTGGGAATTAGCCGAGCCCTGGCTGGTGGCGAAACCCAGCACTTGCGAGGGATCCATCTGAGCCGTCTGGCTGGGGGCCAGGTCGGAGGCCATGACGATGGTTGGCAGGCAATGTCCGCCCGCCTGTGCACCCGAGCCAAGGTTGTCGATCAGGCGTCTGGAAATGTCCTGCACGTCGGCGGCCCGCGCCTGCATATAGGAGGAGTCCATACCGGCGAACATGGTGGCAAAGCTCTGCGCAGTGGCATCCACCGCATATTCGGCATTGACCTTGTCCGATTGGATCAGCCCTTCGATTCCTTCCACATAGTCCGGATCTTTGAGCATGAGCCGATGGGTGTCGAATAACTCGGCCTTGTCCTCGCCAAGTTTGGCAGCGGTATCCTCCCGGATCCTGGCCAGCTGGTCCATGGAAACCTGCTGGGCCTGGCGGAATCGTTCGATCTCGGCGTGAGGATCATCGACGGTGCGCCGCACCACCTGCCTGGCCTCCTCCAAGACCTTGACGGGCCCTATGGCAATGCCTGCCGAGACACCGGTGCCTCTCAGCTCCCTCATAGGTTCTCCTTGAAGAAGCTTTGGAGCCCCTCGACGGCCTTGTCCTGGTCCGGGCCATCCACGCTCACAGTGAGCGTATCGCCCTGCTTGGCGCCCAGACCCATGACCGCGAAGATGCGTTTGGCATCCGCCTTGTTGCCTTTGTCGTCAAGAGTGATGGCGGACTGGTATTTCTGCGCCTGCTCGACCAGCCTGCCTGCCGGTCTTGCATGCATGCCCTCGGGGTCGGAAATAGTGAAGGTGAATTCGCTTGCCATAGCTGTCTCCTCAGTCTTCGCTGACGTAACGACCGTTGTCGAACCGGTATCCTGTGGACTGTTCATACTCGTGGACCATCTGGTCCCAGGAATCCTCGATCCTGTCAGTAAGTCCGAATAGCCCGGAACGGCCGATCACATAGATGTCAGGATCAGCATCGGAGATCAGCTTCCAGTGGGCTAGGTTGGTTGATCCGTCCATCTCGATCTGATACCCATAGCCGTGCTCGTCGCGCAGTTTGCGCAATTGGACGATCTTGTCCAGGCAGACCGACAGGAACCGCTGACCGGCGAAGCCTGGATCGATAGTCATGATGGTGACCTTGTCCAACAAATCGATGTAGGGAAGGATGGTGTCGACCGGGGTCTCCGGGTTGAGCACCATGCCCGCCTTAAGGCCCGCATCATGAATCTGGTCGATCAACCGGAAAGCCACGCCGTTGGACACCTCCGCTGGCATGCAGATCATTTCGCACTTGATATCGATCAGCTGCTGAACCCAGAAAGGTGCGTCGGTCACCATAAGGTGGGCCGACATTGGCAGATCTGAGATCTTGCGGGTCTGTTCGATGAACCAGGGCGACAGGGTGATGTTGGGCACGAAGTGGCCGTCCATGATGTCGATGTGGTAGAGGTTGACTCTCTCGTTCAGAAAACCGATTTGCTCCTTGAACTGGTCCAGATCCATGGTCATCAGCGATGGGGCCAGCTGGATTTGCCGCGAGCGCTTGGTCAATGTTGGTGTGCTTGTCACTGTCATTGTGGAATTATTATCCTTCTGTTGATTTATATGACCTGAATATCGTCCAGGTCAAGATCCTCTTCGTCCTCTGCCGCTGATGCAGCAGGCTCGGCGGCATCTTCAGGGATCGACTTCTTGATCAATGCATAGACGATGCCGGTCACCAGGACGTTGGCAGCGATGGCCAGCAGTCCAACCCACCACTTGGCACCCATGGTGGGGAGCATCAGGAAGCCGCCGAAAGGCACGGTGGCGCCCTTGCCGTTGGACAGGCTCATCAGGATGGCGCCCTCGCACATGCCGCCCAGACCAGCGGCGATGATTCCCCTCACCAGATCGTTCATGACGATGGGGATGGATCCCTCGACGATGTTCACAACGCCCATGGGCACTGCGGACTTGAGGGTCTCCACCTCTTCATGGGTGTAGATCCGCTTGCGCAGGAGCTTGGCGACCAGATAGGCGAAGCCGAAGCCTATGGGGGTGGCCGTGTTGGTCAGCTGCAAGGCAGTGACAGGGCCGTTGATGCCCTGGGCCTGCAGCGTCAGCGCAAAGGCGAAGGCGGTCTTGTTGATGGGTCCGCCGAAGTCGACGATGCTCAGGGCACCCAGCACGGCGCCGAAGATGAGGTTGGAGGCCCCGTTCATACTTGTCAGCAGGTTGGTCAGCCAGGTGGTGAACCAGGCCACAGGGGTGCCGATGATGTAGATCATGATCAGCCCGCTGGCCAGGGAGGCCAGGAAAGGCACGATCAAAGTGGGCATAAGCCCCTTGGCCCAGCTGGGCACTTTGACGTAGCGCAGTACTGCGTAGGCCAGCCAGCCGCCGATATATCCGCCGATGATGCCGCCGATGAAGCCAGCGCTGATGGCTACGGCCGCTAGACCGGTCACAAAGCCAGGCGCGATTCCAGGCTTGCCCGCAATCGAGAAGGCGATGCCTGTGGCAATGATGACCGGGAGGAGTCCCAGCGCCTTGCCGCCCAGGGTAGCCAGGGCCTGGAAGAAGTCGAACTTCCCCATGACCAAGGTGTCCTGGGCCTTGCCGCCGAAGGCCATTCCGATAGCGATAATGAAGCCCGCACCACAGACGATGGGGATCATATAGGAGATGGCCGTCAGCAGATGGCCCTTGAAATTGGCTTGCTTCCAAAATTGTTTCATGATGACTTCCTTGTCCGCATGGTTGATTGCACAGTTTCTACTTGCCGACGATTTCGTGCAGTTTGGCGATCAGCTTGTTGGGCGACTTGATCGCCGTCTCGGTGGAGACCTTGACGGTCTTCTTGCCCTGGAACCGCTCTTCGTCAGCTATCTTGATGTCAATGGCCAGAATCACTACATCCGCCTGCTTGATATCCTCTTCGGTCAGGGCATTCTCGATGCCGATGGTGCCCTGGGTTTCGATCTTGATATCGTCGCCGGCCGCCTTGGCTGCATCCTCCAGCTTCTGCTGGGCCAGATAGGTATGCGCGATGCCAATGGTGCAGGCAGTCACTCCCACGATCTTCATGATTGATTCTCCTTTGCTGTTATTCGATTAAGTGACGAATCATCTTGTCAAAGCGGCCACGACCTGGTCGGTGTTCTGGGCCTGAAGGAGGTCATGCACCACATCGGCCTTGGCCAGTTTCCTGGCAAACTCCGAAAGCAGCTGCAGGTGTCGCTTTGAGCCCTCGTCATCGGCGCCGACGGCAAACAGCACCACGACTTTTGCTCCAGTGTCATCCAAGGATTCCCAAGGAATTTCATGATCCAGCACAGCTATGGCGACGCCGTTCCTGCGAACAGTGTCGCTGCGACCATGAGGGATGGCCACATGCTCGCCTATGCCTGTCGCGCCCTGGCCTTCGCGTTCGTACAGGGCCTTCATGAAGACCTCCGGCGAATCGATGTAGCCGGCATCATGAAGCCTGCGGGTCAGCTCGGTAAAGACCTCGTCCTTGGTCTTCGCTTTGAGTCCCGTCACCACGGTGCTCTTGTCGATTGCCTCGCCGAGTGATGCTGCGTCCACCATCATTTCCCTTCTGTCGTCAATATCTGTCGAACATCCGTGATCGAACCTGTTCCTAACAGGTCCAGAACCTCATCACCACCCATTCGTCGATAGAGGCCACGCAGATACTGCAAGTCCTTCATCGATGGGTTCTGCGGGATGAGGGTGAGCAAAAGTCGGGATACGTCATGCGATCCGTCCCACTGCGGCACGGGACGGAAAAGCCTCAGATAGAAGAGCACACATTCATCAACGAAAGGTCCCTGCGCATGGGGGTTGGCCAGATGGTCTGCAATGACTGTGCTGCCCGACACCTCACGGGCAAGCAGTTCCTTGGCTAACAGATCGACGGACCTGATGATGCCCTTGGACTGTAAATGCCTGCATATGCAGACGAATAAGGCATGCATGGACTCCTGGCGTGAGGATGCCGCTGATGCAGTGGCAGCTTGTTGATGCCAGGTTGCAGAGTCTCGGAATCCGAAACCGCCAGAAGGCTCCTGCTCAATCAGGATCTTCATCGTCCGACCTCCCCGTTATGGATATGGTCGGCAATCCGCTCCAGCCGCTCCTGATCTTCGATGGTCAGCATGGCGCTGACGACCAGCGTCGGCCGCTTCAGTGCTTCAGACAGGGTAACCGTAGAGACCACAAGATCAGTCATCGGATACCGCTCCAAGGCCTTCTCCACGTCTCTGGCAGCTACTGTCCCAATGACGTTCATATCGGAGAACCGCCGCTCGATCTTGGATTTCAGCAATTGCGCCGTACCCAGCCCAGTGGTGCAGACCAGCAGGATATTCAAGGGCCTGCTGAGATTTTCCACAGCTTGAGCGAAATAAACAGTGATGAAGCCGATTTCCTCGTCGTCGATGACCGGGAGATGCTCGTGCTCCTCCAACTGACGTGTGGCTTCCTTCACTGTACGGAACAGGTTCGGATACTCCAGCCTGATCTGCTCAAGAAGGTTGTTGTTGACTCTGATGCCGTTCTTCAACCTGTTAAGCAAGGGCTTCATATGCTTGGAAAGCCTGGTGAACAGCTCGGACTGATCGATTTGCGCGTAACGAGGCTTCAGCGCGACCTGGTCGATCAGATAGCGCGTGGCCCGCCGAACTGGATCAGGCATGTCGTTGGCAGCCGGAAGATCATCCTCGATCCTTGAGGAAGCCAGATATTGGTAGAGATCGTAAACTTCGGCATCGGGCAGCTGCGCATCCAGATACATGTTCACGTTGGCGATGACTGCTCGGCATACGTTCATGACCTTGGAACCTTCATCGGCAATGGCGGCCTGCTGGTTGCCGGCTCGATCCTCCATGAGCGCCCCAACGCTGCGAAACCGCTCGATGAGGATGTACAAATGGGTGAAGATGTTGACCCGGTAAGGATAGGGGATCTCGGTGTGGAGCAGCTCCTCGATCAGATCCAGCTGTTTGTCGACAAAGGCCGCGTCACGCTGCTCAATGTCCTGGTCGGACTGCATGAACCGTCGGTTGCCAGGCTGGCCTTCATTGACGAACAGGCTGCCGATCGCCCGGCGTATGTCGGCCTCCTCGCCCTCAATCCAGACGAACCCGCTGACATGTTCGATGGAAATCTGGAAACGGCTCAGCATCAGTCTCAGCGAACGAAGATCGGTCGCCACGGCAGAGTCGCCGATGAAGTATTTGCCCCAGAGCTCGGTCACCCTGTACCGCTGTGGCGCCGTAAACAACAGGCGCTTGACGATCTCATCCCGCCGCTCTATAGACGTCAGGCGGCTGACATCGACATTGGCCTGGCCGATCACAAATCCTGAATCCCCGAATGACAGCGTCTCGGGGTTTTTCAGCCGATACCCGCGCCCTCTCTTGGATTCGATAATGGTCACCGGCCGATATTGCTCGTTGATCTGCCGGACAGCTCTGGTGATGGTTTTAGTCGAGACCTTGAGCGCATGGGACAGCTCGGAGCCGCGCACGTAATCGCGCCTGTTGAGCAGATAGCCGATCAACGACTTCTTGAACCCGGTCTCCATTGCCCTTGGACCTCCTTTATGCTTAGGGTAATGTGGCCGCTTTCGGCACAGGACGGTGTGTAATAGTCAGCATTGTCCTTTGTCTGCGGACTATGCGCTGAACATCAGGGAAGCCTATAAGACCAAAAGAGGCTGAGAAATTACTGAAATATGTCGTCTTCGACTGGAATCGGCATCATGTCATATATATAAAAAACCGATGGCAGCTGTAACTGAATGATGACGCCACAGGAGATCTGCCACACCACATGGTCCAAAGTGCATTCTGGGAATGAAGTCATATTCGATAGGTGCTTCTGCTGTATACGTACTATGGCCTGTAAACGCTTATTGGCGATGTCGCACTATTAAGTATTAAGTGAGAGTGGCTATGGCAGAAGTGCTCCTCCAGGTATGTGGCATCGTGCAGCCAGTGGTGCTTTGCTGGTTATAGGGCAAGGCATACAGTAAAGGCCTCTGATGACTGATGTCATCAGAGGCCTTTACATTTCGTGTTGTGGCGGCGGTGTGCTACTCTCCCACACTCTTCCGGGTGCAGTACCATTGCCGTGCTGGGTCTTAGCTTCCGGGTTCGGAATGGGACCGGGCGTCTCCCCCAGGCCATGACCGCCGCGAATCTTCTATTCTTCCGGCCCTTCTCTTGCAGGGTCGGGGTTTCCTGGCGGCTTGGGGACCGGATGGCGGACGCGTGTTTCGTTTCGATCGCCTGCGAATGTTCGTGCATATTGCCGCAGGCATGTTTCGCAGCAGGGTTGATGCCGCCACCCCTTACGGGGGCGGGTGTTGTGTTGTCTTCGACCATTAGTGCCGGTCGGCTCCGCCCCTTGCGGGGTGTCCACGTCCGGTCTATCGACCATGTGTTCTGCATGGGGTCTTCAGAAGCCCGGAGGCTTCATGGAATCCTTATCTTGGAGGGGGCTTCCCGCTTAGATGCTTTCAGCGGTTATCCCATCCGAACGTAGCCAACCGGCCGTGCCGCTGGCGCGACAACCGGCATACCAGAGGTTCGTCCACCCAGGTCCTCTCGTACTATGGGCAGGGCTCCTCAAGATTCCAACGAGCGCAGAGGATAGAGACCAAACTGTCTCACGACGTTCTGAACCCAGCTCGCGTGCCGCTTTAATCGGCGAACGGCCGAACCCTTGGGACCTGCTCCAGCCCCAGGATGCGACGAGCCGACATCGAGGTGCCAAACCATCCCGTCGATATGGACTCTTGGGGATGATCAGCCTGTTATCCCCGGGGTACCTTTTATCCGTTGAGCGATGCCGCGTCCGTACGCCGGCACCGGATCACTATCTCCGACTTTCGTCCCTGCTCGACCCGTCGGTCTCGCAGTCAAGCTCCCTTGTGCGATTGCACTCAACACCCGATTGCCAACCGGGCTGAGGGAACCCTTGGGCGCCTCCGTTACTCTTTGGGAGGCAACCGCCCCAGTTAAACTACCCGCCAGGCACTGTCCCTGGCCGGGATGACCGGCCGAGGTTAGAGGCCAGATGAGGACAGAGCGGTATTTCACATTCCGGCTCCACGGATGCTGGCGCACCCGCTTCGAAGCCTCCCGCCTATGCTACACAGTCCGCACCTAACGCCAATACCAAGGTATAGTAAAGGTCCCGGGGTCTTTTCGTCCTTCTGCGCTTAACGAGCATCTTTACTCGTACTGCAATTTCGCCGAGCTCCTGGTCGAGACAGTGGGGAAGTCGTTACGCCATTCGTGCAGGTCGGAACTTACCCGACAAGGAATTTCGCTACCTTAGGATGGTTATAGTTACCACCGCCGTTTACCGGGGCTTGAATTCACCGCTGCCCCCTCCGAAGAGGGATGACGGATCCTCTTAACCTTCCGGCACCGGGCAGGCGTCAGTGCATATACAGCGACTTACGTCTTCGCATGCACCTGTGTTTTTGGTAAACAGTCGCTACCCCCTGGTCTGTGCCGCCCCCACCGGCTCCGCGCGCAAGGCGTCTCACCGGCAGGGGCCTCCCTTATACCGAAGGCACGGGAGTGATTTGCCGAGTTCCTTGACCAGGATTCGCTCGATCGCTTTGGTATACTCTACCTGACCACCAGTGTCGGTTTAGGGTACGGGCGGCGCCACTCCTCGCGCCGAAGCTTTTCTCGACGGAACGGCACACCGGATTCGGGGCACAAGACCCCCCATCATCACACCTCGCGCTCATGCCGGGCGGATTTGCCTGCCCGACGCGCCGCATGCTTGACCACGGATAACCACCACCGCGGCCCGGCTCCCGTTCCGTGTCACTCCTGCGCTACCCGCCACGCATCCACACGCCGGTCCCATGCCATCGGACGGTCCGAAGACCATCACCCGACACAGGTAAGGGCACGCTTCCGCGTCTTGGATTGGACGGCTTGACGCCGGTAGGAGAATATCGACTCCTTCATCCATTCGACTACGCCTGTCGGCCTCGCCTTAGGACCCGACTCACCCGGGGACGACGAACGTGGCCCCGGAACCCTTGGTCATCCAGCGGGCGGGATTCTCACCCGCCTCTCGCTACTCATGTCTGCATTCTCACTTCCACGCGGTCCACGGCCGGCTCACGCCGCCGCTTCGCCCCACGCGGAACGCTCTCCTACCCAGCACAGCAAACTGCGCTGCCGCGTCTTCGGTGGCGTGCTTGAGCCCCGCTACATTATCGGCGCGGAACCACTAGACCAGTGAGCTGTTACGCACTCTTTCAAGGATGGCTGCTTCTGAGCCAACCTCCTGGCTGTCTATGCGACTCCACATCCTTTCCCACTTAGCACGCGCTTAGGGACCTTAGACGACGATCTGGGCTGTCTCCCTCTCGACGACGGAGCTTATCCCCCGCCGACTCACTGCCGCGATACACCTCACACGTATTCGGAGTTTGGCTGCTGTCGGTACCCGATACGGGCCCTCAAGCATCCAGTAGCTCTACCCCATGGAGGCACTCACGCGACGCTGCACCGAAATGCATTTCGGAGAGAACCAGCTATCACGGAATTTGATTGGCCTTTCACCCCTAGCCCCAGGTCATCGGCCCGGTTTTCAACCCAGGTCCGTTCGGTCCTCCACGCGGTCTTACCCGCGCTTCAACCTGCCCAGGGCTAGATCATCCCGCTTCGGGTCCAGGACACGCGACTGGAAACGCCCTTATCGGACTCGCTTTCGCTACGGCTGCCCCACATGGGTTAGCCTCGCCACGCACCACTGACTCGCAGACTCATTTTTCGATAGGCACGCCGTCACCCCGAAAGGCTCCGACGGATTGTAGGCACACGGTTTCAGAAACTCTTTCACTCCCCTCCCGGGGTGCTTTTCACCTTTCCCTCACGGTACTCGTACGCTATCGGTCAGACAGGAATATTCAGGCTTACCCCACGGTCGGGGCCGATTCACACGGGATTCCACGAGTCCCGCGCTACTTGGGAACAAGAACCGGCAGGCGGCACGCCTTCGGCTACGGGGCCATCACCCTCTACGGCCGGGAATTCAATCCCGTTCGCCTCACACGCCGCTTTATCACTGCCGCCGGGCCCGTCGGAGCCCGGACGCCAAGTCCCACAACACCCATGCCGCAACCCCCGACGGGTCTTGCACGGCACCGGTTTGGCCATCATCCGCTTTCGCTCGCCACTACTCACGGAATATCCTTTCCTGCAGGTACTGAGATGTTTCACTTCCCTGCGTACCCCCCGCACGAATGCGGTGCCGGCCCATAACAGCCGGCGGGTTACCCCATTCGGACACCCTCGGATCAAAGCCCTGTCGGCGGCTCCCCGAGGCCTATCGCGGCCCCACGCGTCCTTCATCGGTCCTGTCTGCCAAGGCATCCACCATGCGCCCTTGCCGACAACACGACCACAGGCCATGCCACGACAACAACAACTGCGAACTGCCAGACGACAAATCATCACACTAAACGATCACAAAACGATCGACCCGAACCCACCAAAAAAATAGGCTCGGACGAAACAATACAGCAGACAGCCAGCCCAAAGCCAGCCATCCGCTCGCGTCCACTATCCAGTTCTCAAGCCACCAGCGCGCCGCCAAGACCCGCCACAGGGCAACACCCCATGCAGGAACCCGACGGGCGGCAGGAACACCACCCACAACAAGGTGGCGGTCCGGGAACCCAACAGCGCATCCATGCCACAGCCTTCCGACCGTTCCACGCCAGCACGCCCACGCCATCCGGCCATCCGGCCGGACCCATGGACCCGACCCCACGACCCAAACACGGGCGGGGGATTTTACTCATATCTCCGTAGAAAGGAGGTGATCCAGCCGCACCTTCCGGTACGGCTACCTTGTTACGACTTAGTCCCAATCGCGGACCTCACCTTAGACGGCTCCCCCCCTTGCGGGTTGGGCCACCGGCTTCGGGTGCTGCCCACTTTCATGACTTGACGGGCGGTGTGTACAAGGCCCGGGAACGCATTCACCGCGGCGTTGCTGATCCGCGATTACTAGCGACTCCGCCTTCACGGAGCCGGGTTGCAGGCTCCGATCCGAACTGAGACCGGTTTTCAGGGATCCGCTCCATGTCACCATGTCGCATCCCGTTGTACCGGCCATTGTAGCATGCGTGAAGCCCTGGACGTAAGGGGCATGATGATCTGACGTCATCCCCACCTTCCTCCGGGTTAACCCCGGCGGTCCCCCGTGAGTTCCCGGCATGACCCGCTGGCAACACGAGGCGAGGGTTGCGCTCGTTGCGGGACTTGACCCAACATCTCACGACACGAGCTGACGACGACCATGCACCACCTGTGAACCGGCCCCGAAGGGAAGCCGCGTCTCCGCAGCCGTCCGGCACATGTCAAGCCCAGGTAAGGTTCTTCGCGTTGCATCGAATTAATCCGCATGCTCCGCCGCTTGTGCGGGCCCCCGTCAATTTCTTTGAGTTTTAGCCTTGCGGCCGTACTCCCCAGGCGGGATGCTTAACGCGTTAGCTCCGACACGGAACCCGTGGAACGGGCCCCACATCCAGCATCCACCGTTTACGGCGTGGACTACCAGGGTATCTAATCCTGTTCGCTCCCCACGCTTTCGCTCCTCAGCGTCAGTGACGGCCCAGAGACCTGCCTTCGCCATCGGTGTTCTTCCCGATATCTACACATTCCACCGTTACACCGGGAATTCCAGTCTCCCCTACCGCACTCCAGTCCGCCCGTACCCGGCGCCGATCCACCGTTAAGCGATGGACTTTCACACCAGACGCGACGAACCGCCTACGAGCTCTTTACGCCCAATAAATCCGGATAACGCTTGCACCCTACGTATTACCGCGGCTGCTGGCACGTAGTTAGCCGGTGCTTATTCGAAAGGTACACTCACTCTCGCTTGCTCCCAATCAAAAGCGGTTTACAACCCGAAGGCCGTCATCCCGCACGCGGCGTCGCTGCATCAGGCTTTCGCCCATTGTGCAATATTCCCCACTGCTGCCTCCCGTAGGAGTCTGGGCCGTATCTCAGTCCCAATGTGGCCGGTCGCCCTCTCAGGCCGGCTACCCGTCGAAGCCTTGGCAGGCCATCACCCCGCCAACAAGCTGATAGGACGCGACCCCATCCCATGCCGGTAAACCCTTTCCCGCACCATCATGCGATGATGCGGAGCATCCGGCATTACCACCCGTTTCCAGGAGCTATTCCGAAGCATGGGGCAGGTTGGTCACGCATTACTCACCCGTTCGCCACTCTCACCGCCAAGCAAGCTTGGCGGATCCCGTTCGACTTGCATGTGTTAAGCACGCCGCCAGCGTTCATCCTGAGCCAGAATCAAACCCTCCACAAAAAACCATGAAGAAGCCGAAACGACTCACATCAATAATTGACGGGCCAGCTTCCATAAGGAGGAAACCAACCCACGAAAAACCCCGACACCCCTCACAACGCTCCCACGTACCCGACAACAGCCGGGCGGGCATCGGACTGGCAATCAAAAAGCTATAAGTAGCACAAACACGCTCTTGAGTTCTCAAACCACCACCACACCAACAGATCCAAGCACTCCGAAGAGTTCTCATCACTGCCGGGCAGCAAGAAGTAAACTTACACGAACCTGAGTTGTCCTGCAAGTTGGTATGGAAAAATCTAGGAGGAGCCCAATGATTCCGAGGATTCTACGGCGTGTTGATTTTCATCAACACGGTTCCCGTTTCATCGACCTTCACCTATCCAGGAACCCCGCGCACTCTTCAGCGAGGCTCAAACCAATATCTTCCACGACCCATATTAATAGATCCAGCTCCTCACAGGGTGTATTTCCACCATGTGGATGAGCGCGAACAGCGAGACAGCCGTTCCTTATTAATCAAGCGCTACAGGCAGATGGCTTTGACCGTTGCCGCGAACCGTTCAGGCTCGTCCCATTGCGGGCAGTGTCCGGACCGTTCAAAGCGGATGAACCGATGCGGGCTCTTCAATCCATCGGCAAACCGCTCAACCAGAATGCCTGGCAGATGACGGTCATACCTGCCGCTGATGAAATAGACAGGCGCCCCAAAAGAGGTCTGCCCGCTGAAATCGACCTGTTCCAACTCAACATCCAAGCGCGCCCGGGATTGAGACGCCCCCTTGGCATGGTTGAGCAGACGCAACCAGTTGTAGTACGGCGAACGCAGGTAGGTCATGATCCGTCCCAGGGATCCGAATAGCATGGCAGCTCCGCCGCGAGACAGCAGCTCATCGATCATCAGCACTATGTCAGCAGCCCCGCTCTCCCCGCTGACGATCGAACCGATCCTGGGGCCTAAATGCTGTTGCGCCCAATTTTGTCTTAACCGAAGAGCAGCATGCATGCTGACAACCTGTCCGAGACCGATGTAGCAGCGGACAAGCGAGGGATAGCGCTTCACCATCTCCAGCCCAAGGACGCTGCCCCAGGAATGACCGATGAGAATCAGGGAATCCTGCCCATAGCCACGAAGAAGCCCAAGCACGAACTGGTGAACATCTTCGACCATCGAATCGATGGTCACTGCCTCGTCAGGCGCAAAAGGATGGTAGGACAACCCACTGCCGCGCTGGTCCAGGTTGATGAAACGGAAATCGCGTTCCAAGGCCGCGTTGTACCGCATGGTCAACGGAATGCAGGCATCGCCTGGGCCACCGTGCAAATAAAGAATGATAGGAGCACGGCGAGGCGCTGGATTCATCGAGAAAACCAGGCGCGTGCCATTGATCTGCGTCCAGTGCAAACGTGAATGCGTAGAACACTGAGGATGAACACAGCTTCTGCCTTGGGCCATACCGGAATTCTATCGGAAAACAGACCACAAGAATTGCTTATTCCTATGCTGAAGCGAGCAAGAGAGCAGGCCCGAGCATCCCTACAGCTTCACAATAACAGTCATATGGCACTCACCAAGCCCAACGGCGTAAACGTTCTACCCCTTGGAACGGCAAAGCATTAGCCCGGCATGGTGAGTTGATTGCCCGGCATCGTTGGGGCTACTGACGACCGATTAGTCTGCCAATACCAGTGGGGCAGTTGATCTTGCCTTTTATAAGGTAAGGGCGAATAGGAGCTGCCTCTTCTTTTTCCGATGCTATCCAGCTCCACTTTGACAGATCAGACGGCTTAATCGACAATTCATGATATTTGTTTGAGACATTTCACGCCGCTTGTCATAGTGAAAAAAGACAGGTGATAAAGACCAAGGTTGCTCCTTATCAAACACGAGCGCATGGCCTTTGTCCGCTTGTTTCAAGCAAAAAGATAACAAGGAGAGACAAGAACCGTGTTGCAAATCAATATGGCCGATGTCGTTGCCGTTATGCATTCACTGGTACCTTATCTGTCGGTTGCCGGTGTACTGCTCCTTTTGGCACTGATCATCACTATCGCAGTAAACAGGAAAACCGTCGGGGACCTCAAGACCAGGAAGATCATTCATTCCGAATCATGGATCGTCGCCCTGATTGGCTTGGTCATAGCCATATCAATGATGCTGGAAGGCCCTATGGCCACGCTTCTGAACAACGCCACGGCGTCTAAGCATGAGCTGACTGAGCAAACCATAGCTGAAGCCACCAGACTGTCTGAGGAAGCACAGGGCGAAGGCATCACCATGTTGCAGAACCAGGACTCCAACCTTCCGTTGAAAACAAAGAAAATCAACGTTTTCGGATGGGCATCGACCAACCCGGTCTATGGTGGCAGCGGATCGGGGTCCATCTCCGACCAGTACCCGAAAGTCTCCCTTCTGGAGGGCCTTCACAGTGCTGGTCTTGAAACCAACAAACAGGTAACCAAATTCTACAAAGATTACAAAAGCGCCCGGCCCGAAGTGGGCATGTTCGGCCAGGATTGGAGCCTTCCCGAACCCCCGGCATCTCAGTATCCGCAATCACTGATGCAAAATGCCAAAAGCTTCTCAGACCAAGCCATCGTCGTTCTGGCCCGCACAGGCGGAGAAGGTGCCGACCTCCCCACCAACGTCAAAGGCGAGGACATGAAGCACAAGGGCAGGAAGATCAACTTCACTGATAACACCAAGGAGTACGAAGACTTCAAATTCGGCGATCATATTCTCCAACTGGACCAGACTGAGAGAGACATGATCGACATGGTCACCAAAAACTTCCAGCATGTGACTCTGATCTATAACGGGGCGAACGCCTTCCAGATGGACTTCCTGGATTCCTACCCGCAGATCAAGTCGGTGCTCTGGTGCCCCCCTGCCGGCCAGAGCGGCTTCAAGGCGCTTGGCCGAGTCCTCACGGGCAAAATTAATCCCTCAGGTCGGACCTCCGACACTTTCTTGAAAGACCTGACCAAGTCAAACTCATACAATAATTTCGGCTTTTTCGAGTATCGCAACACTTCTGAATTCAATCAGAACATAGTTGATTTCCGCGGCAAGAAGAAAGAGGTGAAGCCCCACTTCGTCAACTATACGGAGGGAATCTACGTCGGCTACCGCTTCTATGAAACGGCCGCCAAGGAGGGCCTGATCAATTACGACAGTATGGTCAAGTTCCCCTTCGGGTTCGGACTTTCCTATACCCAGTTCAAACAGGAAATGGGACCGGTAAAGCACGAGAAGGGACGAATCTCGTTCGATGTGACAGTCATCAATACCGGCTCACGGGCAGGCAAAGATGTAGTCGAAATCTACTACGACCCCCCATATACTGACGGCGGCATCGAGAAAGCCTCCACCAATCTTGTAGCATTCGACAAGACCAATCTGCTGAAGCCTGGTGCTTCGCAGAAGGTGCATGTCGCTTTCAATGACTCTGATATGGCCTCTTATGATTACCTGCACGCCAAGGCATATGTGCTGGAAGCAGGTGACTATGCCATACGTCTTCAATCCGACGCCCACACTGCGATCGACTCCAAAACCGTCAAGATGGCCGATACCATCACATACAACCGTAAGGGCCAGACCCACAATGGTGACAAAATTCCTGCTACCAATATATTCGACGACGCTGAGGGGGAGAATATAACCTACCTCTCCCGGGCCAATCATTTCGCCAACTATAGTCAGGCCATAGCAGCTCCCGCCAACTTCACCATGAGCGACACGATCAAGGCGCGGTTCAGCAACAACGGGACCTACAAGCCAACCGATCACGATCGAAACTCCGACAAGATGCCGAAGATGGGCGTCGACAACGACATACGTCTGGCTTCCCTGAGAGGCAAATCTTATGAAGACCCCCTGTGGGAGAAGCTTCTCGATCAGCTGACCTTCTCACAAATGGATGATTTGATAGCCAACAGCGGGTATTCCACACCAGAGATCTCCTCTATCGGAAAGGTCAAGACCTCCGAGGCCGATGGGCCAGCAGCTTTGATCAATAACTTCACCAAAGTCAGCTCCATCGGTTTCCCGGCCTCTACTTCCTTCGCCTGCTCCTGGAATAAAGCTCTGGCAAAGGAATATGGCAAGATCATCGGCAAAATGGCGCAGGAAATGCATGTGAACGGCTGGTATGCCCCAGCCATGAACATTCACCGCAGCCCCTTCAGCGGCCGCAGCTTCGAGTACTTCTCCGAGGATCCCCTCATAGCTGGCACGATGGCGGCCAATGAGATATCGGGCGCACAATCCAAGGGCGTTTATGCTTTCATGAAGCACTTCGCCCTCAATGAGCAGGAGAGCAACAAATCCCAGATGCTCTGCACTTGGGCCAACGAACAGTCCATGCGTGAGATATTCCTTAAGCCTTTCGAAATGAGCGTGAAACAAGGAAAAGCCAAGGCTGCCATGACATCCTTCAACTATGTAGGGCCTACGTACGCCGGAGCCAATCCCACCCTCCTGACAACCTTGCTGAGACAAGAATGGGGATTCCAAGGATTCACCATCACGGATTACTTTGGCGGCAATGGGTACATGAACGCCGACCAGATAATCCGAGCCGGAGGCGATGCCATGCTTGCAACTACCAAGATCACCAACCATGTGACTGACAAGTCAGCCACCTCCGTTAAAGCCATGCGGCAGGCCTGCCACAATATCCTCTTCACCTCGGTGAATGGGTGGGCCTATGCCAATGGCGAGCCAAAGGCAGAACTACCCTCTTGGAAGATAGCTATGCGTGTTGTCTGGGTGATCACGGCTGTCCTCGCTGTTTTGGCAGAGTACATGACCATAAGGCGATTCATCAAGAGAAGGAAGGCCTGACTGCTACCGCCATCCAAGCCAACTCTTGGCGGGCAGAGATTAATCGCTGCTCAGTCTTGAAATCTGAGCAGCAAGAAGAACGGTGCACCGTATATTCGGTGCACCGTTTTTTATAACCGGTTTTCATACACGGTATTTGCAAGGCAAGGAAGAGGATCTCCACTTCATCAGACCGTTATGGGCATTACATCCTGGCATCCATTATTCGGAAAACACCATTCAGAAAACACCGAAGCGAAGCCTTCGGATACTTCTGATCTTTTTCATACATAGGGTGATTCATCAGTTTTAGCGCAACTGCAACCCAAATTGGCAATTGCCAAAACCAGTAAGCACAAGACGCTAAAACTGCAGCATCAAGCAGAAAGGGAACCCTGAAGCAGAATTTGTTTCCAACAACTGCTGAAAGCAGGTCATACAGGTGCGTCCGGTTGGATTTGATCCGCTTACTGACCAAACGTGGATCATGGAGCCCTGAACCCTCCACTATTGTGTTTTGACTCTTTTGCGGCTCTACTGTTCCCTGCAGTGATCCGGCTTGAATTTTTTTATCGTGGCCTCGTCTTTAAGACAAGGAAGATAGTGGCTGAAGTCAACCTCCAAAAGAAGCCTGGTTTAGATGCCCATAGACCGATAAGAGACTATTTATGCGCCCGATCAAACAGATTAGGAACAGGGTTGTGCCCTTGAAGGCACAATCGCTGATAATACAAAGGAAGCAGAACCGAGCCATTATCAGAAAACTTCGTTGTTTCCTGAACCTGAAGAGAACTGCGAGATAGGTCTTGACCTCTTTGGGAAACTGGCCAGTTAGCCACCGAAGAAGTCACGGAGAGGGAACACCATGGAAGTCAAGGATCTGACAGTTCTGGAACGGGCCTCGCTGCTCTCAGGAAAATCCACCTGGGCGACCCGTGCCCTGAAGAGGGCGGGCATCCCGAGCATGGTCCTGAGCGACGGCCCTCACGGCCTGCGCCGCCAGACCGGATCAGGGGACAACCTGGGCATGGGCAAATCCAAGTCCGCTACCTGCTTCCCTACAGCCGGCACCGTGGCCTGCTCATGGGACCCGCAGCTGGCCAAGACCATGGGACGGGCGCTGGGCAACGAGGCCAGGAGCCTGGGCGTCAACATGGTCCTGGGTCCGGGCATGAACATCAAGCGCAACCCCCTGTGCGGCAGAAACTTTGAATATTATTCCGAAGACCCCCAGGTGGCCGGTCGTATGGCTGCAGGCCTTATTGAAGGCATCCAGTCCCAAGGCGTGGCCGCCACCCCCAAGCATTTCGCCATGAACAGCCAGGAGCTGCGCCGCCAGGCATCCGACTCCGTTGTGGACGAGCGCACCATGCGCGAGCTCTATCTGACCGGATTCGAGATCGCCGTGCGCCAGGCCCACCCTTGGGCCATCATGACCTCCTACAACATGGTCAACGGCATCTATGCCAACGAGAATCCCCACCTGCTCAAGGACATCCTGCGCAAGGAGTGGGGCTTCGATGGAATGGTGGTTTCGGATTGGGGCGGCTCCAACAGTGCGGTCGCCGCAGCAGCCAATGGCTCCTCACTGGAAATGCCCCAGGCCGGATATGACTCCGCGCGCCAGATTGCCAGGGCCGTGCAGGAGGGTCGCCTGGACGAGGCCGACCTGAACGCCCGGGCCGAAGAGGTGGCGCGACTGGCCAAGCTGACCCACCACTCTGATATGGATCCTGATGGGAACCTGACCGCGGACCAGATACGGGACCACCATCAGGTGGCACGAAGCATCGCAGAAGGATCGGCCGTTCTTCTGGTCAACCGCGAGGGACGCCTGCCACTGGCCGCCGGCACCCGGGTCGCCCTGGTCGGCGACATGGCTAAAACCCCAAGGTTCCAGGGTTCTGGATCCTCAAAGGTCAACGCAGCCAAGCAGGAAAGCATGCTGGACCTACTCAGGCAGGGCAACGGCGACGGACTGGAGCTGGCTTCCTACAGCCAGGGCTACGAACGCCATGGCGAGAAGAACCGGTTTTTGATTGACCAAGCCGTGGCTGCAGCTGGCCAGGCTGACGTGATTGTCGCCTGCGTGGGCCTGGATGAACGCAGCGAATCCGAGGGCCTGGACCGCTCCCACATGGGCATTCCCAGCAACCAGGTCGACCTGATCAATGCCCTGGGGGCGATGGACAAGCCCCTAGTGGTCGTTCTGGCAGCGGGCTCCCCCGTCACCACCGACTGGATCAACCAGTGCGATGCCGTTCTCTACATAGGTCTGTCCGGACAGGCTGGAGCCTCAGCCACCCTGAACATACTGACTGGTCGGGTCAACCCCTCCGGCCACCTGGCGGAAACCTGGCCCAAGTCCTATGCCGACTGCCCCAGCGCCGACTGGTACCCAGATCCTGCGCACGAGTCGATCTATCGGGAGGGTCCCTTCGTTGGCTACCGCTACTATCTGACTGCCGGCGTAAAGGAGCGCTTCCCCTTCGGCTACGGGCTGTCCTACGCACACTTCACCTACGCCGATCTGTCCGTGGACGACGAGGGTGCCAGCTTCACCCTGACCAACAACTCGGACAGGCAGGGAGCCACAGTTCCCCAGCTCTACGTTCAGGCGCCCAAGGGTGGCGTGCTCAGACCAGTGCGCGAGCTGAAAGGATTCAAGAAAGTCAGCCTGGAGGCCGGTCAGTCAACCCGAGTCCGTATCGACTTCGATAAGACGACCTTCAGGCACTTCGACACAGCCAGCAACTCCTGGCAGGTGGAATCCGGCGACTGGACCGTCATGATCGGGTCCGACGCCCGCAACATGGAGCTGAGCGAACATCTGACAGTGCAGGGCACCGTCGACCCGCAGAGTCCCGACCCTGCCCTGGGCGCCTACCTGACCGGCCGAGTCAAGGATGCCGACGATGCCGCCCTAGTGGCCCTATTCGGCCATCCAGTGGTCCGACAGGGCGCCGTCAGCGCCTTTGGAGTCAATGACCCGCTCTCATCCTGGAAGGACTCCAGAAGCACCCTGGCCAGGTTCGTGGCCAACTTCCTGGCCAGGAGCGAGAACCGCCACGAAGCCAAGACCGGCAATCCCGACCTGAATATCCTCTTCCTGCTCAACATGCCCCCCAGGGCTATGGCCAAGATGACCAACGGGCTGATCGACACGGCCATGGTCGAGGCCATCGTCCGCATCCCCAATGGCCATCTATGGCGGGGGCTGGGCGGATTCATCGCCGGATTCTTCAGAAACATGTCCGCCAACCGCAGGACCGGAAAGGAGCTCAATCATGAGTGATCAGCACAGCCAGCAGGCTGGACAGCCGATCCAGAGGAAGGCGACGACGGCCTCGCAGTGGGCGATCATCCGCTGGTGGCGACGGTTCAGCGACCGGCACACCACTTTGGCCCAGTTCATCGTCTTTTTCATCCTGTCCAACGGGGTCACCGTCCTGCAGCTGGTGCTCATGCCCGTGCTGAAGGCAATCTTCAACGGAACTCCCCTGGTGAGCGCCAACTTCCAGATCTGGCGCATGGGGACCGCCGGCGGCAAGCCCTACTATCTGTTCGACTACGCGGCCGGGTCCATCGCCCACGGCGGCGGAGGCGGCCTGGCCTATTTCCTTGCTGTGGAGATCACCCTGCTGATTGCCCAGATCATCAACTTCTTCCTCCAGCGCAACATCACTTTCAAGTCCAACTCCTCGGTCTGGAAAGCGGCCTTCTGGTACCTGGTGGCCTACGTGATCATCACCATCATCGCGGCGGCGCTGCAGGGCTGGTACAAGGACCCCATCTACAGCTTCTTCCAGCACACCCTGAACTGGGGCAACCTAGGGACCACTATTGCTGATCTGGTCACCATGATCATCAACTCGGCCATCTCTTTCTGGGTCTTCTTCCCCATCTTCAAGGTCATCTTCCGTCAAGAACCCGCAGAATCCGAGGCTAGCCCCCAGTAAAATTCCGGCCCCGCACCCCCGGCTGCCAATGAACCGGCATGCATCGGCGGCCAGAGGGCGGGGCCTTTTCCCCAAACAAATCATGTACAGTGGTCGCAACGGCCGCCGGCGGGATTACGGCAACCCCGCCGGCATACCCGCTGACCCATTCTTTTGCGAAGTGATTGTTCATGACAGCTGATCGACCGGCCTCCACAAGCCCGCCTGTTCTCACTTTCATCGTCCCCGCCTATAACATGGCTCACCATCTGCCGACCTGCCTGGATTCGCTCCTGAGCCAGGAGAAGGGAGATCTGGAAGTCATCGTGGTCGATGACGGATCCACAGATGACACAGCGCAAGTGGTGCAGTCATACCAGGAACGCCATCCGCATACTGTCCGTCTGATCAGCCAGACCAACAAGGGCCATGGCGGCGCAGTCAACACAGGCCTGGCAGCCACACGGGGCTGCTACGTCAAAGTGGTCGATGCCGACGACTGGGTGGACCCGAACTCTCTGAGTCTGGTCCTGGACCAGCTGCGCGACCAGTCACGACGTACGAATCCTGTGGACATGGTAGTCACCAACTACGTCTATGAAAAGGAAGGCCGCAAGCATAAGCGGATCATCAACTTCCGCAGCGTCATGGACCCGGGGCAGGTGCTGGACTGGAACCATCTGCGGCGGTTCGGGCTGGCCCAGTACATGATCATGCATGCCCTGATCCTGCGCACCGAGGTGCTCCGCCAGGCTCATACCTGCCTGCCCGAGCACACCTATTATGTGGACTTCATTTATTCATATCAGCCTCTGCCCTGGGTGCGCACCCTGCTCTACCTGGACACGAATTTCTACCGTTACCACACCGGTCGCCAGGGCCAGTCGGTGCAGACCTCGATCATGATCGCCCGGGTTTCGCAACTGCTGCTGGTCAACGGGCTCATGGCGGATTCCACACCTGACCCGGGGACGGTTCCCCGTGGACTCTATCGTTATATGATCCACTATCTGTCCATCAACTGCGTGGTGACCTCGGTTTTCCTGATCCTCTCCCGTAAGCCCAGCAACTACCGGAACAAGGACATGCTCTGGAACAGGCTGGAGCATCGCTCCCCCGTCATCGCCTCAGACGTGCGATCCACCCTGCTCTGCCGGATGATCAACATGCCGGGCAGGCCGGGCCGTCTGGCCATCCGCCTGGGTTATAAGGCCGCCGAAGCCGCCATGGGCTTCAACTGATCGCCCTCTCTCGGCAAGAGCACACAAAGGCTGAACCAGTGATGCTCGGTGCGCAAGGTCATCTCTCCCTGGTAACGGTGAGCTATGTGCCGAATGGACTTTACCCCATACCCATGCAGACCATCGTCGGTCTTGGTCTTGGTGGTGGCCAGCTCGCCATTGCCATTCCAATTCAGAGGCGAGGCGAAGTAGTTTTCAATGCGAATCACCACGAATTGTCCTCGAGCATATAAAGCCACTTTAATCAGACGATGGTCAGGTTCCTTGACCTTTCTCAAGGCCTCAATGGCATTGTCCAAGGCGTTGCCGAAGAGGGTGGAAACATCCATGGGCGACATCCCCTCCAAGAGCGAACCGTCAGCCACCATGGTCAGGGTAATCCCCTCTTCGGAGCAGATGCGCTCCTTGGTTGACATGACTACGTCCAGAATGGGATTGCCGGTGTGCTGCTGCGACCCGTATCGCCCGACCGCAGCTTCCAGCTCCTCGAAGTCCTGGGACGTGCGCTCAGGATCCATCTGCGAGCGCAGGGCGGCGATCTGATGCTTGAGATCGTGGGCAAGCCTGCCCATGGCCTCCAGATTCTCCTTGGAGCGCATGTACTCCCGATGCTGGCTGTAAGCCCGAGCGTTGATTGATGCCAGCTCGGCGCTGGTATGGCTCTCCCGCAGCTGTTCCTGCTGGGCATAGAGCATGGCGAACCCGCACAGGTCCACCAGGGTGCGGATGTAGAAGACCTCCAGGCCGACCCGCCCGGAGAAGGGAGTGTTGGTGGAGACGAAGCTCAGGTTGGACATGGCGAAGGTGACCACCGCAATGACCGCGGCTATGAAGACGCTGCGTCCAGGCACGGAAGGCTGGGCATCAGCGAAGTTGCGCCGCTCCGCCACCCAAGCCACCAGCCCTACGCCGCCGTAGATCAGCACCAGGAGGATCAGTGAGGCCGGGTCGTACAGGCTATGGCTGGCAGGCCTCATGAAGGAGTCCAGCTGCCAATGCAGGGAAGCGACCAGCTCAGCCAGGACGAAGGCGCGGGCCAGCAGATAAGCACCATCCAGCGCGCCCAACCCTGAAGCCAGCATGATGATGGCATACATGCAGGCCACGGCCAGGCACATGCTGATGATCCAGAAGGCAATGGGCAACGTTCCGGCCCAGTATTGGACCACGATCAGCACTGCCAGACCAGGCAGAAGGACCGCTGCCATCCGCAAGCGGGAGATCCTCGGTCCTATGGCCGACAAATAGACTAGGCAACCCAGCCACTCGCTGATGGCCGTATAGAGCCGGGGGATATCGGGCAGGGCGTTGAGAATGTGGGTGGCAGTCATGCCCGACCTGCCACGTAAGCGGTAAGCGCCGTCATAAAGGACTTCTTGCGGGGTCGACTGACCCGCAGCCGCTGACCGGTGGACATGATGCAATCCTGGTCCTCCATGCCCGTCACATGGGCCAGATTGACCAGATAGCAGGAGTTGGAGCGGAAGAAACCTCGCTGGTCCAGCTTGCCCTCCAGACTCTTCAGAGTGCTGTTCGTAGTCAGTGAGGAATCCAAGGTATGGATGACGCTGCTGTGGCGGACGGATTCGATGAAGACGATGTCCTTGAGAGGGATTCTGGTGGATCGGGCGCCCTCGGCAATCAGAATGGACAGGTCCACACGGCCGCGCACCTGAGCGATGGATCGATCCAGCTCCTGGGAGAAGGCGAACCAAGGCAGGGGCTTGAGCAGATATGAGAGGGCACCAACTTCATAGCCGTTGATGGCGTACTGGGGGGCGGAAGTGATGAAGACGATGACCACAGACTCGTCACGGGCGCGTACCCTGTGAGCTACTTCGATCCCGTCCATGGGGGTCATCTGAATGTCCAGAAGAAGGATGTCGTAAACAGGCCGATACCCATCTACGAAAGCCTTGCCATCGGTGAAGACGCTGACTGCCAGTTCTTCCTGACGCTCCTTGCGATAACGGCTCAGGTAATTGACCATGGTCCGACAGCTGATGGAATCGTCATCCACCACTGCGATTCTGATCATCCTGGTGCACACTCCTTAACCCGCCGGCCAAGGACCCATGGCCGACGTCATCACCGTTCTTCCATGATATCGGAGATGTCCGCATGGCAGACCCCGCTTACCCAAAGCCGAACGCGAATAAGCTGCAGTCTACAGCCCGGGCTCAACGGTCATCGACCACCCGTACGCTATGGGAACGATATGTCGCCAGGAATCTGATTCTCGGGAACCTTTACCTTGACATGAAGGACTGGTTTGAGAAAAGCAAACATGGCTTGAACCACTCGCTTTCCCTCTTTGCAGTCCGCCGGTCTGCACCACTACGTGCACAGGCTGGACTTAGGAAGCTGCCTGGGTCCAGATGTCATCTTCGTGGCATAAATCAGCACAGAGTCCAACAGCCGAATGGACAGATGGCGGGTTTTGCGAATCGATTCTCGCTTGTGGACAGGCACGGTTAGAGTCGAAACATGCCTACCTTCGCACCTTCTTCGTCATGGAAACCCTCCACCTGGCTGGCCCGCCTGATGCTGCTGATGGCCGCCGCCGCCTGGGGAGCCGGGTACACCTTCGAAAAGGTTGCCATGGAGACCTTGACCGTGCGTTGGCTGATGGGAATTCGCATCCTGTGTGCCATCGTCATCATGACGCCCTTTTTGCTGCCACGGCTGCGCAGAACCGGGGCCATTCATACGTTGGTGCCAGGGCTGATTCTGGGGGTCAGCTACTGGGCGGCCTTCAGCCTGCAGATGATGGGGTTGACCACCATCGCTCCGGGACGCAACTCCTTTCTGACGGCCACCTACTGCATTTTTGTGCCATTTCTGGTTTGGATCATGGCACGTCGACGACCAGCCCTGCGCCACTTCGTCGCGGCTGCCATCTGCATTCTGGGCGTGGCTCTGATCTCGCTGCCAGCCCACGGCAGGGGACAGGGGCTGTCTTTGAGCACTGGTGACCTGCTGACCCTGGCCGGCGCGCTGCTCTATGGGGTCAACCTGGTAATCACCGGTTTCCTGACCAAGGAGTTCGATGCCCCCACGCTGACCTACCTGGAGCTGCTTTTCGGCGGCACCCTCTTTCTGGTTTGCGCGCTGATTTTCGATCCCTTGCCCACTATGGCTGACTTCACGCCCTCGACCCTGGGCTCCATGATTTATCTGACGCTGATTTCGACTCTGATGGCCCAGAACTTCCAGAACATCGCCTTTTCTAGGGTCCCAGCCGCCCAAGGTTCGCTGATCCTGTGCTCGGAGAGCCTGTTCGGGATGCTGGTCTCGGTCCTGGTCCTGCACGAGGAGCTGACAGCCACCCATCTGCTGGGCTTCGCCATCATCTTCGCTGCCATCATCCTGTCCGAGGTCAGGCTTCACCCCCGCCGGTCATCGGCGGATTCCTCTGCACCGGTGTCCTCCTCCCGGTAGGCTGTCCCGGGCAAGAGATCGTAGGGCATCTGCCGCTTGATCAGATAGAAGACCAGCAGGAGCAGAGCCAGGATGCGCGTTGCAATCTGAACGCTGCCGGTCCAGGGGCCGAAGACAGCCAGGATGACTGCGGTCCGGAACAGGTAGAAGAGGAAGCGGGACCAGCCATGCCGCTGCTTGGTCTCGACGGTCATGTGGGTGAAGGTGGCACCCAGCGTCCGTCCCCGACGGGGTAGTGGGATAAGCAGTTCGAAGATCAGCAGCATGGCCAGATCCACCGCAGTTCCGAACACATCCAGAGCGGATGGAGCAATCAGCAGCCCGCCAAAGCGGTAGTGGCCATCAAGCTGATAGGCGCCCAAGCGATGGACCGCATAGGTCACGCCCATCCCCAGAGACATGGACAGGATGGTGGCCAAGAGCAGATCCAGAGCCAGGGAGACGGCACGGTGTATGAACCCGGGGTTGGTGACCAGCTGGGCAGCGTCAGCTTGACGGGTGGGAACGAGTTTGTTGGCCGCCATGCCCACCAGGTAGCCGATTATGGCGCCTGAAGTATTCCAGATCAGGTCGTCCACGTCGAAAAGGCGATAGGCGCAGCCGACGATGCCGAAAACCCCGGTCAGCTGGGCCGTCTCGATGAAGAGGGAAACCAGAAGAGCGACTGGCAGAGCCACGATGAAGCGCCAGCGGAAGAGCCGCCCCATGATGAATCCCAAGGGCAGGAAGAAGGCCACATTGAGCAGGATCTGCAGCAGGGCCATCCGCCCGCCTGTGCTCAGATCGGTTAGGAACTGCAGCGGGTTGAGTTGGGGGCTCAGATGATGGGTGGCGCAGAAGGCAGCACGGTCGTCGGGCATGGGCCAGAGGGTGAAGAAGACCAAGGCCAGCAGGTATAAGACGGTCAGGTAAGCCGCCATGGCTGCAGTCAGCCGGAGTCGGTGATAGCGGTTGTAGATCAGGGCAAGAATGGGCAAGGTCAGAATCAGCGAAGCCAGGGGCCAAAAGACCAGAGATATGCCAAAGGAGCCGCTGAAGTAGTCCAGGTATGTCGAGAGCACAATCCCAGTCTAAAGCGCTCTCGGGCCAGTCGGCCGATTGACTGCGCTGACAAAAAGCTCAGTCGTCGCCCAAGGTCACGTGGATGCCGCCCACCAGGGAGCTGACCAGGTTGTATAGGAAGGCGAAAATGGTGACCAGAACCACTACTATGACAATCTCGAAAATTGAGAAAATGGTCACCGAACTCAAGACCGTCCCCAGGCTCAGCACTTGGCCCAGGTCGAAGCCGCCCGCGTCCAGGCCCGTCTTGGAGATGACCTGGGTCAGGTTGTCGAAGAGCCCCATAGCGTTGAGCAGGAACCAGAGCAGGGCAGCGGCCACCACCTGGATGATGCCTCCGGCGATGGCCAACAGAAAGGTGACCTTGGCCACCGACCAGGGCTCCAGCCGGGTCAGGGACAGCTGCATGCGCCTGGCCCGAGGCACGTGGGGACGCGCGGCCGAAGCAGAAGCCGAAGGCCGAGCAGGACGGGACGAGGATACCTTGACCGGACCGGCCGCTGAAGCTGTGGTTCTTACGGAACGTCCAGATGCCGTTCTGCCGGCTGCAGAAGTTGGAGGAGTAACCGATGAAGATGAATGAAGGGACTCGCCCTGTGCGGATTCATCAGCCTTGGTCTTCCCCTCTTGGGGCTTACCGACACCTTGATTGCCGGCCTTGACCTGCTCCTGATCATCCTGGCTCATCGGCACTCCTTGATCCTTGCGTTCAATGGCCCGCGCATACCACCTCGGGCCTGCATGACTTCTTACGAGGCTACCAGTCTTGTCAGACTGGTAGCGGACCCGCTCATTCCCCTTGAGTCAGGCTCTGGCCATCGCCGGTTCCTGTGGTGGCGATGGGCTGATCCTTGGCCGCCAAGGGAGCTGCAGGAGCCAGGTCGGTCTGACCAGCATCCTCTTCCTGATCGTCACGCTCGGCGTTGCGGGCGATGGAGAGAATCTCGTCGCCCTTGTCGGGCTTGGCCAGGGTTACCCCTTGGGTGTTGCGTCCAGTTCGCTTGACCTCGGCCACATCGGAGCGGATGACCTTGCCGGACTTCATGATGGCCATGATCTGGTCGTCCTCGTTCACCACCAAGGCACCGACCAGGGAACCACGGCCTTCGACCATGGCAATGGCCTTGACCCCGTAGCCGTTGCGGCCCTGCAGGCGGTACTCGCTCAGGGCGGTTCGCTTGGCGAAGCCCTCGTCAGTGACCACCAGCAGGTCATCCTCGGACTCCTTGGCGATTACGTCCATGCTCAGCAGTTCATCGCCAGGGCGGAACCGCATGCCCTGAACACCAGCAGTCTGCCGTCCCATGGGTCGCAGGGTGGAGTCGTCGGCCGAGAAGCGCACGCTCATGCCCTTACGGGAGACCAGGATGATTTCGTCATCGGCATTGCAGAGGGCGGCGCCCACCAGCTCATCGCTCCGAGGCACCTCTTGCCCGTCCTCGTCGGTGACTGTGCCCAGCTCCATCAGCCGCACAGCAATCAGACCGCCTTGGCGAGGCGAATCATACTCGGCCAGACGGGTCTTCTTGACTCGTCCGGTCCGGGTAGCCAGAACCAAATAGTCGGCATCGTCATAGCCATGCAGGGAAAGGACCTGCTCGATACGCTCGCCTTGCCCAAGCTGGAGCAGATTGGCCACATGCTGACCCTTGGAATCGCGGGATCCTTCAGGCAGCTCATAGGCCTTGAGCCGGTACACCCGGCCCTTGTTGGTGAAGAAGAGCAGCCAGTTGTGGGTGCTGGTCAGGAAGAAGTGGTCCACCACGTCGTCCTCGCGCAGCCTGGCTCCACGGATGCCCTTTCCACCGCGGTGCTGCGCCCGGTACTCGTCGGCCTTGGTCCGCTTGACGAAGCCGGAGTGGGTGACAGTGACCACCACCTGCTCGTCGGCGATCAGATCCTCGACGTTCATTTCGCCCGAATAGGGAACAATACGAGTGCGTCGCTCATCGCCGTACTTGTCTACGATCTCGTCCAGCTCGTCGCCCACGATGGTGCGCTGGCGCTCAGGATGGGCCAGAATGTCGTTGTAGTCGGCGATCTTGCGCATGAGATCCTCGTGCTCGTCCAGGATCTTCTGCCGTTCCAAGGCAGCCAGACGGCGCAGCTGCATAGCCAGGATGGCATCGGCCTGGACCTCGTCCACGTCCAGCAGCTCCATCAGACCGGTTCGTGCTGTCTCTACATCCTTGGAGGCACGAATCAGGGCAATGACCTGATCGATCATGTCCAAGGCCTTCAGATACCCCTGCAGGATGTGATCGCGATCCTCGGCCTCCCGCTTCAGGTAGCGGGTGCGCCGCTCGACCACATCCAGCTGGTGGTCCACCCAGTGGCGGATGAAGGCGTCAAGGCTCAGAGTCCTGGGGACCCCATCGACCAGGGCCAGCATGTTGGCCCCAAAGGTCTGCTGGAGCTGGGTGTGCTTGTAGAGGTTGTTGAGGACCACCTTGGGTACGGCATCGCGTTTGAGCACCAGAACCAGACGCTGGCCGGTGCGGCCTGAGGTCTCGTCGCGCATGTCGGCAATGCCCTGGATCTTGCCGTCGCGCACAGCCTCGCGAATGGAGGAAGCCAGCCGGTCGGGGTTGACCTGGTAGGGCAGCTCGGTGACGACCAGGCACATCCTTCCGCGGATCTCCTCGGTATTGACCACGGCCCGCATAGTGATCAGGCCGCGTCCGGTCCGATAGGCCTGTTCAATGCCTTTGTGGCCCAGAATGGTGGCACCGGTAGGGAAGTCTGGTCCCTTGATGATGGCAATCAGGGCGTTGAGCAGCTCTTCCTTGGAAGCCTCGGGATGCTCCAGGGCCCAGTGCACGCCCTTGGATACCTCGCGCAAATTGTGCGGAGGAATGTTAGTGGCCATGCCTACGGCGATGCCTGCTGATCCGTTGACCAGCAGGTTGGGGAAGCGGGAGGGCAGAACCGTTGGTTCCTGGGTCTTGCCATCGTAGTTGGGGATGAAGTCGACTGTGTCCTTGTCGATGTCTCGCACCATCTCCATGGCCAGTGGGGCCATGCGGCACTCGGTGTACCTCATGGCGGCCGCCGGATCGTCGCCGGGTGAGCCGAAGTTGCCCTGGCCGTCCACCAGCGGGTAGCGCATGGACCAAGACTGGGCAAGACGCACGATGGTGTCATAGATGGCCGCATCGCCGTGGGGGTGGTACTTGCCCATGACATCGCCCACCACGCGCGAGCACTTGTTATATCCACGGTCGGGCCGGTATCCGCCGTCGTACATGGCGTAGATGACCCTGCGATGGACCGGCTTCATGCCGTCGCGAACATCAGGCAAGGCCCGCTCCACGATCACGGACAGGGCGTAGGACAGGTAGGATTCCCGCATCTCCTGCTGGAGGTCGATGGGCTGAATCCGCTCGCCCTTAAGAAGGCCGTAATCGGTGTTGTCCATCTCCTGGGGGCTGAGCGGCTCTCGAGACCCGTCGGGCAGGTTGAGGCCGTCCTGGTCCGGGCTATTGTCGTTGTTGTTATCGTCTGCCAAAATCGATCCTTAGCTCAAATTGTGAAAGGGGGAGACGCCTGTCTCAGGCGTCGATGAAGCGGGCATCGTGGGCGTTGCGCTGGATGAACAGACGCCGGGGTTCTACCTCGTCGCCCATGAGCATGGTGAAAGTCTCGTCGGCTTGCTCGGCATCGTCGATGCGGATCTTCTTGAGGATGCGGTGATCCGGATCCATGGTGGTCTCCCAGAGCTCCTGGTAGCTCATCTCGCCCAGACCCTTGTAGCGCTGGATCCCTTCGCCCTTGGGCAGCTGCCGGCCGGAAGCCTTGCCCTCGGCCAGAACCCTGTCGCGCTCGGCGTCGGTGTAGACGAAGCTGTGGGGGCCCTTGGTCCACTTAAGCCGGTAAAGCGGGGGCATGGCCACATAGACGTAGCCTGCCTCGATCATGGGTCTCATGTAGCGGAAGAAGAGGGTCAGATTCAGGGTGGCGATGTGGGCGCCATCCACATCGGCGTCGGCCATGATGATGACCTTGTGGTAGCGCACCTTGTCGATGTTGAAGTCCTCGCCGTATCCCCCGCCCACAGCAGTGATCAGGGATTCGATGGTGTCGGACTTCATCATTCGGTCCAGGCTGGCCCGCTCCGTATTGAGGATCTTGCCACGCAGGGGCAGGATGGCCTGGGTCATGGGGTTGCGTCCCTGGATGGCCGAGCCGCCTGCGGAGTCGCCCTCCACGATGAACAGCTCGCATTCCTCGGGGTCGTTGGACTGGCAGTCCTTGAGCTTGTCTGGCATGCCGGCCGTCTCGAAGATGGACTTGCGCCGGGTGTTCTCGCGGGCCTTCTTGGCTGCAATCCGTGCCCGGGAGGCCTCCATGGCCTTCTGAATGATGGCCTTGGCCTCGCTGGGATGGGCGTCGAACCAGTCGCTCAGCCTCTCGGTCATGACCCGCTGGACGAAGGTCTTGGCCTCGGAGTTGCCCAGCTTGGTCTTGGTCTGGCCCTCGAACTGGGGGTTGGTCAGCTTGACGGAGACCACAGCGGTCAGTCCCTCACGCACATCGTCGCCCGAGAGGTTGTCATCCTTGTCCTTGAGGATGTTCTTGTCCCGAGCATAGCGGTTGATCATGCTGGTCAGGGCCGCGCGGAACCCCTCTTCGTGGGTGCCGCCCTCAGTGGTCGCAATGGTGTTGGCGAAGGTGTGAACCGACTCCGAGTAGGCAGTGGTCCATTGCATGGCTACCTCGGCGGAGATGCCCAGCTTCAGATCCTCGGCCTCGAAGTCGATGACCTCGGCCTCCACAGGCGTAGCTTTCCTGACTTTGACCAGGTAGTCCACATAGTCCTTGATGCCGTTGGCATACTGGTAGCTGACGGACTGGCCCTTCTGCTCCAGGGTCTGCTCCTCGCCCGTCACCTCGTCACCGGCCTGGTCGTTGGGGCGCAGGTCAGTCAGGGTGATCCGCAGGCCCTTGTTGAGGAAGGCCATCTGCTGGAAACGGCTGCGCAGGGTTTCGAAGTCATATACCGTGGTCTCGAAGATTTTGGGATCGGCCCAGAAAGTCACCGAGGTGCCGGTATTCTCTTCCGGCCCCATGGCCTGATCCTTGGACAGGGGAGCCGTGGGCTTCTGGTTGCGGAAGCTCTGATGCCAGTGGTAGCCCTGTCGGCGCACCTGGACATCGATCCGGGTGGACAGGGCGTTGACCACGGAGATTCCCACGCCATGCAGGCCTCCCGAGACCGCGTAGCCGCCGCCGCCGAACTTACCTCCGGCATGCAGCTTGGTCATGACCACCTCGACGCCGCTCTTGCCCTCGCCTGGCACTTCGTCCACAGGAATGCCGCGGCCGTTGTCATCCACCCGGATGCCGTTATCGGGCAGGATGGTGACTTCAATATGATCGGCGTAACCGGCCAGAGCCTCGTCAACCGAGTTGTCGACAATCTCGTAAACCAGATGGTGCAGACCCCTGGGGCCTGTTGAGCCGATATACATGCCGGGACGGACGCGGACCGCCTCCAGTCCCTCCAGCACCTTCAGATCGCTGGCGTCATAGTGCTCGGGGGAGAGCGAGTCATCCAGCTGTGCGTCGTCCAGCTGATCCTGGCCCGTCATGCCGTCATCCTGAGGCTTGTCCTCCTCTTGTTCCCGGCCCTCTTGCGGGTTTCGGGACGGGTCAGTGTTGAGATCTGCCACGGATAGTCCTTTCTGCACCCCCATCGTCGGCCACTGACGACAAAGCAGCTTCCGTTCGCGGTCGAGCGGGGGATCGAGTCATGGTCACCAGGTTCCAAATCGTCCATAAAGGGGCCTTGGAAGCGTTTGACCCTCTGGCCTATAGATTACCAGCGATAGGGGACTTTAGGCTTACAGAAAGCTGAGAAGAGGGTATTCACAAATTATGGATTCACCCGTAGGTGTCGCGTACGCCTCGGCCAGGCGGATCGAACCGTGAACGGCGGAAGCTGTAGTTGTGAGGACCGGTCACTCGGATCTGCTTGACCGGCATGCCCAGCCGCTTGACAATGGTCGCCTTGAGCTGAGGGACCAAGTAGGTCAGCTGGGTGGCCCAGACCGTGGTCTGTGCCTGAATAATCAGCACGCCCTCGCGGTAAGAGACCACTCTTGAATGGGCGGCGATGCCGGGGCCCACCACACTGTCCCACTGGTTGCGCAGCCGGGCCACCTTCAGATGGCTGGTCCACCCGCTCCCGGCAGCCAAGCTGGTCACCACACCCCCAAGCTTGGCTGGGTCACGCCCAGGTTTGCCGAATGCATACCAAGCCTTACGGGAGTTGTCCTCCCGCTGCCGACGGTTGGCAGCCCGTCGCGTGCAGCCTTCGAAGACCAGGGCTGGCAGTCGACGCTGGTCAAGATGCAGAATCTCAACTATGGGCGCTTTCACGACTGGTCATCCTTCTCCAGCCCATTCGGCATATCCGAGCTGTCATGAGCCGTCGCTCTGGATCGGCGCAGATCCTGCATGGCACTGGCGATGGCCGGGTCCTGGGCAGCTGGATCAGATGACTGCGAGGGCCTCAGTCTGGAAACATCCACTAGCTTGGTGTCCTGGAGGGAAGGGATATCGCTGTCGGCGGCCACGGTGATCAGCACTTGGTCCTGCTGACGGGCAAAATCCAGAATCTGATCCCTGCGGTTTCTATCCAACTGGGCGAAGACATCATCCAGAATGACAATGGGCTCCAGGGCGCGACGATCCTTGACTACCTGCAGCAAGGCCAGCCTCAGGGCCAGAGCCAGGGTCCACATCTCACCGTTGGAAGCAAATTCCCGGGCAGGCATGCCGTTGAGAGTGAAGGCTAGATCATCGCGCTGAGGACCGATCAGATTGGTCCCCCGAGCCACCTCTCCCGGGTATATCCGCTGAAAATGACGACTGACGGCTTCGGCAGCCTCGGGACCAATCTGGCTATCGAGTCCGATCTCCTCCAAGGAGGGCCGGTAGGTCAGTCGAGCATTCTGATCAGGGCCTGCCAGCTGACCATACAAATCACTGAAGGGCTGGTCCAAGGCCTCCACCAGAGCTGCTCGTCGTCGGCTCAGATCCAGTCCGGTGCGAATAAACTGCCCGGTCCAGACCTCAAGGCCAGACAGAGCGGCATCACGCCCATTCCCTGAGGGATCATGACCTGCCTGGGAAAGCTGCTTGAGCAAGGCCGCTCGCTGCCTGGCTACATGGCGAAAATCCTGACGGACTTGGAAGTAGTCGGCATCGAGCTGGCTGCCAGCCTGGTCCAGCACGGCCCGCCTGGCTGCCGGCTCTCCGGAAACCATCAGCTGATCCTCTGGGCTGAAGGTCACACAGGGCACCCGACCCACCAGGTCACGCTGATAAAGCGAGGGGCCGCCGTTGATTCTTCCCCGGTTGGCTCTCTTGGCAGCAATGGTCAGCTCATAGTCGGTGGCAGTCTCATCATGCTCCAGCCTGGCCCTGATGGTGGCCTTGGGCTGTCCACGCTCTACCAGGGGCAGTGAGGATGAGGTCCTATGGCTGCAACCGGTGGACAGGACCTCGATCGCCTCGACCAGGTTGGTCTTGCCCAGACCGTTGCGACCTTCCAGAATGGTCACTCCAGGATCCAGATCGAGGACACAATGCTCCCAGGAACGAAAGTGATCCAGAACCATACGGGAGATGTGCACGGCGATCGTTCCTCAAACCAGTCTGGGGGTCAGCTGTTGAAACGCATGGGCACCAGCAGGTAACGGTAGTCCATGGACTCCTCGGAGTCCTGTTCCTGCTGACCGTTGAACTCCACGGCCTTGACCGCCGAGGTCATCTTGATGCGAACAAAGGGTTCAGCAATGGCACCCAGCCCGTCGATCAGGTAGCTGGGATTAAAGGCTACCGTGATGTCCTCACCGTCCAGATCTGCCTGCAGAACCTCGTGTGCCTGAGCTTCGTCCGCTGTACCGGCGCTTAGGGTCACCTCGTTGCCGGAGAAGACCATACGAATGGGTGCGTTGCGTTCGGCCACCAGAGCAACGCGTTTGATGGCGTCGATCAGATCCTGCCGTGCGATGACCGCCTGGATAGGGTATTGGTCCGAAAAGAGCCGATCCACAGCCGGAAATTCCCCGTCGATCAGCTGGGTGGTGGATATCTTGCCGGCATTCTCCACACCCATGATGGTGGGGTTGTCAGCCTCGTAATCCATGGTCACGTTCTGGTGCTCGTCAAGAGAGCGGGCGATGTCACGCAACAGTGAGCCTCGAATCAGCATGGAGGTGGAGAAGTCGGCATCACGAGGAGTCCAAGTAAAGCTCGAACGGGACAGTCTGAAACGGTCAGTAGCGGTCATGACCACCTTGTCCCCGGTGATCTCGGTCTTGACGCTGGTCAGGACCGGCCGGCTTTCTTCTCGGGAAACAGCGACGATGGACTGGGAGATGGACTGGATAAAGGTCTGGGCATCTACCTGGCCCATGGGTTCGGGGACGGCAGGGAGGTCAGGATATTCGCTGTCGGGCATCAGCTGCAGAGAAAAAGTGGATTTGCCCGAGGTAATGGTCATCTTGGATCCCTCGGTTGACAGATAGGTCTTTTCCGATGGCAGGGATTTGGTGATGTCTGCCAGCAGTTTGCCTAGGACCAGGGCTGTTCCGGATTCGTCGATGCCTGCTTCGATGTGATTTCTTGCCGAAACCTCGTAGTCGAAAGCAGAGAGCTTCAATGTTCCGTCAGAGGCTTCCATTCTGATGCCTGCCAGAATCGGCGAAGCTGGTCTGGAAGGGATAATGCGGGTGGTCCAAGCCACTGCATCCGAGAGTGCGGATGAATTCACTTCAACTTTCATGGGAGCCTTCTTGTCGAGGAATGAACTGGATTCATTCTATCCAATCGATCAAGCGATGTGATTGGAGTGAGTGGATGAGGCTGAATGAGATGATGATTATTGCATAAATATACATAGAGTCATCGTAATAAGCTCGGTGGATGGTGTGGATAAGTTTGCAGATCCTTGCAACGGGGTGGATAGGTCCCCCTTGTGTACTGTGGATAAGTGGTGAAAGTAATGTGCTTAAAAAGCCGATTTATCCACAAGGCGGAGTTTCTGCCAATTTATCCACAAAAAACCGGTGGTTATTCGCTGATGATCCACCACTTTTCCCCGAAAAATCGGTGGGTTATTCCCAAGGTTTGCCCACACTCGGGGATAAGTAGGTGGATATCTTTTTCTATCGATACACACTGATGTCTGCGTGTCGCATCAATTCTGAGGTTGCTTAAGCCGGACGGTCAGCTCCATAACGTAGTTGTAAATCTCCCGCTTCTCCTGCATCTCATTGGAGATGCGTGTGTAAGCATGCATGACCGTGGTGTGGTCACGACCACCGAAAACCTCGCCAATGTCTACCAGGGACATGCTGGTCATTTCTCGAGCCAGATACATGGCAATCTGCCGGGCTAGAGCAATGTTCTTGGTGCGCGTGCGGCCGACGATATCATCAAAGGTGAGATGGAAGTACTTGGCCACTTGGGAGATGATGTCAGTGGGTTTGATCTCTACGTCTGTAGAGAAGAAGTCCTGCAGGGTCTGTTCAGCCAAGGCTGTTGTCACAGGCTGATTATTGAGACTGGCCACAGCTGTGACGCGGGTCAGAGCCCCTTCGAGCTCTCGGATGTTCTCGGTGAAGCGTTCCGCAATCAGATCCAGGACCTCGTTGGGGATGCTGACGCCGTTCATGGAGGCCATCATTCGCAGGATGGCCACCCGGGTCTCCCGGTCTGGCGGCTTGACATCCACAGTCAGACCTGAGTCGAAGCGCGAGATCAGTCGCGATTCGAAGCCTTTCAGATTCTTGGGGGCCACGTCCGAGGCGATGACAATGCGTTTGTTGGCGTCATGCAGGGCGTTGAAGGTATGGAAGAACTGGTCGAGGGTGGCTTCCTTGCCCCCCAGAAACTGGATGTCATCGATAAGGAGCACGTCCACCTGCCGGTAGCGACGGTTGAATTCCGCAATCTGGCCCGACCCTTGGGTGGAGTTTTGCAAGGCATCGATGAATTCGTTGGTGAATTCCTCCGAGTTGACGTATCGGACCTTGAGCGAGGGATCCTTGACCAAAGCGTAGTTTCCGATGGCGTTGAGCAGATGGGTTTTGCCCAGGCCAGAGCTGCCGTAGATGCACAAGGGGTTGAAGTCCTGGCCTGATCCTTCGGCAACGGCCAAGGCTACAGTCCGCGCAAAGCGGTTGGAGTCGCCTGGGACGAAGGTATCGAAGGTGGCGTTCTTGTTCAGATGAGTCTGAGGGTCGCGCTCCACCCTGTTCTGACTCATGGGGAAGCGGGGCACAGTGAAAGAGGCGGGACGGGATGTGGTCCTCTCTGCCTCGTTTTGCTGGTCGGCATCACCGCTTGCCGTTGGCCTCATGACAGAGGGAGGCTCGGACAGCTCGGCCTGCATGTCCAAGGTCATGGGCACATAGGTGCCCTGATGAAAGTCATTGATGGAAACAACCGGGGACTTGGAAGTCGCGGCATTCTCTGCCCGCCAGTCCGAGCGGGTCTCAGAACCGGAGGATCGTTCGGCGCCGGTCTGACGCTGGTAGTCGCCGTAGGGATCCTGAGCAGGACTGGGAACTTGACGAAACTCGCCACTACCTGGGGCGGACCCGGTCATGGCGGATGCGCGTTGGTCGCTCTGCTGATCGGCCGTCATCTGCTTGGCCAGCTGTTCTGGATAGACGATTTTGATGGCCGGGAACATTTCCTGGTTGGTGACCAGCTGCAGTGCATTGAGGACAGGCTGGCTGAGCGGTCCCTGCACAGCCTCCTGGGTGGCTTTGGAAGAGACCCGCAGAACAATGGTGGTGCCGAAGACCGCCTCAGGGGTGATGTCCTCCAGCCAGCCCTTGTCCCTGGAGGTCAGTGAGCTGCTGTAGCGGAGCACCTGCAGGACCGCATCCCAGATTCTCTTGGCCTGGGCAGCGGCATCCAGCGGATCCTGCGCCATCAGTGAGCTCCTCTCTTCTCGACGGATCGTCCCGGTCTTCCTGCTTCTCTCAAAGTCGACAGTAGCTCATTGTTACACCGACTTTGCGTGGTTATCCACAGGTTAGCGTGTTGTATCTACGTTGAATGTGAATAACAGTGATGTAATTTGTGGATAAGTAAGGAAGCTCTTTTTCACGCTATGACAGTGTTTTTGCAGGGTATGAAGCAGTCCTCGCTAGTTGGGTGACGGAAGCCTGTTTGACTCCGTCCCGACTCATGTGTACCGTGATATAGCTTGACTCATAACGAGCCGTACTCGAGTATGTCTACACACGGGAGCAAGGAAATATGAAGAGGACATTCCAGCCCAATAATCGCCGCCGCCACATGAAGCACGGATTCCGTGCTCGCATGCGTACCCGCTCCGGTCGCGCACTGATCAACCGCCGCCGGGCCAAGGGCCGCCGGACGCTCTCCGCCTGAGTCGGATCCTAATCCTTTCTCAGAAGGTGGAGCGGCTGAGGAGCCACCGGGAGTTCACAGCGGTGCTCAGGCGACGCCATAGGGTCAGCAGCCGGGATCTGGTTATTCATTATTCGATTCCTGGGTCTGGCCGGACGGCGACCCCGCTGCCGGCGACGTCGGCTGTGCGCGAAGAGCGGCATGACATCCTGCCTGCGGGCAGACGCCGCATGGGGCTTGCTGTATCCAAAAATGTAGGCAAGGCCGTGACCAGGAACAAGGTCAAGCGCCGGTTCAGGCAACTTGCCGGATCCAAGGAGGACCTGCTGCCATCCTCCTGTGATCTGGTCATGCGTGCCAAACCAAGTGCAGCCGGAGCTACCTACCAGCAGTTGGGGGAGCAAGTGGACAGGCTCTTCCGTGACCTTATGCGCAAGACTGAAAAAACTGCCGCAGGCCTTGATGTGCAAGGACAGCCCGGCCCGCATCTGGCCAGATCCAAGCGTCAACCGGCTCAACGGCCGGAAGCCAGGGAAGGATGCCGAGCATGAACGGCCTGGCCTCCCAGGCTCTGCAGGGTGCAGTCCGCTGGTATCAGCTCCACATCTCGCCTCTGTCGCCGCCGAGGTGTCGTTACTATCCGACTTGTTCACAGTATGCTTTGACCGCCCTGCGGCGGTTTGGAGCCTTGCGAGGAACTATCTTGGCCGTTCTGCGGTTATTGCGATGCACTCCCTTCAACAACGGCGGGATCGATGACGTGCCCCGAAGATTTTCCATCTTCTATCGGTTCTCGTGGTCCAAGGCCCATGAGGAGGCCCGGCTGACCCCTATGGCCCCAGACAAGGAGACGGCCTGACAATGTTCCAGAACAACGACACTTTCACTTTCGATACGGGCATATACGGCTTCTTCTACAAGATCCTGTACCCGATCGAGTGGCTCATGACCTACATCATGACCTACTGCCACAAGTTTCTGACCCTGATCGGGTTCCACAAGGGACCCGGAGTGGCATGGGCGCTCTCGGTAGTGATGCTGGTGCTGGTCGTCAACCTTTGTGTCCTGCCGCTCTTCATCAAGCAGCTGCGATCCATGCAAAAGATGCAGGCCCTGCAGCCAAAGCTGATGAAGATCCAGAACAAGTACCGCAACAAGAAGGATCCAGCCAGCCGAGAGGCCATGAGCCGGGAGACCATGAAGGTCTACCAGGATAATCATGCCAACCCCATGGGGTCCTGTCTGCCCATGCTGGTCCAGGGCCCGGTCTTCATGACCATGTTCTATGTGCTTTCAGCGGTGCCCTTCATCGCCCGGGGCAAGCGGGCACCTCTGGGAGCCTTCAATCGGCAGGTGGCGCGAGAATTCGAGGAGACCACCTTCTTCGGACTGCGGATTTCGGACAACTTCATGTCGGCACAGGGTGCGGGCCGCATAGTCATTGTGGTCTTCATCGTGCTCATGTGCCTGGCCATGTTCTACTCGCAGTTCCATAATGTCCGGCGGAACATGCCCAGGTCGGCCATGCAGGGACAGCAGTACAAGATGCAGCAGATGATGGCATTCATCTTCCCGGTCATGTACATCTTCTCGGGCATCTACTTCCCCTTCGCCGTACTGATCTACTGGCTGACCAACAACCTGTGGAACCTGGGCCGCACACTCTTCCAGGTTCGCCATATGCCCACGCCGGGTTCGCCAGCCGCCGAGAGCAAGGAAGAGCGGGATCACCGCCATGAGAACGCCCGCCGCAAGCGCCAGGGGCTGCCCTCTCTGGAAGAGGAGCAGCTGATGGAGGCTAAGCGGCTGGAAGAGAAGGCCCGAAACAACAAGAATGTCTCCCACCAACGCTCTCAGCCCCACCGCAAACGTCGTGGCCATTGATGTGGCTACTAGCAGCGGTGGCCGACGTGGTGACTGAGCTTTCGGTCGGGCGGATACTGGAGTAGTCTGCAATCATCACGTCCGTGTATCCTCAATACTGGACACTCGATTAGTGACCAGGAATCCAGTGGACCTGAGGTTATGAATCGGATGTAAACGCGTGTAAGGAGAGCATAGATGTCTCAGTCTCTGGACCAGGGAAAGACCATCGAGCAACTCAATGAGGAGGCGGATGTTGCCGCCGACTATCTGGAGGGGTTGCTGGATATCGCCGATTACGAAGGCGATATAGAGATGGGGGTGCGCAACCACCGTCCGACCGTGCAGATTGTGGCTGACGACGATACGGATATCAAGCATCTGATCGGCAAGGATGGCGAGGTAGTCGACGCTCTTCAACAGCTGACGCGGTTGGCCGTGCAACAGAAGATAGGGGAGCGCTCTCATCTGATCGTGGATGTGGACGGCTTCCTGCGGCGCAAGCGGGAGCATCTTCGCGAGCAGGCCCTGGATGTGATTGACGAGGTCCGTGAAACCGGTGATCCCGTCAATATGAAGCCTATGAACTCCTTCGAGCGCAAGATCGTCCATGACATGGTCCGCGAAGAGGGGTTGAAGTCACGCTCCCACGGGGAGGAGCCCCACCGTTACGTCACGGTCTATCTGAAGGCCAAGAGCGAAGACGAAGACTTGCCTGACGATGTTGAGGATGTGCCAGTCGGGTATGATGCTCGGCTTGACGTGGATGAAACCAGTCAGGTCGATGATTCGACTGACTACGCTGCTGATGACGATTCTGAGGATGCCGATAGGGAGTGACTGTAAAGCCATACGGGGCTATCCGTCGATGAAGTATTCATGACGCCGCCTTTTTTGGATTAGTCCATTATTCGGTGCAGCCATGCAATCTAAGACTGTCGTGCTACAGGCTAGGGTTGTGTCGCCTGTCAGATGTGTAGTGTTCTCTGGTTCATGATGGTGCTTAGTTGCCATAGTCTTTAATTCGGAATGCGCTTGGTCGGTGATCCTCTATCAGAAACAGCCTTCTGTGCTGTTTCCGCTAGGATACTGATGTACAGCCCTCGGTGCTTTTGAGTTGAGAATCATAGGTCGACAAGGGTCTTCGGGATCCATGCAGGTCTTGATTACGGCAGGCTGAATGCGATGAGTACAAGACAGCATGATGGCGTCGTGATCAGCAACTGCGATCGAATGGACACCGAATGTGAATATGAGGAGTTGACATGGCTGTTGTGAATGATGAGCTCAACGATAGTCCCCTCTTGAGCCAGGTGCTCGGCGATGCTCTTGTGCCCATGCAGCGTTTTCATGACAAGCTCTTGCGTGAGGGTGTAGAGAGAGGCATCATTGGCCCTCGCGATGAGGGTATTATTTGGGAGCGGCACATACTCAATTCGGCCGCGATTGTGCCTTTCGTACGAGGCCAATTGACCACTGACAGTCAGACAGCAACAGTGGCGGATATAGGGTCAGGCGGGGGTTTCCCAGGTATTGTACTAGCTGCGTGTCTTCCGCAATGCAATGTCGCCCTTATCGAGCCAATGGAACGACGTGTAATCTGGCTGCAGGAAGTCATTGATGAACTGGATCTGACTAATGCGGTTGTGGTCCGTAAGCGTGCAGAAGATCTGGCTCGGCAATCCTCCACTACGTCAAAGCGTCACAACAATAAAGGTTCTCAACACCGCCGTCATGGCCGTCGTCGAAGCCAGGAACGTGCGGTTTCCGCTTCCAGCCGCGGTTCTTCAACCTTGGCCGCAGCCAGCGATGGTGACAGCCGACAAAATTCGAATGGACATGATCCTTCAGTGACGACAGGTGGAGCAAGCTTGGAAAATATCGATACTACTCCTTCGATTCCGGAGGTTTTCGATGTCGTGACATGCCGCGCCGTAGCGCCTATGACCAAGCTCGCTGGATGGACTTTGCCCCTCTTGAAATCTGGGGGCCAGCTTATTGCGCTTAAGGGTCGATCGGCGCAGGCGGAAATTGATAAGGCTGCCAAAGAGATAAAGAAATGTCATGGAGAGAATCCACGGGTTTGTCAGGCTCCTGTCGCACCTGGCCTTGAGGATACTCACGTGGTTCTTGTTGACAAACGCTAAAGCGGGAAGCTGGTATTCTAGTACTTAATGACTTTGGTGTCTGAAATTCAGCATGCTGAAAAAAAGACTCAATTAGAGCATCAACTTTTCTTTGTCAACATAAAAACTCCTTACATGGTTATTAAGTTATGTTCTATTAACCTGGTCTTTTATAGACAGTGACTTAACGAGTCGCTACTTTTTCAGAATTGACGACCAGCCAGGTTCAGGGGGAGGGGCAAGCGCCTGCCTGATCCGTGCTGCCTATCTCAGACGCATTTCCCATTATTCTAGAAATTCTAGAGATCATAGTTTATCCTTAAGCTATATATACCAGCCATCAGCTATTTATATATATGTATATTGTTTGAAATAAAATTCTAGTATGTTTTCTTTATTTTCCAGATTATATTTATCAGCCTTAGCTATCACTTTTAGCTACTCTGTTGGAAGCGCTATTTCGTACCGAGCATGGCTGCAAACTAGCGCTATATCTATCGTGCAACGCTCATTATGGAATAGATTATTCTGCTGCCCTCTAAAGCTAAATTGCTAGTTTGCTCTGGCTGTTGCTTGAGATGCTGTTATTTTATTACTCACCGATCTATTAATCTTGCCAGCTCTATACTACTCTCTTGTATTTGCGCTTTCCTTGATGTACTAAGTAATTGATTTCAACGGAATGTGCCGGGTGCCTTGCATTTTGAAGCACTCGAGAAGTCTTGTCATCTCTTCGTTACTAGTCCTGCAGCTGAGTTGATGCTTCCTTTTCGTTCTTGCTGATGGAATGGATGATTGTGTGAGTTGGCGATCAAATGGTCCCAACCAACGTGTGTCTCAAAACCATCTCACGTCTTGATTAATTTGTGGTTCGCTACGATGGCAGCAATTAAACGGCTGATAGAAAGAGATTTAATACTTGGTCTTTTATTTTAACCGATGTTTCACGTGAAACATCATCAAATCACGGCTCTTTCTAGGCCCATATATATCAGCGCAGGTTGATTGATTATTTATTGATGAGCATCATGTGTGATGAGTATTCGGAGTAATGAACATCTGGAGTGGTGATCATTTGCAGTGATAGGCATAGCTAAATTCGCTGTCAGGTGTGTGCTTGAGTTAGTAGAGCATATTTGTTCATAATCGAATAATTTTGCGATGAATTTTTTAAAGTACTTCATTCAAGCTAGTTGCTCTTACCTGATTAACGTCAATGCAGCAGAGAGCAGGATGTTTCACGTGAAACTATAGACACAGAGCACAACATTTTTGTGGCCGACCATTGAAATATAAGCAAAAAGATGATTCAAAGACTCTCAGGTGTTTGAGCTAAGAACTCATCCAGCACAGGTCCTTTTAGTGGACAGCATTTCCGGTCATGATAAAGGTAAGAAAAATATAATGTGAACGAATCTGAATGTAGATAGCTCCCAATATACAACCCGGAATGATTATCTATAATCTGTCAGTGAGCTTTCGCCTGAATCGGGCTGAAGCTATTGTTGTAAAGAACGCTTTTGGAGAATACGACAGATATAAAAAATGCATCCGATGACCTAAGTTGACTCTCCTAAGTAGACCATTTACAAGGTAAGGTACTTTTCAAGGCAATAGAGATGTTTCACGTGAAACAATCTTTTGCTGAGCAGTTGTATAAGGTTAGCGGTCAAAAGAGGGTTTGATCTGGGAGATCCAGCAGTTTTAGAACTGCTATCTAACAGGTGGATGAAATCATTGATTATAACCACGCATGGTGCTGGTTACTTGACCGATGTAGAAGATTTATTATTTCGTGGCCTCTAAGTTATGCACAATTTAGAGTTAACGAAAGAATTATCCACATTAGTATTCGTGGACTGTTTTTTGGAATGAGAAGGGTCAAAATTGTCAATAATTACAAGGCAAAATTAGTATCTTTGGGCAAGGATCAGTCGTAGAGGTGATGAGAAAGCTATCCACACTTATCCACAGTTATAAACAAAGGTTGTGTATAACTTGCAGTTGCTTTGACATGTCCAACGAGGACGGGAAAATCGAATTGTTATCAAAAGGAGGAAGGTTCGTGACCACATCGAAGAAGGTGAAACCCGTTTCGAGAAATACCCTTGACGCCGGTGAGCAAAAGACGTCGAACACATCAGGTATGGAGACGGCAACGGATATTCTGAATCGAATATTCGCTGACGGGACCGGTTCGGTGGCCGGCGCAGAGATGGCAGACCTTTCTGCACGTTATCAGGCCTTACGTCGAGCTGAGTTTCCTCACCCTTCAAGAACACGATTCATTGCGGTCGCAAATCAAAAAGGTGGAGTAGGGAAGACTACGACTACTGTCAATTTAGCGTGCGCATTCGCTGAATTCGGTGAACGTGTGTTGGTCATAGATATGGATCCACAAGGCAATGCTTCTACTGCATTAGGTGTAGCCCATGAGTCTGGGACGCCATCAACTTACGATGTGCTTGAGGGTCGTCTTGGAATAGACGATGTTAAGGTGGTTTCGCCAGAATTTCCAAGCCTGGAGGTTGTTCCTTCTTCTATTGATTTAAGTGGCGCTGAGCTGGAAGTTGCGGATATGCCGAACCGTAATCAGCTAATGAAAAAAGCAGTTGCTGATTATCTCAAAGACTGTCAGCAGCATTATGACTATATTCTGGTTGATTGCCCGCCTAGTCTTGGATTATTGGTACTGAATGCCATGTGTTCAGTCAATGAGGTATTGATCCCTGTGCAAGCTGAATACTATGCCCTTGAAGGGTTGCAACAACTGCTGCATACGATAGGACTTGTTCAGCAAAGCTACAATCCCTATCTCGTGATTTCTACCATGTTGTTGACTATGTACGACAGGCGGACGTTGCTCAGCAAAGAAGTCTTTGATCAAGTCAAAGAACATTATCCAGATATAGTGCTCAATACGACAATTCCCCGGTCAGTCAAGATTTCTGAAGCTCCCAGCTTCCGACAAAGCGTTGTCACCTATGACCCCAAGGGGGCGGGAGCCATCGCCTATGAAGAGGCAGCATTAGAGATCGCTCAGAGGTCCGAGCGGGTGCTTGAACATATCGCCAATAGAAGACAGGGGGAGTGAGGACATGACGAGCCGTTCTCGGTTAGGCAAGGGCTTGGGGGCTCTGTTTCCTGCACTGCCAGGTGAAGATGACGAGACTCCTACTGACACTAGTCAACAACAAGGTTATAACGAGCCGAATTCTGGCAACAAGCGCCCGGCTCTTCAGGAATTGGATACGGAATCGAATGGTCAAAAGCGCTCAGCGACGAGCTCTACAGTAAGAGACAAGGCGAAACAAGAACGCAGCATTATACATTCGGATCATGCAAGTTCTCAACAAGTCGCTTCAGCCGATTCTTCCAAGAGTCGTCGTAAGCGTTCTAACAACGCGAAGCAAAAGCGTGTCAGCATTCCCCGATCGCTAAACGTGGATGTTTCACGTGAAACATCAACATCAAAGGGGACTGCTAAGCGCCGGCCTGTCCCACATATTAGCGGGTTGGAACACCCCAGTGATTTATTCTTTGGTTCTGCGACGACACATGTTTCACGTGAAACATCGCCAGCGACGGAATCGAGCAAGACTGTCGGTCGACGGGCAATGGAAACTCGACCAAGCGATAACCATGCAACTACTGCGGGTAACAATAATGAACCCAATGAGGCGAATGCTAGTAGCCAAGAGCAATTGAAACCCGTTCAAGGTGGGTACTTGGCTGAAGTGCGTGTAGATGACATTAAGCCCAACGCCCAGCAACCGCGGCAAATCTTCGATGAAGACGAACTACTGGAACTGTCGCGCTCCATCAAGGAAGTTGGCGTGTTGCAGCCCATAGTGGTGCGCAGATTGACTTCTGCAGACAGTGCACAATCCGATGGGAATAAAACAGCATCCCTTGTCAGTGCGGAAAGTAAATCGCAAGTATCTGACATTGAGACTGGTGAAGAGCGAACGAGCCAGCTTTTAAATCAAAGAAAAGCGAATCTGCGACAAACAACCCATTATGAGATAATAATGGGTGAACGTCGTTGGCGCGCTACTCGATTGGCTGGTCTCGATACCATACCTGCAATTGTGAAAACAACGAGCGATGACACCATGTTGCGTGATGCATTGCTTGAGAATCTTCATAGAGTGGCTCTTAATCCGTTGGAAGAAGCGGCAGCTTATCAGCAGATGATCGATGAGTTCGGGTTGACTCAGGACGGTTTGTCTAAGTCAATCTCTAAGTCAAGGCCTCAAATTACTAATACGCTTCGGTTATTGAAGTTGCCTCTCAGTGTGCAGAAAAAGGTAAGCTCAGGTGTGTTATCAGCCGGACATGCTCGCGCCTTGCTGACTTTGCCGGATGAAAAATCCATGACTGCTATAGCAGATAAGATCATTGCTGAGGGTTTGTCGGTAAGATCTACCGAGGAACTCGTCGCGTTGCAGACCGGGCAGACGAAGCAGAAAGCAAAAAAACCTAGAGTAAACGCTTGGGCCAATAGTCCCGTACGCCAAGATCTGGAGAGTCACTTTGATACGAAAGTGGCTATAAAGGGCACTAAAAAGCATGGGAAAATAGAAATCGTATTTTCTTCGCCGGAAGATATGGACCGAATTGTTGCAATTCTTTTGGATAAGAATCAATCCGTAAGCAATAACAGCCGCTCGGACGATAAAGGCTGGGTTTAATCCCATTCTGGAAATGCGACTGCAGGGTTTGCTTATCCAAATCCTGCAGTTCATGTAAGCGATTGTTGCAGAGTTTAATCAAGCTTGGTATGAGCAAATGAGCAATCGCTGCATTTGCCCTATATCTAGAATGATTTGACAGTTATGAGTATATTTCATTCGCCGACCAGGCAAGTTTATAGTTAGTATTGGAAGGTTTGGCGAGATGTGCAAATCTATTGCCAGACTGCTGGATTGTGAATCACTGCTGACTGATTTACTGGGTCATTCTGTTGGGTAATTATACTTGGTTGAATCGGTACCTCAGCCGAATAGCCGCCTGTATTTGAATGGGTGCGTCACAAGGACTGATATGCAGTTGCTATAGACGGCTATGCCTAATTGATATAAACGATGTGCCAGGCAATCTTAAACTGCCAGGCACATATGTTGTAGTTCGCGTGGCTTATCAGGTCCTATCGGTTATCCAAACTCGTAAGATATTCCTGAGCATCTAAAGCAGCACGGCAACCCATGCCAGCAGCTGAGATGGCCTGACGATAGATTTTGTCGGTAACATCACCAGCAGCAAAGACTCCAGCTGCAGAAGTCTTTGTTGATCCACCCTTGACCAAGATATAGCCATCCTGGTCAAGATCCACTTGGCCATTAAGAAAAGCAGTCTGAGGGGTGAATCCGATAGCGACGAAAACTCCGTTCGCTGGAATAGAGGACTCCTGGCCCGAGGCTGTATTGCGTACATCCAACGAGGTCACGCCACTATCGTCGCCGTTGATCCGCGTTACGACTGAATCGAGCAGGAAGTTGATCTTGTCATTGGCCTTGGCACGGTCCACCATGATTTTGGAAGCACGGAAGCCTTGGCGACGGTGGATCAATGTTACGGAAGAGCCGAAACGAGTCAGAAAATCTGCATCACCCATGGCCGAGTCGCCGCCGCCAACGACCACGATCGGCTTCTTCTTAAAGAAGAAGCCGTCGCATGTGGCGCAGTAGGATACCCCTCGGCCTGAAAATTCGCGCTCACCAGGAATCTCCAATTTACGATATTGAGAACCTGTGGTGATAACGACGACCCGAGCCCGGTATTCTTCACCGCCATCGGTGGTGATCCGTTTGACGTCTCCGCTCAAGTCGACAGAAACAACATCATCATATTCGATCTGAGCTCCGAAATGTTCGGCCTGATCGCGCATCTGATCCATCAGATCGGGGCCAAGTACCGCTTTGGGGAATCCAGGGAAGTTCTCTACTTCTGTCGTGTTCATAAGCTGACCGCCGGGCGTCAGGGCTCCAGCAATAACAAGTGGAGCATACCCAGCCCTGCCAAGATAAATAGCGGCGGTGTAACCAGCAGGTCCGGACCCTATGACAATGGCATCATGAACAGTTTGCTTCATATCGCTACTGTATCCATGCAGGATGACCGGGCCACACGCGGTGGGCGAAAAGGGTGCTAGTTATCTCACAGTAAGCTCGGCTCTGACAAGATCAAGCTATTCTTGAACCATGGAGAAAACCGTGGTAGTGGCCATCGTAACCAATCTTGGGACGATTCTGGTGATGATCTGGTTTATGCTCCGAGTTGATCGACTGTTGCGAGAGCATCCCAGCCATCAAACAGACGATAAGAGTGAGGATGACGGCTGGCATAGCTGGCGTTTTTGGAATCCTCCAAGCTCTGATGACAATGACGACAAGTTGGATGCGGATTCTCCGATAATAGACAAAAGCCCTGGTGCTGATGAAGATACGGCTGCTAGAACTGCCGAACGGCATGCTTCCTCGACTCCGGAAGGATTTGGTGAAAGCTCTTCGTGCACATTGGACAATAGCGGGGAAAGCAACAGAGACAAGTAAAACTTATTTAGCAAGGTGGTAGTCAGTTTGATCATGGTGATTATGGTGGAAGTTCGGTTTCAATCATTTGTTTGATCTTACTCCAGTATGGTCTTTAAACCAGGACAGATGTGCTGGGATCTATGTGTCCACCGCTTCGGATGGAATCAATGGTTTTTCGACGGAATTTGGAGCAGGGGAGGCGAGCAGGCCGATCATAAGCAATAGGGCTCGATAAATGGATGCCGGTAGGAATACCGTGCTCTCAGCAATGAGTACGAACAAAGCAAGGTGATTGATCCGGGGCAACAAAGCTGATGGCAGAGCGGAACTTTGCAGGTGCAAACGCAAATATTGCTCGAAATTCTCGATGGAGCAGCACGAACGGCTCAGTTCTTGTTGATATATAAGCAGCGATGCCTATATGTAGTATGCAGTCGGGCCTGTCTTGACAAAATAATCTTGTACCAGTTGATGCAGGATCCGAAGTGGTTGCAATCCCGCGAAGGCTGTATTCATTGTCATCTGATTCACATCGTGGCTCGGCTCACACCTTGAGCGGGCGGGATTCACTGTCCGTCATGGGTGGTGTTCGGCCTGTGTTAGTCCGTGCTCTTGCAGTAAATGAAGTGCACTGCAGTGAAGTGTACTGCTCTGTCTAGTAATTCGTATCGTATATATGGTGCCCGTCCTGTGTGCTATCCGTCTCTGTGCATGCATACCTTCTGCCTTGCAGGTCACATGCGATGCATGTTGCGCAAATTCGACACAGTACGTCACATGGACCGCTCATGATAGCCAAGTGATAGGCAGAACAGGGCAGGCTTCGAGGTTTCAGTCGGTTCGCTTTTGATTCAAAACTGATTGAACTAATGCAGTGTATAGCTCTGGCAAATTGTAGCCGGCGGCCAGGGCTGATTGCGGCAAAAGCGAGGTGTCTGTCATGCCGGGCGCCACGTTGGACTCCAGGAATTGCGGCTGGCCTTGAGCATCGACGATGAAATCGGTGCGTGAGATATCGCGGAGCCCCAGAGCCCGGTGCGCTGTGAGCGCGGCATCGCTCACGGCCTCTGTGGTCCTGGCATCCAGCCGGGCTGGAACATAGAATTCCGTCGGACCGGGTGTGGAACGAGCCTCGAAGTCGTAGGTGCCTGAGGGAGTCCAGATCTCGAGCGGAGGCAGAACCAGAGGGTGTCCCTCAAATTCGAGGATGGACACGGAGACCTCGGTGCCTGTGACAGCCTGTTCGATCAGAGCCACATCACCATAGGCGAAGCAGTTGATCAAGGCCTGGGGGAGCTGGCTCTGCTCAGTCACCATGGTGCATCCCATTGCCGAGCCGCCCATGGTGGGCTTGATAAAGAGCGGGAGGCCAAGCGAGCCGAGAAGCATATCGATAACGGGTTCGACTCCCAGTTCGCGGAACATGGATTCGGGCAGGGTCACGGAGTGTGGCGTCTGCAATCCGGCCATGCGGACAACGTTCTTGGCGATGGGCTTGCTCCAGGCGGTCCGGGAGGCCTTGGCCCGGGAGCCGATGTAAGGCAGTCCTGCCATCTCCAAGACATCACGGATGGATCCGTCTTCGCCGTTGGCACCGTGGAGCAGTGGCCAGACCAGATCAGGGCGGGTCGACTCATCGGTCAGGTACGGCAGGAGCGAGCCATCCATATCGTGGACGCGAACTGTCCATCCGGCCTCTTCCAGGAATCCTTGGACTCGATGTCCCGAGCTGATGGAGACGTCGCGCTCGTGACTGAGGCCGCCGCAGATAACCAGGAGCGACTTATCGGCGCGTTTGGTGGCCTTGCTCGCCAGGGAGCGGACATCGTCCATAGTGACCGGTGTGGCTTCGCGGATAGAGCGATGTGAGGTCCGGTTGGCTCTTTTGGCCACTTCGCCAGCGCTCGCGGCCGTGGTGGCGGCCGTGCTTGCGACTGTGGTCGTCGTTGCGCTCGCGGCTGTTTTGGCCTTGTCAATTGCCGGGGTTTTGCCGCCGGTCTGCTGCCGGGGTGTCTTGCTGTGCTTGGCCGCCATGATTCAGCCCCTTTCCTTGCCGCTGTCAGGCTCGAACAGCCGGACGGTGGCGAGTTCATTCTCGATGACCGTGGACAGTCTGCGTATTCCTTCGCGGATCCGATCGGGGGTGGGATAGCAGAAGGACAGGCGCATATGGTCTGCCCCCTCCCCGTTATCGTAGAAGGCTGTGCCCGACACGTAAGCCACCTTGGCGGTGATCGCCCTGGGCAGCATGTCCTTGGCGTTGAGCCCCTGGGGTATCTGCAGCCAGATGTAGAAGCCGCCCTTGGGCTTCAGCCATGAGCAGTAGGGCAGATACTTCTTCAGAGCCTCGTCCATGGCATCGCAGCGTTCCTTGTACATCCCCCGGTAATCGTTGATCTGCGATTTCCAGTCGAAGTTGTCCAGGTAGGTGGTGATGGTCATCTGGCTCATGTTGGACGGGCAGAGAATGGCTGATTCGTTGGCCAGGACCAGCTTCTGCCGGATGCCAGGAGGCGCAACCATCCAGGCAACGCGCATGCCCGGGGCGATGATCTTTGAGAAGCTGCTCAGGTAGACAATGCCCTCGGAGTCATAGGAGCGCAGGGCTGGATAGGTCTGGCCGTCAAATGCCAGCAGTCCGTATGGATTGTCCTCGACGATAAGCACGTGGTATTTTTTAGCGATTTCGATGATTCGTGGCCGCCGCTCGACACTCATGGTGGCTCCGGCAGGATTGTGGAAGTTGGGCACAGTATAAAGGAACTTGACCGGCCTGCCCTGGCGGCGCTGCTCCAGAATGGTCTGCTCCAGAGCTTCGGGGATCAGCCCGTCGCCGTCCATGGCCACATTGACCACATCGACCTGGAAGGACTGGAAGACGCCCAGAGCACCCACATAGTTGGGTGCCTCAGCCAGCACTACATCGCCTGGGTCGCACATAATTCTGGTGATCAGGTCCAGTCCCGACTGGGAACCGTTGACTATGACCACATCATCAGGCTGGACGTCCTTGATGCCTTCCAGCTCCATAATGGGCAGTACATCTTCGCGCAGATGGGGATCGCCCTGGGCTGATCCATACTGCCAGGCCACCTGGCCCTTGCTCCGCAGCATGTCGCCAAGCTGGTCGGCCAGCTTATCGAAGGGCATCCGGCCCAGGTAGGGCATGCCGCCAGCAAGGGAGACCACCTCAGGCCGATTGGCCACGGCGAAGAGAGCACGAATTTCGGAGGCGCGCATCTGCTCGGCCCGTGCCGCATAGGAGCTGTACCAGGGATCGTTCTTGATGACCTTGGATGCGATATTGGGATCATCCGCCATAACTGACTTCCGCCTTCCTGCCGCCATTGTCTAAGGAAACTGTATTACCTGCGGGCGCCATGTTGGAGGAAAAATCCAACACATTACCATTTCGGTACACCCATGGTATGGGCATACCGGTGGGCGGGCAGCCGTGCTTGGCTGATGGTTCATGGAGTTTGCAGGCAATGACGGTCGACAGGTGGTCTGCGGGTCGGCCGAAAGAGCGTTCGCTATTCGGGCATCGATCCACAGACATGCTTAGAAAGCTTGGACGGAAGTGAAGCGCAGGGTATTTCCTGGCATGCCGTCCATGGGCACCCAGACTACCAGGTCCTGAGTCGTCACCGGCTCGTGCAGGGTGACTTGAGTGGTGCCTGAAGGATCGAAGCTGAAGTCGGCCAGCGGCTGTCCCTGGTTGGGCTGAGCTGCTGTGGAATTCGCATAGATCTGGGCATGGCCGCCGCTCTGAGGTGCCACAATGGTCAGGCGGGATACCTCTTCCGGCTTGGTCAGGTGCATATACCATCCGTACCCTTGCAGGCCAGCAGGCTTGTTGAGGAAGAGCTGACGATCCGACTGATAGGCCGTGGTGTTCTTAGGCTTGGGTGGATCGGGAACCTTCCCGGCCTTCTTGTCGGCATGGCTGACCTTGGCGGTCTCAGCATCGGCACCGGCCTTGGCTTGACCATTGCCGTTGCCATGTGTGGAAGGAGTTGCCTCTTCGCTCTCATCGGTCTTGCCGGGGAATGGAACGTTGGACATGACCGGCCAGCCGCCATCATCTTTACTGACATGGGGTCGGGACCCGGTAATGGTTGAGAGGGCCCAGACCAGGGCCACCACAACGATTACGGCCGCTATGGCGATGACCACTGAGCGGGTCGTGAAGCGGCCGAATAGACGGGTGTCGGCTATATCAGCCTCATCATCCAGGTCCTTATCCTCCTCATCGTCCGGAAGTGCTGAATAGGCCGCTGGCACGGGCATGGAGTGGATTTCGGGCGTGAAACTGGGCGGCAGTGGCTCGATGACCGTGGTCTGCTGCTCCTCCTCGTCGAAATCAGGGGTCTTGGCTCCGTCAGAAACAGCGGCGGAACCAGAGTGTTCATTCCGGGATGCAGGATCTCCTCCGACAAGCGGTTCGGCAGCCGTGGCTCCTGCTTGGCGCGCATGTGGACCTTCATTGGCTGTTGTCTTGACCTGGCGGCTGCCTGCCGCAGCATCCTGCCCGCTGCCGGACTTGTGGAAGTCCCACTGGGAGAATCCTCGCTCCACGGGATTATTGGCAGTCACGCCGTTGCCGCTGAGAGCCTCGGATGGTCCGTGCTGGTCGTCTTTAACGACCGGCATACGTCCAGTCACGGCCTTGGACTCATCCTCATTCATGGCTGCAGGCCGGACCGTCGTAGCTCTGAGTGCGCTCACATCCATGGCTGCGGTCTTGTTGCGGGAAGAGCTGTTCAGCGAGCGCAGCCGCTGGCGCTCGTCAAAGAGCGAGAAGAGATCGGTATCCGTATCTTCCGGATTGAGCATTTCAATTTCGCTGCGGCCGGGGAAGAGCAGTTGGTTGGTCTTCCAGTGTGGCTCATGGTGAGATACGGTCTGCGCGGCAGGCAGGGCCGAGGAGGTCAGACCTTTAGGAAGCGGAAGTACATTCTTGGGGTCCACTGGGCGCAGGGCCACGGCTTCGATGGAGGCACGGCCGTCCATTTCGGGCCAGATCAGATCGCTGTCGGTCAGTTCCTCAGGCGGGATCCATGGGCTGAGCAGTGCCGAGAGCTCCGCCAGGGTAACCAGTGGAATCGGCGCAGCTCCCCGCTCGTTAGCCAAGCCCAGCCCACGCATGCAGATGATTCTGAACTCTTCCGCGGTGTGCTTGGGCAGCTCCTGCAGACTGGGCTGCCGTCCGTCCTGGTCCGGCCTGCCGGTCAGCATGGCATAAAGCACGCCGGCCAGCTCGCGTATGGCATACTCCTCATCCGTCAATCCCTGCTCAGTTGAGGCCGACGGGTGCTCGAGCATGGGCGATATAGGTGCATCCGCCAGAGTGATCGAGGCTGGCGCCAGCCTGATGGTGCTCGTGGAGACCGCATAGTCGACCATGCCAGCGGCATGCAGGGTGCGCATGGCCTCGGTGACCTCTCCCATGATGGTGCCGATGGCCCTGTCGCTGAGTGTTTCCCCACCTGGTCCGTGCATGTAATCCCTCAAGGACATGCCGGCATCGGGGGCGGTGACGATCAGAGAGACCTTGTCGCGAGTGTGCAACTGGTAGACCGGGGTAAAGCGACGGTCCTTGCTCAGCGCCAAGCTGGAGGCATTGACGTTGATCCGGTCCATGCAGGTTGAATCCCCGGCGATGAAGAGCTGGCAGTCTCTGTCCAGAACCTTGTCTTTTGCTCGCCAGGCGCTCAGACCGTTCGCGCGGCGGAGCAGGGTGACCAGGGTGTATCTGCCGAGGATGGTGTCTCCGATATGCGCGTTCATGGTTGCCGAGCTCTCATCAGAAGTGGGGCGCCGCCTGTAGTCGGCGGCACCGTGGTGGACCTTGCTGTTCCTAGGCACAATCCTAACGGGTTGCGAGGTCGGCTGGGTCGGCGCAGGCCCGGCTATCGCGGATTCTCCATCAGTGCCGGGCTCGCTGGCCTCCTCAAAGTTCTCCAGCGCCGCGTCCAGGCCTGGCAGGGCGGAGTCGGGGGAGGAGGAATGCACCACTCTGACCGAGCGGTCGGCCAGTCGGGAGGGCCGTTCCTGCAGGGCATCCAGGCTGCGGACGGGGTGCCGGGCAGTCCTGCCTAGACGACGGGCCAGATCGACCAGGAGCTGGACGAATTCCTGGGTGCGCAGGGCTACCAGGGTCACGGCATAGATGGTCGCTGTCAGCAGGGTGATGATCACGCAGATGAAGAGCGCCTGCACCCAGCTCATGTGACCCTGTCGGTCTTGAATCCAGGCGCCGACCAGGTGGGTTACCGGTGTCTTGACCGTCAGGGCAGCTGCCAGGGACAGTCCTGCAGCCAGAAAGGCCTTGGCGTAGGTGGTCAGGATCCGTCGCTCGTCCAGATCCCCTTGGAAGGGGTTGCGCAGCATATGCGTCAGGATGGGGAAGCTGAGAATGTCGCTCAGGGACAAGCTCAGCCCCACCAGGGCCGCCCAGTAGCGGGGAGGGAACAGACGTATGGATGCCAGAACCAGCACTACCTGGATGGAATTGGAAACGGCTGCGAAAATGAACGGATGGCGGCCATCCTCGAAAGCGTAGAAGGTGCGCTGAATGAGCAGGAAGGCACTCGAAGGGACCAGTCCTAGGGACAGGGTTATCAGCGGCCCTGAGATCAGGACGGCCTCATGGACGCCCACAGAGGGCAGCAGGGCTCTGGTGATGGGCACTGGAATTGCCAGAAGGACTGCACAGAAGAAAAACATCACCAGTCCGATGTTGCGCAGGGCCTGACTCAGATCATTGCGGGCATCCCCGATGCGGCCGTCCGACACTGCCTTGGACAGCTTTGGGAAGAGGGCCGTGCTGACCGAGACGGCTACTAGTGAATAAGGAAGGATGAAGAGCGTGTAGGCGTTCTGATAGGAGCCATTGCCGGCGATGTCGAATGGGTTGCCCTCCAGAGGCGCGCCGTTGTTGATGCGGGCATTGACCACGTTGGCCAGCTGGTTGATGATCACCACACACATGCTCCATGCCGCCACTGAGCCCATGGATCGCAGGCCGATTCCGCGCAAGCCCCAGCGTGGACGGTAGCGGAAGCCGCTCATAATCAGGGGGATGAAGAGGACCAGCGCCTGGAAGGCCACACCCAAGGTCCAGGCCCCAGCGGTCAGAGCCACCTTGCTGTTGTCCCAGAAGCCGACGGGCTGATTGCGGGCGTTGCCGAACAGAAGGATGAAGACCAGGAAGCCCAGACAGCTGATGACGTTGGCGCCCACCGAGCTCCAGGCGTATGCAGTGAACCGGCCTTTGGCGGCCAGAATCTGACCCAGGACAGTGTAAAGCCCATAGAAGAACACCTGCGGCATGCACCAGAGGGTGAAGGAGTTGGCCAGGGCCCGCTGTGCCGGGTTCCACTTGGAGTTCAGATAGATGGTGGTCAGCACCGGAGTGCCCAGCATCAGCAGCAGGGTCAGCAGGGCCAGGAGGACCATGGCGACTGTGATCAGCTTGTTCAGGCGGTCCGCTGCGTCCCGCTCCTTGAGGGTGCGTACGATCTGCGGGACCAGGACGGCGTTGAAGATGCCGCCCGAGATCAGAGTGAACATGACTTGAGGGATCATGGCGCCGGTCTGGTAGGCATCAGCTGCGATTCCGGTGGTGCCTATGGCGGCTGCCAATAGGATGGTGCGGATCTGCCCGGTCACGCGGGAGGCCGCGGTGCCCGTGGCCATGATGGCGGAATTGCGCCCTACGGAACTCATTCGTCCGGGTCCTTCGTACGGTGGAACTGCCGCCAGAGCCCCAGGAGTCCCAGGAGCACGGCGATGACAATGATAATCAGGCCACTCATGTCGCTCAGTCGCAGATTACTGGTGATCTGAACCCGGCGCACCTGGCCGAAGGGGCGCCCCTGGCTGTCCAGCAGGCCGATATCCACATTGGCTCTGCCGGCTGCTGCCACTCTGACCTTGAAAGTCACCTGGGCTTCTGATCGGGCGGGAATGACCGCCTCGGCCATACGCGATGTGACGATCTCCATGGAGTCGGTTCGGGCGCTGATGCGGGCGTGGACAGGGTAGGGGTGGCTGTTGCTGACGGTCACGGGCATGGAGGCCGTCTCACTGACGACGTTCAGAGATTCACTGGGCGTGATGCTGACCCCGTCCAGGAGTCGGTGGGATATGGCCTCGGCCTGATCGGCCAAACCAGCGGCGGCTGCGGTTCCTCCCAGTGACTTCAGAGCAAGGTCGTCGTGGGCGGCGGTCAGCTGGCTCAGCCACTGATGTGGATCCTTGGGCTGGCGGGCGGTGGCGTCGGCATCCTGGCGCGCCAGGGCCTGGCTGTCGGTCTTGCCTGCCGTGGCACTGGCGGTGGGTTGGGACTCCTGCTTGCCGTCAGCCAGGATGGAGGTAGCGAATCGGTCGATGTCGGCCCGGCTGGCGATCAGGGAGTCCAAGGTGCCTGTCGAGCCGTCGCCATGCTTGTCGCTGTCCCTGTCGCCGCTGAGCTCCAGGGCTTTGAGCAGACCCGACGAGCCGCCAGTGAAGTCGGGCGCCTGCATCAGGTTGTTCATGGACACCAGGCTGATCCATGGGGCGTGCTCCAGCTCGGTCATGATCCGGTCCGCCTCCTGGGTGTCCTGATCAGCATCGAAGCAGACCAGGAGGGAACGTTCGGCGTAAGGCTGTTCCATCTGGTAAAAGGCGCTCTGAGCGATGAAGCGGGCCGTCTGTCCCGCTGGGGTCTGTTCCCCGGTGGCGCGCGTGGAGCTGGGATGGCCCCTGGCCAGATTGCTGAGCTCTCGTTGAGCCGACAGGACGGTTACCTGTCCGGCTTTGGTCTCGATGGTGTACTTGCCGGTGTGAGCGGAGGTGCCGGCGCCGACCTCGAAGCCCTGGGGGGCGATGATCGTCTGGTAGCCAGCACGGCGGGCTGCAGTGATGGACTCCATGGTCCACTCCTGCCTGCCCTGCCAGGCGTATGTGCCAGGCTCGGCGTCAGAATAGAGTTTGGCTGCGGTCTGGGCGCTCCAGGACTCGGGTGTGACCCCAGCCTTGGGATAGCGATCCTGACTCTGGGAGGCGTACCCGGTGATGTCGAAGTCGGCTGGCTGGATCAGCCCCTGAATCCGGGGACGGTTGGCGAAGGTGGACAGGTAGACCGGATCGCCCAGGGCCTGCAGGGACCCGTGCTTGGTCAGCAGCTGACTCTGATCCTCCTGGCGGCGGACCCCCTGGCGGGTCAGTGTCACGCTCTGGTTTTTATCGTTGCCCGAACCTGACTCGGATCCGGAACCGGACTGGGTCATCAGCGCTGTCATAGCCTTGTCGTCAATGTTCCAGTCCGAAGAGGTCAGCGGCATGACCATGGTCAGGGACAGGGCGGGGGTGCCTGCGGTGGGCAGGCCATCCCAGGTCCGGGTCAAAAAGGTGAATACGTCGCCCAGGACTTGGTCCTGATCATCGCTTAGGGACAGCCGGACAGGCTTGGGCCCCCAGCTGGTCATCTTCTTGAGCGTGTCTTGATCAGCGGGCACGTTGACAGAAACCTCGATGCTCTGCCCGGCCGGAATCGTCGGTACGGTCTGCGTACCCAGAACGTCCGGGGTGGGGATGCGGGCGTGGCCTTCGGACCAGGCCTGCATATCGGCCCGGGAGCTGAAAGAATAAAGAGCGCTGGTGGACGCGGTCAGACGGGCATTTTCCATGGGTCGGTTCGCAGTGTTGGTCACCGCGGCGCGCAGGGAGTAGCCGGACTTATCGTTCACCACTGGTGTTGACCAGCGCAGGGCGACCTCAGCTGAGCTCTGGTGATTAGCGGCAGCCAAGGCTGGTGTCGGGTGCCAGGGAGTCGTCACCAGAGCCAGCAGGAGGAGGGTTGCCTGCAGGATTCGAGCCCACCGGGACCATCGTCCGAAGGCATGGGTGCGCTGGCTGGTGCGCCCGCTCGGGCGCAGAGGGGTCTGGATCATGGCTGTTTTTTATACTTCCTCGCGTAGAGCCAGGCTATCTTACGCTCATTGGGGTAACTGAGCACTGAGGTCAGGTCGGAGAAGTCCACCCAGATGGCGTCCTCGGCCTCATGGTCGGGATCGCCCTCCACGCTCAGGGATCCGCTTATCATTCGCAGGACAAAATGATGAACCAGCTTGTGGACCCGCTGATTGGTCCCGGTGAACCAGTAGTCGATGGTGGCAATGGAATCGGTCACCCTGCCCAGTATCCCCGTCTCCTCGTGCACCTCGCGCACGGCCGTCTGCTCGGGTGTTTCCCCCTTCTCGATATGTCCCTTGGGCAGGCACCATTCCAAGTGGCCCGAGCGGGAGTGCCGCGCGATGATGGCCACCCGGTCGTGCGGGTCAAAGATCAGTCCGCCCGCTGAATACTCACGCACCACGGGCAGCTCCTGGGCATCCAGGGAGGCGAAGGTGGAAGGACCGGAAGCGTGTTTGTGCCGGGGCATGAGAGCAGGCGTGGGGGCGTCATCCTCGGTCCGTATGCGCTCGCGGACCTGCGGATCCAGACGTTCGCTTACAGTCTCCACAAGATGGCCTCGCCTCTGCTGGCCGCGGGCATGGGTGTCCGCAGCGGCGGCGCTATGTGCAAGCATGCGCGCCATGTCTGCGGGCGTAATCATACTCCAACTCTACGTAAGGTAATGTGCAGGTGGGGTAACGGTATGCTAGTAGGCGCATCAACTCCGTAGGAAAGGGTGAGCGTGGATTTCCAAGTCTGGCCGGAGGCCATCGAGCTCGGGCGCCTCTTCGCCGAGCAGGGATATGAACTGGCGTTGGTAGGGGGTCCTGTACGCGATCTGCTCCTGCACCGGCCCTCCCATGACCTGGACTTCTGCACCTCGGCACGGCCCGAGCAGTTCGAACCCATCCTGCGCCACTGGGGGTCGGGATTCTGGGACATGGGGCGCAAATTCGGCACCTTGGGCGCGCTTCGGCGGCGTCCTGACGGAACCGAGGTCAAGGTGGAGGTGACCACCTACCGGCGAGACACCTACGATCCAGATTCCCGCAAGCCCGATGTGGACTATGGGGACAGCCTTGAGGGAGACCTCTCACGGCGCGATTTCACCGTCAACGCCATGGCTCTGCGGGTGCCCGACCTGATCTTCGTAGACCCCTACCGGGGGGTCAACGACCTGGCCAAGCAGGTGCTGCGAACCCCGGTGGATCCGCGTCAGTCCTTCGACGACGATCCCCTGCGGATGATGCGGGCCGTCCGGTTCGTTGCCCAGCTGGGATTCACCATTGCACCGGAGACGGCTGAGGCCATTACCCGGATGACCGAACGAATCAGCATCGTCTCGGCCGAGCGGATTCGCGACGAGCTGACCAAGCTCATGCTGGCTGACCACCCCGTCCAGGGCATCGAGGCTCTGGTGCAGTCCGGCTTGGCCGACATTGTTCTGCCCGAGGTTCCCGCCCTGCAGCTGGAGATAGACGAGCATCACCGGCACAAGGACGTCTTCGAGCACACCCTGATGGTGGTGGACCGGGCCATCGCCCTGGAGACCGGACCTGACGGACCTGTGCCCGCCCCGGACCTGACCCTGCGCCTGGCCGCGCTGCTGCACGACATTGGCAAGCCCGCCACCAGACGCTTTGAGCCCGGTGGCAAGGTCAGCTTCCATCATCATGATGCAGTCGGAGCCCGGCTGGCCCGCAAGCGTCTTAAGGCTCTGCACTTCGACCACCACCTGATCGCCGACGTCTGCGACCTGATCTCCATGCACCTGCGTTTCCATGGCTACGTGGACGAGCGGTGGACCGATGCGGCTGTACGCCGTTATGCGCGGGAGACCGGTCCGCTTTATGAGCGGCTTAATCGCCTGACCAGGGCCGATGCGACCACCCGCAACAAACGCAAGGCTCAGGTCTTCTCGTCCGCCATGGACGAACTTGAGGACAGGGTGGCTCAATTGCGTCGACAGGAGGATCTGGATGCCATCCGGCCTGACTTGGATGGGCAGCAGATTATGCAGATTCTGGGCCTTAAGCCTGGGCCGCAGGTGGGGCGCGCTTATCGGCACATGCTGGACTACCGCCTGGATCAGGGTCCGGTCGATCAGCAGACAGCCGAGCAGGAACTGCGGGACTGGTGGCAAAGAGAAAGCGCCGATCAAGCCTGATTCAGGGGCAAACCTTCCCTGGATGTCTTTCTTGGGCGCCCTTGGTCGGAAGACTGCGAATATTGGCGGTGTGCTGTCGAATCCGGCACTACGCCGGATTCGACAGCATCAGGCCTTGGGGGCCTTGGGCAGGTTCTTCATGGAAGAGGGATCGGCCTGGCAGCCCTTGATGGCTTCGATCTTGCGGCCTACGACTGCAGTGCTGTCCTCGTCGTTCAGATCGGTAAAGGTGGCCCCAACGACCACGTCGATCAGATCGTCGCTGCGGTCGTCCATGATCAGAACGGCATCGTTGAATTGGGATCCCACTGTGTAGCCGCGGTCAATGGCCGAAGCTCCGAAGCGTATCTCGGTACGGGCTGTTTCGGTCTTGCCCGGATAGTCCGCCACATCTTGCATGTTGAATCCACGAATACGCAGGGCCGAGGCCAGGGCAGTGGCCAGACCGGTCTTGTTGGTGCCGTTGAGCACCCGCACGCGGATATCTGGGTGGTTGACCAGCTTGGACTTGTCAGGCGGGCAGGGTACGGCGACCCCATAGTTGGGCTTGGTGATAGTGGCATGTTTGGCGGTATGCCCGATGGACCCGAAGATGATCAGACTGCATATGACCAGGATGGCCACCAGGGCGCTGACGACTATGGTGAAGACCATCTTCTGCCGCCGTCGTACGAACTGCCTGCGGGCCTCGCGTTCGTCGAGTGGTTCGGGATTCGTCATGTTGCCTACTCTACTGTTCATGGGTGACTCGCAGGGGGACCATTCTGGGCAGGACTGGCGAGTCAGCCTCGATTATCCTGTCGACGGCATTCTGCTCCCGCCAGAGCCTTATCAGTGTGATTGCCTGCTCGGGGCGAGGGGTCATGACCACCACCGAGGGGCCCGATCCAGAGACAAAGGCCGGTCCGGCGCCTGCTCGCCGGGCAAGGTCCAGGGCCTGGCGCGAACGCGGGTGCAGGGTGCAGGCGGTCTCCTGCAGGTCGTTCAGGTCGTGGGGGCCTGATCCGATCAGGTCGAAAGCCTTGTAGACCTTTGCTGTGCTCAGCTGATCCTCGTAGGCTCCAATCAGGAGGTGCCCGGTCAGCCCGGCCTGCGACAGCTGCTGGGCCTTTGGGCCATTCAGATCCAGGGGTTGCAGAATCTGGCCGAAACCTGTGCCCTTGCTGAGCCCTCCATGCAGGCAGAAGGGCAGGTCCGCGCCCAGCCTGGCAGCGATGCGATCCAGCTCGGCGGCAGGCATCCCTAGATTCCAGAGCTGGTTCAGGCCCAGCATGGTTCCGGCTGCATCCGTGGATCCTCCAGCCAGCCCGGCGCCTACCGGTATCCGTTTGACGATGTGAATGGCCACATCAGGCTGATGCCCAGTGGCCTGGGCCATGGCCAGGAGGGCCCTGACGGCCAGGTTGGCGCGTGGATCAGCATCACGGCGGTTCAGGTCGCCCAGGTGATCGCCCTCCAAGCTCAGGTGGAAGCCGCTGCCAGGCTCTCTCCGGCGCAGTTCCACCTGGTCCCAGATCCCCACGGCGCTGTAAATGGTGTCAAGACGGTGTCGTCCTCCGAGGTCGGTTCGGCTTGGTCTCACACGAAGCTTCAGATTGATCTTGGCGGGACAGGAGAGGACAATGCCGTCCCTTCCGGTTGCCGGGCTCACGCGGTCACCTCGCGGCGGGCTTGCTCCAGGGCTACGAACTCCTCGATGGTCATGGTTTCCCCCCGGCGTGCGGGGTCAATGCCTGCAGCCTGGAAGGCTTCGGCGGTCACCAGCCCCTTCAGAGCGGCGTGCAGGGTCTTGCGGCGCTGTCCGAAGGCGGCATCGATCAGGGAGAAGACCCGGGCCCTCGTCCCTTCGTCGCTGTGCTCGCGCCCATCCTTGTCCCGGGTGAAGGAGACTAGGGCTGAGTCCACGTTGGGGGCTGGCCAGAAGACATGGCGCCCGATTCTACCTGCCTGGGAGGCATGGCCGTACCAGGCCAGCTTCAGGCTGGGGGCGCCATAGACCTTGGATCCCGGGGTGGCCGTCAGCCGGTCCGCCACCTCCTTCTGGACCATGACCAGGAATCGGCTTAGATTGGCGAACCGGGCCAGGAGGGTCAGAATGATCGGAGTGGCTACGTTGTAGGGCAGGTTGGCCACCATGGTCAGGTCGGCGGTCGTGCCTGCATCACCTGCCAGCTGAGGAGTCAGGGTCAGGGCATCCCGGTTGATCACGGTCAGCCGGTCCAGGCTCTCCGGCATGCGCTCGCGGACGGTCTGCGGCAGCTGCCGGGCCAGGGCGGGATCAATCTCGTCGGCGGTCACCAGGCAGCCCATCTCTAGCAAACCGAGAGTCAGGGATCCCAGACCAGGACCTACTTCCAGAACTGGTTGGCCGGATGCCACCCCCGCCAGACGCACGATCCTGCGCACAGTTCCTGGATCGATGACGAAGTTCTGCCCCAATCGTTTGGTGGGGTGGATGTCGATCTGGTCGGCGATGCGTCGGATGTCGGCTGCTCCCAGGAGGCGGTCGCTTTCGATTTTAGTGTTCATGTTGGTTTGTTGCTCGTAGATGTGGTAAGGAGTCAGTACCAGTGCGGATAACGTCCGTTCCAGAGGCGCCAGGCCGTGCTGGGATCACCATATGTTTTGCTGATGTAGTCGAGTCCCCAGTCAATCTGGACTGCGGCATCATCGTGCCAGTTGGCGCCGAAGTCGCCCATTTTGCGACCTGGGTAGGCTTGGGGAATGCCATAGGCACCGGAGGGATTTTCAGCATTCCAACGCCATCCCGATTCGCCGTTCCACAGTTCCACTAGAGCTGTGAACTGCGAACCCGTCCATCCGCGTTGGGCGGCTGCGCCCCCGGCATAGGTTTGAGCCAGTTCTGGACTGGCATGCCAAAGACCGTCACGAGATGGACTCGGCGCTGGCGACGGGGCTGGTTTGTTCTCGGGCTTCGTTGGAGTCGGTGTGCTCGGCTGAGCGGTCTGTGTTGGCGTAGGGGCTGGTGTCGATGGCGACTGCGAATCCTGGCTGGGCGAAGGGCTCTGAGAGGGGGTCTTCTGCGCCTGCTGGGAGTTCTTCTCTGTGTCCTGGGACTGCTGTCCGCTGTTCTGTCCCTTCTTTGGCTTGTCGGGACCGACGGCCACTACCTGATCCACTGGCATGGCTACGGTCTCCTCTTTGACCACCTGCTCTGATTCAGCCTGTCCGTCCACGTAGGTGACCTGGATGGTCTGCAGGCGTTGACCGGCTACGCCCGCCTGCCGCACCTGGGTCTGACCGGGCGCCAGGCTCTGGTCGACCACGGTCCTGGTGGCGAAGGCTATGGGGATCGTCCTTTGGGTGTTTCCGTGGGTGACCCGTTGGACACGCAGAACAGTGGCGCCCTGGTCATGCTCCACGCTGACCCGGTCCTCCTTGCCCAGCACGATGCCCTTGGAGTCCAGGATGGATGCTGCTGGGAGCTTGCCGTCAGGGGCCACCGAGGTCTTCCCGTCCGCTATGACGGTAACCGGCCCTGCCTGGTTGATGACCAGACCGCCGGTCAGCTGGTTATAGACGTTGCCCACATCCACGGTGACCTTCATGGCCTGCTTGCGGTTCTCCTCGAAGAATCCCAGCAGCTGGTCCATACTGGTGGCCGTGGTCCAGAAAGGCACCCGCTGGCCCTGGATGACGATGGTGGTCTGATAGGCGGAGCGCACAGTGACCGCCGCATGGTTGCGCAGCTGGCCTCCGGAGGTGGAATCGACCAGGTCGTGGGTTTTGACCTTGATTCCCTGCTGGCGCAACAGACCGTCCACGCTGTAGGCGTAGGTGGTCACCATTTTGGTCTTTCCGTTAACGCTCAGCGCTACGCTCTTGCGCGCGGTGATGCCGAAGGTCAGGACCATGGCCAGAACGACCAGCAGGGCGCAGGAGGCTACGCGGATCCTTCTGAGCACGACGAAACGCCGCGGTGTCCAGCGTCTGGCCATGTGCTCGCCTCCCCGTTCCTGCCTTGTCTATACTCGGCAATTCTAGCGGTGAGTGCATGGAGCGAGGCTGCACGATCCGCAAGGTCAGGCAAATATCCACATTTGTCGCAGAAGGGCGGCAACCAAAAAGCCGACTTGACCATCATCGGTCAGTCGGCTTTTCGAGACCCGAACCCTGGGCGGGCGGGCCAACGTCAAGAGGACGGGAATGAAGGGGAATAATCCCGTCCTCGGATACGAACGGAGTTGGTTGGGGAAAAGGCTCCGTCCGTACTTCGGAGAACGAGCCTCCGAAATGACTTACTCGAGGGAAGTATTTGCAATTATCTAGGTAATTATCCAGGTAATGTCCACTATTATAGCCTGCCCGCAGACAAAGCTGAATACATGGGTTTGCTGGTTCATTCCTAGCGTAGAGCCTCCTGTCAGAGTCGAACTGACGACCTGCCGCTTACAAGGCGGCTGCTCTGGCCAACTGAGCTAAGGAGGCGGTCCCGGTGGTCCATAACAGCATTCCGGGCCGCGGTACGGAATGATATCGTACCATCACCGTGTGCCCAAGGGGACGCTGGGCGCGAAATTTCTTTCAATCCGCCTGGTTCAGTCCAACGAGCGCGGATGGCCGGAGGCGCCGATGGCAGGCATCGCTCCCTTGACGCCCACCTTGGCCTGGTCCAGACCCAGAGCCTTGAGCAGGCCTGAGCGGTAGTCCATGCCTGCTTGGGACAGGTCGCTCAGATCCCAGTAATTGCCGTTGATGCGCACCGTGGGCGTGGTCATCTGCCCCTTGTTGGCCCCGGTGGGGTTCCAGAGCTCCTTGCGCAGGGGAGTATAGGTATCCATGGCCTTGATCCAAGCGCGGTAGTGCCCCTTGACCGCCTGGTCGGCCACTTGGGGATCGACCCCGGCCTTGATGGCCTGCTGGCGGATCTTGTCGTTGCTGATGGGGTGGTAGTCAGACTCATCCGGCTGGAAGTCCTTGGCGTAGAGATTGGCGATGAAAGGCAGCAGATGGCCGGGATCGTGCTGGGCCACATAGATGGTGGCCGTGCCCGTCCTGGTCGAATAGTTGTCGGTGGAGAGCCGGTCCATGAAGCTCATGGGGTAGATGACCAGGTTGATTTGCCCGGCATCCACCAAACCGGTCAGGGTGGAGTCCAGCCCTCGATGCAGGGCGCCGCAGCCTGGGCACATGAAGTCCATGTAGATCTCCACGGTCGGAGCCTTGGCCACGGGTTTGCCGAGCCCTTGGGAGCTGATCAGGAAGCCGCCCTGGTCATTGGCGGCCGAGGGCTTCTCCTTGACCCGTGCTACGGCCTGACGGGCCTGTTCCAGGTCCTGCGTCTTGACCGGACGATGGCTGCGCCAGTAAATGAATCCGCCCAGGGCGATCAGAGCGATGATCGCCACCGTGACGATGACTCCGATCATGGTCTGCTGTCGGCGCTCCTTGGCCTCTTGGAGCCGTCGGGCCTCTTCCTGGGCCTTGAGCGCGGCCTGACGGTTCTGCTTGCCCTTGGACATGACCCGGATCCTTTCCTCGGCATACTGAGCATAGTGTAGCCGCCAGGGGTGGAGCGTGACCTTAGGCGCGCAGGAGGCGAATGGGGGACCAGTCCATGGAGGGCTGGATGATCAGCCCGGCCACGAGAACCGCCACGATCAGCAGCCAGAGCAAGAGCAGGATCCATCTGCGGCGGGGGTTGCCTGGCGTTTCGGGGTCCTGGCCTCCCAGGGGGATGCGGCCTGCAGCCAGACGCAGGGCCGTGTTGCCGCTGTCGGCTTTAGGGGCTGAGCGGTTCTTTGTCGGCAGGGTCGTCAACAGCCATCCGACCAGTGTCGCCAAGGCCATAGCCAGTCCGCCCGCGGACAGAGGTCTGGCCGCAGGCAGAGGAAAGGTCAGCAGATGTCCGCCCGGGGTCAGGCCTGCATGAACAGTGGTGAGTATGCCCGCCCAGGTCAGCGGCAGGATGACCAGAACCTGTACGAAGATCATGCCCGACAGGCGCAGCAGGGCGGCCGCCAGGCCCTTGAGCAGGTGCCAGGGGAGGGCGGCTGCGTTCAGCAGACGGTCGGTGCCTCGCCGAGGGCCATCACGACGCAGTTCGCGTTCGATCTGGGCTCTGATGCTCCATCCTGCGGCGCTGAGGGCCCAGATGAGGATTCCGGCGGCCGCCAGAGCCGAGACCGGGGTCAGTGCTGTCAGCAGGGCAGGAAGTATTCCCAGCATGATCAGACAGGGGGTTCCGGCCTTCAGATAGCGCAGGCGCCGCATCCGGGCGGGGGGTTGGTCTTCCAGCCAGCGGGCGTTCGCCTCGTCGTGGTATCCGCTGGGGAGGGGCTGTGCCGGTGGCAGCGGGTCCTGGACGGTGGTGGCTTGAAGATCTTGGCGGTCGGCTAGGGGCTGATGGTCCTGCCAGGTCTGCGTCTGCTCCTCGGCTGCGGGAAGAGGATTCAAGAGGCTGGTGGGCTGCTCCGAATCGGACAGGAGTGTCGTCTGTTCAACGGTTTCGCTGTCTGCCGGGAGTTGTGACCAGGCTGTCCGTGGACTGTCGGGATCAGACTGAGCGGTTGGCGGCATGGGCATGGTGGCTGGCTCGACGATCATGGTGGGGGCGGCCTGTCCCTCACCCTCCGAAGAGCCGCCGCCAAAAGGGCGCATCGTCTCCTGATGTTCCTTGTTTGGCTTCCTGTCGGTCTGCTGACTGTCCACATCCTGGTCGTCCTGCCCATACTGCCAGGCTTCCGGGTCCATGGCATCCTGGCTGATGGCTTCCAAGAGCTCCTCGGGCGTGCAGCGCGCCGCCCGGTTGGGCGAGAGGGCCGATCGCAGGGCTTTCATGGTGCCTATGGGCAGCCCGGACAGGTCGGCATTGCCTGAGGCTTCGCGCTCCAGCACTGCCATCATGGGTTTGGTGCCGAATACAGCCCGTCCGGTGGCTGCGTAGGCCAAAACGGCCGCCGCGCTCCACCAGTCGGTTCCCTGATCAGCCTCAGCTCCGTCGATGATCTCAGGAGCGATGAAGCCGGGCGTCCCCATGACCAACCCGGTCCGGGTCACGTGGCTCTGCCCCTGGCCCATGGCGATGCCGAAGTCCACCAGCACCGGTCCAGAGACCGAAATCATGACGTTGGTGGGCTTGATATCCCGGTGGACGATGCCTGCCTGGTGGACGGCTGCGACCGCATCGGTCAGCTTACGTGTCAGCCGTTCCAGGTCGTCACCCCGGTAAGGGCCATTGACAGCAACGTCGTCGCGCAGATTGCGCCCTTCAATCAATTCGGTCACGATGAAAGCCAAGGCATCATCAAGTTCCATATCCACGATCCGGCAGACGCCTGGATGGCGGATCCGTTGCAGGGCCAGAGCCTCGCGTCGCAGGCGCTCGCGGGCCGAGGCGCGATCACGTTCTTCGAGGTTGTCTGGTGAGTCCTGGTCGTCTTCCGCCAGGGATTCCCGCAGGATCTTCATGGCGTAGTCCTGGCCCCCGCCATCACGGGCACGCCAGACGGAACCCATGGCGCCGCCGCCCAGGGGCTCGATCAGGGTGTAGCCCCCGACCAGCCGGCCAGGCTTCAGGTCCAATCCCTCAAGATCGCTCATAGCTCCATTGTGCCCCGCCTGGTTGAAAAGGACCCGATTATTGTCCCCTGCCGTTTCGTCACATCTTCAATTGCCTGAGGTGCCTCTACCGCCGAAGGCATAATGCGTAAACTGGCATCGATACAATATTATCGGCGGGAAAACAGGCAAAACAACAGAAAGAATGGGCTTTATGCAAGCTTCGCGTTTTGAAAAGGGATCTGAGGCCTTGGCAGCCATCGACGGCAAGGGAGGTCAGGCCGTCATTGACTCCCTGCAGGATATAGCGCCGGACCTTGGCCGCTGGATAGTCGAATTCGCTTTCGGCGACATATACACCCGGAAAGGACTGGATCTTCAGCAGCGTGAGCTGGTCACGATAGGCAGTCTGGTCACGCAGGGGGATACGGCTCCACAGTTGGCTGTCCATATACAGGGAGCCTTGAATGTCGGGCTGAGCAAGGATGCCGTGGTCGAAGCCATACTCCAATGTGCCCCCTACGTGGGTTTCCCGAGGGTCATTAACGCGATCAATGTGGCCAGGACGGTCTTCGAGCGCGATTCCGAAGATCAGGACAAGCCTAAGGACTGAGTCCTCAAGGTTCTTGTGTGTTCGTTGAAACCGCGAAACCATAGGATTTCCACCGATCTCGGCAAACCCGGTCATAGGCAACGGCACACATGGCTGATTCAGGTTTTGGTGTATAGTAGGCACTGGCTCAAGGGAGAGTTTCTCTTAACCGCACAATAGAAAACCGTCGCATGGCCATGCCGATGTCGGTGTTGACCCGGGACGGAAACCACAGTGAACATCAACCCCTTCACTACGGATCGTTCGGCACGTACCTGCCGATGAAAGGATGAACAATGGCAGAAGTGGTATTCGACCACGTCACTCGTATCTACCCGGGCAACGATGAGCCCTCGGTCAGTGACCTCAGTCTGGACATTAAAGACGGTGAATTCCTTGTCCTGGTAGGGCCTTCCGGCTGCGGAAAGTCCACCACCCTGCGCATGCTGGCCGGTCTGGAAGAGGTCAACAAGGGCCGCATCATGATTGGCGACAAGGACGTGACGACCATGCAGCCCAAGGACCGCGATATCGCCATGGTCTTCCAGAACTACGCTCTTTACCCCCATATGACCGTGGCCGACAACATGGGCTTCGCCCTGAAGATCGCCGGCACCCCCAAGGATGAGATCCGCCAGCGGGTGGAGAAGGCCGCAGAGGTGCTGGATCTGACCGAGTACCTGGACCGCAAGCCCAAGGCTCTGTCCGGTGGTCAGCGTCAGCGTGTGGCCATGGGCCGCGCCATCGTGCGGCAGCCCAAGGTCTTCCTGATGGATGAGCCTCTGTCCAATCTGGACGCCAAGCTGCGTGTCCAGACCCGTACCCAGATCGCCGCTCTGCAGCGTCAGCTCAACGTCACCACCCTGTACGTGACCCACGATCAGACCGAGGCTCTGACCATGGGCGACAGGATCGCCGTCATCAAGCTGGGCGTCCTGCAGCAGGTGGGTGCGCCTACCGAGCTCTATGACCGGCCGGAGAACGTCTTCGTGGCCGGCTTCATCGGCTCGCCCTCCATGAACATCAACATCCACCCCGTGGTCAACGGCCAGGCCAAGATCGGCGAGGACACCATCAGCCTGCCGCGCGAGGCCGTCGACAAGCTGACCCCCGACGATCAGGGCAAGATCGTGGTGGGCTTCCGTCCCGAGGATGCTTCTTTGGCTGGCGCTGACGAGCCCGATGCTTTCTCATTGAAGGTGGCGAACGTGGAGGACCTGGGTTCCGACGGTTACATCTACGGCAACATTCTGACCGACAACAGCGTGGCTGAGCAGGCCATCGTCATGTCCGACCAGAACAAGCTGACTACCATCCGCGTCAACCCGCGCGACCTGCCCAAGGTGGGCGACGTGGTCAAGATCCACATCGATCCTGCCAAGATGCACCTGTTCTCCCCGGCCACCGAGCTGCGGCTGAACTGAGCCCTCCTGCGACCCTGCGGTTCGGTCATGGTTTTCCGCCGGCCCGCAGGGTCCGTATGAATTGTCGATATCATTTCATTTCCTTTCCTTTCCTTGTTAACCGGGTGACCAGGAGTCCCGCGCGGCGCATCCGTGCGGGGCTCTTCCCGTATAGGATGGGCGGCGATGGGATGGAGAAGCATGACTAGCGTGAACATCAACCGGGCAACGGCCTCATCTCTGGATCCCCGTGCCCTGAAAGCCACCTCGATAAAAACCACGGCCGATCCCTCTTCCGAGCAGGAGCCGGCTGCCCTGCACATCACGGCCACCAGCTCCAATCCCAGGATGTTCACACTGCCTTGGGAGCGGCCTTTGGCCACCTGGCCCCGGGATCTGCTGGCCAACCTTCCCAGAGGCATATCCCGGCACGTGGTCCGCTTCGTGCACGTGGGCGACGATGTCTACGCCATGAAGGAGATCACCCAGCGGGTGGCCGAGCGTGAGTATGAGCTCCTGCGTAAGTTGCAGAAATTGGAACTTCCTACTGTCAATCCGATCGCTGTTGTCACCGGTCGGCATACTCGCGAGGGTGAGCCTCTGGAGGCCATGTTGGTTACCCAGCACCTCAAGTTCTCGCTGCCCTACCGCGCCTTATTCGCCCGCAATCTGCGTCCGGACACGGCTGAGCGTTTGATTGATGCCTTGGCGGTCCTCTTGGTGAGGCTGCACCTGGCTGGTTTCTACTGGGGAGATGTCTCCCTGTCCAACGTGCTCTTTTTGCGTGACGCCGATGCCTTCTCGGCCTTTCTGGTCGATGCTGAAACCGGCGATCTGCATCCCAGCCTGACCGACGGACAGCGCGAGTATGACATCGACCTGGCCAGAACCAACATCATCGGCGAACTTATGGATCTGGATTCCGGCAACCTGCTGGCCGGCGAGGTGGACGAGGTCGGCGTAGGCAACCGGCTAGTGGACCGCTATCACTCCCTGTGGAGCGCCCTGACGGACGTGGACAGCTTCGATCCGGATGAGATGTGGAAGATCGAGCGCCGCGTCAACCGGCTCAACGATCTGGGCTTTGACGTGGACGAGCTGGAGATGAAGACCGAGGAGGACGGCAACCGGGTGCTGGTGCGCCCAAGGGTGGTCGATGCCGGCTACGCCTCCCGTAAGCTGCTGAGGCTGACCGGTCTGGATGTGCAGGAGAACCAGGCCCGGCGGCTGCTCAACGATCTGGATGCCTACCGGGCATCCACCTGGCGGCAGGGTGAGGACCTGGAGATTGTGGCCACCGACTGGATGCGCGAAGTCTTCGAGCCCACCGTGCGCATGATTCCGCCGGAATACCGCTCACAAATCGAACCGGCCCAGTTCTTCCATGAGGTGCTGACCCACCGCTGGCTGATGGCCGAGAAGGCTGGTCATGACGTGCCCATGGCCGAGGCCGTACAGAGCTACATCAGCGAATCCCTGCCCGAGTACCGTTTGGACTCCGAGGACATGAGAACCATCAACGAAGAGGCTGATGCCGGGGTGGTCGATGACGAGATGAACTGGCAGGGCACTCATGCCCAGGCTGGTCAGGATGGGCAAGCCCTCCATGATAGGACCGGCAAGGATGCAGATGGCCGTGAGGCGGGAAGCCAAGACGTGAACAACAGTGATGTGAACATCCAGACCAAGGCTGGAGGCCAGACCGGAGCAGACACTCAGATGGATCGTGACCGAATGCGCGAGGAGGTGCCGTCGCAGCCATCCTTTGAGGATACCAATGGCGGCCGAAGCTCGCTGAGATCGGTCTACGCCCCCGGCAGCCTGGATGCGGCTGCCGACCAGGACGATCAGGATGACGCGGTCTGGGCCTCCAGTTGATTTTTCGATTTTTGCATGACAAGGGTCTGCTGCATGCTGGCAGATGTACACTGGCTGTTGCCGCTTGGTCTGACCGCGTTTAGATTTTCGATGCCTGCCTAGAGGATTATTCGGCTCGGCTGGCGGAACGGCGGCGTGCCATGGCTACGGCGTAGAGGCTGATGCCGGCCGCCACCGAGGCGTTCAGGGATTCCACCGAGCTGGAGATGGGGATCGAGGCCAGAGCATCACAGTTCTCGCGGACCAGACGGCTCAGCCCCTTGCCCTCGGATCCCAGGACTACCACCAGAGGATCAGCCTCGAAGCCGGTCTCGCCTACTATGGTGCTGCCTGCGCCGTCCAGGCCAACCGCGTAGTAGCCGCGCTCCTTGAGCCCTTGAATGGCCTTGGTCAGATTGACCACGCGGGCCACAGGCAGATGGGCGGCGGCTCCGGCAGACACCTTCCAGGCCGCAGCTGTAACCGAGGCGCTGCGACGCTCGGGCAGAACCACTCCTGAGGCCCCAAAGGCCGCGGCGGAACGGATCACGGCACCGAGATTCTGCGGATCGGTGACCCCATCCAGGGCGATGAAAAGCGGACGGGCGGCAACCTTGGTCGCCTGGTCGGCCCCTTCCAGCGCAGCCGCGTGCTTCTCGGCCCTGTCGACCAGGCTCTGCAGGGAGGCGTACTGGTAGGGCTGCACCTTGAGGACCACGCCCTGGTGGTTGCTGGACCGGGCGATGCGGTTCATCTCCAGACGGTCGGCTTCCAACAGGTTGAGCCCTTCCTGTCCTGCCAGCCGCACGATCTCCCTGGTCCTGTCGTCGTGTTCCATCCGGGCGGCCAGATAGAGCTGGCTGGCTGGGACTCCTGCACGCAGGGCTTCCAGAACTGCATTGCGGCCGATGACCAGATCATCGGAATCGGAGGTGAACCGGTCCGCCCGGCGACGGGCTGCCAGTCGTGGATCGGCCGCCTGCCTGCGCTGGGCCGCCTGACGGGCCTTGTAGGCTTTGTGGTAGACGCGATCCTCGGCCTTGGGGGTAGGCCCCCGGCCGCGCAGTTTGTTGCGGTGCTTGCCGCCCGAACCCTTGGTCGGGCCTTTCTTGTTAGCCATGTCTTCAGTGTAAAGGCAGGCGGGAACCGGTTGGCTGTCTGTCGGTCTCAACATCTGCAGGGTGAAGACACGCTGTACCTTTATCGTTCAGGCTGCGCAGACCGGCCGTGCGGGTCATCCCAGAGCGGCTACCTGATCAGGATCTGGGAACTCCATCCACTCGACCGGGGACTGTCCGCTCGATGCCGGGGTGACGGCGATGTGGGCCATGGATGACCGGCCTGAAGCCCCATGCCAGTGTCTGACGCCAGCCGGGCAGAAGACCACATCACCTGGTTCCAGTCTGCGCGGCTGATGGCCTTCCTCCTGCTCCCACCCTTGCCCGGCGGTGACGATCAGGAGCTGGCCATGCGGGTGGGTGTGCCAACGGTTGACGCATTCGGGTGCGAAGGTCACATTGCTGGCTGAGCATTCCGCGTCCGGATCGGTCAGGGAGTGCAGCCAGACATGGCCGGTGAAGTTGGGTCCGTCTGCCGAATCTCCCAATGGATAGGGCCCTGAATCCGGCTCAGTCCCGGCTTTAGATGGGGTTGCAGCGGTATCCTGGCTCTCGTCGTCGCTGTCGCCCTCACCATAGACCTCCTTGGCCAGGTCGAAAGCCGACCATGCCTTGGGCCATCCCGCATAGAAGGCCAGGTGGGTGATCAGCGCCACCATTTCAGTGCGGGTAACGCCATTGCCCTTGGCCATGGCCATATGGCTTTTCAACTGGGGGAAGAGCCCCATGCTCATCAGACCTGCGCAGGTGATCATGCTGCGGTCCCGAGCCGAAAGTTCGTCCTCGCGGGACCAGACCTGGCCGAAGAGCACATCGTCGTTGAGGTGGGCGAATTGTGGTGCGAGCCGACCGAGTTGGTCGTGGCCCGCCGTTTGTTTGATTGCCATGGGTTGATCTCCTTGCCGTCATCTTGGCCGGGTCATTCCGGCAGGTTCAGCTATACTCCTTCGAGTGCGCTCGAAGTCAAGGATGCCCAGGCTGTCTCGGAGGATCAGCGAGGTGGGCACGGCCAAGGCTCCAGGGTCCTCGGTGACGGGCGGGATGCCGGCTTTGCGCAGCCGTGCGGTCAGGGAGGACTGTTGGCGGGACTGCCTGATCTCGGGCTTGTGGCCCAGAAGGATATCCGCTGCGGCATGTCCTATGGCTCGGCGGGGGATACGAATCGTAGCGACGGCAGGCTTGACGACAGGTGCGACCATGGTGTTGTCAAACCCGATGACGCCGACCCTGTCGGGTACGGTGATTCCTTCTGATTGCAGTCCCAGAATAACTCCGGCGGCGATCAGATCATTGTAGGCGACCACAGCATCGGGTGGTTCCTGCCCCAGAGCGGCGGCAGCCTGCCTACCGCCTTGGACAGTAGGATCTACCGGACCCATTCGCCGGCATTCCAGTCCCATAGCCCGGCTGAGCGCCTGCGCGCTCTCCCAGCGGGATCGGTCGGACCAGGCTCCCACCCGGCTGGCTATGTAGACTACGGACCGTCGTCCCTGCCGCCGTAGCAGTTCCAGGGCTTGGGCCAGACCGGTGGAGGCATCGGGCAGTACGGAGGGAAGGCCCTCCATGGGGCGGTTGAGCACCACAAGAGGCAGGCGGCGTCCCAGACGGCGGGCCGTTGGCGTTCGGACCTGATCAGTGGCCAGAATGATTCCCCGGGTGTGGCCGACCAGGCGTTCCAGCAGGTCTTCCGTACGCCTCAGCTCGGATCCGGCCTCAATGATGCCGACTGCGCCTTGCTCAGGCAGAGCTTCCTGCGCACCGGCAAGAATCTGCGAGGAGATGCCGTTGGAGGCATCCTGTACCAGAAAGGTTATCAGGACCGGACCGGTCGCATCCCTGCTGGGAGGATGGTCGGGCAGCGGATAGCCCATGGATTGGGCCAGGGAGCGGATCTGGCTGGCAGTCTGCGAATTCAGCCGACCGGGATGGTTGAGCGCGCGGGAGACCGTGGACGGGGATACCCCGGCCCTTGCGGCCACATCGATCATGCGCACGCGTCGGTGCTGCTCCCGCCCCTGTGCGGGCTCCGGGGATCTCCTGGACAAGTTTGATGCTCCGTTCCTTGCCTGATGTGGTTGCACTGGCATTGTAGACGGCCTGCCTGCAGGTCGGCGCTGATGCGTCCGAAGACCTCCTCGGTCAGCGGATAGCAGCGGATGAGCAGGACAGAGATGGTGAACATGACAGCCGGTACCAGGCCTACGGCCAGTCGCATGTTGGTGCCTAGGGCCGGATCCTGCGCAACATTCATGCCCGGTCTGTAACCCAGGAAAGACAGGATGGCCGGTCCCGCCCATCCATTGATGGCCGCTCCGACCTGGCGGGTGATGCTGAGTGCGGCCATGGCGGCTCCGGCGGTGTTTCCGTTGCCGGTTCGCCACTGCTCGTACTGGACCGAATCTGCCTGCATGGCCCAGATACAGGGGGTGATGACCTGCACTCCGATGCCATTCAAGGCTATGCAGACAACAGCAGGCCAGGCGGAACGGACCAGGATGAAGGCCAGCGAGGACCCGATGACCATCAGTCCTCCCAAGGTCCAGGTGCCTCGTTTGCCTAGACGCTGTACCAGCCAGGGCGAGCAGGGGGCTACGATCACTCCGGCAAGGACACCCACCAAGGTCAGGGCAAAGGTGATCCGTCCAGTCAGCTCAGGGTTGCCGACGGTCAGAACCTCCTTGGCTACGATCGGGGCCAGCGAGGCCACCGGGTTGGTCATGAACAGTGTGGCCAGACAGACCACCAGCAGGGGCCGGTTGTCGGCCAGGAGCAGCAGATCCTCCTTCAGAGAAGTCCGGGGAGTTGCCGGTGGCAGGTAGCGCTCCCTGGTGGTCCGGGCCATGATCAGATATCCCAGAGAGCCCAGCAGGCAGCAGGCGGCTACCACCGGAAGGAAGAGGCGGGAGGGATCCATGTCGTTGACGCGCGGAGCCAGGGTAAAGGTCAGGACGACTCCGGCAGCTGCTCCGCCGAAGGTCCGGGAGGCCGCCAGGCGCTGACGGTCATCGGGGTCCCGGGTCATGGCTCCCAGCAGGGCCCCGTAGGGCACGCCGCCCAGGGCTCCGAGGAGCTGGTAAAGCAGGTATGTGGCGATGGCCCAGCCGATGCGCACCGGCATGGGGGCACCTGCCGGGATGGTGTACATCAGGGTGACGGAGATCATCATCGGCAGGCCGAAGACGACCACCAGCCGTCGCAGACCGCCTTCTCGGTCTTTGGCGCGGCCGTCGGTGATTCTTCCGGCGACCAGGTAGACCAGGGCCTGGAAGAGGTGGGCTCCCAGGAAGATGTTGGCCACCAGCATGGGGTCCATGCCCAAGTGGAGGTAATAGGTGGTCAAAAAAAGGTTGGTCATCTGCCAGCCGATGTTGTTGGCGGCATCGCCCAGGCCGTAGCCCAGAATGGCGGACTTGGGCAGGGACTCAGCGCTCATGGTCGCCCTCGGTGATGAGGCAGGGAAGGGACGCCGGGGATTCCGGTCCGGATCCTGCCGCGTTGATGGCGCTGACGCTGACTGTGTACTTGCCGGGTTCCAGATCATCGAGGGTCAGAATGGTCTGTTTTGCGGCCAACCGCAGCCTCGTACTCTGTCCACGGGCCATTTCGCGCAGGGTGACCAGATAGGCCTGTAGCGTGATGCCTCCGTCGCTCGGGGGCGACCAGCGTGCCTGCATGGTTTTGCCGGAAGAGGTCAGCGTGGGCTTGGCCGGGCGTCCGGGTGCCTGCCCCAGGATCAAGGGATCGTCCTGGAATGAGGGGGGCGAGACTCGACCGTCCTCGGTGGTGAAGGCTGCCATGACGCGATAGATGCCTGGCGGAACCTGCCGGAAACTGTGGGTCTGCCTGTCGGCGGGCAGCCAGGCGGTCGGCTCGGGCTCATGGTCGCCGGTCGGTTTCAGGGTCAGCTCGCACCCTGAAAACCCACGCGGAACATGGTCAACGGTCAGATTGACGGTCATGGTTGCCAGATCGATGCTGGCCTTGGGGTCGCCGGGCCGGGGCAGCCTCGGATCAGTCCTTCCGGCTTTGGGAGGACCCATATGCAGCCCAAGCGGGTCCGCAGGTTCGCCGATGCCCGTGGAGTTGCCCTCCTGCAGGATCATGCGCCAGGAGCCGAAGGGGATTCCGCGCAGGTCGGCCCGTCCTTGTGGCCGGTCCAGGGAGAATGTCATGGCCCTGCCTTTCTGGTTATGCAGAAGGACCCTGGCGGTGCTGGGCGCGTCGGCCTGGTGCCGGATTGGTCCGTGCTGCCAGGTCAGGCGCAGACGGTGTCCGTGAGGCTGGGCATCGATGCTCTTGGGGGCTGCAGGTATGGCTGGCAGGCGATGGCGTGCGAAGGCCATGATCTGGCTCAGCTGCAAGGCGTATCGTCCCCCCTGATAAGGGTTGGCGCGCAGCCGGGTTGCCTTGATTTTGATGAACCGGATATTGCTCATTGGGGCGAAATCGAAGGCCTGCGGCCGCCCGTCCGCCGGCAGAGGATAGTTGTGGCGGCTGCAGACCTGAGTCCAGCTATGGCCGTCTGATGAAAGGCTGATGGAGAAGTCCAGCGGAAAGCCCTGACCCCGGTTAGGGTCGGTCGATCTGCTGCCGGTCGCGTACTCCACCACGCCGAAGGAATCGGTGACTGGCCGCTGGCCGGATTGGCCCGAATCCCCGGACGGATCGCGGCCCCGGGGCGCCAGAACCACCTGGGACAAGGTGGCTGCCTGTCGCATCTCCAGGAGAATCCACTCCGGGCGGTTTCGATTGCTGATGCTGCTGGACCAGCCGAATCGGTCGTAGGCGGCTCCGAGACGGCCGTCGACCAAGGCGGCCCTTGTCCATCCTGGCAGATCAACCTGGGAGGAGACCTGAACCCTGGCCCCTGCGGCAAGATCGGCCTGGGCCTGTCGGGGAGGCCGCCTCCCAGCGGTGAAAGTGACCGTCACCGTGGCAGTCTCCTGCAGCGCACCTCGAAAGAGCACGCGGGCCCGGTAGACATGCCCAGGTTCCAGGCCGGAGGGATTGACGGTGTAGTAGATATCCTGCTCGTGGCGCAGGTTCCCGTTCATGCTTTCCAGGCTGAAGGCGCCTTCGGCGTCTTCCAGGACCTGGGCGCTCCAGCGCTCGCTCATTGCGCCGCCCTCCTGACGCAGATGGATGCAGTGCTTGACCTCCCGCGACATCCATTCCACCCGGCCTAGGTCGATGCGGGGGCGTGCGGTCCCCAGCCGAGGGGGAGCAGCATGGTCGATCCACCCCAGGAAGTTCTCCTCCCGGAAGACCTGTCGTCCCTGCTTGCGCACGCACAGGACCAAAAGGAGCCGGGCTCCCTGGCTGGCCTGATTCCTGGGCACGGTGATGGTTACGGGTACGCTCCGCCAGGATGCATGCGGGACCTGCACCCGTTGGCGTCCTCGGCCGACAATTACCCGTTTGCCTCCTGGGCAACGCTGCCAGGCGACTTGCCAGACCAGCTCAAGGTCGGTTCCCCGTCGCTCCTCGTCATTGTGGACGATGACGGTGCGTCTGCTGGTCGTTCCGCGCGGATAGATCCTGTGAGGTTGTCCCAGGCGCGGTTCACGGTCGAATTCCTTGTCGTAGGCGGCGACATCTGCAAAGGAGGCAGCTATATATCCAAAGGCTGGGCCCTCCTGCCAGGGTCCATCCTTGCCGCGCCAGGGATCGAATTGGGGGCGCAGCAGCCTTTTAGGATTGAGCCCCCTGCGAATTCGGCGCCTGTTCGGTTCCAGGCAGGCCTCGATGTTGTCGTAGATGAAGGAGGATATGCAGAAAGGCTTCCAATCGACCACTCGTGTGGTCCTTATGCCCCTGGTCACACGTCCGACCTCTCTGCCGAAGTCCGCCCGGGAGATGGTGTCCGGATCACCATTGAGCCGGCCATGGTAGATGTCGGCAATCCGTCCCCGCCCATCGTAGCGGGGGATTCCTGCAGTGGAGACCGAGAATTCCTCGCCCGCGGCCAGGGGCAGAGGCGAATCGATGTCGTAGAGGGCATAGATATCTGGAGCCGAGGTCATCCCTGAGGGATATCCGCCGTAATAGTGACGGGAATCCTCGTCGGTTATGGGGGCATTGAAGCCGTCGTTGACCACTGGCCGGGTGCCGTCCTGCTCATGCACGGCCGCTTGCAGGGCTGGGATGAGCAGGTCGCCATCCCTGGGATTCCACGCCTCGTTGGTGGTGGACCAGAGGACGATGCTGGGGTGGTTCCGATAGGCCCGCACCCATCGCTGCGTCCACTCGGCATAGTAGCCGATGGCTTCAGGGCCGTAGCTCATGTGGAAGGGCGGATCCAGTTGAATGTCGGCTGGAGAGCCGGGATTCCAGAAGGCCGTCTCTTCCTCAAGGAGCATTCCGGTCTCGTCGGCGCGGTCGGCCAGGGCTTGCGAGGGGATCGAGCGGATGTGGTTGCGCAGGATGTTGAAGTTGGCATGTCGATAAGCATCCACCCAGGTCCTGGTCATGTCCTGGCCGGATTGGTTGTCGTCAAGGATCAGCCCATAGGCGTCGCCGGCCTCATTGATCAGGTCGCGGCTGCCCTGGTTGAGCAGGCAGAGGGAGTCGCCACGCAACCGGATAGGGATGCCGTTGAGCAGGTACCGGTCTCCCTGACGCTGGAATTGCCGGAATCCGAATCGCTCCTGGGAACGGTCGACCACATGGCCGCCAACGTCGAGAACAGCCTGCATGACATACAGGAAGGGGTCGGCACGGGACCAGTAGTGTGCGTCTGGCCAGGCCATCTGCAGGCGGACAACCTCGGAGGATCGGGGGTTCAGCGCGCAGGACACCGGGTTGAAGGCCAGCACGGTCCGGCCCTTGGGCATCGAAGGCTTCCAGGGGTGGACCTCGGCCCTGAATCGCAGATCGCACGGGCGCTCGCTGGTGTTGACCAGCGTCGCGTTGAGCTCCAGCCGGTCGTTGGAAGGGTCGGCGTCGCCGCACAGATCGGGGATGATCTGCAGATCTTCGATACGGACTGTGGGTTTGCTGCTGAGCCAAACGTCGCCGCCCAGCCCCAGCCGTCCGACGATGTTCTCAGTGCCGAAGGGGAAGAGCAGCCGATCGGGTCCTTCTGTAGAGGTCAAGGCATCGGCGGGAAGGGATTTGACGCTCCAGATTTCGATCCTTATCTGGTTGCGTCCAGCATGAACCGCCCTGGTGACATCCAGATCGTAGGGCAGAAGCGTCATCAGATAGCCCTTGGTGGATGATGGTCCCACCGGGATTGCGTTGACGGACACCTTGCCCAGGGTGGCCAGGGCATCCAGGTGCAGGATAATGTCTTCGCTCGGGTCGAGGGCGCCCAGGAAGAATTCCCTGAGGTAGACGCCGTGGTGCAGATCCCGGCCCCAGGAGTCTGGATAGCCGGTGGTCTCCGGCAGGCTGTCCCACCAGGTGGGCACCATGACAGGATATTCCCGGCTTCCGTCGTCAGGGCGGAAGTTCCAGATGCCGTTGAGATTGAGTTTCACGCCGCCTCGCCTCGCTGCCTGCTGATGTCGGTTCCAGACCGGCCATCATGGCCGGTCAACAGGCAGGGTACATCGTATTAAGGCATTGCCATTTATTGCCAATCTGGACCCGAGCAGTGGAGGCGTCCAGAATCTGCTTCAAGCATGGCGGCTGAAGGCAGGCTTCTGGCTTGGGCATTCTGGGGTGGTCGGCGAATACGCGGGCGCAAGCATGCAAACGCCAGGTTTTACGAGCCAGGCCTGGGGCTGATCAGTCCGAGACGTCGGCCTTGTAGAAGTTGACGTAGGAACGGGAGGGGGTGGGCCCGCGCTGACCCTGGTAGTGGGAGCCGTTGTGCTTGGATCCATAGGGATACTGGGCGGGTGAGGAGAGTTGGAAGAAGCACATCTGGCCGATCTTCATGCCTGGCCAGAGCTTGACCGGCAGGGTGCTCACGTTGGACAGCTCCAGGGTGATGTGACCCTCAAAGCCGGGATCGACGAATCCGGCGGTGGAATGGGTCAGAATGCCCAGACGGCCCAGGGAGCTCTTGCCTTCCAGCCGCGCAGCCAGCGTCGAGTCCAGCTTGACATACTCCCAGGTGGATCCCAGCACGAACTCGCCAGGGTGCAGGATCCAGGGCTCGTCTTTGGGCACTTCGAACTGCTCGGTCAATGCACCCTGGTCCTCTGCGGGATCCACATAGGTGTACTGATGGTTGTTGAAGACTCGGAAGTAGCGGTCCAAGCGTACATCCACGCTGGAGGGCTGGACCATGGCCGGAGTCCACGGATCCAAATTCAGGTGTCCTGCCTGGTGGGCATCCAGGATGTCATGATCGCTGAGCAGCATGCCTAGGTATCTCCTTCAGAGTCGTTGGCGGCAGGTCTCTCGGCAGGCGGAAGACCATCCGCAATCCAGTCTAACCGGTCCTGTGCCCGCCGCCTGATCCTGCTGAATTCACAGAGAATTTTCAGATAACGCTATCGTCCTCATAAGGTAAGCGTTCTTTACTATAAGTGTCGGCACAAAAACCGAACGGGCGGTTGACCTCCGTCCGACAACTGATTTCCCTTTCTTCTCTCTCGCCCGGCGGTGTTCACGCACCGTCGGGTTCTCTTTGTTCTGGAGTGGATACCGGTCTGCTGATGTTTCTTTGAAACCGCTTGCCGCCAGTGGCTGGATTTGCGTTCGTTAATGCTATGACAGGGCAGTCAGGCGCCTGCAAGCCCATCAGTCGTTCGATGCTTGGCCAAACCGGGTTCAGCTCCCTTGAACTGCTCCCTGTCTTAGATTCAAGATCCAGGGCCGACGGATCTTGAAGATGGAAGCGAAATTCCGTGCAGCCGTATTCCCTGGTCCCTCTACTCGGGCATCTCCATAGGTTGTGCTCCGATCCATGGCCTGAACCATAGGCAAGGCATTGAAGGCAGGGGCTGAAAATATGGAAGAACCCCCGTCAGTTATGGCTATGGCGGGGGCTCTCCACCGGGGGAGGGGGCGGTCTTATCGCTTTCGGCGGCTGAGGGAAGAGGGGGACTACACATTGCCGAAAGCTGTCCGAACTCCGCTTCCTCCCCGGTTCGAGCGGCCGGATGCCGGGCCTGGGCCTAGCTCATCCCCAAAACCGGGAAGAGCGGACCAGACCATGCGGTCATCCGACCAAGTATGTGTCAGTCACATCAGCCTTGCTCCTGGGGAGCCTTGGCTGACATGGCCTTGTGAAAAACGGCCACGATGATCAGGGCAAGCAGGGCGGCCAGCGCCATGACCCAGAACATGTTGGCCACCTGGGCCTGGATGCCGGTCTTGACGCCTGCCAAAGCGTGCGACCCGAATTGGGGATTGGCCATGAGCCCGCTGTATACAGCCATGCCGATGGAGGCCGAGGTGTTCATCATCAGATCCCCGATGCCGATGCCGCGTCCGTTCTGGTCCACCGGCAGGGTGGCCGAGAAGGAGTCGTAGAGAGGCGTGTAGGACATGGTGATGCCGGCGATGAAGACCGAGGCCAAGGCGGTCAGGACCCAGAAGCCCGAGGTGAGCATCAGGGCCGAACCGGCCGCTCCGGCGATCATGAGCACGGCTGACAGGATCAGCATGGGCAGGCGTCCCATGGCGTTCATGATGGCTCCGGACAGGCAGCCCACCAGAGTGGCCACGACGTAGACGATGGTCAGACAGAGGGAGACCTGGCTCAGGGAGATCCCGTAGATTCGGTCGCCAATCACGTTGTAGATGGGCACGCAGGCGAAGTTGAAGAAGTAGAAGACGAAGAGGGCCAGCAGGACAGCCATGTAGGCGCCATTGGTCACGAATCCGCGGCTCAGGAAGGGGTTGGCGCCCTTCCAGACATAACCAGCGAAGATCAGGATCAGGATGGCCAGCACCCCTAGCATCCAAGTGGCCGGGAAGGAGAAGTAGACGGCTACGAATCCGGCTATCAGCGCGAACAAGGCGATGCCGAAGACATCGATGCGCTCGCCCTTGATGCCGGTGTCCGGCGTGTACTTGAGCACCGGGGGGATCAAAAGGATGGAGACCAGCGGCACCAGGAAGAGGTAGCGCCAATCGATGGAGGTGATCAGTCCGCCAGCGAAGATGCCCACGGCAGAGGATGCGTAGTAGACGGCATTGAAGATGCCTAGGTAGAAGGCGCGCTCCTTATCGCTCAGGTACTTCATGGCCATAACCAGAAAGACCGACCCGGCCACCTGACCGCCTGCGGTCTGGATCATGCGGGCCAGGACCACAGCCCAGAAATTCGATGCGCCGAAGAAGCCCAGCAGGCTGCCGATGATCAGGGCGCCCACTCCGAACAGGGTCATCTTCCGGGGGGAGATGTAGTCGCAGAGGGTTCCGTAGAGCATGCAGACCACGCCCAGGACGATGCCGGGCAGGGTGCTGATCAGCGAGGCGTTGGCGGGCATCCCCAGGGAGTCGCCCACATTCTGGAAGACCAGGTTGAAGGCCTGGATCATCAGGGTACCCAGCAGGAAGATGGCCAGCAGCGCCGGCAGGGCCCGCTTGGTGCTGCGGCGGTTCTCGTCCATGGCTGCTTCGGTAGCCCCGGTGGTGATGGATTCGCTCATGACTGCCGTCCTTCTATCGTTCGCTCTCGGTCTTGCGCACCAGGGTCAGAAGCCTGTCCATGAAGCGCCGGGTGAACCGCTCGGTGTCGACCGACAGGGCCACCTTGGTGTTCTTGACCGGGTCCAGAAGCCTGCTGGGATCGCCGATGGTACGGGCCCGCTGCGGCCCCTCGGTCTCGACCATCAGGTTGGTGGCGAAGGTGGTGACCAGGCTGGGATCGATGGCTACGGCAGCTGCCAGGGGGTCGTGCAGGTTGCAGCCGCCCAGGTAGACCCCGCTCTCCTTTTCGCTGATGCCGATGTAGTAGTCGGTCATGTCTGCCAGGAAGCGCCCGGCGCTGGTGCCTGTGGCGCGCAGGGCCTCGGTATCCTCGCGGCTCATCAGAGCCTGGGTAGTCACGTCCAGGCCGACCATGGTGATGTCTGCGGTAGTGGCGAAGACCCGGTTGGCGGCTTCGGGATCCTGGTTGATATTGGCTTCTGCGAAGGGTCCTACGTTGCCCGGCTGGGTCAGGGTGCCGCCCATCATGACAATGCTGATGCGGTCAACGATGTCGGGTGCCTTTTCCAGGGCTGTCGCGATGGTGGTCAGAGCCCCGGTAGGCACTACGACCAGCTCGCCCTTGGGGTAACGGCGGACCGAGTCGATGATGAAGTCCACTGAGCTCTGTTGGCTGGCCCGCCGGTCGGTCTGTGCGGGGATTTCGATGTTGCCGGTGCCGTTGGCCCCGTGGAAGATCTCGGAGTCCGGCGGAACGCTGAAGGAATCGGCGGTGCTGGGATGATCGATCCCCCTGAAGACCGGGATGTCCTCCCTGCCGTACATGGCCAGCAGCCGCAGATCGTTGTCGACGCCCCGGTCGAGCACTACGTTGCCATAGGTGCCGGTGATTCCGATCAGTTCGGCATCCGGGGAGCCCAGAACGTAGGACAGAGCCAGTGTGTCATCGATGCCCGTGTCCAGATCCAGGATGATCTTGCGGACGGTTCCCTTGCTTGCTGACACGTTGGTCTCCTTCCCAGAAGAATGGGCTGCCCCAACCTTCTGTTACCTATGTCGTGCCTTCCCTGGGCTGATTCGTTACTGCCGTGAAACAAACAACCTGTCTGATGTAACGTTTCATCAAACTGTACGGAGCTAAAATACCTGCGGCTTGGAGCCTTGTCAAAGTGCGTCGTGGGGTGTTCGCCGTCAGGGCAGACACATATGAATCCATCAGTGATGTCCGCAGCTGCGGATCGTCGGCCGTTTTCCTCGCAACCGACGATAATGAGGGTATGACTCTAGCGACTCCGGAACGGTATACGGCGATGCTCGATGCGGCCAGACGGGGGTCCTACGCCTATCCCGCCATCAATGTGACCAGTACGCAGACCCTGAACGCGGCCCTGCAGGGGCTGGACGAAGCGCAGTCCGACGGGATCATCCAGGTCTCCGTGGGAGGTGCTGCCTATTTGTCCGGACAGCGCTTGGCCGACCGAGTGGCTGGTTCCATCGCCTTTGCCAGATTCGCCCATGAGGTGATCGCCCGCTATCCGAGCATCACTGTGGCCCTGCATACGGACCACTGCGCCCCGCAATACCTGGACGAGTGGGTGCGGCCCCTGCTGGCTTACGAGAAGGACCAGGTGGCCCACGGTCAGGATCCGCTCTTCCAGTCCCATATGTGGGACGGTTCTGGCCTGCCCCTGGGTGAGAATTTGGCCACGGCGGCAGAGCTGCTGGAGTTGTCCTGTGCCGCCCGCACCATGCTGGAGATCGAAGTGGGCACAGTCGGCGGCGAGGAGGACGGCCACTCGGCTGCTATCGATAATCGGCTCTATTCCTCGCCCGATGACGGTCCCAAGGTGGTTGACGCTCTGGGGCTGGGCGAGCGCGGCCGCTACATGGTGGCCTTTACCTTCGGCAACGTGCACGGATCCTACAAGCCCGGTGTAGTCAAGTTGAGGCCCGACCTGCTGGGGCAGATCCAGGCCAGGACCGCCAGAGCCATATCGGATGGGGAGGTTGGCGGCGTCCCCGCCCCGGACGCTCCTGCCGACAAGCCCTTCCTCTTGGTCTTCCACGGGGGTTCCGGTTCGCAGCCGGAGGAGATCGCCTTGGCAGTCGCTCATGGCGTGGTCAAGATGAACGTGGATACCGACACACAGTACGCCTTCACCAGGGCTGCGGCCGGGCACATGTTCGTCAACTATGACAAGGTCCTCAAGGTTGACGGGGAGGTCGGTGACAAGAGCGAGTATGACCCTCGTTCCTGGGGACGCCAGGCTGAGGACGGGATGGCGGCGCGCGTAGTCGAGGCCTGCCAGCAGCTGGGCAGCGCAGGGCGGGCCATGAGATGAAACGGCATAGGCGATCCAACTCACGCCCGCCCAGACAGGGAATGCACAAGACTGCTGCTTGGGGATTTCTCGGGTTCGGCGTATTGCTGATGCTCGATTCCTCAACGACCCCAATGACCGGCCGTCCCTTATGGGCCCAATGGCTGGTGCTGTTGGTCGCTATCCTCCTCATGGGCTTCGGCATCTGGTTTTATGCCAAAGTTGTCATGGTGAGGTGGGCCGAACGTCAGCCTACCGAGTTGACGGCCCATGGTTTCTTCGTCTCCTTGTTGGGCGGCCTGGGCATCGGCATCGGATTGATGGCCCTTTCGGCTTTCATCCTCATAATCCTTGGGTTTTACAGGGTGGATGGTTTCCGCCCATTCGGCGTCTGCCAGATCCTGACCTTAGGAGTTCTGGCTTGCGCATCGGTTTTTGAAGAACTCATAATGCGGGGTGTAGCTCTCCACGCTCTGGATCGCTGGCTGGGATGGGTGCCTGCCCTGGCTTTGACTTCGCTTCTTTTCGGGTTCATGCATGCGCTCAACCCTGGGGCTACCCTCTTCTCGTGTCTGGCCATAGCCATCGAAGCCGGTCTTATGCTGGGCTCCATCATGGTATCCAGGCATAATCTCTGGATCTGCATAGGCTTTCATATAGGGTGGAATATCACTGAGGCCCTGTTGGGAATTCCGGTCTCCGGCCAGAATATATATGGCTTCATGGTCATGAAGGTTCAGGGACCGGCCCTGCTGACTGGTGGATCATTCGGCATTGAAGCATCCCTGATTCCGGTCATCCTAGGGCTGCTCGTCAGTGCGGTCTTCCTGCTTTGCCGGGGCCGGGACACCATGATCGGCTCCAGGACCTGACCAGACTTTTCCAATTCCGGATCTGCCCTTGCTGATTTGAGAGGTCTGAAAGACCTCCAGCTCCATGCGTAGGGTTAGGCTCGTCTATGGATGGCCTGCCGTCGTTTCCTTGGACGGCGGCCAGTGGATAAGGAGCATCGTATGCCTGGAATCGTGATCGTCGGGGCCCAGTGGGGCGACGAAGGCAAGGGCAAGGCAACGGATCTGATCGGCGAGCACATGGATTACGTCGCCAGGTTCAACGGGGGCAACAATGCCGGCCATACCGTGGTCGTGGGCGACCAGGAGTACGCCCTCCACCTCCTGCCTTCGGGGATCATTCACCCGGCCATCACTCCGGTCATCGGCAACGGCGTCGTAGTTGACCCGGCCGCACTCTTTGAAGAGATCGATGTGCTCCAGTCCCGCGGCGTTGATTGCAGCCGGTTGAGGATCAGCGAGTCCGCGCACGTCATTGCCCCCTATCATCGGACGCTTGACAAGGTGACCGAGCGCTTCCTGGGCAAACATAAAATCGGCACGACAGGGCGCGGGATCGGTCCGGCCTATGCCGACAAGATCAACCGTGTGGGCATTCGTGTACACGACCTGTTCAATGTCGACCATCTGCGCGACAAGGTGGAGGCCAGTCTGCACCAGAAGAACCAGATGCTGGTCAAGCTCTACAACCGCCGGGCCATTGAGGTGGAGGCCACCGTTGAAGAGCTGGCGGGTTACGCCGAGCGGCTCAAGCCCTACGTGGCCAATACTTCATTGATGCTCAACCAGGCTCTGGAGCAGGGCAAGAACGTTCTCTTCGAGGGGGGACAGGCCACCATGCTGGACGTGGACCATGGCACCTACCCCTTCGTCACATCATCCAACTGCACGGCCGGGGGCGCCTGCACCGGCACTGGTGTGGGCCCGACCAAGATCGACCGGGTGGTCGGCGTGGCCAAGGCCTATGTGACACGTGTGGGGGAGGGGCCCTTCCCCACGGAACTGGACAACGAGCAGGGCGAATGGCTGCGCCGTCAGGGCCACGAGTACGGGGTGACCACTGGCCGCTCCCGCCGCTGCGGCTGGTTCGATGCGCTGGTCAGCCGCTATGCAGTGCAGATCAACGGTCTGACCGATATCGTGCTGACCAAGTTGGATGTTCTCTCTGGTCTGGAGACCATCCCAGTCTGCGTGGGCTACGACATCACCCGGTCCGACGGTTCTCGCGTCAGGGTGGATCAGATGCCTGTGGACCAGGCCGAGTTCCAATCAGCCCAGCCGGTATACGAGGAGCTGCCGGGCTGGCGTGAGGACATCTCCGGCGCCAAGAGCTTCGAAGAGTTCCCGACCAAGGCCAAGGACTACATCCACCGCCTGGAGGATCTGTCCGGCTGCCGTATTTCTGCCGTGGGCTCAGGCCCGGGCCGCGATCAGATCGTGCAGATCCACTCCCTGATCGACTGAGGAAGTTCCATGGCTCTGCCCTGTCTGGCCGCCTTCCCCGGGGCGGTCGGTACGGGAATCATCATCTCTACGGACAGGCCCCTGGGAGAACAGCTCCACGGAGCCATTGCCGATCTGATCGAGGATTATGAGCGGGCCCTGTCACGGTTCAGGCAGGATGCCATACCTGCGCGAATGGCCCAGGCCACTCATGGGGGCAGGTTCGTATTCCCTGACTACTGTCAGGGGCTCTTTGACTTATATGACAGGCTGTATTCCGCCACCAACGGGGCCTTGGACCCCATGGTGGGCGAGGATCTGACCCGTCTGGGCTATGGCAGGCAGCCCACTTTCCGGCTGCAGGCCGATGCCGCCGGTCATCTGGGACGAATCCATGGGCGACCGACCTGGGGCGATGACCTCAGGCATCAGGGTGCTGCTCTTATGACTGCCGGTCCGGTCAGCCTTGATTTCGGAGCAGTCGGCAAGGGCTATCTGGTGGATCTGATTGCCGACCTGCTCGAACCTAGGGTCGAAGAGTATCTGATCGATGCCGGCGGCGACATGCGTATGCGGGCCTCTCACCCGGTCTCCATCGCCATGGAGGATCCCGGTGACCTGTCTGCCGGCGTGGGCCGGATCGAGCTGTCCCACGGCTCCTTGTGCGCCTCTGCACCCAGCCGCCGCCATTGGGCCGACCGCTCCGAGGATGCCGCAGCAGCTGGTTTGACGGCACTTCACCACATCCTGGATGCCATCGACGGCCGCCCGGTTAACCGTGTGCTGGCCTCCTGGGTGGTGGCTGGCGAAAACGATAACGGACACCCCACAGGCCTGGCTGATGGTCTGGCCACCGCCCTCTTCCTGGTGCCGCCGGATGCGCTGGCCGCAGGATTTTCCTTCTCCTGCGCTCTGATGTATGCCGACCGTCAGGCCGTGATCTCCGACGAATTTCCTGGACGGTTCTTCACTGACCCCAGCATCCATCCGTCCGCATAGTGGACCATTCTCGCTGGATCGGCCGATATCAGGCCTATGGTCAGCACCAATACGGATGCACAGAAAAGGCATCCGGTTCGTGGATGATGAAGGGAGGTTCGCCGTGATGACCAGCTTGACAGACACCCGCCGATCCGGCACCGTGTCCGCACGAATTATTAGCCCGTCCTCACCGGCGGACTGACTCGACAATCTTCATTGTTCGACCCCGTCGGAAGGCGGGGCTGGACGAGCATAGGCTTCATCGCATCAGACCCTGCCGACAGCGGGGTTTTTCTATAAGGAGATGAGATGAAGTGACGGCAAACGACGTCAGTGTTGCTTCCCCGGCCCCGGCAGCGTCCGCGTCCGGCAGCACCCGTGTGACCCGCAGCTCGGTCCGCACAGTCATCGGGGCCTCCATGGTCGGCACGGCCATCGAGTTCTACGATTTCTACGCTTACGGGACGGCTTCGGCCAACTATTTCCCCAAGCTTTTCTTCCCTAAGACCGATCCGACCGTGGCCCTCCTGGCCTCCCTGCTGACCTTCGCCATCGCTTTCATCGCGCGGCCACTGGGATCCTTGATCTTCGGACACTTCGGGGATCGCCAGGGACGCAAGACCACGCTGGTGGTCTCCCTGCTGACCATGGGTTGCTCCACGGTTCTGATCGGCGTCCTGCCCACCTATGCCTCCTGGGGGCTCTGGGCCGTGGTGGTCCTGTGCCTATGCCGGTTCGTCCAGGGAATAGGCCTGGGCGGCGAGTGGTCCGGCGCGGCTCTGGTGGCCACTGAGAACGCCCCGGAAGGCAAGAGGGCCCTCTACGGCTCCTTCCCTGAGCTGGGTGCCCCCATCGGCTTCTTCCTGGCCAACGGGACGTACTTTCTGTTGGAGATGTTCTGCACCCCTGAGCAGATGCTGAGCTGGGGCTGGCGCGTGCCCTTCCTGCTTTCCGCCATCCTGGTGGTCGTGGGTCTGGCTGTGCGCGTGTCTATGCAGGAGACCCCCATCTTCCAGATGGCTCTGGACCAGCAGAAGGTCGTCAAGACCCCGCTGCTGGAGGTCTTCCGCAAGAGCTGGCGTCAGGTGCTCCAGGCCACCTTCCTGGTTGCGGTCACCTACACCCTCTTCTACACCTTGGCCACTTGGTCCCTGGCCTACGGCACCAAGCCCAAGTCCCAGGGCGGCGGCGGTCTGGGCTTCACCAACCAGGAGTACCTGCTGATGCTCATGGTCTCCATCCTGGTCTTTGCCCTCTTCATCGTGCTGGCCTGCGTCTATGCAGACCGCATCGGCCGTCGTCGGGTGCTGATCGGCAGTTCCGTCATGCTGGTGGTCTTCAGCCTGGTCTTCCCCTACCTGCTCATGGCCCATCACAACACCTTCCAGGTCATGGTCTTCCTCTGCGTCGGGTTCGCCCTGATGGGCATCGCCTTCGGGCCTATCGGCGCCTTCCTGCCGGAGCTCTTCGACGCCAACGTGCGCTACTCGGGTTCCGGCATCGGCTACAACTTGGCGGCCATCGTGGGTGCGGCCTTCGTGCCTACCATCGCCACCTGGCTCTCCTCCCACTGGGGAGTGCGCTCGGTCGGGCTCTACCTGGCCGTTATGGCGGTCTGCTGCCTGGTGGCAGTACTGACCTGCCACGAAACCAAGGATGTGGACTTCACCAAGTAAGCCCTGGATTCATCCCGCCGGCCGGTTCCTCGAATCGCGTCGGTGTCCGAACAACGAATTGCGGACAGTCCGTCTGGCCATATCACGAGTATGGTTGGAGGCATACCGTACCCAAAGGGTACGGATCGGGGTCAAGGACAAAATCCGTCGCCCCGGTCGAAAGAGCATCGTCCGCCTGGAACAACGACAGGAATTCACAGTATTTTGCGTTCCCCGGCCTGGAAGAGCCGGTCCGGTTGGACCGCACATAAAGGAGTGTAGATAATGGCAGCACAGATCTGGTATGAGAAGGATGGGGACCTTTCGGTTCTGGATGGCAAGAAAGTGGCCATCATCGGCTATGGTTCCCAGGGACATGCTCATGCGCTGAACCTGCGTGATTCCGGTGTGGATGTGGTGGTCGGCCTGCGCGCCAACTCCAAGTCGGTGCCCTTCGCCAAGGAGCAGGGCCTGGAGGTCAAGACCGTGCCCGAGGCCACCAAAGAGGCCGACATCGTCATGATCCTGGCCCCCGACCAGTACCAGCGCAACATCTGGCGGGACGACATCGAGCCCAACATCAAGGAGGGTGCGGCAGTCGCCTTCGCCCACGGGTTCAACATCCATTACGGCTACATCAAGCCCAGCGCCGACCATCCGGTCTTCATGGTGGCCCCCAAGGGCCCGGGCCATATCGTCCGTCGTGAGTATGTCGCTGGCCGTGGCGTGCCCGTGGTCGTGGCCGTGGAGCAGGATCCGCGCGGCGACGCCTGGGACATCACCCTGGCTTATGCCAAGGCTCTGGGCGCTCTGCGCGCCGGCGCCATCAAGACCACCTTCAAGGAAGAGACCGAAACCGACCTCTTCGGCGAGCAGGATGTGCTCATGGGCGGCGTCAATCACCTGGTCGAGGCTGGCTTCGAGGTGCTGACCGAGGCCGGCTACCAGCCGGAGATCGCCTACTTCGAGGTCTGCCACGAGCTCAAGATGCTGGTCGACCTGATGAACGAGGGCGGCCTGAACAAGGCTCGCTGGTCCTGCTCCGACACCGCTCAGTACGGTGATTTCACCTCCACCGTGGTTGACGAGTCCACCAAGGACAGGATGCGCCACCAGCTGCAGCGCATTCAGGACGGCTCCTTCGCCAAGGAGTTCATTGACGATCAGGATGCCGGCGCCCCCAAGTTCAAGGAGCTCCAGGAGAAGTACTCCCACGAGAAGATCGAGGAGGTCGGCCCCAAGCTGCGCGCCATGTTCTCCTGGAACAAGGACGTCAAGGATGCCGACGAGGCCCAGTCCTTCACCGGCAAGATCGCCCGTTCCCAGGTGCAGTGACCTCTAGGTTCTGAGCACCAGCTGCCATTTTCCTTGGCATCGCCGTAGACCAGCGTTCGATATGAATCTGGTTTACGGCGATTTTCTTTTGTGCGAAGCATGAGCGTTCAGCATCGAGCCTGGAGTGCTTCATTGCTGAATTCAGAGTTGCATAGGTGAGCTTGACCGCTATTCGACACGCACGGTCAAGCATTCATTTGGCCGGTAAATAATGGCAATTTCTCATTGTTATCAAATCGTTATCGGCTTCACCATCATAGGCCAGGCTTTGATGTCACAATGAAATTCAGCGTAGTTGCTGATGCAGTGATCGACTGTGAGTTATAAGCCATGTGCAGTGAAGCTTGTCATTGACTTATGGCGCTTGAAAGAGATGACAGTGTCTCTGTGGCCCAAAGGCGGTGAAAATCCATGAGAGCGCGAAGGACGGGGGAATCAAGCATGACGGTCTTGCCAATGGCTGTATTTCCAGCTACTGGCATGTATGGGCAGAAATCAGGTTTTTACATAATTGATGCTGGTTATGCGTCCGTTACCCGCGATCGTGGTCTTATGAGTTGGTGCCGACCGGGCTGGTGCGGCTCGATATAGCTGTTTTCACAATGATGTGTCGAGAGAAAGGAATCTGGTGTATAAACATAAAAAAATAGTGGCTTCGGTGCTTCTCCTGCCCCTTTTCGTCCTTGGTGCTCCCTCACAAGCGATTGCGGCATCAGCTACGGATCAGGGCGAGGGTGTTCACGATGCCCGATCTGTCAACAGCCTCGCAAAAGATCAGGCTCCGGAGAAAAGCGAAGCAGGCTATCTATGGCTTCACTTCTCATCCAGCGATTACGAAAAGATATATTACGGGTACAGCCAGGATGGGTTGCGCTGGAAGACGCTCAATGAGGGGCAGCCCATTATTGCATCGGAAACAGGCACCAAAGGCCTTAGGGATCCGCATCTGCTGAAGCTGCAATCCCCCGACGCACAGGGCAATAAGTATGTAATGCTGGGAACGGATCTCCATGCAGAAGGAACAGCGCCTGGCGGCAGTTGGGACCAGATTCATGCCAGTACCAGTTTAGTGGTCGCCAAATCCAAGGATCTGGTCAAGTGGGACCAGCCTCGGCTGGTCCAGACCGGTCTGAGCGGCAAAGTAGGCAATGCCTGGGCCCCTGAGGCCATCTGGGATGAAGAGACCCAAGATTATTTGGTGTATTGGTCAAGTCGTGATCTTTCGACCGGGAACACGACAAGTACCACAAATTTGAAAGTATATAAGGCCCATACCAAGGATTTTGAATCGTTCGATCATCCAGAGATATGGGTGGATCAGAGCGCAGTGCCTGGAGAGAATATTATTGATGCCACCATCGTACGTGGAGAGGATGGCCAGTATTATCGGTTCTCTACGTCTGATTGGTACACCGTTGTGGACACTGCTCCGAATCTGGAAGCGAATAAGTGGACGCGACTGGTTGAAAGGGATGCGGCTGTAAGCCAAGGAAAGTCAAAAGTCACTGGTGACCAGGTGGTGACTACCACAGCTGCGGGTCTATACGGGTCCAATGGCAACGAGGGCCTTACGCTCTACCAGGTCGCTGATGGATCCTGGCTGGCAATGGCTGATCACTCCGGCTACCAGGCTTACCAAATCGACAAGCTGGCTAGTTTGCGATCCGGCGGGAAATTCACCCGGGTGAACGCGAGCTTCGATCAGCGTTTTCGGCACGGTACGGTGATAAGGCTGACCAGCTCCGAAGAGCAGGCCGTTCTCGACGCTTACGACAATGCCGGTCCCGTAGTTCCTGATGCCGATGGAAGCGGTCCCATGGCTGCCTATAATTTTGAAGATTCCGCTCAGCCTGGCAAGGACGCCACGGGGCATGGGCACGATTTGGAGATGGTCGGCAACCCCGCTCTTTCGACAGTCGATGGGAGGGCTGGCACCGCTCTCCTTCTGAATGGAGATGGCCAATATGCCCGCTTCCCCAAGGGACTGTTTGACAGACGCAACCAGCTGACGGTGCAAATGGACGTCAAGAGTCAACGATCCGGCAACTTCTTTACTTTTGCTTTCGGGCAGAACTCCGACAGATATTACTTCCTCAGGTACCGGGACAATGGGGAGTTGGGTAGCCATATGAGCACCGGTTCCTGGCAGAACGAGGACGTTGCCGATGCGGTCCTGTCAGGCGGCACATGGCGTAGGGTCACCATCGTCTTCCACGGAACCGATATGAAGCTTTATGTGGACGGGACCAAAGTGGCGGAGAACTCTGCCATGGCCAATACGATATCGGATTTGGGCACCAGCCTTGAGGCTTACTTAGGCAAGTCCTTCTATGCCGACCCTTATTTCAAGGGGGCCTTTGACAACGTACGCATCTGGAACAGGTCCTTGTCGGACGATGAAGTTGCGGATAAGCAGGATGACGAGTCGACTGGCCTCCGGGTCATGCAGACATCTCCCAACCGGCAGATCCTTTCGCAACGGATAAGCCAGGATGCTTCTGGAGAGAAGCAGCTGGAACTGATCCTGGACTATTGGACTCCGAACGGCGGTAAGGATGGCTCACGTACAGTCAAATCGAATTTGAACCTGGCGTTCGTTGGTCCTGCTGGAGCAAAGCTTTCCATGGCGGATGGCCGACCGTTGCCTGAGCACCAGGACCTGTCTAAACCGTTCCGCGTCAAAGTGGTGACTGCTCAGGGCGAACAGATATACAAGGTAACCGCCCAGGTGCTGTCGACGCCGATCAGGGTGGCGGGGCAACGAGATGGCACCGGCGCTATGGGAATGAAATTCTTCGCTGATCCACAAATTGTCGCCGAGGATGGCAAGTATTACCTGTTCCCGACAACAGACGGATATTCCGGATGGCGTGGCTCCCAGATTCGGTGCTTTGAATCAGACGATTTGATCAGCTGGAAAGACGATGGGGTCATGGTGGACTTGAAAGATCAGCATCTTGATGGTTCCGGCCGCACGGATCTTCTGCCGGCTCGTACCTCGACGGCTTGGGCGCCGGCTTTTGCGAAGGAAAACGGAAAATACTACCTCTATTTCTCTGGAAATGCGGGTAAGGGCGGTACCAATCAGACCAATGTAGCTGTGGCTGACAAGGTAACTGGACCCTATGTCATTCAGAGTCATGCTGGAGCGAATCATGATGGCATCGTGGCGGATAACATCGATCCGGGAACCTTCCGCGACCCCGCGACGGGAATCTGGTATCTTACCTGGGGACAAGGCCCAGGTAAATACGCGCGGTTGAGCAAGGACATGATGTCGATTGAACCAGGCACCACCGTGACGACCAATGCGACTCGAAACATCAGGGAAGGCTCCTACATCACTGCCAGATTCTGGAAAGGCAAGTGGACCTACTACTACAGCTATTCGATTGATGACACCAACAGCCCTGACTATCGAGTGGCGTATGCAACTGCAACGCATATGGATGGGGACGGCACGCAATGGACCTACCGCGGTGAAATCCTTGGCAAGGATGTGTCCAAGGGAATTCTTGGAGCTGGCCATCATTCCATAATCCAGGTGCCGGGTACGGATGATTGGTACATTGCGTACCACTGTTTCCTCGACGACCAGATGCGTCCAAGGGGCACGGACCAAGGCAGTGGCAGTGTGCTGCGAACTGGCAATAAACGTGAGATTCGTATAGCCAGGATAACCTACAGCGAACCGGATCAGGACCAGGTGGATGCAGGTCAGGTGCCGCTGATGCAGCCGGTGCCGATTTCGTATGAAGATGTCCCGGCTGAGTCCACGCCGAACCTGCAGGTTATGAATGATGGAGGCGAGCAGCCTCGTCGGATGCCTGTCGGGTCTTTGTTGAAAGCGCAGTTCAACAAGGGTTGGGCGATTGATCAGGTGCAGTGGCTCCGTGACGGAAAGCCCATTGAGGGCGCGCAGCATGAGACCTACAGATTGTCTTCGGACGATAAGGGTCATATGATCACTGCCCGGTCAATAGGAAAATCCACCAGCGGTGTATTGATGAACGCTCAGGCCGCTGAGGATTCCGATGTCTACAAGGCCAGCAAGGCTGCATCACGGACCGACTGGCTTCAGTCAGGGTCGGTCGAAGCCACTGAAGCATCTCAGCCCCCGATATCCAATCCAGGGTCGGCGGGTTCGTCCGATGCTTTGCCTCCAGAGGTGGGTCATGGAACCGATGCAGGCAAGGCCAAGCAGGAGGGTTCGTTATCCAGGACAGGCATCAACCTGCTCTTCCCGCTGGGCATGGCCTGTGTGGTCTTGTCTTGCGGTCTTGCCTTGATGAATGTGGTTCGTATTAATGCAAGACGAAAATAACTGACTCCTCGGTCCGTCTTCGGATCAGGCAGTTTGGCCTTGGTCGTTTTCCGCTGATGGCTTCCCTCGCGCCTATGCTTTGCACCTGGGGAGCCACGGCCGCCAGCGCCTAGGCGCGTCAGACTCATGGTCAGCATAATTCCCACCTGTTGTTGGTGAATAAGGCTACTTGAGTTTGCCGGTCTCGACGGCGAAGGGGACCAAGGCCGACTGTCTGCTTATGGAATGTGGGAGTCATGCTTGGTATGGAGGCAACTGCTCCTTACCTGCAGGTATTGGAGGGTGTCAGCCTTTCATTGTTATCAAATCGTTATCGTCTCTGCAGGGGCAGGCGAATCGTTGATGCCAGAATGGAATTTGGCATAGGTGCTGATGCGATGATCAATCATGAGTCATGACCTATCTACGAATACTTGTTGTGCCGACTCAAGGGCGGTCATTGAAGCCAAGCCGAGCAGCCGGCATGACGCTGCAAGCGGGATTGCGATATCCCGATGAGCCAAAGGCGGTGGAGCGTATGAAAAAATTGAGAACCTTGGTATCGGCCATCTTGACCGTGCCGATGCTGCTGTCTTTCACGGGAGGTGCGGCATACGCACTTGAGCGACCCGGCGCAAGAGCAGAGGAAACCAGCTCGCTGACTCCGGTTGCCTCCTACGATTTCAGTCAAGGGAGCCTCTCGGACTCAGTCAACGGCTATGCTATGACCCTTCACGGTGGGGCATCGATAGGAGCCTTCGGGGACCGAAACGGAAACGAGGCGCTGAACCTGCAGAATGGCCAGTCGGATGCTGCAAAAAACGTCCAATATGCTGAGCTGCCTTCGCAGATCTTCGAGTCTATAGGCAACGCGGCGACCATTGATTTCGCTGCCAAGTCGAGGCATGCTGACGATGGCAATTACTTCTCGCTGGCTGTCGGCAAGGATGCTTCGCATTACCTTTTCTTCTATCTGAGCAAGACCAGCGCCAAATTGGCCGTTGCGGACAATGGCTGGCATAATGAGCCCTCCTTCAAGGAAGAGCTCGACAACAATGACGGAATCTGGCATGACTTCCGGATCATCATCAAGGATGATTCCATGGCCCTGCTCAGGGACAGCAAATTGGTGGGGATCAAGACTAAAACCGGCATCAAGCTCTCCGATCTCGGGGGCTTCACCACCTACATCGGCAGATCCTTCTATCAAGGCGATGCATATTGGAATGGCGCCATTGATGATCTGAAGATCTACAAGGGGGCCGATATGGTCATGCCGACTGGGCTCAACGTGGCAGGAACCGGCCTGGTAGACGGGTCCCTGGCCTTGGCGGAGAACGAGGAGCGGCAGCTGATTGCAACGATCACTCCTGAGAACGCCATCAGCAAGGAGGTGGGCTGGGCCTCGTCCAATCCAGCTGCAGCCACGGTCGATGCGAACGGCAAGATCAAGGCTGTGAAGGCCGGGAACACTACTGTCACCGCTACCAGTCAGGCTGGAGGATTGGTCAGTTCAGTCGCAGTGACAGTCAAACCGCTGGATCCGGAAACGGCTGCCCAGGATGATGTGGATGCTCTGATCTCTGCAGTTCCCTCTCAGGTAACGGGGAATCTGCCCTTGCTGGCCAAGGGGCCTAAGCATGACATCGACGTTACCTGGACCTCCTCGGATCCCGGTCGCATCAGTCCGACCAACAATGGTTACCAGGCGCCGGCCAATGGCGCAGCCGACCCCTATCGGGGCGCTGGAATCGTCACCCGACCCGCTTATGGGCAGGGTGATTCCAAGAAGGTCAGTCTGACGGCCACAGCCAAGGCAGACAATGGACGCACCGTATCGCGCAGCGTCGATGTCGTGGTCAAAGAGAAGCCTCGGTCCGCGCCGAACGTCGGGTATGCAGCGGTCACTTTTCTCTCTGACGCGAACACAACCGGAGGAAAGATCGGCGAGGCCCTGTACGAATCAGCGACCTCTACCGAGCGCAATGACTTCTTCTCATTCAGCCCCATCAATAATGGCGACCCTGTCATCACTTCCAAGACAGACACCACCGGCCTGCGCGATCCATACGTGCTGCGCTCGCATGATGGCGACGAATACTATATGATCGCAACCGATTTGAAAGTATCGCGCCAGGGCTGGGGCCAGAACCAGCAATATGGCTCGCTGAAGATCGAAGCCTGGAAATCCAAGGACATGGTCAATTGGACACGGACCAACGCCGATGACGGTTCGGATGCAGGCATTGTCGTCAACTCCCCCAACCAGGGGATGACCTGGGCTCCTGAGGCATTCTGGGATGACGCGCTGAACGCTTATGTGGTCTTCTTCTCCTCAAGGGCCTATACCGATGGTTCCCGCTCGACGGCCATCAACGGCAAGAAGGGTTCCCCGTATAACATCGTGCGCTATGCCATCACCAGGGACTTCAAGACCTTCACCCCCGCGAAGGATTGGCAGGATACCGGATACTCGCGCATAGACTCCACTGTTTTTAAAATCGGCAGCTACTACTATCGAATGACCAAAAACGAGGAGAGCGGTGCTGCAGGATCCTACGTGGTGGATGGCAAGTCCACCTTCCTGGAACGGTCGAAGTGTCTGACCTGCACCACGTCCAGTTCGGATCCCGATGCTGATGAGACGAGCACCTGGCGGTTGCTCGACCAGCGGCTGCTTCCCTTTGAGGGGCCGGAATCCATAGCTCTGAACAAGGATGACGTCAACCAGAACGAAACCGGTGACGCCATGGTCATCATGGCTGATTCGGGGGGGTATCAACCCTTTATGACCAGCAAGACGGATCTGAGCCGGACCGATTGGTCCCACAGGCTTTCGCAGACGCCGGGATGGTTTACTCAGAAGAAGCCCGGCAAGGGCGTCACCGGATACGTTACGGATGATGGCATGCCTACCCCGAAGAGGCACGGGGCTTTCGTCGCCGTCCCCCGGAATGTTCTGGAAGCCATGCATCAGTACACCACGGCCAGCCCCTCGCATCTGGAGCCTGTCGCCTCCACAACGCAGGCTGGTTATGATTCGGAAAGCCGCAAGCTGACCGTGACCGTCAAGGCCGAAGACCAGGGCGATGTGGCCGGCGGCATAAGCATCACCCAAAGCCCCGCATCCCGGATGAGTCAATCCTGGACGGCAGATGTGAAGCTGGGGGCTGACGGAAAGGCTGCGGTGACCGTCCCGGATGAGGTTTCAGGAGACATCAGAATCGATTATCAGGGGTACGCCGACAAACTGGTCAAGCCATCCTCGACCGAGGTGACCGGGCTCGTCGCAAAGACTGCGGAAACTGGCGGATCCGGCATACCGGATGCCCACCCCTCCCAGACGCCTTCCGTCGAACAAGTCAAGGGAGGAAGTGCTGGGTCGGCTTCACGGGACCCGGGACTTTCTGAAACAGGTGCTTCCGTTGGCATCATTGCTTTGGCTGCGCTCGCATGCGCGGTCCTGGCGATCTGCTGGCTGCGGTTGGCCGGAAACAGATCGAAATCCAGGCACTGACTGCTCTAAGCAGCTGCTCTAACCGGCTGCCCTTCTGAATTATTCGGGGGCGGCCGGCATTGGTAGTCCAAGACAAGAGCCATCGCAATGGTGTGATGGCATTACACAGAAAGAGGCCCGTTCATGAACAGACATGGAAAGAAGGCCCTGGGGCTGCTCCTAGGGTGTGCAGCACTGGCATCGGGGTCGTTGCTGCCCCTTGCCGCCTCGGCTGAGGAGACAGAGAAGCCGCTGGTCCACTATTCCTTCAACGCTGCCCCCAATGGCCGGACCATAGCCAACGAGGGCTCTGACAGTCACAGTGACGCCACTCTGGAAGGTGAGGCTTCCGTCAAGGACGGCCGCCTGGTGCTGACCGGTACCCAGGACGTAGTCATTCCTACCGGAGCCTTGAAAGATAAGGAAGACCTTACCGTTTCGATCTGGTTGAAGAATGATTCCGGCTCCATGAATACTTCGGCAGTTTACATAGGGAACGCAGATACCACCAAAGGGTATTTCCTGCTCAACCCTTCCAACCCTGCGGGGCGGGTCAAGGCTGTAATGACCACGGCGACTGCAAGTAATCCCAACAAGTCCCCATGGAGCACCGAAGTGGGTCCGGGGTCCACTGGAGCTGCCACATCCGGCTCCAAATCCACTGATGACATGGCCTTGTACACCACAGTCATCAGCGGATCTACAGGCACGATGAGCTCCTATCTCAATGGCGCCCTGCTTGGGTCCTCCACCTACTCCATACCCCTGGGCGGTCTAGGTAATTACGGGGATCTGGTCGCCTACCTAGGCAAATCCTCATATCCCGATGCCAGGAGCAGGATCGAGGTCGATGATTACGCCATCTACGATCAGGCAATGGATTCCGATGGGGTCAAGGGGCTCTATACCAGCCAGGCCTTGGAGAAGATCATGCCGACTGTGACGGTTCCGGCTCAAGCGAGTGAAGACTTCAGCCTTCCTGCGGATCTTTCCGGCGTGCATCTGGAATGGACATCCGATTCATCGGCTTTGGCCGTGGACCGCGACGGGAAAGCCACAGTGACCAGGCCTCTTCCCGGGCAGCCGGATGCGCAGGTGACGCTGACGGCCACTTTCAGCCTGAACGGAGTCACCCGCACCAAGGCCTATCAGGTCCTGATCCCTCATCTTCCGAGCGACCAGGAGCAGGCGCAAGCCGATCTGGATGCCGTGGCCATCGAGAATGCCGATGATGTGCGAACCAATGTTTCCATACCTACGCTCGGGGAACATGGATCTTCCTTAATCTGGTCAGTCAAGAATCCGGGAGCGGTCGGCGCGGTGATCGTCGATGGCGTCAACGCTTCCTCAAAGACCGTGAAGGTCAACCGTCCTGCTGCCGGCAAGCCGGCTGCAACCGTAGTGCTGAGCCTGGAGGTCAGGCATGGTGACAGCAAGCTGGTCAAGGAGTTCACCCTTAAGGTGCAGCCCATGCCTGCCGACAACTCCAAGGACCAGGCCTATGTCTGGGCATTCTTCACCGGCGAGGGCGTCGGCGGCGAGAAGATCAGCCTGGCTGCGTCCAAGGGCAACAATGCACTGGACTGGAACACGCTGAACAACGGTTCTCCCCTCTTCACCTCCAGCAAGGGCGAGCAGGGGCTTCGCGATCCCTTCATCATGAGGTCGAAGGATGGCGACAAGTTCTACATGCTGGCTACCGATCTGAAAATCTCCGGACGCCCCAATGCTCCTGGAGGCCTGAGCGGTTTCATGGGTGCCCAGGCCAACGGATCCAAATACATCGAGATCTGGGAGTCGGATGATCTGACCCATTGGTCCCAGGAGCGGCATGTCAAGGTGAGCGACGACTATGCCGGCAACACCTGGGCACCTGAGGCCTATTACGACGCTGAGATCGGCAAGTACGTGGTCTACTGGGCATCCAACCTGTATCCGGGCACCGATCCGGCTGAAAGGACCTCGTTGACTTACAACCGGATGATGTATGTCACCACCGACGATTTCATCAACTTCTCCAAGCCCCAGGTCTGGATCGATGTAGACCGCAGGGGTCAGCCTGGCTCAGGATCCATTGATGCCACAGTGCAGAAGGATGGCGGCCTTTACTATCGCGTCTACAAGGACGAGAAGACCATGACGCTGCGTCAGGAGAAGTCCAAGGATCTTCTGGCCAAGGTTGCCGGATCCTATCCCACTGCTGCATCCAGCGATGCCAACGGCTGGTCCCTGGTCGGGGAACGCATCGGCGGCGGACAGGCCAACGGCTACGGCGGTACTTTCAGCGCTGGCGAAGGCCCATCCCTTTTCCGGGCGAACGACGGGGACATCAACGGATACCAGTACTACCTCTTTGCCGATCAGCCCAATTACCACGGTGGTCCTAACCACTATGTGCCGATGGCAACGAACGATATATCCAAGGCCGACCAATGGAAGGTGATCGGCGACAAGATGCCCGAGGTCAACTTCCCGACCAATACGGACGGCGGCAAGCCACGGCACGGCACTGTCCTGCCAGTGACCAGGGCTCAGTATCAAAAGGTCCTGGAGGCCTATGCGCCCCATGTGGCGGTCGTCTCGGTTCCGGCTATGTCGCTGGAGACCAAGGTCGGTCAGGATCCCACGCCGAATCTTCCTGCCGAGGTGGAGCTGACCAAGGCTGACGGAAGCAAGGAGCAGGTGAAGGTTGCTTGGGACGCTGTGGATCCGTCCTCCTACAGCCACCCCGGAACCTTCCGAGTGAGCGGAATCGCTGCGGATGCTTCTCGGATGCCCGTGGAGGTCACGGTCAAGGTCCTCTCCAATGACGCCAGCCTCAAGTCTCTGACCGTGGCCGGCCAACCAGTGGACCTGGCGCAGGCCTTGGCGGGTACTGCCACGCTGGCGCTCGCTGACTTGCCTGGACTGACTGAGGCTGACATCGCCGCTCTCGCCACGGATGATCAGGCTACTGTCGCCCTGACTTTGGACTCTTCTGGATCAGCTGAAAGGATGCTGACGATCACGGTCACAGCAGCCGATAAGGCCACCACAAGGACCTACAAGGTTAAACTGACCCAGATTCGCAGCGCCCAGCCTGTACCCGACAAGGACAACACTCAGAAGCCGGGGCATTCGTCATCCGGCAATCCATCCGGTACTGCGAACCCGCAGGCACAGGCTCGCCCGTCTCTCTCCGCCACAGGTGTGGACCTGTCAAAGGTTTCAGGTCTCCTGCTGGCGGCCAGCCTAGGGCTGGGCCTCATCGTCGTCTGCAGGTTCTTTGCCCGTCGGCAAGGGTCGGCATCAGCCATGGATGGAGATGAGCACAAGTGAAACGATGCGGAAGAATGATCGCCTGGATGATGGCGATTCCGACCGCCTTGGCCGGGTTGGCTCTCATTCCTGCAGCAGCGGGTGCCGCTGAGAGCCTGCCCACTGACGATTTGCTGGCCGAATACTCTTTCGTCAGCAAGCCATCAGATGGGCATACGGTCGCCAACACCGCCCCCGGGAGCGCCTTCGGCGAGGCCCAGGTGCAGAATCCGGCAGACAGTCTGTGGAAGGATCAATCCCTGGTCCTTTCCGGTGGGGACTGGAGCGGAGGGGGCAGCTGGGTTCGCCTGCCTGCGGATCTGCTTTCCGGCAAGTCTTCCGCTACCGTCCAGATGGAGGTCAAGGCGGATCCCGACATGCTGAAGAGCTTCCACTTCATGTGGAACATCGGCAACGCCTCCAACCAGGAATACCTGTTCAGCTCCCTCAACTGCGCCTTCGGACGCCAGCCCCTGGTAGGCATCAAGGCGAAGGGGACCGAGCATCTGGTCCAGTCGGGTTCTTGTGCGGTCCGGGCCAGCCAGTGGATGTCGGTGACGGCCACTTTGGACGGGTCGGACGGTATGGCCAAGCTCTATGTCGATGGCGAGGAGGTCGCCTCTGGCAAGGTTCCCGTCACCACTGCCGACATTGGCGACCAGAGCCTCAACACCATTGGCCACTCGCCTTGGAAGGATGTGAATTTCAAGGGCCAGGTGGCCAACTTCCGCGTCTACGGCAGGGCTCTGGACGCTGGACAAGTCAAGAGCATCAGCACTGTCGACGCCAACATCCACCGGAGCGAACTGGTGGACGGACGCATCGATGCCCTGGGCTTTCATGACCAGAGCGTGGACGGCGACTACCTGGCACTTCCCACAGCAGGAGGCACGGTAACCTGGTCCTCATCGGATCCTTCGATCATCACTGATGCAGGTATGGTCAACCAGCCGCCCTCCGGCGCTCAGGATCAAACGATAACCATGACGGCTACCACCACAGTGCGTGGATTGACCGGCAGCAAGAGCTACCGCATCACTGTCAAACCGAGCACGAAGACCAAGGCTGAAAGGCTGCAGGAGGCGGCTGACGGTTACGTTATCCCGCCCCTGATCGCCTCGGGCACCAAGCTTCCTGTGGCTCCGGATCATACGACTCTGCAGCTGAAGGCCGCTTCCGGCATCTCCATCCAAGATGGGGGCCTGGTCTCCATAGCTGGCGACAAGCCTGTCTCTGGACGGATCACTGCCACAATCACCGCTGCGGGAGTTGCCGAACCTGTTGTCAAAGACTTCGAGGTGAAAGTCCTTCCCAAATCGAAGGCCAGCACCCTCCTCGTCTACGACCGTAATGCGACCTCGGCGGATACAGCCAACAACGGCGATATCGCGCACAGCATGCATCTGGCCCTCAAGGATGAAGCTTCGGGGCGGTACCAGCCTTACAACGGCAACTATGGCATCTTCTTCCCGTTGGGTTACGCTTCGCAGCCCGTCAACCAGAACACCAGGGACTACGCGCGCAGCCTGAAGGATCCCACGATTTTCATGATGGGGGATGGCTCCTATGGGATCCTCTCCGTGCGCACCAACCGGGGGACGGATGTGCCGGACAGTCCTGGTCGCCTGCTCTTTGCCCGGTCCACTGATCTGCTTGCCTATGAGGAGTCCCCGAACTCCGCAGGCCTGATTGACCTGGGCGAAACCAACGGGGTCAACAATCCCTATGGGGCCTACGATACGGCGTCCAAGACCACCATGATCGGATGGTATGACGACAACGGAGTGCCCAAGTACACCAGTTTCGCTGAGCTCAAGGACAAGGATTCCGTGCATGGGCCCGTTCATGTCGGGCGGTTCGCCACAGTCGGCGGCAGCCAACCGGCGTCGGAGGTTCAGGGCATCGATGACTATCGCCATGGTTCGTCCATCGTCATTGACCAGGACCGTGTCAAGGCCCTGCAAACCCGATTCGGTCGTCTGACCAACACCGGCGTGGACGATATCAGCGACATCACCGTGACCAAGGGGAGTTCAGCAAACGGATTGAAGCTGCCGAAAACCGCTCGACTGACCTATTCCGACGGTTCCACGGGTTCACTGCCCATCAGAGACTGGGATACCTCGCATCTTGACTTGAACAAAGTCGGGGAATATGAGGTCACCGGCACGATCGGCCAGACCTCTTACAAGGTTCCTTTTGCTGAGGAGCGCGCTGATCCCTCCATCTACAAGTGGCAGTGGAAGCGGCAGGTTGACGGTCATGAACGGGTGGATACCAAATATCTCATGATCGCCACCAATGACATTGAAGGAGACTGCACCTGGCAGCATGGCAGTCCTCATATGCCCCTGCGGATAGCCGATGCCATCGCTGATCTGGCTGACACCCCTGGCCAGGATTCCGGGTTGATTGATGCCAACGGGTACAACGCCAAGGAACACATTATTCTTAAGGCAGGGGATCCTGATGCAGATGGGCAGCCGATCATGCACAGCTTCTGGGCGCCTGAGATTCACGAAATCAATGGCAGGTTGACGGTCCTGTTCATGGCGGGATACGGAAACCAATGGACCAATGGCAAGGCCGTCTATATGCAGCTCAAGCAGGATGCCGGAGGTCATGATCTCGATCCGACCGTCGCTTCCAACTGGGAGCGGCCGCGAGCCGTGACTCGTTCCGACGGGCGCCCCCTGGCCCTTGCCGCTGATGGAAGTGTCGGCATGTCCTTGGATATGAGCTACTTCCAGGATCAGAAGGGACAATCCTATTATGTCTGGCAGCAGTTGGGCGCCACCTATTTGGCCAGGATGAATCCTGCTGACCCTGCTCACGTCACCACCGACCCGGTGAGGATTGTCGCCCCGGATTACGCCTGGAACGCCACAATCGCCGAAGGGCCCAATGTAACCCTGCACCAGGGTAAGCTCTATCTCATGTATTCCGGTTCCTCGGTTGGCAAGACCTACACCACTGGCATGGCCGTGGCCGACGGATCGGGCAATACGGACCTGACCAATCCAGCCAGTTGGAGCAATCTCAACTACCCCATCCAGAATTCAGGCATTTTCAACGGGAAATGGCAGCTGGGCACGGGCCATGGCATGTGGAGCGAGGACGAGGACGGCAATCAGATCTACGTCTTCCATGCATACGCCAACAAGACGGATGGCTACCGCAACTATTCCGGCCGGGATACTTTCGTGCGCCGAGTCCATTGGGCAGCAGACGGTCTGCCCGTGCTGGACATGGATGCGAATGAAGAACTCGCCCACCCTGATGTGACAGTCCGGGTCAAGGTGGTTGATTCCACAGCCAAGGTCGACAAATCCGGCCTCTTCAATGCCTTGAAGAAGGCCGACGGTTTGGATCAGGACAAATATGAGTCCGGTTCCTGGCTGGCCTTCACTGCGGCTCGAATGCAGGCGCAGGCTGTCTATGACGATCCCAATGCCGACCAGGCTGCAGTGAATCAGGCTCTGAAGGGTCTTCAGGAGGCCGTCAAGGCCCTGGTTCCCCTCAGTAGACCGGGCGGAGACGGGACGCAGGCTGGCGGTCCGGGACAAGGCACCAGTCTGATCCCTGCCGTTGCCAGCGGACATGGTCGTCACGACCCTGGCCGTGATGCATCAGTCGGGGGCGGTGGTTTGTCCTCCACCGGGGCGGATATCGTCGGAGTGAGCCTGGCGGCCCTGCTCATGGTCTTGTTGGCCTTGACGGTGGCCATTCCGGTCAAAAGGTCGATGTCATCGTCGCTGACATAGGTCTGAGCTTGACCGGATTGGTGCCCCGCGGATGGAACAGATCATCTGCGGGGCACCATTTACATAGGCCGTGGAACCACCTACAAGGTGTTCACTGCACCTGCTGCTTCAGTGGGCGGATTCGGCGCCGGACACGTCCATGTCCTTGAGGCGCACGATCTTGGTGTGGTTGACGAACTTGAAGCCCAGGTAGAGGACCAAGACCAGAACCACGCTGAAGTAGGTCATGGCCATGTGCGACCAGTTCAGGCTGAGCAGGGAGGGGATGTCCTGTCCGGCAATGACGATGACGCAGAGCACCATGGCCAGGACCGGGCCCAGCGGGTAGAGCTTGGAGTGGTACTTGAGCTCGCTCAGGTCGTGCCCTTGGAGCTTGAAGGCCCTCCGGAAGCGGAAGTGGCTCAGGGCGATGCCGATCCAGGCGATGAACCCGGTCAGTCCAGTGGCAGTCACCAGCCACATGTAGAAGGACTGGCCGAAGATGCTGGAGGCGAAGGTGGCCAGGGACATGCAGACCGTGGCTACCAGGGCCGCCAGGGGGATGCCCCTCTTCGTGGTCTTGGCGAAGATGGCCGGAGCATAGTGATCCTTGGCCAGTCCGTAGAGCATGCGGCTGGATGCATAGGCCCCGGTGTTGACGGCCGAGAGGATGGATGTCAGCACCACCGCGTTCATGACGCTGGCTGCCGAGGCCAGGCCGGCCCGCTGGAAGACCAGGGTGAACGGCGACATGGCGATGTTTCCGTCAGAGGCTCCTAGGAGGTTGGGGCTGGTGTAGGGGATCAGGGCGGCGATGACGAAGATGGAGAGCACATAGAAGAGCAGGATCCGCCAGAAGACGTCGTTGATGGCCTTGGGAACCGCCTTGCCGGGGTTTTCGGACTCGCCGGCAGTCACGCCCACCACCTCGGTGCCTTGGAAGGAATAGCCGGCGATCAGGAAGACGCTCATGATGGCCGGGAACCCTCCTACGAAGGGGGCGTCCTTGTAAGTGAAGTTCTTCAGGCCGACCGCTGGCTGGAACATGATTCCGAAGATCATGGCCATGCCGATGACCAAAAAGACGATGATGGTGGCCACCTTGATCAGGGAGAGCCAGAACTCCGTCTCTCCGAAGGCGGAGACCGTCAGGGCGTTGATCAGGAAGACGATGACCAGGACCAGCAGGCTCCAGATCCATCCTGGGGTGTTGGGCAGCCAGTACTGGATCAGCAGGGCGGCGGTGGAGATGTCCACGGCACCCGAGATGGTCCAGTTCAGCCAGTAGTCCCAGCCCATGGCGAAGCCCAGGGCCGGATCCACGTAGCGTGCGCTGTAGGCGGCGAAGGATCCTGACACCGGCAGGTGGGTGGCCAGCTCTCCCAGGCTGGTCATGAGAAAGTAGACCATGACGCCCATGGCTATGTAGGCCAGAAGTCCACCGCCGGGGCCGGCTGTGGAAATGGTGGAGCCGGAGGTCATGAACAGTCCGGTGCCGATGCAGCCGCCCAGGGCGATCATCGAGATGTGGCGGGTCTTGAGGTTGCGCTTGACGCTGCCGTAGCCATGATGCTCTTGCCCGGCCCGGTCGGATTGATTGATGTTCGACGCTGCATTGCTGGTGTTCTGCGTCATGATCCTCCTCCTTTTGGCTGGGCGACGCACCGGGAAGTCCGGGGTCGTACTGAAATTGCGATTCCTGGTATGCCGGCTGGATGCCGGAAAGGTTCATATGGCCGGGTCCTTGAGCCGGTCCTCGAACGCTTAGGGAGTCTATGCCATTGGTGCGGCCTTCCGGCTCCCATGGTCACAATGTGTCATGTTAGCTGGCAAATCTTTCATAGCGATTCCAGATCCCCGCTCAAATCCATCTCCTTCAAGGGCACGATCCGGGTATGGTACCGGATCTTGTAGCCCAGATAGAGCGCAAGCACCAAGGGCACGCTGATGTAGGTGACGCCGATCTCCTGCCAGTTCCAGTTGACGAAGGCCTCGATGTTCTGCCCGCCGATGACTATGACGCATAGGACCAGAGCCAGGATAGGCCCCAGCGGGAAGAGCTTGGCATGGTATCGCAGCTCCTCAACCCGGTGGCCCTGGACCACCCAGGCGCGGCGGAAGCGGTAATGGCTCAGGGCGATGCCTATCCAGACGATGAATCCGGTCAGTCCCGAGGCGGCCACCAGCCACATGTAGATCCGCTGGCCGAAGATGCTGGCGGCAAAGGTAGCCAGGGAGACCACCAGGGTGGCGACCAGCGAGGCCATGGGTATGCCATGACGGGTGGTGTGCCCGAAGAAGGCCGGGGCGTAATGGTCCTTGGCAAGGGCGTAGAGCATTCGGGTCGAGGCGTAGACCCCTGAGTTGGCGGACGAGAGGACCGAGGTCAGGATGATGGTGTTCATGACGCTGGCCGCCGAGGCCAGGCCCGCCCGCTGGAAGACCAGGGTGAACGGCGACATGGCGATGTCCCCCTCGGCGGAGCTCAGCAGATTGGGGCTGGTGTAGGGGATCAGGGCGGCGATGACGAAGATGGAGAGCACATAGAAAAGCAGGATCCGCCAGAAGACATCGTTGATGGCCTTGGGAACCGCCTTGCCGGGGTTTTCGGACTCACCGGCAGTCACGCCGATCAGCTCAGTGCCCTGGAAGGAGAAGCCTGCAATCAGAAAGACGTTGAGAATGGCGGCGAATCCCCCCACGAAGGGGGCGTCCTTGTAGGTGAAATTGCTCAGGCCCACGGCTGGCTGGAACATGATTCCGCAGATCATGGCCAGACCGATGACCAGGAAGACGATCACCGTCACCACCTTGATCAGCGCGAGCCAGAACTCGGCCTCGCCAAAGGCCGACACGGTCAGGGCGTTGATCAGGAAGATGACCACTAGTACCAGCAGGCTCCAGAACCATCCTGGGGTGTTGGGCAGCCAGTACTGGATCAGCAGGGCGGCGGTGGAGATGTCCACAGCCACGGTGATGGCCCAGTTCAGCCAGTAGTTCCAGCCCATGGCGAAGCCCAGAGCCGGATCCACGTAGCGTGCGCTGTAGGCGGCGAAGGATCCTGACACCGGCAGGTGGGTGGCCAGCTCTCCCAGGCTGGTCATGAGGAAGTAGACCATGAGGCCCATGGCCGCGTAGGCCACCAGCGCGCCTCCTGGCCCTGCCTTGGCAATGGTGGAGCCGGAGGTCATGAACAGTCCGGTGCCGATGCAGCCGCCCAAGGCGATCATGGAGACGTGCCGGGTCTTGAGGTTGCGTTGGACTCGGTCGGTGGATGCGGAAGGGCTGTCCTTTCCGCCCTGCCTGGTCGCCATAACTGCTCTTTTCCTCGAACTGACCTGAGAGCCCTATGACGATGGTTCCGACCGGCTCCGTTCACACGGAAGCCAGGTGGCCTGCCTGTCTGTGACACTGCACATAGCGCTCCGCAACCTCGGGTTGCGACAGTCCCGGTCCTGTTCGGCCCGGGCCCAACGGGGCGGATGGGCGGATCCGAACCGTTTCGGCCGGACCTCCTTTCGCTGGGCATGCACAACACCGCACTGTCTGAACCCAGTTACTGATAGGTCCGGCGACCTCTTCAGTGGCTTTGCAATTACGGGTAAGCATAGAGTGATTCTCAGACAAGACTCAAACGGCTTCCCTGTCTTCGATGACGATTGGTGAGGTCTGCTTATATCACTGCCGCGCTCGCCTCTGGGTCAGCTGGCAGGCCACCAGGAGGACGATCAGCCAGATGGGCCCTGCGATAACGGCCACTCGGTAGCTGGACGAGAAGCACATGAGCACTATGATCATGGCCAGGAAGGCCAGGACAGCCCATGGGGTCACCCGGGCAAAGGGCAGCTTGAAGTGCAGTGCGTTCAGAGCGTTTTCGCCGGTCTTGCCCGCCAGGTCGCCGGGGCCCTCGCCACGGGCAACAGCACGCCGGAAGAGCATTTCGGTCACCATGATCATGGACCAGTTGATGATGGCCGAGATCGTGGCGATGCTCATCAGGTAGTTGAAGGCGAACTGCGGCCAGAGGAAGACCACGACCACGGCCAGGGCGATGATGCAGGCCGAGGTCAGCACTCCTGCATAGGGCACCCCTCCTTTGGACAGCCGCCCCAGATACTTGGGGGCATTGCCCTGCCGGGCCAGGGAGAAGAGCATGCGGGAGTTGGAGTAGAGGGCCGAGTTATAAACGCTCATGACCGCTGTCAGGCAGACAAAGTTGAGGATGCCTGCGGCTGCGTGGACTCCAACCGAGTCGAAGATCTGGACGAAGGGGCTGACGACCATGCCTTGCGCGTTGGGCTTGCCGATGGCATTCCAGGGAACAACGGCCATGATCACACCAAGCGTCAGGATATAGAAGACCAGGATCCTCCAGATGATGGCGTTGGTGGCCTTGGGGATGGTCCGACGGGGATCGGATGCCTCCCCGGCAGTGATGCCGATAAGCTCGGTGCCGCCGAAGCTGAACATGACCACTGCCAGCGACATAAGCAGACCGGTCCACTGGCCGTTGGACCCATGACGCATGAGTCCGTTGGGCAGGAATCCGCCGCCTACGGTGAACCAGTTGGCGAAGGATGCCCGCAGGCCGTTGGCTGTGGGCAGGGCCATGACCACGACGGCCAGGCCTCCGATGATCATCGCGATGATAGCCGCTATCTTGATGATGGCGAACCAAAACTCGAACTCGCCAAACTTGCTGACTCCCATCAGGTTGGCGGCCGTGATGACCACCAGGAAGAAGGCTGCAGAGACCCAGGCGGGTATTGCCGGGAACCAGAAGTTGACGAAGGTGCCTACCACGGAGAGCTCGACCATGGACACCAGCACGTAGTTCATCCAGTAGTTCCATCCCGATACAAAGCCCGCACGCTTGGACCAGTAGCGGGTGGCGTAGTAGCTGAAAGCGCCGGACTTGGGGTCTTCCACGCTCATTTCGCTCATGGCCCTGACGATCATGAAGATGGCCAAACCGCCTATCAGATAGGCGATGATGATGGCCGGCCCTGCTAATGAGATGGATTCCCCGGACCCGTAGAAGAGTCCCGTTCCGATGGCGCCGCCCAGCGAGATGAGCTGGATGTGCCTGTTCTTCAGGGTTTTGCGCAGGTCCTTGCCCTGCGACTCCTTGGGTTGATCCATGGGGATGCCATTCCTTAGATGGTGGTAGTTGTCAGCTGAATGTGGCCGGCTGACAGGGCCAACCCTATCGGAGCCGGTCCGAGCGGAATGACCACACCTTTGCATTGTGGAATAGAGGCGTCCGCCATATGAGACGGTCAATTCACAGAATGGTGACTGTCTGGTCCTACCATGGGCGTCGGTGCCTGCCGTCTGTTCCTGGTTATCGGCACCTCTATGGTATTGCTGTCCTACCGGCTTCGAAGGGCATCCCTTCCTGGTCGGCGATGATAGATAGGTTGCGAAGGCAAGGGGGTGCAGTCGGATGAACCGTACGGGCAATGGCCCTTCAGAGCAGCAGAATCAAGGTGACGGCACCTCGGCAGGCGACGGCATGGAACGCGGTCTGAGCAACCGCCATGTGCAGTTCATTGCCATCGGCGGCACCATCGGCACAGGGCTCTTCCTGGGGTCGGGCAAGTCCATCGCGCTGACCGGACCCTCCATCATCCTGGTCTACATCGGGGTGGGGCTGATCATGTACCTGCTCATGCGGGCCATTGGCGAGCTCATGTATCGCAGCCCTGTCCAGCACACCTTCATCGCCTTCATCAGCCGCTACCTGGGCCAGGGTTGGGGGTCCTTCGCCGGATGGTCCTACTGGATCGTGCTCATCCTGATCGGCATGTCCGAGCTGACTGCCGTGGGCACCTACTTCGTCACTTTCTTCGGTACCTTCGGCATTGATCTGAGCGCCTGGCGGGGGCTGATCGAGTTGTGCTTCCTGGCGGCCATGGTGTGCGTCAACCTGATTGCCGTGCGGGTCTTCGGGGAGACCGAGTTCTGGTTCTCCATGATCAAGATCACCCTGATCCTGGCCATGATTGCCACGGCCGTGGTCATGGTCATCACCGGATTCCACTATCCGGCGGTTCACATGCCGGGGCAGGATCGGATCAGCCCGGCCGGCCATGCGGGCCTGGACAACATCACCACCGACCTGAGCCTGGCGCCCAACGGGTGGATGGCCTTCTTCATGAGCTTCCAGATGGTCTTCTTCGCCTACGAGATGATTGAATTCGTGGGGGTGACCGTCTCCGAAACCCAGAATCCCCGCAAGGTCCTGCCCAAGGCCATCAACCAGATCATCCTGAGGGTGTTGATCTTCTATGTGGGCGCCCTGGTCGCCATCATGCTGATCGTGCCCTGGCGCTCCTTCCGCCCCAACGCCGACGGCAGCTTCACCTCGCCATTCGTCATGGTCTTCCGCTACGCCGGCGTCGACTGGGCGGCTGCCTTGGTCTTCTTCGTGGTCATCACGGCAGCCAGCTCCTCGCTGAACTCCTTGCTCTACTCCGCTGGCCGCAACCTTTTCCAGCTGGCCGCCGCCGGCCGCTCTCCAGTGATGCGCAGCCTGCATACGATTTCGCGCCGCGGCAAGGTGCCCGCCCGTGCCATCGTCCTGTCCGGAGTGCTGATCCTCTTATCTCCGGTGCTGCATCTGCTGCCCGGCTTTGAGGACACCTTCGTCCTGTTCACCTCCTGCTCCAGCGCAGTCATCATCTTCATCTACATCCTGACCCTGCTTGCTCACCGCCGCTACCGGACCAGCCCGGACTTCATGCCTGACGGGTTCATCATGCCGGCCTACCGGGTGACAGGAGCCGTTGCCATCACCTTCTTTGTCCTGATCTACCTCTCGCTCTTCCTGGCTCCCGACACCCGGTATCCGGCCATACTGGGATTGGCCTGGCTGTTGGTCTTCGGTGGCATCTGCCTGTGGAAGCATAGGGGCGAAACGACTCTGGCCGACTGAGTCAGGCTTGTGCGAGGGCGAATTATATGGCCTGTGGAGGCAATAAACAAGTCTGGTTTTCATATTGTGCTTGGGCTAGATTGATTTTCGGTAGTTGTCAAATCGACCTTCGTTGCTCTTAGGTTCGATGACGAGGCACTGACGAAGGAGATCATCGCCTATGGTTGCACAGGTTGGCAGGACAAGGGTTGCCAAGGTCGCTGGCTCCCTGTTCCCATGCCTGCTCCTAGCCCTGGTGTTCCTGGTTCTGCAGACCCCGCAGTCGGCCATGGCGGCGAGCGAAGCCACGGATTACGACAGTTGGGCCCAGGTGGCCAGCTCCGTGTCTCGCCAGCTGGACCGAGGGTGTGAGGACTATGCTCGTGGGGATCGCGCCGGAGCCGCCTCGCAATTCATGGGAGCCTACAACGTAGGTTACGTGGGCTCCGGATTCGTCTCAGTCGTGGGATCGACCTTAGGGCAGGACAGGCGCAACGCTCTGGACGGGCAGTTCCAGGCTCTGCAGAACCAGGCCTACGCCCCGGATGCCGGGCAGACCCTTACCCAAGGCAGTGAAAAGCTCAAGGCCGATCTGGCTGCTGCGGCCACCCAGCTGGATGCCACCGCAGGACTGGCCAATCCTCGTGCCTACGCCAAGGCTCAACAGGAGCAGATCAAGGCAGATCGTCGGCGGCTGGACGCAGCCAAGAAACATCGGAACAATGGCAAGGGCGACCGGACCTGGACCCAGGTGGCCCATGAGATGACGCCGATTCTCGATCAGGCGCTCGCCCAGGCCTCCAAGGGACAGGGCCAGGCGGGATCCGACCTTGTCAATAAGGCCTATTACCAGTATTACGAAAAGCTGGGCTTCGAGAAGAACGTCATGAATGCCATCAGCGGCAACAGGGTCTCGCAAGTGGAATACCAGTTCAAGGAGACCCGGATGGCCATGGTGGCGGGCAAGCCGGCCAAGACCCTGGTGAACGACCTTAAGAGCATGCTGATTGAAGACGCGGCCACTCTGGACGGAGGAGCCGCAGACCATGTCAACGGGTGGACGACCTTCCTGACATCCGCCTTCGGCCAGGCCTTTGTGGTCCTGCTGAGGGAGGGGCTGGAGGCCATCCTGGTGGTGGCGGCCATCATTGCCTACCTGGTCAAATCCGGCCATAAAGACAAGGTTCGGCACATCTACTGGGGCATTGCGGCGGGCCTCGTGGCCAGCGGGCTGGTGGCCCTGCTCTTCACCCTGCTCTTCAACGGGAATGGTCCTCAGCAGGAGATCCTGGAGGGTGTGGTGGCCCTGGTGGCCATGCTCATGCTGCTCTATACCAGCAACTGGATGCTGTCCAAGTCCTCTGTGGAATCCTGGAACCACTACATCCGAAGCCGGACAGTGGCGGCTATTTCGAAAGGCAGCGTTATTTCCCTGGCCCTGCTCTCCTTCCTGGCGGTCTTCAGGGAGGGGGCTGAGACGGTCATGTTCTACCAGGCCATCTTTGCCATGGCTCCTGGCGGCAGACGGGAGATCTGGACCGGTTTTGCGGCTGCCGCCGTGGTGCTGGTCATCGTCTTCGTGCTCATCCGCTTCACCTCGGTCAAGATCCCCATCCGACCCTTTTTCATCATCACCAGCCTGCTCATGGCGGTCATGGTGGTCATCTTCGCCGGGGGCGGCGTCCATGCCCTGATCGAGGGCGACCTGGTGCCGGCCACCTACCTGCCTGGGGTGCCCACCAGCGACTGGATCGGGCTGTATCCATACACGCAGACCATCGGCGCCCAGATCCTGGCGGCTCTGGTCGTGGTCGTGCTGGCAATTGTGTCGACCCGCCGCCTGCACAAGCAGGAGCGATCGCGGTCGAATCAGGACTCCGGCGGGTCTCCGTCGGCAGCCGTCCATCAGACGGAAGCCGATCAGGCCGTCGAAGGGGCTGTGCCCTCCGAGGTCACGGCATCTATGCAAACACTAAAGAGCGAAGGACAATCATGAAGAAGAGACAATTGACCGCCTTGGTCGCGCTGGTGCTCTCAGGCACCCTGGCCCTGGCGGGGTGCGGCTCCAGCGGGTCAGGCACCCGTGAAGCTCCCGCGCCTGAGGCTTCCAGCAGCTCCCAGTCTGATGGCAAGGGGGCCGGGTTCGAGGAGATCCCCATCCCGCCCGACGATCAGCAGAAGGGCCCCCTGAACATTGGCACGGTCTTCTTCCAGCCCATCGATATGGAGCCAGCATCCATGGGTCTGAAGGCTGCCGATGCCAGCCTGCATCTGGAGGCTGATATCCACGCCCTGGCCAACAACAACCTGGGCTATGCCAAGGGTGAGTTCGTTCCGGATCTGACCGTCAACTACACTATCCAGAACAAGGATGATCCCAACGACAAGCAGTCCGGCACCTTCATGCAGATGAACGCCTCGGATGGCCCGCATTACGGAGCCAACATCAAGATGGAGAAGGCTGGATCCTACAAGCTGACCTATTCCATCGACTCTCCTGAGAAGAAGGGCTGGATGCTGCACGTCGACCCGGAGACCGGTGTGAAGGGGCACTTCTGGACCGAGCCCATCGTGGTCAGCTGGGACTGGGACTACACGCCCCACCAGTGGTAAGCTGCTATGCACCATGCTTGAGCAATTTGTCACGGTCTTGCCGGGGACGCTGGCTCCGGCCCTCCTGGTCATGGTTTTCAGCGTGCTTCTGGGGGTGGGTGAGGGCCGTGATCGGCCCCGTTCCGCCTCTTGGCGGCTGATCGGCCTGGGGGTCGGCGTGCTGGGGGCGCTGGTTTTTGCTCTCCTGCGCGCCACCGTGATCATTAATCGGCGAACCATGGTCAACTACCCGACCCTGGTAGCCTGCGTTCTGACCGATCTGGCGGCTATTGCGGTGGTGCTGGCCGCCGACCGGCTGGTTTCAGACTGGCATCGCCGCCCCTGGGCCATGGATCTGGCCAACGCCCTGGCGGCCCTGGCCATAGCCCTGACCACCTTCCGTGCCCTGCCCGATGTCATCCTGCAGCTTACGGCCTTTGTGGAGCCGGGGGAGCCGGTGATGACCTCGGCCATGCTTTTGAGGGCCTTGGGCTTCCTGCTCGGTCTGGCTGCCGCTGTGATAGTGGCTGCCATTCTGAGGACCATGCATACCTCCTGTTCCCGAATTGCCTTCCGTCTGGCCGCCCTGCTCATGGTGGTCCTGCTGCTGGTCCGGCACGGCGTAGCCCTGGTGGCCCTGATGCAGACCACCGGCCTGGTTCTTCTCCACGGCTGGGCCTTCCGGGTCATGGCCCTGGGATACAACGCCGATCTGATCCTGGTTCTTGCCCAGGTTCTGGTCTTCATCATTCCTGTCATCGCCTGCTTGGTTGCAGGCTGGCACATGCCGGTGACCGGAGCCTCCACAGCTGACGACCGCAGCCACCGGGCCTTCCGCCGACGGGCCCTGGCATCAGCGGTCTGGAGCCTGGTGGCCATGATCGGTGTCACCCTGGCCCTGACGGTGGGTACCGCCAAGGCCCACCAGGTGCCTGTGCTCTCGCCTCCGGAGCGGTATTCCTTGACCTCTGATACAGCCACCATTCGTTTCTCCCAGGTGGAGGATGGCCACCTGCATCGATTCAGCTACCGGGCCAAGGACGGCACCGAGATGCGTTTTATCATCATCCGCAAGAATGGCGCAGCCTACGGGGTCGGGCTGGATGCCTGCGAGAACTGCGGGGATGCGGGCTATTACGAAAAAGACGGCAAGATCATCTGCAAGAAGTGCGACGTGGCCATCAACCTGGCCACCATCGGGTTCAAGGGCGGGTGCAATCCCGTACCCCTGCCATACAAAACCGGCCGGGGCGCCATACTGATCAGTACCGCCGACCTGGATGCTCTGTCCTCGCACTTCAAGAGCTGAAAAAGGGAAGGAGCGGTTGGTATGTTCTTCATGCGAATGATGCTGCGGTCATTCAGCCGCCAGTTCGGGCGAAGAATGCTCATCGCCGTCACGGTCTGCCTGTCGGCCTGCGTGGCTACGGCCATGCTGGGGGTGGTCTTTGACGTGGGCGACAAGCTCAACGCAGAGCTGTCCACTTATGGATCCAACATCACGGTCCAGGCCAAGGCTGATGCCGTGGTCTCTGACCTCTATGGCGACCAGGAGGACGGCTCCTCGGCCGACGAGTCCACGCCCACCGCCTTCCTCAAAGAGTCCCAGGTGCCCAAGATCAAGACCATCTTCTGGGCCTACAACATCACCGACTTCGCCCCGCGCCTGGACCTTCGCGGCACTGTGGACCAGGTCGGCGCCCCTCTGGTAGGCACCTGGTTCGGCCGAACCGTCAAGGTGGACAGCGGCGAGAGCAGCACCGCAGGTCTGAAAGGGCTTCGACCCTGGTGGAAGGTTCAAGGCCGCTGGCCCAAGGACGAGGCTGGGTCCGGCGGCCGGACCGAGGCCATGATGGGCAAAGAGCTGGCTGCGCGACTGGGTGGCCGTCAGGTTGGCGACCAGGTCAAGGTGGGTCTAAATGGTAAACAGCAGGCTGTCACCATTGTGGGCATCTTCGACTCTGGTGATGCTGATGCCTCTTCCCTCTACCTGCCCACCAGGGCGTTGCAGGAGATGTCCGGCCTGACCGATCAGATCGACCAGGTGGAGGTCAAGGCTCTGACCACGCCCGAGAACGATCTGGCCCGCAAGGCTGCACGAAACCCTGCTGCCCTCTCCCAGGACGAGTGGGAGACCTGGTATTGCACGGCTTATCCGTCCTCCATCGCCTACCAGATTGAGGAGGCCATACCCGGGTCCATGGCCAAGCAGGTCAGACAGGTGGCAGCCCTGCAGGGCGATGTCCTGCAGAAGACCCAGGCGGTCATGATTCTGATGACCGTGCTCAGCCTCCTAGCGGCAGCCATCGCCGTGGCCAACCTGATGGCGTCCTCCATAAGCGAGCGGTCCTCTGAGTTCGCCCTGCTCAAGGCCTTGGGCGCCACCGACGGGGCTGTGTCCCGATTGGTGTTGGCTGAAACCGCCCTGATCGCCCTGGCTGGGGCTCTGGTCGGCGCACTGCTGGGCTCAGGAGTAGCTCAGATCGTAGGCAGAGTGGTCTTCGGCTCGGGTATCACCATGAGGCCCATGGTCTTTGTGCTGGTCTTCGTGCTGCTGGCCCTGACCGTGCTGCTGGCATCCATCTCATCCATCAGATCGATTCTGCGGCTTCGGCCGGCGGAGGTGCTTCATGGCCGCTGATCGCCATAAGAGCCATATGACCAATACCCGCATGTTCCTGACCATGCTCTTTGGGGCCGTTTTCCGCCGTCGGGGCCGGGCCCTGATGGCAGTGGTGGCTTCCTTAGTGGGCGCGGCCACCCTCTTCTGCCTGGCGGCGGTCTGCATTGAGGCTCCCAGGCAGATCAACCAGGAAATGCGTTCCTACGGGGCCAATCTGGTCGTCTCGCCCATTCAGGGCGGCAATCGGTCCGTCTCCGGCATCGAACAGGGCATGGTGGACCACACCACTCATATGGTGACCGCCAAGGCCCCGGCCCGGTACGCCACCTATCGATATGAGACGGTGCAGGTCAATGCCGGCGCCCGCGTGATGGCTGGCATTCACCCTGACCAGGTGCGTCAGCTCAACCGCCACTGGAGCGTGGAGGGTTCCTGGCCGCAGCCTGGTTCAGTCATGGTGGGGCGGGATCTGGCAGATTCGCTGGGGCTGACCACCGGCAAGCAGATAACTATTGGTTACGCCGCTGGAAAGGTCACCGCCACGGGCAAGACCGGGGGGCAAGGTCGTGACTTTCGAGTGGGAGGCATCGTCGATACCGGCGGTCCCGAGGATCGCATTATCTACGCCGACTTGTCCGATCTGGAGCTCCTGACCGGGGTCAAGCGGGGTACTGATGTCATCGAATACTCGGTCAACACTATGACTTCTGGCCTAAAGGCCATTGCTGCCGGCATCAACGACATGACCTCCATGGGGGTCAAGGCCAGGCCGGTCACCAGGATCACAGCAGGCGACAGCCATACCATCGCCATGCTCCAGTCGCTCTTCTGGCTGGTTTCGGTGGTGGTGCTGGTCCTGACCTTTGTGGGCGTGGGAACCACCATGGCCTCCATCGTCTCCCAACGGCGCAGCGAGATCGGCCTGCGCAAGGCTCTGGGCGCCTCCTCGCAGGGGATAGCCATGGAGTTTTTGGCTGAGTCGGCCTGCTACGGATTGGCAGGAGGTCTGATCGGCACCGCCCTGGGCTATGGCTTTGCTCGGCTGCTCTGCCTGTCCGTCTTCCAGCGGCCGTTGGGCTTCAACTGGTGGCTGGCCCTGGGCACGGTCCTGCTGAGCGTGGCCATATCCATGATCGCATCCATCCGGCCGGTCCTCCGGGCTTCGCGTATCGACCCGGCCCTGGTTTTGAGGGAGGAATGACAATGACGCAGGCAAAGGCGAGCGAATCCCAGTCGGGCGGCGGCATGCTGCTGGACCTGGACCATGTTTCCAAGATCTACGGCGATCTGCATGCCTTGGATGATCTGAACCTGAGCGTCCCGCAAGGTCAGTGGCTGGCCGTGGTGGGGTCCTCTGGCTCAGGCAAGACCACGCTGATGAACATTCTGGGCTGCATGGACACCCCCAGCCGTGGCTCGGTCCGTTTGCAGGGGCGGCCGCTGGAGGATCTGAGCCAGTCCCAGCTGGCCGATGTGCGCAAGAACGTGATCGGCCTGGTCTTCCAGAAGTTCTATCTGGTCCCGCATCTGACCGCACTGGAGAACGTCATGGTGGCCCAGTACTACCACTCGGTGGTTGATGAGGATCAGGCCATGAAGGCTCTGGACCGGGTGGGTCTGGCGGATCGGGCCCGACACCTGCCCAGCCAGCTCTCGGGCGGCGAGCAGCAGCGGGTCTGCGTGGCCCGGGCGCTGATCAACGAACCCAAGCTGATCCTGGCTGACGAGCCCACCGGCAACCTGGACGAGGCCAATGAGCGGATTGTGCTGGACCTCTTCCGGCAATTGCATGATCAGGGGACTTCCCTGATCGTGGTCACCCATGACGCTTTAGTGGCCTCATGCGCCCAACGGGAGATCATGCTCAACCACGGTGTGCTGGCTGGCGAGCAGTGGAATGATGAGGAGGCCAGGCGCGCCTACCTTGCAGCCGGAGGTCGGCCGGCCTTCAGTGGAGCTCCTGGCGATTCCGGGGACCAGGATATTCCGGTCGGCTTCCACGACCCCACTAAAATAGCCAAGACAGGCGGGTCCCTGTCGGGCTCGGCCGCTGAATCAGAAGGAGGACGCTGAGATGGCCACAAGCAAGTCTCGGGGGTTAGTCACGGCCTCGGCAACATTGGCGACCTTGGTGGCGGTCGGCTCCCTCTTAGGCGGTTGCGGAAGCCAACAGGCCAAGCCCATGGACGACGAGTTCGCCGGATCGGGCGCCGAGTCCAGCTCTGCTCCAGGGTCGGCTGAAGGGTCCGACGGGGCGGGCGAGGGCAAGCCCACGGCCGTCTCCCGTGATGGATTGCCGACCGCTTCTGCTGATACGGGCAACTATCATGACGGCACCTACGCTCTGACGGGTAAGTACGGGCGTGACGGAGCCGACAGCATCGATGTGGATCTGGACCTGTCGGGAGGCCAGGTGAGCCGGGTCCAGGTCCAGGGGCATTCGGACTCGCCCATCTCGCGGGGCCACATGGAACGCTTCGCCAAGGCTGTGCCTGGCGTAGTCCAAGGGCGCCCGCTCAAGGACCTCAAGGTGGAAAAGGTGGCCGGGGCCAGCTGGACCTCGGACGCCTTTAACAAGGCCCTTGACCTGGCTCGGCTGGAGGCTTCGGCGGACAGATCGTCCTGAAATTCAAACCGAAAGGCTGCTATGCCCAACGTCAGGCATTCGATGCCTTAGAAGGTCGGAAGGCCGCTGAACTCTGTGATGGCGTGCTGTACGAGTAGCGGGCTATACGGGTGGCGGAAACAGAAGGGGCGAGGATTTGACTCCCCGCCCCTTTTCGGAACGTTATGATTTTATCAGTCGCGTAGCTATCGGTCGCCTCAGACCAACTACCGGTCCCACCAGGGGCGCAGCGGGTAGGTGTCCGTGCCGGTCTCAGGATCGGGCTTGATGCACTGGAACTGGTGTATCTGAATGTTGTTGAGCTCAAAGTTAAGCCGCGCGCCAGCCATGTACAGGCCCCAGAGCCGCGCCTTCGGCGCGCCCACCATAGGTTTGGCCTGGTCCCAATGCTCCTGGAGGTTTTCGGTCCAGTGCTTGAGGGTCAGTGCATAGTGCTGACGCAGGTTCTCCTGGGTGATGACCTCGAAGCCGGTGTCCTGAATGGCCAGTTCGATTTCAGCCGGGCTGGCCAGCTCGCCGTCGGGGAAGATGTAGCGGTCAATGAACCCGCCAGCCCTCTTGTGGTCATGGGAGTTGGTGCGGGTGATCTGGTGGTTGAGCAGGATGCCGCCCGGACGCAGCTTGTCCATCATCTCCTTGAAGTAGGAGGGGTACTGCTTATAGCCCACATGCTCCATCATGCCGATGGAGCAGATTCCATCAAAGCCGGACTCGGGAACGTCGCGGTAGTCCATCAGCCTGACCTCGGCCAGATCCTGCAGACCCTCCTGGCGGATCCAGTTCTGGGCCCATTCGACCTGCTCCTCGGCCAGAGTTACACCGATGACGTGAATGCCACGGCGGGCTGCCGCGATCTCCATGGAGCCCCAGCCGCAACCCACGTCCAGCAGACGGTCGCCCTTGTTCAGATGCATCTTGTCCAAGACCATGTTGAGCTTGTGCCACTGAGCGTCCTCAAGGCTGTTGTCCGCCTCCTCGAAGACGGCGCAGGTGTAGGTCATGGAGGAGCCCAGGAAGAGCCGGTAGAAGTCGTTGGACTGGTCGTAGTGGTAGCTGACGGTGGCCGCATCGCCCCGGCGTGTGTGGGGACGGATGCCTTCGGTCAGTCGCTTTGCCAGGGAAGGCCCCTCGATGGCCGGAGGCTCGGGTACGCGCACCCCGTGTGAGAACACGGATCCAGCTGCCCGGGCCAACTCCAACTTGCTGGGGTGCTTGATGAAGTGCTTGAGACCCATCAGCTCCTTGAGAACCTGGTAAGGGTTGCCTGGCAGCAGCTCGGGAGAGTCCAGATCGCCCTGCAGGTAGGCGCGGGCCAGGCCCAGGTCGTTGGGGTTCTCCGTGATGTAGTACATGGCACGGGAATTCTTGACTTCCAGATGCAGCGGCGCTTGCTCCTGCCCGAAGACCGACCCATCGAAGGCAGTCACCTGCACAGGCGCGTCAGGGGTGAGGAAGAGCCCGATCATCTCGGCTACAGTCATCTTGCTTTTGGCCATGAAGCCCCCTTGTTCGTGACCCGGACATGACTGAACATGGCGGGTCTGATAGTTGGTGAATATAGGTACTGTCTTCACCCTACCCCCGACACTGGTCCCTGTTGGCGCCATGTTCGTTGAATTATTCCGCATGGGAAACCTTGCCTGGATGCAGACTCTTTGGTAAGGCTGAACGGGGATCCCGGAGCGGATCCGAACACGGAGGCGACCAGGAAATGACCGGCAGCGGATCAGCGACGAACGGGGCGGACGATGCGTGGATTCAGGACACTCTTGCCAGATTGGGGCATTCGCGCTTTCGGACCGGCTTCTCCCTGTCGGCCAAGGATCGCGCTTACGCCCGGGCCAAGGGCAGGGATACCATCGACCGCCATGCCCATGAGATGCTGGCCAAGCGCGTGGGGCCTGCCCATCCGTTCAAGGACGGCAAACAGACCCCCTACCGAGGGCATCCGGTCTTCACGGCCCAGCATGCCACAGCAACCTGCTGCCGGGGATGCATCGAGCGATGGCATCACATTCCGCGCGGCCGGGCCCTGACCGATGCAGAGGTGGATGCCCTGGCCAGGCTGGTCATGGCTTGGGTCGAGCGCGACCTGGTCAGTCATCCGGCCCGTCCGGCCTGACAGCGCACGCTACTTCTTGTTCTTGCTGCCTGCGCGGGAAAGGCCCAGAAGCTTGCGTGTCTCGGCAACCAGCTTTTTCGGTGTCTTGCGCACGCCGCTCTCTTCGGCATCCTTGATGATGGTCTTCACGTCCAAGTCGGGGTTGCGGTCCTGTGTGGCCACCAGATCGCGTGCCTCCTGCCGGTTGAGCACAGTGGGCAGGGTGCCGGGCATGGGGCGCCGCGCGGTCTCCGCTAGGAAGAGCACAGTGACCAGTCCACAGGTTGAGGTGAACATGATCCAGTAGGCAGGTGCCAGGGACTTGCCGGTCGCAGTCACCAGGCCCTCCATGATGACAGGCGCGGTGCCGCCGAAGACGGCCACAGCCAGGTTGTATGACAGTCCCATGCCGCCGTAACGGGAAGCGGTGGGGAAGAGGGCAGGCAGGGTGGAGGCCAGGTTGGCCACGAAGAAGATGACCGGGATGGCCAGCAGGACCAGGCCGCCGAAGACGGCGCCCGTGGTCTCATGCTCCAGCAGTCGGAAGGCCGGCAGGGACAGGCAGAGCCCGGTGAGCGCTCCCATGAACAGCACCTTCTTGCGGCCGAAGCGGTCGGAAAGGGCTCCGGTGATGGGGATGCAGCAGGCCACCATGAGCAGGACCGGCAGGGAGAGCAGGTTGGCCTGGGCCGTGTTGTAGTGCAGGGTGCCCGACAGATAGGTGGGCATGTAGGCGGTCAGTGTGTAGCTCAGAGTATTGGCCGCAGCCACCAGGATGAAGGCCATGAGCAGCTCCCGCCAATAGCCTCGGATCAGGTCCAGCAGGCTCTTGTGCTGGCTCTTGGTCTTCTCATCGCTGGCATCCTGAGCTTGACGGAAGGCAGGAGTGTCCTGGACCTTGGCCCGGAAGTAGACTGCGATGGCAGCCAGTGGCAGGGCGATGATGAAGGGGATACGCCAGCCCCAGGCCAGCATGGCCTGCGGGGAGATGGAGAACTCCAGCAAGGAGACCAATGCAGCTCCGAAGGCGTAGCCCAGGTAGGATCCCACGTCCAGCAGGGAGGCGAAGAAGCCGCGATGTCGATCCGGCGAGTATTCGGTGACCATAGTCGAGGCGCCCGCGTACTCGCCGCCTGTGGAGAAGCCTTGGATCAGCTTGAGCAGGATGAGCAGGATTGGTGCCAGGGGGCCGACGGCCGCATAGCTGGGCAGGAGGCCGATCAGCAGGGTGGCTGCCGACATGCTCAGCAGGGTGAAGGCCAGAATGCGCTGGCGGCCGATCTTGTCGCCCAGTTGGCCCAGGACCACGCCGCCCAGCGGCCGGGCGACGAAGGTGACCGCGAAGACGCCCAGAGAGAAGAGCCGCTGTACGGCATCGGATGCGTCGGACAGGAAGACGTGGCCAATGGTTACCGCCAAGTAGCCATAGACCCCCACGTCATACCATTCCATGAAGTTGCCGACCACGGTGCCGGCGATGGCCCGCTTGAGCGTGGACCTGTCCACTACGTTGATGTCGGTCAGATGCAGGCGCTCGCTCCAACCCCGGTGCGGTTTGGGGTTCTGCTTGCGGGCCTTGCGCTTGGCTGCGGCCTGTTGCTTCTTGATCTGCTTGGCTGACTGCCTGTCGCGTCGATTCTGCTCATGTTGGCCGCTGTCCGCGGTCGAATTTGTCTCGTCTTCTGCCATGGTTCCTTCTCCGGCCAACAGGCCGTTGTTCAGCTTTTTCGTCTTGGTAGTTTCCTTATAGACCTCTTCCTTTTTGTGGTTTTCACAAAAATGTCATAAATACACAGCCTACCACGCCCCATGATGAAGGCTGCGGCGGGCTCTGCTCCGACCCTCCGCAGCCCGTTTGACTAAATTTGATCAGGCCTTGAGGAATCCAGGGTCCCGGTAGTCGGGATCAGGATACTGGTAGAAGCCCTGACCGGTCTCTTCGCCCAGCTTGCCCTGGTCGATCATGGCCTTGAGCTTGTCCAGGAGGGGCTTGGCTTGAGGATTGTCGCCCTGGCGCTGGCAGAGGATGTTGTAGGCGGTCCGAAGGCCGACCATGTCGTAGAAGCCGAAGGGTCCCTTGGGTGCGCCGGTGGCGATCATCCAGGTCTTGTCTACAGTCTGGGGATCGGCTACGTCGTGCGCCCAGAGCATGCCGGCGGCGCCCATGAGCGGCATCAGCAAGGTATTGAGCACGTATCCGGGCTGTTCCTTGTGCAACTGGATGGGGACCATGCCGATCTGCCGGGCAAAGGAAACGATTCGGTTGTAGATGTCCGGATCCGTTTGATCGGTTCCCATGATTTCAGCGGTGTTCATCAGCCAGATCTGGTTGGCGAAGTGCAAGTTCAGGAACTTGTCCGGCCTGCCTGTGTCGGCTGCAAAGGTGCTGGGCACGTAGGTCGAGGAGTTGCTGGCGAAGATGGTGTCCTGGGGCGCCAGTTTGGCCAGGCTCTGATAGAAGTCGTGCTTGATGGAGGGTTTCTCGGGAATTGCCTCGATGACCAGATCCGCATTCTTTGCGGCTTCGCCCAGGTCGGTGGTGAAGCTCATTCGACCTAGCCCGGCGTCGAACTGTTCGTCTGTTGCTTGTATGTCGCGCTTATAGGCAGTGCGAAGCGCCTCGACCCGCTCTTTGGCTGCTGCTACGGCTTCGTTTCCGATGTCGTAGACCGTGACATTTTTGCCCTTGAATGCACATTGATAGGCAATCTGACTGCCCAAAACACCGCCACCGGCGACGGTGACCTGTTCGATATCTGTCATGAATGACCTCTTTCATTGTGTCGGCACCCTTCCTTGGGTGTCTGATTCCATGCTAGTAAAGAGGCGCAGCCTGTTCTTTGCGAGAGTTGGGGGTTGATGAGCGGCTTGACGAGTGGATTCGATTGAAATTCGCATTGAAAACGGACCCGCCCGTTGCGGGGAGGCGCATTGCGCTCTGGTCCCCTGGAACGGGCGGGCCCTGTTTGGCGGAAACGGTTCTCTCAGGCCTTCAGGAAGTCAGGCTTGGCGAAGGCGGGATCAGGATAGGCATAGAACCCTTCTCCCGAATCCTTGCCGGTCTTGCCCTCGTCCATCATCTTCTGGATCTTGTCCAGGAAGGGCTTGAAGTCGGGGTTGTCTCCCTGCTGTTCCTTGGTGATGTTGAAGGCGGTCCGCAGTCCCACAACGTCAAAGATGGCAAAGGGGCCCATAGGTGCGCCTGTTGCGATCATCCAGGTCTTGTCCACGGTCTCCGGGTCCGCGATGCCCTGACCCCAAAGGTAGGAGGCGGCGGTGAGCAGAGGGATGAGGAGGGTGTTCAGAACGTATCCGGGCTGCTCCTTCTTCAGGACGATGGGAACCATGCCGATCTCCTTGGCATAGTCCACGATTTCGTTGAAGACCTTGGGGTCGGTCTGATCGGTCCCCATGATCTCAGCCGTGTTGTACAGCCAGACCTGGTTGGCGAAGTGCATGTTCAGGAACTTGTCCGGCCTGCCTGTGTCGGCTGCGAAGGCGCTGGGCACGTAGGTGGAGGAGTTGCTGGTGAAGATGGTGTCCTTGGGAGCCAGCTTAGCCAGATTCCGATAAAGGTCGTGCTTGATTGAGGGCTTCTCAGGGACTGCTTCGATGACAAGGTCAGCATCTTTTACGGCCTTGGCCATGTCTGCGGTATAGGACATGTTGTTCAGGCCGGCGTCGAACTGCTCATCAGTGGCTTTGATGTCGTGCTTGTAGGAATCGCGCAGGTTCTTGACGCGCTCCTCGGCGGCCGCAACGGCCTCGTCGTTGATGTCGTAAATCGTTACCTTCTTGCCCTTGAAGGCCGATTGATAGGCGATCTGACTGCCCAGTACCCCGCCACCGGCAACAGTCACTTTGGTGATGTTGGTCATACAACCTCTTTTCGCTGCAATGCATCCATCCTCGGACACTTTTTCCATAATACCGGCAATAACTGGGACTTGTCTGGATGTTCCTGGATTGTCGGAAGGCTGGAATAACGCGCGAAATCAAGGACTATTCGGCAGATCAAGCGGATGCGTGAAACACTAAGAATTGTGTCGCTTTGCTCACACGAGTATTGCAGCGGCAGCTGCCGGCGGGGTTGCTATGCGAGCTGTCGACTGAATCTCCGGATAGCCGAGACGAAAAGAAGCCTCCGGAGGTCAGAGAATCTGGCAGAATTCGATGGTCTCCTGGTTGGGGCCGATGACGTTGAAGTAGCGGATTCCATGCTGCCAGAAGGTGGGAATGGACTGTATGGAGTCCTCTTTGATCTTCAATCCCATCTCCAGGGCATGCTCGTAAGCAGCATCGATGTCTGGTGCGTCCAGTGCCCAGTGGTTGATTGCTCCAGTGCGCATGGGTGCGGGCTCGCCCTCCCAGGTTTCGATGGTCAGATGACCCAGGCGCAGGAATGCGCACCGGTTCTCGCCGTTAGGGTAGATGCCGACCAGCTCGAATCCGAGTTTGTCGGTGTAGAAGTCGATGGTCTCGTCCAGGTCGCGGGCGATCATGCCCGAGTGCTGCAGATCTTTGGCGTAATCCGACATAGGTTTCATAATGGCCGCTCCTTTGGTGCCTTGAAGCTGTAACGCTTCCTGATGCCCACTGTAGGCGCTCCATGTATTCTCCGCACTCAGTCGATCAGACCCTCCAGTTGGCGTCGGCTGATCAGGGAGGGGATGACGCCTTCATGGGCGACACTGAAACCGGCGGCCAGATTGGCGATCCGAGCGGCTTTATCCAGGGAGCATCCGTTGCACAGGTAGGAAGCCAGAGCGCTGATGAAGGCATCGCTGGCGCCGGTGTCGTCGACCGCTCGTGTCTCATGGGCGGGGAAGTCCTTGTGCCCGTTGGCAGTGACCAGGGTGCAGCCGCGCTCGCCCAGGGTGATGATGACCTTGCCGACCCCGCCGTCAATGAACCGTTTCGCCTTATCCACTACCGATCCCGGTCCGGGTATCAGGGTGTTCAGCTCGTTGAAATTGGGAATCAGGATGTCGATCGAATCCAGGAGGTCTTCAGGCAGATGGTCGCAGGATGACGGCTTGAGGATCGTGGCGGCATGATGGCGTTTGGCTGTCCGGCAGGCTTCGGCGACGGTGTCCATGGGAATCTCCGTCTGGATCAGGCAGTAGCCGGTGTTTCGGAAAATCTGATCGCGCGCGGTGATGTCGTCTGGCGTCAGGGATTCGTTGGCGCCGGCGACCAGGGAGATCATCGACTCGCCCTTGCTGTCGACGAAAATGTAGGCTTTGCCTGTGTCCGCCCCGGTGACTCTGCGCACGCCGGTGGCATCCACACGGGCCTGCCTCATGGTTTTGTATATGTAGTCCGCAGCCGGATCGCTGCCGACATTGCCGATCAGGGAGACCTGATGCTGCAGCCTGGCCACGCCCACCGCCTGGTTGGTGGCCTTGCCCCCTGGCGTGGAAGCGAAGTTTCTGGTCGTGGTGGTCATGCCCGCCTTGGGCAGGCTGGAAGCGGTCAGGTAGGTGTCTACGTTGATGCTGCCGACCACCACGATCTTCTTGCACTGCTGGTCCGGAGGCCGTCCGACGGTCTGCTCGCCTTCCAGCGCGAAGACATGGTCGAATGCCTCGCTTTGATGGAAGTCATGTTCGATGGCGTGGATGATCCGCCGGCACAGGTAGGCGCCGAAATCGGCATTGCGCATGATGTAGGACGATATCTCCGGACTGCCCGGGTAGCGCAGGTGCACGTTGGTGTCGTTCATCAGTGAGACCAGGGAGAGATCCTGTGGGAGGCGATAGTGCATGGACTCTGCAAACTGGAGGAATTCCAGGGCATGGTGGTAGTGGGATGCCACGACTCCGGTGACATGCCGGTTCTCCAATACCTGGGTCAGGTCCTCGCCGATGGTTCCCAGGACCATGTCAGCGTGGTATTGGAGGTTGTGGTCGAACAAGCAGCGTCGATAGCCGTGCAGGAAGCTCTGGGTCCGTCTGCCCGGCGAGAGCAGGCAAGCGATGCTGGTGTGGCGGCGCTTGATCAGCTCTTCAGTAAGACTGTATGCAGCCTCCTCGTAGGGCATGAGCGCGGTCTTGTCGTCTCCTAGGGGGCCAATGGTGAGCTCGGGAATCCCTCCTGCCTCGATCCTGCTTTTCAAAGGCAGGCTTGCGTGGTCGACCGGCTCCCAGACCAAGCCATCCACCCGATGCTCCAGGGCGGCCAGAATATTGCGCTCCTCCTGGTCGTGATCGCCGTAGCTGTTGAAGACCAGGGTCCCGTAACCGGATTTCTGTGCCTGCTGGATGATTCCGTCCAAGGTGGAGTCCATGGAGATGGATGAGCTCAGCAGGACCCCGATTCTCCAGGTGGTGGTGTTGGGCTTGGAGGATCCGTAAGGCGTGTAGTGGTACTTCCTGACCAGTTCAAGGACCCTGTCGCGCGTGGCGGCGGTGATGCTCGCGTCCCTGTGATTCACGATCTTGGAGACCGTCGATGTGGATACGCCGGCAAGCTGGGCAATGTCCTTGATGTTCATGGGGTTCCTGTCCTCCTCATCTCTGACGCTCCGGCGAATGGCTTCGTTGGCCTGTTGGATCTAGCGAATCAAGCTTACCTGAGAGATCGTCGTCAGCGGTTTCGCATTTGACACCCCATGCAGCTGTTGATAGTCTCTGTCAATGAAAGTTGTTTACGAAAGTGGTTTCTCAAAGCGGTGATGCGGATCTGGCTGTGAGCGACGGCCATCTGCAGAAATCGACATTCAAGGACCAAAGGCGGTACGGATTATGAGCGCGCGATCGTTGTGGAGAGGAATCACTGCTCAGTTCTCGACAAAATCCTTGGTGCTGATACCCATCGCAGTGGGCACCAACCTCATCGGCGGGACCCTGAGCTCCACCCTCAAACTGCCGCTTTTTTTGGATATGATTGGCACCACGGTCATCGCCTGCCTGTCCGGCCCTTGGGTGGCTGCTTTGTGCGGGCTGCTGACCAATGTCTTCCTCGCCTTGGTGGCCAATCCGGTCTATCTGCCCTATGCGCTCTCCAGCGTTTTGTGCGGCCTGGTGATCGGCTACATGGTCAAGGCCGGGCTCTTCAAACGGATATGGGGTGTCGTCCTGGTCTGGTTGGCCTGCGCGCTGGTCAACACGGTCACTGCCTCTCTGATCACCGTGCTCGTCTACGGGGGCGCCACCGGAGTCAACGGCACTTCGGTCCTCACAGCTGCACTGGTGGTGGCTGTGAAGAACATCGTCATCTCGGTGCTCTCCTCCTCCATGCTGGAGAATCTGATCGACAAGGGCATCACCGTCCTGATCGCTTATGTGATCGTGCGTCGAATCCCCAAGCGCTTCCTGAGCCAGTACGCCTTGGACGGCAGCGAGGACCAGTCCGATCTGGATGATTTGGATGACCTGGATGAGGATGAGGACGAGGATGAACGCGAAGCGGCTGGAGCGTCCAGTCAGGAGAGCTCAGCGTGGCCGATGAAGGTCGACGGTGCTGCAGAGTCTGATCGAGGCACATCGACAGGCGATCCAGCGGACTCGGACTGTGAACGTACCCAAAGGTCTGAACGCTGATGCCTGGTCCTGCATCGAACGGGATTCCTGATTCTCCGCTGGTTCGCATGCATCCCATGGCCAAGATCGCCGGGGTGTTCTCCTTGGGTCTTGCGACTTTGGTTTGGCCGGACTTTACCCTGGGTCTGGGAATCATCGTCATGCTCTTCGTAGCCGCGGCCCTGGCCCGGGTGCTCCGGCCTTTCTCTGGCATCATGCTCGGGTTCGGCATTCCCGTCACGCTCATGCTGCTGTTTATTCAGGGATGTTACAGCCCGAGGAACACCAAGGTCATTCTTGATCTGGGATTTGCTGAGCTGGGCCTTGAAGGCAGCCTCTACGCGGCCAAAATCGTAGTGACCCTTTTGGTTTTCCTGGGGTCTTTCTACCTGACCAATAAAACTACCTACATGGGTCGTCTGGTTGCGGCTTTGACGCAGATAGGCGTGCCATCGAAGATCGGCTACCTGATCCTGGCCAGTCTGAATGTAGTCCCCCAGATGCAGCGCAGGATTGCGATCATCGAGCAGTCTCAGCATGCACGTGGTCTGGAGACCGGCGGCGGCTTGATTTCCCGGGCGCGGGCCTTCCTGCCCCTGCTCGGACCGGTGGTTCTTTCCTCCCTGACGGATTCGCAGGAGCGCGGGATGACCCTGGAGACCCGGGGATTCGGCATCCGCGGGGTGCGGCAGACCAGCTACCTTGAGGTGGTTTGGCGGCGCAGCGACACCGTGATGACCGTCCTGTTCACTGTTTTTCTGGTGCTGGCTCTGGTGCTCGGCTGCCTCACGCGCGCCGGCCTGATCACCGTGGGCATTCAATGGGGAGGTCGGGCATGACCGAGGTCATACGAGTGGATGAGTTTTCCTTCAGATACCGTGACGCTGATCGAACCACATTGAAGCGGGTGAGCTTCAGCGTCGAGCAGGGCAGCTTCTTCTGCATCGTCGGGGCCAATGGGTCGGGCAAATCGACCCTGTGCAACGCCCTGGTCGGTCTGATCCCGCACTATTTCGTGGGCAAATCCAAGGGATGCGTTCGGATCACGGACATCGACGTAGCCGCTTCGAGCATTGCCGATCTGTCAAAACATGTGGGTCTGGTCTTTCAGAACCCCTTCAATCAGCTCTCCTATACGGCTGGGACCGTGGCCGAGGAACTGGCCTTCGGGCTGGGCAACCATGGGGTTCCACGTGAAACCATGCATGCCAAGGTGGCTCGGGTGGCTGCCCTTATGCATATCGAGGATCTGCTCGGCAAGAACCCTCTGGAGCTTTCCGGCGGCCAGGTGCAGCGGGTGGCCCTGGGCTCGACCTTGATCATGGAGCCGGACATCCTGGTTCTGGACGAATGCACGGCCCAGCTGGATCCGCTAGGCAGCGAAGAGATCTTCGACATTGTCAAGCGGCTCAACCAGGAGGGCATCACCGTAGTCATGGTCGATCACGATATGGAGCGGGTCGCTCGATGCGCTGACCAGGTCATGGTCCTGGGGGCAGGCCGGGTTCGCTCCATAGGCACTCCCAAGGAGGTCTTCACCGATCCTGAGACGGTGAAGTGGGGAATTGACATACCGGATTACGTCAAACTCGGCAGGGGTTTGCAGGCCGCTGGATTCGACCTGCCGGATCTGCCCGTACGCGAGGACCAGGCGGTGCGCATGATTCGGGAGGCGCTGCGATGAAGATCGACCTGGAACATCTGGAGTACGTCTACCCGCATGGCCATCGTGCCCTGGACGGGGTGAATCTGACCCTCGAAGGTGATCAGCCTGTAGCGCTGATCGGTCAGAACGGCGCTGGCAAGACCACCCTGGCCAAGCATCTGAACGGCATCCTTAGACCAACCAGTGGTCGCATCTTGATTGACGGCGTCGATCTGGCTACGGCAAACACGGCCCAGTGGGCCCGCAAAGTGGGGTACGTTTTTCAGAATCCCGACGATCAGCTCTTTCTGGACAGCATCCGCAAGGAATTCGAGTTCGGTCCCCGGCAGCTTGGGGTCGATCAGGATCTGATAGAGCGCCGCATGGAGCAGGTGGCGCAGTTAGTGGGTCTGGCGGACCGGCTGGACGATCATCCGTTCGATCTGAGCCCCACCGAGAAGAAATTCTGCGCCATCGGCTCCGTCCTCATGATGGACACGGGTGCCGTGGTCTTCGACGAACCCACATGCGGCCAGGACAAGGCCGGCAATGATCGGCTGGCTGCCATCATCGCCCGTCTGCGGGACCAAGGCAGACTCTGCATCACCATTTCCCACGATATGAAGTTTGTCACCCGCAACTTCCCCAGGGTTGTGCTCATGCAGCATGGCCGGGTCCTGCTGGATGGCAGTCGTGAGGAGGTCTTCGCCCGGGTGGGTGTGCTCAAGCAGGCCTATGTGACGCCTCCGCCCATCACCCGGGTGGCCCGGCAGGTGGGCTTGGACGGCCCGGTCTTCACCGTCGCTGCCTTTGTCGATGCAGCCCGCCGGGCCAAAGCGGGGGCTGGAATTTGAGTTTGGATACGACAAGAGCAAAAGGAGTGAAGCAATGACCAGACCACTGATCATCGACACGGACCCCGGCATCGATGATGCTGCGGCCATTACGATGCTGGTCGACGAACCCAGCTTCGACATCAGGCTGATAGCTTCGGTGTCCGGCAATGTGGGCATCGGCCACACCACCAACAATGCGCTGAAGCTGCTGACTTTCCTGGGCAGGCGCATCCCCGTGGCCCGTGGCGCGGCGGCCCCGCTCATGCGCGACAACAGGTTCGCCACCGAAGCCCACGGCAAGTCGGGGATGGGGTCATTCGTCTTTCCTGAGCCGGACCCCAGCCTGCTGACCGAGAACAACGCGGTCCTGGAGGAGCGGCGGGTGCTGCTGGAGAGCGATGAGCCAGTCACCATCCTGACCCTGGGCCCTCTGACCAACATCGCCCTGCTGCTGGCCACCTTCCCGGAGGTCAAGGACCACATCGACCGGATCGTCATGATGGGAGGCTCCACAGGACGCGGCAATATCGGGGTCTATGGCGAGTTCAACATCTCCGTCGACCCAGAGGCCGCCAGGATGGTCTTCCGCAGCGGGCTGCCTGTGACCATGGTCGGCCTGGACATCGGTCGCAAGGCCCATCTGGTCGCCGGAGACCTGGACGATCTGGACGCAGCCGGTGAAGTGGGCGGCATGGTCGCCTCCCTTTTCCGGTCCTATGACGGTGGGCACATCGAGGAGGGGATCAAGATGTATGACCCCTCCGCCGCCATGGTGCTGATTCAGCCAGACCTGTTCACCATGCGCGAGGCCTTTGTGGATGTCGAGATCTCCAGCCCGCTCACCCTGGGCGCCACGGTGGTCGATTATGACGGCATCCTTGGCGGCAAGGCCAACGCCAGCGTCTGCGTGGATGTGGACGTGGACAGGTTCCGTTCCTGCTTCGTTGACAAGGTCGGCAAGGTCCGCCGTCAGTAACTTCCCCATTGAGAAGAACCGAAAGGAAATTAAAGAAAAAATGAGTGAGTCAACTGTCTCCGAGGAGCAGAGGAACGGCATACCCGTTCCCGAGGAGGGGACTGCGGAGTTCGCGAAAATGAACAAGATGGCCCGCGTAGCCATCCCGGTGGTTCTGATTATCTTCACCCTGGGCGTGCTCCAGCAGCAGGCCTTCGGCATGATCTACGTGAACATCGGCAAGCAGCTCAACCAGGCCAATCTGGCTCCGCTGATCACCTCGCTGCCCGGCATCATCCTGGGAATCGTCTGCGTCATCTACGGCTCCTTGGGCGATTTTGTCTCCCTGAAGAAGATGATGATCCTGGGCACGGTCGTCTTCGTGCTGGGGTCGATTCTGGGGTGCTTCGGTACCTTCAGCATATGGATCGTCATCGCTGCCCGCGTGGTGCAGTCGGCCGGCTGGCAGGTTTCAGGGTCCATCTTCCTGGTTCTGGTCTCCAAGTATGTGGAGAAGAAGAAGCGTGTGCTCTGGTACGGCGTCTTCGTCGCGGTCTTCCGCTTCGCCGCTGCCCTAGGAGTCTTCCTGGCTGGCTATATGACTCTGCTTGACTGGCGCTGGCTCTTCGGAGTAGGTATTGTGGCCGTCTTCTTCATTCCCGTCCTGGCCAAGAACCTGCCCGACCAGCATGCGGCTGGCGTCAAGATCGACGGTATCGGCTTCACGCTGATCGGACTGTTCGCTGCTTCGGTGACCATGTTCTTCACCGATATCAACTGGGGTTGGGGCATTGCCTGCATCGTGACCCTGGTGGCCTTCCTGGTCTATGTCAACAAGGCCAGCAATCCCTTCATCACTCCGAAGATGCTGACCAACCCGGCCTTCGCCATGACCATGACCGTCATCTTCGTCGGCTACTTCTTCAGCTACACCCTGAACGCGGGCGTCAACGCCATTGGTCTGAACGTGTACGGCATCGACTCCTCCAAGGTCTCCAACCTGCTGGTCTGGTCCATCATCCTGGCTGGCATCATGGGATTCGCTGCCGGGCCGATCATTCAGAAGATCGGGCGCAAGGCTTCGGTCATCCTGGCTCTGGCCTGCATGGGCGGCGGCCTGATCGCCATCGCCTTCCTGATCCCCGCCGGCAAGATCTGGGCCCTGGCTGTGGCGCCCTGCATCTACTACTTCGGCACCTCCTTCTTCTACCAGCCCATCGTTGACACCGCGACCCTGACCGTGGCACCTGAGGAGTCCGGCCGTGTGCTCGGCTTCAACGATCTGCTCCAGGCCATCACCGGCTCCATCGGTGTCGCCCTCTTCGGCCAGCTCATGGCCAACGGATCCATGGGTTCGGGCAGCCTGGCCGGCACTGCGCAGGGCCTGGCTTCGACCTACGCCAATGTCTTCATGATCGGCGGCGTGATCATCCTGCTGGGCTTGGTTCTCTTCATCTGCTCCATGAAGATGATCTACAGCCACTCCCGCGTGGCTGAGGACGAGGACTGATCTTCCGAGCTGCTAATTGAGGGAACCGGGTCTGGGAATTTGCCCCTAGGCCCGGTTCTTGTCCATAAGGGTGTGGACAGAATTCTGCTGGGCATGATGGGCATAACTTCCGCAGCGCCGTTGGTGGATGAACAGTCTTCAGTCTAAAGATGTCCGAATTATGGATGCCGGTTGGGCGGCTGCATCCTGGTGCTCTAGCATCGTGGCCATGGAGAAAACGACACCATTGCAGCCTTGGTTGCCCAAGGGTGTCTTCTTCTATGTCGATGCCCGATGGCGTTGATGTTGTAGCCGGTTCTTCTTCTAATTTCTGTATTCGCCTCGGTGCATGAGGTTGCTCTTTTACTATCTGCGGACATCCTGCCATGGGAAATCCATATCCATGACGCGCTGAAACGGCATCAGATGAGGTATCGCTGCCGCTTCCCAACTGCAGTATTTGACCTAGGAAGTGCCCTAATGACTATCAACGTAATTTTGGAATCCCGTCGGTTCTCCAGCGACCTTGACGCACTGGCCATCTACAGGCGGCTGCGCACCCGATATCGGGAGGATCAGCTCTTCATCCTGGAGTCCCTGAGCGGCCCTGATCCGGATCGGAACCGCTCGGCAATCGGATTCGAACCGATGCTGGCCGTGAGTGTGACGGACCACGTCATGACCATCGACCCTTTGGGCGATGCTCGGCTGACAGGCCTGTTGGAGACTTTCGGACGGATTGAGCATGGGGTGGTTCATCTTCCGGTCCCCGGCATCCAGGAAGTCTTTGCAGCGCTGAGGAGGTTGGAATCCTCCTTCGCCATCAGCGGCGACCACGAAGGCCCCTTCGGGATGGGCTGGTTCGGCTACTTCGGGTATGACACCATCTTCATGATCGAGGATCTGGAGGAGCGCATACCAAGGGATGCGGCCTTGCCTGTCATCTCGTTGACGCTGTACCGAGGAATCATCACCTTGGATCTGAAAACCGGTGGTTGCAGTGCCACCCTGATCCATGCCGATAAGGATTCTGCTGGATATGACAGTCCCGAGGGTAAGGAAAATCTGCGAGAGCGCGGATCTTCTGCACAGTCTGGTGCACAGGTTCCGAATGCGCCAATCAAGGGCGGCGAGACCGGGCATGAATCCGCGCCGTTAGAAGATGTGCTGGGGCTGCTTCAATTCGACGCATCGCCGGGGCAATCTCCAAACACTGATGCGGTCCAGACCGGCATACAGGGTGGCATCGGGCCGGACTATCCATACGAGGCCCATGACACGATCGATCGGGATCGTTTCTATCAGTGGTTTGCCGAGGGCAAGGAGCACATAGCCCTGGGCGATGTCTATCAGCTCCAGCTCGGGCATGAGATCCAGGTGGATTCCCGCATTCCGCCCTTCCAGGTCTACCAGCGGCTGCGTCTGCAGGACCCGTCCCCCTATATGTACTACTTCGTAACCCCTCAGGGCGTGCATGTCATCGGAGCAAGTCCCGAGCTCTTCATCGGGCTGACCCCTGCTGGTGACATAACCCTGCGGCCCATCGCCGGAACGGTCGGTAACCCCGGAGAAGAAGAGGCTCGACAGGCGGCCATCAGGCAGCTGACCAGCGACCCCAAAGAGCGGGCCGAGCACCTGATGCTTGTGGACCTGGGCCGCAACGACGTAGCCAGGTGCTGCACGCCTGAATCCTTGAAGGTGGACCGGCTGATGACTACCGAGGTCTACTCCCACGTCATTCACATGGTCTCGGATGTGGTCGGCCGGATCCGGCCTGGTCTGGACAAGTACGACGTCTTCTCGGCCGCTTTCCCTGCCGGCACCATGACGGGTACCCCCAAGGTGCGCGCCGTGGAGATCATTGAGGAGACCGAGGTCAGCCCGCGCGGGGTGTATGCCGGAGCTGTGGGCTTCCTCGGATTCGACGGTCTGGTCCTGACCGCACTGTGCATACGCACAGCCTCCTACCATTCCGGCAGCTATCACCTGCGCGCCTCGGCGGGGATCGTCGAGGACTCCCAGCCTGAGAGCGAGTGGCAGGAGACCATGAAGAAGATGAGTTCGGCCTACCTGGCCATCACCGGAAAGGAGCTGGCCCATGAAAGTCTTGCTGGTTGATGCCTTCGACAGTTTCGTCTACGTGGTCAAGAACTACGTGGACCTGTTGGTCGCCGATACGACCATTGTCCGGGTGAACCACCTTGCAGAAGTAAATCCGCTTACCTTCGATGCGGTCATTCTGGGCCCCGGGCCGGGGCGCCCGGAGGACTGCGGTTACCTGGAGCTTCTTGACCAGGTGGCAGGACGGAAGCCGGTCTTCGGCATCTGTTTGGGCATGCAGGCCATCGCGGTACACGCCGGAGCACGGGTAGTCAGGGCATCCAGTCGTCAGCACGGCAAGGTGAGCGGGATAAGCAACGACGGGAAGGGCTGCTTCAAGTGCTTGCCTGATACCTTCGATGTGACCAGGTACCATTCCCTGGTTGCCGACGAGGCCTCGGTCAGCCAGATCGCCGATCTGGAGATCAGCGCGCGCTCGCTTCTGGATGGCTATGTGATGGGCCTTAGGCGGGGCCGGTTGCTTATGGAGGGCGTTCAGTTCCACCCTGAGAGCATCGGCAGCCAGTATGGTCACCAGGTGATCGGCAATTTCTTCCGGGAGTACTGCGGTTCATCTGACGGGAACTGACTCATCAGAACCGGACGGGGTTCTATCCAATCTGCCGCACAGCAAGCAAGGCTGTGGTTCCTATCCATCAATCCTGCAAGATGCCGTGGCGGATTCGATTCGGCAGCCCATGACCTGTTACTCACGCAGTCAGAAGGGCTTCTGTGATCGCTCTTTGGCTTCCAGGTCAGGAAAAGACGAGGGTGGTCGCCCGCTCACGGGGACGGGCGGTCAGGACATCTCGCTGCGGCCCTGGCGCCAATACCCCATGAATGAGACGCTGCGCCGATCCATCCCCTGGTCTCTGACCAGCATGCGCCTTAGTTCGCGGACGGTGGCTGCCTCTCCGGCGATCCAGGCGTACAGGTCGTCGGCATGAATGGAGGCATCGGCTTGGGCGGCATTGGCAGTCTCCCAGAGCAGCTCTTTGTCGATATCGACCTCTGTGAATTCCTTGGAAGGTTCAGCGGTTGCGGCCGTAGGCGGATGGATTGGCAGGTCGTCCAGTAGGTTGCGCATGGCTTCAGTGAGGGCGTGCCCATGCCCGGATTCGTCGCAGGTCGTCCAAATTATGCGGATTCCTTCATGCTCGGGCAGCGGAAGACGGTCCTCTTCGGTCGGGACTTCGATCAATGCCACCCCCTCTCCCCGCCAGTGGTCGCGGATCAGGCTGTCCATTATGGCGCCGATGGCTGGTACCGCAGTCTCATCGCCCACCAGGAGAAGATGTCTGGATTGGCCTGGGTGAAAGTCCATCCCCGCGACGGGTCCTCCGGCCTGTGCATTGGGGCCGATGATGATGGCCTGATCGCCTGGTCTTGCTGCCTCTGCAAAGGCTCCAGCCGGTCCGGCATGGTCGTGGATGACGAAGTCCACATCTATTTGCTCGCTCTCGGGCCTGACCTTGCGAACCGTATAGGTGCGCAGCGGGTTGCGGCTCTCTGCGGGCATGGTCCTCCACTGTTGGTACCAGGCAAGCGGATCTTCAGGGGTCGCCTCGAAGAATGAAGGGGGCGGCACGGATCCGTCGGGGAGCGGCAAGAGGATTTTGATTCGCTCATCGTACCCAGCGTCTGCAAAAATCTTCAGATCCGGTCCCTGGAAGACGATCCGCTTGAAGTGGGGCGAGAGCGTTTCCGCTCTGGCTACGGAGACGCGGAAGGGAATCAAAGGGACAGGATGGTTGTTGGCTTGGTGTTCCATGGCTGGCTATCTTTCGGTTGAGGTTTATGGGTTGATCGGAACGTCAAGTTGCCTGAGGATGGGGCTCCACTCAGGTTGTCATGGTTCATGAATCGGTGGTTTTGAGGCTTTCTGGTCGGAGACGTTGGTGTTAGCGATGCGGAGAACAGGACGAGGGGTTTACATCGAGGGCTTTACATCATTGGATTGGTTGCTGTCGCCCTGTCGGGTCATCCCAGTGTACGTGTACATTGCCAGCCCCGCCAGAGTGGGCTTCAAGACTATGGCTGGGTGCCGGGGTCATCAATGGGGTGCCGGTGGACCCATCAGAGACCACGGTCGATGCGATGTCGAATACTTCCGTGACCAGGCTCTCGGTCATGACCTCGTCGGGAGCGCCCAAAGCGACCCTCTTGCCATCCTTGATGGCCAGGATCCAATCCGAATATCTGGCGGCCATGTTCAGGTCGTGGAGAACCATGACCACCGTGACGCCCTCCTGCCTGTTCAGGGTGCTCAGCAGGTCGAGTACCTCAAGCTGGTAGGCGATATCGAGATACGTGGTTGGTTCGTCAAGAAGGAGTATGTCGGTCTGCTGGGCGAGGGTCAAGGCAATCCAGGCGCGCTGGCGTTGTCCTCCGGACAGGCGGTCGATTGGGCACCCCGCCATATCGGTCAGTCCGGTCAGGGCGAGGGCCCGTTCCACCGCCTTTTCGTCCTTGGTCGTCCACCGCTCGATGAAGTGGTGGTGGGGGTATCGACCGCGAGCGACCAGGTCGGCGATGGTGATGCCTGCGGGTGCTGACGGGTTCTGCGGCAGTAACCCCAGAATCATTGCAACCTTGCGGGTGGGCATGCTGGTGATGGGCTCTCCGTCCAGCGTGACGGTCCCCGAGGCTGGTTTCAGTATCCTGGCCATGGCCTTGAGGAAGGTTGATTTTCCGCATCCGTTGGGTCCGATGATGGACCCCATCGTGTGTGGGGGTATATCCAGACTCAGGTCCTCGATGACCGTACGCCCGCCATAGGTGAGGCGAAGGTGCGAGGCGGTCAGCTTATGCGCGTTGCTCCAAGCGTCGTATGCCGGAGATGATGCCAAGATGGTCAGAGCTCCTGTCTGCGGGTCATAAGGACCATGATCAGGATGAGGACGGGTCCGCCCACAATGCTGGTGATGATGCCGACCGGCATCTGGGTTGTGGGCAGATGTTGGGCGACGATGTCCGACTCCAGAACCAGGCAACCTCCCACCAGGCCCGACTGGATAAGGGCCGATGCTCCCCGACCAACCAGGACTGCGGCGATGGGGCCGGAGAGGAACGAAACAAAGGAGATGGGACCGGTGGTCGCCGTTGCGACAGCCAGGAGCAGCACACCCACGATAATCACCTCGAACTGGACAGGGCTTACCCTGACTCCCAGTCCGGCGGCCATCTCCGGTCCCAGCTGCAGTGTGCTGACATTCCTGTCGAGTGCCAGCAGGAGCATGGCGCCGACCAGGGTTGTTGTTGCCAGTACGGGTAGATCGGACCACTGGGCATCGGCCAGGCTGCCCGTCAGCCACCGGGTTGCTGCCTGGATGTCCCATTGGTTGCTGCGAACCATCAGCCAGGAACCCAGAGCATTGAACCCTGCGGCCACTCCGATTCCGATCAGTATCAGCCGGGTCGGGTCGAACGAACCGCGCCAGGCCAGGGCCATGACCAGGAGGGCTGTCAGGAGACCGCCCATGACCGCCAGGCAGGCCAAGGGCATGCCCGACAGGCCCAATACGACAATGCCGAAGATGGCGGCCGTGTTGGCTCCTGTCGTGATGCCGATGATATCCGGGCTGGCCATCATGTTGCGCAGGAGGTGTTGGAAACCAATTCCGGCCATGCCGAATGCGATGCCGGCGGCGCAGCCGATCAGTGCCCTGGGCATGCGGAGTTGGAGAATCACGAACCTGGTCCCTTCGTCTCCCTGCCCCAGAAGTGCTCCAATCAGGTCGCTCATGGAGTATGTGCGGTGTCCCAGAACCAGGTCGGACAGCGCGAGAGCAACCAGGAGTATCACAAGCAGGATGGTGACTGCCAGTGAACGAACGGTGTGGGTCCGTCGTATCCGTTGCAGGTCGGTCATCGCATCGGGTCTGTGCGCATCATGAAGGAGGCAAGCATCCATGCCTATACCTCCGCGGTTCTTCTGCGCCCGGCCAGAATCACGAATACGGGAGCCCCAATCAGTGCCGTGACGATGCCGACCTCCACATCGGATGGACGGGTGATTATCCTGCCCACCACGTCGGCGCCAACCACCAGAAGGGGGCCGATGAGGATGCTCAGGGCCATGATCCGCCTGTAGTCGGGTCCTATGAGCAGTCGTGCCACATGGGGGACCACCAATCCGACGAAGCCAATCGGACCCGCCAGTGCCGTACAGGAGGCGCAGAGGAGTATTGCCGCAAGCCAGGCCAGGCTGCGGACACGTCCGACGTGCATACCCAGTCCTTCGGCCATCTGATCACCCAGGGTCAAGGCGTTGATCCCGGGCGTCAGGCAGAAGGCGAGTATCAGTCCAAGAGCGAGAAGAGGCAGGACCGGCATCATGAGGTCGAACCGGGCGCCGGAGATTCCGCCCACCTGCCAGAAACGATAAGAGCTGATGACATTGACGCGCGGCAGAAGGATGGCGGAGGTAAGAGACCCCAGTACCGAACTGATCACGACACCGGCCAGGGTCAGCCGTAGCGGAGATGGACCGGATGGCCCCAGGGAGCCTATGGCCCAGACGACCAGTGCGGTCGTCGCACTGCCCAGCAGTCCCACCCAGACATACTGGGCCGGGGTCGATAAGGAGAAGAAGGCTATGGAGCAGACGATCGCCAGGGCCGCCCCCGTATTGAAACCCAGAATCGACGGGTCCGCCAGTGGATTGCGTGATATGCCCTGCATCAGGGTCCCGGCCACCCCCAGCCCCGCGCCGACCAGGAGGCCGAGGACGGTGCGGGGGATTCTCAGGCGGATGGCCGAGACCGCGATGTCATCCGAGGAGGCGGACAGGGCGTGGAGGATGTCGGAAGGGCTGACGGAACGGGATCCGAAAACCAGGGACAGGGCGCAGACCATGACCAGGCAGACCGCCAGAATCAGCCCGGGCAAGACCATGGGTCCGTTTCCGTTGCGATGCATGGTTGCTCGCCGACCGCATATATGCGCCACCTCTCCCTCTTTCATCCCCTCACCTGCGGCCTGATCAGACCTTGGCGGCAGCCTCGCCCAGAAGTTGGGCGTATGTGTCGGTCGTCTTCTGGATGGACAGGGCCGAGGGGTCAAGGGCATTGGCCATCTCGCTGTCATTGTCGATAACCACGACGGATCCGCGCTCAACTGCGGGAATCTTGGAGAGGAGAGGGTCCTTGCGCATCGCTTCAAGCAGGTCCGGGGTGCCGTAGGTAACGATGATGTCGACATCCTTGTACCTGTCGGCATGCTCGGAGGAGATCTCCTTGTAGAAGTTCTTAGTGCCCTTGGAGTCCTCCTTGATGGACTCCGGAGTCTCCATACCGAGGTCGTTCAGGAACTGAGGCCGGGCGTCGGAGGTGGTGTAGACGCTGAACTTAGAGAGCTTGGAGGCATCGAAATACATAACTGCCGCGGTCTTGCCCTTGATGGCCGGTTGGGTCTCTCCGGCCTTTGAGATGCGCTCCTCCAGGTCGGATATCAGCTGCTTGCCCTTTTCGGGTTCTCCGATGGCCTTGGCTGTGGACGTGATGACCTTGCGCCAGGGGTCGCCCCAGGCAACCTCTTGATAGGCGATTGTCGGCGCAATCTTGCTCAAGGTGTCATACTGCTTCTTGGTCATGCCGGAGAGCAGGCCGATGATCAGATCGGGCTTGGACGCGGCGATGGCCTCGACATCGATGCCGTCCGATTCGTCATGCAGCTTGGGCATATCCGCCTTGGCCACATGCATCTCATCCAGGGCATCCTTGGTCCAGGGCAGATACCCTCCATCCACGGTCTTGCCGAAGGAGTTTTTCTGGATGCTGACCGGCACGACCCCCAAGGCGATGAGGTTGTCGGGAGTGGCCCATCCGACGGTGGCGATGCGCTTGGGCTTGGAAGGGATCGAGGTGGTGCCGTAAACATGATCGATCTTGACGGGGAAGGAGCCCTGCCCTTCCGAGGCCTTTGACTGGCTGGACTGGTCTGTCTGCGAGCCCGATCCGCAGGCGCCCAGGAAGAAGAGGGCGCTTGCCAGCACCAGGATTACTGCGATAGCGCGCTTGAATCGAGCGAGGGAAAGGAGTGGTCGAATGTGCATGTGGTTCCTTTGATCGTGCTGTCGAATTGGCATGGTGCACCAGAGCCAGGTACCAGATGTAGCATCGGCCCGGCGGGAAGAAAAGAGTTGATTTCCCTGGTTGCGTGTGTTAAATGGCACACTGCGAAAACGATGAGAAAGCGAGGGTTGGGTCCAATCGGCCTCTCATGGCCTTCGGTGGAACCATCTAGCAAAGCCCTTGCTCTACGGATCCTGTCGGATATCAAGGTTCGGCAGACGCAGAATTTTGACTGTTCTAGGTCTCTCAGGACTTCGTCTTTCACGATGCCTTCCTTGGCAGCAGAAGGGCTCTGCTCGTTTCTTTATCTTTCCTTATTTTCGGTCTTTAGTCTGGCTCCTGCCACACGGAAATGAATAGGAGCTGACCATGCGTTACATATTGCGGACCGAGGGGCTGACCAAGGTCTTCGGCCACGGACAGCGGGCCGTCGATCAGGTGTCCCTGCATGTCCCCGAGGGCGGAGTCTACGGGCTCTTGGGGCCAAATGGGGCTGGTAAATCCACTACCTTGAAGATGGTCACAGGCATGCTGCACCCCACTGGCGGATCCATGATTCTTGACGGACATCCCTGGTCGCGCCGGGACCTCTACGACATTGGCGCCCTGATCGAGCAGCCGCCCATCTACCCCAATCTGACGGCCCGTCAGAACCTCAAGGTGCGCACAACCCTGTTTGGCCTGCCTGATGAGCGGATCGACCAGGCGCTCTCCATTGCCGGACTGAGCGACACAGGCTCCAAGAAAGCTGGGCAGTTCTCACTAGGCATGAAGCAGCGCCTGGGGATAGCCAACGCCATTCTGACCAAACCTCGTCTGCTGATCCTGGACGAGCCCACCAACGGGCTGGATCCGCTGGGCATCGAGGAGCTGAGGGGAATGATCCGCAGCTTCCCGCAGCAGGGGATGAGCGTGATCGTCTCAAGCCATATCCTCTCCGAGGTGTCGATCCTGGCGGATCATATCGGCATCATCGCGGACGGTCGCCTGGCCTACGAGAATGAGCTGCACGCCGGGGAGGACCTGGAGGGGCTGTTCATGGACGTGCTCAGGAGGTCACGATGAGCAACATGAATGCCAACCAATTCGTCCAGCAGGATACGGCTGAAAGAGTCAGAACCAGGGGCAACGGCATCCCCTTTGGCAGGATCCTGGCAGCGGAGATCATGAAGGGCCGGTCGGCCGCGCCCAGGCGGATGGCCTTGGCTTTCCCTCTGGTGCTCATTGTCATCGTGGCTTGCTTCGCGTTCGGGCTGCATGTCTGGATGCCCTCCTGGGTCAACTACTGGTATGTCCTGCTCCTCCCAGCCATGACTGCTCTGATAAGCGTTGCCGTGGCCAACATCGACGGGAAGCAGCGGTGGAGGACCACTCTGGCTCTGCCTGCCGCGCCTGTTCTGGTCTGGTGGGCCAAGATCGTCTACTGCCTGCTTCTGATCGGCATCGCCACCCTGCTGGCTCTGGGTCTTTCGGCGCTCATGGTCGCCGTCTCCGGGGTCGGGGGACCGTCTGTAGTCGACTTCGTAGTCAGCGCCCTGATGCTGGTCTTGGCCTGTTCCTGGATGATACCGGCGGGATTGGCGCTGACCGCCCGGTTCGGCGTTCTGATTGGGTTCGGCCTGCCTTACATGGCGGACCTGCTGGTCTCGATCACCTTCTGGGGAAACCAACGGCTATGGCCCTTCCTGCCGCCCGCCGCCATGATCAACCTGCCGGTGCCCTTCATGAAGGTCATGCCTGATGGCGTGCCCTTGGAGACCGAAGACAACAGCCCGATCAAGGCTGCCTTGTCTGTCTTCGGTGGGCAGAGCCTGACGGCCTTGGTGGCCTGTCTGGTCTGGTTCCTGCTCCTGTCCGTCCTGACGGGAATCTGGTTCTCGCGGAAGGAGACCAACTGACATGACTAGGATGACAGTCGGCCGGGTTGTGGCCTCGGAAATCGTACGGTTGCACGGATCGGTGCTTATCGCTATCCATGTCATCTGTGGCCTGGCGGCCGGGCTCGCCTGCGGCGCTTACTTCGCCGCAGCCCCCTATGATCCTGGTCTGGAGACTGATGCCTTCTTTCAGGTCTTGGGTGCCCTCATGCCCCTGATGGTCGCCATTGTCGTTGCCATGAACATCGAAACCGAGCGGGAGGCCGGCGACATGGCCAACCTTCTGGGGGTTCCCAGCCGCCGACTGGGTCTGGCAGCCAAGATCCTGGTGCTTTGGCTTCTGGGCCTGCTGGCTCTGGCCCTGGCGGCTCTGGCTTTTTGCCTGCCCATGGCTATGGTCGGCGGACTGGATGCGCCAATCTCGGCCCTAGCGCTCGCCACCCTGGGCATGGCCGGTGGTTCCCTCTGCCTCTACCTTTTCTCCATGGCCCTGGCCCTGCGCTTCGGTAGAAACACGACTATCGCTATTGGGGTCCTCGGCACCGGAATATCCATCAGTTCCCTTGGCGGCCTCTTCAATGGTCTGTACAGCCATACCCTGTCAGGTGTTGGCAGCACCCCCGGAATCACCCGGTGGATACCATTCACTTGGCCTACCAGGTTCGGCTCCCTAGGAATCGAGCAGGTACTGGCCTTGACCATGCCGGGAGGTGAGGGTCTGCGTGCTTCAATCGGCGTGACGGCTCTGGATAATCTGATTCCCTGTCTGGTCTTCACCCTGACCCTGGGCTTGGCCCTCCTGCTCTGGATCGGCAGGTTCGAGGATCGTCGCAAGGTCAGCGATTAGACTGGGTCGCAGGGCATCCGGTCCGCAAGAAATCAGGCTTGCAAGAATCCCGGCCCACAAGGCGTTCATTCTCAAAAGTGGCTGGGCCGAGTCGGCAAGCGCAGAAAAGGAGCCAATCGTGGCTGACGTGCACGCCGAAGGTTCCCCAGGGGACGATAGGCATAGGGCATCCATCCTGGTGGTGGACGACGATCCCAGGATCACCACCCTGCTGATGGCCGCTCTGTCCAAGGACGGCTATGCCGTGACTGCGGTCAACGATTCCCGGGAGGTCGTGAGGATGGACCTGTCCTCGGTCGACCTGATCCTCTGCGATGTCATGATGCCTCACTTGGACGGCTTCGCTCTGTTGACCTCCATCAGGGAACGGGTGTCCTGCCCGATTATCTTCCTGACGGCCAAGACCGACGAGGACAGCGCGGTCCTGGCCTATGGCCTGGGGGCTGACGATTACATACGCAAGCCTTTCGGCATTGCCGAGCTCCGAGCCAAGGTCAGGGCGAGGCTGTCCCAGGGCAGTCGGCGTGGGCGTCCGCTCCTGCGTTTCGGCTCCTTGGACATGGATCTTCAGGCGCGGCAGATCAGGGTGGACGGGCGCAACGCCAATCTGACGGATGCGGAATACCGCATATGCGCACTGCTGGCCGAACATCCAGGGCGGGCCTACGCGCCCATGCAGATATGGGAGGCCTGCTTGGCCGCTGAGGATGACCCGGCCGCTGAGGATACGGACAGCGATGCCACGGCTGCGGTCAGAGTCCATCTGAGCAATGCCCGGCGCAAGCTCAAGGCCCTGGGGGTGGACCCCATCAGGACCATCTGGTCGGTGGGTTACCAATGGGCGGCCTGACCGACGGCGTGCCCGAAGCGCCGGGGGAGCAGAACCCCGACGGCAAGGGCCGGCCAAGCCGCAAGGGAATGCCCATCGTTCTGCTGATCATCAGATACTTTCTCTACGTGCTGCTGATTCTGGCTCTGCTGTTCGCCGGTATGTATATGGTCTGGATAAACCTGGGGACCAGGGGTGACTTCTTCTGGGCCAACTATGGCGAACAGCATCTGGAGGAGGTGGGGCACTCCATCGGCCGTTCGACTGCTATTGACGAATCCATGATTCCCGCTGCTTACTGGTACCGAACCTATGACCATCAGGTGCATCCCACGGGGGGAGATATGAAGGGCGGCATGGCCAGCGAAGCCGACCAGCTGGCGGCCGACCACTGGGAGCACAGGGCATCCATGCCATCGGAAGAGCGGGAGAAGAAGACGGGACGGCCTCTCGCCACTCGTGCAAGGCCGAATGCGACCTACCTCGTCTATGCCACAGCCGATGGGCGGCCATGCGTCCTGGCCTATCGGATCCAGCCGCAGTGGGTATCGAGGCAGGCCCGGGACCGCTATCCCAATCCCCAGAATCTTCTGCTGGTGTCTTGCGGGGCGGTCCTGCTGATCACCCTCCTGCTGATCGGGTTGCGGGCGGCCCATGTCATATCGTCCAAGCTCAAGGTTTTCAACCAGGTGGCTGACGACATAGGGCGGCAGGATCTTGACGCATCCCTGCCCCGCAGCAACGTGCTGGAGATCAACCGGGTGCTGGGGTCCTTCGATAGGATGCGCGCCACGTTGAAGGAATCCCTGGAGAAGACCTGGATGGCCCAGGAGTCCCAGCGTCGGCAGGTGGCGGCCCTGGCACACGACCTGAAGACGCCGCTGACCATCATGCGAGGCAATGCAGACCTGCTGGGGGAGACCGGGCTCAGCCGGGAGCAGCAGTCCTACCTGGACTCCATCGAGGATGCCATCCGTGAGATGGCTGACTATGCGCAAGCCATCAGCCAGGGTTCCGTGGGCACGGCTTCAGGGCGATCCGGGGTCATGGCGGTTGCTTTGAAAGATGCGGTCAACAACCAGGCCCAAGGCTACCTGAATGCCCGGAGTCTGCGGCTTGAGCGGGATGACCGTCTAGGTTCCGACACCGGTCAGGTTTCCGGTGACGCGGCTGACCTTACCCGAGCGATCATGAACATCATCGCCAACGCGGCCGACTACTCGCCGGACCATGGCTTGGTGACGCTGACCTGGAGGCTGGAGGGTGGTCAGGAGGGCGGGCGAGCCTTAGTGGTGACGGTGCGTGACCGGGGTCCAGGTTTCAGCAGCCGGGCTCTGGCCCATGCCACGGAATGGCTCTATCAGGCTGACAGCAGTCGGCACGGCTCCAGCGGTCACCATGGCATCGGCCTGGCTGCAGCGCGGTCGACTGTGGAAAGTGCAGGAGGCCGCCTAATCCTCGCCAATGCAGCCAGTGGCGATGGCGCAGCAGTCACTGTATTTTTGCCAGTGCAGTGAATTCAGCGGAGCTGATACCGGTCACAGCAAACTCGGTGTCCAGTTAAGAATTGCACAGTGGTAAAGATTAGCAAATAGTGTTAATCGTGGGCCAATAATTATGAAAACATCAATTGTTTAGCAATCGCTTTAGTAATTGATTACTAAAGTTCACCATTCTTTGGCAGATCTGTATGTTACAGATAACAGAAAGTATCAATCTGTAGGGATCTGCATGTAAAAATCAGATGACGCTGAACAGAGCGATCTGTCGCTGGAGTAGGCGATAATAGCACAGGGAAAAAGAAATGAATCCCGAGGTCAAACATATTCTATAGCGAAAGCCTGATCGACGGCAAAACGGTGGTTTCGGCTTGCATCAACGGCAGACACATAGGCGAAGAGGCCTGTCTACTGCAAGACAGCAGGCATCAGCGCAGGCAGTCATACCCGATCGGAGATGCCGATGCCCGTATGACGCCTACGCAGCTGTATGAAATTGAAACTATTTGAGATGACCGGAGGAGCCTCGAGATCGTCGTCAGGGCCTGGCATGAAAATACCGTAATACGGTTCAAAACGCACGGCCGACATGGAATATAGGTGCCGTATCCTCTTCTTTCTTTTTGTATCATCCTATCTGGTATGAGAAGCTCAGAGCGTACGTCATGTATCAGCCCACGCCCACTCGTTTAGGCTATTAACCAGCGGTCTGATGCCCGGTCCGGCTCCTTAAGCCCGTAGGCGATCAACATCGTCGTGATCATATAGTCATCAAAAAACAGATAGCTGATTGACTGTGCGGAACAGCGAGGGTCATGTCTTGACAATGAGCAATTCCAAGATTTATTCCCGCGTGCCCTGTGTAAGGTTCACGTGCTGTACTCCCAGCTAAACTTTACTGCTAGATATCCCGTGGTCAGTCTAGTAATGACTGCATATCATGCTGGAAACCAAGCAGCCAATAAATGTCATTAAAGATATCTTTAGAGGGCAAGACGATAGTTTGAATCGTCTGTTCCTTTGTTGAGGTGAGAACCTTGCTGCCGGTGGATCGTATTTTCCGCGCATATTTATATATAGCCAAATTATTCACATTGGTATCAAGTTTATTAACAGCAATACATATAGGAGAGTAGGATTGGCAGACAATATTTTCCAAAGGAAACCATTGATAGTTCTATTGGCCAAAACCATGATTCTATTTGACGAAGCGATTGATTGTATTCTCTGTGCCGCCATGACTATTGTCTGCTCCGGGGAATTGGCATGAATGACTTGTGCGACGAGCTCCTCGTTTTTAGCGTCTAAATGGTACGTTGTTTCGTCAAGCAGCATGATCGGCCGCCTTATGGACAACAGCCTTGCCAGGGCCAAGCGATAGCGTTCACCGCTACTCAGCAATACACCGCGTTGCCTACTGGGGTATCCAATCCATCGAAGGTGTCTCTCACTTTGGCGTGAGGTTCACCTTATTTAAGGCATTCCAGCAGCCTTCATCGGATACGCCGTTCTTGTTCATCGCCAAATTCGTTCTGGAAGAACCGGAATATATGGGGGCATCTTGTTCTACATAGCCGATCAGAGAACGTACATAAGAGGAGCTGAGAGTTGAAATATCAATGCCATTAAAGAGAACATGGCCATGATTTGGCTTATAGAATACCTTTATAAGGGCCAGCATGGTTGATTTGCCCGCTTCGGATGGTCCGACTATCGCGTAGACGACGCCGCCTTTCATATGCACACCCGCTTCATTCAGTTGGAGCCCGCCACGATTGTTCCGTGCGTCATCATACGGAATATCAGCATGGTCAAGATCGATGTCAATCTGATCGGAGTTGGTGACCTTCCTTTGGACCCTACTGGATACTGCTCATGCTGATGTCGCATCTTCGGTCGGCATTCTCATTATCGCTTGAATGCTGGAGTTCGCGCCCAACGCTCTGAACAGTCTGCTATATGTCGAAGAAAGTGTCGCCATAGGCGTGGGCATCATTTCTAGGTACATAGAAAAGTTACCAGTTGCTGAACAGTCATCACTCCTTTGGCCACTTGGAAAGCGCCGATTCCCGATACAACCATCAGGCACAACTGCATTAAGGCCATTCCTGATGGCCATATCAGTGACTGCTTCTTTGAAATTAGACGACCGGATGTGCACGCTTGCCTGGCTTCTCGCCGATTTTATTGGTCTCACGCTCCGTGGCGTCGAAAACCCTGATCCTTTTCAAACTCATCAAAGCATCAGTGGCTGCAGACGTCATATCTCCTATGGCCGTTTGAGCCCCTCTGGAGCAGTCTCGTAATTTTCCGGATAAGACTACCAGTAAACCGACAGTAACAAGACAGGTCGAAAGAGAGATAACGAACATGACGGGACTGATTATGACCATTCCCACACACGCGCCTATGAACACCAGTAAAGTGCCAAACACTTCTGGCAATTATCGGTCAGCAATCGCTTCAGTTCATTTGTATCAGATGAAATAATAGAAATTACGTTGCCTGTATGCGACTGGTCCAGATCTTTGAACGGCAAATGCAGAATATGCATTACTAGAGACCGTCTCATATCGTTCAACAGCAGGTAAGCGTCAAAAGAAGTGATTGCTGCGCCGGACAGAAACACTCCTGCCAACGCTATTAGAGGGGCACTGCGGATCGCATGTTATGCTGCACGCGTCCAAGAATGACATTGACAAGCTGTGGCTGAGCCAGATTTAAGAGGGCGCTCGCTATACTTAGCAGACTAACCGTGAATAAAACACCCTTATGGATTTCAAAAGGCGGGGCACGTCTATCAAAGATGCGGTTTTCTCATTACTATTCCGCTTGTGTGGCGACATTTTCGTCCTTTGTTGGGGGTGGTTACTCACCGACTGCACGTGATATGACCCTCACAGAATCCTCGGAACGCGCGCACAGCGCCTGCACGCCTGTGACGAGGGCGCCTACGACAATAGCGAGGAGTGCGATGACCGCCCAATATCCCCATTGAACGCTTATCTTTGCGCTTCCCAGATATCGTTGCAGCATGAAGGCGGTGCCGCAGGTGCTGAGCAGTGTGATGACGAAGGCGAGCAGCACCGAGGTGACCATCGAAATGAGACCATCGAGGGCTCCCAAAATGCGCAACTGTCCGGTACTGGCACCGGATACGTATGTCAGCGCCAGATCCAGGCGTCGCCCTCGTGCGGTGATCATCAGTCCGGAGATTGCGCCCACCAAAGCGATGATGAGCGCAGGGCCGAGCATGGCCATCAGGTTCGTCAGCATGTGTGGGTTCACGTTCATGGAATGGCCGTTACTGGCGAAATTCTTGAGGCTGTCGGTCAGCGTATGCAACACACCAGAGAAAGTCATGAGCAACGACAAGCCGGCCGTCATGGGAATGATGGTCGCGTTCTGTCGTTGGATCCTCCCAACGGCCTGCTGCCTAGCGAGTTTCCAGGTGCTGAATGGCAGGGGGAGAAGATGCGTCCATCCTTTGGTGAACCAGTGCATGACATAGGGAGCCAGAACAGCCAATGCGAAGATCAGGAGGAACATGCCTCCCATGGAGAACCCAATGAATCCTGTCACTCTGGACTCTATGGGATTCCTGCCGGAAATGTGCGTGGCGAGCTCGCCAGAGTCTATCTTGCGTGTAGCTGTCCCCGGGATGATGAGCGCGCATATCGCTCCCACGAGCAACGATGCGCCTAGCAGAACACGGAATGCGTTCACTTGTCTCGGCGGGTTTTGTGACTGCCGAAGCGCCTCTATCGGCCTGATCTTGGATAGTGTGCGCACGGTCAGCACTGTGCCTGCAAGGACGGCGACTCCGGCAATGGCCAACCCAGTGCCGATGGATGCCAGCAGCTGGGTTGCTTGATACGTCAGTTTCAGCTCGAATGCTCTGGCCAGGAGGTCGAACAGATATGGTGCTGCCAGCGGCGTCAGGAGGGATGACGCTACTGCTGCCAAGATGAATAGGACGATGATGATAGCCAGATTCCCGAAGAGCAGCTGCCAAGGCGTGGCGCCTTGAAGGACCAGCAATGCTAGTTGGTGCCGACGCTGGTTCAGAGCGGCGGTCACGACCCACAGCATTACGAACACGGCTATGACCACGCTGAACAGCATTGCTGGGCCGGAAAGGTTGGCGCCTAGCCCGGCATCCGGTCCGTGGTAAGCGGCATCAATAGCCCTGCGCGCGGCGACAATAGTGCACACAGCGGTCTGGGAAACGATTAGTGACAGCCATACGCCTGCCCATACGGCCGGGGCTGCTTTCAGATCAGAGAGTGCGCCCCTCATATACCGGCCCCGCTCTCCGCATCGGCGTTCAGCACGTGGCCATCACGGACCTCAACGATCTGGTCGCACTGTCCGGCTACCTCTCCACTGTGGGTCACTATTACTACGGTCCTGCCCGCATCCATAGCCAGACTTTTGAACACCTGCATGACCTTGGCGCCAGATTCCTGATCCAAGGCTCCAGTCGGCTCGTCGGCGAAAATGATATCTGCATCGGAGAGTAGCACTCGTGCAAGCGCGACACGTTGCTGCTCTCCGCCTGAGAGCATCGTCACGCTCCTTTTTTTCTCGTTTGCCAATCCGAAGTACCGCAACATCTCATCCGCTTTTTGCTTGGGGAGTCGACGGCCGCGCAGGGTGAATGGCAGCGCGAGGTTCTCCTCCACCGTCATGCTCGTGATCAGGTTGTAGGACTGAAACACGAATCCCAGATGCCGACGCCGAAACCGAGTGAGCGCGGACGCTCGCATATGCGTGATGTCATGCCCTAGAAGGGAGATGCTTCCGGATGTCGCACGTTCCAATCCCGAAAGGCAGTACAGCAAGGTGGACTTTCCGCTGCCTGAGGGGCCGACAATCCCCGTGATTCTTCCGGGCTCAGCATGGAAGTCGACATGGTCGAGGATGGTGATCGAATCATCCTTCCTCGGAGTCACCGTCATCGTCAATCCATTTGAACTCACTGAAGCACCACTCATCACCGTTCTCCCATCATCGCCGTTCTCGCGACTTATAAATCTTCATCAGAATAATGCTATGGATGCCATACAAGGATGGCACCCATAGACTTACATGACTGTTGTCCTTGCCATCATCAAGGCAAAAATGACAGCCCATGCCATTTTGGTGAATACGTCATCGCAGTGGCATATTTTTGTGGATTAGCTGCAGGTCCATCAACTCCAGATATTATCATGCCCACCGCCGTGGCATGCAAATATGCTGACGCCGCTATGATGAGCGGCTTCATCATTCATGGCGATATTACTATTCTGCAGATCGATAATGTTGTGCATTTTGTCCGTCTCTCTCCTCTCTTTCTCGTGTTTAGTGCTATTTCCAATGGTGTCTCCACTGAAAGGATCGTTAGGGCAGACGGCTGGCAAGAACTACCATGGTTGGCCTATAAGACTATTTACTGCTCAGATAACGCCAGCTGAGCCTGTCGAATAATCACAAGAGGGTCTTAAATAGGATTCTCAGGGCAGATAAGGGTTTTTATGCCAGATGAGCCCAAATTGATTAAAGCTTTTCTAATGAAGATCTAGTATTTTTGGGGGGGGGATTCGGCAACTAGGGCGCTGCCAAGTTAAGTGCAGCAAAGATACCGTCTCTGTCATGAGACAGGCCTGAGAATGCATACTGAAGCAAAGGCCTTGACGACTTCGGCCGTGTTTATGTATATTATTGGTTCAACTTGGCAAGCATCCACGCAGCGTTTTGGTCTGGCCGCCTCTGATTTCTTCCAACGGGCCTCTGAAGCGTTGACTACTCCGTGGCATAAGCAGGAGAGTGGCATGACTGGGTTGACCAGCGATCCCAAGCATGAGCAATCGACAGATACCGGCGTGATCCCGACTGCAGGGCAGGGCCATGAGCAGAGGCGCAGAGTGAATGGCCCCGTCCTCAAGGACCCTTCTATAGTAGGTGTCGATCAGGTTGCCCTTGCCCTGAATGTGGACCCCGACCGGGGCCTGGATGAGGCCGAGGCGGCGCGTCGGCTGGACAGGTTCGGTCCTAATGAGCTGGCTGGAGCGCCTCCCGTTCCTGCATGGAGGAAATTCCTTCAACAGTTCAAGGACCCCTTGGTCTATCTGCTTCTGGCAGCCACGGCCATTTCGTTGGTGGCCTGGGTGGTGGAACGCTCACATCCGGCATCAGGAGGCGGGGAGCCCCTGCCCTTTGATGCCATCGTCATCATGATCATCCTCATCCTTAATGCCGCCCTGGGGTACGCTCAGGAGGCTAAGGCCGAGCGGGCTGTGGATGCTCTGGCGAGCATGACGGCCCCGCACGCCTCGGTGCTGCGAGGCGGCCGGGTGGTCAGCCTGGAGACCAGCAGGATCGTGCCTGGTGATGTAGTAGTCCTGGCTGAAGGCGATTCGGTCGGCGCCGACGGAAGACTGTTCCAGGCCGCGGGTCTGCGCGTGGCCGAGGCATCGCTGACCGGCGAGTCGCTGCCGGTGGGCAAGCGGCCCGGTCGGCTTGACCAGCCCAAGGCTCTGGGTGACAGAACCAACATGGTCTTCAACGGCACCGCAGTGACCCAGGGGAACGGGCGCATGATCGTCACCTCTACTGGTATGGACACCCAGGTCGGGAAGATCGCCGACATGCTGGCTGATACCCAGGAGGAACCCACGCCCCTACAGAAGGAGATGGCCCGCGTCTCCAAGCTCCTCGGACTGGCCGTCTGCTTGATTGCCGCCCTGGTTTTGGCTGCTTTGGCCCTGATGGAAGGCTTTCAGACAACCCAGGATCTGATTGATTCCCTGCTCATGGCCGTATCCCTGGCCGTAGCTGCTGTGCCGGAGGGGCTGACGGCCATCCTGACTGTGGTTCTCGCCCTGGGCGTGCAGCGCATGGCCAAGCATCATGCCATCGTCAAGAAGCTCAGCTCGGTGGAGACCCTGGGATCGGCATCAGTCATCTGCTCCGACAAGACAGGGACTCTTACACGCAATGAAATGACCGTTGAACGGGTGGTCGTCCCCTCGGGGCAGGTCAGGCTCACTGGCACCGGGTACGCTCCGGAGGGAACCATGCAGCCGGTCGAGGCCAGTGGGTCAGATGATCAACAACTGACAGATACCATTGGTTCATCTCTGGCTGAGGCAGTGGAAGAGACCCTGATGGTCGGGGCCATCGCCAACGACGGAGACCTGCATTGGCAGCCGGTCGAGGCCGAACCTGATTCCCAGACCCAGTCTGGATCCGGGCAGGGTCACTGGCAGAGCGTCGGCGATCCCACGGAGGTCTCTCTGATTGTCGCCGCTCGCAAAGTCGGCGCTGATGCCAAGGCTGACGGCTACCGTCGTCTGGCTGAGATTCCTTTCACGTCCGAGCGCAAGCTCATGTCGGTCCTGGCCGCTCCGCGTGACGGCAGCGAAGGGCAATCGCGCCTCTTCTGCAAGGGTGCTCCCGATGTGCTGCTCGGCCGGTGCGACCGGATTCTCGAAGACAGCCAGGTCAGGCCTATGACTAGCGCTGACCGGGAGAGGATACTCGCCCAAGTCAGCCATCTGTCCGGCGATGCCTACAGGACTCTGGGACAGGCTTTCCGGCCTGTATCCGGTCAGGAACTGTCGTCCCTGACCGAAGATGACGAGGGGGAGAGGCCGTCAAGCACGATTGGGACAGGCCAGACGGACCGTTTGTCTAAGGAGACTCAGCGTGCTTCCGCAGTTCTCCTGTCTGCGGACAAGGTATTCCAGGAGAGCGCCCATTTGGAAAGCGATTTGATCTGGGCGGGCATGGTCGGCATCATCGATCCGCCTCGGACTGAGGTACGCCAGGCTGTGGCTCAGGCTCACAGTGCCGGCATCAGAACGATCATGATCACTGGCGACCATCCATTCACTGCGGCCAGGATCGCGGGTGACCTGGGCATCACCGAGCCCGGCGGCCCCGCCTGCACCGGCGAGCAGCTGGATGCCATGGACGCGGACCAGCTTCGGGAGACCACCTCCAAGGTCTCCGTCTACGCTCGCGTGGCCCCCGAGCACAAGCTGAAGATCGTCGAATCGCTTCAGGACCAGGGCAAGGTCGTGGCCATGACCGGCGACGGCGTCAACGACGCCCCCGCTGTAAAGGCTGCGGACATCGGCGTGGCCATGGGCATCACCGGGACCGAGGTCACCAAGGAGTCGGCCAAGATGATTCTGGCGGACGACAATTTCGCCACCATCGTCCAGGCTGTACGAGAGGGCCGGGGCATATTCGACAACATCCGCAAGTTCCTGCGCTACCTGCTCAGCTCCAACATGGGCGAGGTTTTCACGGTCTTCGGGGGCGTGGTCTTTGCGGGTCTTCTGGGCATATCGCAGCCCGGCGTGGCGGGCGTGACCGTGCCGCTCCTGGCCACTCAGCTGCTCTGGATCAACCTTCTGACCGATGCGGCTCCCGCCCTGGCCATGGGAGTGGACCCGCAGAGCGACGATCTGATGGGCCGTCCGCCCCGGTCCATCGACGACCGGGTGATTGACCGGAACATGTGGGTCGACATCGTCTATATCGGCCTGGTCATGGCCCTGGTGACCCTGATTGGCATGGACATGCATTTGAGTGGCGGTCTCTTCACTGACAGGTCGGTCCAGGCGATCGGCCATGAGGCGCAGATGCGTGAGGCGCGGACCATGGGCTTCACGATCCTGGTCTTCGCCCAGCTGTTCAACGCGCTGGCCTCCCGCTCCTCCCGCAAGTCGGCCTTCCAGGGGCTCTTCGGCAACCCCTGGCTCTGGGGCGCCATCGGCGTCTCCATCCTGCTGCAGCTCCTGGTGATCTACGTGCCCTTCCTGGGCGAGGCCTTCGGCACCGTCCCCCTCCAGCCCCAGGCCTGGCTGGAGTGCATCGCCCTGGCCTCCCTGGTCTTAGTGGCCTCGGAGCTGCGCAAACTGTTCAACTGGGCGGTCAGACGGCTGCGGGCATAACCTGGCTTCTTCCTGATGCGGTGATTGGTCTGGACATTACCGCATCGGGATTGCCTCCTATGGCCTCATCTGTGGCTCGAACCTGTTCCTGCATCTGTCCCCGCTTATCCGCATACTGGCAAATATGGGGAACGATGAGCAACGGCATGCAATGGATGTTTTGTCGTATTGGTGCGCGGTTGAACTGTTCTCGCCGCAAAATTGGAGGGATAACCAGCTCATTGCTTTATCCTCCCCCCGCAGCGACGACCAAAGGGTAAGCATTTCTGAGCAGGAGCGACTTCCATGGAATGACATTCATGCTGATCTTCTCATCGGGCCGGTTGACAATGAGCATCGTTCCTATACAAACCTCTATAACGACCTGCAGAGCAGGAAAATATACCGATTGCAGACAGACATGAACGCCCGGCTGACCAAACCTTTCTCGTTTGCAGAAGATACTGAGAACTGGCTGCGGGCGCAGGCGGTCAGATCCGGACTCGACGAACAGACTATAACCGGTCTACTTGGGGAGATGAGCCAGTTATGGCTAGAGGTGGCTAAGCAGCCCGATCCTCTGCCGGCAGGTACTGAACTGACGGATTCCATGGTTTCGCGCCTGCTGCAGGTGGCGGGAAAGCTGTCAGCAACGGCCAATCGGCCTGGCTCAGCTTGTGCTGTTTACCGCAAGGACTATGACCGCCGATTTGCGCGTCGCCCCGTCCACCAGGCAGTGAAACCTGACGAGGATTCGGAGCAGCAAGAAGCGGTGGGACGACAAAATCGGTGGCTTAAGCATGAACGTTTTCGAATAGCAGTCGGGCTCTCCCAGCGTGTAGTCACGAATGCGCTGTTGAAGGCCGCCAAGCTTGTTCGAGAGCTCTCGCCAGCCGAGGAGACTGCTCAGGACGAGGTGTTGCAGGAGTTAGCGCATCGGCAGAACAGGCGCGCCGGCGGTCCTTCTACCGTGGCTTCCCTTATGGAGTTCTGCGTAGGGGATGATGGCTGTCTGGCCCCAAGATCGTTGACGCTCTCTCAATATGCCAAGGCGGTTTCCTGCCTGTTCAATCATGAAGGCTGGCCTGATTGCCCGGCTGGGTGGCCGCATATCGAAGTATTTGACGATACGGAAAGGAAACTCAAATCCGAATTCAATCGTCTGGCTGGGGAAGACCCTGGGGACGAAGCAGGCCGACCGATGTACAAGGCAGGTCCGGTCGGCAGATATGAGATCGAAAGCCTCATTGAACATGTAGCGGATCGGATGGGACTGGATGACCGCGCGGTGAGTAGATCTCCTCTTTTCGCTCGCGCTGACGGCTCACCACTGATCAGGGATTATGTCAATTGCCATCTGGAAGCCAGCTCAGAATCATTGAATGGCGAAATGATGGATTCCTTCTTCCTAGAAGATCTTGAAGACCTTTATCAAAATGGGACTGAAATATTTTCCGAACCGGTCAGGCAATATCTATCGATTGGTCATCCTCGACGGTTCAATCTGCAGAAGGACCCTGAAGGGCACTTGGTCGGTGATTTTACAGAACCTGCCAGCATGCCATTCGGGCGATGGCCGAGTGCTTCCAATCAATTTCAGTCAACTGGTCAGCAACTGGCCATCAATCAAATACGGGCGGCCTTGGAAGGATATGGCAGCTCATCACTGCTAGGTGTCAATGGCCCTCCTGGAACTGGCAAGACCACCCTGCTCAAGGATGTGGTGGCCGAGATTATTGTGGCCAGGGCTCGGCGGTTGGCAGGATTCTCCCGCCCCCAGGATATTTTCACATCCCGGAGGCTGGCCAGAGCAACTTCAGACGAGGACAAGGACTATGTCTACTGGACGCTTGATCCGTCGGTGACCGGTTTTGAGATTGTCGTTGCTTCCAGTAACAACAAGGCTGTTGAAAACGTCAGCCAGGATCTGCCCAGTGCCGATGCTATAGACACCGAGTGGGAAACCTATATTGACAGTGAATTCAAACAGGTTCCCTGTGGATTCGCTTTTCGAGACTTTGCCGGGCAAATTACCGGTCGCAGGGGTCAGGATAATGAGAGCGGTTCTTCAAATGCCTCATCCGCTTGGGCTCTTATATCGGCTGTCTTGGGAAACATGAGCAATAAAAACCGATTCCTGTGGCCCTTCAAAAATGAGTTTATCTATAAATCATTGAAATACATGCCAGGTGAAAGAGGCAGCAGGACCAATTGGGCAAAGGCCCGGAACGACTTTAATGCTGCTCTGAAGAAGGAAGAGAGCATTCGCGCCAGGAAAATTGCCCAGTACAACCTTATGCGTTCTTACTCAGACTTGTGCAATCATCGATCCGATCTGTCAGCCGAGCTGAAGACCCTCAACGAACAACTTCATGGCATGAAGGCAAGCCGCTCAAGGTATGTCGAACAGGTTCAATCAATGGAGCGGCAGATGTCGGATGCTGGCCAGGCTGCCAATAATGCGCGAGCTGTTTGGGAGCAGGCTGATGGCATTTGTCGGGTTCATTTGTCTTACTGGAAGGCGCATCCTCTAAGGTCGTTTTTCCATAGCTACGAAAGGCAGCAGGATGAGCTTAAGGTACGTACTGATCTGGAGCAGGCGCGTCGTGCAAAGCAGCATTTTAACGAGCAGGCCGGCAGGGTCCATCAGCGGTTGCAATCCTTCTATGGAGGGTTGGAAGTCGGTGATCGGAAGTTAGGGGAATGCCAAACACAGATTGCGACTTTGAACAAGCAACTTGCTGCCCTTGAACAGCAGATTGCTGAAGCCGAGCAGATTCAGTGGCCCAGGCCCGACATTGGCGATGACCATGTTGCATGGATGGACCAGGAATGGAGCAAGGCGCGGACGGAGGTCTACATCAAGGCGCTGGCTCTTCACCAGCAGGCCGTTATGGGTGCTGCCCAGCAATTCATGTGCAATCTTTCCCTGGCTTGCGCTGTGATGCAGTCGAATGGTTTTACGGATGACGAGAGGCTGGTGGCTTGGCAGACTTTCTTCTTGGTGATCCCAGTCGTCTCCTCGTCCTTTGCATCAATATCCAGAATGTTTTCGGGGATAGGCAAGGAGGCGCTCGGCTGGGCGATTGTGGATGAGGCCGGACAGGCCCTGCCCCAGGCTGCTGCTGGTCTGTTGCAACGCGTGAAACATGCGGTTGCAGTCGGAGACCCGATGCAGCTCCAACCCGTGGATACCATGCCCAAGCCAATGCGAGAACTCCTGGCGAGCACCCATCACCTACAGCGCCTGGGACTGGAATCCGAAAACATGCAGGCCTTGGTCGATTACCAGACTCCTTGCGGCCTTTTGGACGAGACGGATGACCACTGGCTGGGGATGCCTCTGGTGGTGCATCGGCGCTGCGATGAACCCATGTTCTCTATATGCAACGATATGGCCTACTCCGGTAGGATGGTTCGCGTAGGGCCGGAGCATCAGCCCTGTGCCTATCCGTCCGGTCCGCATGCGGGCGATGAGCTGCCGGACTCCTGCTGGTACGATGTGCCGCCGAATTCGGGCGAAACCAGTAGAACGCAATGGAGGCCGCAGGAAGGCTACGAGCTTCACAGGCGTCTGTGCGGGCTCTTCCGGGGCGGGATTGACCCCACCAATATTCTGGTCATCGCTCCGTTCAGGGCTGTGGCCAACCAGGTGCGTGACACCTTCGCGGATGCCTTGCGGCAATGCACTGGTTGCAACCGCAGCGAAGCGAACCGGCTGGCATCAAGCCAGGCCGGAACCGTCCACACTTCCCAAGGGCGGGAAGCCGATGTGGTTTTCATAGTCCTCGGCAGCAGAGCCGGCAAGCGTGGAGAAGGCTCTCGTTCATGGGTTAATGGTTCGCCCAATCTGCTCAACGTCGCCGTGTCGCGAGCCAAGCGCCGTGTCTATGTGGTCGGCAACCTTGCTGATTGGAAGAATGGAACCTATACGTCCAGGATCGCCAAGGACCTACCGGTGGAGGCGAGTATGAGAGCCTGATCGAATCAGGAAAGGTGCGAACAGAATTCCTTTAATGACAGCACTTCATCCCTGGTCTGTAAAACCAATTACCTATGTTGTAGATTTAAAAATAGATCGGAGTCTAATTGTTGGGCACTTCGCCTTACGCTCTGGCTGATTATACATACTCTTGTTAGAAGGCATCAGGAAGGTGTTGATGGGATGGCGATCTGCCAAATCCTTTGAAGCAGTGTGGCTATGATCAATCAGCTGTATGGTTCCAAGGCTGCTATTGCTAAGAAATGAGTGTAGCCAAGTTCAGTGTCGACTGGGTCATAATATGCATGGTGCTAGGTCATGAAGAGTACATAGTCAGGCTGGGGTTGCATCCTGACTGTCACGTGGAATTACTTCAGAAAGTGGCATCTCTGTCAGACGGGGCCTTGGACGACCTGCAGCCTGTTTTCCAGGAGAAGCTTGTGCATGAGGTTACGGCCGTGATCCTTGTTGTCCAGGGTCTGTCCATATGTGGTGATAAGGCGGTTGACCTTCTCGAACATCTCTTCCTGGGCGTTCTCTTCTGCGGTGTTCTTATTCGAGCGGTTTTGGTTGTAGTAGAAGACCAGTCGGGTATCGCTTCCGTACAGGTTAACTTCATCGAAGATGGCTTGGAAGTATGAGTAATCGGGGTCACCAAGGGAATGGCCGAAGAACTTGATGATGCTGGTTTCACTGCCTGGTTGCCCGCTTACACGGGGATGGACTAGTTTGGTCTTGCTACCTTTGCCCAGTGCCATGAGCCTATAGGTTTTGGTAAACTTGACAAGACCTTGATAATTGGAGTCATCCGTGTCGACGTTGTGGTTGTCGATGCCGAAAATGATGTCCCCGCCTATTTTGTACGTGTTATCGGTCAGCAAAGAATTATAATCGTTTAGCTGATCGTTCATGAGTTGCTCTAGCAGAAGACAGGCACGGCTACGGTAATTTTCATTGCTCTCTGCTACATTTTTCATATAACTTGAGAAGGCTGCCTCCAGGCGATGGAGTTCCTGCATCATTGCTTTCATGACTGAATTATCATCAGCATCGCAATTATACCATTTGAGAAGCAGTTTAGCGACTTGTCTGTCTACCGACAGTTGTTCAAAAACTGAATCATTAATAAAGTTGCCCAAAGCTGCGATTCCCTCGTAGTCTCCGGGCGATACTTCACGGGTTGTCACTCGTCTATATTGTGAGTACTGATTTTCCATTGTTTGCAGCTGATTCTCGCTAGAAGACTGATGGCCCTCGGCGTAGCCCATGAGCCAGTCTCTGATACAGGCTTCTACGTCATACCAGGTTCGTACCTGTTCGTCTGCAATAAGAATAAAATCCCAAGCAGTGATTCCCCCAGCCTGCAAATCAGCAGCCAGAGATTTACCTGGTCGCTCTTCATCGTCATAAAGCGATAGAGGCATGCCTGCCATGTCCTCGCAATGTGTGTATTTCTTTATGAACGTATTAATCATATATTTGCGCGGCTCCTCAAAATCCGTAAATGTCGAAGCCAACTCGCATTGAAGATCAAAACCGTTGCCGAGAATAAGCAATTGATCGGGAACCGACATGACCTCACTCCCTACCTAGCCATCAAGATATCTAAATATGCATAATAATCTTCCGATAAGCCGTGTGAAATAAACTCGTTAATTCAGTTTCATCTGCATTTACGCAGAGTCGAATTTTGCAATGCCCACATGAGCAGACCGTCGCGGATCCATAACATGCTTGAGTCCGCAGAAGTCGCTATGAGCAATATGAGGAGGTGCGGGTTCTGTGCACCGTGCTAAGCTTCTGCTTAAACCGGTTTCCGAAGAGCTGAAAAGAGCTGTACGCCCGGTAACGTAAGTGGCTAAAAGAGGCTTTTGATAAGAATCAGTGAGTAGAGGCGTAACGGAGTATGTAATCTCTCGGAGCGCTAGCCTGGCGCATTCCTTCAATCTGATCTGCTTTTCCGCATGTAAGTCTATGTCGACAACCCTGAAGAATATGGTTTAGGAGATCTCAATGATTTGGGTATGCTATGCCCTGTTCCATTGCTTCGATTACTGGAATCAATGGCTGCACAGCAGGTTTTCAACTGGTATCGGGAACGCGCACGGCGAGAAGGGCAAGAGGTTGATCCGGGTGAATATGCTGGCATTTCAATAGATGAGCTACCAGTGAAGACGTTCCAGATTTTAAAAAGGTGTTCGGTAACAGCGACAAGGCTACGAAATGTTGGCTGTTGGCTGGCCTAGGCAGAAAGGCGAGTGTCGTCCTAAAAGGATTCCGGATCCAATGCCGTGAATGCAGCGCAAAACAGTGGATTCTAATTACAAGTTTCGTCCCGCCAATCATCTGTCGTGGCTGTTCGAAAAACTATTGACTTCCCATTCGGGGATGAGCCCGTAGCCAAGTTCCAGTACAGGTTCAGCGAGACAGTCCAGACGCGTCTACAAGGTGGATGCTGTAGGACACTTTCTTGCTGCCCGGTTCTTCCACTGGATATTTGAAGCTGAGTCGAAAGGCTAACTCATGGGAATGCATCCTGGAATGAGTGTTTTCAAAACAGACGATGGTAACGAAATTGGTGAAGCTGACCTAATCAGGCTCACTGGGATGGGGGAGTTCGTCTCAATAGAGGTGGAACGAACGGCTAAAGGTTTAAATGAGAATGAAATTCAGAAATTGGATATTCTTAGTGGGGTTTTGAAATCGCCTTGGAATGGGGTTGCCTTCTGTCAATATGTCCATGATGTCAATGAAATATCACTCATCTCATTGGTCATCAGAAAATGTGACAGTACTTACCAGCGGATAGCTCTGACTTATGACCAATTGCTAGATCCCCATCCAATATGGGCGTTGGACGGCGACCCATTGTCATACGGAAACTGATAGATAAAGAGATCGTTGAACGAGAAAATGAATTTGTAACGTCTTGTAAAAGACGGGCGGCAGAACCCGATACGGATTGGCGAGCATATTTAATGTTGCATTGCCATTCCAGATCGCAATCTAATAATCAGAAGGGTCCAGCCTGATAATCGTTAATTCGGTTCACTAGAAACCTTGCGCTCTGGGTATGGCAAGTTGATTCGTATCAAAGATCACTTTCCCAGGCAGATAGGTAGTCTTGTAGTGTACCAGTTTAATCCGCTTATTCGTTTGACCTAACGGACAGGGAGATGTCGATGAAGAGCCCAATGGAGGCCTGAACTAGAAATGAGCATCGTGACCACGCTGATCGCTGACTAGACAATAAACAACAGAAGATTGCGTCGCGGAGATTCTTCATACAACGCATATCGAAATTGTCGTTTACCGTATAACGAACTAGACTTCGGAAGGCAGTCACAACGATAGCAACAATGTGAGGAACAAAACTCAGACGCAATCTTCTTGATAGAGTGCGTGTGAATCACCGCATAAAAATACTGGAAAACAAGCGCAATTTGATTTGACCACTTCATTACATACTTTCATCTGGTCTTTAAGAAAATATCCGCAGCGCTCAACCCATGGTGTACCCTTACAGTGCGCACTGTTCGACAGTCAATGCGATTAAGCATCGAGTGGTTCTGGGTAATATGCAGCCAGGTTGTTTCTGTGCGGTTCGGTGGAAAACTGCTCGTTCCCATGCCCTGGAAGTGATGTTATCTGAAGCGGTGGAGTAGCTCAGTATTCGTGTTGAATGAGTACGAGCTGTGAACACCGTCCGTGGCGGTGTGATATGACAGCGCGAAAGGTAACAAAAAGATGTAGATTAAGGCAAACGTTTTGACTAAGACTGCTCGTTCATGCCGAACGAAATCAATTGAATGTCTTCAAGACATTATTGGAGCTGATTGTCAATCTACAATACTGAACTCGATCATAGGATTCCCCTCGTGGCTAATTACTCAATTAAATGTTCAATTCTACATAACGTGAAAAATCTTGCACACCCCAAAGTTGGAATTTTTTCCCACATAAAGCATCGATTTCTGCGCTCAACATGGGATGAGTGACACCACGAATACTCCAATCACTTTTTGTGTCATCCGTGACTAAGACAATGTTGGTGATATTTGGTTTGTTTAACATGCATACGCCTAATAAGAAATCTGCCCAGACGAAATAGTCACCATGGTTATCACCAGAGTCGCGAAAACCTGGGGGTGTGTTTGTTTTTTGCCTTACTTCAGCCAATTGCAAGAACTGAGCTCTTGGCACGAAGGGGCAGATTGCAACGGCTTTAAGATTGGTGATGGTTGATGTTAAGGATCTCAAACTGTCTGAATCATTCTGAGGCTGATACTCTTGATATATTGCTCGCAATTCTTGCAATAAATCAAAAGTCCTATCAGCTTTAACGTCTCCCAGTAGCGTCCGGATACTTTGGACATCAGTTTTTTGCATTGTTATGATCTGGCCGATTTTGGAATTGTGATGATCTCTAGTTATGACATTCCATGTCTCTTGGGCGACCTGACCCGGAATTATAATATGATGCTTAGGTAGTGTTTTTATGAAGTCAATAATGTTATCACTTTTACCTCGGCTTAGGCTGCTGATTTTAATTACTGCATTGGTATCGAACCCGAAAACTGTTGAGTCTCTATCTACTTGAGCATTAATACTATTCTTGCTATTAAGAGAAGCCAAGGCTTCTTCAAGCTTGGGTAAGGCAGCAAGTTTCTCTCTTCGATCTAGTACTTTAAAAACTGTCTGAACCTTATCAGATAGGTCATTCATAGTAGATGACGGTTGGCAGTTCACTTCAGTATTTGTTTTATCTGCTGCCATCTCACTCGCCAATCTCTTTGTCATACCAGATGGATACAGCCAGTGGCACATTCCCGACAATGCCATCGAATCTCACTCGCCAATCTCTTTGTCATACCAGATAGAGGCTACTGTCTCTGTCAGCGTTTTTCCTCGCTGCTCGAGTTTTTTAGTACTCCAATTTTCTAAATTTGCAAAGTAATCCCGATCATGTTCGCTAATCATTTTTCCTAATATTTCTTGTTTAAATCCGTCCCAGTTGTCGCTGTTGCTAGGTCTTCTTAGGATATTTGTTAATACCGCATTCCCAATAGTGGCACTCCAGTAATTCACTTCACTTGGATTCGTTATTCCCCAGTCACCATCTTTGGTAATCACGTACTGGATAAAACTATCAGTAAGATCAGGATTAATTTTCCCTTGTATCGCTGAGGCTTCAAGAACTTGTAGAATGTTTTTCCCAAGGGTACGTGATAGTACTTGCTCGCAGAACTGTTCTCTTGAAGGCACTAGATCGCTCAGATCGTCAAACGCTGCTTCCCAGCTGTGTTCCAAAAAAATTTTTTTAGCGGCTTCGCTGAAACGTCGTTCCACGTTACCAGTTCCCAGACTGCCAACGCTAATTCTTCTTACGACGAGCCGTAATAGACTCGATGCTCCCGCATCGGGATTTTTCGTATTCGTAAGTGCAAGAAGTATCGGTCGTATCGATGTGACATTTAACCGGTTTAAAATTGTATATATTGATGCTTGGTAGTCATTTGCGGGTCCAGCTGTTGAAGGATCCTCCATCTGTAGGTAATACCGTAAATCGTGACTCATGATTTTCATAAGTTCCGAAGACTCGATGGGTTTAAACTTCTTAAGACGGCCTGTTAATGCATCAAAAAGATCTCTCGGTAACACATAGCCCCTACGAACCGTAACCACATGTCTTATAAATTGGACGAAAGTCGAAGGATCTCTGAAAGATTTCGCTATTTTTTGCCATTGATCGTATGTTTCTTGCATCTGGCTTGTTTCCGCGTCACTCAGCACATAACTCTTCAACAGATCGGCGGTAGTTAAATCTTTTCCTCGATTGTTGACTATTTCAAAAACGCGAAAAGCCGATGCGCTATCTGGATGTGTGAATTGTGCAATATAGAGATGATCAGTCAGAAAATTTGCCCAGATGCCGAGCCTTTTAAAAGGATCGTCCTTCAGATTCTGATCCAGTAACGTGCTTAATTTTTTATAAGCCTTTACGAGATTTCTTGATATAGAGTCCTCTGCGTCCCTTCCTTTAGCAGGAAGCGCAATGTCTGTTGCCGGTTTCCCCAAAATCTCTTGTAGAGTTCTGTTATCAGTGCTGTCAGAGAGAGAGATTCTCGGTCTTTCTTCATCAGTGTCATAGTCAATATATGTCAAGAATGTCGATTTGATACGTTCTGCTAGTGCGTCTCTACCAAATTTCACCGCATCATGATAGAGAGCAGCGGCAAGTAACGTCACTGTTAGTAATCGCTGTTGGCCATCAACCACTTCTTTGGGTTGATCTCCTGTCAAAATAAAAAGGCCCAGAAAGTAGTAGTCCTGATCAACTGAGTCGGAGAGATCTGAAAAAAAATCGGTTACCTCATCATCGCCCCAGCTGTAGTTTCTTTGATATATAGGAATGGCGAAATGGTTCCCACTTATCAAAGAACTCATAGTGTTGGAAGTGGCTGTTAATGGTTTTCCCATACCAACATCATACACCTCATGATCTTACTTAAGTGAGAACGGTTCCCGATGCCGGAAAGGGCCATTGCTTCCAATTAGACTCTTACGATCACAATGTGGCTACCAGACGTTCGCATGCAACGCCATCGGATTGTCAACAGCCCAGAATGTGTTAACGATGATTCTGTGTTTTTGCTGTGTTATCTATGATTCCCGCGAGAAGAAAGATAGTAGATACTAGATGCCATGCGAGCTATTGGGTCAGAGGTCGCAGTGAAATGGTCTGTTTCAAGTATTGTGTGAATGAGACCCATAGCCTGTCAGCGAGCAATGAGCTGTTATGAAGTCCTTCTCTTAGCACGTACAATCATGTATTATTCATCCGACGTGGAAGTCCTTTTGTTTCTTTTCTCCGTTCTCATCCCAGTGGATGCGGACGATATCTGGGTCACTGCTTTGGAAATAGTGGATAACGTGAAGTCGCCGGGTCTGGCCGGCATGGATTGTTGTAGGCTCATCATCCCCGATCAGCATCATGCTCGGGTTCTCACCTAAGGCTTCGAATGTGACGTTTGTGGCATCCTTGTCACCGGAATTCGTGATTTCAATCCAATATCGAGTTGTGTACCTCGCCCTGCCTCTTTTGTCATAATCTTTGAGTTCTCGCTTTTCCTGGGGCTGTGCAGAAAATCTTACTCCATGTACGCTGGTCGAATCAGGGTCGTGAATAGTGAAGTCGAGCTTGTCAATGTCGAATTCGATCGCTTTCCACACTTCATGTTCCAGTTGCGCATTATTGGAGAACTCTCCCAGCAGCCCTTGCTGACGGATCTGACGGCGGAATTCCCGCAAACCATCAAGCTGTGCCGTGTCAATGTCACGGGGTAGTGGCGCAGTCGAGAAGTACAGGTGGACGGGTTTGCCTGTGGCTACGGAACGTTCGATTTCTTCGACCGTTCCAGAAACCGAGCCTGGTGTAGGCGAACCGAGACGGCTACCGAACAGTGCGATGACAATGTCGGCGCTATCAACGCCCTGTTCGTTAATCTGCGACTGCGGGTGCCCTCCGAGAAGTGGCACGGAAGCTGTCTCCCAACGCCAAGGAAGAAGAACAATATGTTTCGAGATAGAGTTGGCGTCATTCCAGTTGTGGAGTGCTCTTTCAACAGCATCTCGGGCTTCTGGGATATCCGAAGGAGATGCGATCACTACGCGAAGGATAGAAGCAGTAAAACTCATATGCTTAAGCGTACGAACACATACCCACATTCGTGGAACCGTTGGCAACCTTCTATTCTTTCGAACTGGATTTGACCTCTATGCTGAGTGGGAAGGAGGTTGTGATCAGCTTCCTGTATTACAAAGAAAGGGTATGCAGGTCGCTCTGATCTGAGATAATGCTGTCTATGAAGATTGGTGAGCGTTGGGGTTATCGGGCGCATAACATTGACTCCTTGGTTGAGGTCGAAGTTCTCAAGATTGGGACGCAGAAACCACCGCGGACGCTTGTCCGGTTTATCGATGAACAATTTGAGGGTAGACAGAAGTGGATTCCACCTACTCGTTTGAAGGTGATCTGGAAAGATGCTGTGGAGTTCGAGGCTCGAGAGGCTCGCTGGGATAGAGTCGATACTCATCCTGGTTTGGAAGGCGGGCCAGTAGAGTTTGCAATCGATGAAGTCTTTAGAACGCTAATTAACGAAGAGTTGGCTATTCCGGCGTATCGCTATACCGGAGTGACTGCTGTAAAGGATGTTGCTGGTCTCGCTGGATATTTGCAAATTGATGAGTCTTTACTGAGAGATGCTCCCGAATCGTTTGATGACGAAGATGGGTGGATTGTGCCATGGGCGACCACCGAGCTTATCGTGAGAACTGCCTGTACTCTCTTCTCTGACAAGATGCTGCATGAGGTCGAAAAGCAGGAATCAGAAGTTCAATTGGAATCAACGCATGGGCGATGGTATAAGAGTTACTTTAAGAAAGACGAAGATATTTTCGTTACACCGGAAGAAGTTGCATCCAGCGACTTCGAAGAGCCGTATGGTAAACGGTGCCGTGACTTGCTGCGTCAATGGTGTGGTGCCGAGGCTGTCGCGCGTCAGGACGAGCTCAAAGCGTTACGGCAAGAGGTAGTGCGGCTGGATGAGCTAGTGACTCACGCGATCCTTGTCCTGCGTACCGCGAAACTCACGACACAGGCTGATGATATTCAGCGTCGGTTCGGCGTTCCGATTATGCAAGCTCGCAAATCACGGTAGCCAGGTGCATGGTTCGGGAGGGTTCTCAACACTCTATCCATGAGGCATGTACGCATCCAGTTCTTTTGCTCCTAATTTGATGCACTCACTCATGGACAGTTGGGATTTGTCATTGAGGGGATCGATATGATCTGCATGTTCATTGATCCAGGTCGCCCACTCTAGCGCGTGTTCTTGCGCTTGCTCGTCGAATTCCTCCGCATGACGCCGGATCGCTTGACTATAGGAGCGCAGCCGTGCCGCGTTCTCCCATTGTTCAGCTTGCTGCCTCGCACGATCAGCATTGAGCTTAAGTAAATAGGCCTCGCGGGCCTTGGGAATGGCTTCCTCCCATTCCTTGACCTGCTTGGCATGATAGGCTTCAAGTTTCTTTCGTCTACCTTGTGCGGCGTGGCTCCATTCTTCGATGATGTCGAAGAACTCGGGAAGTTTGGAGACGAGAGTCCATCGCTGGCGATCTGCCCACGATCGGGAATTATAGCCAGGATTGAGCTCCAATTTGAGGCGGCCTGACCAGACTTCCTTGCGCGTTGGGCTGACTCGTTGCCATTCATACTTGCATTCAGCCATATCCTCGTCCGTGTAGACATCGCGTTTCACCCTCTCTTCACTGAGTTTGCAGCGATAGTGATCTTGGCCAACCGTGATAAGAAAGCTCGGTTTCTTGTCCACACTCAGCGCCCATCCACGCCGAATGCATTCTTCACTAATGCCTTGTACGAGTGCCAATGCTCGCGGACGGGTTGTCTCATTAACCATGAGATGTGAAGCGTGCTCAATGAGTGCTTGTATTTCAGGTCGATTGCGATCAGCATCAGCTGGCACGGGAATCTGGGACGGTGTCTCTGCCTGCGTTGAAGATCGTATGAGTTCAATGGTCAACGGTCCCCGTTTAGTCCCGGTCACTTTCAATAGGCGTTGAGGACCCAAACCTCCTGAAAGACGTAGCTGTCTGACGGTACGAACATAACCGATTCGCTCCGCATCACTTGGTGCGTCGAAGCGAAGCACGCCGCCCGCACACTCAAGACGATCAAGAAGATCGTGGACGGGCTTGTACGGTGGCTCGGAGGCAGGGAGGGATGTAGCCAGTTTCGTTTCAGTAGTGTCAGAATCTTCGGATGTTGGATATGAGCCATGTTCCAAGTAGTAACGTCCTTCATCAGTAAGGCTTGCACGCCAGGATCTACCATGCCCCTGTACGGATAGCAACCCACGTCGATCCAATGCGCGCGCCGTCACCCGATGATCGAACCCATGCTCATACACTCCTTTCGGTCGCCCTTCACCGACCCACCGCAAAACAGCCAGCTGCTTCTCATTCAGACGGTTTTGTTCGGCCACAATGATCTCCAATCGGATAGGGCTATTGTTCTCATTCGCGCTATTGCTAGCACAAACAGTTATGTGAGCTGAATCTGTTTTATGCCCCTTCTACCGAGGAAGGATGGAATCCTGCCCATCCTCATGTTCAGAGCTCATGTTTTTCAATATATTCTATCGGCCGTGGTGTCGTTCTAGGCGGCTCAGGTTGATTTTATCCATGCTCTTCCCGGACTTTCCAAGATTTTTCTGCTTTGGAAAGAGGCTTCATCGATCTCTGGTTACATTTACTGCACTCAATACCTTATGAGTCCTAGTAGCCTGTCCATCAAACCAGGTTTGAGAGTCGCTCCTGGTTATTTGTATTTTAGTAGATTGGCTCCATACCTATTAATCATGAGTTGCGCGGCTGGCGAGGTGATGAAGGTCTGGTTGTGTTCCATTGCGTCGATGGCCTTGCATGCCTCCACTTTGCCGAGTCGTTGTAGTTGGCGTCTTGTGCCGGTATACTGTTTCCTGTTGAGAATGAAGTCGATTCCATTGTCGTTGTTCACTTCCCCCTTGTGCATCTGGCAGATGAACCACAGGCACTGGTTCAGGCCCTACTGGCGCATACTCGTTTCTATATCCGTGGTGTCGAATAGAAGATCGCCGGTCATGTCGTCGGTGATCATCAGCGAGGTACTGATGAGTATCCATCTCACATCGTTCTTGGTTGATTCACGTATCAATGGAATGATTTCGGGGAATAGGGGTAGTTCGCCCTGACAACATTTGCGAGGCACCCAGCCTGGCTGGTTGATGGTGAAATAGGAATAGCCACATTGCATATCGATGTAAAAGACGAGACCTCCAAGCTCATGCCGTGGCGACATGCGGCTGCCGCAATTCAGAACATTGTTTAGTTATGATTCCGTTTTCCTCAGATGGTGTTAAAGAGAAAAGTTGAGATTCCCTATTTGGCGGGGTGCATCCGATTTAGAAAGGATTCGCACATCGGCAGAGATGATTTTTGTTGAGCCTTTCCACGATTCCGAAGATCTGTTCGTGATCATCTCAGTCAATCTGCCTGCCATCCTCCTGGAGTGCATCCTGCGTTCTCCTAACCCTTTTAAGCTCGGACTGGCGGGTCGATGGTTTGCTGCGTCTGCCCGGTTGCTGTACTTCAAGCCCGCTCGGGTCAGAGTGAAGATGCTCGACACCGATAAGGGTGTTCGGTCCGGAAGGCATCTTCATGATGAAATCAGGGCTCTCCTAGGCCTCGACAATCTCACTGAAGACCTGACCTGCTATTATGGGCCCGTACTCATTCGCACTGCGGAAGTCATCTAGCGCCTGTTGAAAATGTTTACGTTCGATTTTTTTTACGGGCGGATCGACCTTGTGATGCTGCGTGCTCACATTCTATGTTCAGTCACACGCACTTGAAAACATATTAGGCATCAAAAGGGTTTTAACTTATGTGTATAGAATTCAATGCTTCATAGGACTTTACGTGACATAGTCGGCCAGGTCAGTTCGAAAATAGTGGTTATAGATTGAATAACACAAAGAAACTATGGAATCACGTCGAGTGGTATGAAAGTATTTTTGCCCCAATCAACGTTTCGCCAGACAGTAAACTGTGGGAAAGGTTTAATGCTCGGTTACGGCAAATTGACTTTGGGGATTGATTAAGTAAGTGGAGACAGTCTCGCATTTATTCATCATTACTTTTCCTTGTTACTCTCACGCTAGTGGACGACGACCTCTTAGAGAAGATGATGCCGAATTCTGACTATTAGAATAATGACAGCAGATAATAATATGAGTGCACAAGTGAGCCTACCTTGTGATTTTTTGAAAATTTTGAAGAGTCTTTATGGATTATCGATCCCCATTGCTTAAGGTAATACCTGCCTCCCTCCCCCCCCCCCCCAAAAAAAATAACGATAATATCGCGCCTGGGATCCTTGCCTACCTGCGACAGGAAAACTGAAAATTTCTTAAAGACCGCGCTGACCGTTATCATTATGAGCCGACAGAATTTGGCCTGACTTATTGAATTTTGCCGGTGGATATGTTTTTATCTACAATCCCCGCATCTATCAAACATTGTGCTGACCAAATTCCAGGATCTTTATAACGCTGGGGATTATCCTTCTGGTCGCGGAACAGAGCTTCTATTATTTCATGCCCCGAGATCAGCTCTGAACCATGCTTGTGCTGTTAGTTCCTACCCATCGCTGAGCCGCCAAATGCAAGCCAGCAGAAAAAGTGCCCCCCGTGGGACTCGAACCCACAACCCACGACTTAAAAGGACGCTGCTCTAACCATTGAGCCAGAGGGGCAACAGCTCAACACTACATGTTTGTCTTGGATTTTTCCAGTTGGCGGCAAGCCGGTTCTCTGGCGAAGCAAGACCGAGAACCCGTACAGATCAACGAAGAATATCAACTTGAAACGCTACCTTTCCGCCCACTTAAGAAGGTTGTTGGGATGCGTGGGGGAGGGGTGGGGCAAACTCTGAACCTGCCAACGGGATCCGTGCCGGACAGTAAACCAACCTGTCTGCCAAAAGCTTCTACCAAAGCGTAGGGTAGCTTCCTGCCCGTTGTGCAGTGAGTCGGACAATGTTTTGCCATCTGCAGATGGCGAACTGGCGAGCGACGTTGATTCCCCGTACTCGGATTGAAAGAATCATCCCTGCGAGGCGATCTCTTGTCCTCGCAACTGCGCTGAGGGAGGGAGCTCCGATGAAACATCCGGCTCAATGCGCATCGCCGCATGTACAGAGCGCTACAGGCTCACACTGGCATTCGCCCGTTTGCAAGCGCGGGATACTGCTATGAAGCGTACCGTCGATCCTTCCGGCCAGGGCGAGTCCTTCGCCATTCGCGCATCCGGCCTGTGCAAGCAGGTTTCGCCCAGGAAAAGGGAGACCATAACTCTTTTGGAGAATGTGGAGTTCACTGCTTCCTGGAGAGCCATGACCGGGATTGTAGGGCCATCGGGCAGCGGCAAATCAACCCTGCTCTACTGCCTGGCTGGTCTCGAACCAGTCAGCTCGGGCCAGGTGGAAGTCCTGGGTCGGCGCATCTCTGCCATGGGGCCTGCAACGTCAGCGCGATTCCGCCGTGCGCACCTGGGCTTCGTTTTCCAGTCCTATAATCTGGTGCCTTCGATGAGTGTGGATGACAACCTCAAGCTGCCCTTTATTCTGCGCAAGACCCGCTGGCCGGAGGATCAGGCGGTCGAGCTGCTGAACAGACTGGGCATCAGGGGGCTGCTCAAGGCCAATGTGACCCTCCTGTCAGGGGGCGAGCAGCAGCGTGTGGCCCTGGCCCGCGCGCTGATTTCGGATCCAGATATCATCTTCGCCGATGAGCCTACTGGCGCCCTAGACCAGGAGACCGGCAATGCGGTCGTCAATGAGCTCGCCGCCTTCGCCGATCGACCGGGCCACGCAGTGATTATGGTCACCCACAGCCCGGAAGTCGCCTCCCGCTGCAACACCCTGGTGCATCTGTGCGACGGTCGCATAGCCACAGCCGACAAGGTTCCCATGCCGAAAGCGGGCATCTGATGCGACTGCTTCTGCGAGATTTCAAGGATGCCCCTTTGGCTTGGTCTGGCATCGTGCTCGTGCTGATCGCCTCGCAAACCATGGTCGGCCTGCTTGCCATGATGCTCTCTTCAGCCAAGGCCCTGGTCGATCTCCCCGGCATGGCCGAGCAAGGCCGCACTGCCTACCAAAACTTGATGATCCCCTTTGTCGCACTTCTTGTTGCCGCAGTATTGATCGTTCTGCAGGTCGTTTCGTCGGTGATCAACCAGCGCAGACGCAACCTTGCCCTGTTAGCCTTGCAAGGCGCAACGCCCTGGCAACTGACCTCGCTGACCTGTCTGCGCGTGCTCATTTTGGCGCTCGCGGCCAGCGTGGTCTCTCTGGCGGCCTCTTTTCTACTGGCCCGTCCCCTCTATGCCTGGGAGACTTCCCAGTTCCTGATCGGCTGGCAGCCTTTCATCGCCAGCCACCAGCTGGCTTCCTGGGAAGCAGGAACCTCATGCGGAATATTGGTGGCCTTGATCGGCACACTGCTGACCATCCGGACCATCAGCAGGATCAGTCCCGTGGAATCTCTGCGTGCTGCAATCATTCCTCCAAAAACAGCAGGTTTGGCTCGTCGTATCGCCGCTGCCTTGTGTCTGCTGGCAGCCTTGGCAGTCATGCTGATGCCGATTATGCAGGCTCGGACCATACCTGATGAGCAACTGGTCCGTTTGCACACTGCGGCACCCATCCTGCCTATTGCCATGGGCAGCACTTTCGGTTTCGTGCTCCTGCTGGCAGCAATCTGCTTGGCAGGTCCCTCCCTGCTCGGCGCGGTCACCAGCGGCTGGACCAGGCTCATCGCACTTCGCAACCCCTCATGGCTGGTCGCTTGCCGGCAAGCCAGCGCCCGCATGCGCAGTCTCAGTTCTACGGTCATACCGCTGGTCGTGGGGGTTTCATTGCTGATGATGACCGATTCCTTCTATCAGACCAGCGCCGATTCCAGTCGCCTGCTGCCTCCCAACCTGGATGTCAGCAGCTCTGACTTCTCCATGCTCATGACGCTCCTGGGTCCCGCACTGGTCGTCACGCTGGCTGGAGTATGCGCAGGATACCTGATCTCAGCCCATGGTCGAAGCCTGGATCTGTCCCTCATCTCGATTGCTGGCGCGGACCCGAATCAACTTGAGCTCATGTCCGCTCTCGAAGGGTTCATCATGGCGACTACCGCCGTATTGATATCTTTCACCTCCAGCATCCTGCCGGTCCTGGCCTATGCTGCCGGATTTCGCAAGGTCTTCGGGGCTGCCAGCATCGGCATACCTTGGGCTCATTGGGCGCTGGTCTACCTGCTTCTGTCTTCTGCGGCATCGTTGGCTTCGTGGGCCACGGTGCGCAAATCAGCAGGTCGTTCCCCTGCCGGTGTGATAGCACAGTACACTGGCGAATGAACCTGGGCATCCTCGGCATACGGCGTGAGGGGGCGCGATGAAGGGCATGGCAACCTACCTATTCGAGCTGTTGAGCAATCAACGCTTGACCAGATTCGTCATGCCTCTGCTGAGCCTGATTTATACGCTTCTCTATGTCAGCGCCCCTACGTTTCCTCCAGTCTGGGCCGAGAACATTCCTTTGCCCGTTTGGAAGACGGCCATTGGCCTGATTGGGCTCCTGTCTTCCTGCCTGCTGTACTGGAGCAGACAGCTTCCCCTGCTCATCACGACTTTGGAGACCCTGACGTACATCGGTCTGTCATTTGCTACCTCGGACGATAGCTTCCTGATACCACTGGTAGGCGCCCTCTATTTCTGCGTCTGTTTATCATCAGCACTCAGGATTGCAGCAGGCGTGGGTGATGTAGCCGCAGCCGTCAGCCTGGTCACCGTCAGCATGCATGCCGGGCACATGCTCTTTCTGGAATGGTCGGCCCGGATGGCTGTCATCATGGCGGTCGCGGCCGTTGCCGTAGCTGCCAGGTCCTACCGGATCCGACGCGAGACGCAGCAGCGTGAGGAGCAGGAGCGCATCCGCTCTGAAATGCTTGCCAGGCAAAGGGATCAGGCCATATCACGTGCCCAGGTGGCAGGGGAGTTGCACGATAGCGTGGGCCATGACCTCACCACAATCATTGCCCTGACCCAGGGATTCGCTGACTCGGCTGAGATTGAGGAGCTGCAAGAGGTGCTTAAGGACATCAATCAGGTGGCCAGGGATGGATTGGCCGACACACGACAAGCCGTCCGTACCCTTGTCCAAGAGCATGAGGCGCTCCCTCAAGAGTCCGATGATGATGGGCGCAGCTATGGCTCCAGGCTGCATACGCTCGACGAACTCGACACTGTAATCGCCCATGCCCGCGCGGCTGGGCTGGCTGTCGTGTCTACCGAAACAGGCCATCATCGGCACGATCCCAGACAGGACAACCTCTGCTTCATCATCAGCAGGGAAGCCATCACCAACACGCTCCGGCACGCCTCGGATCCGAGCACCATCGTCATCTCCCGCGACTACGAGCAGGACGGCACCCTCCGCATCAGCATCCACGACGATGGGCGTGGGGATGAGCACGGGCAAGTCTTGGGCGATCAGCAACCAGCCATTCATGATCATCAAGGAATGGGGCTAAGACAAATCGGCGAGCAATGCCGACAGATGGGAGGGAGTCTGAGATGCGGGCCGAGCGAGAACGGGGGATGGACGGTAAAAGCCGTCCTGCCTGGGACCAGCGAGAAAGGGTGCAACGCCCATGATTGACCTGATGCTGGTCGACGACCTTGCGCTCCTCCGCAAGGGGTTGGTACGCATGATCGAGGCCGACCACGATTTACAGGTCGTCAGACAAGCCTCCAACGGTCAGGAGGCGGTGACCATGCTTCGGGAGATGAAAGCAGCCGCGCAGCCGCTGCCTCGGGTGATCCTGATGGACGTTCGCATGCCGGTGATGGACGGCATCAGTACCACTGCGGTCATTTCCAAGGAGTTCCCCGACATTCGTACGCTGATCCTGACCACCTATGACGAAGACGATTATGCCTTCACCGGTCTGCATGCAGGCGCCTACGGCTTTCTGCTCAAGGACGTATCCACGAGAGATCTGCACCGAGCCATTCACGCAGTGGCCGATGGGGACGCAGTGCTCACCCCCCGCATCACAGCAGAGCTCATCAACCGCGACAGAGCCTATGCCCGGCATAAGATCAGTGACCCGCAGGCCAGGCAGCAGCTGGATAAGTTGACCCCCAGGGAGTACGAGATAGCCGGGCTCATCGCTCAGGGGCTGTCCAATCAGGAAATAGCCCAGCGTCTCACTCTCGAAATCACATCCGTCCGGCGCTATGTAAGCCGCATACTCGACAAGACTGGACTGCGGGACCGTACACAAATTGTCATCACATGGTTTCAGGCCGGAATGTCTGACTGACGATCCCTGATTGGCCATTCCGGGCATTGCGGGGAGAAAAGCAGAAAGAATGACAGATTCCAGAGCGACTCTTTCGCTGACCTGATGAGGCCGAAGCCAGGGACTAAAGCCCAGAACGTAAGTTTGGGAGAACTTTTATTGAACATTGTGATTCTTGCTGTATTGAGTTTCAACTATTCAGTTATGCACGTGATGTCCCGGCGGCACTTGTTCCCTTTTGAAACTTCAGTTCTCTTGAATGCTGCTCAAGTAAGCTGAAGCACAACTGTTGGTCAGGTTGCAGCTGATAAAAGGATGGTCAAGCATTCGATATAGGAGGTGGGCCGTGGGAATCCGTCTGGTGAGGATGGACCAGCCAGGGGCGGTGGATGCCGAAGCGATTTGGGAATATCTGCAGGCCTGTCATGCCCGGACTGAGGATGAAGCGGCGGGGCTTGGTCCTCTGGAGGACTGTCGCAGCCTGGATGAGGTTCGTCGGTTTGGCTTGCCTGAGGTGGCTCGTCAGGCGCGCGGCGATGATCTGCCGTCGGGATTTGTGCCCGCTCTGCAGTTCGCCGCCCTGGACCCCGGCGGCAAACCGGTGGGAACGATCCAGCTGAGGTTGCAGCTTACGCAGGCGCTTCTGCGAGTGGGCGGCAACATCGGCTATTCAGTTCGTCCGGATTGTCGCCGGCTGGGCTATGCCGGGCTGATGCTGGATGAATGTCTTCGACAAGCTGCCACTCTGGGCATGAGCCGGGTTCTGATCACCTGTTCCCCATCAAATCTGGCCAGCCGCCGGACCATCCTTTCGCGTGGCGGGCAACTGGAGAATGTGCTCCCCAGCAGATCTGGTCAGCCAGTAGAACGGTATTGGATTGATTTGTCTTCGAAACGAACAGATCGGTAAACGCAATCTTGGATGCAAAAGCAGCTTTCATGTAATTGCTTCCTGGCTAGGCTCTCTGCAATGATTTTCTCCGGCTATGACGTATATGCGCATCCAGAACGCGAACTTATTTTAAGCTTATTTTGAGCGAATGCCGGTTAGTGTATATTTTGTTTTTATGCACATTCCGTGCATTATGTACGACGGCAAAGGAACCGCCATGAGACAAACAGCTTCGACACAGAAACCATCCGATAAGCCGCAAGTCATTGCTGTCAGGTTTTTTGCCCTGGCATTAATTCTCGCCCATGTTATATCGTTTGCCACCGGTTCACAGTTCTGGGGTTCATGCACATACCCAGCAGTTTGGCTAATGATGATTGTCTTCATGAAGGTAAGAGACTGGCGGCGAAACGGTGAAGGCCAGCATCATTCGAGATAGCCAATACGCGAAAAGGGCGAAATAGTGGGTTCCGTTGATAACTTGCAGAGTTTCGCATCATCGCCGTCGCTGTTCGTTCGCGCGGTCTACTGTTGTCGGCGGTCAACCTCCCCACTGGTGAGCATGAGCCGGGGGAACAAGCATCGCACTTTTCTCAATATCCGCTTTTGCTGATACTGGTATGGCTTCTCTTGCCAAAGTGCCGATTGGGAACAAAGTAGATGTACCCGTCCGCCCCTTGGCGGCCCGCTTGATAAATGGGAATATGCTGTTCCAGCTGCAGGTAAACCAGTAGTGGAATCAGTGTTTGCCAGTACGTGCTCTTGGATGCCATAATTTGTGGGACGGTGGCGGTTTTATGTCTGATCCAGCTTGTTTTTTATTAGAAAATGCCTGAAATTCTGGGCTCATGGGTGAGGAAAGAATATGGATTAATAAGCTATCGTAGTTGAAGCAGATGGTCTCATGGAAAAGACCATCGGAGCCAAAATCACCATACTATGCTGGGCCGGAATTTGGACTGATTCTTTCCTCCACCTGCGCAGACTCAGCAAATTGAAATAGTCATGAATAGACAAGCAGCAATAGACGACACAACCCGCGCTTTACCACATCAGTATTGACGCTGAAAGGCTCTGGAATGGGCAATATCGAAGTAAGCGTATCGAACCTTACTGTTCGAATAAAGAACAAAACGATTCTCTCTCATCTTTCATTGGAGGTTGAAGAAGGGGCCTTCCATGGGGTCATAGGGCCAAATGGCGCTGGAAAGACAACCTTGTTCACCGTCTTGGAAGGACTGCAAAAACCGGTTGAGGGAACGGTCTCTGTTCTGGGCAAGACGCCCTATCCACGCAACTTGGCCCTGCTCCGCCAAATAGGCATCCAGCCTCAAAAGTCGTCCTTCTTCCCTAAAACGACGCTCCTTGAGCACCTTACCGCAGTGGCGGATATCTACCAGGTGCCCCGGTCGCGTGTGGACGATCTTATTGATGCATTGAAACTGGATCATGTGGCATCCAACAAGGTTGAATCATTATCCGGCGGCGAACAGCAGAGATTGGCTATCGCTACGGCCGTCGTCCATCATCCTCGGCTGCTCTTTCTAGATGAGCCCACTGCCGCCCTCGATCCGGAGTCACGCCATGATCTTGTGAGCTTGCTCAAATCGAATCAGCAATTGGCCGCCACGGTTCTTTATACGACGCACCATCTGGATGAGGCGGAGCGGTTGTGCAACGTGGTCTCGATCTTGGCGGATAAGCATATTCTCGTGACGGCCAGTCCTAGCAAGCTTATTGCGCAAGCAAAGATGGAGTCGACCATTCTTCTTCCAAATGCCTTGGATCAGGCCGATCATGTAGCCCGTCTCATGGGAGCTGACTATGTAAAAACCACACCCGACGGTCTGACAGTTCGCACCAGGGATACCGGAGTTACTTTCGCGAAATTGGTTGATTCCGGGATCAATACAAGCCAGGCGCAAGTCAAGGATGGGCGTCTGGAGGATGTCTACCTTCGCCTTCTCGAAAAGGAGAACGTCAAATGAACAGCTTCAAAACTCTATTCAAGTTGATGTTCCACTACGATATTCGTGACTGGTCCACTTTGGTTTTCACCTTTCTCTTTCCTATAGCCTTGTTGCTGGTTCTGGTCCTGTCTTTTAAGAGCTACGTTCCTGGAGTTGATATTGCCAGTCAAATCAGCGCCAATGTCATTGCGTTTGGTGCGGCCTACGTGGGTATTTTTGCGGGTGCTTCGCACCTTGCCCTCTGGCGTGAGAATGGCATGCTGCAGACGGTTCGCAATTTTCCTCTATCCTGGAATGTGATTATCCTCTCCCAGGCTGTTGTGGGTATCGTCGTCCTTCTGGCGCAGGCTGTAGTGCTTGTCGTCTTGGGGATGGTCATGGGAATGAGGCTGAAACCGACGTTTTTGTCGGGATTGCTTCCCCTGGTCCTTGGCTATCTTTTGTTCTTTTTCCTGGGTGTCATTATCGCCATGATAATTTACTCCATCGCAGGGGTATCCATCCTTGCGAACATCATTATTCTGCCCCTGGGCTTCATTGGCGGAGCTATGATGCCGCTCAATATGCTACCGTCCTGGGTGCAGACCATTGCCCCGTATACGCCCCTATATCATATGAGGGAGGCCTTGTCGATGATGCTGATCGGATCGGGGACCTGGCCTCATGCCTGGCTCGGGATCCTATACCTGGCTGTGGGCTGCATTACCTTAGGACTTGTTTCCATATACGGTTTTCGCTGGAAATAATACTGCTGGCGGTTATGCACCGTTACCGCCATTGCAAGGGACTTGTCGATTTTTGAATGTCTTGATTTCTTGAATGGTAATTGCAGACCTGGCAGAGCGTGATTCCCGCAGAAGCGTTACTTCTCACTTGCAGCCGCCTCGCGTATAAGAAAGATACTGAGCATCCGCTGACCCATCAGTGTGAAAGAGACCGATAGATTCCTCGTGTTGCAGCGCGTTTGGGGCGTTCTTCTGAGAGAATGGCAGGTATGGTCTGGCTGATTGTCCTGGTATGGGTGCTGGTGGTGGCGGCATTCATTGTATTCGTCATGCGTCTGGCGCTTGGTGAGTCCCAGGACCGTGCTTTCTCCCAGTCTCTGGATGAGCGTGTACGCCGGGCGGCCCGCCGTCAGCAGGAACGAGAGAATCGGCTGCCGCGGATAGCAGGAGGGCATCTGTCTTTTGCCCCTGGATCGGACGAGGGCGCATCAACTGCTGAAGATACCGAACATCCCTATCCGGTCTATGTCAATTCCTCCTCCGTGGTGGAGGTTCGAGGCATGCTGGCCTCCGATTCCACGGACGAGATAAATCTGCCTCGGCCCCCAAGCGCTGATTCCGCGTCCTCGACCAGCCCGAGACAAAAGAAGAATGTTGTACCGTCGGTTTCTGCGACCTCTGGGCCTCCAGCCCCCAGGAGCTCCACCCTGCGATCATCAAGCCCTGAGCCTTCGCGTCGGCAGCGACGGGAGCCTCAGCCCACTACCTCCGACATTATGCCCGCAGTCCAGAGCGGTCCGCAGGCGGGAACGAGCCATCCGAGCGGGAAGTGACCGCTGGTGGTGACCATCCGTGTCCCTTTTCGCCTTTAGGCTGGTACCTATGACAACACAGCAGCTCCTTATTCTTATCGCGGTGTTGATCGTCCTGGTGCTGGCAGTGGTCGGCATTCTGGTGGCGGTCCGTAAACACCGGTCCCAGGGGGATTCCGCGCGCCCCGACAGTGCGGAAGAGCCTGGTGCCTTCCCAGCAGCTTCGTCGGGTGACCAGGCACCCCGATCTGCTTTGCGCGCATCTAGTGCTTCTGCGGGTTCCGGCTCAGTCGATTCAAAGGAGTCCAGTCAGCCGTCCTCGGTTGAGCAAGCGGCATCGTCGGCGCAGGAGGAGCTGGCGCATCCGGAGGCCTCTGCATCCCGCATGACCAGGCTCAAGGCCAGGCTGGCCAAGAGTCCCAACCCCTTTGGCAAGGCCCTCTTTGCCATTCTGACCAAGGACCATCTGAGCGAATCCGACTGGGAGGATGTGGAAGACACCCTGCTCATGGCGGATGTGGGTGCCGAGGCCAGTGAACAGCTGGTGAAGCAGCTGCGCGACGATGCCCGGATCACAGGGCAGAAGGACCCCGCAGCCGTGCGTCGTGGCCTTCGTCAGCGCCTGATCGATCTGGTCGATCCTGATATGGACCGAACTCTTGTGGCTGCCCGACCCCAGGCCAACAGGCCGTCGGTCATTATTATGGTGGGCGTCAACGGCACCGGCAAGACCACCACGGCGGGCAAGCTGGCCAGACTCTTCGTGGCCGATGGCAAGTCGGTGGTCATGGGTGCCGCCGATACCTTCCGTGCCGCCGCCGCTGACCAGCTTGAAACCTGGGGCGGCAAGGTGGGTGTGCCCGTGGTCCGCAGCGACCGTGACGGTGCCGACCCGGCCTCGGTGGCTTTTGAAGCGGCTGAACGGGCCAAAAACGATCAGGCAGATGTCCTCATTGTGGACACAGCCGGACGTCTGCAGAACAAGGCCAACCTGATGGATCAGCTGGGCAAGATCCGGCGGGTGATCGAGAAGAACCTGCCTGTGGACGAGGTTCTGCTGGTTCTGGATGCCACTACCGGGCAGAACGGGATGATACAGGCCAAGGTCTTCGCCCAGGCCATCGGGGTCACAGGCATTGTCCTGACCAAGCTGGACGGCTCGGCCAAGGGCGGCATTGTCATATCTGTCCAGCGGGAGCTGGGCGTGCCCGTCAAGCTGGTCGGGCTGGGCGAGGGGCCCGACGATCTGGCCGTTTTCGATCCCGAGTCCTTTGTCGACGGCATCCTGGGAGACGAGTAGTCCAGCCGGCCGGTTGGTCATACGGTGGTCATCCAATAGTCACCCGCAGGTAATGCGGCGGTGACCTGACCGTCATCCTCTTCCTGTTTGATGAATCGGGAAGTGGAAGAGAATCTGACGTAGGCTGTCCGGAGGGAAGCCCTCGTTATCGGGGGACTGCCCGCCCGGATGGGGAAAAGAGAGGTGTAGGCATGGATTCTGGAAATGCTGCCTGGATGCTGGTAGCGGCATCCATGGTTTTCCTGATGACTCCGGCGGTGGCTTTCTTCTATGGGGGTATGGTCCGAGCCAAGGCTGTGCTCAACATGATGATGATGTCCACGCTGGCCATTGCCGTGACTGGGGTTATCTGGGCCTTCTGGGGCTGGTCGATTTCCTTTGCAGGCAAGGACATCGGAGGCGTCTTCGGCGACCCCATCACCGGCTTCCTGCTCAAGGACACGGTCACGGCCAAGGACGGGGTCTTCACCTCGCTTGATTCCGCCAACGCTGCTTACCCGCACACGGTGGACATTGCCTTCCAGGCCGCCTTCGCCATGATTTGCGTGGCTCTGATTTCGGGAGCCCTGGCAGAGCGAGTCAGAATCAGCACCTGGATGATCTTCGTGGCCCTCTGGGTCACCTTGGATTACGCGCCCATGGCCCACATGGTCTGGAATCACGGACTGCTGGCTGCCGATGGACCCATCTCCAACGCCATCGGGGCTCAGGCGCACGACTTCGCAGGCGGTACGGTCATTCACATCAACGCGGCAGTAGCAGCCCTGGTCATTGTGCTCATCATCGGCAGGCGAATCGGCTTCCCCAAGGAGTCCATACGTCCCCACAATGTGCCCATGGTCATGCTGGGCGCCTTCCTGCTCTGGTTCGGCTGGTTCGGTTTCAATGCCGGTTCCGCCTTCGCCGCCAACGGCACGGCTGGATATGCCTGGGTTTCCACGACCATCGCTGCCAGCGGCGCCACCCTGGGCTGGCTCTTTACTGAACGGATCCGCACCGGGCATTACACCGCCATGGGTGCTGCATCCGGCATGGTCGCCGGCCTGGTGGCCATCACGCCGGCGGCCGACGTGGTCTCCCCGCTCTGGGCCATGGTCATCGGCCTCTTGGCTGGTTTCGTCTGCTGCCTGGCTTGCGGGCTCAAGTTCCGTTTCGCCTATGACGACTCCTTGGATGTGGTGGGCATCCACGGTGTGGGTGGTTTATTGGGCACGCTGCTGATAGGCTTCTTTGGTACCGGCACGGGCTTCCTGGCCGGCGGCAATTTCCGGCAGCTGCTGGTTCAGTTCCTGGTGGCGCTGATTGCGATCATCTACGCAGCTGCAGTCACTGGTGTGATCGCCTTTGCGCTGGAGAAGACCATTGGTTGGCGAGTCAGCAAGGATCAGGAGGTCATCGGCGTCGATCAGAGCGATCAGGGTGAGAGCGCCTACGACTTCGGATCCATTCTGAACTGATCAGAAAGGAAGGCAGCATGAAACTCATTACCGCCATCGTTCAGCCTGGGCGGCTGGATCAGATTAAACAGGCCCTGACCGAGGTCGGCGTGCACGGCATGACCGTCTCGTCAGCCCAGGGCTATGGCCGACAGGGCGGCCATAAGGAGGTCTACCGGGGCAGCACTGTCAAGGTGGATCTGGTTCCCAAGGTGCGCTTGGAGGTGCTGACCGAGGATCGCCGGGTCGACGAGCTGGTCAACGCTATCGTCCAAGCTGCCGCCACCAACACCGTAGGCGACGGCAAGGTCTGGGTGCAGACCCTGGACTCGGTAGTCAGGGTCCGTACCGGGGAGACCGGCGTCGACGCCATCTGAGGCAGCCGCCTGCTGCCGTCTGTATGGTCGTCTTCCTGCTGACCAGTTTCGCAGGATCCCATCGCTGTGGTTCATTTCATGGCCGAGCGGTCGGGGTCCTGCTTTTTTCTATGGCTCTTCAGGCTTCCTTGACCTGGCCAATCGTCCCCATCCAGACATCGGTGCGCGTTCTCCAGCCATTGCAGATAGCTCTGACGCCGATGAAGAGGACATTGAGCACGGCCCAGAGCATGGCTATCCGCCAGGTGGGCGTCCAGCTCATGGCCAGAGCTGTCATGCCCAGCAGCCCGATCAGGTAGATCACAGCGGTCAGGGAGCAGGTGGCCGCCAGATAGCGATAGTCCCCGGCCCCGATCAGGATCCCGTCCAGGGCCCACATCCATCCGGCGATGGGCATGAAGACACCTTGGACGATCATGCCCACGGTGATCAGCGACCTGATGGCCGGCGTGGGGCTGAACAGGGGGGCGGCGAAGAGGCCCAGGGCGATCATGACCAGTCCGACCAGCACTCCCATGGCCATGCCGGCCTTGGCTGACAGGTCGGTCATGACCCGTGCCCGTGACCGCTGTCCGGCGCCCAACTCGGTGGCTACCAGTGACTGACCGGCGATGCCCACGGCATCCAGCATGTTCAGTCCGAAGTTCCAGGCCGAGTTGACCCCCTGGTAGGCGGCCAACACCTGCTCGCCCAGGTGAGCCGCAGCCACCACGGTCATAAAGAGGCAGACCCGCAGGGCCAGAGTCCGCAGGAAGAGCGGGAAGCCGTCGCCCATGCTGGCTGCCATGCCTGAGAGTCGGGGCCGCAGTTGGGCGCCTTCCCGACGGGCCCAAACCAGGGCGGGAATGGTCAGGAAGAGCCCCATGGCCCACTCGGCGATCAGGGTGGCCACGCCCGAACCCAGAATGTCCATGTGCAGGCCGAAGACCAGAAGGACCTCCAGGGCGGTGTTGAGTATGGCGCCCGACACGGCGGCCACCAGGGTGATCTTTACCTTCTGCAGTCCCCGGAAGATGCCGTTGGCCGCGTAGACCAGGAGCATGGCCGGGAGGCCGAAGACCAGAGAGTTCAGATAGGTCTGCGCTGCCTGCAGGACCGGCCCGCGAGCTCCCATCAGGCTGCAGATGGGTCGGCTCAGAGCCAGGAGAACGGCACAGACGATCAGGCCGATGACGAAGGCCAGCCACATGCCGTCCACACCGGCCTGCATCCCCTCCCTGCGACGGCCGGCGCCCATGAGTCGGGCCACCTGGGAGGTGGTTCCGTAGGCCAGGAAGATGCACAGGCCCACGGTGGTCAGCACCACGGTGGATCCGACGGAGAGCCCGGCCAGGGCCGAGTCGCTGATGTGGCCCACGATGGCGGTGTCGATCATGACGAAGAGCGGGGAGGCGATCAGCTGGCCGAAGGTGGGTATGGCCAGTCCGGCAATGGTCCGGTAGGTCGCCCGGCGTTCTTCCGGCGTGATTGGTCCAGTCTTGGTTTCGGTGATGTTCCTCTGGCTGCGCATGGACGTCATGCTAATGCTCTGGACTGAAGACACAACCTCTGGAAGTCAGTCCGTGGACGCCTTGCCGGTAGATGCCGTATCACCAAACAGGCCCTGGCGCAAGCTGGACTGATGATGTGGAAGGCTGTCCCCAAGTTTTGCACAGAGTTATACCCACGAGGTGGATAAGTTGCTCACATGTCCTCTAGGACACGCCTTGAATGTGGATAACTTATTTTTCTATGCACATGCAGAAGCGACTCTGTGCTGCATGGGAGAGCTCGGTGCCTCCTGGTGAATGCCTTGGGTGAAATCCTCCTCTTAGAGCTGTTAAGGACGGTCCTCTTCGTAGAATCGTGGCTATGGCTTCCGACGACTACACCGACTACACCCATCCCGAACAGCATCCAACCGATCATGCCCAGACCGGCCGTGACATGCTCTTCGACCGGGTGCCGCCGCATGACGATGATGCGGAGATGGCTGTGCTGGGCGGCATGCTCATGAGCAAGGATGCCATCGGCGAAGTCAGCCAGATGATCGAAGTATCCGACTTCTACCAGCCCAAGCACCAGACCATCTACGAGGCCATCGTCACCCTCTTCTCGGCCTCCCAGCCGGTGGATGCGGTCCTGGTGGCCAACGAGCTGCTCAAGTCCGGCGACTTGGAGAAGGTGGGGGGCACTGACTATCTGCACTCCTTGGTGGCCTCGGTTCCTACAGCCGCCAACGCCACCTACTATGCGGAAATCGTCCACCAGCGGGCCATCCTGCGCAATGTGATCGCAGCCGGCACCAAGATCGCCCAGCTGGGTTACTCGGCCGAGGGCTCCCAGGCGGAGGACATCGTCAACCTGGCCCAGGCCGAGGTCTATGAAATGAGCGTGGGCAGGGTCCGTCAGGATTACGAGGCCATCGGACCGGTCGTCCATGACACCCTGGACCAGCTGGACAAGCTGCAGAACGGAGATCTGGAGCGGGGCGTGCCCACCGGTTTCAAGAGCATCGACGACGTGACCCAGGGCCTGCAGCCTGGGCAGATGATCGTGGTGGCCGGCCGCCCCGCCATGGGCAAGTCCACCCTGGGCATCGACTTCGCCCGCGCCGCGGCCCTCCATAACAACATGACCACGGTGGTCTTCTCCCTGGAGATGAGCAAGACCGAGCTGGCCCAGCGCATCATTTCGGCCGAGACCGACATCCCCCTGGTGGCCCTGCGCCGGGCGGACGACATCACCCCTGAGCGTTGGAACACCCTGAACACCTTCTGGAGCAGACTCCAGGATGCCCCGCTCTTCCTGGACGATTCGCCCAACATGAGCCTGATGGAGATTCGCGCCAAGTGCCGTCGGCTCAAGCAGACCAACGATCTGAAGCTGGTGGTCATCGACTACCTGCAGCTGATGACCTCGGGCAAGCGGGTCGAATCCCGCCAGCAGGAGGTCTCCGACTTTTCGCGCGCCCTGAAGCTGCTGGCCAAGGAGCTGGAGGTTCCAGTGGTGGCGCTGAGCCAGCTCAACCGTGGTCCCGAGATGCGCAACGACAAGAAGCCCATGCTCTCCGATCTGCGCGAGTCAGGTTCCATCGAGCAGGATGCTGACGTGGTCTTTCTGGTTCACCGGCCGGACTTCTATGACAAGGAGGACCGTCCCGGCGAGGCCGACATCATCCTGGCCAAGCACCGCAACGGCCCCACTGATACCTTCAAGCTGGCCTTCCTGGGCGAGAAGTCCAAGTTCAAGGACATGCCCCAGGACTACCAGCAGGGAGGGGTCTGAGATCATGCGTTCCACGGATTCCAAGGCGCAGCCTGCCGATCAGCCTGGTCGTCCTGGTCGGCGTTTGCGCTCATTCCTGGCCCTTCTAGTCGGCAAGGCGGTGCGCCTCGTTTCGCGTCTATCCCATCATGGCGGTTCGGCCCTGCCCGGCAAGGTAGTGGAGCGGATCGACCCGGACTTCCTGGCCAGGACCCTGTCGGGGCTGCCCCGTGGGGTGGTTCTGGTTTCGGGGACCAATGGCAAGACCACCACCACCCGAATGGTGGCATCCATGCTGGAGTCCCTGGGTCTCAAGGTCTTCACCAATCCGACCGGGTCCAACTTCACACGCGGCGTAGTCTCGGCCCTGGTCTCTACGCTGGGGTTGTCCGGCCGGCTGCACGCCGATATTGCCGTCCTGGAGCTGGACGAGGCCTATGCAGTCCACTTCGTGCGACAGGTCAAGCCCCGCTATGCACTCTTGCTCAATGTCATGCGTGACCAGCTGGACCGGTTTGGGGAAATTGACACTACAGCCCGGCTGCTGGGTCAGGTGGCCCAGGCCACTACAGGCACGGTGGTCCTTAATCGTGAGGATCCGCGCATCGCCAGTCTGGCCGCCCAGACGCCAGCCCAGACCGGTGTGGCCTACTTCGGGCTGTCAGATGACCTGCTGACCTATTTCCCCACCGATGACGACATGCATGCCTCGGATCGGGATGCTGACGGTGCCAGTGCGAGCAATGCTCCCCGTCCGGTCCGCCATGGTCATCGTTTGCCAGCCGAGGTGACCCTGGAACGGGTCATGGACCACAGGGCTGCCTTCCGCCTGGACGGTCGGATCCTGGAGGCTGATCTACGTCTGGAGGGTGTCTACAACCTCTACAATGCGGCTGCTGCTCTGGCGCTGGTCAGGGTCGTTCTGGAGGACAGGGAGCCTGATGATGCAGCGCTCATGGATGCCCTGTCCAAGGTGACGCCCGCCTTCGGCCGTGGGGAGGTCATCACCTACCAGGGCGCGCCGGTTGAGCTGGTCCTGGTCAAGAACCCCATGGGCTTCCGCCTGGCCCTGTCCTCCTTCGACCCTGCCGGACAGGACACCATGATCGCCATCCGCGACGAGTATGCAGACGGGCGTGACATGAGCTGGCTCTGGGATGTGGACTTCACCTCGCTCAGAGATGTCGGCGTGGCCATGGTCTCCGGCACCCGGGCCTATGACATGGCCCTGCGCCTGGCCTATGACCAGGTGCCCACGGAGGCGATCGAGACCGACCTGGATCGGGCGCTGGCAGCCTTCCTTGAGGTGCATCCCGGCCGACCCAAGCGGATCTACTGCACTTACACCTCCATGCTTCGGCTCCGGTCCGCCTTGGGCAGGCTCACGAGCGTGGATGATGCCGGGGTGGGCGCATGAGCGAGCAAACCAGAAGGAGCGCAGGAATGCCGCAGACTCAGGATAAGGCCAAGGCTGCAGGGGCCCGCCCGCCGCTGCAGATCCTCTCCCTCTACCACCGTGACATGAACATCTATGGGGATTCGGGCAACATTCTCAGCGTGACCCGCAGGGCCGAGCTGTATGGGTTCCGCCCCATGGTCCGCTATTACGATCCCGGCGATGCCTGGCCGGAGCGGATCGATATGATTCTGGGCGGCGGCGGCCAGGACCATGGCCAGGAACGGATCATCGACGACTTGAGGGAGCGGGGCGGGGATCTGCGCGATTTGGCCGACCAGGATGTGCCCATGCTGATGATCTGCGGGCTTTACCAGCTCTTCGGCCATTATTTCGAGACCTCGGACCATGAGCGCCTGGAGGGGGTCGGCATCCTTGACGTGCATACCATTGCCAAGTCCGAGCGGATGATCGGCAACCTGGTGGAGCAAGCAGAGGACTTCGGCAGGGTGGTCGGCTACGAGAACCACTCGGGCCTGACCTACCTAGGGGAAGGAGCACAGCCCCTGGGCAGGGTGGACGAAGACGGCCGTGGCAACAACGGCAAGGACCACACCGAGGGGGCCCGATGGAAGAAGGTCATCGGCACCTACATGCATGGGTCGCTGCTGCCGAAGAACCCGGCTATTACGGACTTCCTTATCGAGGGTGCAGCCGAAAGACGGTACGGCCAGGGCACCTTCGCCCAGATGAAGGAATCCATGGATGAGAAGAGTCGGAGTGAACTGGAGCGTCTGGACTCCCTGGCAGATCAGGCCAGCCGCATTGCCGCATCAAGGCCACGGTGAATAGGAACCTGCAGTTCCTGGCGTTGGCCTCTGCAGGGCGCGCACGGCTTTCGGGCCAGAGCGGAGACGGGTCGCCTGCGCGCCGGGGAAGGGCGCAGACTGTGCTTTCCGGGCTTCCGGCCATGGTGTTGCATCGGTTCGGTCTGAAATATCCGGCTAGACTGTAATGGCAGATGGCTGCTCGTTCCTTGGCGGTGAAAAGGGGAGCAGCTGTTCGAATAAGCCCGGTACTTCAAGGGCGTATGAATGCTGGGAGGCATGTCATGTCGGATTTGCATATCGGTGATGGATTGCACAAGGTGTTTTTGGCCGGCATCGGGGCACTGGCCACAGGCGTGGAGAAGGGCCAGGAGATCGTTGACGGCCTGGTCAAGAAGGGTGAGCTGACGGTCGAACAAGGGAAGATCTTCAATACGGAGCTCAAACGCAATAGGCAGAAGCAACCTGCCCCGGCCGAAGATGGGCCACGGCCGGCTGCCCCTGCTCCGGCCCCAAGCGCCGCGCCTCGACCCGCCGCTCCCGCTCCAGCTGTGGATATGCCCCGGCCTGAGGCTCATGTCGTTCCTGCTGCTCCCCTTCGTCATGACCAGAACCCCAAGGCGCCGATGCCAAATCGACGGACCGGTTTCATTCCCATCACTTCCAGTGATCCCATCGCAGGTCAACAGAGCTGATCAAGGTCGGCAGCCGTCAGCTCTGGTCCGGCATCATTCACAATCTGGCTCCCTGGCCGCCGGATAGGGCCGTCCGCTCGGCCAGGTCTTCTCTTTGATTGGCTCTGTACCCCTTGGATGAGTTTCCTTGACACAGATGCATCGGGCCCTTAAGCGCTGGCGACGCAAGGGCGAAGCCTAGGCTGAGAGCCCAATTTGCACGGGGGCTTGTCAATCGCTGAATCAGTTGACAAAGTCCTCGACCACGGCAGGATCCTCATGGTTCATGAAGGCTGATCTGCCAGTGTCCATGGCCCGCAGCCGGTCCATCTCCTGATCGCTGAGCTGGAAGTCCCAGATATCGAGGTTCTCGCGCATGCGCTCGCGGTGGGTGGTCTTGGGGATGACGATGACCCCGTCCTGGACCAGGAATCGCAGGGCCACCTGGGCTGCGGTCCGGCCGTGCGCCTGCCCGATCTCGGTCAAGGTCGGGTTGGTGAACATCCCCTGTCGGCCCTCGGCGAAGGGTCCCCAGGATTCGATCCGAGTGCCGTATTTGTCCGTGTAGGCGCGCTCCTGGGGGCGCTGGTGGAAGATGTGGGTCTCCAGCTGGTTGACGGCCGGGACGATTCTGTTGAACTTGACCAGGTCCACATAGCGGTCGGCATAGAAGTTCGAGACGCCGATGGCCCGCAGGACCCCCTGGTCATAAAGGTCCTCAAGGGCGTGCCAGGCTGCGTAGTAGTCGTTGAAGGGCTGGTGGAGGAGGACCAGGTCCAGGTGGTCAGTGCCCAGCTTCTTCATGGATTCCTCGACCGAAGCCTTGGTCTTGTCGTATCCGTAGTTGGTGATCCAGACCTTGGTGGTCAGGAAAACCTGGTCGCGGCCGATGCCGCTTTGAGCCAGGGCATCGCCGACGGCCTGCTCGTTTCCATAGATTTGGGCTGTATCGATGGCCCGGTACCCGGCCTCAAGCGCGTCCAGCACCGAGCGGCGGCACTCGTCCTGGTCGGTGATCTGGTAGACGCCGAAGCCTTCCATAGGCATGAGGACGCTGTTGTTGAGCTTGACTGACGGGACGGAGGTGGATGGATCATTCTGCATGGTATTGTGCTTCTTTCTTGGCAGATTGCTTGGCAGAGCCGGCTGAGGGGCAGAGCATGCCTCTACGATGTGCTTGTTCAAGGATAGGGCCTTGAAGCAGCTCGAAGTCAAGACAGCAAAGCGCGTTCAGCCCTCCTTCGATGCTAGCGTGGAGATTGAAGTAGCTGATGGCTGGAGGCGATGATGGGGTCCAAAGCACGATTGGCCGGCAAGGTCGCACTGGGTCTGGGATTCGGGGTTTTGGGAGCTTGGTGCTGGGCCCTGGCCCCTGGCCTCTCAGTGGTTGCGGGTCGGAGAAAGCCTGCCGGCCTGTCCTTGCATCCCTATGCCCATAGGGGTCTGCATGATGCTGGCTCGGGCATGGAGACGACCAATCCCAACCCCGGCCAGACCGCCTACCTGCACCGTATCCATGACTGTCTGAAGATTACGTCCGGCAGACCCTCGGGCAGGCATGCTTCGGCCCCGGCCAAACCTTATCGGGTGGTAGCGCCCGAGAATTCGCTGGCTGCCTTCGAGGCGGCCTGCAGGGCCGGCTACGGGATCGAGCTGGATGTTCATCTCAGCAGGGACGGCCAGGTGGTGGTCATCCACGATGGAGACCTGCAACGGGTTGCTGGCGTCAATCGAGCAGTGGGTGATCTGACTTACGATCAGCTGCGGAGGATCCCTCTGTGTCCAAGCCCGGCCCAGGCTCTTGAGTCCGGGGAAGGGATTCCGGGCTCTGCCGACCACGACGGCGGTCACGAAAGAGAAAGCGAAAACGGGAGCTTCAACGATTTTGAGGCTCAGCATGTGCCTCTTCTGTCAGAGGTGCTCGCTCTGGTGGATGGCCGGGTGCCTCTGGTCGTCGAGATCAAGATGGACGTGGGCTTGGATCGGGAGCTTATGCGTCGGACCGATGCCCTCCTGTCCAGGTACCAGGGCCCCTATGTGATTGAATCATTCAACGTCCTGGCCCTTGCCTGGTATCGGGTTCATCACCCAGGCGTCACCAGGGGGCAACTGGTCGCCCCCTACCATGGCCGGGTGGACACCTGCTCCACGGCTGTGCGCTGGATGGCCGGGTCCCTTCTCTTCAATTGGCTGGGGCGGCCGGACTTTGTGGCCTGCGAGTGGCACAGCGGGCATTCACTGCCCATGCGTCTTTACCGGTTCCTGGGTGGAACGCCAATCGCCTGGACAGTCCGTTCCGAGCGCGCGCAAGAGGCTGCCAGCCCCGACTTCGATGGGATCATCTTCGAGTCGTATCTGCCCGAGAACTGAACCAGCTATACAGGCCTGAGGCCGCAGCGGCCAGGCCCGTCGCCCAGAGGGCCATGATCAGGAAGTAGCCGTAGGGGAGAGGCACGACGCTCATGTCTATCTGGCCGGACAACTGGTGGAAGATGACGGCAAGCACCCCCGCCATGGCCAGGGCCGAAAGAAGGATGGCCGAAAGGGCATCGATTACTGACTCCCAAATCGAAGAGCAGACCAATGTTCCACGTGAAACACCGGCAGCCTGCATTCTCCGATTCTTCTGACGACGCTCATTGACTGCGATGGCGCATGCCTGGATCAGGAATATGGCCGTCAGGACGATGGCCCCATTCGCTATCTGGGGCATGGCCCGCTGCACTTTCTGTGACCTTTGGATGTCGGAATGAATGTACTCCTTCTTGGTGCAAGCCTTGATGCCCTTCCTGTCCCATGAAGCATTGAGTTGGCTGATCAGATCGTCTGTCCGAGCTCCTGGGGCGGTCCTGGCTAGGGTGGTCGATCCACTGTTGTAGGGCGCCAGTTGCGACAGGTCGGCATCCGTCATCAGGTATTCGCCCGTCTGCCCTGTCGGGGTCATATCGACTACGGCGGTGATGGTCAGCGTATGGCCTTTGTCGTACCTGTCGATCAGGGTCAGCTTGCGGCCAATAGGGTTTTTCTCCTGAGCGTGGCCACTTGCTATGACGGCGATCTTGCCCGGCCCCAGGTCAGCAGCGGAGCCCTTGATGAAGATCGGACTAATGGTATTGACGTTCTTGCCTGCTTTGTTGACGTGCATAGCCATGACGGAAGGTTCGTCCTTGCTGCCGGTATCTTCCTTGTCCGCAGTTGTCCAGGATCCCTCGCTATAGGTGACTGCGGATTCGATGTCTGCAATGGACCGAAGCTGGCGATCCGGGTCTCTTGGATCGTTGGTCTCTGCATTGATCATGGTTTCGGCAGCGACCGGCTTATACCGGCTTATGACTTCTTGCGCCCAGCCGGATCGTCCCAGGGCTATAAATCCGGTTACGATGACCAGCATCAGTATGATTGGCACCGCGACGGCGGTGGAGCTCCGGTTTTCCTTCCGCGCCCTTTGGCGTGCCAGAAGACCGGCGCCTCGGAAGGCCAGCTGGAAGGGGATGCCGATCAGGTTGGCGCAGGCCGGAACCAGGACAGGGGCCAGGGCGCCGATGATGACGAGCAGACAGCCGGTCGAGGCCATAATCTGGATTTCAATGTCCATGCCCTTGAAGCGGTGATAGACCATGGCCAGTCCTCCTGCCAGGCCAGCCAGGGCGATTATCAGGCGAAGAGGGCCGATTGACTTGGTCCCCGATCGGTTTTCGGAGTCCTGCAGGGCCTCGATGGGAGAGATCGCGGTAAGCCTCCTGGCGGCGAACCAGGTTCCTAAGAGGCCTGCCAGGAGTATCCCCGCGAGAGTGAAGATAATTCCCATGGGGTGGGGATGCGCGTTCATTTCCAGTGCTTCAAGGCCTGAGTTGATCAGGGACCTGGCGAATGCGGGCACCAGCAGGCATCCCGCCAAACTGCCCAGGAGGGCGGCCAGGCCTACCGGAATCATGAATTCCAGCAGGGAGATGAATCTCACGGTCTTGGGAGAGGCGCCTGAAAGCCGCATCATGGCATACTCGCGACGACGGCGCTCAATCAGGAACCCTACGGAAGTGATGACGAGGAAGATGGAGACGAACCCGCATATGCAGGCGTACATTATGGATATCTGTGAAGCACCGTCTTGTAAGGACAGGGTCATAGCGCGGTCGTAGGAATTCATTGCGCGCGTATCCGGCATTCCGTCGCCCTTCCGAGCGGCAATGGCTACCTGGGCCCAAGCGCTGGTAAGGACCGAAGCGGCCATGACCGCCAGGACCATGACCGTGTAGGAGGACCGATGCTCATGCAGAAAGGATCGCACCAGGGAGGCCAGGCCAGGAGTGCGTGCCTTGGTTCGATCTGCGGTTTGCGAGCCGCCCCCGCCCATCGGTCCTGAGGCTCCGGTTCCTGTGATTGATCCACCTAGGGAAAGGGACTTGCCCTCCATGGTGTGCTCCTTTCTCGCCCTTGAATGCAGCTGTTCTTATTGCAACACCGGGGGAAAGTGCACTCAGGGTGTTTTCAGGGTCAGACCAGGGGAGAACCAGGGTGGTGAGGAGCGATTAAGTGCTCTTGCGCGAGAGGTGGGGGCAAGAATGCAGGCCAAGGGGATAGAGGTCGGAAAGGTTGCAGATATGATGACTGGTTCGCTAAGTTCCATGGCATTGCAGAGCCGGCAGTTTCCTTAGTGACGGTTTCATTAGCGAACCTACCCTCGCTAACAGGGTGGAGGAGGAAGGTCTGGTGCTTCTGACTGCGGCCACGCTTACCAACGAACGTGTGCACGTGGACGGGAAAATCACACTATGAACCAGTACAGGGCCAATGGTGCGGCTGTCCTGTCTCTGGATAATTGGTCTGCCTGGATGATCGGTCTAGAAGGGCCTTATTAAGTTTGGTTATGGTCTTTCTGGCGCAACAACTGTCGTGACGGGCTTCAACGGACATTGAAAAAAGGACCCGAATCGCGGATGATTCGGGCCCTCGGCAAAGATGGGGTTCGTGCCCCGTCGGTTCGTTGGGTCAGTCGATGACGCCGTAAAGGCGGTCGCCGGCATCACCCAGGCCAGGCACGATGTAGGCGTGTTCATTCAGCTTCTGGTCGACTGCGCAGACCACCACTTTGAGGTTGATGGAGGGGTCCATCTCCTCCTTGAGGCGGTTCAGGCCCTCAGGAGCAGCCAGAATGTTGATGGAAGTCACGTCCTTGGCCCCGCGCTCAGCAAGATACTTAGTGGCGGCGATCAGGGTGCCGCCGGTGGCCAGCATGGGATCCAGCAGGAAGCACTGGCGGCCGGAAAGGTCCTCTGGCAAACGGTTGGCGTAGGTGATGATGTCCAAGGTGCTCTCGTCGCGCTTGAGCCCCAGGAATCCGACCTCGGCCGTGGGCAGCAGCCGGGTCATGCCGTCCAGCATGCCTAGTCCGGCGCGCAGAATGGGAACCACCATGGGGCGCGGAGAGCAGAGCTTCTTGCCTACCATGGGAGCTACCGGGGTTTCAATGGGGTGGTCCTCGATGTCAAGATTGCGAGTGGCCTCGTAGGCCTCCAGCATGACCAGCTCGCTGATCAGTTCGCGGAAGGTGTTGGAAGGGGTGTTCTTGTCCCGCAGTACGGTCAGCTTGTGCTCGATCAGCGGGTGTTCCAGTACGTGAAGTTCCATACCTCTCAGCGTAGCTCAGCGGGTCGGCTTCTGGTAGCGACCGGCAAGCCATGCTGTCTTTGATTTGGGGATGGAAATGAAAACGCCGAACCATGCAAGCGCCTGTCGGCGCAAACGCCGCTCGCAGCGGCAACAAACGGAGCCCGGGGCTTAACCATGGTCCGACGCAGTCCCCATTGTAGGGCATGCCGGAGTCTGATCCGTGTTGACGACGCGCTTACGCTTCCGGCTTGAAAGGGTGGCGGGTTTACTCCAGTCGTCCCCGCCGCCAGAGCGAGGCGCCCCGCATGAAGTCACGGGCCGTCTGATTGAGGGAGTTGACCGTGCGCTGCGCCGCGTCAACCTCCTTGGCCTCCTGACCGTCCAGCTGCCTGCTCTGGGCATCCCGGATGGTGGTCTTGATGCCGCGGGCGATCACGTCGCAGAATGCTCCGGCCCGTTCCAGAGCTATGGCGAAGTCGCCGGTGAAAGCTCCGGAGAGGATGGAATCGGCGGTTCGGATGATGTCATCGGCCTCCGGGGCCTGGTCGACGCCGGCTATAGCTGATGCCGCGGTGTCGGTGGGTTCGCCCAGCCGCCACAGCCGACTGATTCCATCAGCATCCCTACGCATCCAGCTGCGGAGCATGTAGAGCCGCCAAAGGATGCCAGGCAGGGAGTCAGGGTCGCTGTCGCTCCAGAGCTCGGCCACTACATCCACGCCTTCGTGGTCTACCAGGGTCAGAACCCGTTTTACAATGACGGGGTCGGCGCTGTGGTGGACCCGGTCCAACAGGGAGGCTGCCGAAACGTGGCTCATCTCGCTGATCTGCTGCGGGTCCATGCCTCCGGAGAGCTGGTCGGCGATGGCTGGGTCCAGCTGGCCCGGGCGTGAGGGGCGGGTTGCTCCAGTGCCGGAAGCCACGAATCCCGTGCGGGAAGAGCGGATCGAGGATGAGCCGATTCTGGAATTGCTGTCAATAGACAATGGGAGTCACCTTCTGTATGTCGATGATGGTCGGATGATTGGGGTCGCCAGTCAAGCTGAGGACGACGGCATTGCCGGTGGGCATGAAGGGAGAGTCATCAGGCAGACGTTTGGACAGCGATCCGCTGGAGCACAGTCCGCGCAGCTGCTCGAAGACCCCCCCTAGGACCGGACGATGCATGCAGATCATGGTGGTTCCGTTGCCTGTCAGCAGGTCGGCCATCTGCCTGTTCAGCCAGCTGTGGGCCTGATCGGGACGGCGGTGGTAGGAGGATTCCGTCAGGCAGGCAGCCATCTCCACTGGTAGGCCGACCTCATCGGCATAGGGCCGCAATGTCTGCACGCAGCGGATCCAGGGGGAGGACATGAGGCGGTCGGGCGCGAAGCAGGCCAGCTCGCGAGCCAGAGCATAAGAGGTTCCGGCGCCCCTGGGGGTCAGAGGACGATTCGCGTCCTTGCCTGTCCACTCCTTCCGGGCCACTGCCTTGCCATGACGAACGATGATCAGCTGACGAGCTCGGATGCCACCCTGTTCCACCCGATCCACGAAGGCGTCCAGTATGGTTCTGTCGCTGGGGTGGGTCAATAGTCTGCGGGCTCCAGAGGCTTCTACCCAGCGTATCTGGTCTACTTCCCTGGAATCAGGCCGGTGGATGGGCCCCAACAGTGCGCTCTGACCAGCAGAGTGTTCCGTGTCGGTCTTTGTGGCCATCCAGTAGCAGATATGCTTGAGCCGGCCGCCTTTGCTGCCTCGACTTCGACCCTCGTTGTTCAGCGGATATTCGGCATCCCCCAGGTACGGCCCTAGACGGACAAGACAGCCTGTCTCTTCGCCGACCTCGCGCACGGCCGCCCGCATGTGGGTTTCGCGGTTCTCCAGCTTGCCCTTTGGCCAGCTCCAGTCGTCGTACTTAGGGCGATGAACCAGGCAGAGCTCCAGTTCATCGAGGTCGGATCGGGGGCCGGCTCCCGGGGCTGCTCGGCCGTCGTCACTGAATTTCATCCATCCCTGGAAGTTTGTGCGCCACCGGTAGAGGATGGCTCCGGCTGCCTCGACAGTCCTGCTCATGGCCGGATGCCATCCCGATCGTCCGCCTCGGCGGCGACCTCGCCGGCTTGGGGGCGCATCATCATCGCCTGGCCCGAGGGGCGCGGGTGTGGCGGTCGATCAGATACTCCTGTGAGTCGACCAGAGGCCGGCCCTGATCGTCCCTGCTGTGGCGTTTGTAGGTGCCATCGGGTTGCATGTGCCAGGAACTGGTGGTGTCGGCCATCTGCAGATCCACATAGTCGATCAGCCCCTGAACCTGCTCAGGCGCTGTGATGCGGACCAGCGCCTCCACTCGGCGGTCCAGGTTGCGGTGCATCAGGTCGGCAGAACCTATCCAGACTTCCGGCCCGGCCAAGGGGCCCTCGCCGATCTGGGGACCCTGCGAGTTGGCGAAGGCGAAGATGCGGCTGTGCTCCAGGAACCGTCCCAGGATGGAATGGACACGGATATTTTCGCTCAGTCCGGGCACACCTGGCTTCAGGGAGCAGATGCCGCGCTCCACGATGTCGATGTGAACCCCGGCCTGGCTGGCCCGGTAAAGGGCGTCGATGATCTTTTCGTCCACCAGGGAATTGACCTTGATTCGTATCCATGCAGGTTTGCCGTTCAGAGCGGTCTCTTCTTCGCGGGCGATCCGCTGCAGCAGCCCGGAGCGGACCGTGCGTGGGGCTACCAGCAGGCGGTGGAAGGAGGACTTGGGGGCATAGCCTGACAGCTGATTGAAGAGCCGGGTCAGGTCCTGTCCTACCACCGGGTCGCAGGTGAGCAGGCCCAAGTCGGTGTACTGGCGGGCGGTCTTGGGGTTGTAATTGCCGGTGCCTACGTGGCAGTAACGGCGCAGACCGTCTTGTTCCTGACGGACCACCAGGGAGAGCTTGCAGTGGGTCTTTAGCCCCACAATTCCGTAAACTACATGGACGCCTGCCCGTTCCAGCTGACGAGCCCAGGCGATATTGGCCTCTTCGTCAAACCGAGCCTTGATCTCGACCAGAGCCAGGACCTGCTTGCCGGCGTGTGCGGCATCCACCAGGGCATTGATGATGGGCGAGTTGCCTGAAGTCCGGTAGAGGGTCTGTTTGATAGCCAGCACTCGCGGATCAGCCGCCGCCTGCTCCAGGAAGGCCTGAACCGAGGTGGAGAAGGAGTCATAGGGGTGGTGAAGGAGAATGTCATGTTCGCGGATAGCGGCGAAGATATCCTGGGCCTGACTGGATTCCACTTCGGCGATCTGCCGGTTGGTAGTGGGAATGAAAGGCCGGAACTTGAGATCGGCCCGGTCGATGGACTGCAGCTCGAACAGGACCGTGCAGTCCAAGGGGGCGGGCAGTCGATAGACCTCTTCCTGGTTGACTCGCAGCTTACTAGCCAGCAGCTGGGAGAGGAAGGGAGAAGCGGAGTCGGAGATCTCCAGGCGGATAGGCGGTCCGAACCGCCGCTGCAACAGCTCCTTCTCCATGGCGTTGAGCAGGTTCTCTGCGTCATCCTCTTCTACGTCAATGTCTTCGTTGCGGGTGACGCGGAAGGAGCGGGCCTCTTTGATGATCATGCCTGGGAAGAGGTATTCCAGGTGAGCGATGATCAGATTCTCCATGGTGATGAACCCATAGCGTTCCTCCCGGCCTTCCTCGTCGGTCAGATCATCCACAGGAACCAGACGGGAGAGGTTGTCGGGAATCTTGACACGGGCGAAGTGGGTTTTGCCCGAGGTCGGGTTCTCCACCAGGACCGCCAGGTTCAGGGAGTTGCCTGAGATGTAGGGGAAGGGGTGGGCCGGGTCGACGGCCAGCGGGGTTAGGACTGGAAAGACCTGGTTGCGGAAGAAGTTGGTGAGTCGTTCCTGCTCCTGGCTGCTCAGCTGTGTCCAGCTCAGCAGGATGATGCGTTCGGCGGCCAAATCCGGCAGAATGTGGTCGATGACGTAGTGGGCATGCTCGTCCTGCAGCTTGTGCGCCTGTTCGGAGATGGCCCTTAGCTGCTGACGTGGGCTCATTCCGCTGGCGGCCGTCACGGCGATGCCGGTGTCCACGCGACGCTTCAGACCAGCTACGCGCACCATGAAGAACTCATCGAGGTTGCTGGCGAAGATAGCGGCGAAGTTGGCGCGCTCCAGCAGAGGCACGCTCTCGTCTTCGGCCAGCTCGAGCACGCGCTTGTTGAACTTGAGCCAGCTCAGCTCCCGGTCGAAATAGCGATCCTCAGGCAAGGGCGAAACCGGGTGATCCGAGTGCCTGGATACATGCCGTGCCTGGCCATCGGTCTCGGCAATATGCTCCGCGATCTGGCTGCGTAGCAAGGCCTTGGAGGGTGCGTCAAATTTCTGAACCATACCATAGCACTCTATTCGCAGATGCAGTCCTCTGCAATCATTGATAAAGCCTGTGGATAAATAGGAACGGCCCCCCGCAGGAGGCCGTCCCCACAAGGTCGATTCAGAGGGAATCTCTGCACAACATCATCGTTGCAACGGTCAAGTCTTATACACCCGTTCAACGTATCGGTCCTGGTGGCCATACACTTTGTGGGCTTCCGTGTTCTCGAACCGTCCTTGTATATGTCATTATGCCAGTTTTGGGGCCGATGGCAAGCATGTCCGTCGCGTTAGAGCGAAGAAGGTCGTCGGCTTGATCTTTTGTGCGATTTCGTGCATTGCGATAGGTCAAATACGTCAGGTTTGAAGGAATCTGTTATTTCTATGTGATTATCTGGGTTCTTCGCTTGGGCGTGGGGCCAAAAATACTGGATTTCCAGGCGTGTCGTGATATTTATTCATCTGTGAACAGAGAAGATGAAGCAATGTGGAGACATGAGGTCATTCGACCACATCAGCGCTGGGGGCTGGTGCTGTCGTCAAGGGACGGGTGTGCTGGTAGCCATGACTGGAATGGGCATAGGCATACCGCAGACGACTATAAAGGGTGGCATGAGATGGCGGAAGCCTGAATGGGCTTCGCGTTCTTTTAATTCAATCGGGTTGACCCAGGATCGTCGAACAGGGAGAATGGCGGGCACGGTTCAACAGTTTGATCTGCCGCGATCGTCGGGATCTGGCCGCGTGCAGAACGGGGGCGCCGATCGGCCCGGGCAATCCACCCTGTCCGATCGGCGGATTGCAAGCCAAGATGCTGGTATTGGGCGGAGTGGCTCAAGAGCCGAGTATGGGTCCGTCGTGACTGGACTGGTCTTTCTTTCGGCCTCGGGAGGGCTTGGGCTGACAACCATGACGGCACTGATGGCCAAGCAGCTTCGGGGCATGAACTTGTCATGCGCTTTGGTGGATCTGGACCTGGATGGCGGAGGGATGGATGTACTCGTCGGTATCGAGGGGGCGCCTGGCATGCGCCTGGGGCGAATTCGAGCTCCCCTGGGCCGAGTGGATCCACAAGCCCTCCATGAGGAGCTGCCGGTCTGGGATGGCATCCCGGTGCTCAGCAACGATCCCTGGAGCGCTCCTCCACAAGGCTGGTGGGACGTGGATGCAGCGGTCAGCGCAATGGCTGGATTTGCTGATCTGTTGCTGATTGATGCCGGTCGGGGCAGGGGCCTGGGCAATCTGCGCTCGCTGAGAGGGCTGCCTTCGTTGCTGATGGTGGACATGACCGTGCTGGGTCTTGCACGGGCGAAGGCACTTCTCCATGCGTTGAGCGGCTGCAAAAGTGCTGGTGATCGAGACCAGGACAGTCCGTTGATCGCCTGCAGACCGCCCATGGCGGTGATTGGGATGATGCCCACCCAGCACTGGGTCAGTCATGGCATTGACCCAGAGCAGGCGGAGGAGTTTCTGGGTCGATCGGTGGACGTGGTGCTCAACCCGCAGCCGAAGCTGTCGGCATCCGTCCTGGATGGGCGTGGTCTGGAGCGGGTGCCGCGCGCTTACGCCCGAGCCCTTCATCCCCTGGTGGAGCGGATCGCGGGGATGGCAACCGTCAGCGGAAGAGGGGGAGAGCCGATCTCGCTTCACGAATCGATTCGGTCTGGGGCTGTCAAATGATCGCAGGAAGCAGGGAAAGCGTTGAGGGCGCACTCTGCGACGGCGATTGCGCTCAACCCCCCACTTTCGGGTATTTGGATGGGCTGGTGAGCGATCCCGCGGTGACTGACATCGCTGTGACCGGGCAGGGCGATGTCTGGATCGACCGGGGTGCTGGCATGGAGGAGGTTCTGCTTCGTCCAGGATTCACAGGTCCTCGGGCTGTAAGGGACTTTGCTGTCCAGTTATGTGCTCAGCTGGGACGTCGCCTGGACGATGCTCGTCCTATGGCCGATGCTTCCAGCAGGGAGGGGATTCGGGTCCATGCCGTATTGGCTCCGCTTGTTCCAGAAGGCGCCGCTATCTCCATCAGATTGCCCAACAGACATCCGCCCGGTCTGGAGGAGCTGGCTGCTGCTGGGCTCTGTCCCGCCAGCTGGCTGTTCATCCTTCGGGCACTGGTGATCAACCGGGCCAGCATCCTGGTGACCGGAGGCACGGGTGCCGGCAAGACCACGCTTCTTCGGGCCCTGCTGGGCATGTGCCCGCAGGAGCAGCGGCTGGTCGTCGTGGAGGAAGTGCGCGAGCTGGGCCGTATTGCCGGTCATAAAAATATGGTTTCCGTGGCTGCCAGAGAGTCCAATGTTGAAGGGGCAGGCGGCGTTGGGCTGGTTGATTTGGTCAAGGCCACACTGCGCATGCGGCCAGATCGGATCATCTTGGGCGAGTGCCGGGGAGAGGAGATAGCGGATCTGCTGCGGGCCTTCAACTCTGGCCATCGGGGCGGCATGGCGACTCTGCACGCCGACAATGTAGAACGCGTTCCCGCCAGGCTGGCGACCCTGGGATTGCTGGCGGGGCTGCAGCCGAGGGCTCTGGCAGCTCTGGCACAGGGAGCGTTTGATGCTGTTATCCATCTGGAACGTTCAGCAGGTCATAGGCATATTGCCCAGATTGGTCGACTGACAACTGCCGCTGATGGTCGGCTTCTTGGGGAAGCTGTCTGCACCTGGCCTGGCCAAGGGGCTGCTGGATATGGAACAGCCTGGTCAGAGTTCGCCAGGCGGTGGGGCATTGTGACTAGCGCCCGGGCGAGCGCAGCTATGGTTAAGGAGGATCATGGGCGATGAGACGGCAGCCTGGCTGGCTGCGCTGATGACGACTATTGCCAGTCTGGCTCTGCTTCCGCATAGCGGCGGTGCGACCGCAAGGCTGACGGTTATGTCAGTCCGATCCTCTGCACAGTCGGATCGGGTCGGACTGGCGGTGCTGATCACATCCCTGCTTGCCTATGTCGACAATGGGGGCGGCTTGGTAGAGGCTTTCGAGGAGGCATCGGGGCGGCGGTTCGCCACTCGGGAGGTCACATGGGATCGTGTCATGGCCATGCTGGAGGGCCGATGCTTGCCCAAGGAACAAGGAGCGACTCTGACAATTATGGCTCAGGCTCTGATGGCCTGCTATGGGCTCAGCGCCATCCTGGGCTGCCGGGCTTCGGACGGGCTGCGGGCCGTGCAAGGCATGCAGACGCGGCGGGCGGCTCTGGAAGAGGCCAGGGAAAAAGCCTTTGCTGTGCCCAAGGCCACGATCCGCCTCCTGTCGATCTTGCCAGTGTTGACAATCATCATGGGAGAGCTTATGGGTGCACGACCGCTGGCCTTCTTGTGTCGACCAGGTCCGGGAACCATATGTCTGATCCTTGGAGTGGGCTTCTATGCCCTTGGTCTGGTGTGGATGCACCTGCTGAGGAACGATCTGAGCAGGGAGGATCTATGGATTTGAAGCCGCTGATTGCTGCAGTGTCGACCATACTGACCCTCCTGCTCATGGAATTCGATGGCTTGGGTGAGCGATTAGCCGATGAACAGGTCTCTACTCCGCCCTTGAGTCTGGTATTGGCCTTGCTGGGGGTCGCTGTTCGTCAGGGGGCCTCCCTGCCGAGGGCCCTAGGAGTAGTTGGTGGGCTGCTTCCAGGTCCTTACGGGCTTCGAATGGTTCGCGTGGCTCATCTGCTCGGACGTGGCAACGGATGGGAGCTGTCCTGGTCGGCAGCAATCGGCGATCCTGATTACGGGCGGTCGATGCAGGTTCTGGCTGACTGCCTGGAACCGTCCTGGCGTTTGGGATCATCGCCTCTTACGCGTATCCACACGACCATGCGTCAGCTGGATCACCATGCCCGCAGCGCCCTGGCCCAGGCCACGGCGGCGGTCACTGTCAGGCTACTGGTGCCGACTGGGCTGTGTATACTGCCGGCCTTCGTGCTGATCGGAGTCATTCCCTGCATTGCAGCCTTTGTGGGTGGGTTGTCCTGAGGGTATGGAGTCCTTATGGGTTCAGTTGTCCACAGGTTGCCGGTCCGGGTCCGCTCGTCCACATGTATCTGGCAAGGCAGCAGAGATGGACTGGACCGGGCACAGTAAAAGGTACCGGATGCCGGTTCCCTGAGGAACCGCCATCTACCGGGGTGGGGGAACAAGAAAAGGCAAAGGTGAGAACGATGACATATTCACAGGAGATTGCTACAGTCTTCCATCTGCAGGCCAGGCAGGCAGGAGGCCAATTGGTGCCGACTGCGACATGGCCTGCCGCCGGTAGCGGATTCCGGTGGTTGCAAAGAATGAGGAAGCGTTCCAATCGCTTCATGGCGGCTTTGTATGTCCGCATCAGCCAGGCTATTGATTCTGGAGTACGTGCCTTGCATGCACGGCTGAGCGTGGTGCTGGCCAGGCCTGAATCGGGGGCCATCACTGCTGAATACGCTGTGATCATGGTGGCTGCCGCCACACTGGCCGGAGTGTTGCTGGCCATTGTCAAATCCTCCTCCACGCGCACTTTGCTGATGGGCTTAGTGAAGAAGGCACTCAGTGCCGTCGGCTGAAAGAGGCTCTGAGCAGAGACGACGGTGGCGATCCGATAACGGCGCAGTAACGGCGGAGTTTGCCATCGTTCTTCCCGCTGTCGTGGTTCTGGCTCTTTTACTGCTGACGCTGACTCAGACGATCAGAATCGGCATGGTCTGTCAGGATGCGGCCAACGCGGTTGCCAGGGATCTGATCGTCACCCAGGGCAAGGGTGATTCCCGAGAGCTGGTGAGTCGAATGGCTGGGCCGCATGCCCAGGTGCGGTTGAGCGCGTCTGCAGGGCAGACGGCAGTCAGGGTGTCATGTCCAGTGGTTTCCGGCCCAATGGGCGTGCTGCCTGCACAGGTCCATGGCGATGCCGTGGCCATATTGGAAGAATGAGTCATGCCCGGACATGTCAGAAGGACGCGCATCGAACGTGTCGGTTCACGGGTAGTGGGTTCGGATCCAGGCTCAGGCACGGTTCTGGGCATCATGCTGATGGCTCTGGTTGGTCTGGGCCTGGGTCTGGCGGTGCTGCTGGGAAATCTCATGATCTGCCGGACACGTGCACGTACCGGTGCTGACGTCTCGGCGCTGGCTGCAGCTTCCGCCCTGGACGAAGGACAGGCGCAGCCCTGTACTCTGGCTTCCCGGGTCGCTCGTCTCAACCGTGGGGTCCTGACGGACTGCCAGGTGGATGGAGGCGATGTGAAGGTCTCGGTAGGGGTTGAGACCGGAGTCCCGATGATGCCCCGCCTGGTCCAGTCTGCCCGGGCAGGCCCCGAGCCCTGTGGATGAGAGGAGGAAGCGGGTTCGGAAGCCTTAGGAAAGAAAGCGAACGTGTCTAAAGAAATGGATAGCCTTGAATCATGGCACTAGCACTTTATCGGCGGTATCGGCCTGACACTTTTGACGGCATCATCGGTCAGAAGCAGGTTACGGTGCCCCTTACCCGAGCTCTGGATGAGAACCGGCTGACCCATGCCTATCTCTTCTCCGGTCCCAGGGGATGCGGAAAGACCAGCAGTGCCAGGATTTTTGCTCGCTGCGTCAACTGTGCCAAGGGTCCGACCAGCCATCCCTGCGGCGAATGCGACAGTTGCAAGGATCTGGCCACCGGAGGCCCCGGTTCCATCGATGTGGTGGAGATTGACGCCGCCAGCCATAATGGCGTTGACGATGCGAGGGAGCTCAGGGAGCGGGCAGGTTTCGCCCCTGTGCGCGACCGCTACAAGATCTTCATTTTGGATGAAGCTCATATGGTCACTCAGCAGGGATTCAATGCCCTGCTGAAGATCGTCGAGGAGCCGCCGGAACACGTCATGTTCATCTTCGCCACTACAGAGCCGGAGAAGGTGATCGGCACCATCCGCTCCCGCACCCACCATTACCCCTTCCGCCTAGTGCCTCAGGAAGTCATGGGGCCATACTTGGAGGGGATCTGCGAAAAAGAGGGCATCAAGGCTGAGCCCGGTGTGCTCAAACTGGCCATGCGAGCCGGAGGCGGATCGGTGCGTGACACTCTTTCCGTGTTGGACCAGCTCATGGTAGGCGCTGACGAGCATACCATCACCTATGATGCGGCGGTAGCCCTGCTGGGGTTCACTCCTGCAGCACTGATCAGTGAAGCCGTGGACGCACTGATTGCCCACGATGGAGCCGGACTCTACGGGGTCATTCAAAAGGTGGTCGTCGGTGGGTTCGAGTCCCAGCGTTTCGTCGAGGATCTCCTTGCTCATGTTCGTGACCTGCTGGTTCTCAAACTGGCGGGAGACCGGGCTGAAAGCGTGCTCAGCGGGGATGCCAACGACGACCAAGTGACCAACCTGCATCGACAGGCAGATGCGTTGGATCTCCAGGCCCTGACCAGAATGGCCGATATCATCAACGATGCGTTGGCTGGAATGAACGGAGCCACCTCTCCCAGGATGCGTTTGGAGTTGCTGGCTGCCAGGCTGCTGGCAATCGGCTGTGAGCCTATGGAGCAGGCGCCGGCCGCAGGGACGGCTTCCGCCGCTGGGTCGGCTCCGGCGCCGGCCCGCAGCGGGTTCATTGGCGCCGACAGGTCTCAGCAGAACGGTCGGCTGTCCAGAACATCGCAGTTTAACAGTGCTGATGGCGCTGATCGCATCGAACAATCCGGCATGGCAGGCTCGCCGTCTGCTGCAGCGCCCGCCTCCTTTGCCGGACCACAGACCATGGTCGGTTCTCATTCCGATTCCTCCGCTAATGGACAGCGAGAGGGCGAAGAGCAGGCGCTCCATTCCGGCTCTGGCCCTGTCCAATCCGAGCGCAAGAAAGCTCCCTCCTCGCCGACTGGACAAGCGCAGGGACAGACCGGGACATCCAGTCCCTCCAGACCCGCCCAGTCTATGGAAATACCTCGGCCTGCACAACAGGAGGCCGCACAAGGGCAGGCAAACGAGGTACCGACTGGCACAGAGCTGGATAAGCGCTGGGATGCCTTGGTGGCTTCCCTGCCGGATGAGGTCCGCCAGTATGTCGTGCGAGACCGGGTACCCACCGTAGCCATGACAGCAGGCCCCTCCGGCCGTCAGCGGCTGTCCATGACCTTCGATCGTCCACTCAGTCAGCATGCTTTCGCTATGGCCGTGGCCGCGCAGTCGGTCGACGGGGAGACCAAGGTGCCTCGTATTGTCATGGTCCGCGCTCGCCAGGAGTTCGGACAGGCTACCATGATCGCCCCATCAGGGACGGCTGCCAACGGCGAGACGGTGGAGTCCGTCAACAGGATGTCTCCCCAGCGTCGGGCAGAGGTCAAGAAGGAGGTGGCTCTGGCACGCGCCGGCTTGGCAACCATGAATCTTGGAGCGGCGGTCATGCCTCATGCGGCCACGGAGCAGGGCCACGCTCCTAGGGAGATGACGGCCTCGACTGGGCATGAGGGTCAGACCGGAACATCGGCATCGGACGGAAGGTCTACTCCTGGAGAAGCTTCAGGCGACGGAAGCTCTGACGACGCTCACCACCCGGTCGGCGGTCCTGTCCAGTCATCTTCGGAACCGTTGCCGGCGGCGGGCTTTGGCTCTACTGCTTCTGCAGTATTGCCTGACGACGATCCCTGGGCCCACCCTACGCCATCGACTCATGCGCCACAAAAGGCCTGGCGGTCCAGTGAGGGCAGCGACCGACCCACTGGCCGGAAGGACCACGAGCCTAAAAAGGTGGCTCTGCCGGATATGAGCGATGACACTGATCCCTGGGCCTTGCCCGATTCTGGAACCGCCTCAGCAGCCTCCGCAGAGTTCTCCAGCAGTCAAGGTCGTGGAGCTTCGGATCAGGGGCTTGCAGTTGCAAAGTCGGTTGCAACTGCGGATCCGACATCAGAGACCGGGCCGGTTCCCGAAGACGCGGCTGTGGCAACTGGCGTCTCAACCTCGCCAGATGCGCAAGGCAACGATCGCGGTTCGGGTACCGCTGGAGAGTCGGATCGGTCCCATGCAGCAGCAAAGGTCCCTGGACCTGAGGACAGGAGGATGCCTGCAGGCTTCGCTGGTCCGGCCTCCAGCGGTCACGGTCAGGAAGAAGCATCGTCTGCTGAAGCTGCTTCAGAAGCTGCAGGGCCTTCCGTGGATCCTGAAGACGATGTCTATTCCATGGACGATGCCAGGCTCGGAGCGGACAATGCCATGAACCAGGATGAACTGACCAAATTGTTTGATGTGACCAAGGTGGAGGATTTTGCTGCCGATGACCCGCAGAACCCGATCAATGTGCAAAGGCGTCGGCAGGAACACGCGCAACGACAGGAAGGTGAATGATGGCTGCTACCTATGATGGAGCCATTCAAGAGCTGATCGATGCCTTTGCTCAGCTGCCGGGAATTGGTCCCAAGGGTGCGCAGCGCATTGCCTTCTATATTCTGGGAGCTGATCGGCGCAGTGCTCAGGACCTTGCCGATGCCATTGTCGCAGCCAAGGAGAAGGTCCGGTTTTGCGAGATCTGCGGCAATGTCTGCGAGACCAGTCCATGCCCCATCTGCCAGGATCCGCGTCGTGACCGCAGCATCATCTGCGTAGTCGAGGAGCCCAAGGATGTCATGAGCATCGAACGTACTGGAGAATACCGGGGTCTCTATCATGTGCTGGGCGGAGCCATCGACCCTATGTCCAACGTCGGGCCGGGCGATCTGCGCATTCCCGAGCTTTTGAAGCGGTTGGGCACGGATCAGGTCAAGGAGGTCATGCTGGCCCTGGATCCCAACATCGAAGGCGAGGCCACCACTACTTACCTGGGACGGCTGTTAGGCCCCCTGGATCTGCGGGTCACCAGGCTGGCCAGCGGTCTGCCTGTCGGCAGTGATCTGGAATATGCTGACGAGATCACCCTTGGACGGGCGATTTCCGGCCGTCGCGATCTTTAGGGCTGGCGGTCACCGAACTCTGGTTTCCTTGGCTGTCGTTCTTTTGAACTTCGGCTCCAGATCAGTGCCTAGGCTGGGTTTATCAGGATCCTTGTTGATGCTGGTTCCGCCAAGCAGCTGTAGGGTAGCCTGTCAGACCATCTCCGGCCTTATTCGGTTATGTAAAAGCAGCATGCCCTGTTGGAGCCCAGGTTCGTGCCGGTCTGCGCTGCCCACGTTTCGCATATTGGTGGAGGGGGTCTGATAAAACGGTGTCGTTCGTATAATCCATGTAATCAACATGTTGCAAATGATGGTCTAGTGGCTTAACCGTCGCGGGATGGAACAGCAGTGGCACTTATCGTTCAGAAGTATGGCGGGTCCTCGGTGGCAGATTCGGACTCCATCAAGCGTGTGGCCAAGCGCATCATTGATACCAAGCGCGCCGGCAATGACATCGCTGTGGTGGTTTCGGCCATGGGAGACACCACTGACGATCTGATTGATCAGGCCATGGACGTGGATTCCAATCCTCCAGCCCGAGAGATGGACATGCTCATGACTGCGGGGGAGCGCATCTCCATGAGTCTGCTGGCCATGAGCATACATGCACAAGGCGAGCGCGCCCACTCCTTCACCGGTTCACAGGCGGGATTCATGACCGATGCACGCTACGGCGCCGCTCATATCCGCCATGTCAGACCCCAGCGGGTCATGAAGGCCCTGGACCGGGGCGAGGTGGGGATTGTGGCCGGATTCCAAGGGGTCAACCCCGACGGCGATGCCACTACCCTGGGTCGCGGTGGCTCGGACACCTCTGCTGTGGCCCTGGCTGTGGCGCTTAATGCGGATGTCTGTGAAATCTATACCGATGTGGACGGCGTTTTCACCGCAGACCCCCGCATCGTGCCCACTGCCCGCAGAATTGCTCGCATCTCATACGAGGAGATGCTGGAAATGGCAGCTGGCGGTTCCAAGGTGCTGGCCCTGCGCTGCGTGGAGTATGCCCAGCGCTTCCGCATGCCCATCCACGTGCGCAGCTCTTTCTCCCATCGTCCGGGCACGCTGATCATGCCCGACGATGTCGATGCCGACAAGATTCCCAATTTGGAGACCGGCCAGCTGCCGGATCGCCCCGCTGCGCACACCGATAGGCAACGGGATATGACGGAAGGAAGGACATGACCAACGGCGAATCCATGGGCGACCTGTTCCCGGACCTGAACGGTCCTGAGTCACCCATCATCTCAGGAGTGGCCCACGACCGCAGCGAGACCCAGGTCAGCCTGCGGGCCGTGCCCGACCGGCCTGGCGTAGCCGCACAGCTCTTCACTATCCTTGCCGAGGGCGGCATCAACATCGACATGATCGTCCAGGCTGGGGCGGCCACCGGCACCGTGGATATCTCCTTCACGCTGCCCTCCGCTCAGGCTGATCAGGTTGTTCCCATGCTGGATGACTCCCGCGAGCAGCTGGGGTTCCGTTCGGTCGACATCAATCCCGAGGTGGGCAAGGTGACTCTGGTAGGCGTGGGAATGAAGACCCACTCCGGCATTACCGCCACCTTCTTCCGAGCTTTGAGCGACCGGCACATCAACGTGCTCATGATCTCTACCTCCGAGATCCGAATCTCCGCCTTGGTGCCCATCCAGGATCTGGACGAGGCGGTGCGGGCCATCCATACGGCTTTCCGTTTGGACGCCGATCAGGTCGAGGCGGTCGTTTATGGCGGCACGGGTCGCTGAGCTGAAAGGAGAAGGAGCAATGACTGACAAGACTGATTTGGCGAACGACGGCCGCCGTGGCATCAATGTTGCTGTTCTGGGCGCCACAGGCCAGGTAGGCATGGTCATGCGCCGCATGCTGGATGAACGGGACTTCCCCGTGGCGGACCTGCGTTTCATGGCTTCGTCCCGGTCTGCTGGAGAGCAGTTGCGCTGGCGTGACAGGACCATCACGGTCGAGGATGTGGAGCAGGCCGACCTGAGCGGGATTGATCTGGCGATCTTCTCCGCCGGCGGTTCGACCTCAGGAACCTGGGCCCCACGCTTCGCCGAGGCCGGAGCCTATGTGGTCGACAACTCCTCCCATTGGCGGATGGATCCCGAAGTCCCCCTAGTGGTGGCTGAGGTCAATCCCGAGGACCTGGACCTTATCCCCCGGCGGATCGTGGCTAATCCCAACTGCACCACCATGGCCTGCATGCCGGTGCTGAGTCCATTAGCCAAGGCATACGGTCTGCGCCGTCTGATTGTCTCCTCCTACCAAGCCGTGTCGGGGGCTGGGCGTGCTGGTGTCCTCCAGCTGCGTGACGAGGCCAAAACCGCCGTGGAACAGGGTGCTGATCGTCTGGTCTTCGACGGATCGGCCATCGAGTTTCCTCCGCCCACCAAGGTGGTGCGCACCATCGCCTTCAACGCCGTTCCTTTTATAGGCGACTTGGTCGATGACGGCAGCGGGGAGACCGATGAGGAGCAGAAGCTGCGCAATGAAAGCCGCAAGATCCTGCACCTGCCTGATCTGGCCGCCTCCTGCACCTGCGTGCGGGTAGGAGTCTTTACCGCCCACGGCATGAGCATCAATGCCGAGTTCGAACACGACGTCACCCCTGATCAGGCTCGTGACCTGCTGTCCAAGGCCCCTGGAGTAAGTCTGGCGGAAATACCCACTCCTTTGGACGCAGCTGGCAAGGACCCCAGCTTTGTGGGCCGCATCCGCCAAGACCAGGCTGTGGAAGGCAAGAGGGGATTGTCCATGTTCGTGGCCAATGACAACCTGCGTAAGGGAGCCGCCCTCAACGCCGTGCAGATTGCCGAGCTGATCGCTCGCAAGCACTTCGCAGACAGGATCTGAGATGATCGGTTCGCCTGCAGGGCACCGATTAGACTGGAGACCATGACCAGATCTTCCCAAGAAGTGAAGCGGCAACTGGATCGGATCGTGGCCCTGGGCTATCCGGATGTGGCGGACATCAGCGCCGCAGCTTTCAGAGCCTTGGCCCAGCCTCTGATTTCCGCGCTGGAGTCCACTGAGCTGGGCGAGCAGATCCTGCTCATCCCCACCCGGGAGCTGGTCTCGCCTGAGTCGCTGATCGCCCGGACCAGCATCAACCGAATGGCTGGCTTTACCACCATGCCTCCGCGTGACATTGCCAGCTTCCTGCCTCAGAACGGGTTTGAGCCGCCGGAGGGGCCCTTTTACATTGTCCTGGAGCCGCACACCGGCACCTGCTACACCAACCGCGAGCCTGACGTGGCCCGCAAGCTGATCGACTCCGACGATCGTCTTCCCCTGACCTTGGAGGAGGGGCTGGCCATCGCCACTCAGCATCCTGACTGGTTGGCGGTCAAGAACGGCTTCAACCTGCTGGGTTCCCACAGCGCCGATGGACGCGTGCCCAGCATCTGGATGAGCCAGAACGCCCCCCGTCTGGGATCGGTCTGGCCCAACTCACGCCACACCTGGCTGGGCAATGCCTACTGCGAGGGTCGTCGCGGCGTTTCCCTCTTCCAGTGAATCTCTTCCGCTGGAATCTTATGTGGTGAGCTCTCTTTCGGCGCTTGCATCGTGCGGTGTTTGCAACGTGGACGATCTTGCAAATTATGCCCCCCCCCCCCCCTTATGTGCTCGCTTTCCTGTACGTCGGAATGCGGACCCAAACCGCATGTCCCGGCCCTCCTCCGGTAAGATAATGACACCCCGTTACGGTTTCGGCCTGCCCGAACACCCATAGCCGGGTGACATTGCGGTTTCCGACGAACGAAAGAAGGAGGAGAGATGGATCAGGATCGTGCATCCGTGTTTGATCTTGCGGCCCAGGCCGCGGCGTCCAATGGAGGGAACAACGACCTGCTGCTGCCTCCCCCCAGGTTCGTGGGTTCGCCGCAGAAGCCCAGCGCCATGCCTTACAACAAGTATGTTGCTTACAACAAGCAGGTGCCTTTTGACTATCCGCAGCGCACCTGGCCTGGCAAGACCCTGAAGCGGGCGCCGCGCTGGTGCTCGGTGGATCTTCGCGACGGCAACCAGGCCTTGGTTGATCCCATGGATTCCGAGCGCAAGCTGAGATTCTGGAATCTGTTGATCTCCATGGGCTTCAAGGAGATCGAGGTGGGCTTCCCCTCGGCCTCCGAGACTGATTACGACTTCATCCGCCTCCTGATAGAGCGCGAACTGATCCCTGACGACGTGACCATTGTTGTCCTGACTCAGGCCCGCGAACATCTGATTCGCCGTACCTACGAGGCTCTGCGGGGAGCCAAGCGGGCCGTGGTCCATTTCTACAACTCGGTTTCGGTCCTGCAACGGGAGGTTGTCTTCCACAAGGACAAGGCAGGGATCAAACAGCTGGCCACGGATGCAGCCGAACTCTGCCGCTCACTGGAGGCCGACGCCGGTGGCACTGATCTTTCCTATGAGTATTCGCCCGAGTCCTTCTCAGGGGCGGAGCCTGAGTATTCCTTGGAAGTTTGCAACGCAGTCATCGACGTGATCCGGCCTACGCCGGAGCATCCCATGATCATCAACCTGCCCAACACCGTGGAGATGACCACTCCTAACGTCTTCGCTGATGAGGTGGAATACATATCCACCAACCTCAAGGACCGGGATGCGGTGGTGCTTTCACTGCACCCTCACAACGACGAGGGCATGGCCGTGGCCGCCACCGAGCTCAGTCTGCTGGCTGGGGCTGACCGGGTTGAGGGCTGCCTGCTGGGCAATGGCGAGCGCACCGGCAACGTGGATCTGTGTACGGTCGGGCTGAACCTGCTGGTCCAGGGGATCGACCCCCAGCTGGACTTCTCCGACATGCCCGGCATCCGTCGGACGGTGGAATACTGCAACCAGATTGCCGTCTCCGAGCGGCACCCCTATGTCGGCAACTTCGTCTTCACGGCCTTCTCCGGTTCCCACCAGGATGCCATTAAGAAGGGGCTGGATGCCCGGCAGCAGGCGGCTCTACGCGCCAACGCCAATCCCGACGACTTCCTCTGGCTGGTGCCTTATCTGCCTATTGACCCAAAGGATGTGGGCGGCAACTACGAGGCCATCATCCGGGTCAATTCCCAGTCGGGCAAGGGCGGCATGGCCTACCTGCTCAAGGCCAACCATCATCTGGATCTGCCCAAGCGTCTCCAGGTGGAGTTCGATCGTCTGGTCCAAAGCTATGCCGACAGGACCAAGCGAGAGGTCAAGGATGCCGACATCTGGCGGCTCTTCAAGGACGAGTACCTGCCCGTGGAGGCCGGTGGGAGCGTGATCGGCGGCGAGTCCATGGCTGATCAGCGTGACGAGACCCTGCGCCAGTGGGGACGCTTCAAGCTGCTGAATGTGGCAGTCACCTCCGGCGAAGATGGCTCCGACACCGTCCTGGATGCGACCCTGCTGGACCGAGGGCTTGCCCCAGGCGATCCAGAAGTGCGCCGTCACGTTCAGGGGCATGGGAATGGTCCGATCGCGGCTTTCCTGGATGCGCTCAAGTCTCTGGACCAGACCGTCTCGGTCCTGGATTACGCCGAGCATGCCATGACCGCCGGCACAGATGCTCTGGCGGCTTCATACGTGGAATGCCAGGTGGGCGAGCCAGCAAGATCCCGGGTGATCTGGGGCGTGGGCATTGATTCGTCCATCTCCACCAGCTCCCTCAAGGCCATTATCTCGGCTCTCAACCGCTTCCAGCGCGGCTGAAGGCCAGAAGATCCAATCCATTCCTTCAGGTCTTATCCGGACGCAGAGCTGCGCCCTGATAAGACCTGGTCGTCTGGACCGGTTTACTGCTGGGATGGCTCGCTCTCGAAGTTGCCCTGAGTGCTGCTTTCGTTTCCACCTTCACTGTTGCCGCTGTTGCCATTGTTCTCGGTGCCGCCTCCGGTGCCGGCGCCTGAGCCACTGCCGGATCCGGACTGCCCCTGCTCGTTGTTCTGGCGCTGGGCACGCTTCTGAGGCTCATATGAGTATTCACGGTTGGGCGTGCCCGAATAGCTCTGCCTGATTCCGGTGCCCCAGTTGCCCTCCGGGCCACCGATCTTGCCATGGTCCTCAGCGTCTGGGAAACGCTCTACCGGACTGTTGCCCAGGGCCGACTTCATGTACTGAGTGAAGAGTTGTACCGTATAGAACTCGTTCTGATAGCGATCCGGCACTTTCAGGGCGCTGCCGTCCTCCCCCTGGTTCCAGACGGCGAAGGTGGTCAGAACCGAGGGAGTGAAACCGATGAAAGAAATTGCGGTCTGGTCATTGGCCGTGCCGGTCTTGCCGGCGATGGGCCGCCCCAAGGAACGGGCATAGGATGCAGTGCCGCGCTGGACCGTGGTGGTCATCGCCTTCTGCAATAGGGCCACCTGGTCGGCGTTGAAGACTTGATCCGACTGGATCGCAGCCGTATAGAGCTCCTGATTCTTGGCGTCCTTCACCTGAGCTACTAGGTGCAGCTCGGGTCGGCGTCCCCCGTTGGCCAAGGTGGCGTAGCCTTGGGTCACGTCATAGACCGAGAGGGCGTCCACACCCAGGGTGTCGAAGGTGGTCGTATCATCGATCTTTCCGGTGATGCCCGCTGTGTGGGCTATCTGGGCAATCTTTTGCGATGTCACATGTTCGCCCAGGTCCATGAAGACCGTGTTGACCGAGTTGGCGAAGGCCGAATAGAGATTGATGTACCCGTAGCTGACATTCCCGGCATTAGCGACGGACTTGCCCACGCTGGAGAAGGTTCGCGGGGAATTGCCGTTGAAGACCGTGTTCAGGCTTACCCCATCCTGGATGGCGCCCAGGAGCGTGTAAGCTTTCATGGTCGAACCCACTTGGAAGGTTGCCTGGTCCACGTTGTTGAGCTGGTGGGTCAGGTAGTCATCCCCGGCATACAGGGAGATGACGGCCCCGGTCTTGGGGTCTACCGAGAGCCCTCCGGTCTGCAGGGTGGCCGGCAGATGCTTGTTGCCTGTGGACGGGCTTGTCACCTGGAACATCAGATCCTGCTTGTCCTTTTGGATGGTGGTGATGATCCGGTAGCCGCCTGTATCCAGGTCGTCTGCGGTGAAAGGAGCCTTTTTGCCTGAGGACAGCTCCTCGCGGACCATGCGCAGCAGGTAGCCGTTGGGCCCTTGGTAGACATTCTGCGGCATGTATTTGATGGTCTGCGGCACTTGAGCGCTGGCCCGGTCCTGATGACTGATGTAATGGTCCTCTTCCATGATGGCCAGCACCCGTCGGAAGCGCGATTCGGCCTGCTTGGGGTTGACCGCCGGATCCCAGGAGGCAGGGGCGGGGATGATGCCGGCCAGCATGGCTGACTCAGGCATGGTCAGATCCTTGGCATCCTTGCCGAAATAGTTTTGGGCGGCGGCCTGGATGCCGTAAGCGCCGCGTCCGAAGTAGATGGTGTTCATGTAGTTGCAAAGGACCGTGTCCTTGCTCTCGGTCCTGGAGATCTTCAGGGAGAGGATAGCCTCGCGCAGCTTGCCCTTGTAGGAGGTGGTCTCGCCCAAATAGTAGCGCTCGGCATACTGCTGGGTGATGGTGGACCCGCCCTGTCGGGTGCCTTTGGTCACGTTGTTGAGCAGCGCCCGGCCAATGCCTTTCAGGTCGATGCCGTTGTCCTTGTAGAAGGAGCGGTTCTCCGAGGCGACGACCGCGTTGCCCACATACTTGGGCAGGACCGCACAGTCGATGATTTCCCGGTTTTGGTTGGCGTAGGTTCCGATGGGCGTAGTGCCGTCCGCATAGTAGACCGTGGTCTTTTGAGCAAGGGCTTGCTTTTCCGGCGGGATGATTTCAGTGGTCAGATACAGGTATGCGAAAGCCGCTGCTCCGGCGACCAGCAACAGTCCCAGCAGGGCCAGGGTCCACTTCAGCACACGATGCGACTTGTGGGGCCGTCCGCGACGAGGTCCGCCGCCCCGAGGGTGCTGGTCAGCATGCCGCGATACGGGCTTGTCGGTGCGATTCCTGCTCCCGCGCGCTCCGGACTGGGCCCTGCGTGTGGGCGAGGTCGAACTGACTGAACGAGTCTGATTGGCCATGCCAACCACGCTATCCGGCCGGGCTGAAAACTGTTCGACCTAGGGCTGAACGTCCATCATTTTCGTACGTTTACTCCCCTTTTGGAGCTAGTTCTGCCGCCGAGTTTGAAGATGCGGTTCAATTCCATTCATGCTTTCCATCGGAAGAAGGTATGCTTAGGTTGGAATAACTCAGTAAATCAGAGGAGTTTGTATGAGCATCCGTGTAGCTATAGCGGGCGTGGGCAACTGCGCTTCCTCGCTGGTACAGGGAGTCGAGTATTACAAGGACGCCAAGGATGATGACAAGATCCCCGGCATCATGCACGCCAACTTCGGTGGCTACCGCATTCGTGACGTGGAGTTCGTGACCGCCTTCGATGTGGATTCACTCAAGGTCGGCAAGGACCTGAGCGAGGCCATCTTCGCCTCCCAAAACAACACCTACAAGTTCTGCGACGTCCCCAACAAGGGCGTGGAGGTCCTGCGCGGGCCGACCGGCGACGGGCTGGGCGAGTACTACAAGAAGATGATCACCGAGTCGGACGCCGAGCCCGTGGATGTGGCGCAGGTCCTGCGCGACAAGAAGGTCGACGTGCTGGTCTCTTACCTGCCTGTCGGTTCTGAGCAGGCCGACAAGGCCTATGCCGCCGCCGCCATCGAGGCCGGGTGCGCCTTCGTCAACTGCCTGCCTGTCTTCATCGCCTCCGATCCCGAGTGGGCTCAGAAGTTCCGCGATGCCGGCCTGCCCATCGTGGGTGACGACATCAAGAGCCAGGTAGGCGCGACCATTACCCACAGGGTCATGGCTCGCCTCTTCGAGGACCGCGGCGTGCGTCTGGACCGCACCTACCAGCTGAATGTGGGCGGCAATATGGACTTCATGAACATGCTGCAGCGTACTCGTCTGGAGTCCAAGAAGGTTTCCAAGACGCGTGCAGTCACCTCCATTGTTCCTCACGATATGGATCCCCACAACGTCCACATCGGTCCTTCCGACTACGTGGCCTGGCTGGATGACCGCAAGTTCGCCTTCGTGCGTCTGGAAGGCACCACCTTCGGTGATGTGCCCCTGAATCTGGAGTACAAGCTGGAGGTCTGGGATTCGCCCAACTCGGCCGGCATCGTCATTGACGCCCTGCGCGCTGCCAAGATCGCCCTGGATCGCCATTTGGCTGGCCCGGTGCTGGCACCCAGCTCCTACTTCATGAAGTCCCCCGCTGTCCAGCATGAGGACAACGAGGCCCGCCGGCTGGTCGAGGATTATATCGCCGGCAAGGTGGAGGGCGACGAGAGCGCCCTGGATGCCGATGTCAAGGCCGCCAAGGAGAACGGCAAGGACGTCTGGCACGCCTGAGTCTGCAGATTCTGTCTAATTGATTGCTGAGACGCCGCTTCAATGGGTTGTCCCGGAGGCATGAATGGCAGATTCCTGTTCTAGGAAAGGCCGGCCGCTTCTCGTGAGTGGCCGGCCTTTTTGTCTTCTGATCGGAACGGCGGCTTCAGATTTGCTGACTCTGGCTGGTGCTGGACTTTTCAGTCCCCGGCTCCCTTCAGGAATTGCCGCTAGAAGGTCAGCAGGTTCGACTCAGGGTTTCAGTCCTGGTTGTGGCCTACCAGTGGGGCGATCCGCTTGTCCCAGGCATCCAGGGCTGAGTTGATGACCTGGTGCATGTCGTAGTAGGCATAGGTGCCCAGACGGCCGCCGAATACCACCTTCGGCTGCTGGGCGGCCAGCTGCTTGTACTGGGTATAGAGGGCACGGTCGCCGTCCGTGTTGATGGGGTAGTAGGGTTCGTCGCCCTTGCCGGCGAATCGGCTGTATTCCTCCCAGACCACGGTGCGCTCATGGTTCTGCCGGTCGTAGCGTTCAGGGTTGAAGTTCTTGAACTCAATGGCACGGGTGTAGGGCACATCAGGATCGGAGAAGTTCATGACCGGGCAGCCGAAGTGGTCGTCCTCATCGTAGCGGCGCTCCTTGAAGTCCACGGTCCGCCACTTGAGCTCGCCCAGACGGTAGTCGAAATAGCGGTCGACCGGGCCGGTGTAGACCACGGGGACCTGCCCCACCAGAGCATCTCGGTTCCAAGGCTGGGAGTCGTCGAAGAAGTCGGTTTTCAGGCTCACCTGGATGCGTGGGTCGTCGATCATCCTTTCGAACCAGGCTGTGTAGCCGTCCTTGGGCAGGCCCTCCCAGGTGTCCTTGAAGTAGTGGTTGTCGTAGTTGAACCGCACTGGGAGCCGTTTGATGATGGAGGCGGGCAGCTGGGAGGGGTCGGTCTGCCACTGCTTGGCTGTGTAGTTCTTGATGAAGGCCTCATAAAGGGGACGGCCGATCAGGCTGATTCCCTGATCGTTCAGGTTGCCCGGGTCTGTCCCGGCCAACTCGCCGGCCTGCTCCCGGATCAGTTCCCGAGCCTGCTGGGGAGTGTAGTGGGCGTGGAAGAACTGATTGATGGTGCCCAGGTTGATGGGTAGGGGGTAGACCTCGCCCTTGTGGGTGGTGTAGACCCGGTGGGTGTAGTCGGTGAATTCGGTGAAGCGATTGACGTACTCCCAAACCTTGCGGTTGGAGGTGTGGAAGAGGTGGGCACCGTACTTGTGTATTTCGGCCCCGGTCTCTTCGTCCATGTAGGAATAAGCGTTGCCGCCGATGTGGTCGCGCACGTCGATGATCCGCACCCGGGCCCCGCTGTGCTCGACCGCCTGCTGGGCTACGGTCAGGCCGAACAGGCCAGCGCCCACAATCACCAAATCAGCATTCATGTCATCCATTCGTCTTCAGCCGCCCATTCCTTGTCGCTGCGATGCCGGGGCTGTCTATTGCCAGGTCCCGGCCTGATCCGTGATCAGCCGCTTGGAGTACGGCGATCCTGCTGTTTACATGCTAGCGGGCGGCTCTTGTCAGGGAAGCGGCAGGCAGCGATGTCGACTGAATGTGCACCTGACCGGAGGGGTCGGCGCTTCCCAATGGACAAGTGGAACCTGTCTGCTATCATGGTGACTTGCTCTCACGTGGCGTTATGTCACCCAATCCCCCCAGGGCAGGAATGCAGCAAGGGTAAGTGGCCTCTGGCGGGTGCGTGGGAGTTTTTTCATATTTGCCCTGACTGAACTGGCTGGAGTCGTGAAAACAACGCGTTTGTCGGACGGGGGTGTCGGCCGCCGACCCAGGGGTTGGATAGAGTCTTGAGGTATGACCAACAAGCACAAGCAGGGCGAAGCACAGCAGGCCTGGTACCGGGACCCGAATGAGCAGACCAAGGCGGACGGCAGTCATGCTGACCGGGATCCTTTGATGTCTCGACCCCGGATTTCTGCCGTGGTTCTGTGCCTGGTCGCCGGCCTGGCCTGCCTGGGTCTGGCGGCATTGGTCTGGTGGGCGACCGTGTGGACTGTGCCAGGGCAGACCTATGACGACATGGCCCTGGCGAACTTCCGAGGCTTTCTTGACCAGGCGCCCCTGATCAAGGCTTACCTAGGACTGTTCACCATTCCTTACGTGACTGTGGCGATCTGCGTGGTGCTGGGTCTTTCATCCCTGGCGGTTGTTCTAGTGCGTCGCCGGTGGTGGCTGCTCGGCCAGCTTGCCGTATACGCTCTTGTGGTTTACGGGGCGGCGCGTATCCTCAAACGCTTCCTGCCTCGCCCCGTGCTGATTCACGCTCAGGCCTCCACATCCAATTCAGCCCCATCCGGGCATACCATCCTGGCTCTGGCGGTGGTCCTGGCCCTGCTCTGTGCGGTGCCGCGCGTTTGGAGGGCCCCAGTTGCCTTGGTAGGGTTCGCCTTTGACCTGTCCGTGGGCTGCTCGCTGGTGCAGGGCGGCTGGCACCGCCCCTCAGACGTAGTCATGGGCATGCTTATTCCGGCAGGTCTCTGCCTTGTTGCTCTGGCTGGCACTCGGGGAACAGGGATGGATGTTCCTGGGACCAGAATGTCCTCGGCTTCGATTCAAATTGTCTCTACCTTGATGATGGTAGCGGGGTTCCTGGGGATTCTTTACGCCTGCTACGTCATCTGGCAGGTCAGCCCTGGTCTGGAGATCGGCGCCCGGTGGACGGCCTATGGGGTTCACTGCTCGGCTGTCATACTGATGGCCTCTGTTCTGTCGCTTTCGCTGGGTCTGGTTCTGGCGATGAGGCAGATTACGGCCTCGCCTCTGACCAGGATGGGCCTTGTCGGCCGGCCCCCGGCTCCACCGCAAAATGGCTGAAGTCGATCGCTGGGCGTGCTGAACGTCTCTGATTCATCCACCATTGGACCCAGGGATCCACATCCGTACACATGACCCCTTGATTTGCATGGTGACGGAACCTCGTGAGTAAGATGGCGTGCGAAAGACCACAATATAAGGAGAGGCCATGGCATCCGGCAATAAGCTCGTCATTGTTGAGTCGCCAACCAAGGCAAAGAAGATCGGCGGGTACCTGGGCAAGGGCTACACGGTCATGGCCTCGGTGGGCCATATCCGCGACCTGGCCCAACCATCGCAGATCCCGGCCTCCCAGAAGAAGGCCTACGGCAAGTTCGGCGTAGACGTGAACGATGGCTTCAAGCCCTACTACATTGTGGACGATAAAAAGAAGCACACGGTATCCGAACTCAAGAAGGCGTTGAAGAACGCCGACGAGCTCTATCTGGCCACTGATGAGGATCGTGAGGGGGAGGCCATCGCCTGGCATTTGGTCCAGACCCTCAAACCCAAGGTGCCGGTAAAGCGCATGGTCTTTCATGAGATCACTCCAGAGGCCATCAAGAATTCGCTCAAGCACACCAGGGACGTGGATGCCCACATGGTGGATGCCCAGGAGACCCGCAGAGTTCTGGATCGGCTTTATGGCTATGAGCTTTCCCCCGTGCTCTGGCGCAAGGTGGGTCCTGGTCTGAGTGCGGGGCGGGTCCAGTCTGTGGCGACCCGGCTGATTGTGGAGCGCGAGCGTGAGCGCATGGCCTTCGTCAAGGCCTCCTACTGGGATCTGCTGGCGCGTCTGGTGCAGGAGGGTGCCAGGGACTCGGCTTCGTCAGGCGGTTTTCCGGCGCACATGATCAGCCTGGGCGAGCGGCGGCTGGCGGTCTCCAAGGACTTCACCTCCAAGGGGCAGCTGACGGAAGCGGCCGCCAAGGAGCAGGTCCTGCAGCTGGATGAGCAGCATGCCCGGAGCCTGGCTGAGGCGCTGAAGGATCAGGACTTTACGGTGACGGGCATGGAGACCAAACCCTATCGGCGGCGTCCCCAGCCCCCCTTCACCACGTCTACCCTGCAGCAGACGGCGGGCAACCGGCTGGGCATGAGTTCCCGGGCCACCATGCGCGCTGCCCAAGGGCTCTATGAGAATGGGTTCATCACCTACATGCGTACGGATTCGGTCACTCTCTCCCAGGAGGCCATTGCTGCAGCCCGTAAGGGGGTCGAGCGTGAATACGGGGCCGAATATCTTTCGGTTGAATCCAAGCAGTATGTAACCAAGACTGCCGGTGCCCAGGAGGCTCACGAGTGCATTCGGCCCGCCGGTTCGACATTCCACAGGCCCCAGGATCTGGCCGATCGTCTGGCTCCTGACCAGCTCAAGCTCTACACCCTGATCTGGCGGCGCACCCTGGCTTCACAGATGGCTGACGCTACCGGTTCCACAGCCACTATCCGCCTGTCGGCGCAGGCAGGCAAGGAGGGTACAGCCCTCTTCCAGGCTTCAGGCACTGTCATCAAGTTCCCTGGGTTCCTCAAGGCTGTGGGTTCTGGCTCCGAGCAGACCGATGAGGATTCATCCCTGCCTCCAGTCCAGAAGGGGGATGTGCTTCGCGCCGCCTCCGTAGAGCCTGAGGGACATGAAACCCAGCCGCCTGCACGCTACACCGAGGCATCCCTGGTCAAGACCCTGGAGGCCAAGGAGATCGGCAGACCTTCCACTTATGCCAGCATCATTTCGACCATCATCGACCGTGGATACGTCTACGAGCGTGGTCGTGCGCTGATCCCCTCCTGGCTGGCCTTTTCGGTAGTCAGATTGCTGGAGACCAATTTTCCCAAGTACGTGGACTATCAATTCACGGCGCAGATGGAGAATGGCCTGGATATGATCGCCCATGGCAAGGAGCGAGGCAAGGACTGGCTGACCCGGTTCTACTTCGGTTCGGGCCCTGGCGCTGCTCAGAATGCAGACCAGGCCCATCAGGGTCTGCAGGAGCAGGTGGCCCAGTTGGGTGACATCGACGCCCGCAAGATCAATACCATCGAGATCGGCGATGGCCTGCAGGTGAGGGTCGGACGCTACGGTCCCTATATGGAGGATACAGCCGACTTGGATGCCGACGGCAATCCCAAGCGGGCCTCGTTGCCGCCAACCATGGCTCCGGACGAGCTGACTGTAGCGGCAGGCCATGAGCTGATCGCTGCCAATGCCGGCGGTCCTCGACAATTGGGCAAGGATCCGAAGACTGGCGGTCGGGTCGAAGTGCGCAAGGGCCGATTCGGGCCCTATGTGGCCCTGATCAGCCCCGAAGAGGAAGCGGCTGAGCAGAAAAAGACGACTGGCAAGACTGCACGGACAGCCAAGCAGACTGGTCCTAAGCCCAAGATGGCTTCGCTCTTCAAGACCATGGATCCAGACACGGTTACCCTGGAGGATGCTCTGAAGCTGCTCAGCCTGCCTAGGACGGTGGGCAGCATCGAACTGACCGATGCAAAAACAGGAGAAACTAGCCAGGCCACAGTCACAGCCAGCAACGGTCGTTATGGCCCCTACCTGACGGCCACTAAGGCTGACGGCGGCACCGAGACGCGTTCGCTGACCGACGAGGGACAGATCTTCACCATCGATCAGGCGGGGGCTAAGACCCTCTTTGACCAGCCCAAGTATGGACGGCGTTCCCGGGGTACGGCCAAGCCTCCTCTTCGTGAGCTGGGTACAGATCCTGACAGTGGCAAACCCGTCACCATCAAGGACGGGTTCTACGGTGTCTACATCACCGACGGGCAGACCAACAGGACCCTGCCCAAGCAGTACACGGCCCAGTCCATTGAACCAGAGGTGGCCTTCCGCCTGCTGGCAGAGAAGCGCGCGGCAGGACCTGCCAAGCGGCGTGGCAGGACCACCCGCAAGTCGACCACCCGCAAATCGACAGCACGAAAGTCAGCAACGCGGAAATCGACGTCCGGCAAATCTACAGCCGCCAAGTCGTCTGCTCGCACCCGCAAGGCCACACAGAAGGCCAAGTCCACCAAGACTGTCAAGACTACGGAGAATCAGGCATGAGCGACGGTTTGTTCATTTCCTTCGAAGGCATGGACGGGGCAGGCAAAACCACCCAGGTTCAACGAGCCCACAACTATCTGCAGGAGTGCGGTCTGCGATCCCTGGTCACCCGCGAGCCAGGCGGCACCCCTGTCGGATTGACCATTCGGGAACTCGTTCTGCACGGTCTGGCTGCCTTTCCGTCGGTTGCCGTGACCGGGGGCACTGATGTGGTTGATGCCTCCGACGACTTGACCCCCAGGACCGAGGCCCTGCTCTATGCGGCCGATCGGGCCGAGCATGTGGCCCAGGTTGTGCGTCCGGCTCTGGATCGCGGAGACATTGTGCTTTGCGATCGCTACCTGGATTCCTCAGTGGCCTATCAGGCTGGAGGCCGCGATCTGTCGGCGGATGTGATCCGCCGGCTGAGTTTGTGGGCCAGTCAGGGCCTTCTGCCCAAGCGCACATACCTTCTGGATGCAGATCCGGACCAGTCCAAGCTGCGTCTGGACCATGAGCCCGATAGGCTGGAGTCGGCTGGCGACGACTTTCAGCAGCATGTGCGTCAGGCATTTCTGCAGCTGGCTCAGAGGGAGCCCGACCGGTTCCTGGTTATAGACGCTACTCAGTCCATCGACCAGGTCTGGCAAATCATCCAAGATGATTTGGACAAGTTGGTCGAAGGGCGCGAGCCGGATCTGCCTCAGGTCGACGATGAACTCTCTGATGTCGATGATGAGAATGATGGCGCTGGCGCTGATGGTCAGGACGATGCCGTCGAGGATGAATCGGCTGCAGAATATGAGGACGATGATTCGGTTGCCGAATCGGACTGGACTGAGGACGCTGGTACGTCCCAGGCACCGGAGGCTGATGCCGACTTGCAGGATCAGCCTGATGGCGACCAGTACGGTCAGCCCATGGACGCAGGATCAGTCGGCGGCGATGCTGATGATGATTCGGTTTCTGTGGGTTCTCGCGCTCGTTGGCTGCTCCGGTCCCGTCTCCTGCGGAAAACCCGATGAGCGTCTGGGATGCCATTGTGGGTCAGCAGCCCACGGTCGATCTGCTCAAGCGGACGGTGGCCGCTCAGGCCCAGGGCCATGACGAGGTGGCCCAGTCCTGGCTGATCTGCGGCCCGCCCGGATCAGGACGGTCCAATCTGGCCCGGGCTTTCGCAGCTGCCCTGATCAGTCCTGACCAGGGATTGAGCGATCAGCCTACCCGCGTTACCCAGCAGGTACTAGCCGGGACCCATCCGGATGTGACCATACTGTCCACCAACAAGGTCACCATCGGCATCGACGAGGTCAGGGAGCTGATCATGACCTCGGAGCAGATGCCATCAACTTCGCGCTGGCGGGTCATCATCATCGAAGACGTGGATCGAATGCTGGAGCGGACCACCAATGTGCTGCTCAAGGAGATCGAGGAGCCCGCCGAGCATACCATCTGGCTTCTGTGCGCACCCAGCGCCCAGGACGTGCTGCCCACCATTCGTTCACGGACCAGGGTGCTCAACCTGGCGGTGCCTTCCAACACTGCAGTGGCCGATTTTCTGACTGATCAGGTGGGGGTGGACCGATCCTTGGCCGCCAAGGCTGCCCGTCTAGCCCAGGGGCACATCGGCATCGCCCGTCTCTACGCCACAAGGGATCAGGTCCTGGCCGACCGTGATGAGCTGGTGGTGGGCCTGCTGGGCCTGCGGCGCGCCTCGGATGCCGTGGTCCTGGCTGGTCGGGTAGTCGATGCGGCCCGGGATCAGGCTACTTCCACAGTGGACGATGAGGTGTCTAGGGACGAGCGGGAGTTTCGGCAAATCAACGGGCTTAAGGACAAGGAACGCATTCCCCGTCAGCTTCGTGGTGCCTATCATGCCTTGGGCGGCAAGGATCAGGTTCGCCGACGGGTCACCAGATTGACCCGGGATGTGCTGGACCGCAACTTGAGCACTCTGGCCAGCGTCTACCGGGATGTGGGCGTCCTGCAGAACGGCGCCGAGGAGGAGGCTGGCTTGGTCAATTTGGAGAATCGAGCAGCAATTGCCGATCTGTCCGTCAGGCTCTCCAGGCAGGGGGCCATCGACCGCATTCAGCTGATTGCCCGAGCTCGCAGGAGGCTGGCCGCCAACGGCTCGCCGCTCCTCGTCTTCGAAGCCCTCTTCTGCACCCTGCTGGTCTAAGCCCAAACCAAGGGTTCATCAGGCAAAAGTGCCCGGCAAGGTCATATCACTGCTGCCGATCCTTGGCGACCAGGTCGATTCCCTGCACTCCAGCGCCGGTGGCAGAGCCACATGGGAGGGGAGAATGGACTGTCCCTTGGCGTCGACCAGCCGCAGCACCTCTTGGACAATGCTTTCTATGGGGGTCTTGACTGCAGTCAAGGTCGGGCTGCTGATCAGGCAGGCCGGGCTGTCCACGAAGGCGGCCACCTTGACCTGGTCGGGAACCTGGAAGCCCAGTTGGCTGCAGGCCATCAGAGCGCCCAGGGCCAGCGAGTCGTCCCCGCAGATGATGGCGTCGGGATGGTCGTTTCCCTCAGTGAGCATGGTCATGACGGCATCGTAGCCGCGGCGCATGCTGCAGGGACCGAACTGGACCCAGTCCGGCTGAGGCGTCATGCCCAGGGTGTTGGTCAAGGTGGAGAAAGTCGTGAAGAGCTCGGTGGCCGCGCTGGTGTCCAACTCACGGCTCAGATAGGCCACTGCGTGTGCGTTCTGCTCGGCCAGGTGGGCGATGATGAGCCGCATTGAGGCCGCCTGGTCCATGCCGACCCAGCTGGTGTGGTAGGAGAGCGGTCTGCCCCCGACCTGGACGATGGGCAGCCCGGATGGCAGATCGGCAGGCATGCCATCCGGGTCGTCATCCGGCGAAGGGACGACGATGATTCCTTCGACCTGCCGGGCCGCCATGGACCTGATGGCAGCTTCGCGCTGTTGGTCGTCCCTGGCAGATATGACCAGCAGGTAGCGCCCCTGCTCGGTCAGTCTCCTGCTGAGCATATCCAGGATGGACCCTGCCATGCCCGTGGGGACCCCACATAGGATCAGACCCATGGTTCTGCTGCGATCCGAGCGGAGCGCGCTAGCAGCGAAGTTAGCTGAGTAATTAAGCTTCTCAGCCGCAGCTCTAACCCTGCGACTGATGTCATCGTTCTTGCGCCTATGACCGGAAAGGACACGGGACACAGTCGCCGTCGAAACTCCGGCCAGGGCTGCGACGTTGGCAATGGAAGGCTTGTTGTCCGCCGTCTGTCCCATTGGCTCCCTCGAAGATCCTTTCCGCTGATGTCGGCTGCCTCTGGTGACGAAGTTATTCGGCCTGGGTCAGCTTGGTGACCAGGGAGTCCGCCACGGTCTCGGCCTCGTCGCCCTCGACGGTCACGGTGACCTTGTCGCCCTTGGCGATTCCCAGGCTCATGACCATCAGAATGCTGCCAGCGTCTACAGGATTGCCGTCGCCCTTGGCTATGGTAACCTTGCATCCGCTGGAGGCGGCGGCCTGCGAGAATTCCGAAGCGGGCCTGGCATGAATGCCCACCGGGTCGGTGATGACAGTGGAACGTTGTGCTGTTGCCATGGTGATCATCTCTCCTGAATATAAGGCCGATCTTGTCGAACCGGCATGTCTAGTGGTGGATACGCTGGTTATCTTACCACTGCAAAAGAGGAATTACAGAAAACGATTACCGTTGAAAAACGAATGAATATGTGTATACTGAACATCGTTGCATGAAGAACGTTTCCACTGCCGTTGTTCAGCTTGCCTCAGGGCGGCTCGCGTGCAGTGGCCAGGCACTAAGGAGTGCGACATGGAGATCCAAGGCGTGGGCATTGGCCGCGGCGTTGCCGTTGGTCCGGTTATCCATATGGCGGCCGGACTGGACGTGCCCGGCGATGAGGCGAGGCCTGACAACCTGACGGCGGATGCTGAATTCGGCAGGGTCGAATCCGCTCTGACATCCGTCAACAGGGACCTGCTTGCGCGCGCCAAGGCCGCCCAGGATGGGCAGGGGGCCAAGGATGCTGCTCCGATTCTGACCGCCCTGGCTCAGATGGCCCAGGACCCGGCCCTGAAGACCTCGATCCGATCCCTGCTGGACGGTGGCAAGACCGCCGAGCGATCCGTCTATGAGGCCTTTGCCGACTTTGAGGGAAAGCTCCAGGCCATCGGCGGATACATGGGGGAGCGGGCCAATGATCTGCATGATGTTGGGCAGCGTGTCATCGCCCATCTGCTCGGTGTCCCGGCACCGGGCGTGCCGGAAAGCGACAAGCCATTCGTTCTGGTCGCCCCTGACCTGTCCCCGGCCGACACCTCCAGCTTGGACATGACCAAGGTCCTGGCCATTGTCACCATTGAGGGCGGCCCAACCAGCCATACCGCCATTCTGGCCCGGTCCAGGGGGATCGTCGCTGTCGTAGGCGCTCAGGACGCGGCAGGGCTGTCCGACGGACAGACGGTCATCGTCGATGCCGCTGCCGGCAAGGTGACGGCTGATCCCACCCAGGAACAGATTGAAAAAGCTGAGCAGGCCCGTCGCGAAGCGGATCAGGCCAAGGCCTTGCGAGGCCGCCCAGGCCAGCTCAAGGACGGAACCAGGATTCCCCTCCTGGCCAATGTCGGCAAGCCCGCGGATGCCGATCCGGCCTTGGAGTATGGAGCCGAAGGTGTTGGACTCTTCCGTTCGGAGTTCCTCTTCCTGGGCAACGAGCAGGCACCCGGCGTCGAGGAGCAGGCCAAGGCCTACCAGGCTCTTCTTGAACGCTTCCCCGGTCGCAAGGTGGTCATTCGTCTGCTGGACGCCGGCGCTGACAAGCCGCTGCCTTTCCTGACCCAGGCCGATGAACCCAATCCGGCCTTGGGGCTGCGCGGTCTGCGCACGCTTAAGGTCCACAGCCAGGTTCTGGAGGATCAGCTGGAGGCTCTGGCCCGGGCCGATGCCGAGACGGATGCTGACCTATGGGTCATGGCGCCAATGGTCGCCGACGAACATGAGGCTGACTATTTCGTCCGTCTGGGCAAGAGCAAGGGGCTCAAGCGCGTGGGCGTCATGGCCGAAGTTCCTTCAATCGCGCTGATGGCCGACAAGGTGGCCAAGGTGGCCGATTTCGTCAGCATCGGCACTAACGATCTGACCCAGTACACACTGGCAGCAGACCGCACGCTGGGTTCGGTCGCCTCCTATCAGACCGCCTGGCATCCTGCCGTCCTCAGGGCCATCAAGCTCATCGCTGATGCCGGTCAGGCCAATAATATGCCTGTCGGAGTCTGCGGCGAGGCTGCTGCCGATCCGGACCTGGCGGTGGTTTTGGCTGGAATCGGCGTGACCAGCCTGTCCATGACTCCGGTCGCTCTGGATGATGTTCGCGCCGAACTGGCCAAGCACACCATGGATGAGGCCAAGGCGCTCGCCGCCAAGGCTCTGGACGGAGAGTTCTACCATCCCCAGGGGTGGTGAGCAGGCGACCGGATTTGTGCAGACCTATCAGATCCGGTGCAGTCGATCAAGTCAAACAGCACGAGCAAGGAGCAGACATGACGGATTTCCAAGCCTTCCTTCCCGACACATCCTTCGCCTTGGATGTACCGGCGACTGACTGGCGGGATGCCATCCGCAAGGCGGGCGACAGGCTGGTGGCCTCCGGGTTCACCACCGATGCCTACACGGACCAGATGATCGAGACTGTCGAGAAGATGGGTCCCTACATCGTCATCGCTCCTGGTCTGGCTCTGGCTCATTCCCGGCCCAGCGAGGCGGTTCTGGGAACCGGCCTGAGCTGGGTAAGGCTGTCCACGCCCGTCGAGTTCGGCAACAAGGCCAACGATCCGGTCTCCCTGGTGATCGGTCTGGCCGGCCGGGATGAGCAGGAGCACCTGCAGGTGATGTCCGCCATCGCCGGTGCTCTGACGGACACGAAGAAGACCGAGCAGCTGGGCAAGGCCGGCACTCCTGGCGAGGTCCGCGCCATTCTCGAATCGTGAGCGGGACCCGCTTTTGCGGATTCCAGCATGGCAAATACAAGAAGCAGTAGAAGCAAACAAGGAACAAAGGAGCAACTCATGGATATTCTCTGCGTATGCGGCAACGGCATCGGCACTTCAGTTCTGCTCAAGGTCAACGTGGAGCAGGTGGCATCGGAGCTGGGCATGGACGTGACTGTGACCACCTCTGACGCAGGCAGCGCCAAGGGCACCGCCAACATGAACGATCTGGTGCTGACTTCGCCCCAGCTGGCGCCCGAGCTGGAGGGGACCACCACCCCGGTCGAGACTGTCCAGAACTTCATGGACAAGGACGAGATCAAGGGCATTCTGGAGCAGTACGCCGACTGATGCGCCCGGCGGGCATCCTTCATCGTCAGACCGATGGAATGCCCGCTCTTTTAAGTTTGAGAACAAGAGAGAAATAGTAAGGACAAACAATGAATGTCTTCCTTGCGGTGCTGAACTTCATCAGCCAGGAGATTCTGAATGTGCCCGCCTATCTGATTGGCATCGTGGCGGCAATCGGCCTGATCGCCCTGAAACGGAGCGCGGGCCAGGTCATTTCTGGCGCCCTTAAGGCGGCCATGGGCTATCTGATTCTGGGCGCCGGCGCCACCGTGGTGACCAACGCCTTGGATCCCTTCGGCAAGCTGGTCTTCAAGGCCACTGGCGCCCACGGGGTCGTCCCCACCAACGAGGTTATCGTGGCTCAGGCCTCCAGCCAGTTCGGTGCAGCCTCCGCCTACATCATCGTGCTCAGCTTCATCATCATGATCCTGCTGGCACGGTTCACTCCGCTCAAGTACGTCTTCCTGACCGGCCACCATATGGTCTTCATGTCCACCCTGCTGGCTCTGGTCCTTTCGATCGGGTTCGGCAAGGGCAACAACCTGCTCATCGTGCTGATCGGCTCCCTGCTCATGGGCGTGATCATGGTGGCCATGCCCGCTTTTGCCCAGCCGTACATGAACCGGGTGACCGGCAGTGACAAGCTGTCCATCGGCCACTTCAACACCTTGGGCTATGTGGTCTCGGGCGCAGTCGGCAGCGCTGTGGGCAAGAAGTCGCGATCCACTGAGGACATCGACTTCCCCAAGGGGCTGAGCTTCCTGCGTGATTCCATGGTTTCCACCACCCTGCTCATGGTCGTCCTCTACCTGGTCTTCGCTATCTGGACTGCCTTTGTGGTGCCTGCCAAGGCCGCCTTTGCCGTCTTCCCCTCCCATCCGGCCAACTGGGGAGCCTTCTTCATGGCCGCTTTCGCTCAGGCTCTGCAGTTCGGCATCGGCGTGAGCATCATCCTCTACGGCGTTCGCATCATCCTGGGCGAGCTGGTGCCCGCCTTCCAGGGCATCGCCAACAAGGTGGTCCCCGGTGCTCGTCCTGCCCTGGATATCCCCATCGTCTTCCCCTACGGTGCCAACGCCTCCCTGATCGGCTTCCTGGCCTCCTTCGCCGGTGGTCTGGTGGCCCTGGTCATCATCGCCGTCTGGCTCGGGCCTGTCTGGGGTCTGGCCCTGATTCTGCCGGGCATGGTGCCCCACTTCTTCGATGGCGGCGGTGCCGGTGTCTTCGGCAATGCGACCGGCGGCCGCATCGGGGCCGTGGTCGGCGGCTTCATCAATGGTCTGCTGATCACTTTCCTGCCGGCCATCCTGATGACGGTTCTGGGCAGCTTCGGCCTGTCCAACGCAACCTTCGGCGATGCGGACTTTGCCTGGTACGGCACCGTGGTCGGCAAGCTGGCCCAGCTGGGCATCCCTGTCGGGGCCGTGGCCTTGGTGGTCATGGCTGTGGTGATCTTCGCCCTGGCCTGGATCTGGCAGGTCAAGGTGGTCAACACCGGATGGATGCCTGCCGCCAAGCATGCTGAGTTCATCGCCAGTGTCGAGGCTGAAGAGAAGGAGGCCAAGGCTCAGGCTCGTGCAGCCGCCAAGGCCGCTCGTGCCAAGACCAAGGCCGCCGAGGCTGCGAAAGCCGAATAGGCATGCGCAAGCGCGTCTTATAGGCGCCAGGAGGAAGGGTTCGGCTGATTCCTTTCTCCAATACAAGATAGAGCCGCCCGTTTCTTTTCATGCGGAAAGGAAACGGGCGGCTCTAGCACTCTTGAACCAGTGCGATGGGCTTAATTGCGCCAAGCTTCTTTAGCGGATGCACTTGACCCCGTCGCTTGTGCGGGCGAGAATCGAGACATGAGGATTAACACTGATTTCGGCACCATTCCCGATCGGTATGCCAAGCGCGCCCCTCAGTCCCTCACGCGTAAGGGACGTCCTGTAGTCTCTTTCCCCTTCCGGCTTGAAGGGATGCCCCAGGAGGCCCGATATCTGCACTGGATGTTGGTGGATCCTGATTCCGTGCCGGTCTGCGGCTTCCCTTGGATCCACTGGTCCGTGGCCAATCTGCCTGTAGAAGCTCTGGCTGCCCTGCAGCCTGATGAGGACGGAGGCTCTGTCCTGTCCATTCCCGAGGACTTCTCCAGAAACCTGCCCAATCTGATGCCTGGCGTGCCTCAGGGCCGGACTTCGGCCGCCTCGCCGCTGGTTATGGAGGAGGAGATCGCCGACGATCCCGCTGTGCTCATGCGCTACAACGGTCCCACCCCTCCAGACCAGGCCCATGACTACGTGCTCTCGGTCTGGGCTACGCAGGAGGCTCTTGCTGGTTTGGAAGAGGGATTCTGGCTGAACGCCCTGGTCCATGCCATTCATTCCGCTCAGCCTGTGGCGGCTGCAGCTCGGGTTTGGCTGCCAGCCGAGGCATGAGAATTTGATTTACCGCACATCCCCCGATATTGGGACTGATATTGGGGCGGTCTGGCACTAGAGTGAGGCCATGCCCCAAGTGCGCAGTCGGCCGTCATCCCTGTCTGCACACGCAGTCGGGTGTGACAGGCATTCCCCGACCTCCGGGCTGGTGATGACAGTTGACCGCAACCAGACAAAGGAAGACGTTTACATGCCCTGCACCACGCTTCTGATAGGAAAACACGCCAGTTACGACGGATCCACCATCATCGCCCGGAATGAGGATTCAGCCAACGGGGAGTTCCGCCCAAAGCGTTTCGTCCTGGTTGCTCCCGACCAGCAGCCCCGGCACTACCGCAGCGTGATCAGCCACTTGGAGATGGATCTGCCCAAGGATCCCATGCGTTACACCTCGGTGCCCAACGCCGTTCTCGATCAGGGGCTCTGGGCCGAAGCGGGCGTCAACAGCGACAACGTGGCCATGTCAGCCACCGAGACCATCACTACCAATGAGCGCGTTCTGGGTGCCGATCCGCTGGTGGAGCTCACCCCTGCCCAGGGCCATCCCGGCGATGAGGGCTATCTGGCCGAGGTGCCCGGAGGCATCGGCGAGGAGGATCTGGTCACCATCGTCCTGCCTTATATCCACTCGGCACGGGAGGGTGTCCAGCGGTTGGGCTCCCTGCTGGAGCGTTACGGCACCTATGAGATGAACGGCATCGCCTTCAGCGACGTGGACGAGATCTGGTGGATGGAGACCGTGGGCGGCCACCATTGGATAGCCAAGCGGGTGCCCGACGACTCCTATGTGACCATGCCCAATCAGCTGGGCATCGACGAGTTCGATCTGGACGATGCTTTCGGGGATCAAACCGACCACCTCTGCTCGGCCGACCTGCGGGATTTCATTGCTGACAACCATCTGGATCTGGCTGTGGAGTCAACATCGCCCTTCAATCCCCGTGATGCCTTTGGCTCCCATAGCGATTCAGACCATGTATATAATACGCCCCGCGCCTGGTACATGCAGCGTTTCCTCAATCCCTATGACGAGATCTGGGACGGGCCGGACGCTGACCATGCCCCAACCAGCGACAACATCCCTTGGTGCCGTCAGCCCGAGCGTCTGATCACGGTGGAGGATGTCAAATATCTGCTCAGCTCCCACTATCAGGGCACGCCCTACGATCCTTATGGGCGGACCGGCGACGAGCACACCAAGGGTCTCTACCGGCCCATCGGCATCAACCGCAACGACCAGCTGGCCCTGATCCAGCTGCGCCCCTACCGGCCTGAATCCTGCCGGGCGATCCAGTGGATGTCCTACGGGTCCAACGCTTTCAACGCCCTGGTTCCCTTCTATGCCAATGTGGAACGTACGCCTGATTATCTCGCTAACGCTACGGATCGTGTCTCCACCGACAGCCTCTATTGGTCCGACCGGCTGATTGCTGCACTGTGCGACTCGGCCTTCGCCGGCACTTCAGCTGCAGTCGAACGCTACCAGCAGAGCGTTGGAGGCGAGGGCCATCGTCTGATTGCCGCTGCTGACGAACAGGTGACCAGGCTTGAGGGCGCCGATAAGGGCACGGACAACCCTGAGGTCCGCCAGGTTCTGGAGGGTGCAAACCAGGACATGGCCGACCGTCTGCGCAAGGAGACCGATGACCTGCTGGGCCAGGTGCTTTATACGGTCAGCATGGGCATGCGCAACGGATACCACCTGTCCGACAACTGAGCCGTCTGAATCTACAAGGACCACAAAGAAGGAGAGCCCCATGACCGACTTCGACGATTATGTCAGGCCATACGGCCTGTTTGACAAGATCGATGCCTTTGGCTACCTGAAGGACTTGCGGGAACATCCGGACATGCCACGCAAGCATGGACAGGTGCTGCTGGTCACCGCAGACACGCCGCTCAAGGCCTCGCGGGGCGAGGGCAAGACCACTACCACCATTGCGCTGATCGATGCCCTGCGCGCCCGGGGAGTGGATGCCGCGGCTGTCCTGCGCCAACCCAGCATGGGCATCACCGCAGCCGGATCCAAGGGTGGCGCCTCCGGTGGCGGCAAGTCATCCCTGACGCATCCTGAGCTGGTGGACTGGGGTCTGTGCGGGGAGATGGCGGCCATCGAATCCGCCCAGAACCTGCTGGTCTCCTTTGCAGAGAAGGCTGTGGACGAGGGCCGGCTGGACACGGTTCTGGTGCCCAGGGTCAGTGAGGTCCCCTCCCGGTCCCTGAGGCAGATCACGGTGGATCGCGGCAAGGGAAACCTGCCTGAGCGGACCGTGCTGACTCCCACCTGTGAGCTCATGCAGATTGTTGTGCTCTCCCGGAGCATGGAGGAGATCGAACAGCGCGTGGCCGCCATGGTCGCCGGGACCCTGGATGGCCGTCCGGTTACCTTCGGAGAGTTTGTGGACCTGTGGCGGATCACCGGCATCCTGACCGATGCGGTCAAGCCTGCTTTCACTCAGACCTTGGAGGGTTCTCCGGTCTATGTGCATGGCGGGCCATTCGCCAACGTCTCCATCGGCATTCCCAGCCTGGTGTCCGTGGAAATGGCCTGCGCCCGGCACGACGTGGTCGTCGTCGAGGCGGGCTACGGAGCTGATGCCGGGGCCCAGAAGTGGCTGGACATCGCTGCCCGTGAGTATGGGGCCCAGTGGCCGGCCGCCGCCGTGGTTGTCACCCGTGCCACCACCTGGAGGGACGATCCCAAGCTGAGCTGGCGCTATCCCTTCCACGTGCACCGTCTGGAGGGACTGGGCATCCCCACCTTCCCGCTGATCAACCTCTGGGAGGGCGAGGACGACCAAGTGGATTCCCTGCGACAGACCGCTGACGGCCTGGGATTCCGCAGGCCTATTGCAGGCAATCTCTTCCGTGACGGGGGCAAGGCCCTTGAGCCTCAACTGGATGATCTGATCAAGGCCCTGCAGGAGCCTGCGAAGACCCAAGATGATACAGCCAGCCTGCACAGCATGTCCGTGCCGGATCGAATTCGGTGGATCGCTCGGAGCGCCTACGGGGTGCCGGCCGATCGCGTTATTGAGCGTGAGGGCTTCCAGGACAGTCTCCAGGCGGCCTCAGAGCTGTGCAACAAGGCAGGCATCTCCATCGGGGATCTGACGGTGGTGGCAGTCAAATCACCGGCCACTATGACCGACGATGACCGGGCAGACGAGGACAAGCGCACAGTCACCCTGAAGAAGGTCGAAGCCCATACGGGGGCCGGTCTTCTGCAGGTGAACCTGACCACCTCCCTGACAACTCCTATGCCCAAGATTGTTTGAGCCAGCAACGGCAGGATTCGGTAGGCCTGTGACGCGCCGTGTTGCGGGCCTGCCGAAACCGTGTATAGTATCTACTTGGCTCTTGAAAGTGCCCTGCCCCTATAGCTCAGTTGGCTAGAGCAGCTGACTCTTAATCAGCGTGTCCGGGGTTCGAGCCCCCGTGGGGGCACAGAGTCAAAGCCCTACAGCCGCAAAGGCTGCGGGGCTTTTTCTTTATCCGGGTAATTTTCCTAAAACACGGTTTTGTGTGACATCTGTGTGACAAAAGTCCTCGCAAAAGAAAAGCCCCGCCGAAGCGGGGCCGATATGTAGCATTTGGCTACAGGTTGAGGTGCTGGACGGCGTAAGCCGCTTCTTCAGGCGTGAATTTTCCTCCGTACTCGCTTGTGAGCTGATCCTGGATGGCAGCCGGGCTCATGTGCATAGTATCCTGATACGTTTTGGCTTGAGCGAGGGCGTTAGCGTTGTAGTCGGCCTTGAGATTGTCTACGGCATACTGTCCGGCCTCCTGACTGAATTTTCCGCCTTCTTGGCTGGTGAGCTGGTCGAGGATGCCCTGCTTGCTCATGTGCATCATCTCCGAGTACGTCTTCGCCTGCGCCAGAGCCGACTTGTACTCTTGAGGCACGTCAGGGGTAGCAGGGGTTTCAGGGGCCTTTGCGGTGTCCTCAGTCTTGCTCTGCTGCTGTGATGTGGTGGCGGCCTCAGTCTTTGGAGCGCTGCTCGTCGACTTATTGCCTGATCCAGAGGATACAGCAAAGATAAGAAGGACGACGACCGCTACGACAACCCAGAACCAAACTCTCTTGTATATCGGCTTTTTCTTCTTTGGCAGCTCCGGTGCTTGCATCGGCGCAGGTGCAGGTGTCTGTGGTGTCTGTCCAGCGTGAGACATGACTTACCTCTCTCCTCGTCTTCTGTGACTATCAGCAGACTACCAGAAAGACCAGAACGGCATACTTAGCTGAGAGAAACCCGAATTTTCATGTATGGCGAACACGAAGTGTGACCATGGTGTGAATTACGACGATTTTTGACGTATTCGGCAATCGTTTGGCATGAGCAAACATGACGCTCATCAAAGATTGTTTGACGGTCCACCACTCTGGTTGACTCCCTATTGCGGTGGTATAGGGGTTCAAGGTCATGTTTGTCGCGTTTATATTCGACGTGGTATCAGAGGCCTGCTTCAACCGGCCAAGATTTTGAGGGGCAGACTGTTATCGGTATCTTTCCCTAGATTTGGGTCCTGCCTCATATGTCGCCGCAATTGGTCGGAACGGCCCTAAGCCGGCTGGTCGTCTATGCCTGCTACCTCCCGCGCTATCGCATGGCCAATGAATTTGCGCCGATTTTGAACGCCTTATGTGCTGTCAATGCCTCGGGCTCTCTGGTCAACTACTCCATCAACGGGTTCTCTGCGAGCCTTGTGCTGATCCTAAGAGCCCTTTGCTGTTTGCAAGGGTAAAAGGTCAAAGGATTGGCTGTCCCCTTTATAGTTATCGGTTTGAGCGAGTGGAAGCCGGTCACCTATCTGGCGATCCTACCGTCCCGGGTCTTATTCTGATGCCCGGAATATGGTGCTTGAACGATATGGCATTTGAACACGCAACTGTAGACATCATATTGTCATGTTGTTATAATGTTTGTGGAATTCGAAGTTGAAGATTCCGTGGGGAGGCATCCACCCTCACGCGAGCATTCGCTACGAAGCGGATGAGCTTCATTGTATGCGAGGAGGCAAATTGCTGGACGAGTATTTCCCGGAAGGCACCGTCATATACCGGGACGGCGTGGCCGGTTGGGAGGAAGCGGTGGACCTGGTCACCGGTCCGCTGGTTGATCTGGGAAGGATCAAACCCTCTTATGTCGATGCCATCAAGGCTTCGATACGCAAACCAGGCGGCACCTATATTGATCTGGGTCAAGGCATCGCTATGGCCCATGCCAGGCCTGAGGCAGGCGTTGTGACCACCTCCCTGTCGGTGCTGAAGGTAGGCAGGCCTTTTTTGCTGGCTGATTCTCAGGACCACCCGATCAGCACGCTCTTCTGCCTGGCTGCGCAGGACTCAAACAGCCATTTAAACCTGATGCAATCGCTGGCGACCTTCCTGAGCGACGCGAAGAATCAGGAACGGTTGGGCAATGCCGCGAACGTTGAGGAATTGAGGACGATCCTCAAGGAAGAAAGGTAATCAACATGAAGATTCTGACGGTTTGCAGCACTGGACTGGGGTCGAGCTTCATTACCCAGCTCAATATTGACAAGGCTCTGAAAGAGCTTGGCGTGACCGGGGTCGAGACCAACCACAGCGATCTGGGTTCGGTCAACAAGGGCGATGCGGATATTATTTTTGTCGGTCGTGACATCGCTGATGCTGCCAAGGATCTGGGAGACGTGGTCGTCCTGAACAGTCTGATCGACATGAAGGAGATTAAAGAAAAGCTGGCTGAGGCTCTGAAGCGCCATGGTATGGATGTTCCCCAAGGAGGGCAGACGGCATGAACGGGGTATTGAAAGTCCTTTTGGACATTTTCCGGCAGCCTTCCGTCATTGTCGCGCTGATCTCCCTGATCGGCCTGATTCTGCAGCGCAAGTCTGCCACGGATGTCATGAAGGGAACCATACGGACCTTCGTGGGCTTTCTGGTCCTTGCCGCTGGCGCTGGCGTGGTGACCAATGCACTGACACCCTTTGGGGATATGTTCCAGCACGCCTTCCATGTTCAGGGCGTTGTTCCCAATAACGAGGCCATAGTCGGCACGGTCCTGGTCAAGTACGGATCTGTAGCTGCACTCATCTTCTTCTTTGGAATGATTGTCAATGTCCTTCTTTCGGCAACCTCATATTTCAAATATGTGTACTTGTCAGGACACGTGGCCTTCTACATGGCCACGATGATAACGGTCATCTTCGTGGCGGCCGGGTTCTCCACCTGGCAGACCCTGCTCTGGGGCTCAATCGCTCAGGGTCTGGTTGTGACCCTTTCGCCCGCAGTCGTGCAGCCGTTCATGAAAAAGGTGACTGGCACCGATGATGTGGCCCTGGGGCACACCGGAGGCTCGGGCATCGCCCTAGGCGGTCTGGTGGCTACGCTCACCCGCAGCAAGAAGCATCCCTCCAAATCAACTGAGGATATCAACTTCCCCAAGAACCTGGGCTTCCTGCGCGATACAACAGTCATCGTGGCCCTGTCCATGGCTGTGATCTATGTCATCGTGGCGCTCTTCGCTGGTCCCGACTATATCGAGAGCAAGCTCAGCGACGGACAGAACTTCATCGTCTATGTGGTCTTGCAGGCTGCTACTTTCTCTGCCGGCGTCTACATCATCCTGGCAGGTGTTCGTGTGGTCCTGGGCGAGATCGTTCCTGCCTTCAAGGGCATCAGCGAACACCTGGTCAAGAACGCCAAGCCTGCACTGGACGTCCCCGTCACTTTCACCTTCGCTCCTAACGCCGTTCTGATTGGGTTCCTGTCCAGCTTCGTCGGCGGCATCGTAGGCATGGCCATCATGGCCCTGGCCGGCACCACCGTCATCATTCCCGGTGTCGTGGCCCACTTCATGACCGGCGGTGCCACAGGCGTGATCGGCAACGGCGCGGGCGGTCGACGAGGAGCCATTCTCGGTTCCTTTGTCAACGGCCTGGCCATAACCTTCCTGCCGCTCCTGCTTCTGCCGGTGCTGGGTTCTGTGGGCGAGGGCGCTGCCACATACTCGGATGCCGATTTCGGCGTGGCCGGCATCTTCCTGGGATACCTCAACAAGGCCGGCGGTCAGATTGCGATCATCGCGGGAATCATTGTCGTGCTGATCCTGGTCTATGTGGTTTCCTACTTCATGAACAAGCGCAAGAAGGCTATTGCCGCTGCAGCTGACTCGGCTGACAAGGCTGAAGCCGTCGCCTGAACCTGAAGACTCTGTCCTATCTGAAGTCGGCAGAGGCAGCGATGGCGAGGGGGGTCATGGGACTAACGGAATTTTCGAGATTGGTTCCATGACCCATCCATTGCTGGAGGATGTTTCTGCTTGACCCCTGTATTGGGCAGAAACGGTTAGAGGCTCTTACAATCATTGAAGACAGCGAGCCTCCGATTGGCGCAGGTCGCGGGATTTCAATTCATGAAGGCAATGAAATCAGGTGGGTCGGTTTTGCAATGGTAGATGGAATTCCCAAGTATGTGTCCGTGCGAGACCATTTGCGCGGAAGCATCAAACGGATGAAGGATGGGGCGCAGCTGCCCACGGAGTCCGAACTTTGCACACGCTACAATGTCAGTCGGATTACGGTTCGTCATGCCATAGAAGATTTGATCCGTGAGGGTTTGATCGTTCGCAGTCAAGGCAAGGGTACTTTCAAGTTGAAGTCGCCCTCGTCCTCTCGTGAGGTGATCAACGGCCATATCAGGGGATTCTGGCGCCAGCAGCGTGACCTGGGCAGAACGGTCAAGACCCGGGTGCTTGGCAACAGGGTTGTCAAGAATGCCGATTTTGCATCCAAGTTGGGTATCGATTCTCAGGCAGACCTGATCGAGCTGGAACGGCTGCGCTACGTCGGCGGCAATCTGCATCAATATGTCTGCACCTACCTGTCGGTTGCCCAGTTTCCGGAAATACTTGAGCATGATTTCTCCGATGGATCCCTCTATAACTTCATCGAGGGACGATACGACGTCAGGCTCGCCAGAAACGAGGTGGTGGTCCGCATCGAGAATGTCGATTCACGGATCGCCGGATACTTTCATGTGGACAGGGGTCGTCCCGTGCTGGCCATGGATTCCACCGTCTTCGACGGATTCGGTTCAGTGGTGGCATTCGGCGTGGCTCTTCAACCTCCTGCATATTCCGAAATCGAGTTCGTCATCAACAGTATGCCGGACTCCAGGTGATCCACCCCGCTCAAATAGATTGGCAAGGGTCTGCGGCGATGACTTCGAACGTCAGCTGCGTTTCGGGAATTTCGGTCCGGCTCCTGCTGTCAGGCTGCTTCTGAATGGCGTCCATATGCTTGTGCGTCAGGCTTGAATGGTTCGTCCTGCAGTGGATAGTATTGAACATATATGCCCGATTCCTCGCAGTGAGCGCATCGGAGATGGAAAGGCAGGTAGGACCATGGGGCGTCTTCTAGGCAGGAAAGAGCGCGAGCCGTTTGTACTTGAGCATGCCAATATCGCGACCGGTGATGAAAAAGGCACGGTCCAGAAGGATATGTCTGTTCTGGTGTCCACAGATGGCCGGATAGAGCAGGTCTGTCCGACACCGCTGGCCTATGTGCCCTCCGGATATCACCGGATCAACGCTACAGGCAAGTTTGTGGCACCCGGCCTCATCAATGCGCATACCCATCTCTTTGCTGACGGCAAGCCGCTGTCTGGGGGAACCGACCTGTCTCCGCGCGTGGTCAGTGCCGGCTTGAAGGTGGTGCACAGTCCTGCCGGCAGAGTCCTTATGGACGCCAGGATCAAGGGCAACGTTTCCACGCTGTTGAACTCGGGCGTCACGACCATTCGTACCCTGGGCGATGTGGGCTATGAGGCGGTTCGTCTGCGTGACCGGATTGATGCTGATGAACTGACTGGTCCGCGCATGCTGGCTGCCGGGCCTCTCCTGGCGATTCCCGGGGGGCATGGCGATCCCTTCATCGCTCTGTCCTGCTCCTCCCCCGAAGAGGCCAGGCGTCGGACCAGGGAGAATCTGGACCATGGGGTCAATGCCATCAAGGTGGCTGCGACCGGAGGCGTCACCGATGCCACCAAGCTTGGCGAGGCCGGCAGCCCGCAGATGACTGAAGAGGAAATGGCTGCCGTCTGCGATGAGGCCCATGAATTCGGGGTGCTGGTCGCGGCGCACGCCCAGAGCCCCGAGGGGGTCAAGGCCGCTCTCAAAGCTGGCGTGGACACCATCGAGCATGGCAGCGCTCTTGATGACGAGATGATCGGGCTCTTCCTTGACAATCCGCGCTCGCTCCGTGGCTTCTCCGCTCTGGACCCAACCCTGTCCGCCGGACTGCCTCTGGTCAAGATCAGTCAGCAGGAGTTGGGGATCAGCGATATAGTTCGCGGCAATTCCGAGCTGGTAGTCGACGGCATGGTCAAGAGCGCCAAGCAGGCTCATGAGCATGGCATTGCCGTTGGTGTAGGAACCGACACAGGCATGACCTTCGTGCCCCAGTACGGCACTTGGCGAGAACTCGACTATCTGGTGCGGTATGCCGGCTTCACCCCGGCGCAGGCCTTCCACGCCGCTACCCAGGTCAATGCACGAAACCTGGGCTTCGACAATGTCACAGGCTCTGTTGACACGGGCAAGGATGCGGATCTGATCGTCCTGGACAAGGACCCTGCCAAGGATGTGCGCACGCTGGCTGATCCTAAGCTGGTCATCGCTCGCGGCAAACCGGTATGGCGGCCTGAGGTCAAGCACTTCGAGGAGATCGATCACCTGCTCGACAGCTTCTGATCATTTGCTTTATGGCCATCCAGAGGCATGCGATAGTTTGACCGACTGATGGTTTCCCGATGACCGGGTGGTATGCAAGCATGTCGGTATGCAAATGGGAGAGCCAAGAGTGGACCGGACCGACCAGACCAAGGTCGTGGGAAGATTGGCGCCTTCGCCGACTGGGCGGATGCATCTAGGCAATATCTATGCATGCTTGGCGGCCTGGCTGGGCGTCAGGTCGCAAGGGTCTGACGGGGTTCTGCGGCTTCGAATCGAAGACATAGATACGCCGCGTGTGGTCAAGGATGCCGATCGCTGGATCATGGATGACCTGGCATGGCTGGGATTGGATTGGGATGGCGAGGTAGTCTACCAGTCCCAGCGTGCCGATGCCTACGGCCAGGCATTGAAGCAGCTGGAATCGCAGCAATTGATCGGCGGGCAGCCTTTGGTTTACCCCTGCTTCTGCTCCCGTGCCGACATTCGCGCGGCATCGGCGCCGAATGAAGGCGACGGGTTCATCGTCTACCCGGGCACCTGCCGAGGACTTTCCCGTCAGGTAGTCAATGAAAGGCTGACCCAGGGGCGGAGGCACAGCCTCCGGATTGCAGTCCCGGATCAGCCCGATGAGTCGGATGCAGTCTGTCGCTTCGACGATCTGGTCTTCGGGCTGCAGTCTTTCAACTTGTCCAGGCAGGTCGGCGATGTGGTCGTTCGGCGCTCGGACGGCTTGATTTCCTACCAGCTGGCAGTGACGGTGGATGACCTGGCCATGGGTGTCAATCAGATTGTGCGGGGAAGGGACCTGCTAAGGTCCACAGCCATTCAGATGTGGATCCGGAATCATCTTCACCCGCATGCTCCTGTTCAGTACGCGCATCTACCTCTGATCGATGGCGTGGACGGCAGGAGGATGTCCAAGCGTTTCGGCTCACCGGACCTGGAATCGCTCAGAAGAGACGGCTGGACGGCCAGGCAGGTGCTGGGGGTCTGTGGATGGCTCCTGGGACTCTTGGACCGTCCTAGACCTGCAAGTGCGCAGGAGCTGCTGGATGGTTTCACGTGGAACACACTGGCCGCTGACCGCAAGGATCGAATGCTGGATCTGAGCAAGCTGAACGGTTCCGGAGCAAAGCCGAATCTTTGAGTTCTTCTGTCCTGTGCTGCTCCGAGCGTTTACGGCATCTGTTTTTCCTGCCGTCTTTTCAGCTTGCGGGACTTGTTGAGCGACTGCTGAGCAGCAATATTCGCGATCTTGCAAGGTGACTCATCGATCCTGGTTTATCAGTCCCGCCGTCTGATGTCCGAGGTCGGAGGGAATTCCAGTATGAGTCACTGGCTACTATGGCCTCAGTCAAGGCTTCCGGATTTTAAGGAGGTAGCGGGTCATGGTCGCCTATATGGACCACAAGGATCTGGGCAATCGGCAGGTCAGCCAGGAACGGGCCGTGCAGATTGCGGATGGGGTCAAGCGTGTGGCTGAAAGGATCGCCAAAGCGGAAGACTCCGCCGGCCGAAAAGAGGGTTCGGTGACGCTGCTGGCGGCCACTAAGACCCGCGATGTAGGCGAGATCATGGCAGCCATTGATGCCGGGGTGCGTCGTATCGGCGAGAACCGTCCCCAGGAGGTCACCGCCAAGGCCCAGGGGTTGCTGGAGCTCTGTCAGGACCGGGGACTGGCCCTTGGCGCTGACGCTGCAGAGAGCGATTCACCCAGCGTGGACTTCCATCTTATCGGGCAGCTCCAATCCAACAAGATCAATAAGATCCTGCCATATGTCGACACGGTCGAGTCGGTCGACGGACTCTCGCTGGCTCGGAAGCTGGCCACGCGGGCGCTGGCTGCGGGCAGAACTGTGGGCATACTCCTGGAGGTCAACGAATCCGGCGAGCAGGCCAAGTCGGGATGTGCCCCCGACCAGGCTTTGGATCTGGCCTATGAGCTGGGCGCTATGAAGGGGATCCGGCTTAAGGGCCTGATGACCGTCGGCGCCCATGTGGATGATGAGGCCGTTATCAGAAGCGGATTTGCGCATTTGCGCGGCCTGCGCGACCGCATCCAGGATTCGGGTGAGCCAGGCACTGACACCTGCACCATGCTGTCCATGGGCATGACCGGAGACATGGAGTATGCAGTGGCTGAGGGGTCGACTGAAGTCCGTGTAGGCACAGCCATCTTCGGCCCGCGGGCTTTTATCTGACCAGCCGCTGTCTGTTTCGGAACCCAAACCTGTCAAGAGGCCCGGGCTGGGGCTAGACTGTGCCCTATGAGAATCGCGCGTTTTTCCTATAAGGACACCCCACGATACGCCTTTGTTCAAACCGACAAGCAGGACGGCAAGGACTACCTGGTCGAGTTGAGCGGCTACCCCCTGACCGGCCAGCAGGTCGAGCCCACCGGCCAGCGCTACCCCCTGGACGATGAGGATGTGCGGCTTCTGGCTCCGGTCATCCCCTCCAAGATCTACGGGGCGGCCAAGAACTACCGCGCCCATGCCGCCTACATGGCCGAGCATGGTCAGTCCTCGAATCCGGAGCCTCCAGAGAAGCTCATGCTCTTCATGAAGCCCTCCACCTCGGTCATTGGCCCTGACGACCCCATCGTCAAGCCCTCGTACAGCAAGGATATGAACTATGAGCCCGAAGTTGCCGTCGTCATGGGAAGGATGGCGCGGAAGGTGAGCGTCAACGAGGCCATGGACTATGTGCTGGGCTACACCTGCGTCAATGACGTGACCCTGCGTGACCTGCAGAAGGACGATCCTATGTGGACCCGTTGCAAGGGCTTTGACACCGCCTGCCCTCTCGGGCCTTGGATCGAGACCGACCTGGATTATCGAGATGCGAGGATCTCCTTCAAGCTCAATGGGGAAGAGGTTCCCGAAGCCAGCGGCACCACCGCTAACCTGATCCATTCCATTCCTGAGCAGATCGCTTTCATTTCCAGCTTTGCCACCCTGCTGCCCGGCGACGTCATCATGACCGGGACCCCGCACGCCTCTGGTTCACTGAAAAACCGTGATGAGGCCACGGTCTGCGTGGAGGGGATTGGCTACCTGCGCAACGTGGTCATCGACGAGTAGCAAGCAGTAGAAACGAGTAACTCAAAAACTTGAGCCTGATAGGCTCAAGTTTGGGAATAGGCATCCTTCTTTCACTGTTGTAGAAGACAGATGAACCCGTGACGGGGTCTGGTCGAGTTATTCGGCTGGCCTTGCCGAAGAATGTTGGAGGATGCTCATGAACGAAAACTTCACCACGATGGCTCAACAGGCCATAGGCGATGCTATCCAGTCGGCCTCGGCGGCCGGCAACCCCCAGGTGGATGTGCTCCACCTGCTTGATTCTCTGCTGCGTCAGCAGTCCGGCGTGGTTCCGGGACTGATCCAGGCGGCCGGTGGCGACAGTCAACGGATCGGTGCCGAGGTCCGTCAGGCCCTGGTGGCGCTGCCGTCGGCCAGCGGATCTACGGCCTCGCAGCCCGGTGCCAGCCGTCAGCTCAGCATGGCCCTGGCCCAGGCGGAGAAGGAAATGCAGGCCATGGGTGACGAGTACGTCTCCACTGAGCACCTGCTCATCGCCATCGCCCAGGGTCCCTCGCAGGCTGCAGATATTCTGAACCGAAACGGCCTGCAGGCCGATACCCTGCGCAATGCCGTGCCACAGGTGCGCGGCGGCGCCAAGGTGACCAGCCCCGATGCCGAGGGCACCTACAAGGCCCTGGAGAAGTACTCCACCGATCTGACTGCCCAGGCCAAGGAGGGCAAGCTGGACCCGGTCATCGGCAGGGACCAGGAGATTCGTCGTGTCATGCAGATCCTGTCTAGGCGAACCAAGAACAACCCTGTCCTTATCGGCGAGCCCGGCGTGGGCAAGACAGCTGTGGTCGAGGGCCTGGCCGAGCGCATCGTGGCCGGCGACGTGCCCACCACGCTGCAAGGCAAGAGACTGATCTCCCTTGATCTGAGCTCTATGGTGGCTGGCAGCAAGTACCGTGGCGAATTCGAGGAGCGCCTCAAGGCTGTTCTCAATGAGATCAAGAGTGCCAACGGCCAGGTCATCACCTTCATCGACGAGATCCATACCATCGTCGGTGCTGGTGCCGCCGAGGGTTCTATGGATGCGGGCAACATGCTCAAGCCCATGCTGGCCAGGGGTGAACTGCGCCTGATCGGCGCCACCACCCTGGACGAGTACCGGGAGAACATCGAGAAGGACCCGGCTCTGGAGCGCCGCTTCCAGCAGGTCTTCGTGGGTGAGCCCTCCGTGGAGGACACCGTGGCCATCCTACGTGGTCTCAAGCAGCGTTACGAGGCTCACCACAAGGTGACCATCGGGGATGATGCCCTGGTAGCGGCAGCGACGCTGTCCAACCGGTACATTTCTGGTCGTCAGCTGCCGGACAAGGCCATCGACCTGGTTGACGAGGCCGCAGCCCATCTGCGGATGGAGCTGGACTCCCAGCCTGAGGAGATCGACGAGCTTCAACGCCGCGTCACCCGTCTGGAGATGGAAGAGATGCAGCTGAAGAAGGCTGACGACCCGGCCTCCAAGGACCGTCTGAGCAAGCTGCAGGCCGAACTGGCGGACTCCCGTGAGAAGCTGGGCGGCCTCAAGGCCCGTTGGGAGAACGAGAAGGCCGGCCACAACAAGGTCGGAGACCTGCGTGCTCAGCTGGACGCCAAGCGGGTCGAGGCCGACAAAGCCACCCGTGAGGGCGACCTGGAGAAGGCCTCCCGCATCCTCTACGGGGAGATCCCCGGCATTCGCAAGCAGCTGGCCCAGGCGGAGAACGCCGCCGAGCAGGCCAAGAACGCTGCCAATGATGCGGGTCCTGATGGGGCTGACATCGCCGGAGGTCCGGCCCAGGAGCCCATGGTTCCTGACCACGTTGATGCGGATTCCGTGGCGGAGATCGTCTCTGACTGGACCGGCATCCCTGTGGGACGACTCATGGAGGGCGAGAACGAGAAGCTCCTGCATATGGAGGACTACCTAGGCAAGCGGGTGGTCGGCCAGCAGGAGGCCATTCATGCGGTATCCGATGCGGTCCGGCGCTCGCGTGCCGGTATCGCCGACCCCGATCGGCCCACTGGATCCTTCATGTTCCTGGGACCCACCGGCGTGGGCAAGACAGAGCTGGCCAAGGCCCTTGCTGACTTCCTCTTCGACGATGAGAAGGCCATGGTCCGCATCGACATGTCAGAGTACATGGAGAAGGCCTCGGTCTCCCGCCTGATTGGCGCTGCTCCAGGCTACGTGGGCTACGAAGAGGGTGGACAGCTGACCGAAGCAGTGCGTAGGCGGCCCTACTCGGTGGTCCTCTTCGACGAGGTGGAGAAGGCCAACCCTGAAGTCTTCGATCTGCTCCTGCAGGTTCTGGACGACGGAAGACTGACCGATGGCCAGGGCAGGACGGTGGATTTCAAGAACACCATTCTGATCATGACCTCCAACCTGGGCTCGCAGTTCCTGGTCCGGGACGACCTGGACGAGGAAGGCAAGCGCAAGGCCGTCATGGATGCTGTGCAGGCCAACTTCAAGCCAGAGTTCATCAACCGGCTGGACGATTTGGTCATCTTCCATCCGCTGACCCGCGACGAGCTGGGTTCCATTGTGGACATTCAGGTCAAGCAGGTGGCCCAGCGGCTGACCGACCGGCGCATCACCCTGGATGTCACCGACTCTGCTCGGGAGTGGCTGGCCAACATGGGCTATGACCCGGCCTTTGGCGCTCGTCCTCTGCGCCGGCTGGTGCAGACCGAGGTCGGCGATCAGCTGGCCAGGATGCTGCTGGCTGGCAAGGTCCACGACGGCGACACGGTCCTGGTGGACCAGACCGGCGGCGACCATCTGGAGCTGACCGCTTGGCCCACTGAGAATCTGGTTGATGACTCGGTCACGGTCGACGATGTGACGGCTGATGGCGACGCCGATGCGAGCAGCACCGACCAGACCGCTGGCGATCACAGCGATGGCGGTCGTGATGGAGGCCGTGGCCGTCATGCCGCGCGTGGAGACGATCAAGGTCAGACCCAGCCTCACTGAGGTCAGGCTGCAATCAGCATTCATAACTCATGAATTGGGGTCGGCACCCGGGATCATCCCCGGGTGCCGACCCTTTTTGCACTACAGACTGTTCTGTGTGGATTCAGTCCATGGCGGCCGCTGGATCTTTGCCCTCTTGCATGGACTCCCATTGGCTGTCGACAATGACCTGAGGGCGTCGTGCCGCCACCGTCGGAAGCTGGTCCGTGTCGATTAGGGCGAGGTGCAGCCAGCGGCGGCGCAGGTGCCGTAACCGATGCAAGCGACGAACGTTGAGCATGGCCAGGATGGTGGACATAGCCCCCGCTGCTGCTGCGATCATGGGGTTAAGCATCCAGCCCAGGAGGGGTTGGCATATTCCGGTGGCAAGGACCAGGGCGACAATGTTGTATAGGGTAGACCAGACCAGGTTCTGCCTGACGACCTGGGTGGTGGCCCGGCTCAGCTCCATGGCCCTGCCCGTCCCATCCAAGTCGCCCTGGTGCAGAATAAGATCCGGTTGCAGCAGGTCTGTGCCTTCTGCGTCGGTCTGCAGTCGGGGGCCCAAAGCGATGCTTACCTGGGCCTTGGCGGTCAGCTCGCGATCAGCGGTTGCCGCAGTTGCCAGAGCCGCCAGCCTGGACTGGCCTTGTTTCCTGGAGGATGCGGCGTCTTGACCGGTTGGGTCCGCCGGAACGCCCCTGCTGGTTCGGGTCAGGTCGTGATTGAGCCGGTCCATGCACTCGCGCTTGCGCTCGGGTGTTAGTTGCGTGATCAGCATATCTACGCCCGCCTGACGTGCTGCCCGTTCAACCCTGTCGTCCGGTTGACGACTTCCGTCCAGAATCAGAGTGCCTACCCGCAAGGAGCGCAGATGGGTCGCAGCCCTAGTAAGCGATTCCGTGTGGACGCCCTGTTCTTCCGGGTTATTGGGATCGAGCAGGGATGAATCGTCCAGAATCAGCGTGCGTACTTGGCCTAAGTGGTTCATGGCTCGTGGCGAGGTGAAGAGCAGACCGTGGGCCAGACCCGTCTCCAAGCTGGTTCGGAAAGCCATGGGGATGGTCATGGATGCGACAGCAGGGCAGGCGATGGTCAGTACGCAGACGGCATTGCCTACAGCGTGTGCCAGGTGGGGCTGTGGCCCTAGCATGAGCCAGAGCATGAAAGTCCAGACAGCCAGGATCATGATCAAGGCGATGGCTGTGTGGACAATCCGATCCATCCTGCGCATGTCGGGGGAGCGCTCGGCCAGGGCCTGGGGGATGATCTTCATGAGCTTGGCTGCATAGGTGTTGTTGCCTGTAGCGTCCACGCGGATAGACAGTCGGCCTTCCAGAATCTTGCTCGAGGCCAGAATCCGGTCGCCAGGTCCGCATGCCCTGGGCCGGTCGCCGCCGGTCAGCTCGCTTTCGTCAACCAGAGCCGACCCAGACTCCACAATCCCATCGGCGGCCGGGCGCTCGCCTGTGCGCACCAGGAGCAGGTGGCCTGGGCGGATCCGGTCACGTGCGACGACCTGAGCGGGGACCGTCTGTGGATGCTCGGGGTCGGCCACTAGGCCTGAGGCTGGTCGGATTTCCGTCAGATGGTTCAAAGATGCCACCAGGGAGGCTTCCATTCTGGTGCCAATGATCCGAGCCAGCAACAGGAGGGTGATGACCACGCCGATCAGATCGAAGTATGGGGATCGTGAGCCTTCCGGCAACAGCGATCCGGCCAGACAGGTGGCCAGGCTATACAGATAGGCCAGGCTTGTGGCCAGCATGGCCAGAAGGTCGGGGCTGCAGCGATGCATGGTCATGGCCCTCCACCCGTCCATGAGTATTTCGCGGCCGCAGTAGAAGATGACCGGGGTTATCAGAATGGCCTGCACCCAAGGGCTGGTCAGCCATGAAGGGATCATGTCGGGTCCGAAACGATCGAACAGATCCAGAACCAGCACAGGCGCAGTCAGCAGAGCGCTGACGATGGTCGGCCTGATCAGGCTGTGGCTCCGGGAGTTCAGATCGGCCCCCCATTTGCCCCAATTCTCGGGATCGCGCCAAGGAAAGTTCGCGGCAAAGCCTGCGCCTGCACCCTGACCGCTGACATGAGCCGACGGCATAAGGAAGTACCAGATGATCAGCCAGGTGACCGCGCAGGCCACGACCAGATCGGCTATCGCCAGGAAGATATCGATACCCACGGATCTCCTTCGGTCTTGCTACAACCCCTCGATGTTCCCTATTCTGCCCTGCATTGCGGCCCGACGCCGGTCTTAAGGCCGATTCCTTGCGGAAAAAACGAATTCTCGAATTATCGCCGACAGCCTGCCGTGCCGACCTGGCTTCCGGGTCCAGCGCTGAGGGTTAACTAGAACATATGTTCGATTCTACGTCGTCAGTGGTCATGGTGGTGCTTCTTCTGCTGATCGGTATGGTCCTGGGAGGGTTAGCCGGATATGTGCTGGGGCGTGCCCAGGGCCGCAGGGCCGTCAGCATGGGGTCTGATGTTCAAGTGGATGAGCTGCGCTCGCAGTTGGATCAGGCCCAGGACCGGCTCCACGGATCCGAAGCGGCGCTGGTGGAGGCGCGGACCAAGGTGGATGGCCTGAACCGCGAGCTCTCCTTTGTCAAGTCCCAGCTGGCCCAGTCCCAGCAGGCCGAGCAGATCAGGATCGAGCAGGAGCGTCGCCGTGCTCAGGCTCAGGAAGAGGAGAAGCGACGCAGGCAGGCTCAGAACCTTGAGGAGGAGAGCAAGGTGCTCTCGGCGCTGGCCCCCGTGCAGAAGAACCTGGACGCCCTCCAGCACAAGGTGGCCCAGATCGAGGAGGGCCGCAAACAGGAGATGGGTTCCCTGGGGCAGCAGCTCAAGAGTCTGGGCGAGCAGCAGGGGCGGCTGGACAAGGAGACCAGCTCTCTGGCTTCGGCCCTGCGCAACAACAAGGTGCGCGGCGCCTGGGGCGAAGCCCAGCTCAGGAATATCGTCGAGTCGGCAGGGCTCCTGGAGCATGTGGACTTTGATACCCAGGTGGTGGTCACAGCCTCGGATGGTCGCGTCCTGCGTCCCGACATGGTAGTCCACCTGCCCGGTGGCAAGACCATCCCCATCGATGCCAAGGCCCCCTATTCCGACTACCAGCGGGCCTGTGAGATCCCCGACACCGCCTCGGATGACGAGCTGCGCCGCCGGGACGAGCTGCTTCAGGCACATGCCCGGGCCTTGCGTGAGCACGTCAAGGCCCTGGCTGACAAGGAGTACTGGAACGCTTTCGAAACGGCTCCGGATTTCGTGGTGGCCTTCATCCCCAACGACTCCCTTCTCCAGGCTGCCCTGGAAGTGGACCCCACCCTGATGGACGATGCCTTTGCACAGAAAGTGGCTCTGACCTCGCCAGTGACCCTCTGGGCAGTGCTCAAGTCGGTGGCCTACGCCTGGCAACAGCAGAATCTGTCCGAGGATGCCCGCACCCTCTTCACACTCACTCATGAGCTCTATGACCGCTTTGTGGTTCTGGGCGAGCGGGCCAACAAGCTAGGCCGCTCCATCACTGCCACGGTGACCGCCTACAACAGGTTTGCCTCCTCCCTGGAGTCGCGGGTACTGGTCACCGCCCGCAAGCTGCAACAGATGGACCCCTCCAAGGTGATCGAATCGGTCGGCGTGATTGATTCGGACAAGGGCAACGTCAAAGAGTTGACCGCCCCGGAGGTCCTGCCCGATCAGGAGCGGTGAGTGCCGCTTAGGGCCCTCCGGCGCTAGTCTGATAAGCATGAACGAGGCAATGAAGAGACAAGAAGGCTCGCCCTTCAGGCCCACCGGGTCGCCCGATCTGGTCAGGCGTGAATCAGACACGGAGCTGCCTGAGCCGGTTGATCAGCTGCGTGAACTCCTGGCCAAGGAGATCGGCGGGCGTCCTTTCACGGAGCTGAGCGGGGTCACCTTCCATCACCGTGGGGCCGAACTGGCCGGACATGTTCTTCTGGATACCCTGGAGGATGCCGGCTATTCGGTCGACGACTTCGATGCGGTCGGGGCTTTGACTGCCGCTGCTGTGCCACTGGCTGATGCCATGCTTCACGCCGCAGCCTCGCGCGGGCAGGATCTGGACGCCTTCGTCATGGACTTCGTCTACCCCTCCATCAAGGGGCCATCCATCGAAGGCAGGAGGGTCATCCTGCTGGATGCCTGGCTGGGTCGGAAATCCTACGTGCAGACCTCATCTCTGGTTACCTTGGGCAAGGACAACGAGCTCAATCTCGACTGCGGGATCATCCAGCGCCAGGGAGCGAAGACGCTAGCCATCGCCTCGCTGGTGGGTGGCCGGACTGACGGCAGCATCCAGGTGGTCGATCCGGTGGACGGATCCCGGCAGCGGCTGCCTTTCATCTGTGTCTATCAAGAGGATCAATTCGTCGGAGCGGCCGACGATTCCTCGGAGCGTTCATGAGGGAGCCCGGTCCAGTGACCCGAGCGGCCATGGCCTCAGATGAGCCGGTCTTCCGGCAGGTGGGGGTCGGCCCTTGGCAGGAAGAGCACTCTGACAGGCCATTGCCGATGGATTCACGTTATGATCCTGAACTGCTGGAGCAGGGGGATCGCCGCAACGTCCTGGACAGGTACCGCTACTGGAAGGTCGAGGCCATTCGGGACGACTTGGATCGCCGGGGCCGTCATGATTTCGAGGTGGCTGTGGAGAACTGGACCCACGACTTCAACATCGGCTCCATGGTCCGAACCGCCAATGCCTTTGCCGCCCGCCGCGTCCATATAGTGGGTCCTCACAAATGGAATCGCAAGGGCTCGCTGATGACCGAGCTCTACCAGCACGTGGTGCATGATCCCGACATAGCGACCATGGCGGTCACACTGCGAGAAGAGGCAACCAGGCAGGGGAAGTCCATGCCCCGTATGATTGCCATTGACAACGTCCCCGGGGCTGTCCCTATGGAGGCCTATAGCTTTCCTCGTCGCTGCCTGCTCATGTTCGGCGCCGAGGGGCCAGGTCTGTCCGAGAAGGCCTTGGAGCTGGCCGACGATGTGGTCTACATCTCCCAGTTCGGGTCCGTGCGTTCCATCAACGCCGGGGCTGCCGCCGCCGTGGCCATGCATTCCTGGATCTGTCAGCATGCCGGGGTGGCGGGTCAGTCGGGTCAAGGAACTCTGCAATGATCGTCTTCGATTCGCTGACCAAGAGCTTCGGGTCCCGCAAGGCACTGAACCGTGTCTCCTTCACGGCCAAGGATGGTCGGGTGACGGGGTTGCTGGGGCCTAAAGGAGCCGGCAAGTCGACCGCTCTTCGCATCGCTCTGGGGCTGGTGCGCCCTGGTGCAGGCAGGGTTCTGTTCGACGGCCAGCCCTTCGTTCGGCTCGCATCGCCCATGCACACGGCGGGCGCAGTGCTGAACCCGCATGGCGCTTATCCTGCATGCAGGATCAAGGATTACCTGCTGGCCCTGGCAGCGACCAACGGCTTGAACCGCCAGCGGGTGGGCCAGGTTTTGGATCTGGTCGGTTTGCAATCGGCTGCTGACAGACGGACAGGCTCCCTTTCCATTGAGATGAATAGGCGGCTGGCCATTGCCGCAGCGCTACTGGGCAATCCGCACAATCTGGTTCTGGATGAGCCGTTTAACGGCCTGGATTCTGAAGGAATCAAGCTGGTGGAAGATCTCTGTCGCAGCCTTGCTTCGCAGGGCAGGGCCGTTCTCCTAAGTTTCCGTATGATGAGTGAAATGGCTCACATCGCCGACGATCTGGTCATCATCGCCAGGGGCCGGATCCTGGAGAGGACGACCGTGGCCCGGTTCATAGGAGAGCACTCCTGTGACTCAATCTGTGCGGTAACGCCGCAGCCCGACCAATTGGAAGCGGCTTTGGCCACAGCTGCCGGGATTCGCATCACCCGTCTGCCTTCAGATGAGAACTGCCCGCCTGACGCTGCCCGCTTCCGCATCCAAGGTGCGCCTCTGGCCTCCACGGCCACTATTCTGGCCCATGAGGGAGTGGTGCTCTATGAGTTCCAGCAGGAGCAGGCCTCCCTGGAACAGGCTTACGAGGATGTCGTCCATAAAAGAAGGGGAGAACTGCAGCGTAGGCCGGAGACAAGGCTATGAGTGCTGAAGGCGATCGTCGGGCCCGCCGGAGCAGACGAAGAATAGCCGCGAATCCTGATGACGCAATCCCGCGGCACGGTTCCGCCCCTATCTGGCTGCGTCGGACTCCAGGTTCGACCTTCCCGGGCGCTGGCCGTAAGCCCGATCGGCTGACATTTTCTGGAGCGGTCCTGGGGGAGCTGCGCAAGATGCGCTTCCAGCGCTCGACCTGGGTTCTGCTTCTGATCATTATGTTGTTGCAGCCGTTGGGCGCTATCTTGGCTGCTTGGTCGGCTCGGGTCATGGCTGGACTCGACCGGAGGTCTGGCTACCTGCTCGCCAACCTCTTGCCTACACCCATGGCCGTGAACTGGTTGGCCGGCGCTTCAGGCATGTTCCCGGCCATGATCGTTGCTGGCATTTTGGGGGTTCTGACCGTTACACGTGAGTTTTCCGGTGCCGCCATTGAGAGCACGCTGACGGCCAATCCTCGTCGAGGCATGGTTCTGATGGCTAAGGGTCTTGCCCTGGCCTTGCCGGTCTGGTTGGCAACGCAGGTGGGCCTGCTGTTCAGCTGGACCCTTGAGACCCTGCTTCCATCAGGCAGATCTGGTCCCTTGCCCGCTGACAAGTCCGCGTTTGTCCTGATTGATCTGCTGGGCGGCCCGCTCATGCTGGCCCTTTTCGCCTTGATGGGCATGGGCCTTGGGGCCTTGAGCCGATCCAAGGTCGACGGGATCAGCTTGGTTCTGGGGCTGACCTTGATCCTGCCACTGATTCTGGGATTGCTGAGGGGTTTGGGCACTCATGCCGCGTGGCTGCAGATTCTCCTGAGGCTGACGCCGGCCAGCCTGCTGGGCACTTTTCTTTCAGGCCTGAATCGGGCGGCAGAGGCGGGCGACGGATGGTGGCCCACCTGGTGGCAGGCTGGCCTGATCATGGCGGCCTGGACTGTCCTCTGCTGCGCTCTGGGAACCGCGGTTTTCAGGCGGGTAGACATCTACTGATTTTGCCTTTTGCGTGTCATAGAGCACCCATATGATAAGTAGTATGCCAACTTTTACACGTGAAGAGATCAAGCACTTGGGCGATCTTGCCCGTATTGCCTTGACTGATCAGGAGGCTGACCGCCTCAAGGGCGAGCTCAACGTGATCGCCGATTCCATCACCAAGGTCCAGGAGGTGGCTGGTGATGACGTGCCCCCCACTGCCAACCCCATCCCCCTGGAGGCCTATCTGCGTCCCGATGAGGCCGAGGAGCCATTGACCCAGGAGGCTGCCCTCTCAGGGGCGCCGGTCACCGAGTCCGGCATGTTCGTGGCCCCGCGCATTCTGGGTGAGGAGTGAGACGATGAGCGTACAGGAAGAATTGGTTAAGCAATCCGCCTCCGACATGGCCGCGCAGCTGCGGTCGGGACAGGTTTCCAGCCGTGAATTGGTCCAGGCTCATCTGGATGTGATCGAGGCCGCTGAGCCCAGCATTGATGCATTTCTACACGTCAGCGCCGAGCAGGCTCTGGAGCAGGCCGACGCTTTCGACAAGCGCCTGGCCCACGAAGGTGCCGAGGGGTTGCCGGAACTGGCAGGCGTTCCCATCGCCATAAAGGACATGATCGTTACCAAGGGCATTCCCACTACGGCCGCCTCCAAGATCCTCGAGGGCTGGGTGCCGCCTTACGACGCCACCGTCATCAAGAAGCTCAAGGCCGCAGGCATGCCCATTCTGGGCAAGACCAACCTGGATGAGTTCGCCCAAGGGTCCTCCACTGAGCACTCGGCCTTCAAGCCCACGCACAACCCCTGGGATACCGAGCGCGTCCCGGGAGGCTCAGGCGGCGGCTCGGCCTCGGCTGTCGGCGCCTTTGAGGCTCCGCTGGCCCTGGGCACCGACACTGGCGGGTCCATTCGCCAGCCCGGATCCCTGACTGGCACTGTGGGCGTCAAACCCACCTACGGTGGCGTCTCCAGGTTCGGGGCCATCGCCATGGCATCCTCCTTGGACCAGATTGGTCCGGTTTCCCGATCCGTGCTGGATGCGGCGCTGTTGCAGGAAGTCATCGGCGGCCATGACAGGCGCGACTCCACTTCAATTCCCAAGCCGGTTCCTCCTCTGGCCCAGGCTGCTCGCCAGGGTCAGCGGCGCGATTTGAAAGGCCTCAAGGTGGGGCTGGTCAAGGAGCTGGGTGGCGAGGGCTACCAGCCCGGCGTGGAAGCCCGCTTCAACGAGGCCGTTTCCCTGCTGGAGTCCATGGGCGCCGAGGTGGTTCAGGTTTCCTGCCCGCACTTCCCCTACGCGCTGGCTGCTTACTACATCATCATGCCCTCCGAGGTTTCTTCAAACCTGGCCCGTTACGACGGCATGCGTTATGGTCTGCGGGTCATGCCTCCCGAGGGTGTCCCTCAGACGGCTGCCAACATGATGTCCGCCACTCGTGAGGCCGGGTTCGGCGACGAGGTCAAGCGCAGGATCATCCTGGGTATCTACGCCCTGTCCGCCGGCTATTACGATGCCTGGTACGGCTCGGCCCAGAAGGTCCGCACCCTGGTCATCCGCGATTTCGAGAAGGCTTTCGAGCAGGCCGATGTCCTGGTATCGCCCACTTCGCCGACCACGGCTTTCCGCTTTGGCGAGAAGATGGACGACCCGTTGGCCATGTACCTGAACGACGTGGCTACCATTCCGGCCAACCTGGCTGGCACTCCGGCCATGTCGATTCCTGCCGGGCTCAGCGACGACGGACTGCCTGTCGGCTTCCAGTTCTTCGCCCCCCAGATGCGCGACGAGGTCATGTACCGGCCTGCCGCCGCTCTTGAGGCGGCCTTGGAGGAACAGTGGGGCGGGCCCATCTCCCGGAAGCTGTCCACCCCCTGGCTGGATGGCCTGGCTCAGGATTCGACCAAGTAGGCATCGGAAGGAAACGGAATCACAATGGCTGAAAAACTTATGAAGTACGCCGATGCCGTGGCCAAGTACGACCCGGTGTTCGGCCTGGAGGTCCATGTCGAGCTCTGCACCAACACCAAGCTCTTCTGCCCGGCCCATATCGAGTTCGGCGGCGAGCCCAACACCCAGCTGACCCCGGTCTCTCTGGGCCTGCCCGGCAGTCTGCCGGTGGTCAACAAGACCGCCATCGACTATGCGGTCAAGCTGGGCCTGGCACTGCACTGCCAGATCAACGAGTGGAGCCAGTTTGCCAGAAAGAACTACTTCTACCCGGACATGCCCCGCGACTATCAGATCTCCCAGTACGACAAACCCCTGAACGGCGAAGGCTATCTGGACGTGGAGCTGGACGACGGCAGCATTTTCCGTGTGCCCATCGAGCGGGCTCATGTGGAGGATGACGCTGGCAAGAACACCCATGTAGGTGGGGCTGACGGCCGTATCGAAGGCGCTGATCACTCACTGGTGGACTATAACCGTGCTGGCGTGCCACTGGTCGAGATTGTGACCAAGCCCATAGAGGGCGCCGGGGCGCGCACCCCCGAGGTGGCCGGGGCCTACGTCCGGGCAATCCGCGACATCGTCCGGGCCCTGGGCATCTCCCACGCCCGGATGGAGCAGGGCAACATGCGCGCCGATGTCAACGTCTCCCTGCATGCCGGGCCGGACGCCCCTCTGGGAACCCGGTCAGAGACCAAGAATGTCAACACTTTCAAGGGCATAGAGAAGACCCTGACATACGAGATCCGCCGTCAGGCGGCTCTGCTGGAGTCCGGCGGGGAGGTGCTGCAGGAGACCCGCCACTGGGACGAGTCCACACAAACTACGGCAGGCGGCCGAGTCAAGACCGATGCCAACGATTACCGGTACTTCCCCGACCCCGACCTGGTCATGGTCCATGTGGCCAAGGACCATATTGAAGAGCTCAAGGCCCAGATGCCCGAGATGCCGCGCGAACGTCGTGCCCGTCTCAAGAAGGAATGGGACTTCACCGACCGACAGATGCAGGACGCGGTCAACGCCGATGCTGTGGATCTGATTGAGGATACAGTCAAGGCCGGTGCCACGGCTGCCGGTGCTCGCAAGTGGTGGCTGGGCGAGATCTCCCGCGAGGCCAATGCCCGTGGGGTCAGCCTGCAGGAGTTGCCCATTTCGGCTCAGGATGTCGCCGATGTGGAACAGTTGATCGCTGACGGAAAGCTCAATGACAAGCTGGCCAAGCAAACCGTCTCCGGCGTGCTGGCCGGTGAAGGCACGCCCAGCGAGGTCGTCAAGAAGCACGGCTACCAGGTGGTTTCTGACGATGGGGCTCTGGATGCCGCTGTCGATCAGGCCCTCAAGGACAACCCGGACATTGTGGCCAAGCTCAAAGGCGGCAATATGAAGCCCATGGGCGCTATTATCGGAGCGGTCATGCGGGCCACCAAGGGCCAGGCCGATGCCAAGGCGGTCAGCAAGATCGTCATGGAGCGCATAGCCCGGTCCTGAGCGCGCCCGGTCCGTCGGCCTGATCGCCTCGGGGTCGGGCAGACGGACCCGCCCAGCCTCTCATGATTTTCCCAGGGGCAAGGGATTACAATTGATTGCCATCGCAAGGTGGCGATCATGGAGGTGACGTGATGTCTATGAGCGGCAGGGGCAACGACCGACCGCAAGCGCAGACCGATGGATCAGACGACATGGTGGACAGGCAGCTGCCCGACCGGATCGAGATCCCCTACATCCGGGGCGAGATGTTGCACCTGCGTCCGGCGGTCATCGCCGATCTGACGGCAATGGACCAGCTGGAGGCTTTCTACAATTCCACCGGCATCACCGGCAAGGGGCCTAATGCCGAACGAGCCGTGGTCAACGCTTGGGTGCGGCGGTCTGTGGCATGGTCCAAGGGCCTGGCTGCCCGCGATTCGGGCGTGGGCGACCCCGAGTCCCGGCGCACGCTGGCCTGGGCCATGGTCACTGATGCTGACACCGATCAGGATGGCTCGCCCGATGCTGATGCCACCAAGGGGGTCATCGGCATGATCTTCCTGATCGACGTGGACGGCTGGTCCCGCTCCGCCAGGATCCAGGTGGTCCTAGGGCGGCACTTCCGGGGGCGTGGTTACTCCCGCGACGCCATGCCCAGAATCATGACCTATGGATACGCCGCTGCTCCTACGGGCCTGGGCCTGCATCGGATCTGGGTGGCTGTGCCAGAGAAAAACACACGGTCAATCTCTGTCTACCAGTCCCTGGGCTTCATGATCTCGGGAACCTCACGTGATGCGCTCTGGGATGCAGAGAACGGCAAGTATCAGGATCAGATCGTCATGGACGCGCTGGTCGACGAGTATGATCCCATTCGCTCTTTGAATGCTTTCGGCATGCATGTCATCCGCGACAATCCCGGCGTGGCTGAAGCCATGGTCGCGCATGGCTACGCTGCAGACGATGCTGGCGGCATGGGCGAATCCGAACCTGGAGGGTCTGTCCCTGCATCGCAGGACACGCAGGAATCAGCTGACCAGGCCAATCCGGACCGGAATGGCGGTTCGCGTTCAGTAAAACCTGCTGAGGAACATGCGGGGCCCGATAGCAGCAATCATGAAAAGGCGGGACTTGGTCAGGCAGATACTGAGAAAGCGCAGGAGGAATCAGGTTCTGAAGAATCGGTTGCTGAGCAGTCTGGCGAGGAGCATACGGCATCGGATTGGGCCTATGGGTCGGCCGAGTCCAAACGATCCAAGCGCGCCTGGTGGCGTACGCTTGGCCATGGCCGTGATCGCGCGAATGGAGGTAGCTGATGAGTGCCGAGGATCTCGACAACTACGAGACCAATGCCGAACTGGCTCTGTACCGCGAGTACCGGGATGTAATCAAGCTGTTCACCTACGTGGTCGAAACCGAGCGGCGTTTCTACCTGGCCAATAAGGTGGACTTCAACGTCCGATCCGCTGGGCAGGACGTCTACTTTGACGTTCGGCTGACGGATGCCTGGGTCTGGGACGTCTACCGGTCCAGCCGGTTCGTCAAGAACGTCCGCATCGTCACCTTCAAGGACGTCAATGTGGAGGAAGTGCAGAAGACAGACATCGACATCCCTGATTCGCTGGGCTAAACAGCGCGCAAGGTCCAGCATCATCACGTTTGTTCCACGCAATGGCGGGAATTCGTGTGGGAAGTTCCTTGGCAGCATCTGGCTGGGGACGACCCGAGTACAGTGGTGATGATTTCATACGGTTTTCAGGAGGTTGGCATGGAGCGCAAGCAGTCCGTGATCGTCATCGGCGGAGGGCCCGCCGGCTTGACAGCGGCATGGGAACTGGTCAAGGACGGCGGCGACGAGCATTATGACGTTACCGTGCTGGAGGCCACTGATGCCTTTGGCGGCATTTCCCGCACGGTTCGGCACAACGGCAACCGCATGGACATCGGCGGCCACCGGTTCTTCTCCAAGGATGACCGGATCATGGACTGGTGGAAGGAGGTCCTGCCTCTGCAGGGGGCACCTTCCTATGACGATAAAAAACTCGGTCGCCATCACGATCTGGAGCCCGGAGGCCCCGACCCGGGGAAGACAGATCGGGTCATGCTCAAGCGTCACCGCGTTTCCAGAATCTACTGGAACCGCCATTTCTTTGACTATCCTATTTCCCTGACCCCAAATACTCTCAGGGCTATGGGTTTCAAACTGACCGTGCAGGCCGGGTTCAGCTATCTGAAGTCCGTCGTCCATAAGCTGCCTGAGGACAATCTGGAGAACTTCTATATCAACCGCTTCGGCCGCAAGCTCTACTCCATGTTCTTCGAGGGCTACACCGAAAAGCTCTGGGGCCGCCATCCTCGCGAGATCAGTGCTGACTGGGGTGCCCAGCGTGTCAAGGGGCTCAGCATCATGGGCGTGCTCAAAAACGCTTTCCAAAAGCTTCTGCCCAAGAAGCGTGACGCTCATCAGGTCGAGACCAGCCTTATTGAAGAGTTCTGGTATCCCAAGCTGGGTCCAGGGCAGCTCTGGGAGACTGTGGAACGTCGCAATGTGGAGCATGGAGTCCATGTGATCACTGATGCCCGCGTGATCGGGCTGACCCAGAGAGATGGCCGCATGACCGGTGTGATCTACCGCAACGCCGATGGCAAGGAGGTGACCTTGCAGGCCGATCAGATCATCTCCTCCATGCCCATCAAGGATCTGGTAGAGGCCATCGCCCACGAGGAGCCTTCCACCGATAAGGAAATGGTCAAGGTGGCTCAAGGCCTGCCTTACCGCGACTTCGTGACCGTTGGACTGTTGGTCCGCCACCTGCGCATCCGCAACACCACTTCGATCAAGACCTTGGGCGATCCGCCCATCGTCCCCGACTGCTGGATCTACGTGCAGGACCCCGGCTACAAGATGGGCCGCATCCAGATCTTCAACAACTGGAGCCCCTACATGGTCAAGAATGTGGATGGCACCGTTTGGATCGGCCTGGAGTATTTCTGCGAGGAAGGCGATGACTTCTGGAGCATGAGCGATGAGCAGACCACTGAATTTGCCATCAAGGAGCTCACCCGGATGGGTATCATCAACGGTCCTGCCGACGTGCTGGACTCGCACCGGGAGCGGGTGGTCAAGGCCTACCCGGCCTACTTCGACACGTATGCCCAGATGCCAGAGCTGGTCAAATGGCTGGACTCCTTCGGCAACCTCTACTGCGTAGGCCGCAACGGGCAGCACCACTACAACAACCAGGACCACTCCATGGCCACATCCATGGAGGCCGTGGCCAACATCAAATCGGGGCGTGCTGATAAGACCAACGTCTGGAACGTCAACACCGAGAAGTCCTATCATGAGGAGAAGTAGGCAGACTCCAGCCTTCGTGTGATTTCAAAGCCCCCGACCATGCGGTTCGGGGGCTTTGCTACGTATTATGACAAGGCGATGGCTGGCGCCTTCAGGGGCAGGCCTAGGAGCTGCGAGAAGAAAGCCACGCTTTCGCGGACACGTTGGCGGACGACCTCTCTGATCTGCGGGTGTCCGGCGGCTCCTCTGCCGTTGCTGACGATGGATGAGAGCCCGTCGGCCATCAGCCAGGCTACGGTACGGGTTTCTGCCGTCCGTGTCAGCGTGGTCTGCGGCAGGTCGCCTCGATCCAGCCAGCGGTCCAGGGCCTTGGTCAAAGGATCGATGATCTGCCTGACGAAGCCCTCCATCACATTGTTATTGGTGCTCAGATAGTTGTACCAATTAGCCTTGTCAGCGAAGATGACGTCCATCTTCCAGATGGCTCTTACCAGATGCGGGCAGATGTCATTCAGCGCCTCTTGAACACTCAGGTCAGGGTTCTGAAGTATGTCGACCACATGGTCCACGTAGGAGGCCAGGTAGGTGCGTACGCAGGCGTCTATCAGATCGTCTTTAGAGTTGAAGTAGTAATAAAAAACGCTCATTCCCACGCCCTTGCCGTGGTTCATAGCATGAATCACGTCGCGCAGGGAGGTTTTTGCGGCGCCTTTCCGGTCGAAGACCCGCATGGCCGTGGTCACGAATTCGCTCCGTCGTTGTTCACGCAGAGATGATCGGTCATTCATATGCTCAGTGTAGAGGTTTGTCTATGAATTCTGGACACGCAGGCTGATTCTTGCACCGGTCGGACACTCGTTGTAGGCTTATGGAAGTTCGATAAGCCGAGTCGGCATCGGATTTTCATGAGCGGCACCCCCGCAATATTCTCAAGCTATTTGCCTAGCCTAATTGGGCATAGCGAAGGAAAGGCATTACAACAGTGGCAACAAGCCAAGATATTCATTCCATGAAGCTGCCCGAACTCAAAGAATTGGCCCGGCAGCTGGGGTTGCGTGGCATTTCCGGCATGCGCAAGCCGGTTCTGATCGAAACGATCGAGGCGGCCCGTTCAGGCGGCGAGGCTCCTAAGGGCGTAACCGTAGGCAAACCCAAGGCTGCGGCCGCCGTGGCTAAGGGAGGCCAGAGCGCCGATCAGCAACCGACAGAAGCTGACAGTGGCCAGACCGGGCAGGAGGCGAAACCCTCCGCGGAAGATGCGCAGAGGTCCAAGGAAACCACGGGGTCCAAGGATGAGCGTCCCGTTGGGGATCTTTTTGATGTTCTGGGCATTGACGACCACAAGAACGACCGTTCAGAGCATCGGAACCGCTTCCCCCGTACTGTAGCCGACGACGAGAACGTGGTCATATCCCGACGCCGTCACCGTAACATGGATTCATCCCGTGGCTCCCACGCCAATCGTGGCCGGAGCGAGCGTGACTATAGTGAAGAGCGCGGTGGCTCTGGCTCCGGTTCAGTGCGCAATTTGGACGACATTCTGGCGGCTCTGCCCTCAAGGAATGACCGGCCCCGTCGCCGTAGCTATGAGGATCGCGGCGAGGATGGGCGTGACTACCGCCACAACGGCTATGATCGCCGAAACCGTGGCGATCGCAATGACCGCAACGATCGCAACGACCGGCGCAACCGCAACAACCACCGCAACAGCGGCCGGGATCGTGACTATGAGCCTAGGGAGAACTTCAAGCCCGAGGATCTGGTCCCCGTCGCTGGCATCGTGGATGTGCTGGATTCCTATGCTTTTGTTCGCACCTCAGGCTACCTGCCTGGTCCCAACGACGTCTACATCTCCATGGGCCAGGTCAAGAAGTATGGCCTGCGTAAGGGCGATGCCGTGCATGGCTCCATTCGTCCGCCGCGGGAGGGTGAGCACCGCAATCAGCGACAGAAATTCGTTCCTCTTCAAGCCATTGACACCATCAATGGCATGAGTGTTGAAGATGCTGCCGGACGGCCCCATTTCAATAAGCTGACCCCCCTCTATCCGCAGGAGCGCATGCGGATGGAGACCCAGCCCAAGAACATCACCGGTCGCCTGATTGACATTGTCGCTCCCATTGGCAAGGGTCAGCGCGGTCTGATCGTTTCGCCGCCCAAGGCAGGCAAGACCCTGACTCTGCAGTCCATCGCCAACTCCATCACCGCCAACAACCCCGAGGTGCATCTGATGGTGGTTCTGGTGGACGAGAGGCCTGAGGAGGTCACTGACATGGAGCGCACGGTCCAGGGCGAGGTCATTTCCTCCACCTTCGACCGGCCTGCCAGCGATCACACCACTGTGGCCGAGCTGGCCATCGAACGAGCCAAGCGTCTGGTGGAGCTGGGGCAGGATGTGGTGGTACTGCTGGACTCCATGACCCGTCTGGCTCGCGCCTACAACATCTCGGCTCCTGCCTCCGGCCGCATTCTTTCCGGCGGTGTGGATGCCCAGGCCCTCTATCCTCCCAAGCGCTTCTTCGGTGCTGCACGCAACATCGAGAACGGCGGCTCCTTGACCATCATCTCATCGGCCCTGGTGGAAACCGGGTCCAAGATGGACGAGGTCATCTTTGAGGAATTCAAGGGCACCGGCAATATGGAGCTGAGGCTGACCAGGGATCTGGCTGATAAGCGCATGTTCCCCGCCATCGACATCAATGCATCCGGAACCCGGCGCGAGGAGCTGATCACTGCGCCCGAGGAGCTGGCTGTGGTCTATCGTCTGCGTCGCCTCCTGGGCGGCATGGAGACTGAGCAGGCCTACCAGACTCTTGCGCCCAGGCTGAAGAAGACCGCAACCAACCGAGACTTCCTGGCGGCCATCAACCAGTCCATGCTGGCTCAGAAGTGACTCGAGTCTGACGCCTGATACGTTTATTGGACCCCATTCGCGATTCGGTTCGCCGATGGGGCCCAATGCATATGCGGTGGTGCGTGACAGTCACCTTGGTGCATCGGGTCTATCTGGACCTTGCGCCTCTCTCGTGCGACCAAGGCAAATCCATGGCCGGCAGACTGACTATAACCAGCAGAATCATGCCTGCGCTGCCGGTCAAGGAGTGGACGGCCAACTAGTTGTAAGTAAAAGAGGGGCTGCTTTTTCCGATCCACGCCGACAAGACTCCATTGGACGCCGGTATACACTCGGCCGGCACAATATCGAACCCCATCATGGGCCAGGTCGTGAAGCTGTAAGGGCCGGATTAGACTGGTTTTCCATGGGCAAGACGAACATAGAGGAAACGGTGATCGATGACCAGGCGCAGGGCGGCGGTCCCCAGGCTGACGCTGCCCGTCAGGTGGCAGAGTTGCGTACTGATGTAGACACCATTGATGCCGCCATTGTCGCCATGCTGGCTGAGCGGTTCCGGGTTACGCGCCGCATCGGTCTGCTCAAGGCTCGAGCGGGATTCGCCTCGGCGGATCTGCACCGGGAGGCTGCACAGGTGGCGACCTTGCGGGGCAAGGCAGAGGATTGCGGGCTGGATCCTGATCTGGCTGAGGCTTATTTGCATTTGGTGGCCGATGCCGCCAAGCGTGGTCACGAGCGACTGGCCAGTCAGGCCAGTTCCTGCTGAGAGTCGCATCAGGGATAATGGTCAACGGCATGGTTGGCTTCTTATACCGCTGGCTACAATATTGACGATGAGGAGAGACCGCCCTGTCTGCAAATACCCAGGAATCTTCCTCGGTAAAGCGTCGGGCAGGGTCGTGTCTGCCTTCTGCTGATAATGCTTTCTAGAGAAGCCGCGGCAATGGTGACCTGGTATCCGCTCGCGAATGGGTTATCGGCTTGGTCAGCAGCCGCTCCTATTAGACGATCGTGCTGATTATGGCAGCGCCTTCGGCCTTACTGATAAATAACCGGGGTGGTCCTTATCGCTGGTCCACCCCGGCTGTATTGGGAATTGCGAATCTTACTTGTGAGGCCTCTTGGCAGGGGGCTCGCCCAGTTGGCTAGCGGTCACCCGGATGCCGTACTCATCGTCGGTCGCCCCAGGTGACTCGGGCCCTGCTGCCTCCTCGACCAAATCCAGATCCCCAGTGACCCTGCCTGCTTCCGCTATATCGTCCAGAGCAGCCTTCACGGTTTCCAGACCCTCCGGCGCCACGCTGAGGGAGGCGGAGAGGATGGGGGTCTTCATGGAGACCTTGGCCTCGGACTTGATGCGACGCAGTGAGGCCAAGGCTCTGCCTGCCCAAGTCAGCAGATCCGGATCCTGGCCCTGGGCGGCTGCCCGGTAGTCTTCCGAACGAGGCCAGGAGGTCCGGTGAACCGATCCTTCCCCCTGGTGCATCCACTGCCATGCCTCCTCAGTGGCGAAGGGCAGGAAGGGGGCCAGGAGACGATCGAGAGCGTCCAGGACCAGTCCCAGGGTCGTGCGGGCACTGAGCACCTGGGCCTGGTCAGGGGTCCTGCCGGTGGCATCCGCAGTTCCGTAAGCCCGGTTCTTGGCCAGCTCAATGTAGTTGTCGCAGAAGTCCCAGAAGAAGGATTCGGTCACCTCCAGGGCCTTGGAATGCTCATAGGCTTCGAGGGCCTTGGTGGCTTGGTCGATCACCTGGGCAAGGCCGGCCAGGACCGCGCGATCCAGCGGGACCGTTACGTCTGCGGGGTTCCAGGTGACCTCTGCCGCCTGGGCGACCCTATGGTTCTCATCCTCCCGCCCGATGGCCAGAGCGAACTTGGCGGCATTGAGGAGCTTGACGGCCAGACGGCGGCCGATCTTCATCTGTCCCTCATCGTAGGTGGCATCCAGGCCTAGCCGGGCGCAGGATGCCCAGTAGCGCACGGCATCGGCGCCATACTTTTTGATGGGTTCGTCGGGCACTACCACGTTGCCCTTGGATTTGCTCATCTTCTTGTGGTCCGGGTCCAGGATCCATCCGGACAAGGTGGTGTCGCTCCAGGGCAGGCAGCCATTCTCCAAGTGGGCCCGGTCTATGGAGCTGAAGAGCCAGGTTCGGATGATGTCCTGCCCCTGGGGACGCAGATCCATGGGGAAGGTGGCCTTGAAGAGGGCCTGGTCTTTCTCGCTCGGTTCGGCCCAGTGGGTCACGATTTGAGGGGTCAGCGAGCTGGTTGCCCAGGTGTCCATGATGTCCTTCTCGGCCGTGAAGCCGCTGGGCTGGTCACGCTGGGATTCCTCGAATCCTTCGGGCACATCAGTGCTGGGATCAATGGGAAGCCTGTCCTCGGCCGGGGTGATGGGATGGGCGTAGTCGGTCTCGCCGTTCTCCTTGACCGGGTACCAGAGGGGGAAGGGGACTCCGAAGAAGCGCTGTCTGGAGATCAGCCAGTCGCCGTTCAGGCCCTCGACCCAGTTGTTGTAGCGCACCCGCATGAAGTCCGGATGGAAGTTGAGCTCCTTGCCCCGCTCCAGCAGTTCCTTGTTGAGCTGCTGGTCGGTGCCGCCGTTGCGCAGGTACCACTGACGGGAGGTGACGATCTCCAGGGGCTTGTCGCCCTTCTCGTAGAAGTTGGTCATGCGCTTGGTGGGCTTGGGCTCGCCATCCAGATCGCCGGACTCGCGCAGGGCGTCCACGATGATCTTGCGGGCTGAGAAGGTGGTCTTGCCTTCGGTCTGCTCGAAGATTTTCCGCCCGCCTTCATCGGTGATCCAATCCGGCACGTCCATGACGATTCGTCCGTTGCGCTGGATGATGGACCTGGTGGGCAGGTTCAGATCCCGCCACCACTGCACGTCGGTCACGTCGCCGAAGGTGCAGCACATGGCAATGCCAGCGCCCTTGTCCATCTCGGCGGCGGGATGGGCCAGAATTGGCACCTCCACCTTGAACAGGGGAGAGTAGACCTTCTGACCGAAGTACTTCTGGTAGCGCTTGTCGTCGGGGTGGGCGATCAGGGCGCCACAGGCCGCCAGCAGCTCAGGCCTGGTGGTCTCGATGTATATTGGCGTGCCGTCCGCGAACCGGAAGGCCACCCGATGGTAGAAGCCGTCGTACTCGCGCGACTCCAGTTCGGCCTGGGCCACAGCGGTCTGGAAGGTCACGTCCCAGAGCCCGGGAGCCTCCTTCTGATAGGCCTCTCCCCGGGCCAGGTTCCGCAGGAAAGCCTTCTGCGCCACCCGGCGGGGATGCTCGCCGATGGTGTGGTAGGTCTGCGACCAGTCCACCGACAGTCCCAGCGACCGCCAGAGCCGTTCAAAGAGCTTCTCGTCCTCGGCGGTCAGTTCCTCACAGAGTTCGATGAAGTTCTGCCGGGAGACGGGCACTTGGTCCTTGGCGCTGATCTTCTTGCCCTTGGTCCCGTGGAAGGGAGGCTTGAAGTTCGGATCGTACTTGAGCGAGGTGTCTACGCGAACCCCGTAATAGTTCTGGACCCGCCGCTCGGTGGGCAGGCCGTTGTCGTCCCAGCCCATGGGGTAGAAGACGTCGTAGCCCTGCATCCGCTTGAACCGGGCGATCACGTCGGTATGGGTGTATGAGAAGACGTGCCCCACATGCAGGTGTCCTGAGACAGTGGGCGGCGGGGTATCGATGGAGTAGACGCCGGAGCGCTCGCGGGTATTGCGGAAGCGGTAGACGCCGGACTCGTCCCAGTCGTGGCACCACTTTTCCTCCAGGCCATCCACGCCGACCCTGTCGGGCAGAGGGGTCAGATGGGCATTGACGATTCCTTGGTGTTCAGCAGACATACCAGCATTTTATGGACGAACAGTGACAAGGGCCGCCGGTCTGATTACCCCTGGATGCGCAGGTTCCACAGGGGCAGGTAGCGGTCCAGCAGAGAGCTGGGCATGCCTTGGAGGCGGGGGGCCTTAAGGACCAGGGGCGTACGCTGATAAAGCCAGTCGCTGGCAGAGAGGTCGCTGACCTGTCGAGCAAAGGCCCGCAGTTGCTCGGCATAGGCCTTCTGGTCGGTGCAGGCAGTCACCTGCTTCCAGGAGTTCTGGATATCGACGTTGTCGAAGAGCATGATGGAGTCGGGGTCCGCGAAGCGGTCGATTTCATCATTGTCCATGACCAGCAGGGTCATGTCATAGTCGCGGCGGCTGAGCACCTGGTCGCGGAAGGTGGATTGATCCACCATGGAAACCTGGCTGGGGAGGCCTACTGCCTTGAGCTGCGTGCGAATCAGCTCGCCCACCTGGCTGCCGAATTCGCGCGGATAGATCAGACGCAGACCGCCGTGGAAGTAGGACGGGTTGTAATAGGAGGACCGATGAATCGCCTGGGCCTGGTCGAAGGGGAAGGCCTGCAGGCCGGGATCATAACCGGGACTCAGCTGGTTAAGCGGCCCGCCCAGCGCCTTGGCTGCGCCTCCTTCCAGTTTGGCCAGTGCTTCACGGTCCAGCGCATAGCGGACTGCCTCGCGTACATGCTGGTCGGACAGTGCGCTGGATGCCTTGTTGTTGAAGGCCAAGACCACATTGTCTGTGCTGGGTGTGACGGTTGGCGCCTTGCCGGCCTGCTTGGCGGTGGCCGGATCCATGTCCACTACAGCGTCCAGGCGTCCCTGGTCCAGATCCTTGACGGTTTGCTGCGGGCTGCCGGTATAGCTGAAAATCACCTTGCCAATGGCAGCCTTGTCCGGACCTCGATAGGACTGGTTGGCAGTCAGGGTCAGACTGGCGCCCGGCTGCCAATCAGCCACCTGGTAGGGCCCGGAACCGGCTGATTGAGTGGAGTAGTTGATCCTGGCCTGGCGGTCGTAGACAATGCCTGCCCGACCGCTCAGGGCGGTCAGCAACCTGGCGTTCGGGCTCTTCAATCCGATTACCAGTGTGGCCTCATCGGGGTTGGTTACCCTGGCCAGTGCATCCAAGTCACGATAGCCCTGGTAGTGGTGGTCGACGATCTGATGCAGGGACCAGAGGGCGTCTTCCGAAGTCAGGCGGCGGCCATCGGTGAAGCGGGCATCCTTGCGCAGGTGGAATGTGTAGAGCAGTCCGTTTGCGGAGACTTCCCATTTCTGGGCCAGGCCGGGCGTCGGCCGACCCTGGGCGTCGGGCTTGGTCAAGGTCTGATAGACGTTGCCCAGCAGGACCTGGTCGGTGGAGCGTCCGGGTTCGGTGCGGATATCCAGCGAGACGGGGGCCTGGCGGGCCCGGATGCGCACGACTTGGCCTGAACCTTCCTTGTTCCACGGCAGCCGCCACCCTCCCTGGCCTGTCACCAGAGGCCAGGCCATATAGGTGCCTGCGGTCAGCACTGCCAGTACCAGGAGAAAGATGATTCCGGACCTGATTTGTTTGTGTCTGCCGCGTGCCATGGTTTTGATTCTACCGAGAGGCCGGTCGGGCCAGGAGCTCGGCGCTGGGACATGTTTCAGCAAGGGGGCAGTGGAGGCAGTCAGGCTTGCGGGCGTGGCAGGTGGCCCGACCGTGGAGGATCAGCCTGTGCGACAGATTGGTCCAGTCCTCGGGAGGGAAGCAGTTGCAGATCTCATGCTCGATCTTCACGGGATCGGGGTGAGCGCTGCGCCAGTCGGTCCGCCAGCGCAGGCGGCCGGTGACCCGGGTGACGTGGGTGTCTACCGGGAATCCGGGGATGTTGAAGGCGTTGCCCAGGACCACGTTGGCGGTCTTGCGTCCCACGCCGGGCAGACTGGTCAGCTCCTCCATGGTCTGAGGGACCTCGCCGCCGTAGTCTTCGGTCAGCATCAGGGACAGTCCCAGCAGGTGGCGGGCCTTGGCGTGGTAGAAGCCCACCGGGTGGATGATGGCTTCCAGGTCGACCGGCTGGGCTTGGGCCATGGCTGCGGGATCAGGGTAGCGCTCAAAGAGTTCGGGGGTCACCGAGTTGACCCGCTTGTCGGTGGTCTGGGCGCTCAGGACAGTAGCCACCAGCAGTTCGAAGGGGTTGCGAAAGTGCAGGGCGCAGACTGCCTCGGGAAAGACCTGGCAGAGGATGCGGTACTCCTCGTGCATGCGGGCCAAGCGCCGGGCCTTGCTTTCCCTGCCTTGGGGGTGCTTTCGATTTGATGATGCATCAGTCACTATGATCGGTTTTCTTCTTCTTGGAATCCTGGGATTGTTCTGTCTGGCTGCCCTTTTGTTCGGCTGGGTCTGCATTGGTCCCGGCATCCGGCTTGGGTTCGGGGGCTGAGGTCGTCCTTGCCGAGGAGGGCGGATCGAACCGGTAGCCCACATTGCGGACCGTGCCGATCAGGTGCTCGTGTTCGCTGCCCAGCTTTGCTCTGAGGCGCCGCACATGCACATCCACCGTCCTAGTGCCGCCGTAGTAGTCATAGCCCCATACCTCCTGGAGGAGCTGCGCCCTGGTGAAGACCCTGCCGGGATGCTGAACCAGGTATTTGAGCAGCTCGAACTCCTTGTAAGCCAGGTTGATGGGACGACCGTGGATTCGGGCCGTGTAGCTCTCGGTGTCCACGACAAGATCGCCCGAGCGAACCTGACCGGTGGGCACCTGGTCCTCAGACTCTTCTGGCTGAGCATCCGGCTTGCATGTCGTGGGCACGCGCTGGCAGACCAGACGCAGCCGGGCCTCGACCTCGGCTGGGGATGCGGACTGGATGATGACATCGGCCACCCCCCAGTTGGCATTGACCACAGTGAAGCCGCCCTCGCTGAGAATCAGGATGATGGGCGTGGACAGGCCCGAGGCTCGGGTCAGGTTGCAGAGGGTCTTGGCCTCAGCCAGGTCGTCGCTGGCATCGATCAGCAACACTGTGTCCTCGGGCATTCTTACCAAGGAGGCGGCGTCCAGGGGCAGAACACGCACTCGATGGGAGAGCAGGGCCAAGGCTGGCAGAACCGATGCCGGGTCCTCGGCGCAGGTCATCAAGGTCAGATCCGTCACGGGGGTACCTTCTTCCCTGTCCGTTCGTCCATAGCGGGGGTGGATTCGTTGAACAGTCGTCATCATTGTACAATCGGGCCGTCACCGGGGCTCTGAGTTCACAGGATGGCCTTGGCCTAGGATGTGACGTATGGCTCCCCGACGGGGACAGGCAGGAGGACCCATGGCGCAGACCGTAAAAGAAACCCGGGATGGGCGGGCGCCCGCGCTGACGCAGCTGCTGGCCCTGGCGGCCCTGATCCTGCCAGGCGTGGCGGCGGGTTTGCTGGCCGAGCCTCGGGTCGCTCGATGGGTGCAGGCCGTCCTGGTTCTGGCGCTGGCATCGGCCCTGTTGGCCTCCTGGCCCTTGGTGGGCCGTGGCATTCGACCTGGCCCCGACCGGGCCATGTTCGGTCTGCTGACCTTGGTCTGCTTGGTTCCGGCCTTGGTCGTGCAGGGGTCTGACGCTTTCAGGGTCTGGCTGTCGACTGCGGCATTCATGTTGGCCTTCTTGGCCGTGTTCATGTTCGTTCGGCAGATGTTGCGTCGGGACCGGCAGATGGTCATCCGAGGCATTTCTGCAACCGCCATGGGCGGGGTCACCGCTGTCGCTGCATCGGGATGGATCTTCCTGCCAGAGCTGACCGGGGGTTTGCGGGCTGACCCGATGTCGATCCTGGTGGTGCTTGTGGCCTTGCTGCTGCTGGTCGGGCTTGAGGCCTCGGGCTATCGCTGGGCCAAAGAAGCAGCAGATCGGCGTGGGGCCATTGGTCTGGCGCTGATGTCGGTCCTTCTGACCGGAACCATCGTGGTGCTGGCCGCCTTGGTACTGCAGGCGACGATCTGAGCTAGGCATTCATCAGGTGGTCCAGAAGGATCTGAATGCCCATGACTATCAGAATGATGCCGCCTGCGATTCTGGCAGGCTTGCGCCAACGTGAACCGACAGCGTATCCGATGCGCAGCCCCGCCACGGAGGCCGCAGCTGTCACAAGGCCAATGACCAGTGCGGACAGCCAAATGTTGATGCCCAGCAGAGCGAGGCCTGCACCCACGCCGAATGAGTCGATGCTGGTGGCTATGGCAGCAGGTAGCATTCGCCGCCAGGAGAAGCCCTCTTCGCCGTTCGCTCCTTCTTCCTCGCCGTAGACGCCCTCGCGGATCATGTTGACCCCGATGGCCGACAGGATGCCGAAGATGATCCAGTGATCCACGGCGGCCAGGGAGTCCTGCAGCATGGAAGCGGCGAAGTAACCGAGCAAGGGCAGCAGAGTCTGGAACCCACCGAACCAAAGTCCCACCAGCCAATGGTGGCGGGCCCGCAGACGGTCCACGGACAGCCCCTTGCTGATGGAGACGGCGAAAGCGTCAGAAGATACACCTAAAGCGATAAACAGCAATCTTAAGTACACGGCATTCCTTGAAAGGGTTCATCCCCGGTGGGATGGGCCTCGACCAGGTCTCCTCAAACCCGCCTACGCCTCGGGAGCGTCCAGCGCGGAACTGCCGACTGGAGTCGGCTTTGAATTCGTTGAATGCCGTTCACATGCTACGCCATAACAATATGGACATAGATTTTACCTGTCAGCGCTGGAACAATCAAGCATGACAGGATATCGGATCGGTCTCTTATTGAGCCATGGTCACAGTCAGGCTTCCTTCTGCCGCATGGATGTCGCTACTTGTCCTGGTAGGTGACGGCGTAGAACTCGCCGTTCTGGTATCGGGCCATATACACATCGCTGACCTTGTGTATGCCCTGCTTGGCCAATTGCTCGTCCAGCCAGTCCTCGTCCCGTCCCATGGTGTCAAGAACGTCGGGATCAACCCGCCCATCCATGACCACTGGATAGCGCACGTCCTTGTCGCCCTCGGAAATGATGGTCAGGCTGCCGTTCTGCTCGACGATGCCCCGCTTGACATCGCGGATGTCGTTGATGCCCTTGGTGCGCAGCTTGAAGTCCACCTCCTTGGCTGTCAGGTTGACCTTGAGGCAGTTCTGTACCAGCAGCTTCCCGTTCTTGATGATGGTGACCGGTTCGCCGTCAATGTACTTGCCCACTGCATGGATGTGGGTCTTGGCGTACCGGGTGATGAGGATCAGTGCCGCCCATATCAGCAGGATGACAATGTACTGGGCCATTGAGATGCTGTCACTGTATATGACTCCGCCGATGATGCCGCCCAGGACGTAGTTCTGCAGCTGGTCCATGGGCGAGGTGGGCGCCAGGTTTCCCTTGCCGGTCACATTGATGAGCAGGGTGATGAAGAGCAGTCCGACGATCAGCTTCAGGGCTACGTTGACGTAGAAATTGATATCCATGGGTCACTCTCCGATCACGGTGATGTCTGGGCGGTACAGGTCGGCCCGCTGCAGCAGGAATTCAGAGCCGGAGCTGTTGAATACCAGGGTGTAGTAGCCCTTGGGGGTCTTGATGATCATGTCGTTGTTGCGTGAGGTGTCGTTGATGCTGATTTGCTCAGGATCGACCTTGAGCTTGGCTGCTGACTTGTCGATGACCGTGGTCAGCTGTCCGCTCTGCAGGCTGGCTGTGCGCAGATTGGTGTAGTCGCTGTACTGGATGGCTGCCGCGAGCAGCAGCAGAGTGGCCAGGATGATGGACAGATCCTTGTACTTATGGTTCCAGCGGTGGCGGGAGTACATGAACAGGAAGAAGAGGAAGGCCAAGGCCAGAACGACTACCACAATGATCCTGATCATGGTCCAGTTGGTCTGACCGCCCTTGAGATATTGGTACGTATAGAAAGTCATAGCCGCTCCTGCCGTTGCGCGCGCACCCGCAATTGGCAATCGTAGACGGCCGGACGCAATTCGGGAGGATTTGAGCATGCAAAACCCCGGTTCGGGCGGTGGTTGGGCCCTCGCCGGGGTGGTTGTGCCGACTGGTCGGCCTTAAAAAGTCAGTGCTGCGCTGCCAGGCGCTCGCGTGCAGCCTTGATCTGGGTCTCGGCAGCTTCAGCATTGGTCCAATAGTCGCCGGGCATGACCTCCTTACCTGGTTCCAGAGCCTTGTACTGTTCGAAGAAGTGCTTGATCTCCTGCTTGTGGAAATCGGAGACGTCGTCGATGTCCTTGATGGCATCGTAACGGACATCAGCAGGCACGCAGAGCACCTTATCGTCTCCGCCGGCCTCGTCGACCATGTGGTAGAGACCTACGGCGCGGCATTCGACGATACAGCCCGGGAAGACCGAATCGGGAATCATGACCAGGGCATCCAGGGGATCGCCGTCCTCGCCCAGGGTCCCATCGATGTAGCCGTAGTCGTCAGGGTAGCCCATAGAGGTGAAGAGGGTGCGATCCAGCCTGATATGGCCGCTGTCGTGGTCCATCTCATACTTGTTGCGGGAGCCCCGGGGAATCTCGACCAACACGTCGAATGTCTCTGCCATTGTCCTGTCTCCTTTTCGGTCTGGACGGCATAGGAATGTCTCATACACAGCATAACCGTCCCGGGGCACATTCGACCACAGTGCTTCGCCGACGCAGGTATACGCTCAGCAGCCGTTCATACTCGAGGCATGGGGCGGGCGAAGAGTGAGGACGAGTATGTACAAGCACAGATGGACCGGCATGTTGGCGGTTCTGCTCGCCTTGGCGACCCTTGTCGGTCCGGCGGCTCCTGCCATGGCTGGCGGAGGATCAGGTCATGCCGGCGGCGGCGCTAAAGGCGATGGCCGGTTTTGGCAGGGCTGGACCTACAAGGATGACGATCAAGGCTCCTTCGGCGGCTATGAGATAAGCAGCATCGACAGGGCCTTTTCCAAAATGGGGATTGTGGATGGGGGCAATGCCACCACTGCTCGGGTCAAACACCAGGCTCTGGATGAGGCCAATGGCAACTGCCAGGCACGCTTTAACGAGGCCCATGCTGACCAATCCGGACAAGGCCACTGCCGGGTGACCGGCGTGGGTGTGGTCACGGGCTATCGCGGCTCTCATCGAGTCTTCGATGGGGTCAGCATGGCCATCCATAGCATATGGATGGCCAACTGGCGAAGTCAGGTGGCCAACCGCACCTTCAGCAACCGCGGGGTGACCTATCAGACTGGCGACCCCTTCTGGGACCAGCCCGGAGACAGTCTGGACAAGTTCGCCGACATGTATGCCGGCAACGAGCACAGCATCTCCTTGGTGGTCTTCATGCTTAATGACTATGAGCCCAAGCCGGCCGATCTGCCGCCGAATCCGCCTGACAAGAAAGTGGATCCCGGCACCAGCGCGGATGGAATGATCAACCGCACCCGCATCGAGACCGGAACCGGCCGGGGCGGTCGCGAGTTGACCTTTACCGATGCTTTCGATTCCCGGGGCAAGCAGTACCATATCGACGGGCAGAAGGTCAAAGATCTAACCAGTGGCGAGGATCTGACCAGCAGGTTCGCTTTCAACACCGCCGATGGGAGCAGACCGCCCGGCAATAGGGCTACAGCTACCTGGAAGGGCGGGACTCTGCCTGAGGAGCATCGCTGGGTATGGCAGCTGGACGTGACTGTCAAGCAGCCGGATATTGGAGTCATCCTGGACTGTGGAGAAGTCCGCTGGAAGGGCACCAGTCGTCAAGTTGATCAGTCGACCCCTGATCGCCGCACTCCTACTTGGAAGCCCAGACCAGACAAATCATGGATTCTGCGCGATCGTGCCACTGGGCTCTGGAAAGCAGTCGTTGACCCTCAGCGGACCAACAAAACCGGTGCCGACGGGCATGCCTTTCTGGACGGAGACCGGGTGGGGTCAGTGGTCAACGGCACTGTAGAAGCCCGCCTGATTGAGGCTCCCAAGGTTTTCACCTTGACTGACGACTGGAGTGCTGCCGACTATCTGGTTGATCAGGATGGTGCTCGGGCTATTCGTATCTTCGAGGCCAGGGCTAAGGCGGATGCAGATGGGCACTACCGTCGAAGCAGCATCGAAGACATTGTGGACAAAGGCAGGGATGTGACCGACCGTTTCGAGATCAGCGTGATTGGAACGCGGGCGCGTGCACAGGCCAAAAGCGGATGGCTGAAGGGTCTCAAAGGCATGGAGGATCCTAGACAGGTCACTATGCTGGTTCCCTTTACGGTCCGCTTTGCCAACGGCGGCGGCGCAGCCAAAGTTCGCAAGGATCTGGGCGGAACACCTGACCAGGAACTGACTTTCTGCAAGGCCCCGAACGGCCATGGCAGCCAGGGCGCGGCGCTGACTAACTCGGGTTCCCAGACTGTCAACACGCAGAGCGTGCAAACCAATAAGCCCGGCATCTGCGGATATCTGCCTCCTGTGCGCAAGGATGTCATCTCGGAGGCCGGCCAAGGCGGGGAACAGGCCAACGTTGATGGCAAGGTGGTTTTCCCTGGTCAGCGGCTGGAGTATCAGTTGGATACCCAACCTAGTCTCCCTGACAATCTGGCCTATCCGGTCAAGTCGGTCATTCTGACGGATGTCTATGACCGCTGGTTTTTGCCCGATAAGCAGACTCTTGAGGTGACTGACCTGCAGAGCGGCGATATCATCGCCAAGACCGGATACGCCACAAAGTGGAATGGCAAGGGACACAGTTTGCGGGTGACCATCACCGATCCCGGCCGGATCAGCCAGTGGCGTGCCGGGGGCAACCCCAGGATCCGCCTGCGCTTTGAGGGCAGGGTTGATCCCAAAGCCCCAAGGGATCATCGGGTTGGCAATCAGTGGGTGCTGACGCTGAATAATTCGCTGACCCCCTCCAACCAGGTGAGCAATCCGCCAGCTGACTTCCATCCCTCAAAGAGCGTTGTCAGCGCGCGTGATCCAGGCATCAGCATCGACGGCAAGGTGCTCTTCATAGGCGACCGCGGGGTCTATCGGATCAGTCTGGACGCCTGCCGCAAGGACACCGCCTATCCGGTGTGGCGGTTAGGCGTGACGGATGCCTACGATGCTCGTCACTTGGATATCGATCCCAAGAGCATCGAAGTTCTGGGCTCCAACGGCCGCGATTACACCAAGGCTTTCAATATCCAGGTAAAAAACGGCGTAGTGCTGGTCTTCGCCAAAACTGTAGATACCTATGTTCCAGCCACAGGCGCGACCCTCAAAGGGGATCCCCAGCCTGCCGATCTGGTTGCCTATGCTGCAGCACGAGGTCATAGTCCCCTCAGGGAGCCGGCCATTGACCAAGGGTTGCTAGGGCGTACCTACGATCTGATTCTGCCTTACACGGTCATCCGTGCAGAGCCTGGTCATGTGGTGCGCAACCAGGCGACTCAGATCGTCAACGACCTGCACAAAGCGACCAATCTGGTCGCCAATCCGATCAAGCCGCTCAATCCCGCCAAGGATGTGGTGGTTTCCGTGGGCGGGGAAAGCGCACACGGCGGCAGCATCTACCGCGATCGGCTCTTCCTCTACCGTCTGGACTCCAGTCTGCTGCCAGCGGGACGGGCCTATCCGCAGGTGGGGACCTGGCGGATTGAGGATCGGCTGGACCCTTCGGTCGATCGGTTCACTGGTCATTGGGCTGTCTACGCCACCCAGGACCTCTATGAGAATGGGCGCATCCTGATTCATCATGGACAGATCATGGCTGGTTCGGATATGTCCGCAAATATTCATGGCGGTCCCTTGTTCATGGTGACCGCAGATCCGGCAGGTCTGGTCAAAGTGGAGGCCACACCACGATATCTGGCCTTGGTCGGCGCCTCAGGCGATCGCCCAGTCGGGTGGAGGGCTTACCTGCAATGTAGACGGCTGAAGAATGTGGAGCGTCATGAGAACCGATTTACTGAGTTCTATCAGGACAAGACCCTGGTCTCCAACACGGTTTGGACCAGAACGCCTGATATGACCCCGGCTCTGCATATCGAAAAGTTTGATCAGGCTGGCGGTATGGTTAGGGGGGATCGGGATCAGCCGGAACAGGCCCTCCGGACTCATGACGATGTCGCCATTGTCTTCCGAATCACGAACGATTCTCCTCGCGATCCCAGCAATGGGACCGGAGCAATCTTCCCAGCCCGGCAACTGCATTTAGAAGATAAGACGGTCGTCGGTCAAGGGCGGGTGACTGGGATCCACTATCCAGACAACTGGTCGACTCTGATGCTCCGACCAGGCCAGTCTGTAGATGTGCATGCCACGGTAGCAGGCATATCGGGTCAACACACCGACAGGGTTCGAGTGGTAGGCACTCCGTTAGTCCCCTGTCCAGTGGAGAATCAGGCCTCCATGCCTCAACTGGAGAATGCCCAAAAAGTTTCTTGGCGAGCAAATTCTCACGGGGTGGTAGTCGATGGCCGTCTGCTTTGTGCTGATCGATCTGTCGAATCCAACAGTGATGATTGGAACGCTCTGAAAGTCGCGCTGCCTAAGACCGGAGCTGTGGTGGTGCTTCCCTTGGCTCTCGCTGCTGCAGCGGTCATGGCTGGGCTTATCATCTTCCAGTTAGTTAGGCAGATGTCCGCCAGTAACCATGGGCGACAGTGACCTGGAACGAGTACGGAGACCCAGTGTGCGCACCTTGGTCTGCCGATCGGCCTCGTTAGGCCGGTCGACAGACCAAGGTCAGTCTCGACCTGTCGCAGGCAGGCAAGCAGATAGATCTAGGAAAGCGATACAAGCCGGCTCCGGATCCAAGGCGGGGTGTATCGGCTGTTCGCCAGGCAATGTCAGTTATTTTGACCATTCCCAGATATCTGCGAAGTCTTAGGTCATTTCCGTCCTGGGAAATCAACAATAGGCAAAGTGAAAGTTTGACTGACTAAATGATTGTGCTATTCATATTAAAACAACCAACGGCTGAGGCGGGCGGCTGCTTGATAGACTGTCGGTCTCATGCTTAAGTGCCGCGGCTGTGTACCGATAGCGACTTTCTGCATCTTGCAGCTGATCTTCAGTGTTGATGCCCTGTCTGATCGCGTTATCAGAGCGGTTGTGGATGTGTTCGTCTGGTTTCTTGGATACCATTGACCGCGTGAAATATCGGCCAAGGACGGCGGCGGAGAGGATTAGCAATGGCGAAGGAGAACACCGAAGGCTCTAAAGATGGCAGAAAAGCCTTGATGGTGATGCTGAAACAGGCCGTGCGAATTCCGGGGATGAAAGTGGATCGTGAGCGTTTTCTGCGCGAGCAGTTCGCCAGCGCTCCACGGCAGGTCATTGACGACATAGTAAAGAGGGGGCCGGTGGCCGCCGGCTGCGATCGGAAGGTCCTTTATAAGATGGCGCGACAAATCGTGCTGAAAAGAACAGGACAATCCACTGGTGCATCTTTGTTGGCTGGAGTGCCGGGAGGGATTACCATGGTTGCCACAATTCCAACAGACACGGTCCAGTTCTACGGTTTTGCTTTTATAACAGCCCAAGAGATCGCCTATCTGTATGGAGAGGAGGATTTCTGGGAAGGTGTCCTGCCAGATGATGAGGTGATCGGGAATCAATTGCTTTTATACCTGGGTGTCATGCTTGGTGCCGCTGGTGCCAGTTCGGCGGTGCGTTTGATCTCCACGCAACTGGGGAAATCCGCTTTGAAGCGTCTGCCGCAGAAGGCCTTGACAAAGGGAGTGATCTATCCAATCGTCAAATCGGTAGCCAAGACTATGTCCGTAAAAATGACTAAAAGCGTCTTTGCCAAAGGAGTTTCCAAGGCTGTGCCGATAATTGGTGGAGTGGTGTCGGGAGGGATTACCTGGACGACTATGCGCCCTATGGGCATGCACCTGATTTCCGTTATGGATGAGGCTCACTTTGGCTATTCACAGTCTGATGCGGATCATGACTATAAAAAGGTACTGGATTTAGGCATGATCAATTCGCAGACATCCGGGAATCCGCAAGCATCGGAAACGTTGAATACGCCGGCAGATTTTGAAGATGTTGAGACCTCTGATGCCCTGACTGTTCTAGAAATTAGCGAGAATTCGGATGATTCAGCGGATCTGGAGGATGCGGACGGTTCTGACGGACTATAGGCCGATCTGAGTCCATGAGGACTTGTCCTTGAGCTGTTCCTCTAGTCTGGCACAGAAATACAAACATGATTTGGCAGTAAACCATAAGTCATTAGATCCAACGCAACTATGATCCAGACTAGGGGGGGAGGGGATTGCGTTAATTCTCCTCCGCGTCCAGGAGCACTACGCCCTGGGGCGGGTTGCTGTCAATGGCTCCCACGGTCTCATGCGGCAGGTAGGGCTCCTCCATGGAGGAGATCTCCTCAGGTGTGAGCTCCAAATCTAGCGCAGCCGCCGCATCGTCAAGATGCCGGGCTTTGGTGGCGCCAATGATCGGTGAAGCAACGCCTTTGGCCCACTGCCAGGCTATGGCTACCCGGGCCATAGGTACGTTGTGCTGCTCTGCTATTTTCTGCACGCGGTCAATGATGGCTAGGTCGTTCTCCTCGGCTCGGTCGTACTTGCCGCGCGAGACCTTGTCAGTGGCGCTGCGCAGGGTGTCAGCGGTCCAGGTGGAGCGTGTCAGATGGCCGGCGGCCAGAGGGCTGTAGGGCATGAGCGAAATGCCCGTTTTTCTGCAGAAAGGTATCAGGTCCTTCTCATCTTCCCGGTAGAGTAGGTTGTAATGGTTTTCCATGGCGCTGAAAGGGGTCCAGCCGTTGTCTCGGGCGACTTTCTGCATGTCCTGAAATTGGCTGGCATACATGGCTGAGGCTCCTAATGCTCGCACCTTGCCTGCTTTGACAAGGTCGTTCAGCGCTTCCATGGTCTCCGCGATGGGCGTTTCATAGTCGAACCTGTGGATGATGTAGAGATCCAGATAGTCGGTGCCCAGCCGCTTGAGCGTCCCATCAATCTCGCGATGGATGGCCTTGGAGGAAAGTCGCCCTTTGTTGAAGTAGACCTTGGAAGCGATGACCACCTGGTCGCGGCTTGAATGCCTTTTGAGTGCCTTTCCCAGATACTCTTCACTGGTCCCGGCCGAGTAGCCGTTGGCTGTGTCAAAGAAGGTGATGCCCAGATCTAGTGCGTGCGCAACGACCGCGTCAGTCCCTTCCTCATCCAGTGTCCAGTCGTGCATGGTGCCCGGTTTGCCGAAGCTCATGCATCCTACGCAGATCTTCGATATGCTGATGCCTGTCCTGCCCAGTTGTGTGTATTGCATTTAAGCCCCCTTGGCCTTCCTTGGTGCAGATGCAATCATGCTAGCAAGTTCAAGTCGGTGGAGGTCTGCTTCTTTGGCTTGCGGAGCAAACAGAGACTAGCAAAGAGGCATTCAAGTTCTTTTATTGTTTACCTGTTATGAACTATGACTCGGTAGCATAAGGCAAAGAGCTGGGGTATGGGTGAATGCAGTCTTTTTGGTAGCAAGGGTTGAGTTTTGGGCTTGATGCGTTCCCAACTTGATTTGCCAGTAGCATTTAGGCGAGCTGAGTTGAGCGGATACTGTCTCAGACTCCTCCGCACTTGCATTTGCTGTTCTTCAGTTGGGATAAGAAGCATTGCTGGCCAACGGCCATTGGAGTCAAAATGAATGCACTGCCATAATAGGAATTCATCTGCATTTTTGACCCTTTGTGCTGGTCTTTTGTGCCTTTCGAGAGAGCAACAATATTTGTAGAGGTAGTGTCTTCTTATCGCTCTTTGTCAAAGACATGAGGCTTTTATGACATCCCCGTATTTTGTTCTTTAGGAAATGGATGCATTCCAAACAAATAGACCGGGATAATTACCAATCGGACATGCCATTATTCTCAGTTGATATAATTAATGGAAAGTTGAAGCTAACCTTTAATGAAGAAGGCTGACGTGGCAAGTGGAAATGATATGAGCTGCGTTGTTTTTTCGCATTTGCTGCGTTTTAAGCGCTCGCATTATCCGTATTCCGATAGGTACCTTAGCGAAGTAAACAATTCGCCGGATACGTATGCAAGAACAGAAAAACAGCATATGGTACAGTGGTTTGCAGCTAACGCAACACATGGATCAGGCGCCTATTCCCGGCAGAAGCCCAATAAGAGTGCAAAAATTTGTTATAACAAATTGGAGAACGCTGCGTCGCTGTTGTGGATTGCCGAAGCGGTTGGGATTGAAGAGCCGATAGTAGCAGCAGCTTTCGAGGCTGCGAGGCAGGCGGGAGACTATCGCCGGGCCTGTGGTGCGATCCGCAAGATTATTACCTGGTCCATGATTATTGAATCCTTGTAATGGTATCGACGTAGATCAAATATAGTTTGTACTAGTTGTCGTATGTACTCGGTTTTCAGTACAGACTGCTTAGAGCAAGGATGGTTTTTACCACAGGTTCGGAAAGAAAAGGTTGCATATGCCCGAAATTATTTGCCCCAAATGCGGAACTGCATTCACTATTGACGAGGCCGGATATGCCGACATCCTGAAGCAGGTTCGTGACAAGGATTTTGACAGGCAGCTTCATGAACGGCTTGAGCAGGCTAGACGCGAGAATAGCAAGATCCGTGAACTGGACCAGGCACAGGCCGAGCAGACGCTGCAGAAGACCAAAAGCGCAAAGGATGCCCAGATACAGGAGCTGCAGGCAAAGCTGGAATCCGAGCAAGCTGCTAAGGAACTCGCCGTTTCGGAGGCCTTGAGGAAGGTCGAAAAAGAGAAAGACGATCTGACTGCCAAGCTGGACAGGGCCGAGTCAGAGAAGCAGCAGGCGCTCGATCTGGCAGAGGCCAATTCCAAGAGTGAGCTGCAGAAAGCGGCAGCGGACAAAGATGCCGAGATCGTCAAATTGCAGAATCAGTTGGATGCCTTTCAGTTGCAGAAGAAGCAGGAGCTTGCCCAGGCTCTGGGTCCGGTGGAGAAGGAGCGTGATGATTTCAAGGGCAGGCTTGAGAGGCTGCAGCTGGAGAAGGAGTCCGAGGAGAAGCTCTCCAAGGAGCAGCTGAAGTCGCAGCTGCAGGCGGTTGTTGCAGACAAGGATTCCGAGATAGCTGAGCTGAAGAGCAGTCTGGACAAGGCGGAGCTGCAGAGCAAGGTCGAGGCCAAGTCGCTCAAGGAACGCTATGAGATCCAGATCCAGGACCGTGACGATCAGATTGAACGGCTGCGAGATCTGAAGGCGAAGCTGTCCACCAAGATGGTGGGGGAGACGCTTGAGCAGCATTGCCAGATCGAGTTCAACAAGCTGCGGTCCACGGCCTTCCCCCGTGCCTACTTCGAGAAGGACAACGATGCCAGGACGGGCAGCAAGGGCGACTTCATCTTCCGTGACAAGGATGATTCCGGCACGGAGATCGTGTCCATCATGTTCGAGATGAAGAACGAGACGGACACCACCTCCACCAAGCACAAGAACGAGGACTTTTTCAAGGAGCTCGACAAGGACAGGCGAGAGAAGGACTGCGAATACGCCATCATGGTCTCCCTGTTGGAGCCTGACAGCGACCTGTACAACACGGGTATCGTAGATGTCTCTTATCGCTACCTGAAAATGTATGTCATCCGTCCGCAATTCTTCATTCCGATAATCACCCTGCTCCGGGACGCCGCCAAGAACTCTCTGCAATACAAGAATGAACTTGAAGAGGTGAAGGAAGAGAACATCGATATAACGCATTTTGAGGAAGAGCTGGACTCTTTCAAGAATGCTTTTGGTCGTAACTACGAAATCGCCTCAAAAAAGTTCAAAAACGCGGTAGAGGAGATTGACAAATCTATCAACCACCTGAACAAGATCAAGGACGCTCTGCTAGGTTCCGAGAACCAGCTTCGTCTGGCCAACAACAAGGCGCAGGATGTGACCATACGAAGACTGACCAGAAACAATGAGACTATGAAGGCCAAGTTCGACGAAGTAAAGAAGTCGAAGGCAATAGAATCCTGAGACTGTGAACGGTGCAGTCATGTGAAGGGATGAATGTAGACGGCCTTCTCTGAATTTGCAGTCGAGTCGTTCAGCCATAACTGGCTGTATCATGTCAGCAGCTGTTCCCATCTGCCGCAAGTATGCCGAGATAGAAACAAAGGCTCAGAATCTAAAAGATTCCGAGCCTTACTGGTAGCGGGGTCAGGATTTGAACCTGTGACCTCTGGGTTACTGACCCAGAGGTCACAGGTTCACCGCCCCGGCGGCGAACCCTGCGAGTTCATTCTAACCGCGTGATGACATGGCTTCATGTCAAGGAAGAAAGCCCCTGCGCCCCAATGGCGCGAATGCATAGATAAATGGATTGAAACCCTCCAGGCCGGCAGTCTCTCTGCCCTGAGTGTCGACACCAGGCGCCGGCAGCTCACGAAGCTCAGTAACGACTTGAGAGGGTCGCCGCAAAATGTCACCGCAGAAGAGCTGGTGCACTGGTTTGCGGCGGGAGACTGGAAGCCGGAGACCCGTAAAGGGTACAGGAACGCCGCCTCATCCTTTTTCGGATGGCTTTATAGGTCAGGCCGGGCCGAGCAGGACATATCCAAGGATCTACCCAGTATCCGGCGGCCTCACGCACATCCGAGACCATGCCCCGACCGGGTCATCCTGGTCGCGCTGAGCAAAGCCAACGAAACCGAGACGCTCATGATTAGGCTGGCCGCCGAATGCGGGTTGCGGCGGGCCGAGATAGCCCAGGTGCGCAGCGACGACGTCATGGACGACCTGCTGGGCAGGACCCTCATAGTCCACGGCAAGGGCGACAAGCAACGCCTGGTCCCCCTGCCCGACGACCTGGCCCAGAAGATCATCGACCGGCATGGCTGGCTGCTGCCCGGCCGCTGGTCAGGGCACGTAGAAGCCAGCTATGTAGGCAAGCACGTCGCCCGCCTGCTGGGCGGCGAATGGACCGCCCACAGCCTCCGCCACCGGTACGCCACAATGACCTACCAGGAGACCCACGACCTGTACCTGGTCAGCAGGCTGCTGGGGCACGAGTCGGTCGAGACAACGCAGAGGTACGTAGCCATGCCCGATTCGCGGCTCAAGGCCGCTCTGGCAGGTGCCAGGCTGGTCAGCTGACCTATTTGCCGGCCATGCGCATGGGGTTATAGACGACTCCGAAACCGGCGGCGAGATAGCCGCCCACCGTGGTCAGCCAGTCGCCCAGGGCAGGGTTGGCGAAGCTGTGTACACCGCTGCCGATGATGACCAGGGTCATAGCCGCGATATAGATGGCGGTCCTGGTCCGTTCGCTGAACAGCGGCTTATATTCCTCGGCGGGTCCTGCAGAATGCTTCGGGTCGCTCATGGCTTGACCTCCTCGACAGTGATATGCAGTTGGTCGAGCTTGTCCTTGACCGCCTGCTGCACGATGCGGGCGATTGTCGAAGGATCCGCTCCAGCCGCCCTGGCCAGGGTCTCGATGGTTGCTCCCTGTGCCGTGATTAGCGTTTTAAGTTCGGCTATCTCGTGGCGCGCTTGGATCACCCCGTCCAACACGTTGCGGCCGTCCAGTCCTTTAGCTTCATAGATGGCCTGTTTGGCCCTGTCTGTGAGTTCGGCGCGAGTCTGGATGGCCTCATCGAAGAGATTGCGGCCGTCCTGGTCTCGTGTATCGAATAGCACTTGCGCTGTCACTGTGTCCTCGTTTTCTCCCGTGTACCTTAAATAGCAGTTCCACGGGAAGTTGTAATAGTTGGTGATATTGGTTTCCATGCCGGTCTGGTCGCCGGCCTGGCCCCCGCTGGTGTTGCCGTTCTCGTCCTTGGAGGCTTGGGCCAGCTGGCCGCCGCCAAGATAAACAGCCACATGCTTGGAGTCGTTGAGCAAGATGTCTCCGGGCTGAGGAGCCCCGTCAGGCGGTAACCGTCTCCACCCATGGGCGGTGAGCTCCTCGCTCATATTTCCTGTATAGGTAGCGGCACCTACGGCGAAGCCGGCTTCACGCAGGCAGGCGATGACCAGAGCACTACAATCTGTCTCGCCTCCGTCCCGTACGTCCCAGCGAGACGATTGGTCATATCCCACGGACGCAGTGCCGCAGTAATAGCGCATGCGTTCGATGAGCTTGTTGATTGATGGCATTGTGCCTCGATTTCATTCGTTACGGCGAAACAGATCAGCCGGGGGTTCCGGTGGCGGTGGCGGGTAGCCTTTGTAGATATGGTCTACGAGCTGACGATTCCATAGCCATAGCCTTTGGTTGTCGGCGATAGCGTCCTGGATCATCTGTGCTTCGTTGAACTTGTGCAAATGATGCTGCGCAAATGTGGTTATACAGGACCCGGACAGGGCGGCGACAGCAGCGATGAGTGCGACAACTATCTCCTTGCTCACTGTCCAACCCTCCAGGACACAGTCGGGATGATTATCTGAGTACTGCTCACGCCCTGGGGCCAGCTTGCCAATTGCAGGATGCCATTGTCATATATCTTCCCCAGCATGGTGCTATTGCCACCATTGGTGAATAACGGGATATATTGATCTTTCCCAGGGGCGGCACGCTTGTCTAACGTGCAAATCATGTCGTTGAATGATGCGTTGTTGCCTTTTTTGGTGAACCAGGCGCTGAAGGTGACGATACCCTCAGTGATGCTAAGGTTCGCATAAGATACGGAGAAAGAGCTATAAGGCGTTACAGGCAGATAGTCGTAGTTAGCGGCAGCGGTCCCCTTATTGAGTCCTTGGATTACCATGTCTGCAATATGTCGATATCCGGCATCATTGGGATGGTTGCCACCTGATGTGTCTACAAGAGTCGGATCGCCATACAGCCATTGGTACCCATATGGTATAACCTGTGCTCCGGCCACCCGTGCGGCTCTAGTTGCGTCTGTGCTTCTAGCAAGGACGTAATCCGGCACTCCTTTTGCACACCAGAGACTGGTGATACACACCAACCGCGCTTGTGGCCATGTAGTTTTGCACCAGCTCAGGCACTCGACTGCGGCTTCATATGTGGGGTTGTTATAGTCGTTCTGACAACCGGCCACAATGACGACATCCGGCTCAACTCCATTAGATTTAGCGAGTTTGGCTTGTTGGAGGAAATTTCGGTTATCTTCACCAGGTGCTATGTATCCGGCCCCGCCAACTGCGTAGTTGACTTCGATCCACCCCATTTGGTCACTGACCAGACGGCTGTACCGCTTGCTTGGGCTGGAGGCCATGTATCCCTGGGTAAAGCTGTCCCCAATCCACAAGCACACACTGCCAGCAAGGGCCTTTCTGGTGGCGGAATCTGGTTTGCGGATAAGCGCAGCGACAGCGTTATCCTGCAACGTTCCGGCTTTGGCGGCGAATTGCTCCGCTTCGTCGCGCCATCTCTTCGTGTCCTGGGTCGCCTGGTCTACTTTGACGGTAATTTGTGCCGGCAGCGCATCGACGTTGTCGTCGATGCTTTCCGCCATCGCCCGAAACTGAGAGCTGGCGTTTTTAACAAGGTCCGTTCCGGCGGGGTACTTAATGTGATGACGTGGTGTTTCCAGCATGGTGTCTCCTATCGTTGGAAGTAGGTGATTTGCGAGAACTCGCCCCAGGTAATGGGCAGGGCGGTCCAGGGCAGTGTGATGGGGGTCAGGTCCTGCCAATGGCTCATGGTGGGTGGGATCATCGGCAGCGGATGGATCGATATTTCGTTTGAAATGGTGGGTTCATTCCCCTGCCATGTGAAGGTCAGGGTCCCTCCGGTGGCGAGCCAGGCGCCCGACGTGGCGGGGCTGCCGTCGTCACTGAGCAATTTTGTGTATCGGTTGGACACGAACGCCCAGAGGCTTGCGGACGGCTGGAGCTGCTGTTCGAAGTCGTCTATGTCGATGAACCTGCTGCTGGCGGTGATTTTCACGGGACGCAGGCGTAGGGAGGCTGCCTGAAGCCAATCTGCCCATTGTTCGCGTTGCCCCTCGGTGGGCTGCCATACCTTCCCCTTGTAGTGCCCCTCCGATGCGTCGGTGATGATGGCGTCCGTTTCGGCGCTGACCGAGGCGATGGTCTCCTTCAGGTTCGTGGGGAGTCGTCCGCGATCGGATAGGTGAATCTCGTCATCGCTAAAGGTCAAATGCTGTTCAGAATCCTGCCACTCGACCTTTTTGCCTTTGATGATGACCTGGCTCACCGGGTCGGGAAGGGTGAGAGTGTGGCTATCAACCGTTATGTCGCCACCTGAAACCACTTGCTCGGTGTGGCCTGCGCAGGTGACCGTCAGAGTACCGTTGGCGTGCAGGGTTATGAATGCTTTTGCGCCGGCATGGACAGCTTCGATTGTTTCGCTGCCATGCTCATGGGTCTCGTAGTATAAGGGCAGGTCTGGGTCGGCTGCCGCTATCCCGTAAAGGACCGTGGTCAGGTCAGGGAAGGACGAGGTGTCATAGGGCGCGAGGTCGAGGTTTCTGCCCTTTAGCCAATGCACCGTAGCGTCAGAAAGCGGCGGGCAGCCCAGCGATTCCAGGCGCCGCTGTATCTCGTCTATGCGCTGGCCAGCCGGCACTGCCCAGTGGTACCCTGCCAATGCAGGGTCGGACGACACAGGACCTTGCTGGGTTGTCCTGCTGGCGCGCACCAACGTCGAATTGGCATACAGGTTGAGCATATAGCGGCCGTCGCTCAGCTGTTCAATTGTCCCGCCTGTGCTCATCGTGCCCTTGAAGATGGTCAAGGCAGTCGGATCGGGCGGCAGCGTCGGGTCGGGCACATGGCAGAGATGGAAGTCTCGCCAGGTTGTGTCGTTGTCCTGCCACTTCTCTTCGGCGTTGAGGTCCGCCCACAATGGCATGCGGGTCAGTTGTATCCATACCTTGGCGCCGGCCAGGCTTGAGCTGTTTCCGGCTACTGTCCCGGTGCGATCCAGTAGGCGGAACTTCAGGACGTTGACTTCTGGCTGCGTAGTGGGTTCATCGGTGCCCCAGTCCACCGTGAAGTCGGTAAGTGCGCATACTCCGCTCTCGTGCCCGGTCAGATTCTCCCAACCATGGCCGCGGTCGATGAACAGGAAGGGTTGTCTCATCGGCGGTGCCCCGCATAGTCGTTGAGTATTTTCCTGATTTTCTTGGCGCCGTCCTCGCCGTCGAGGATGCCGTTAACTGTGAGGTTGATGATAATGGGGGACTTGTTGGGTATGGACGGGCCGAGGTTGTAGGAGGTGCGGCTGAGGGGGGTCACCTGCGCTCCTCGGGGCAGGGTTAGCAGTTCTGGCCCAGCTTCGCCGACCATGACCGTGCCGGCTGCGCGCAGTATGCCTCCAGAGGCTAGCTTGGGAATTTTGAAGCTTTTGCCGCCGACGGCAGGCACCCAGTCCGGTACGTCGAATCCGAACCCCCCTACTGTGCTGTTCCATATGCTCTTGATGCCGTTCACGGCAGCGCGGAAGGGGGCAGTCAGCGTGTCTGCGATGCCGCCGAAGAAGCCCGCGATTCTTCCTGGGACTCCAGCGAACCAACTTGTAAGCCCCTCCCATTTCGATTGCGCCCAGGAGCTGGCTGCATTGAAAGGCTGACTTAGAAGAGATCCGATGCCGGCGAAGAAACCGCCTATCGTTCCTGGAATGCCGGAGAAGAACGCCTGCACACCCTGCCATTTCTCGGTGATCCAATCGCCGGCCTGGCCGAACCAAGCTCGGATGTTGGCGATGGATGAGCTGAGAAAAGAGGTGAAAGCCTCCCATATTCGCTGGCCGGTCTGCGTCTTTGCGAAGAAGTAAGCCAGGCCGGCGGTCAAGGCGGCAACAGCCACAACCACTAGCATGATGGGGTTCATGTTCATGACCACGTTGAACGCCGCTTGGGCTGCTGTCGCTATCCGTGTGATGGCGTTCCATGCCCCCAGCACCCCATTCCATGCTGCTATGGCCAACTTGCCCGCCAGGAAGGCCCCGCCTATGGCGCCGACACTCACGGCCAAGGCCTGGAATGGGTCCTTGTACCTAGACACAAACCCGCCGACCGCTTCGAGAGCGCGGCCGGTGCCGCTGATGGTATCCTTCGCCAGCGTCCACATTCCGGTGTCCAGATGCATGTCGCTGAACTGGTTCTTGGCACCGATGATGGCATCCACGAAAGGTGCCATGACGTCGGCGACGGCCTTGAAGGCGCTTTTGACGCCGGCCATCGCGGGACCGGCGGACTGCGAGAGGGCTTCGAAGGCATCATGTACGTTGCTTTTAACGAATTCGAGGGCCGGCCCAATATAGGTCTTGGCATCCGTGATGATTGATTGCACGGCGCTTCCCAGGCCCGAGTTCTGCACGTAGTCGGTAATCTTCCCGATACCGTCGGCTGCCAGTTTCGAGGCATCGTTGATGCCCTGGGTGGCCTTGCCCATCATGTCGGTCAGGAACGGGGAGACTTTAGCGATAGCATTGCCGAGGCCGCGGACGACGGCCGTTTTCATATTCTGCGCGCTGGTGGCGATGCCGTTAGTGGCGTCCTTGGCTTGTTTGCTGAAGGATGCGAACCCGTTGATGCCGTGGTCGTTGAGCTGCAGGATGGCATCGTTGAACTGGCCGAACGTGGTGGTACCGGATTTCATGGACTCGTACAGGTCCATGGAGTTGTGGCCGGCACCAAGGATCGCGATGGCCAACTGGTTCATTTGGCCGGGCATCGCATCGGTCATGCTCCGCCAGGATTGTAGGTCTGGTTTCCCGTTGGCCAGCATTTGTGAATACTGCTCCATGGCATTTGCGGCCACGGCTGTGCCCTTTCCGCCGGCCAGCAGGGCGTTGTTCAGTGCCAGGGACAGGTCGGTGGCCTTGCCCAGTCCGCCAGTGAGGGGGGCCAGTTTCTGAGTCATGCCGGCCATCTCGTCCAGGCTGGTCGGCAGGCCGGAGAGCTTATCGCTCATCTTCTGGATCGAGGCAGTGGCCTCCTGGGAGCTATAGCCGAGGTTCTGCATAATCTTAGGGAAGTTGTTCATGGTGTCCACGCGGCTGACCGCGCTGTCCACCGAGGACCTGAGAACGTTGAATGCTTTGGAGGCGACATTCTGGACGATGCCGGACACTGCTCCCATCTTCGCAGCGAAACCGCTTGCCGATTGCGCGGCGCTGCCCATGGCTTTGCTGGCGCTGCTGGAATCGCCAATGATCTTAACCGCAAGTATTGCGCTCTTAGCCATTTGCTGCCTCCTCCTGCATTTCCTGTTCTTCTTCCAGCAGCCATGCCGCCGTGCCTAGGTCCCGCTCGTCGGGATGTGTTTCTCGCCGCCATTCCCACGGAGTTCCTCCGAAACGGGCGGCGAGGACCACGCTCAACTCAGAGAGGCTTCCGGAGGGCCAGCAGGCAAAGGGGTATCGGTCTCCCTGCGCTGGTCGATGTCCTCGACGGTCTGGGCCCAATCTTCAAAACCTTGGCCGTCCGTGAGCTGATGAGACCGGCGCAGGGCAAAGTAGGTGGCATAGGTGAAGGATTCGATGGGCGATTCCTGAACGTTGCCCCAGCCGGCTGCTTTGCCGTACTTTTCCGCCTGCATCTTGTCGAACAGGCTTACCGTGACGGAGCCGCTGGTCCCGTCCAGGTATTCGATGATGGTTGTAGTTGCCATGTCTATGCTCCTTGCACTTGTTCCAGCAGTTTCTTTATCTCTGATTCATAGATGCCTACCCATGTGGGCTCTGTCTGCCGGGCGGCATCTACAAGGAAGGGGTGAGGTTGAATGTGGTGGTCGCGCCATCCCCAGTGGATGGGTCCGGCGTAGGGGACGGAGGCTTTGCCGGCCCTGAGTACGCCGGCTTTCTGGGTAGCACCGGCACGAACCGATTGTTGCAGTCGTCCGCTTCTGATGGGGGTCTCGGCTCTGGCAGTCGGGATGATGGAAGCCGCTGCCTTGCGGTTAACGGCGCGCAGGTCCTTCATGTCTGCCCCGGCTTTGCGCAGGGTCCGTGCCAGTTGCGCGGACCCCTTGACTTCAATTGCCGAACGTTTACTCATCACTTACTGACGGCTCAGGGGTATTTGGGGCCAGCTTCACGTTGGTGGCTGTAAAGCTGAAGTCTTGGTCATTCTTCTTCTTCACGTCGCCGCCAATGGCGATGGGTGAGATCAGCACGTCCCCGCTGAAACCCAGATCCCCCGCATTGTTGGGTATGTACTTGAAGGGCTTGGTCTTTCCGGAGTTGTTGAAGCACCAGGCCTGAAGGCCTGTCTTGCTGTAGTTCTCTTTGATGGTGCCGTCCATGGTCCAGCTAACGGACTGGGACCCGGCCTCGGATGTACCGTCCAGAAAGTCCAGCGGGTCGTCCGAATCGGCCTTGGGGGTCAGCGTTACCTTGGTGGCGTCCGCGTCGAACCGTTGGGAATCGTTGGCTTCGCCGATGATGAGCGTTCCGGGTCCCAGCGTCCTGATTTTCTCCGCCATGTTTGTTCTCCTTAATTATTCATGGGTTGAGGGTGATTTGATAGGCGGCCAGACTGCCCGAACCGTTGGTGTAGGTGACGGGTCGGGCGTTGTGCATGTTGATGTGGTCGGCTTGGAGCTTCTCGATGACAGGCAGAATGAGGCCTAGAGCGTCCACCTGCGTCGCCATGGTGCCAGCGATGACGATAATTGACCATCGCGCTTCCTGGATTTCCCAGCCTTCGAAGTCGATTTCCGGTGGGTTGACGAGGATAGCGGCTTTGCCGGGTAAGGGGCGCAGACTCTGGGCGTCAATGGTGATGACGGATACGAGGTTCCCCACGCTGTCGGTCAGTCGTTCGATGAGATCTTCGCGTTGGTCGTTGATGGTCATGAGATCACCAGCCCGCCAGTGTTGACGCCGGCCGCTTTGAGCTTGGGCCAGACGCTTCGCAGGGGATCAGTCGAAACCCGGAACGGCTCTAGTGTCTCGCTGCCCACGTCCATGATGCCCAGCCGCGCGTCCCTGCTGTTGTACAGGTCTGCTGCACAACTAACCACGCAATCAGCGCGGATTTCATCGGCGACCTTCTGCCTGCCTATGGCGCTTTCAACATAGACCTTGGCTGCACCCAGCTTCTCGTTCAGGCGGTCCTCGTCGCCCTTTTCGACAGACACCTCGCTGCGTAGCCGGGCGATTAGTTCAGCATCGCTTATCATGCGGATACACCAGCGAACTTGATGGGCAGAAGGCCGTCGGCGAATGTTTCAGCGATGGCCATGTATCCATAGACGCTGAAGGAGTCTACCAGTTTGGTGGTGTCGCTATCACTCAGCTGGGTAGGGCCACCGGACTCCCAAACCGTGACCGCCTCGGGGTCGAGGAAGGCGGCTGTGCCGACGGGAGCCTTCGGCAGGATCTGGACGGGCATACGCATCAGGTCGCCGACGGTACCGGTAAGGTTGAAAGAACCGATGGTGTCGCTACCCTTGCCGGAGATGTCCAGGAATCGGTTGCCGGAGTCCTTTAGGCCGATGATGGCCTTAGCCACATCTTTGGAGACCACCAGCCGGTCCATCATGGCATTGCGGTCGTCCATCTCCTCGGCCGCGTCCAGTAGCAGACCGGCCCAATGGTCAGCGGTCATTTTGTCGAGTGCCACAGGTGCGTCGATTTTGTTCGGGTCGGTCTGGGCGTCCCTGCGGTCACTGATGAGCTTGTATAGGAAGTCGCGCGCGGCCTGTTCGGTAGCTGCCGCATAAGCGTTGTTCAGCGCTTTTAGAGCGGTATTGAGCATGGGGGTAGTGGACCGCTCGATGGTCTGGCGGGAGAGGGACGTGTAACCGCCGTAGGTCTCGATGTCGGCGGTCTTGGTTCCGAACTTGACCTTGCCGAAGGGCAGAGCGCCACCTTCGCTGGCTTGCTTGGATGTCTTGGTGGTGTCGCTGGTCACCACGTGGTATTCCATGCTCATGCCTTTGGCTGGCAGTGTGTCGTGGGTCAGCACGCCCATGACCTTGCGGCGCTGCTGGATCAGGCGCAGGTCGTCGGCAATCCAGGTGGCGGTGTTGCCAGTGTCGCCGGTGGCGATGAAGTCGCGGCACTCGTTCATGATTTCGATGGCTTCGGGCTCTTCGTTATAAAGCCCCTTCAGGTATTCCGCTTGGGAGCGGTACTTGCCGCCGATGACTGGGCCGGGTTCGGGATTGAAGCCCTTGGCGATGGCCGCCTGCATAGAGCGCTGCTGTTCCTTGATGGCCGCCAGTTCTTCGGCGAGTTTGTCGTTGTCGGTCATGGAGTTGTTCTCCTTGTCATTGGTGTTATCTACTGATCGTTGGGCTGTGATTTTGGCCGCCTCGTATGCGGGCCAGGAGACGACGGAGGTTTCGAGTAGGCGGACTTTGCGACGGTGAATGACGCCCGCCTTATCGCGTTCGGATTGCACGGGCACGAAGCCGACAGATAAGCTGTCAAGAACGCCATCGCGCAGGAATTGGACCACATCACGACCTCTTGCAGTGTCACTGATGCGCGCCTGAATGTGCAGGCCGTCCTCGCGAGCTTCGGACTTGGTGATGCGACCAATGAGCTCGCCGTGCTGATAGCAGAGCTTGGCGTTCTCCACGTCCGCAAACTCGCAATCCCGGTCGAAGGTCTCGGGGCCGTCCCAGGTATCGATAATGTCGCCGAACGGCACCGCCAGCCCTTCAAGGTCGCGGCCGTCGCCCTCCTCGTTGGACCGCAGGCATACGCCCTTCAGCCCGATTTCACGCATTTGCATTCTTGGTCTCCTTCGTTTGAGGTGCGTCAGTCGGCAGGGGTTCATAGCCTTCGCGCTTGCGTACGTCGTTGATGGTCATCCACCCGGATTCGATGGCGGTTTGGTAGGCGCCGAACCGGGCTGCCATGTCTGCTCGTCGGCTTGAGTCCCAGTCGAATTTCACGCTTCGGCCTCTTGGCAGGAGCGAGGTCAGCGCCTCCTCGATTTCGCCGGTGTAAGCCGCCAAGGTGTAGTCGGCGAACTCTATCCAGCTTTGCTCGATGTTGCTGTAGGTGAGGTTAGATCCATCGACTGCTGCAAGCATGATGGAGGCGGGTATGCCAAGGAGCCGTGCAATCTGAGTAGTGTCGAACTTTTGAGTCTCCAGGAATTGCAGATCGGCGGGCTTCATGGCCAGCGGAACATATGTCAGGTCGCTGCCCACCACCTTGATGTCGCCGGCCTTGCCGCTCTTGTTCCATGCCTTCTTAGCCTGGTTCGCGCTTTCTGGGGTAATCTTCTGGTCGGTCTTCAGGTAGCCCTTGACGTTGCTTGAATCGGTGTAGAAGTGGGCCTTGTAGTCGCGTGCCATCCTGGCGCCTTCCACCTCTTCGCGTGCCGCCGAGATAGGCCCGAGTCCCCGCAGTCGGCCCGGAACAGCTAGGAACTTGCAGTGGATGACTTCTTCGGCCGAATAGTCGCGGCCCAGGTAGCTGAACCGGAGCTTGGGGGCCGCCGGGTCCTTGCCGTCGTTGCTGACCGTGACCAGGCTAGGGGGCAGGACCTCGCAGGACACGGTGTTGCCCTCAAACTTGATTAATCGAATGAAGGCGTTGCCGTCCAGGGCCATGCTGGCTACCAGGTCGGCGAAGAAGTCGCGGCGGGAGCGATTCACGTCGGGCCGCTCGATAATGGATGTAGTGGTTTCCAGGTTCAGGCCGTTACGGACCTCATGCAGGGGCAGGCCTGTGATGGCGGTCTGCAACACCTGGATACCGCGGAAGACGGTAGAAAGCTGCAATGGGTCATAGGTGCCGGTGCGATCAGGTGGTCGCAGCCCCTCGGGCATGTCGTCCAGGGCTTCCTCGCCCCGGGTCATAACCCTGCCTGCAACTTTCATACGTTGCCATAGACTCATTTTGCTCATGGCCCCAGTGATAGCCATGCTCAGAACGGCCGAGCAAGGATTTCGGGTTCAGGTGGGTTCGGGTGGGTTCAGGTGGGTTCAGGCTGGGTTAGTAGATTTGAGGAGTCCAGTTGGTGTCCGGCAGGTGGGTGATGCCCCAGGTCGCCAACATGCAGGATTCGAGGGGCGAGGTCAGCCCGGTGCTGCCCCGGCGGGTCACGCGCCAGGCATCACCACTCCATGTCCTAGCGCAGATGGCGGCGGACTCGTCCAGCTCTTCGTCAGTGGCGTGGAGTACTACCCCGTTCTGCAAGCCGGATACGAAGGCTTGGCCAGTGGCCATATAGTCGCCAGCCGCCATGGGCACGAACCGGATGGCAGGGTCGCCGGCCTGATCCGTCATGGCTTCCAGTCGGTCGTGCAGGTCAGCGTTCGGCCCTCGGTCGTCCATCACCAGGGGAGCGTGATAGCGGGTGCAGAGGCGGCGTATTTCGTCGGGGGCCCGGCCGGTACCGTCCAGCACGTTGAGTAGTTGGGTAGCGATGGTGCCATCCTGCCGGCGGATGGCCACGGAGATGCTGGTGTGGGTGGCATCGAGGTCCACCGCAGTGCCGAAGGCCAGTTCTTCATCTGCCAGGTCGGTCGGCTCGATTGGCGACACGGTCGTGGCCTCCCACAGCTCGGCCGGTATGATGCGGTCGATAATGCCGGTATCGCGGCGGTTGCCGAATGCGCGGGCCCAACCGGCTACATCGTCGCGGAAACCTTCGCGGAACTGGCGTAGCTGGCGCAGATCCCAGAGCAGGTTGGCGGCCGGATGGTGCTGCATGATGATGTTCAGGTCCTCGGGGTCGCTGTCCTTGGGGATGCCCCAGTCAAACCAGCAGGTGTGCTCGGGCACGTTCCCCTCGCGCAGGCCGTCGATGATGGGGTTGAAGAAGGTCGAATTCGCAGTGCCTTCGGTGCTGGTTATCCAGACCTGGGGCTGCACGCCGGTTTTCATGTACCGGGTGGCGGTCGTGGGCAGGAATCCGTCGATGATGGCCTTGCCGGTCTCGGATGAAAGTGAGAATGCTTCATCGAGGGTGATTTTATCGCCCTGAACGCCGTGACCGGCTACCCTTGTGACGGCCATCGGCTTGATGACGCTCCCATTCAGGAACTGTTGCTGCATCGACCCGTTGCTCAGCTTGGGTTTGCGTGCGATCTGTGCGAGTGGCGAGGGTTGCAGCTTCTTCAAGAACTCCTTGAAGTGGTCATCGGCGTCTTTGCCGGTCTGGGCAAGGTAGTAAATGTACCGGTTCGCGCCCCATTGGGCGTTGCGGGTGTCCTCGGTATCGACCAGCGTGGACTTGCCACACTGCCGAGGGGTGGAAAGCACCACGGTGTCGTAAAAGTAGGTGCCGGTGGAGGGGTCAATCTCGCCGGCCACGTCGGCCACATACCGCTGCCAAGGCAGTAGGGGAGTGCTAAGCAGCTCTGCGTATTTGGCGACGATACCGCCGTCGGTCTGCCGGTCCGGGTTGCGTTTGGTCCCTCCCCTGAGTGGCGTCACTTGGCGCTCGATTCAGCCAGAAGGGAGCCAAGGGCTTCATCGACATTTGGGGTCTCAGGGTAGATTTCGCGCAGCTCGTCCAAATAGGCCCGGTACTCGGCCATGTTTCGGCTGGTCTCTCTGCCGGCGGCGTTCTGGCTGTCGATATTCCGGGCTAGGGAGACCATGGACTTGCATATCACCTTCGCATAGCTGGTCAATGCCCTTTCCTTGGTGATGTCCTCGATGAGCTCGATGGTGGCGTTCTCCTGGTAGCGGTTGGTGGACTCGAACTCCTGCAATCCCGGCAGCATGTCCTGCATAGTGTCTCCTTTCGTTGATTTTTCACCGTTTCTAGCCGTTTTTTATTTGAGTTGGGGGGAGAAAAAACTGGGCGCGCGGTCTGCTGGCCAACCGTCGGCTTAAAAAAGAGCTCACCAACTCGGCCGGGCTTTGGTTGCCGTCGGCTTGCGTCGAAGGCCAAGAGCAGCCAGGCGTTCACGTCTTCGAGCCTGGCGCGTATCCAGGAGTCGCTGGCTGATTCTGAGCGCATACCATCTCCGGGCAATCAGCTCTTCGCCATGCGTTCTGCCGTCAGCTCTCAGTCGCTCAGATACCGTGGCCTGTCCTGGATCCACTACATGCAGGCTGTAGTCCAGCGCCAGCCATTCGTCCAGCATGTGAGGGTGTCGTCGGCTGGTCGGCAGGCTCTTGATTATCCACACGTCCACCGGGTCGCCGAGTCTGACCAGACGGTTGAAAGCTCCCTGCCAGGCTCCCTGGGCTGCTGCCACCAGGGGTGCCGGCCGCTCCTTGCGGATGTCCGACATCGGCTGGATGGATCGGGCTAGTTTGTCGAAGTCAAGTACCAAGGCGTCGTCTGCGGCATGGCTGGCCACATAGGTGCTCTTGCCTGCTTCCGGAGGACCCATGACCACGTGAATATTGGCCCCATAGCCGCTGAGTATCCGGTCCTGCCGGCTGGCGTTGCAGTGCTTGCATGCCCGGCGGATGTTGGCTACGGTGTCCTTGCCTCCGAGATGGTATGGCCGGATGTGGTCGTCCTCCTCGCCTTGGCCGGTGCAGCCCGGCAGGCCGAGCCAGCACTCGTTGCCGTAAGTCCTTATCACCTGAGCTCTTATGGCCGGAGCGATAGTCTGCCGGCGACCCATCAGTTGCCCCTCTTGCGTCGGTCGGCAACCCACTGGTCCAGCGCCCATAACTCATAGCGGATCATACGTGACGGTTCAAGTCGGATGTAGGCAGGCCCGGTTCGGCTAGCCCGCATTCGCTTCATAGTCGATACCGATACACCGAGATAAATCGCGGCCTGTTCGGTGCTGAGCTTAGCTCTAGGATTCATGGTCGCCTTCCTGGAACAGCTGCTGCTGGCCGAAAGCCGATGATGGCTGATTGCTTGTTTTGCCTTGAATCTCGGCAACCCGGTCATTGACCCATCGGCGAAACTGCCGACTGTCCAGGCACCAGTTTTCACCGCGCCTGTAGACCATGAGACCCTCGGCCTGCAATCCCCGGAATTCAATGACAGTATTCAGTCCCAAAGGGCGAAAGCATTCCCTGGCTGTCAATTCGGTGGAACCGCAGCGGCTCGCTGCCTTGTCAATCCTGTCAGCCAGTACCATCAGTGAGTGGACTGTATTAACCGGTTGTGAATATGGGCTCAATGCTTCGCCGATAGTTACTTTCGTTGCCATCAGACCACCACCAGGTACTCGTAGGAGCGGCACCAGCGGGCCAGCATTCTTAGCGTGGTCTCGATGTCATAGGCTTTCTGGCCCCGGACTTTCAAAGTGTGCCTGGGCATGTGATTGTCATGAATCAGCTTCTGGACCTCATTGTCGGACAGACCAGATCGACGGATGATGGCCTGTCTGGTGACATACTTGACGCCCTGCTGCTTGAGTGAATCCAGATAGGGCAACAGGCTTCTGGTCTGCTGCCTGAGTGTTTCTTCAAAGGTAAGTTTTCCGATTCCCATGGTTAGGCTCCTTCCCTAGAGGTTGTGTTTGTGAGGACTTTTGGGTGGTGAGGTTAGAGAAGTCAAGACCTAGTCAGGCCCAGCAGCGATAGTTTCGGCTGGGTCTGACTGTGCAGGTCTTGGCAATGGCTTTCGGTATGGAGCCGGCCGTCGATTGCAAGAGCGTCCGAAGACGCCGGGAATGGTCCCGATGGGCAACCCACATGCGTGGTAGAGCTGCCAGATTCCGCCTTAATCAGCGTCACCCACCGGTCTGGAGCAGAACTTCGTCTCGAAAATAGCGCGACTGCCACGCGCCTGGCGTACCAGGTGCTCAATCCCGGCTAAGCGCCTAGGGCTCCGCCACACGGCCCATCAATGGCTTTCGGTTGTACATCGCTTACAGCCGGATTCGGCTACTGGGGCACCCAGTGCCCCGGCCAGCCGCCATGGACCAGCCTGTTATGTTCTGCAATGGCGTCGTTGGCCTGAGCCTTGAACGCTTTCAACTGGTCCAATGTCAGGACCATGACCTGGCGAATATCGCCGGTAGAGACCTCCACAGTGAACACGTCAGGGTAATCCCGGTTCATTGTTACATTCGTCTTCGTTGACATCACTCACCTCAGTCGGAGAGAAGCAGAACGGAACAGAATAGAGCGATGGCCAAGAGCTTCCAAAATCCCATGGTCAGAAAGATAAGAAGTACAGGCGAGACTAATAAGGCAATAGTTATCTTGTAAAAGGTCTTCACGGCCGGCCTCCGGGAATTGAAGCCTTCCTTCGACGTACACTGGGGTATGCATTGACAAATATCTGTTGAAAATGGCGGAAAGAGGGAAAAATATGGCCACGCATCTTGTGATGTCTACAAACGGGCACATTAGCCAACTTGAGTTCGCAAAGGAACCTGAGCCGTCTAACGCTGTCGGGGACGGTTTTATGATAGAGGCCAAGATTCCTGGTTACCGCAATACCCACACTGTTGTGGTCAATACAAACAATGTCGATTGGTATGCGTTTGTCAACTCTGAAGACGCCAATAACCCGAGATCCATTGCCTTGGCGGCTGAATAAAGATGACCTCTGGCCCGCTCTGAACCGGCGGGTCTTTTCTTTTTGCCTGTACTCTCTTATCGCTGCTTCTAGAGCTTTATTCTTTTTGCGCATCATGAGTGAACTCCCATTGGTTCACGCCCAAGGAGTTCATCAACGCTGATGTGGAATAGATCGGATAACTTTAAAACGTCATGAAGGGTGAATTGGGTGCGACCATTCATCTTTTGAGTTATCAGCGATGGTGTGCAACCCAGGTAGCGGGAGAGGTCAGTCCGGGACATGCCCCGCTCTCTGAGAAGGCTATTCAGCTTCGCTATGAACTGCGTGTAATTACCTAAGTGTAATTTAGTCATACTTAAACTATATGGCATTTTCTTTTTAGCGCAAGTTGGCCATTGCTAGTTTGCCAATAATTTGTTAAATAATGCTAAACTATTAAGTATGACTACAAAAACTAGGGAACGAAAAGCTACAACAAGTTCATTAGAGAGCGTCATAAGCATGAACATGAAAGTCGCTCTTGCCATTCGAAATAAGAGCCAGTCAGACCTCGCTCGCAGCATGGGGGTTTCAAGCGGCGTGATTTCCCAGAAAATGCACGGGACGACGGCCTGGACCATTTCAGATATGGAAAAGGCCGGTGAATTCCTAGGAATTCAACCGGCCAAATTTCTCGAACCCAACGGGCTTTTGGTAGCGGGGTCAGGATTTGAACCTGAGACCTCTGGGTTATGAGCCCAGCGAGCTACCGAACTGCTCCACCCCGCGTCGGCTGTTCAACACAGCAGTTATCTATGTTACGGATTCCAACGCACTTGTCAAGTCCGTGTGTGGGAAGGCCTGCGCTGGGCCATAATGGAACCATGCCTATCACCATCCCCACCGGGTTGCCGGCCAGATCCATCCTGGACTCGGAGCGCATATTCGCCCTTGAAAGCCACGAGGCGGAGCGCCAGGAGATGCGTCCGCTCAAGCTGGTCATCCTCAACCTGATGCCTGCCAAGGTGGAAACCGAGACCCAGCTGCTGCGGCTGATTTCCAAGTCGCCGCTTCAAGTGGAGATTGACTTTATGAAGACCTCCACCCATCAGGCCATGCACACCAGCATGGATCACCTGGTCAAGTTCTATGAGAATCTGGACTCATTCCAGGACAACTGTTATGACGGTCTGGTCGTGACGGGCGCCCCGGTGGAGCAGATGGACTTCGAGCAGGTCGACTACTGGGATGAGCTGACCCGTATTCTCGATTGGGCGTCCACCCACGTCTTCTCCACTATGTATTTGTGCTGGGGCGCCATGGCCGGGCTCTACTATCGCCACGGCATCGCCAAGCGCAACCTGGATCGCAAGGTCTTCGGGGTCTTCCCCCAGTACCTGCAAGACGAGTACTGCTTCATTACCAATGGCTTCGACGAGATCGCCCTGCAGCCCCACTCCCGCTGGGCCGGGGTGGATGAGGACCAGGTGCGTGCCTGCCCGGATTTGCAGGTGCTGACCTGGGGTCCTCAGTCAGGTTCCGGGCTCATCAGCACCCAGGATTTCTCAGAGATCTTCGTGCTGGGCCACTGGGAGTATGACCGTGGCACTTTGGCCCATGAGTACCAGCGCGACATGGCCAAGGGGCTGGATCAGGTGCCTTTCCCGGTCAACTACTACCCTCATGACGATCCCGGACTGGAGCCGGTATTCTCCTGGCGGGCCCATGCCAACCTGCTCTGGCGCAACTGGCTGAACTGGGTATACGAGACCACTCCCTACGACTTGGATCAGGTGCCGACTCTGCGGGCAGCGGGTCGATTAGGCACCGACAGATCCATCAGGCACGCTCCTGGACGCCCACGCGCCGACGGGTACCGGCCATTGGCTGGTGACGGATATGGGCTTATTCCTGGAGCTGTTAACGGTTGATGACGGTTGGATTAAATTCGTCATCAGCCTTCCCGCAGCGCGGGGCGGATTCGACCTTCGGCCACCATCTGTGACACACTGGATGAATCCATAGTTACCGTGGCTCTCGGTGTGGGCTACACTACCGATACGGTGCAGCCATGAGTCGCACACGCGCTATAGTGTTCACTGTGTCGTTCAGGAGGCGATAGATGCTAGAGGCAATGGGAAGTGAAGCTTTCAGTCTGGCCATGGCCAAGCCGAGTGAGCTGCCTTCCATCGATGATTTCCTGCCTCCTGAGATTCTTTTCCAGGGAACGCCCTTTGCCATGAATCGGATCATCCTGATCAGGTTCGTGGCCATGGTCATCATTCTTCTGGTGCTGGGGATCACAGCTGCAAGGGCCAAGCTGATCCCCTCCCGCTGGCAGGGAGCCATTGAGTGGGTCATCGAATTCATCCGTGACTCGGTCGTCTATGACACCTTGGGCGAAATTCGGGGCAAGCGCTACGTGCCCATGATCACGACCATCTTCTTGACCATCCTGGTCTTCAACCTTTGTGGCATCGTGCCAGGCATGAACATTGCGGCCACGGCCACTATCACCATGCCTCTGGTCTTCGCCATCTGGACTTTCTGCCAGTACATGGCAACGGGATTCCGGGAGCAGGGCGTCTGGGGCTACTTCAAGTCGGAGCTCTTCCCAGCGGGTGTGCCCTGGCCTCTCTATATTATTCTGACGCCTATCCAGCTCCTGGAGATGGTCATCGTCAAACCGGCCTCTCTGACCATTCGACTCTTTGCCAACATGATCGCCGGCCATCTGCTGGTGGCGGTTACCTTGGCCTTTACCCAGTTCTACATTGTCGAGGCCAGCAATAAGGTGTTGGCTCTGGCTGGCATGGGCTGGTTCGTTCTGGGCTTCGCCCTGACGGCCTTTGAAATCTTTGTGGCGGCACTTCAGGCCTATATCTTCGCCATCCTGACCACGGTCTACATCTCTATGAGTTACCCTGAGGAAGGTTGAGCGACAAGCCTGCGGTCGGAGTTTCGGACGGTCGCAGCCCACATATTCGGAGGTTCCGACCGGTAGACGGGGGTCGGGGCCGAACCACAATCCAAGAACCGGCAACGGTGGAGGAAAGGAAAATAAATGGACATCATCACACTTGCTGAGGTCTCCGGCAATCTGAGCATCCTGGGATATGGCATCGCAGCCCTCGGCCCCGCTCTGGGTCTGGGCATCGCCGTCGGCAAGACCGTCGAGAGCATGGCTCGCCAGCCCGAGATCAGCGGACAGCTGCGCACCACCATGTTCATCGGCCTGGCTCTGATCGAGGTGCTGGCCCTGCTGGGCTTCGTGGCGCTCTTCATCGCCTGAGCCGTGCGATTCTTGCATGATCCGGCTTCGATAAGGGAAAGGAGGAGCCAATGTACGCTCTAGCGGCAGGCAAGGGGATCCAGCTATTCATTCCCCAGCTCTATGACATTGTGTGGTCGCTGGTCATCCTGGTCATCCTGGCCGTCTTCTTCTACAAGTTCTTCATGCCCAAGTTCCAGGCCATCTTCGATGAGCGCTCGGCTAAGATCGAGGGCAACATCCAGAAGGCCACCAAGGCTAGAGAAGATGCGGATCAGGCCCGCAAGCAGTATCAGGATCAGCTGGGCAAGGCTCGTGTTGAGGCTTCCCAGATTCGGGATGACGCCCGGGCCGAGGCTTCCAGGATCGTGGCTGATGCCAGGTCCCGCGCCGAGACCGAGGCCAACCAGATCACTGAGAATGCCCAGCGCTCCATCCAGTCCCAGCAGCAGCAGGCCCTGGTCTCGCTCAAGGGCGAGGTAGGTACGCTGGCTACAGCTCTTGCAGGCAAGATTCTGGGCTCGCAGCTTCAGGATGATGCCGTGCAGTCCTCCATGATCGACTCGATCATCGCGGACCAGGGCGGACAGTCCTCGGACAAGCGGCAGGCATGATGACGGATCGGCGGATGACGGGAACGACCGTTCCGCGAAAGGGGAGGTGACATGCGGGGAGAGACTTCGCTGAGCTCCGACAAGGAGACCAGGGCAAAGTATGCTCCTTTGCTCAAGAGCAAGGGGAAGGATGCCCTCCATGTGGCTTCGGAGCTCTATGCTTTCGTGACTCTGCTTGATGCCAACAGGACTCTGGAGCGTGCACTGACCGATTCCTCCCGTCCGTCAGAGGACAAGTGGCGTGTGATCGACACTATCCTGGCTGACAAAGCTGATCCGCTGACTGTGGATATTCTCCATGATTTGGCTGATCATCAGTGGAGCCGTGTGGTGCACGTCGCCAACGCGGCTGAGGACATGGCGGTGGACGCAGCTGCCTACTACACCGATGCTCTGGGCATCACCAACCAGGTGGCCGGCGAGCTGGCGGAGATTCATTCGGCTCTGCTGGGCATGCCCCTGGTGCTCTTCCGGCTCTCCGACGAGTACAGTGACTCCAAGGCCCGAGCGGATCTGCTCAAGGCGCTCCTGGACGGGCAGCATTTGCATGAGGTCACCGAGCAGATGGCTCTGAACGCCACAATAGATCTGCGCGGACGGCGTTTTCCTGACACCATCGTCTGGCTGGTGGACCGCTTCTCCGAGCACATGGACCAGGTCATGGTCACCGTCACCACGGCGGTCTCCATGAAGGACGAGCAGGTCAGTCGTCTGCGGGAGGTCTACGGGCGCAAGCTGGGCAAGCCGGTTCACATCAACTCGGTGGTCGATCCATCGGTATTGGGCGGCATGAAGGTCCAGTACGGTTCGGTCTCCACAGACGGCACGGTGGCTACCCAGCTGAAGCACCTGAAGCGGCGGATGGCCGTAGCAGGATGAGCGGGGAACCGACAGACTTGAACAAGAACAGAAATAAGGAGTGATCATGGCAGAAATGACCATTGATCCCGCCGTGGTGCGCAAGGCGCTCGACCAGTTCGTCGAGTCCTACAAGCCGACGGACACCCCCACCCAGGAGGTGGGCTACGTCCGCACGGCTGGTGACGGCATTGCGCATGTGGAGGGACTGCCTGGTTGCATGGCCAACGAGCTGCTGACCTTCGAGGACGGCACGCTGGGACTGGCCTTCAACCTAGACGCCCGAGAGATCGGCGTGGTCATCCTGGGCGACTTCGCAGGCGTCGAAGAAGGCCAGGAAGTCCACAGGACCGGCGAGGTGCTTTCGGTGCCCGTCGGCGACGGCTATCTGGGGCGTACGGTCAACCCCTTGGGCGAGCCCATTGACGGCCTGGGCGAAATCAAGAGCGAGGGCCGCAGAATTCTGGAGGCTCAGGCCCCCGACGTCATGCACCGGCATCCCGTCGACGAGCCCTTGGCCACCGGCATCAAGGCCATCGACGCCATGACTCCTATCGGCCGCGGCCAGCGCCAGCTGATCATCGGCGACCGACAGACCGGCAAGACGGCCATTGCCATCGACACCATCATCAATCAGAAGCGCAACTGGGAGTCCGGAGACCCCAAGAAGCAGGTGCGGTGCATCTACGTGGCCATCGGCCAGAAGGGCACCACCATCGCCTCGGTCCGTTCCTCTCTGGAAGAGGCCGGCGCCATGGAGTACACCACCATCGTGGCCTCACCGGCTTCCGATTCCGCTGGCTTCAAGTACATAGCCCCCTACACAGGTTCGGCCATTGGCCAGCACTGGATGTACAACGGCAAGCACGTCCTGATCGTCTTCGACGACCTGAGCAAGCAGGCCGAGGCCTACCGGTCCATCTCCCTGCTGCTGCGTCGTCCGCCGGGGCGCGAGGCCTATCCTGGAGATGTCTTCTACCTGCATTCGCGTCTGCTGGAGCGTTGCGCGAAGCTCTCCGATGACCTGGGCGGCGGGTCCATGACCGGTCTGCCCATCATCGAGACCAAGGCCAACGACGTCTCGGCCTATATCCCGACCAACGTGATCTCCATCACCGACGGCCAGATCTTCCTGCAGTCCGATCTGTTCAATGCCAACCAGCGTCCCGCTGTGGACGTGGGCATCTCCGTCTCCCGAGTCGGCGGCGCTGCTCAGACCAAGGCTCTGAAGAAGGTTTCCTCGACTCTGAAGATCTCCCTGGCCCAGTACCGCTCCCTGCAGTCCTTCGCCATGTTCGCCTCCGATCTGGACGCGGCCTCCAAGGCCCAGCTGACCCGTGGCGCCAGACTGACCGAGCTGCTCAAGCAGCCCCAGTTCACGCCGTACTCCATGGAGAAGCAGGTCGTTTCCGTCTGGGTGGGCACCCACGGCAAGCTGGATGATTTGGACCTGGAGGACGTGCTGCCCTTCGAGTCCGGACTCCTTGACTATCTGGACCACAACACCGGCATCCTCAAGACCATCCGCGACACGGAGGACTTCACCGACGATACCGAAAAGGCCCTGGACAAGGCCGTGGACGAGTTCGCCAAGACCTTCGTGACCCACAAGGGCCAGACTCTGGACGGGCACAAGGCCGATCAGAAGCAGGAGCAACCGGTGGACGTCCAGCAGGAGAAGCTGGTGGCTGACGGCAAGAGCGGCAGCAAGGCCGGGAAGCGGTAGACCATGGCCTCACAACTCGCATTCAAGTCAAGGATCGCTTCCACTTCGGCATTGGAGAAGATCTTCAATGCCCAGGAGATGATAGCCTCCTCGCACATCGCCAAGGCCAGGACCGTGGCCATGGACGCGAAGCCTTACTCCGATGCGATCTTCGATGCAGTCCAGGCCCTGGTGGCCCACACGGACGACATCCGCCACCCCATTGTCAGGAAAGACGAGAAGAACCCGCGCGTGGCTGTGCTGGCGTTGACTGCCGATCGTGGCATGGCCGGGGCCTATACCTCCTCGGTCATCCGCGAGACTGAGTCCCTGTTGGCCCGACTGGACCAGCAGGGCCGACAGCCCCAGCTTTTTGTCTACGGTCGCCGCGGTGTCTCCTACTACCGCTACCGCAACCGCAGCATCGTCAAGACCTGGGAGGGCAACAGCGATCGGCCCGGTGTGGATGTAGCCAGGGAGATCTCCCAGGCACTGCTGGATACTTATATGACTCCAGCGGCCAAAGGCGGCGTCTCCGAGCTCTACATCGTCTTCACTGAATTCGTCAACATGGTGGTGCAGAAGGTTCGGGTGCTGCGCATGCTGCCCCTGGAGCTGATCAGGCCTGACCAGGAGAAGCCTGAAGAGGCCATTGACGCCCCCGTGCCGGACGACGGTCATGGACGCCAGAGCGACCGCTATGCGGCCCTCTACGGCTTCGAGCCCAGCCCCCAGGAGGTGTTGGATGCCGTTCTGCCCAAATACATTCAGTCGCGCATCCATGAATGCCTGCTCACTTCGGCCGCCTCGGAGACCGCAAGCAGACAGAATGCCATGCACACCGCCACTGATAACGCCAGGGGACTGATCGACGACCTGACCCGCAGGCTCAATGCCAGCCGTCAGGCGGCCATCACGCAGGAACTTACCGAGATCGTCGGCAGTGCCGATGCGCTCAACAAAGAGGAAGAGTAGGAACGCCAATGGTTGCACAGCAAGAACAGCCGACCACAGCGAGCCGCAAGCCGGATTCGGCCTCCAAGGGGCGCGTCACCCGAGTCCAGGGTTCGGTCATCGATGTGGAGTTCCCGGCAGGCCATCTGCCGGACATCTACAATGCCCTGACCGTGGACCTGAGCAAGTCCTCGAACACCGAGGGTGAGTCGCTGACCACCATCATGCTGGAGGTGGAGCAGCACTTGGGCGATTCCACGGTCCGTACCGTGGCTCTGAAGCCCACCGATGGTCTGGTTCGCGGTGCCACTGTCACCGATACAGGCGGGCCCATCATGGTGCCCGTGGGCGACGTGACCAAGGGGCATGTCTTTGATGTGGCCGGCAACATCCTCAATAAGAAAGAGGGTGAGCAGATCAAGGTCACCGAGCGGTGGCCCATTCATCGCAACCCGCCTGCATTCGATCAGCTGGAATCCAAGACCCAGATGTTCGAAACCGGCATCAAGGTCATCGACCTGCTGACCCCCTACGTGGAAGGCGGCAAGATCGGTCTGTTCGGCGGCGCAGGCGTGGGCAAGACCGTGCTCATTCAGGAGATGATCCAGCGCGTGGCGCAGAACCACGGCGGTGTCTCCGTCTTCGCTGGCGTGGGCGAACGCACCCGTGAGGGCAACGATCTGATCGGCGAGATGGACGAGGCTGGGGTGTTGGAGAAAACCGCACTGGTCTTCGGCCAGATGGACGAGCCCCCGGGGACCCGTCTGCGCGTGCCTCTGACCGCCCTGACCATGTCGGAGTACTTCCGCGACGTGGAGAACCAGGATGTGTTGCTCTTCATCGACAACATCTTCCGGTTCACCCAGGCTGGCTCCGAGGTTTCCACCCTGCTGGGCCGTATGCCTTCGGCCGTGGGTTACCAGCCCAATCTGGCCGACGAGATGGGCGCCCTGCAGGAGAGGATCACCTCCACCAGGGGTCACTCCATTACCTCCCTGCAGGCCATCTACGTGCCAGCGGACGACTATACCGATCCGGCACCTGCGACTACCTTTGCCCACTTGGACGCCACCACCGAGCTCAGCCGTGACATTGCCTCCCAGGGCATCTACCCGGCTGTGGACCCGCTGGCATCCACCTCCAGGATTCTGGATCCGCGCTATGTGGGGCAGGCTCATTACGACTGCGCCAACCGTGTCAAGGCCATTCTGCAGAGGAACAAGGAGCTCCAGGACATCATTGCTCTGATCGGCATCGACGAGCTGGGCGAGGAGGATAAGACCACGGTCAACCGCGCCCGCAAGATTGAGCAGTTCCTGGGCCAGAACTTCTACGTGGCAGAGAAGTTCACCGGTCGCAAGGGTTCCTACGTACCTGCGGACGAGACCATCGAGGCCTTCACCCGCATCTGCGACGGTGCATACGACGATGTGCCCGAGCAGGCATTCTCCGGCATCGGCGGCATCGACGACCTTGAGCACAAGTGGCACGATATGCAGAAGGAATACCGGTAGTCATGGCGGGCACTGGCAAGGCCTCCATGCAGGTCAACATCGTCTCGGCAGACAGGCCCATCTGGTCGGGTCAGGCGCGGTCGGTCACCGTGCCCGGCACCCAGGGGTCCATGGGCATCATGCCCGACCATGAGCCGGTGCTGGCCCTGCTGCAGGAGGGCAACATCCGGGTTCAGGCCACCGATGGCGGTCGTCAGTCCTTCCATGTGGACAGCGGATTCGCCTCTTTCGACAGCAACAAGCTGACTGTGGCCGTGGACCACTATCTGGAGGACGCTGGTCAGGGACAACACTCCTGACTTCTTTCCTTTCCGCCCGGCTGGTGCTCTTGCATCGGCCGGGCTTTTTCTTCTTCGCCCGGAACGGTGACTGATATATTGGCATCTGTGCGAATCATTGTTGCCGACTGCTCCGCCGAATACTCCGGGCGTCTCAATGCCAGCCTGCCGCCGGCCAGACGTGTCCTGCTGATCAAGGCTGACATGAGCTGTCTGATCTTTTCTGAATTGGGCTCCTACAAGCCTCTGAACTGGATGTGCGCCCCCTGCACCATCAGAGAGATCGAACCCGAGGGGACGGACAAAGACGGCACAGGCGCCAAGGCTGACCCCGTGTCTGGGACTGGGCCGGATGAGGTAGCCGAAGCTGCTGCGCCCGATGCGCTGATCGCCCAGGAGCAGGATCAGGACCAGTGTCGGCCTGTCCGCAAAGTTCTGCGCGTTTCGGCCGTGAAATCCAGCGACGTGCTCACCATCAGGCTCTATCAGATCTATGCCGACGACAGCTACGACTTGGGGACCGATCCGGGATTGGTCAAAGACGGTGTGGAAGCACATCTGCAGCGTTATCTGGCCGAACAGATCGACCGCATCGGGCCGGGAGCCACCCTGGTGCGCCGTGAGTATCCCACGCCCATCGGCCCTGTGGACATCATGGCCGTGGACGGCCAGGGGCAGCATGTGGCCATCGAGATCAAGCGGCATGGCGGCATTGACGGGGTGGAACAGCTGACCCGCTACTGCCGCCTGCTCAATCGAGATCCTCTGCTGGCTCCTGTTCGCGGGATCTTCGCAGCTCAAACCATTACTCCCCAGGCCAGGGTCCTTGCCGAGGATAGGGGATTCGAGTGTCTGATCCTGGACTACGAGGCCATGAAGGGCGCTGACAGCGACGAGCTGACCCTCTTCTGAGGCAGTTTTTCCAGTTTTGCATTGTCAATATGTCAGGTAGCTCACATAGATGCCTCTCTGCCCTGCAAGGGCAGAAAAGCTACTAGATATTGGGGTTTATGGCCTGACACGCCACTACAGGTGGTATTGTGCTTGCGCCCTGGAGTGTGTAGAGTGCAATCATCAGGTTCCAAGCAAACGGATATAGAGCTTGGAATATCGCGGCTACATTTCAGGGAGAGGCGATCATGTCCATCACGGTCTACACCAAAGCGCACTGTCCCCAGTGTGATGCCACCAAGCGTCAGCTGACCAAGCAGGGGCTGGAGTTCGAGCAGGTGGATCTGACCGAGGATCAGACCTTGATCGACCAGTTCATCGCCCAGGGATTTAAGCAGACCCCCATCGTAGTCACTGACCAGGAGACGTGGAGCGGGTATCGCCCCGATCTGATCAGGAAGGTAGCACAGAGCGCCAAGGTCTTGGCCTGATCAAAAGACTCGGAGCCCGGTTCACGAATATGTGGACCGGGCTTTTTTCATAACTTGGTGAGCAGCAGGGTTGATCGAAAACACAGTGTGCGCCTACTCGCTTAGTAGATGCTTGGTAGGCAGGCAGTTGGCTGATCATTGTTCTGCAAGCGCTTGTTGAGATGGCTGCGGCATGATTATGGATCGCCGTCCAGGTCGCTGTGAGAGCGGATGATAACGCGGTATCCGGTATTCGTATATCGAAAAGCAGCGGAAAGCAGTTCGCGTTCTCTAGGATTGTCGATTGCATGCCTCAAGCGGTGGCCAAGGTGTTCGGCTATCGTGCAGGCGATGGACAGACAGCGGGCAGTCGGCGGGAAGCAGTGAAGAGGAGACGATGAACAGGACTCAAGCAAGTAGGGAGGTGAGGGCATGAATTGGACCTTCATGGCGCAGAATCTGCACTTCTTCGTCAACGCGGCCTATGTCACGGTCTTCATATCCTTCTTTGGCGTGGTGTTTTCCATGCTGATCGGGCTGGTCTGCGCCGGACTGGAGGTCTTCAGAATCCCTTTGCTCTCGCAGGCAGCCAGGATATACATCGAGTTGTCGAGAAACACCCCGCTCCTGGTTCAGCTCTATTTCCTCTACTTCGGGTTGCCCAAGCTCGGGGTCAATTGGAGCGCCCAGACCTGCGCCATCGTCGGGCTGGCTTTCCTGGGCGGCTCCTACATGGCCGAAGCCATGCGTGGCGGACTGGAGGCGGTGCCTCGGGTGCAGATGGAGTCAGCCTGCGTCCTGGGATTCACCCGAGGCCAGACCCTGTCCAGGATCGTGCTGCCCCAGGCCCTGAGCAGCGCCATACCGGGCGTGGTGGCCAACATCATCTTCCTGATCAAGGAATCCTCGGTGGTCTCGGCCATCGCTCTGGCCGACGTCATGTATGTCACCAAGGATCTGATGGGCACCTCCTACGACACTTACGAGTCATTGACCCTGCTCATCGTCACCTATCTGGTCATTCTGCTGCCCATCTCCGTCATCGGGACCGTTCTTGAGCGGAGGTTCGACTATGCACGGCGTTGAGGTGCTCTTCCAGCCAGGGGTCATGCCCAGGCTCTTCCAGGGGCTTTGGGTGACCGTCTGGATAGCCGGCGTCTCGGTCCTGCTCTCCCTGCCCTTGGGGTTGGTGGTCGGATGGCTGATGACCCTGCGCAACCCCCTGATTCGCTTCCTGATGAGGATCTATCTGGACTTCATCCGCATCATGCCCCAGCTGGCCCTGCTCTTCATCGCCTTCTACGGGCTGTCCAGGGCATGGAACCTGAATTTGGATGCCACTGGTGCCTGCCTGCTGGTCTTTGTGCTTTGGGGCGGGGCCGAACTGGGTGACCTGGTCCGAGGGGCCTTGGAGTCCATCCCCCGCACCCAGGTGGAGTCGGCCTACGTACTGGGACTGGGATCTTGGCAGACCTTCTCTAGGATCATCCTTCCGCAGGCCCTGCGTCAACTGTTGCCTGCCAGTGTCAACCTGGCCACCAGGATCGTCAAGACCACCTCCCTGGCCGCCCTGCTGGGCGTCATCGAGGTCATCAAGGTCGGCCAGCAGATCATCGACGCCAACCGATTCGCTTATCCGCAAGCGACTCTGTGGATCTACGGGGTGATCTTCTTTATGTATTTCTTTATCTGCTGGCCCCTGTCCCTGGCGGCCCGGCATCTGGAAAAGAGGTGGGCCCATGACTGAGGGGCAAACGACGGCGAACCAGCCACAGGATGACCAGGAGGAACGGGCGGTGCTGACCGTGGAGCATCTGGTCAAGCAATATCCGCGGGCGCAGAGCCCTGTGCTCAATGACATCTCCTTTCAGGTGCCCAAGGGCAAGGTCTTTGTGGTCCTGGGCCCGTCGGGTTCAGGCAAGTCCACCCTGTTGCGGACCATAGCCGGATTGGAGCCCATACAGGGCGGCCGCATCCTTCTGGACGGTCAGGTGGTGGAGACCGGTCACCCCCTGGGCAAGCACAGCGGAGGTCCTGGCGGCCTTATGTCAGGCAGTCGCAGCTCCGACCTGCGCACCAGGATCGGCATGGTCTTCCAGAGCTACGATCTCTTCCCCAACAGGACTGTTCTGGACAACGTGACTCTGGCACCCGTCCTGGTTCAGAAGCGCAAGCGGGACCAGGCTCGTCAAGAGGCTCTGGAGCTGCTGGATCGGGTGGGTCTGGCCGACCGCCGGGATGCCTGGCCCAGCCAGCTCTCGGGCGGCCAGCGGCAGAGGGTGGCCATCTGCCGGGCGCTCATCCTCCACCCCGAGATCATGCTCTTCGACGAGGTGACCGCGGCTCTGGATCCAGAGATGGTCCGCGAGGTCCTACAGGTCATTCTGGAGCTGGCCGACCAGGGGTTGACCATGATGATCGTCACCCACGAGATGGCCTTCGCCAGAGGCATCGCCGACCACATCGTCCTCCTGGATGGAGGCTCGTTAGTCGAGCAGTCCGACGACCCAGAGGTCTTCTTCACTCACCCGGCCACTGACCGGGCGCAGCGCTTCCTGTCCACCTTCACCTATGAGCGCAGGCGGGATCAGGACCAGGATCAGGAGTCCCAATGAGGGCTTCGCATATTCGTCCGGCGGTCTTCGCCGGAACCGCCCCCAAGGGCGGCCATAGGAAAGAGAACAGGAAAAGAGGGATCATGACCGCAAGGGTAGTGAACCGATTGATACGGGCGACGCTGGCCACGGGGGCGACGATCGCGATAATGGCTTCCATGGTGGCCTGCGGCCCTTCGGCGGCCACCCCCAGTGATGCTGGAAGCGGCTCGGCAAGCAGCTCCGGCTCCTTGTCAGCATCCGGGTCTGCGCGCACCCCGGAGCAGATCACCAAGTCCGGCAAGCTCAGGGTGGCGGTCTTCACCGACAAGGCCCCCTTCGGCTATGTGGACAAGGACGGCAAGAACCAGGGCTACGATGTGGTCCTAGCCGAGCGCCTGGCCAAGGATCTGGGCGTCAAGCCCGAATACACCTCGGTTGACCCGGCCGCTCGCGTGGACGTGCTATCCAGCAACAAGGTAGACGTGGTTCTGGCCAACTTCACAGTCACCGATGATCGCGCTCGCAAGGTGGACTTCGCCAAGCCCTATATGAAAGTCTACCTGGGCGTGGTCTCCCCGGATTCGGCACCTATCAAAAATGTCAAGGAGCTCAATGGCAAGACTCTGATCATTGCCAAGGGGACCACGGCTGAGCCCTATTTCGAGCAGCACTACCCGGAAGTCAAGCTGCAGAAGTACGACCAGTACGCCGACGCCTACAACGCCCTGCTGGACCACCGCGGCGATGCCATGAGCACCGACAACACCGAGGTGCTGGCCTGGGCCAAGGCCAACAAGGGCTTCTCAGTGGGGATCACCAAGCTTGGAGACGAGGCGGTCATCGCTCCGGCTGTGCGCAAGGGGAACAAGCCTCTGCTGGACTACATCAACAAGGAGCTGGAGAAACTGGGACAGGAGCGGTTCTTCCATGAGGATTACCGCAAGACCCTGGAACCGGTCTACGGCAGCGCAGCCAACCCCGACGAGATTGTGGTCGAGGGCGGCAAGGACTGATCTGCCGACTGACTTATGACAGGGCCTGCACCCATTCGAATGCAGCTGGATGGGTGCAGGCCCTGCCTGTCTGAGTTGGTGGATTGGCTGAATCAGTAGGCGGCCAGGATGTCGACCACGAAGATCAGGGTCGAATTGGCCGGGATGCTCTGCTGCTTCTGGCTGCCATAGCCCAGGTCGGGCGGAATGACCAGAAGAACCTGAGAGCCCACCGTCTGGCCGGCCAGACCCTGCTGCCAGCCTTTGACCACTTGGTCCAGGCTGAAGTCGCTGGCCTGACCCCGGTCCCAGGAGGAGTCGAACTGCTTGCCATCGGAAGCCAGCCAGCCGGTGTAGTTGGCGCTGACGCTCTGATGCTGGCCGACCTTGGTGCCATTGCCCTTGATCAGGGGCTGGACCACCAACCCTCCCTTGGGTTGGTAGCCGTTGAGATCCAGGGAGGGCTTGCCCTTGCTGTCCAGACTGATCTTGGGCAGGTCGCTGGGCAGGTCGGTCACCTTCTGACCCTGGGCGCGGGTCAGGTTCTTAGAGCGGGAGACGAAGGTAAGGGCCATGATATAGGAGTCGGTCGCCTGGCTGTTGCCGCCGGAGCCTGACTCATTGATGCCCACGGCCACAGTGGAGTTGACCTTGAGGCCCTTGAAGGTGTCATAGTATGCCGGAATGGATTTTTTGCTGATGACAAGGGAGCACTCCGGGCCGCTCTTGTCCCAGGTGGAGCTGATTACCTTGCCGGTCTTGGCATCCAAGGCCAGGCCTCTTGTGCATACGCGATCCCCATCGCGGATGACCTCGCCATTGCCCTCCTGGATGACCTGATGGGCCTGGTTCTCGACCTTGAAGGGAGTCTTGAAGCTGACGTCGGGCTTGCTGCCAAGTTTGCCGCTGGCCGATACGCCCTGCATGGTGTCTCCTGAGTGGCTGCCCCCGTCGGATCTTCCGCCGCAGGCCGACAGCCCGAGACATAGAGCCAGAGCGGTCATGATGCCCAGCAGGCGCCTGCTGTCTGATTTCCTTGCGATGATGGTCATAGAAGACCAGTTTAGGGCTTATGGGTGATTTCCCTGTGTTGGAACCGGATCATAGGGAGCCGACGGTAGAATGTCGATAATATGGAGCAAGTACCCGAGGAAACCGATGAGATGACGCGGCCTGGCAAGCCTTCGCGCCACAGCACGATTATGCGCGGCATCGTCACCCCCATCTTCGGACTGCTGGCTGTAGCGGCCATTGTGCTGGGAATTCTCAACGCCACGGTCTGGAAGCCTTCGGCTCACGTGGATGCACATGCGCGCACGAACGCAACCTATGTAGTGACCGATCCAGGCGTGCTTCCCCTGGTGGACAGCAGAGTGACCATGCGTGTGGATGCGGTGCCGGCTGGGACCTCCGGATCCGCAGGTGACAATTCACAGAAGCCCACCGTCTGCATGGCTCTGACTACGGCAAAGGATGCGGCTGGCTGGACGGCCGGACATAACGTGGCCCGGGTGCGCGGCCTGGATGATTGGCAGACCCTGTCCGTCAGCAGGGACTCCAGCCCCGGCAAGGCCGTCAAAAATGATCAGGGCGTGGCATTTCAGGATTCGGATATGTGGAAACAGGCCACCTGTGAAGAGAGCGGCGTGTCCATGTCCCTGAAGACCAACGACCCGCAGGCCGTTCTGCTTGTGGAGGTTCCCCAGGGCCACTCCCTGGGGCTGGAGATGCTCTGGCAACGAGACAAGCTGCCCAATTTCGCCATGCCTTTCTACTTTGCCGGTGGGCTGTTGGCCCTGCTGGCCCTTCTTTCGGCCACGGTCTTCGCCATGGAGCCGGCTAAACGCCGCAAGCAGACCGAACCTGGACAGGAGGCCAAGGAATCTCCCGAAGTCAGCGTAGCCCAGGCGCTGCGTACCGCCATTCTGCCTAATCTGGGACATCGGCGCGACTCGGCTTCGGGTCGGCGTCGGCGTCACGCTCGTGGTCAGGAGCGGCAGGGGGATCCGGAATCCCCGCTCAAGTCTCCGACGGTGATTGATCCGCGCAACCGGAACCTGGTCGCCGATCGCCAGGAGAATGGCGATGGTCGCACCGTCAGCGGCGACCGGGGTGCCGACGATGTGTCGTCCACCACGGTCATCAGCGATCAGGAGATGGCTTCCTACCTGGCCAGGTTTGCCCACGAGGGGAAGGAAGACCGATGAGCATGAACAAGCCGATGAACAGGGTGGAAGCTGCAGCGGCGCTGGCCTTGTCTCTTGCCCTGCTGCCCGGGTTGTCGGGTTGCGAGGGACAGGTTCCCCAGATCCGCCAGACCGAAACTCAGAGCACTGCGACCGCCGCCCCTGCACCCAACCTGACTGCGGCCCAGGAGGCACGGATCCGTAAGAGCATCGGGACGGTTCTGGATCAGGCCAACGCATCCAAGGACCCGGCCGGGCTGGCCCAACGAGTCAGCGGTCCTCAGCTGGAGATACGCACCAGCGAGTTGACCATCGCCAAGGCCACTGGGCAGCTGGACCCCAAGACGACCATTCCTGCCACCATCGCCCAGACGGTCATCCCCGGTGATCCGGGCTGGCCGCGCTCGGTTTTCTCGATTACCACCACTACGCAGGATCAGCAGTCCAAGCGCCTCTTGGTTCTGGACCAGGAGTCCGCCCATGAGAACTACAAGCTCTGGGGGGTGGCCCGACTCTTCCAAGGGGCCCAGTTGCCCAAGTTCCCGGTGGACACTATCGGCGCCAGGATGGGGCAGGGCGACGATCAGGGGCTCAAGGCCACGCCGGCGGAGGCCGTGAGCCGCTATGCCGACCTTCTGCAGAATCCCCAGAGCAGCAAGTACGCCGAGGAGTTCGCCCAGGATGACTTCCGCACTTCCCTGGGTACGCTGACTCAGGTGGTTCAGCAGGGAATCGAAGCCAACAAGGGCAGCCAGTCGCAGACCTTCACTCCGGCACAGGGGCAACTGCGGGTCATGCACTCCTCCGATGGGGGAGACCTGGTCGTGGCCCGCATCGATTCCGTTTGGACCAGGCAGGCGGGCGAGGGCCGCGAGTCCTCGCCGGCCTCGGATGCCGAGAAGGCCCTTTTCGGGCAGGGCAAGCCCACCAGCACCATGAAGGTCACTTATGTCAATGTGATCGCCCTCTATGTGCCTTCGGCAGACTCGCATGAGCCTATCAGGGCTGTGGGTGCCGAGCGTGAGCCCATCAAGGTGGAAGCAGTCTGAACGGCGGGATTGCGCTAGGTGAACGCCCGGTCCTTGGACTAGATTGGCTTGCAGGAGTATGCAATCCAGAGCGGGCCGAAGCTGCAGTCGGCAACCGCGAGGTTAAGGAGGACTGACATGGCGAACAAGGACGGGCAGGGGCAGCCGGGCGTCTCGCTGGCAGGAGCGGTCGACTTGGGCGCGCTCAAGCACCAAGTTGATGCTCAGCCAGGCCAGCAGGGCGGTGCGCCAGCTGCAGGTGGCTACGTGATTGATACCACGGAGGCCAGTTTCCAGGCTATGGTTCAGACCTCAGCCACATTCCCCATTCTGATTCTGCTCTGGGTGCCCACTGACGATCGCCTCTTCCCCTTGGCTACGCGCCTGGCTCAGGCCGTCAACGCCCAGGAAGGGCGCATTCAGCTCTCACGCATTGACATTGCATCTAATCCGCAGATCGCCCAGACCTTCCAGGTGCAGGGAGCCCCGGCCCTCTTCGCCCTGCTGGCCGGCCGGCCCATGCCAATCCTGCAGGGGCTGCCCACCGATGAGGAGATGAACCAGATCACCGATCAGCTCATTCCCCAGGTGGTCCAGATGGCGCAGAAGGCCGGCATCACCGGCAGCGCCCCCTATCAGGAGACCAACGATCAGCGGGAGGACGATCAGTCCGGCCAGGCAGCGGCTGATGCTATTCCACCTGCCCATCAGGAGGCCCACCGACTGGCTCAAGAGGGCGACTATGCAGCTGCAGCCGAGGCTTACGGCAAGCTGCTTCAGGCCGATTCGACCGACGATCTGGCCAAGCGTGAACAGGCCAAGTGTCTGCTGATGGCCCGTTCAGCTCAAGCCGATGTCCGCAAGGTCCGTCAGACGGCTGCTGATGCTCCTGACGATCTGCAGGCCCAGTTGGATGTAGCTGATGTGGACATGATCGGCGGTCAGATTCAGGATGCCTTCGATCGTCTGCTGGACTTTCTGGCCAGGCACCGGGATCAGACCGATCCCATCCGCCGTCGCTTGCTGGAGTACTTCGTCATTCCTGAACCTACAGATCCTCGACTGGCCAAGGCACGTCGCCGCCTGTCCACGCTGATGTACTGATCAGGCTGCCGGGCTCCGGCCGACATTGGCTGGCTTGCAGTCAGGACTCATGGTTCCCATCAAAGTTGGTCAGGAAGCGCGGTCCTTGGGCTTTTAGCTCCCGGTCGAAGTCTGCCGCCCAGTCGCCGAAGGGGTGGTCAGCCAGCCCGTCGTTGGAGAATCGAGCATCGTCGGTGATCTCTGTGGCGCAAAAATCAGGGATGGTCAGGTCAGTCACCGGCCCGGTCCGTTCCACTTCGGCCACCACCAGGGGGGCATTGCCGTCCCCGAAGACATCCAGGTTCCACCAGTCCTCGTCCAGCCAGACTCCATATCGGTTCTTGACAATGGGAATGCCGCCGCGCAGGATCAGCTCCAGCGCGATTCCCGGATCGATGGCCCGTTCGGCCTCGTAGCGAGTGCCGCCGACGGAGGGGCCCTTGGCTGTCATGGAGGCGGCGTCGAAATGATCGCCTTCCTCGAGCAGGGTGTGCAGGGCATCGGTTCGGGGCGTCATGGGTATCACCGGGCTCACTTGGCCCTGCAGACGCACCCGAAGGGCGAAGTTGTCCTCATGTACGTAGTAGCTCTGCACGATCAGGGTCGGCCGACTCTCCCCGAGCAGCTCCCGAGGAAGGTTCCGACAGAAAAATCTGCGCTCGAATTCGAAATCGTCCTCGTCCTCATTCATGGCCATGCATCCCATGGTACGGTAGGCCGGGCGCGGCCACCATCCGCTGTCCGCAGCACACCTCAAAGTCCAGGTATGTGAAGGTCGCTTGTGATGGCCGGGTGAAGGAACTAAAGTGTGAATCATCCCGAGAGAAGATCATCCGGGAATGTTGGCGGCTTCGTGCCACCGCATGAGGATGCAATGGCGCAACCGGGGCGGTGACACGAAGTCTTGCCATCACGATACCTATCAAATGCGCGGAATCTTGGGGTAACACGCCGAGAACGGCAGGAGCTGGGCCAACACGTCAAGACGCGCATGGGTGCAAAAATGCACAAAGTGTCCTAGTATGGTTTCTGTTGTCCACTGGAAAGTGGCTGTCGGGTTCGTAGCTCAGCGGATAGAGCGTCTGTCTCCGGAACAGAAGGTCGAGGGTTCGAATCCCTTCGAGCCCACCAGAATAAACCTCTGCGTGATCCAAGCACTTAGAGGGTCTCTTTCAGATGATTGTTCCTTTCCGGATGTCATGCATCAAGTCACGTGTCAGATCAAATCCGTGCGCGATATGTGTGGTGAATCACTAAGCTTTTGAGGAACATGGCCCTTGGCCCGCTTGTGTCCTCGTTTTCAGGTGCCATAGTGAAAGGGTAAGACCGAACGTCGGGGAGGACAGGCGTTTCCGCGTTGTGGCGGAGCCTCCTTTCCGCGGTGAAGCAAAGGAGATCACATGGCCAATCGAATCAATGCAGGGGATGCCGTCCTTCACGTCCTGGAGCAGTGGGGGGTGCCGCGCATCTACGGTCTGCCCGGCGGCTCCTTCGACTCCATGATGAATGCCATCCACAATGAACGCGAACGCATCGACTTCATCCAGGTCCGTCATGAGGAGGCCGGAGCCCTTGCTGCCGCCGGAGAGGCCAAGCTGACCGGTCGGATCGGCGTCTGCTTCGGCTCGTCGGGTCCCGGTGCTGTCCACCTGCTCAACGGCCTCTACGATGCCCGTGAGGACGGCGTGCCGGTGCTGGCCCTGGTGGGCGAGGTGCCCCAGGCCTTTATGAACATGGACTTCTTCCAGGCCATGGACGAGGTGCCTATCTTTACCGACGTGGCCGTATTCGCCCGGGCCGCCACCAACGCCCAGGGGCTGCCGGCCCTGGTGGATGAAGCCATCCGCCGCGCCTATGCCAGTCACGGGGTCTCCGTGGTCATCATCCCCAAGGACCTGGCCTGGGCCGAGATCGACGACCGCCCGGTGGCATCTGCGCCTAACTTCCGCAAGCCGGAACCTCTGAAGCCCCCAGCCGACCAGGTCAGCAAGGCAGTGGAGATCATTCAGTCCGCCAAGGCGCCGCTGCTCTACTTCGGCCAGGGTGCTGCCGGGGCCCGCGATGAGCTGGTCGCCATGTCCGAACGCTTCAAGATGCCCATGGTCTCCACCTTCCCTGCCAAGGGGATCGTGGAGGACACCTATCCTGCCTACCTGCAGTCGGCTGGACGTGTGGCCACCAAGACCGCCACGGAGGCTATCTACACCTCGGATCTGACGGTCTGGGTGGGTTCAGACAACCCCTTCGGGTCCATGTTCGTCACTCCCAACACCAAAGTCATCCAGATCGATCTGAACCCGGTCAAGCTGGGCAAGCGCTTCCAGGCCAACGTAGTCCTGGCCATCCAGGCCGATGCCCGCGAGGCCCTCAAGGCAATAACCGCTGCCGGCCAGGACCAGGAGGAGTCCGTCTTCTACAGGGCTTGTCTGCGCAGCAAGGAGAACTGGGACCAGTGGCTGGCCTCCTTTAATGAAGACACCCGCACGCCTCTAAGGCCCGAGCCTGTCTACCACGTCATCGATCAGCAGCTTGAGGACAATGACATCGTTATCCCCGACGTGGGCAATGTGGACATTGACTTCCTGCGTCTGCTGCATCTGAAGCCCACCAATCGCTGGACCGTGTCTGGCAAGCACGCCACCATGGGCTACGCTGTGCCGGCTGCCTTGGCCGCCAAGCTGGAGCATCCGGAATCGACTGTTTACTCCCTGAGCGGCGACGGCGGATTCGCCATGCTCGGCGAGGAGGTGCTGGCCCAGCTCAAGTACCATGCACCGGTCATCAACGTGGTCTTCTCCAACCAGTCCTTGGGCTACATCGAGGCTGAGCAGCGCGACGACAGCCATCAGCCTCTGAGCGGAGTGGACCTGCCCGACACCGACTGGGCCAAGGTCGGCGAGGGCATGGGTGCCTTGGGCTTCACCGTGCGCACGGTGGCCGATGCCCGTTACGCCTTTTCCGAGGCCCGCAAGGCCGATAGGTCTTCGGTCATCGACATCAAGCTGACAGGGGCCAGCCCTCTGGACACCCGCTACATGCGGTTCCCGGAGACCTGCTCGGATCCGGACCAGGTCGAGAACTTCGTCAAGACCTACGAGGCCGGCGATCTGCACTCCCTGGCCTACTGGATGGGTCAGGAGGCTCGCAAGGGCTGAGACTGGTGCCGTTTCCGCCGGGCGGACACTCCTATAGTGGACGGTGTCCGCCCGGGGCTTCGGCTCGGCATGGGTGCGGCGGACCTGAAGAAAGGACGGACCCATGGAAGATGGACCGGAAGAGATCGGCACGCCATATGCGCCCCAGGCCTTGGGAGCTTACAGTCAGGCTGTGAAGGCCGGGGGGTTTGTCTTTGTCTCAGGACAGCTGGGCATCGACCCGGACAGCGGCGATCTTGTGGAGGGCACTGCGGCTGACCAGGCCACCCAGGCCCTGAAGAACATCAAGAACATTCTGGATGCAGCCGGCACCGGTATGGAGAAGGTGGTCAAGGCCACCATTCTTATGCGGCGGGTGGAGGATTTCGCCGAGGTAGACCAGGCCTACTCCCAGGTTTTCATTGGCTCGGTGCGGCCGGCCCGCGTGGCTTTTGGAGGTGCGGACATCCCCAAGGGGGCCCTGGTCGAGATCGAGGTTGTGGCATTGGCCTAAGACAAGCCGGTTGCTGGTCCCCGCCGTCGCTAGACTTGGGGGCATGAGTCCTGAAGCACTTGCCCGTATCATCTCTTCGACCGCCGTTCAGATGGCCCAGTCGGGCCACCTGGGAAACCTGGAGCCTGACATGGTTCCTGATGCCGACCGTCTGGCGGTCATGCGCCCCAAGGACCGCTCCCACGGGGATTGGTCCACCAACATCGCCATGCAGCTGGCCAAGAAGGCCGGCATGAGGCCTGCCGAGCTGGGGCAGGCCTTGGCTGAGGCCCTGCGGGAAGTCGACGGGATCGCTCAGGTGGACGTGGCAGGTCCTGGCTTCATCAATATCGCCTTGGACTCGGCCTCGGCAGCTGCTGTGGTCGATGCCGTCCTGGAAGCGGGATCCGCTTTCGGAAGCAACGATCACCTGAGCGGGCGCACACTCAATCTGGAATTCGTCTCAGCCAACCCTACGGGCCCCATCCATATCGGCGGCACACGGTGGGCGGCAGTGGGCGACTCCATGGCCCGGGTCCTGGAGGCCAACGGCGCCAAGGTGGTCAGAGAGTATTACTTCAATGATCACGGCACGCAGATCGACCGCTTCTCACGCTCGCTGGTAGCGGCGGCTCATGGTGAGCCCGTGCCCGCTGACGGCTACAAGGGCTCATACATTGATGAGATCGCCTCGCGGGTGGTCAAGGAAGCCGCCGACCAGGGGCAGGACATCCTGGCCATGCCCAGGGTGCGCGACGAGGATGGCGCCGAGGGTGACAGCCCCCAGCGCGAGGCCTTCCGCACCCGAGCCGTGCCTATGATGTTCGCCGAGATCCAGCAGTCCATGCGTGACTTCCGGGTCAATTTCGATGTCTGGTTCCATGAGAACAGCCTGTATGAGTCCGGCCAGGTGGACCGGGCCATTGAGGAGCTGCGGGCCAAGGGCGACATCTTCGAGAAGGACGGGGCTACCTGGTTCCGCTCCACCGCCTACGGCGACGACAAGGACCGGGTGATCATCAAATCCGACGGCCATGCAGCCTACGTGGCGGCCGACATCGCCTACTATCTGAACAAGAGACGCAGGGCCAAGGATCCCTGCGACGAGGCCATCTACATGCTGGGCGCCGACCATCACGGCTACATCGGCCGAATGATGGCCATCTGTGCGGCCTTCGGGGACACTCCCGGTGTGAACATGCAGATCCTGATCGGCCAGCTGGTCAACGTCATCAAGGATGGCCAGGCCGTGCGCATGAGCAAGCGGGCAGGCAACGTGGTCACCATCGACGATCTGGTGGATGCCGTGGGCGTGGATGCTGCCCGATATTCCCTGGCCCGCACCGACTACAACCAGAGCGTGGACATCGACTTGGACCTGCTGGCCTCGCATACCAATGACAATCCCGTCTACTACGTGCAGTACGCGCACGCCCGCTCTAAAAACGTGGATCGGAACGCAGCCCAGGCGGGTATCGACCGTTCCGGGGCTGATCTGTCCCTGCTGGACACTGCGGCCGATAACGATGTTCTGGGCGTCTTGGCCCTCTACCCCAATGTTGTTCAGACGGCAGGCGACCAGAAGGCCCCCCACCGGGTGGCCCACTACCTGGAGCAATTGGCCGGGGTCTATCACCGCTGGTACAACCTAGAGCGCGTGGTGCCCATGGAGCCGACCGGCCGGGCGGATTTGGACCAGGACGAGGACAGGAATCCACAACCAGCTCGGGCGGCGGCGCGTCTGCGGCTCAATGACGCCGTGCAGCAGGTCATCGCCAACGGTCTGGGACTGCTGGGAGTCCAGGCCCCGGACCGCATGTAATCTTCAGAGTCGCCGGGAGGTCGTTGATGGAAACACGGATGTGCGGGCTGGGGTCCGACGGGTTCTGGCCCGGGACTGTGCAGCGGGACCGCCAGGGCATGCTGACCATGCATGGGCGCTCAATGGAGGACCTGGCCAAGCGTTACGGCACCCCCCTGTATCTGATGGATACCGCGATGATGGCGGAACGGGCCTCGGCCTTTCGTCAGGCGGCTCTGCGAGACCTGGGCGGAGCGACCACCAGGGTCAGCTACGCCGGCAAGGCCTTTCTCAGCAAGGAGACCGTGCGGATCATGCTGCGGGAAGGGCTGGATATTGACACCTGCTCCCTGGGCGAGATGCTGATCGCCCAGGCTGCCGGCGCTCCTGGCCGCCGTCTGGTCCTGCACGGCAACAACAAGTCCGACCAGGAGATCGATCTGGCTGTCAGGGAAGGCTATAGGGCCATCGTCATCGATGCGCCTGATGAGCCTGCCCGAATCGCCGCTGCTGCAAGGGCACGGGGGCGTCGTGCCAGGGTCATGCTCCGGGTGACCGTGGGCGTGCATGCCGGCGGTCACGAGTACATCTCAACTGCCCATGAGGATCAGAAGTTCGGCATCCCCCTGCTGCCGCAGGGCACTGACGTGGGCCTGCTGGACCTTGGGCCCCAGCCTGGAGCCTCCGGACAGGCTGGGGCAACGGCTTCGGTGGCCACGAAGAAAGAGGAGTCCTCTGCCTCCAGCGATTCCGTGGTGTCACCATTCTCTTCGGCGCTGTATTCTGTTGCCAATGGGCCCGCTGAATCGACTGATCCTGCCCGAATCAAAGCCATGTCTGCTCTAGCCGACGGACCGGCTATCGCCCTGCTCAAGGAGATTCGCTCCTACGAGCAGGAACTGGAGCTGGTGGGCATCCACACACACATCGGCTCCCAGATCCATGATTCCTCGGCTTTCATCGAGGCTGCCCGACGCATGATGCTGCTGAGGCACACTTTCTGGGCCACCGACGGATACCTGATGCCCGAGGTGGACCTGGGCGGCGGCTTCTCCGTGCCCTACACCCCGGATGAGGATCGGATGGATCTGGACCAGACCCTGACCAGCCTGGGGGCCGACATGACAGCCGTCAACCGTCGCTTGGGCATGCCCATGCCCGTCATCGCCTTCGAGCCTGGCCGCTGGATCGTGGCTCCCTGCGGCATGAGCCTGTATCAGGTGGGCACCGTCAAGCCCGTCCCCTTGTCTGACGGAAGCGTGCGTACTTACGTTTCAATTGATGGCGGCATGAGCGACAATATCCGTCCGGCTCTTTACGGAGCCGAATACACGGCTGTTCTAGCCAACCGGCATGGCAGTGCGGACCGTATCCAGGCTCGGGTGGTTGGCAAGCATTGTGAATCAGGGGATATTCTGGTGCAGAATGTGCTTCTGCCCGCAGACATCCGCCGGGGTGACCTGCTTTTGGTGCCAGTGACCGGCGCCTACGGGCGAACCATGGCTAGCAACTATAACCAGGCCCTGATCCCTCCTGTGGTCGGTCTGGACCAGTCCGGCGACCATCTGATGCTGCGGCGACAGACCATTGATGACCTGCTGGCCTTGGATCAGGGATGATCAGCGCCTCGCTGGAACCAGCTGGCGGTGCCAATATGGGTGTCGGATTGGCTCTCTAAGATGGAGCAACACCCGGTGACCGGCCCCGTTGGGGCGGATGGAGGATCCATATGCCCAAGAATATGCAGCAGCAGGAGGCCGTCAGGCCCATACGTATAGCGCTTCTGGGGGCCGGGACTGTGGGTTCCCAGACCGCCCGCCTCCTGGTGGAGCAGAGCCGGGATCTGGCCAGTCGAGTGGGTCGCCCACTGGAGTTGGTGGGCATCGCCGTCCTCAATCCTGACAAGGTCAAGGCGGATTGGATCGATCCGTCCTTGCTGACCACCGACTCGGCTGACCTGGTCACCCGGGCGGACATCGTCATCGAGCTGATCGGCGGCATCGAGCCAGCACGCACCTTGCTGCTCAAGGCCATCGAGTCCGGCGCCAGCGTGGTCACCGCCAACAAGGCCCTCTTGGCCCAGCACGGCCCCGAGCTTTACCGCGCTGCCGAAGAGCGGGGCGTCGACATCTACTTTGAGGCGGCCGTGGGCGGGGCCATCCCCATCGTGCGGCCCCTGCGCGAGTCCCTGGTGGGCGACGGCATCACCAGTCTGGTCGGCATCGTCAACGGGACCACCAACTACATTCTGGATGAGATGACCACCAAGGGTCTTCAATTCGACCAGGCCCTGCGCGATGCTCAGGACAAGGGCTTTGCAGAGGCGGACCCCACTGCCGATGTGGACGGGCTGGACGCAGCGGCCAAGGCCGCCATCATGGCTACGCTGGCCTTCCACACCGACGTGCGACTGGACGATGTGCCGGTGGAGGGCATCCGTGCCATCACTGCTGACGATATTGCGGCTGCGCGGACCGAGCACCGTGTCATCAAGCTTCTGGCCGTGGCCGAACGCGGCGAACAGGGCATCTCGGCCCGGGTCTACCCGGCGCTGATTCCCGAAAGCCATCCTCTGGCCTCGGTCCACGGCAGCTTTAACGCAGTCTTCGTTACCGCCAAGGCCGCCGACGACCTCATGTTCTATGGCCGAGGCGCAGGCGGAGCGCCCACCGCATCAGCCGTTGTGGGTGATGTAGTCACCGAGGCCCGCCACATCGTCCAGCATGGCATTGGGCCGGGGATACCTATGTACGCCAACATCCCCATGGCTCCTCTGGATTCATCCCGGGCTGCTTTCGCTGTCCGTTTCCTCATTCACGACAAGCCTGGAGTGCTGGCGGCCATCGCCCAAGTGTTTTCCGAGGCGGGCATTTCCATCAACGGAGTCAACCAGGACATCAAGCCCACCCTGCATGACCCGGGCTACAGCGGCGAGATCCAGCAGCTGCGCGTGGTCACCCACCTGTGCGACGAGGTGACTCTGCGACGTGTGGTCGAGCGGATCTCCGCCTTCGACTCGGTCACCGGGCAGGCCTCCATCCTGCGCGTCTTCGATCGGCAGGCTCAATAATGGTCGTTGTGACAGAGGGGCCTGCAACTGTGCGAGTACGTGTGCCAGCTACCAGCGCCAACCTGGGTTCAGGTTTCGACGCGATCGGCCTGGCGCTGGACTATCATGACGAGATCGTCTTCACCCGTTCCGTGGATCCGGGCGATGCCAGCGCCTATGTCGTTATCAAGGGCGAGGGGGAACGGACCCTGCCACGAGATGAGACCCATTTGGTCGTCTCCACCTTCAGACGGGCCTGCCAGGTCTTTGGTCTGCCAAGGTTTGGCTTCATCATGCGAGCTGTCAACCGCATCCCCCAAGCCAGAGGACTGGGTTCCAGCGCCGAGGCCATAGTGGCCGGGATCGCGGCGGCTGCAGCCTTCGCACATGCTGGTCCCCTGCGTCGTGATGCCGTCTTCGCATTGGCTGCCCAGATTGAGGGGCATCCCGACAATGTGGCGCCTGCTGTCTACGGCGGGCTGACAGTGTCCTATGATCTGGCCACCGACGAGGGGGTGGGCTCCCTGCCCATAGCCGGGGGCGCGCCCTTGGAGGGTGGCTACCACACCCTGCGCTACAAGGTGGATCCGGCCATCAAAGCAACGGTCTTCGTTCCCGGCGCCCACCTGTCCACGCAGAAGGCCCGGCAGGCCTTGCCTGGCCGGGTGCCTTACGCGGATGCCGTTCATAATCTGTCACGGGCAGCTTTGATTCCGGGTGCTCTGAACCCCGGGTCGCTGGATGACCTAAGGGCCGAGGCAGCAGAACAGGCTGCCAGGGCCAACGCTCTGCTCTTCGTAGCAACACAGGACCGGATCCATCAGCCATACCGGGCCGGACTCATGCCCTCTTCCACCAAGCTTCTGCAGCTCCTGCGCCGTCATGGTTACGCTGCGGCCGTCTCAGGAGCCGGCCCTTGCATTATCGTCCTGCACTATGGTGATGCCGAAAAGAAGCTGCGGGCCCTCGCCAAGGATTATCTGGATTCCGGCCGCTGGCGGATCCTGTCGCTGGACGTGGATCGCAAGGGGGTCCAGGTGGAACGGGACCGGGAAGGCAATCGTGAACACTGAAGACAGGCATATCCCGCTTATTCTGGCCTCATCCTCTCCCTCCAGACGCAGGCTTCTTGTCCAGTCGGGCATTGACCCCGTCATTCGACCCTCCAGGGTGGATGAACCTGCTGTGCTGGCTGAACGGGCCTGTAAACTGGGTTGTCGCCTGGAGGACATGGATGCGCGAGAACGTGTCAGTGTCTTGGCTGAGGCCAAGGCAACGGCTGTACAAGCGACCATGGATGCTGTCAAGGATGCTGAAAGGCGCTCGCGGGGCGATCTGGTCACGTTCAAGCCTTTGAGCCAGGACGATTCGAGCGTATCCGCCCGGGATCCCATGAGCCAGGTCATCGGGACCTGGGGCGGGATGATCGGCGCTGGGCGCGGGCCCCTTCTGCTGGGGTGCGACTCTCTGTTCAGCATGGACGGCGCCGTCATGGGCAAGCCACACCAGCCAGAGCGCGCTCTGGAGCGGCTGATGTCCATGCGCGGCCGAACCGGCACCTTGGTCACCGGCCATTGTTTGATTGATTTGGCCACTGGCCGACGGGCCCGAGCGATCAGCAGCGCTCAAGTGACCTTCGGGGACTACGACCAGTCATCCATACAGGCCTATGTATCTACCGGAGAACCCCTGGAGGTGGCCGGGGCCTTCACCTTGGAGGGATTGGGCAGCGCCTTCATTCAGAGCATCGAGGGCGATCCCAGCGGGGTGATGGGATTGAGCATGCCCACCCTGCGTGCCCTGGCCCAGGAGCTGGGCGTCTCCTGGCCTGACCTGTGGGCCGAACGGGTTCTGCCCGATCGGCGGGGGTCTGACGGATTGCTGCAGGGTCCTGAAGGGCTGATCGCCCCCGAGGAGAACGTCCATCAGCCCGGCGATGGGTGGGTGGACTGCGCCTGCGGCAAACGACACTGGGGGCTCAACGGGGCTGCCGGCGTCTTGCTGGCCCGACGCGATGCCCGCACGGGCGCACCAGTCAGTGTGCTTCTGCAGCACCGGGCACGCTGGAGCGCCGAGGGAGGCACCTGGGGTGTGCCGGGCGGCGCCATCTCCGACGGGGAGAACCCACTGGAGGGCGGTCTGCGCGAGAGCTATGAGGAGGCCAACATCCGCCCGGAGGACATTCAGGTTGTGGGTTCCTACTTGGAGGACCATGGTCCTTGGGGCTACACGACCATCCTGGCCTTCGAGCGCCCCGGCCATCATGTCGATCCGCACATGAATGACGATGAGAGCATCGCTTTGGAATGGGTGGATATGGACAAGGTAGCGGACCTGCCCCTGCTGAAGGCCTTCGGCCGGGACTGGCCGCATTTCCGGCAACGCTTGGAGGCTCTTGCGGCCGAAGGATGTCGGAAGTCTGCCTGAACAAAGCTCATGCGGTAGCAGCAGGTCTGGCTGCACTCATCAGCTCAGAAGCAGAGCGACCAGAGCGATGATTACGGGCGAGCTGATCGTGCTCAGCAGTATGCCGTCCCTGGCGAAGGTGGTTCCCACCTCGTAGCGGGCCGCGTAGTTGTAGACGTTCTGACCGGTAGGCAGAGCGGCCAGAACCACGCACCCGTACAGCTCCGCTCCGCTGAAGCCCATCATGAACCGGGCCAGCAGATAGGCGATTATGGGCATGACCAGATTCTTCAGAATAACCGCGCATAGGGTGGCTCGCCGGCCTGTGCCCTGGCTCATGGGCCGCGAACCCCGCAGGGACATGCCGAAGGCCATGAGGATCATGGGCACAGCCGACTGCCCGATCATGTCGATGGGTTTGTAAACGAAGTCGGGGATGACGAAGTGGCCGGTCTGGGCGCTGATGGCCGAGATCAATATGCCGCCCAGGGAGCCGATGAGAATGGGCTGCTTCAGGGGCTGTTTGAGAACGGTCTTGACCGAGAACTTGCCAGAGGTGGTCGCATCCAGGACGGTCAATCCGATGGGGGTGAACAGGGCCTGCTGCATGACCAGGATGGGCGCCACCAGAGTGGGGTTGCCCAGAATGTAGGTGGCTACAGGCAGCCCGATGTTGTTGGAGTTCAAATAAAGGGAGTCAAGAGCGCCGATGGTGGCCTCGGCAGCAGGCAGGTGGAAGCTGGCGGCGTTCAGGGCCACGAAGAGCAGGCCCACGGCCGCTGCCGACAGGAAGGCCACGATGATGCTGGGATGGAAGATGACCGAGAGCTTCTGTTTGGAGAGGATGGCGAACATCAGGCAGGGCGTTGATACAAAGAAGGAGTATTTGTTGAGCACCAGCTGGGCCGTCGGGCCGCCTACGTGGAAGCGGGCGGCCACGTAGCCCACGGCGATGACCACGCCGATGATGAAGAATCCCTCCATGGCACTGAGCAGTCCAGGCACTCCGGCATCCTCCTCGTCTCGCATGGTGGACGGCGGCCTTCCAGGCGGAGTGCCGCCACTTCCGTCGTCCCCATTGTGCCACCTGGGCCTTGCTCACGCGGCTACAGGTCCATCCGCGCTCCCTCGGCCCGCTAGCATGGCACTATGGTCAAGAACACACAGACGGATATCGATCTTCTCGCTGGCATCCGGGGGGTTGAACCTGCCCAGGCCTTGGCAAGGATGCTTGAGTCCATGACCTCCATGCCTTCGGTCAGCGGTCAGGAGACCGTCTTGGCCGATGCCGTCCAAAAGGCCCTGGCCTCACGCGCTGACCTCTTGGTCCGGCGGCTGGGCGATACGGTCGTGGCCTCCACTCAGCTGGGCCGTCCTCATCGCATCGTCCTTGCCGGGCATCTGGACACTGTGCCGGTTGATGGGAATCTGCCCCCGCGTTGGCTGGAGCCCGGCGATCCGGCCATCCGCGCCGACCTGGCTGCCGCCCATCCTGGGTCCCGGGTGCTGTATGGCAGGGGCACCGCCGACATGAAGGCCTCTGATGCCGTCTTCCTTCACCTGGCGCTTACTCTGCGGGAGCCGGTCTATGACCTGACCTTCGTCTTCTATGACCATGAGGAGGTCCAGGCCGACCTGAACGGGCTGGGTCGGGTGGTGACCGCCCGCCCCGAGTGGGTACAGGGGGATTTCGCCATCATCGGCGAGCCGACTGACTGCGCCATCGAGGCCGGTTGCAACGGAACGATGCGCTTCGACCTGATCACACACGGCACGGCGGCCCACTCCGCTCGCGCCTGGATGGGCAGCAACGCCATCCACGCGGCGGCGCCTATTCTGGACCGACTGGAACGGTACCGTCCGGCTACCGTGCGGGTGGATGGCCTGGACTACCGGGAGGGGCTCAACGCCACCATGATCGAGGGAGGCCTTGGCACCAATGTCATCCCTGACCGCTGCCGGGTGCACGTCAATTACCGGTTCGCCCCTGACAAGAGCCTGTCCCAGGCCAAGGAGCTGATGATGGGCCAGGGGACAGGCGCTGAGCTGGGCAATGGCGAGCATGTGGCCCAGGGCGGGGTCTTCAAAGGATTTTCGGTGCGCATGTGCGACGAATCGCCTGCGGCCCGTCCGGGTCTGGATTCGCCTTGGGCTCGTTCGCTGGCGGATCTGGTTGCTCAGACCACGGGCCAGCAGCCTCGCGCCAAGCTGGGGTGGACCGATGTGGCGCGATTTTCAGCCCTCGGCCTACCAGCCGTCAACCTGGGCGCTGGGAACCCCCTGCTGGCCCACAAGGCTGATGAACAGGTGCCCCTGGATGACCTGATCCGGCTGGAAGCAATCCTGATCAACTGGCTCAATGGACCTGACCGTTGCTGATCTGTGCCATACTAGAGGACGGTGGTTCTGCCTGACCACTTGCAGCGTAGGCGTTGATCCCCCTGTACGGAGACCCAGTGATCCGTGCGGGCGTCGGTGTCCGCCTGCGTCAGGAAGACTTTTTGCCAAGGCGTTTCGATCGGGCGTACGCAGGTGCGCGGCTGCAGTGAGAGTGCAGCGTGAGGACGGATCGGGACCGTGAGAGCGGCGCGAGGCGGCGTGCCGCAAGGAGCATTGTGCCCGAAAAAACGAATAATGAGGATACCAAGGATAGTAGGTCCGCCATCAGCGGTGGGCAGGAGCGGCAGGTCGAGGGGGCATCAGGTTCCGGCGCCCGTCGGCGCACTGGACGGCGTGTGGTCCGGGTGGCCGGCGCTGCTGGTGCTGATGTACCTGTGAAAGTCGAGGCCGAGAAGCGCAAGACCTCCCGCAAGGCCAAGGAGGAGAACGAGTCGAAGCCCTCTGCCACCCGTCGCCGCCGCACCCGCAAGGCCAAGGAGGATCAGGCGGCTGACCAGAACGTGCAGGACCACTCCGGCCAGGATGTCCAGGAGGATGAGGGCGAGTCCAAGCCAACCAGGACGGCCACCCGTCGTCGCACTCGAACTGCCGCCCGCCGACGGACTGAAGAGCATGCCCAGGAGGGCGAACCTGACCACGATCGTCAGGAGAGGGCTCTTGAAGCCGTGGAGGCCTTGACCTCGGGTCACAGCCAGAGGGCCGGTCGAAAGGGTGAGGAGCAGGATGAGCGTCCGCGTACCGCCCGCGCCTCCCGTCCCCGTCCTATGACATCGCTGCTCTTCCAGGAGCCCGTCATACCAGCCGCACGACCTGACCATGATGAGCGCGACGAGCGGGATGATGAGGACGAGGACACCGAGCAATCATCCAAGTCCTCCCGACGGAGCAGGTCCAGGAATACTTCGGAGAGCGGTTCGCGACGTTCCCGCAGGCTCAATGCGGAGGAGCGCCGGGCCGCTGACGAGGTGGAGCGCATCGAGGAGGATCTGGATCACGAGGGCATCACCTTCATGATTGACGAGGACCAGGAGCAGGATGAGGACCAGCAGGAGTCCGGCACCCGCACCCGTCGTCGCCGCCGTTCAAAGAGTGATGATGAGGAGTCCGAGAAGTCCGTTTCCAGTCGCCGTCGCCGTCGCGGGCACGAGCAGGAAAAAGACAAGGATGAGGAGGACGAGGCCCCGCTGACCCGTCGCCGCCGCCGTCGCAGGGGTTCCAAGTCCGCTGAGGGCGAGTCGGAGGAGTCCGGCAGCCGCCGTTCACGCAAGCAGCAATATATTGACGAGATCACCGATGTGGAGGGCTCCACCCGCCTGGAGGCCAAGAAGCAGCGTCGGCGGGACAACCGTCGCGAGCGCTCCCGTCAGTCCCAGCTGATCGAGCAGGACTTCCTGGCACGCCGTGAGAGCGTCAACCGCCTGATGGTGGTGCGTGAGAAGGAAAACCACACTCAGATATCGGTCATTGAGGACGACATCCTGGTTGAGCACTACGTCTCCGACATCCAGGAGGTTTCCACTGTCGGCAATATCTACCTGGGCCGGGTCCAGAATGTCCTGCCCAGCATGGAGGCCGCCTTCGTGGATATCGGCCAGGCCCGCAACGGTGTGCTCTACGCTGGCGAGGTCAACTGGGATTCCACCCGTCTGGAGGGTCAGCCCAGACGGATTGAGCTGGCCTTCAAGTCCGGCGATCCCGTGCTGGTCCAGGTCACCAAGGATCCCATCGGCCACAAGGGCGCCCGGCTGACCTCGCAGGTTACGCTGGCCGGCCGCTTCCTGGTCCTGGTGCCCTCAGGCGGTATGACCGGCGTCAGCCGCAAGCTGCCCGACCGCGAGCGTTCCCGCCTCAAGAGCATCGTCTCCAGAGTGGCCCCCAAGGATATGGGCGTCATCATCCGCACCGCGGCCGAGGGAGCCAGCGAGGAGGCCCTGACCAAGGACCTGGAGAACCTGCAGCGCCAGTGGAGCAAGATCGAGGACAAGCACAAGGAGTTCCTGCACGGCAAGCGTCCTAAGCTTCTTCAGGGCGAGCCGGACGTGGCCATCCGTGTGGTCCGTGACATCTTCAATGACGACTTCGCCAAGCTGGTGGTCCAGGGGCAAGGGGTCTATGAGCGGGTCCGCAATTACCTGGAGACCATGGCCCCCGACCTGGAGGAGAAGCTTGAGCATTGGGATCCGGCCGAGCATCAGGGCAAGGATGTCTTCGACCGCTGGAGCATCGACAGCCAGCTGCGCAAGGGCATGGAGCGTCAGGTCTACCTGCCCTCCGGCGGTTCCCTGGTCATCGACCGCACCGAGGCCATGACCACCATCGACGTGAACACGGGACGCTTCATCGGCAAGGGCAAGTCCCTGGAGGAGACGGTGACCCGCTGCAATCTGGAGGCTTCCGAGGAGATCGCCCGACAGCTGCGCCTGCGCGACATCGGCGGCATGATCATGATCGACTATGTGGATATGGTCATGCCGGCCAACCGCGACTTGGTCCTGCGCCGCTTGGTCGAGTGCTTGGCCCGGGACCGCACCAAGCATCAGGTGGCCGAGGTCACATCCCTGGGCCTGGTACAGATGACCCGCAAGCGGGTGGGCCAGGGCCTGGTCGAGGCCTTCTCCGAGGAGTGCCCCACCTGCCATGGCCGAGGCTTCATACTCCACGACAAGCCGACCATCTCTGCCTCCTACGCCGATCCGTACGCGGTCAAGGGCGGTGATCCCTTCGTCAAGACCAACAAGCATGGTCATGGCTCCTCTGCCAAGGAGACCCTGTCAACCGGCTCCACGCCTGCGGTCAAGGCCAAGCTGGCCAGGATCGCTGCGGCGGCCCAGGCGGCATCGGACGAGGACGAGGCTCAGGCTGAGACGACGGATGTCGTCAAGGAGTCATAGACTGATTTCGTTTTGTCGGCGGGGCAGGCACATTTGACGACGCGGTGTGTTTGCTTCTATACTGGTTAGCTGGTGTCTGGACGGGTCCGTCAATTGCAAGGCGGGACTCGGATACCGGGCGCATACAGCTTTGGACAACAGGCAAGGTAGGGCTATGTACGCGATTGTGAAGGCCGGAGGCCATCAGGAGAAGGTCGAGGTCGGTGACCAGATCACGGTCAACCGTCTGGCTGCCAGGAAGGGCGAGTCGGTCGAGTTTCCGGTCGCGCTGGTTGTCGATGGATCCAAGGTGACCATGGCCGCCAAGGATCTGGCCAAGTTCTCCGTCAAGGGCGAGGTCGTGGACGACGAGGCCAAGGGCCCCAAGATCAACATCCAGAAGTTCAAGAACAAGACCGGCGTGGCGCGCCGCAAGGGTCACCGCCAGAAGCAGACCGTGGTCAAGATCACGGCCATCGCCTGAGGGCCTAGGTCGAGGTAGGAAAGGAACCAGACATGGCACATAAGAAGGGCGCGTCCAGCTCACGCAACGGGCGCGATTCGAATGCACAGTACCTGGGCGTCAAGAAGTTCGGCGGCGAGGCCGTAGTGGCCGGCAACATCATCGTTCGCCAGCGTGGCACCAAGTTCCATCCCGGCCAGAACGTCGGCCTGGGCAAGGACCATACCCTCTTCGCCCTGACGGACGGAACGGTTCGGTTCGCCAACCGGCGTGACCGCAAGGTCGTTGACGTGCTTACTGCCTGATTGCCTTATCGGCATCAGCCAAAGGCCATCCCTGTCATGGGGTGGCCTTTTTGCATATGTATGGAGATGCCGGGCATTCAGCTCTCAGGGGCCGCATGTCAGGCCGGATTGAGTACCATGGGCCCCTATGAGCGCATTTGTGGATCAGGTCACCGTCCATGTCAAGGGTGGCGACGGCGGCAATGGGGCTTCCTCCATCCGCCGCGAGAAGTACAAGCCCCTGGCCGGGCCCGATGGGGGCGACGGTGGTCAGGGCGGTTCGGTCATTCTTCAGGCCGATGCCAACGCCACCAGTCTGCTGGACTACCGCTTCCTGCCGCACCGCCAGGCCGAATCGGGCACCATGGGTCTGGGCGGCGACAAGGACGGCAGCCGTGGCCAGGATCTGATTCTGCCAGTGCCGGTGGGTACCGTGGTCTTCACCGCCAAGGGAGGCCAGGGGGAGCGCAAGCAACCTGGTGAGCGCCTGGCTGACCTGGCTCATGCAGGCGACCGGTTCGTGGCGGCCCAGGGCGGCGTGGGCGGCCTGGGCAACCGTTCCCTGGCCACCAAGGCCAGGCGGGCTCCCGGCTTCGCCCTGCTGGGGGACCCCGGGCAGGAGCGCGACCTGGTGCTGGAGCTCAAATCCATCGCCGACGTGGCTCTGGTGGGTTTCCCCAGCGCAGGCAAGTCCAGCCTAGTGGCGGCCATGAGCGCGGCCAGGCCCAAGATCGCCGACTATCCATTTACCACCCTGGTGCCCAACCTGGGCGTGGTCCAGGCAGGGGAGAGCCGCTTCACCATGGCCGATGTGCCCGGGCTAATCCCGGGAGCATCCCAGGGCAAGGGCCTTGGATTGGAGTTTCTGAGGCACATTGAGCGCACCGAGATCATCGCCCACGTCATTGATTGCGCCACCCTGGAGCCTGATCGTGACCCTATGAGCGACTATCAGGCCTTGGAGGAGGAGCTTTCCCGCTATGCCGACCGCCTCGAGCTTCCGCTGGGGGTCATCCCCATGGCCGAGCGGCCCAGGGTGATCATCCTCAACAAGGCCGACCTGCCGGAGGCCCGCGAACTGGCTGAATTCGTCCGGCCTGACTTCGAGGCCATGGGTCTGAAGGTCTTCGTGGTTTCCACGGCCTCTCATCAGGGACTCAAGGAGCTGGGCTACTACCTGGCCGATCTGGTGGACCGCCTGCGCAGACAGCTGCAGGAGCAGCAGGAGGCCAGGCAGGAGGAACGCGTGGTCATCCGTCCCCTGGAGCGGCGGCGCAGGAATGCCGACCAGATTGGCGACTTCACTCTTGAGCGGCATCAGACCCGTTCCGGGCAAACCTGGTTCAGGGTTTGCGGAGCCAAGCCTGAACGTTGGGTTCGCCAGACCAACTTCGACAACGAAGAGGCCGTAGGCTATTTGGCTGACTGCCTGGCCCGGATGGGCGTAGAGGATGCCCTGCGAAAGGCAGGAGCCAGGCCTGGAGATGAGGTCCGCATCGGTCCCGGCGACGATGCAGTGGCCTTCGACTGGGACCCGAGCGTGGCAGCTGGCGCCGAAATGCTGGACGGCACTCCCCAGGTGGCCCGCGGTCGTGACCTGCGTCTGGAGGAGAGCCAGGGGCTCAACCGCCGCCGCACCAACAGCGAACGCCGCCGCCAGTACCATCAGATGATGGATGCCCGTCAGGCGGTGCGTCAGGTTATGGAGCAGGAGCGGCGCCAGGGGCACTGGGCCGACCCCTCTGTGGACGACGATCCCCACGACAGGCATGGCCTGCTGGGGCACGGGGATACAAATGCTGCCAGTTCTGAGGAGGCTGGGCAATGACCGGTCGGGAGGGATCTGAGGAGGATGAGGTCCGCTCCCGGGTGGCACAGGCCCGCACCATGGTGGTCAAGGTGGGCACCAGTTCCCTGACTGATCCCCACGGACGCCTGGACCAGGATCGCCTGCGCTCGCTGGTAGGGGCTCTGGCTTCGGCTGCTGTGGATGGCGCCCGCCTGGTCCTGGTCACCTCCGGAGCCATCGCAGCAGGCTTCGGCACCCTGGGGTTCGACCAACGCCCCGGCGACGTGGCTACCCAGCAGGCTACGGCTTCAGTGGGCCAAGGTCTGCTCATGGCCCAGTACGAGGCAGCCTTCGCCCGCTATGGTCTGCGTGTTGGCCAGATCCTGATCACCGCCCGTGACACCACCCATGCCGTCCAGTACCGCAACGCCCGACGCACCCTCTGCCGTCTGTTGGATCTGGGGGTCATCCCCATTGTCAATGAGAACGATGCCCTTGCCAGTAACGAGATCCGCTTCGGCGACAACGACCACCTTTCGGCGCTGATCGCCAACATTGTCAGCGCTGATGCCCTGGTCCTGCTGACTGATGTGGATGCCCTCTACACCGAACCCCCATCCAGGCCGAGTGCCCGCAGAGTCGATTTCGTGCCCGATGTGGCGGCCATCATGGACCAGGTGGATGCCCAGGGGTCCGTCTCCGGGCTGGGGACCGGGGGCATGTCCACCAAGCTGGAGGCGGCGCGGATTGCCGCGGCTTCTGGTATGCCTGTTGTCCTGACGCGCGCCGACCTTGCAGGTCCTGCCCTGGCCGGCGACAGGGTGGGCACTCTCTTCGCCCCTATCCGCCCACGGGGTTCCTCGCACCGGCTATGGATTAAATTTGCCTCCCGTCCCCGTGGTGGCTATCTGGTGGATCAGGGGGCTGTAAAAGCTCTGCGCGGCGGTCGGGCCAGCCTGCTGGCGGCCGGTGCCAGATCCGTCCAGGGCGAGTTCTCTGCCGGGGATCCTGTCTGGATACACGATGAGTCCGGTCACCAGGTGGCCAAGGGCCTGTCCGGCTACGACTCCGAGGAGGCTCAGGACATGCTGGGCCTGACCACCCAGGAGCTCCGCCGCCGACTGGGCGCCCACTATGCCCACCCGCTGGTCCATCGGGACTCCCTGGTCCTGGTCTGAGCGCAGCACTGGGGGTGCCGGGCGGTACCATGGCAGCATGACTATGGCGCAATGGCAGACCCTGAGCAGACGCATTGATGCGGTGGCCCCCAGTGCCACTCTGGCTGTGGACTCAAAAGCCAAGGCCATGAAGGCCCAGGGCATGAATGTGATCAGCTTCGGTGCCGGCGAACCCAACTTTCCTACACCTGACCATATCGTGCAGGCAGCAGCGCGCGCCTGCCTGGATCCGCGCAACCACCGCTATACGCCCACGGCGGGTCTGCCCCAACTGAAGCAGGCCATCGCGGACAAGACCCTGCGTGATTCGGGCTATCAAATCGACCCGGATCAAGTTGTGGTCACCAACGGCGGCAAGCAGGCCGTCTACGAGACCTTCCAGATCCTGCTGAACCCCGGCGATGAAGTCATCATCCCTGCGCCCTACTGGACCAGCTATCCCCAGATGGTTCTGCTGGCTGGCGGCCGGCCGGTCCCGGTGCTCAGCGGAGCCGACCAGGGCTATATCCCTAGGCTGGAGCAGCTGGAGGCTGCCCGAACCGAGCACACCCGTGCCATTGTTCTCAACGTGCCTGCCAACCCAACCGGGACGGTCTGGGACGGCGAACTGGTGGCAGCCGTGGGCCGTTGGGCCATAGAGCACCAGATCTGGGTGATCAGCGACGAGATCTATGAGCATCTGACCTACCAGGGGGCGCACACCCCCTATCCCGGCGCTTTGGTGCCCCAGGTGCGCGATCAGCTGATCGTAGTCAACGGCGTGGCTAAGACCTATGCCATGACCGGCTGGCGGGTGGGCTGGCTGACCGCTCCCTTGCCGGTGGCCCAGGCGGCCGCGAAGCTTCAGGGGCATATGACCTCCAACGTGGCCAACGTCTCCCAGCAGGCAGCCCTGGCTGCACTGACTGGAGGCTTGGAGGACGTGGAGGCCATGCGGTCGGCCTTCGCTCTGCGCCGGCGGGCCATCGTGGACGCCCTGAACGCCATGGACTGGGTGACCTGCCCTGAACCCCTGGGCGCCTTCTACGCCTTTGCCGACGTGTCCGGTCTGCTGGATCGGCCCGTGGGTCCGCAGGGCACGGTCTGCGCTACATCGAGTGAGCTGGCCGAGGTCATCCTGGAGCAGATCCAGGTGGCGGCCGTGCCGGGCGAGGCTTTCGGTGCGCCCGGCTGCCTGCGCTTCTCCTACGCGTTGGCTGACGACGACCTGGCCGAGGGCATGCAGCGCCTTGGGGACTGGGTCAGCGCCTGATCCGGTTCCTGGACGAAATGCTGTCGGGGCAACACGGTTGGACGCAATCCATCCTTTAGGCTAAACTTGAGATTTGGCGGTTTTTCCTCCCTGTCGAGTAGGCTGGTGGGAAGTTCCGATAGGGAAGTGGCGCAATTGGTAGCGCAACGGTCTCCAAAACCGTAGGTTGTGGGTTCGAGTCCCGCCTTCCCTGCCAAGGCTTGCAGCAGACGATGCAGAACAAACGAAGGACGGATGACCATGGCACAGAAGGATGGGGCTGAGGAAGCCAGGCCGAACTTCTTCATGCGTATCGGGCTCTTCATCAAGCAGGTTATCGATGAAATCCGCAAGGTCGTGACCCCGACAGGCAAGGAGCTGGTGGGCTGGTCTGTGGCCGTCTTCATCTTCGTGCTGCTGCTGATGATCTTCGTGACCGTGATGGACTTCGGCCTGGGCAAACTGGGCTTCCTGATATTTGGCTGAGCCGTGACAAGGTAGAAGGTGGAGTGATCCATGAGTGATGATCTGACCAGAGAGGGACTGGACCCCGATCAGGCCGCTGAGTCGGTCCAGTCGGCATCCGTCGATGCCCCCACGCAGGAGGATGCCCAGGTCCAGGATCAGTCGCTCGCGTCCGCTTCGGAGCAGGCCGAGCAGGGCAAGGACGATTCCTCCAATTCCGGCAACTCCTCTGATGAAGGGGACAACGATGACCAGGCCGACCAGGAGGATCCCGGTCAGCGTGCCGTGGATGAGTTCTCCAAGAAGCTGCGCACCCTTGAGGGCAAATGGTATGTTCTGCATACCTACTCTGGCTATGAGAAGCGCGTCAAGGCCAACGTGGAGTCCCGCGTGGCCTCCTTCGGCTTGGAGGACAAGGTCTTCCAGGTGGAGATTCCCATGGAGGAGGTCGAAAAACACACCGACAAGGGCAAGAAGGTCGTCACCCGGGTTCGGGTTCCCGGTTACGTGCTGATTCGCATGTGGCCGGACGAGAACGCCCGCCGCATCGTCCGTGACACCGAGGGTGTCACCGGATTCGTGGGTCCCAGCAAGGAGCCGGCTCCGCTGACCCGCAAGGAGGTCGTCCAGATGATGGCCCCCATGATCGCATCCGAGGCTCTGAAAGCCGCTGGAGACAAACCCGAAGCTGCCAAGAAGCGCACGGTGGAGGTCTCCTATGCCGTTGGCGATCAGGTCACGGTCACTGAAGGGCCCTTCGCCACCATGGCCGCTGTGGTTTCCGATGTGGAGCCCACCACGCAGAAGCTGACCGTTCTGGTCTCCATCTTCGGCAGGGACACCCCCGTGGAGCTGGGATTCGATCAGGTCGAGAAGATCGTCTGAGCGCCTCGGCCGTCTTCGGCTGATGCGATAATCGTCAGGCTTGTGCTCCCCCGTGGAGCGCATTTGGAAAGAACAGGTTGCGGGAGGGGACCTATGGTCTCCGACATCACCGCTTCGTAGAAAGAAGAACCAGCATATGGCTGCAAAGAAGAAAGTCACCGCGCTGATCAAGGTGCAGATAGAGGCCGGCAAGGCCAATCCTGCACCCCCGCTGGGTCCTGCACTGGGCTCCCATGGCGTGAACATCATGGACTTCTGCAAGCAGTACAACGATGCCACCAAGGACAAGATGGGCCAGGTCATCCCCTGCATCATCACCGTCTACGAGGATCGTTCCTTCACCTTCATCACCAAGACTCCGCCGGCAGCCGACCTGCTGCGCAAGGCGGCCGGCGTCTCCAAGGGTGCCGGCAACCCGCTGACCACCAAGGTGGGATCCGTCACCAAGGCCCAGGTCCGCGAGATCGCCCAGACCAAGATGGAGGATCTGTCGGCCCGTGACGTCGAGGCAGGGATGAAGATCATCGAAGGCACCGCCCGTTCCATGGGCATCACCGTCACCGACTGAAATTTTTGTTGTGAGCGGTAGGGCATACGCTTGCCCGCACCGCGACTGCTGATAGGAGAAGCAGATGACCAAGCGTTCCAAGAAGTATCGCGAGGCGGCCGAGAAGGTCGATCGCACCAACCTGTACACCCCCGAGGAGGGCATCGCCCTGCTCAAGAGCATGCCCAAGCGCGGGTTTGACGAGACTGTTGAGGCCGTCTACCGCCTGAACGTGGATCCCCGCAAGGCCGACCAGCTGGTCCGTGGCACTGTAAGCCTGCCCAACGGCACCGGCAAGACCGTGCGTGTCCTGGTCTTCGCTCGTGGTCCCCAGGCGACTGCAGCCGCCGAGGCCGGAGCCGACGAGGTGGGCGACGACGAGCTGGTGACCAAGGTTGCCGGCGGCTACTTGGACTTCGATGCTGTGGTGGCCACACCCGACATGATGGGCAAGGTCGGCCGTCTGGGCCGCGTGCTGGGTCCCCGCGGCCTCATGCCCAACCCCAAGACCGGCACTGTGACCATGGACGTGGCCAAGGCAGTCACCGAGATCAAGGCTGGCCGTATCGAGTTCCGTGTGGACAAGAACGGCAACCTGAGCTTCCCCGTGGGCAAGGTCTCCTTCGAGCAGCAGGCTCTGGAGGAGAACTTCCATGCGGTTGACGAGGAGATCAAGCGTCTGAAGCCGGCCACGGTCAAGGGCCGTTACATCACCAAGGCCACCGTAACCACCACCATGGGTCCGGGTGTTCCCCTGGACATTGCGGTGCTCTGAGTCGGTTCGCCGTATACTTCCAAGGCGGGAGACCTTCGGGTCCCCGCCCTTTTTATATTTCGGTCCATCTTTTGATCTATCCGGATCCGGTCAGTCGGCGCTCGGATGCGACCTGCGGATTCTGCCGATGATCAGGGCAGCCTGAAGGACGAAGGATTCTCGCGGGTCCATGGCATCCCAGCCGGTCACTTCCACGCAGCGCCTGAGCCGGTAGCGCACGGTGTTGGGATGGATGCCCAGCTTCTTGGCGGTGACTTCCAGCGAGTTGCCCGAGCGCAGAAAAGTGAGCAGAGTGGTCGGCAGGGGGCCGTCGGGGTCCTGTCCGGCCAGGCTCAGATAGACCTCTTGGTAGAGCTGGTCGGCAGCGTCCGTGTCACCGTTCAGGGCTCGTTCTGGCAGCAGGTCGTCGGCGTGCAGGGGCCTGGGCAGGGCGGCGGTGATGGGGTCGGCTACTGCCGGGGCTGCAGCCTGGGTGCTCAGGGCGGCTCGGATGGAAGCCTCAGCGCCGGAGATCCCATGGCGGAGTGGTCCCAGACAGACAGCGGGCCCGTCGGCGAAGAAACGCAGGATGGACGCGCAGAAGTCGGCTGGAGCACCTGACCGGTCGGGGCTGATCAGGACCACCATGAGTCCCTCGTTTTCGCCCACCAGAGCTCTGCCGCCTTGACGGACTACGGTAGTATGGATCGGCTGGCGAGCGTTCTCCATTCCCTGCCCGTCATTGCTGTCACGGGCTTCGCCAACGACAGCGAAGCTGTCGAATTCGGTCGGCCAGCCTAACCGGGCTAGATCGTCAACGGTCCGTGTGTCTGCTGTTTTCTCAATCAAATGCCGAATGATTCTCGACTCTATTGTGGCCTTGCGCCCGTTCCTTGCCTCGGCCAGATCGGCGTAGAGACCAGCTGCCGCAGTGGCGGCATGACGGGTGTAGATCAGCGTGGACCGTTCCCCTTCGCTCCCCAAGGTCCGGCCAGCCTCTTCAAGCATGTCCAGAATGACTTCGGTCAGCTCCATGGCCCGGTGCGGCCCCAGGTTCCGGGAGAGCTCTGCTGGTAGAGGGGAGGGGACTGCGTTGTCCTGCCTGCCTTGGGCATCAAGTCGGGACAGCAGGTCGTCCAAGGCAGTTCGAATGGCTCCTTCCAAGGTTTTGCGTCCATCGACGGGCAAGGACCTGGCCCAGGGCAGCGCCTCCTCCAAATGATCCAATGTCTTCCGGAGAATCTGCTCCATGGCTGTTTTGGAGGCGGTAGGTGCCTGGTGGGCTTGCTGCACCTTGGCTGGGTCATGGTTCCTCGATCTGGAGCGCCTCGACTGGCCGATCATGCCGGACGGTCCATCAGGTTATCTGTACGGGTACGACGGCTCTGTCGGACCATGTCCAGGATCAGGAAGGGCACTGCCATGTCCACTGGAAGCATATGTCGTTCGAAGTTGTTGGCTGGGGCGGTGATCATGACTCCCATGATCAGCAGAAGGGGGAACCAGCACAGGGCCCCGCGCCAGTGGCCGGCTGCCAGCCGGGCGACGATCAGCAACAGAGCGGCCACCACCCAGAAGTTGGCTCTTGCCACCAGGCCCAGCAGGGGGGTATCGGCCCAGGTCCTGACGAATCCGGTCACACCGTTGCGCCAGTCGTGGCACCAGGCCGCCAGCCAGGAGCCTGAATTCTGCACGTAGCCGTTGTTGAGGTAGTAGGACATAGCCACGTAGGCAGGATCGCCTGGGTCGAAGTAGCCGTAGGACTCGGCCATGAAGGCATCCAGGTAGATCACCGGGTTGCGCAGTCCCACCTGGAGCCAGGCCCGATTCAGCCGAGACATCTGCTCGGGCGTCACCGTCCTCCAGCGGTAGACGATCAGTTTGGGCTGATTGCCCGAGGACTTGACCCTGTCGGCCTCCCAGGGGGTGTACTGGATGGCGGCATTGTCCAGGTCCATGATGGGCTCAAGGTCGGCTCTTGCCTGAGCCGGAATCCCATGGGGGTTGAGCCGGGCCACTCGGGCGATCTGCTGCAGCTGGATGCTGCGGCTTTCCACGGAATCCCCTTGGATGACCGTCCCCGTGGCTGTTAGAGCCCCGGTCACCCCCGTGAACAGGACCAGGGGCAGCAGGAGTCCGATCAGGACGGTGGCCCACTGACGACGGTGGATGATCAGGGCCAGAACCAGCTGGGCCAGGACGATGTACAGGGCGTACTTGGCGCTGATCAGCATGATCAGCGTGCTCAGTACAAGGCCAGGTCGCAGTCGGGTCGCTTGGCTGGCGGAAGGCGGAGAGTTCCTATTTGTTGCCTCCAGCTGGTGCCAGATGCCGAACCACCAGATGAAGGCGAAGGCGAAGAGGGGCGACTTGGTCAGGCTGAAGGTGCTGAAAACCACGAAGGGGCAGAGCAGGAAGAAAAGCATGGCCAGGGTGCGGGCCAGGGCTCCCACCTGTTCGGTTGCGCTGCCGCGCAGGAAGCGGTCGGCAGTGACGGCGCAGCAGAAGGCAGCGAAAAGCACCTGCAGTCCCGCCAGGAGCACGATGCCTGCGTCATAGGACCCGGTCAGGTGGTTGGAGGCCATGATGGTCATGCCATAGACCAGGGTCAGCACTATGTTGTGCTGGTCTGTCAGGAATGCTGGGTGCTCCGGCCACAGGTAGTGGCCGATGGGGTAGACGTCCATCTGGGTGAAGGCATTGCCGCCGTAGGGGGGCTGATTGCCCTGCAGTTGGGCCAGGAGGTTGGCGCATTCCTGGGCTTGGGCGTACAGGTCGGCCCCATAGGCGGCAAGCAGGGTAAGAAAGGCCCAGGCCCAGCCCAGCAGAAGCAGACGCATGATGGGCCGCCAGCCACTGGTTTGCCGGGTGATGAAGGCCGCATAGGCACGCATCCGTGGGTGCTGTGCCAGGGCGGTCAGCCGCTGCGGCATTCGCAGGGGTGCGCAGCCTAGAAGAATCCGGCGGCAGGCCAGGACCAGAGCCAGGCAGACGGCTAAGGCGCCCAGCATGACCAGCACTTGGGCCAGGCCTATCTGCGTCAAAGAACCCTGCCGACGGTAGATGGGACCCAGTCCGGTGCAGCAGGCGATCCAAAGGCAGGCCAGCAGGGCCAGGGCCAGGCCGACGGTCCGGGATGCATTAGGCCTGGGCTTCTTGGTCTTTAAGACCGGGGTCGGCACAGGTCGCTCGACCTCCTCTCTTGGCTGCACCCTACGGCTGTCTGCACTCAAAAGAACCCCTTTCGCGGGTTGTGCCTGTTGTACGGTTTTCCTCATTTTATCCAGTGCCCATCCGAGGATGCGCTATGGGCAGTTCAAGGGCATCCTGTGAAAAGATACAAAAACCGACCATCGCTTTTGTGGGTGGTTCGCTACCGGGGCTGACCCCTTGTGCCGTATAGTGGAACGCGTGCCTCATCAGAATATCAAGTGGCAGCCATCGGCATCGCTGGACAGTGGCGTACTCTCCTCGATCGTGGTGTTCGACACCGTCGATTCGACCAATACGCTCGTGGCTCATGCTCTGGAAGCCTCGTCCTATTCGGATGCGCGCGACCGGGTCGAGCGACTATTCGGGGGCAGTGAATCGACAACGAGCACGGGGGCTGCGAAAGTACTGGTCTCTGGCACTAAGGGGAAAGCCGAAGGTACGCCTCGAAAAAATGCCCGTCAGGGCCTTTCTACGACGACAATCTACGAGGGAAGAGTCGCAAGTAGAGGTCTTCGGCGATGGCCGGGCGCCGGGGGGCACACCATGCCGCTTAGCGTAGCGGTTGCTGATGCGCAGTCCCGGTGCCGCGGTCGTCTTGACCGAACCTGGGTCAACCAGCCCCGATGCTCCCTGTTGGCTACTTGGGCCCTGCCGCTGCCCACCAGCTTGCTTACTGGACCGCTTGGCGGGTGGATGCCCCTCGTGGCGGGACTGGCCGCGTTGGAAGGCCTTCAGGACGTGCTTGAGCACCATGGCTGCCAGCTGGCCGACGGCGGCGAACCTGAACGGGTCCTGACTCTCAAGTGGCCCAACGATCTGTTCTGCCGCGGGGCCAAGCTGGGGGGCATCCTCTGCGAGCTGGTCCGGGTGGATCAAAACTGGTCGGCGCTGGCTGTCGGCATCGGCATCAACCTTTTTTTGCCTCGGCAGGCGCTGCCCATTGCGGATTCCACCTCTCTGCAGCTCCATTACGAGGACCTGCCCGACTACCAGACCCTGCGCGACGATCTGGTCGATGCCATCAGCTGGCACCTGAGCGGGGAGATGGCCCCCCTCGGCCTTGACGGTTCGCTGGAAAGAACCTTGAACGGGCCTCAGGGCCTGCGCTCGCGGATCGCCGCGCTCAGCTGGACACTGGGTCGGAATGTCATGGTCATTCCCGTGGCCGGAGCACCCGTAGAGGGTCGTGCCCTGGAGATCAACCATGATGCCTCCCTGAGGGTGCGGCTGTCGGATGGAAACCAAGTTGATGTGTCCACAGCCGACGTGGGCATCCTGCCTGAAGTGGCCGCTGTGAGGATCTGATTCCTGCCTTGTCCATGCTTTTCTGTCAGTCCAATCGCCCTTGAGCAACCAGTGAGGAGAGGGGAATGAAAAAACTGCTGATCGCCAACCGCGGCGAGATAGCCCTGCGGGTTGTGCGCACCGCCCAGGAGATGGGCATCGCCACCGTGGCCGTCTATGCCGACCAGGATCGGGACGCCCCCTATGCCCAAATGGCGGACGAGGCCTACCTGCTGCCTGGGGACACCAACCTGGAGACCTACCTGAATGAGGATCTGATCGTCTCCATCGCCCGCCGGGCCGGCGCTGACGCCCTCCACCCGGGCTATGGCTTCCTCTCCGAGTTCTCCTCCTTCGCGCGAAAGGTGATTGAGGCGGGCATCACCTGGGTGGGTCCGGACCCGGAGGTCCTGGACGAGCTGGGCGACAAGATCACCGCCTGCAAGGTGGCCGAGCGGGCCCGGGTGCCGGTGGTGCCAGGCCTGAGCGAACCGGTCACCGACATGCGCCCTCTGCTGGACTTCGCCGACGAGCACGGCTATCCGGTCATGATGAAGAAAGCTGACGGCGGCGGCGGCCGGGGGATCACCCTGATCAACGACAGCGACGAGCTGCGCACCTTCTACATGAACCATGATGCCCTTCAGGGCGGCGACCTGGGCGACTACTTCATCGAGAAGTTCGTGGACCGGGCCCGGCATGTGGAGACCCAGTCCGGCAGGGACAGCCACGGCCAGTTCACCGTCTATTCCACCAGGGACTGCTCGGTCCAGCGCCGCAACCAGAAGCTGGTGGAGGAGGCTCCTGCGCCCTTCCTGTCCGACGACGTGATCGCCCAGCTGGAGGGATTCTCGCGCCGCCTGTTCGACACGGTGGGCTACGTGGGCCTGGGCACCTGCGAGTTTCTGGTCACCCCCAGGGACGATGTCTATTTCATGGAGGTCAACCCCCGGCTGCAGGTGGAGCATACGGTCAGCGAGCAGGTCTGCGGACTGGACCTGGTCCGCGAACAGCTGCGGATCGCCGACGGCGGCTCCCTGAACGTGGCGCCCCCGCCCCGCGGCCACAGCTTCGAGCTGCGCATCACCAGCGAGGACCCGGCCACCAATCTGACCCCCAGCTCAGGTACCATCGAATCTATTCAGTGGCCCTCCGGCCCTGGCATCCGCGTGGATTCAGGCGTCGAGGTGGGAGACACGGTCTCGCCCAGGGACGACTCCATGATGGGCAAGCTGATCGTGACCGCCCAGGACCGTCCGGCAGCTGTGGCCAGGGTTCGTCGGGCCCTGCGCGAGATGAGCATCAGCGGGGTCCCCACCCCGGCAGGCCTCTTCCAGAAGATCTTCACCAATCCCGAGTTCACTGCCGAAGACGGTCACACCTTCGACGTGTCCACCAAGTGGCTTGAAAGGGTCTATCTGAACGTGGAGCCTGCCTCCAACGGCAGCGGCCAGCCTGCTTCGGTCTCCGGCGTCTCCGCACAGGAGCAGGACCGGGACAGCGATCCCATGGAGACCTATAACGTGGAAATCGACGACAAGCGGGTCAGGCTTGCTCTGCCCCAGTCGCTTCTGGGAGGAATGGGCGGCTTCAGCGGTCATGATGGCATTTCCCGGCCCCGGCAGCCCCTGCGTGGGCGCGGGCTGCGGGATCAGGAGCCTGGCGCACCCCGGCAGGATGCGGCCCGGTCCGGCGTCATCGTGGCCACCATGCAGGCGGTGGTCACCCGCATCAACGTGGCCCCCGACCAGGAGGTTGACAAGGGCGACCTGCTGGTGGTTCTGGAGTCCATGAAGATGGAGAACTACGTCTATGCCCCGGCCAAGGGCCGCGTGAAGACCATCGATGTGTCCGTGGCACAAGGGGTGGATCCGGGCCAGACCCTGGTCACCCTGGATCTGGGCGGGGAGGAGCAGGCATGAGCGTCACCGAATCCACCTTGGGCTCCCAGCCGGTGCGCCAGGGCATCCATCGGGCCGCTGCCCTGGCCAAGCAGGCCGAGGAGCACGCCCGCGACCGCCAGCATGCCAAGGGCAAGCAGACCGCCCGGGAGCGCCTGGATCTGCTCTTCGACAAGGACACCTTCGAGGAGGTGGGCCGATTCGCTGGCGGTGACATTGCCGGGGGCCGGGCGGGATCTGCGGTCATCACCGGCTTCGGCCTGGTCTACGGGCGCAAGGTCGGCGTCTACGCCCAGGACTTCTCCGTCAGGGGCGGCACCCTGGGCCGGGCCGAAGGCGAGAAGATCTGCCGGCTCATGGACATGGCCCTGCGTATCAAGGTCCCCATCGTGGCCATGATCGACTCGGGAGGCGCCCGCATCCAGGAGGGTGTGGCCGCCCTGACCCAGTACGGCCGAATCTTCCGCAAGACCTGCCAGGCCAGCGGATTCGTCCCGCAGATCTCTCTGATTCTGGGGCCCTGCGCAGGAGGTGCCGTTTACTGCCCGGCCTTGACCGACCTGATCATCATGACCAAGGAGAACTCGGACATGTTCGTCACTGGTCCCGACGTGGTCAAGGCGGCCACTGGCGAGACCATCAGCATGGACCAGCTGGGCGGCGGCTACGTGCACAACACCCGTTCCGGCGTGGCTCACTACCTGGGCGAGGACGAGGCCGACGCCATCGACTACGCCAGGACCGTTCTGGCCTATCTGCCCGCCAACAGCGGACAGGAGCCTCCCAGATACGCCTTCATCTCCGGCCATGCCGAGCGCCAGGCCGCCAAGCGACTGGCCGCGGTCATCCCCGAGAACGACCGGCAGCCCTACGATGTGCTGGACGTCATCCACGCCATCGTCGACTACGGCGAGCTGGTCCAGGTCCAAGAGCTCTATGCCCGGTCCATCGTGGTCGGATTTGCCTGTCTGGAGGGCCGGCCGGTGGGAATCGTAGCCAACCAGCCCATGGTGGACGCAGGCAGCCTGGATGTGGAATCCTCCGAGAAGCTGGCCCGCTTCGTCCGTCTCTGCGATGCCTTCAACCTGCCGGTCATCACCCTGGTGGACACCCCCGGTTACAAGCCGGGCTCCGACCAGGAGCACGCCGGCATCATCCGTCGTGGGGCCAAGGTCATCTATGCCTACGCCAATGCCCAGGTGCCCATGGTCACCATTGTTCTGCGCAAGGCTTTCGGCGGCTCCTACATCGTCATGGGCTCCAAGGCCATCGGCGCGGACCTCAACTACGCCTGGCCCTCCTCGCAGATCGCCGTACTGGGAGCCCAGGGCGCGGTCAACATCATCCACCGGCGCGACCTGCAGGAGGCCAAGGAGGCCGGTCGGGACGTGGACGAGCTGCGCAACCGGCTGGCCCAGGAGTACGAAAGCAGCACCGTCAATGCCAACCTCTCCCTGGAGATGGGCGAGCTGGACGGCATGATCGACCCGGAGCAGACCAGACCGGTCCTGATCCAGGCCATGGACCTCTTGGCAGACAAGCAACGTGTCAGGGTCAACGACAAGCACCATGGCAACCAACCCCTATAAGCTTCCCCGACCCTAGGCCGAGCTTTTCCCCTCGCCATTATCAGCAATCTGCAAACCTCTACGAATAGGACATCATGACCAGTACATTCTTCATCAACCGTCTCGCCGAGCAGCCGCACGCGCTCATGTTCGCCGGCCAGTCCAACCCCTGGACTGTGGCACTGGCTGATCTGCAAGGCGATCCCGACATCGACAGGGCCCTGAGGGAGCGGATGGCGGCGGCCACAGACCTGCTCAGGGCGGTCAAGCCGGACCTGCTGGCCACTAACGGCCGCCAGCTGGATCTGTTCGGCTACAAGCCAGATCCCGTCAGGCTGGGCCCGGCTGCTGACGCGGCTGTCAGCGTGCCCGGCATTGCCTTGGTGCAGCTGGGTGCCCTTATGGACATGGACCAGCTGGGCTACGACGCGGCCCAAGCTCGTCCGGTAGCCCTGCTGGGGCACTCCCAGGGCATCATCGGGGTCCACATGGTCCAAGAGATCCAGTCGGCCGGATCCCTGAAGGCCGCACAGGGCGCCATCGACCAGATCCTGGCCACCGCTATGCTGATCGGCGCTGCTGGCACTCGTCAGGCCCGTCGATTGGGCATTCACCGCCAGGGTGAGGCCACCCCCATGCTTTCGGTGCGCGGCGCCACCCGCCACCAGGTGGAGGTTCTGATCGACCGGGTGCCTGGCGCTCGCGGCCCCATCAGCGTGGCCGTGACCAACTCGGACCGCAACCTGGTCCTGTCCGGCTATCCGGAGGATCTGGCTGCTTTCGCCATCGAGGCAGGCAAGGAGAGCGATCATCAGCGCCGCCTGCGCGAGGACAAGGTCCGTGGCGGAACCGCCTTCTCCCCGGTTCTGGAGTATCTGGATGTGACCCTGCCCTTCCACTCCCCGCTCATGAAGGAGGCCGTGGATCTGAGTGTGGACTGGGCCGGCCGCTGCGGTCTGGACTCTGAACGTGCCCGGGTTCTGGCTGAAGAGGTCCTGCTCAATCATGCCGACTGGGCCGGCCGGATCGCCGAGGTCATAGATCAGCAGGACGCCGCCTCCCTCTGGCTGGTTGATCTGGGCCCGGGCGAGACTCTGGGCAAGCTGGTGGACAACCTGGTCCAAGGCACTGGCGTGGGTGTGGTCGAGGCCTCCAACCAGGCCCGGCGCGCGCAGCTGTCCACCATGGAGGAGGATCCGGCCCGAACCCAGGACTGGTCCAAGCTGGCCCCGCGTCTGCTTGAGACGCCGGCTGGACCCCGGGTGGAGACTGCTTTCAGCCGGTTGACCGGCAAGCCCCCGGTCATGCTGGCCGGCATGACTCCGACCACCGTGGAGCCCGAAATCGTGGCTGCGGCCGCCAATGCTGGCTATTGGGCCGAGCTGGCGGGCGGCGGCCAGGTGACCGCCGAGGTCTTCGACCGCCATGTGTCCCAGCTGGAGGACCAGCTGCAGGAGGGCCGCACGGTCGAGTTCAATGCCATGTTCATGGACCGCTACCTGTGGAACCTCCAGTTCGGCAGCCAGCATATCGTGCCCAAGAAGCGCGCCTCCGGCACCCCCATCGACGGTGTGGTCATCTCTGCCGGCATCCCCGAGCTGGACGAGGCCGTGACCCTGATCCGTCAGCTCAACGAGGAGGGCTTCCCGTATGTAGCTTTCAAGCCCGGCACGGTGGACCAGATCCGCCAGGTCGTGGCCATCGCCCGCAAGGTCGCCCCCACTCACATACTGATGGAGGTCGAGGGCGGTGCTGCCGGAGGCCACCACTCCTGGGAGTCCCTGGACGATCTGCTTTCGACCACCTACGCCGAGGTCCGCGCCTGCCCCAATATTGTTCTGGTGGCTGGCGGCGGCATCGGCACCCCTGGGCGGGCGGCCGACTACATCAGCGGCCAGTGGTCCCGCGCCTACCACCTGCCGGACATGCCCGTGGACGGCGTCATGATCGGCACGGCTGCCATGACCGCCAAGGAGGCCCACACCAATCCCGAGATCAAGCGGGCTCTGGTGGCCACCCCCGGCATCGACAGCTCTACCCCCGATCCGGACCTCTTCGCTCCCATGGGCGAGAAGTGGGTGCCCAGCGGCAAGTCTGTGGGAGGCGTGGGCTCCGGTCTGAGCCATCTGCATGCCGACATCTACGAGATGGAGAACTCCTCTGCCGAGTGCGGCCGTCTGCTGGTCCGGGTCATGAAGCACCCGGAGGAACTGGAGACCCGCCGCGCAGAGATCATCGAGGCTCTGAACAGGACCGCCAAGCCCTACTTCGGCGATCTGGAGACCATGACCTACCAGGACTGGGCCCAGCGCTTCGCCGACCTGGCCTACCCCTGGGCCGACGACACCTACATCGACCGCTTCCTGCACCTGCTGCGGCGCATCGAGGCCCGGGTCTGCGAGCGTCAGAGCGGCGAGTTCGACTCCATCTTCGCCTCCAGGCAGGATGTGGCCGAGCCCGAGCAGGCGCTTCGCCGACTGCATGAGGCCTATCCACAGGCGGCCGAGCTCAAGGTGGTGCCCACCGACGTGGCCTGGTTCCCCGTCCTGGTGCGCGAGTACCCCAAGCCCATGCCTTTCGTGCCGGTCATCGACAATGATCTGCTGCGCTGGTGGGGTCAGGATCAGCTCTGGCAGTCCGAGGATCCCCGTTACGGCGCCGACTCGGTCAGGGCCATCCCCGGACCCATCTCCGTGGCGGGCATCACCACGGTGGACGAGCCGGTGGCCTCCATTCTGGGACGGTTCGAGCAGGCGGCCATAGACCGGGTGCGCGGCCTGGACAGCAGTCCCGCCAAGGCCTACAGCCAGCTGGCAGGCGCCACTGATGCGCAGGAGTTCATCCGCCGCAGTCCCAACATCTCCTGGGTGGGCCATCTGATGGCCAGTCCGGCTTACGGGACGGCCATGGACGACCCCAACTACACCATCACCGCCACTGGTCAGGACGACCAGGGTGAGCACTACGACCTGGACATCCATCTGGACACCTACTGGGACGACGATCCTGACGGCGGTCTGGACCGGCATGCGGTGCGTCACATCGTCGTGCCGCTGACCCTCAAGAGCGACCAGGTCGGCTTCTTCCCGGTGGTTGACCGCAGCCGCCTGCCCAAGGACGTCTACGCCATGCTGGCCGACACAGCGGGCATCGGCAACACCTCCATTACCGGCGACAAGCTGGAGGCCATGCCTGTCATCGAGAAGGACGATGACGACCCTGACCACCCCTTCGGCCTGGCCCACAGCGGCTACACCTTGGCGGCCAACCTGGGCTTCGACCATGAGGCGGCAACCGGTGGCGCCCTTCCTGATGCGCTGATCCCCTCCGGCTTCGCCCCTGATGCCCTGGTGGGTCCGGCCTGGCCGGCCATCTATGCAGCCCTGGGATCCGTCTATGTGGACGGCTTCCCCATCATCGAGGGACTGCTCAACGCGGTCCATCTGGACCACCTGATCGAGCTGGAGGTCAGCGAGAAGCGGCTGCTGGAGCATACCGGCCAGCGGATTGGGCTGACCAGCTGGGCCGAGCCCTATCAGGAATCCTCCTCTGGCCGGGTGGTGACCATCCACGTGGTTCACGCCGCCCAGGACGGGACTGTACTGGCCCGCGAGGTGGAGCGTTTCGCCATCCGTGGCCGTGCCTACAGCGATCAGCTGCCCCAGGAGGCTCCCGAGTACGGCGGCATCCATGCCGACACGGTGGACACACCCCGCAGGCTGCTGCGCCGCGTCACTGTCACCGCCCCCAAGGATATGACCGCCTTCGCACGCACCTCAGGTGACTTCAATCCCATCCACACATCCAAGCGAGGAGCGGCGGTCTCCGGCTTGTCTGCACCGCTGGTGCATGGCATGTGGCTGTCTGCCACCGCTCAATATGCGGCTCAGGCCACTGACGAGCAGGGCGTCCACTACGAGATCGCCGGATGGACCTACAACATGTATGGCATGGTCCAGCTAGGCGACAAGGTGGAGATCAGCCTGGAGCGTGTGGGCAAGGTCCGCCACGGCGGACTGGTCCTGGAGGTCACCTGCAGGATCGACGGCCAGCTGGTCTCCCGCGGCACGGCGATCGCCCGTGCCCCAAGGACCGCCTACGTCTACCCCGGCCAGGGGATTCAGCAGCAGGGCATGGTCCTGGACGAGCGGGCCAAGTCCCCGGCCGCCCGCGAGACCTGGGAACGGGCCGATGCCCTGACCCGCAGCAAGCTGGGGTTCTCCATCCTGGCCGTGGTGCGTGACAATCCGCACACCCTGACGGCCAAGGGGGTCACCTACCATCATCCGGAGGGTCTGCTGAATCTGACCCAGTTCACCCAGGTGGCTCTGGCCACCGTGGCTTTCGCTCAGACCGCCCGCCTGCGTGAGTCCGGCATGGACATCTGGCCCGCCTACTTCGCCGGCCACTCCTTGGGCGAGTACAACGCCCTGAGCTCCTTCGCCGGGGTCATGTCCCTGGAGACGGTTCTGGAGCTGGTCTTCCATCGCGGGTCCACCATGCATTCCCTGATCGAACGCGATGAGCAGGGGCGCAGCAACTACCGGATGGGAGCCCTGCGTCCCAACCAGTTTGGCGTGGGCGACTCCGGCGTCAAGCAGTATGTGGAGTCCGTATCCAAGGAGTGCGGCGAATTCCTGGAGATCGTCAACTACAACCTGGCTGGCCAGCAGTACGCCGTGGCCGGGACCATCGCCGGTCTGGAGTATCTGCGAGCCGATGCCAACCGCCGGGCCAAGGAGGCGGGCGGCAAGCCGGCCTTCATGTATGTGCCTGGCATCGACGTGCCCTTCCACTCCACCCTGCTGCGCAAGGGGGTGCCCGAGTTCCGAGATACCTTGGACGCTCTGCTGCCCGAGCATATCGACTACTCCCGCTTGGAGGGTCGCTACATACCCAACCTGGTTGCACGGCCCTTCCAGATGACCAAGGAGTTCGCGGCTTCCATCCTGGAGGTGGTCCCCTCTGAGCGCATTAAGCAGGCTCTGGACGATCCCCAGATCTGGGATCAGTATGCGGCCGACGACCAGAAGCTGGGCCGTCTGCTGCTGACCGAGCTGCTCTCCTGGCAGTTCGCCTCTCCTGTGCGCTGGATCGAGACCCAGGCGATCATGTTCGAGGCTCCTGAGCAGGGCGGCCTGGGCGTAGAGCAGCTGATTGAGGTAGGGCTGGGCCATTCGCCCACCCTGGCCAACCTGGGCACGAAGACCCTGAAGCTGCCTGACTTCCGCGAGCGTCACGTGAGCGTCTACAACCTGGGCAGGGACGAGAGCCGGGTCTACCTGACCGACACTGATCCCATGGCCCCGGTTCAGGAGGAGTCCGCAGCCCAGGTACAGGGATCCAGCCCCGATACAGCCCAGACTGCCGCGGCAGCTTCCGTATCTGATTCAGCTCCGGCTCCAGCCCCTGCCTCGGCAGCAGCTGACGACGCGGTTCCTGTTCCGGCCCCGGCGACCGGCGGTCCATCGGGTGCCGATGTAGCCGACCTGCCTTTCAAGGCCTCGGATGCCATCGCCGTCCTGCTGGCCTACTCCACCAAGATCCGTCCCGAGCAGATCGGGCAGACCGACACCACCGACACCCTGACCAACGGCGTCTCCTCCAGGCGCAACCAGCTGCTGATGGACATCAGCTCCGAGCTGGGCGTGGCCAGCGTGGACGGCGCAGCCGAGGCCAGCATGACCGACCTGAGCGCACTGGTGAACAAGGTGGCCCCCAACTATCGGCCTTTCGGCCCGGTGCTCTCCGACATTGTTCGTGAGCGCATCCGAGACCTCTTCGGCCCCTCCGGGCTCAAGCTGCAGCAGGTTGAGCAGCGGGTCTCCGATGTCTGGCAGCTAGGTGCTGGCTGGGTCTCGGCCACCGTGGCCAGCTTGGTCCTGGACACCCGTGAGGGCGCCTCCTCGCGTGGCGGCGACCTGGCGCTTCTGCCCACTGAAGCCGTCTCTACTGTGGCCGCTGCCAATGCTCTGATCGACCAGGCCGTTCAGCAGGTTGCCCAGCGTCATGGTGTCACGGTCTCCATGCCCTCTGCAGGCGGTGCCGCTGGCGGTGCCGTGGTCGACTCCGCTGCCTTGGATGCCTTTGCAGCCCAAGTGACCGGCTCTGAGGGCGTGCTGGCCTCCACCGCCCGATTCCTCTTGGACAAGCTGGGACTTGAACCCCCGGCAGTCCAGCCTGGCGAGAATGAGGATGCAGCGGTCGTGGCCGCTGTCGATGCCGAGCTGGGCAACGATTGGCCCCAACAGGTGGCGCCGCGGTTTGAGGCCTCGCGCGCCGTCCTCTTCGACGATCGCTGGGCCAGCGCCCGCGAGGATCTGGCTCACATTTACCATGAGCATGATGATGACCGCAGCGGCCTGAGCTTCCTAGGAGCCGGACGCGAGGTGCATGATCAGGCTGTCTGGTATGCCGGGCAGGCAGGCAAACGCGGTGAACAGAATTTGGCCCGGGTCTTCAGCGGCATAGCCGACCAGGCCATGACTCCTGCCGACTCGGATCAGACCGCCGCACGATTCGCCAATGACGTGGCGGTGGTCACCGGCGTGGCTCCCAAGTCCATCGCGGGATCTCTGACTGCAGGCCTGCTGGAGGGCGGGGCGACGGTCATCGCCGTCTGCCATTCCCTGAAGCCGCAGACCGTCATCTGGGCTCGCGACCTCTACCGCCGCCATGCCGTGGGCGGCGCCCGTCTATGGATCGTGCCTGCCAACCTGTCCAGCTACCGGGATGTTGATGCCCTGGTCGACTGGGTCGGCAATGAGCAGCGCAAGACCACGGGGGCTACGACCACCGTGCTCAAGCCTGCCTACGAGCCCACCCTGCTGCTGCCCTTCGCAGCCCCCGCCATGCACGGGACCATGGCCGACTCGGGCCGGCTCTTCGAGTCCCAGGCCCGGCTCATGCTCTGGAGCCTGGAACGCCAGATCGCCGGGTTCGCCGGCATCGGGGCGGATACCGACGTTGACCACCGTCTGCATGTGGTCCTGCCTGGCTCACCCAACCGCGGCATGTTCGGCGGCGACGGAGCCTACGGGGAGGTCAAGGCCGCCCTGGATGCCATCGTCAACCGGTCCCGCCCTGAGCAGGACTGGTCCGGCCGAGTCACCTTCGCCCATCCGCTGATCGGCTGGGTCCGTGGCACCGGGCTCATGGGCGGCAACGATCCGCTGGTCCGGGTGGTGGAGCGCCATGGCGTTCACACTTACTCCACCGAGCAGATGGCCGATTCCCTGCTGGAACTGTGCACTGCTCATGCTCGTCAGCAGGCTCTCCAGGCTCCGCTCCAGGCCGATCTGACTGGCGGTCTGGGCTCCAGCCCGCTGGACCTCAAGGCCCTGAAGGCCGAGGCTGCCCAGGATGACGATCCGCCGACACCAGCTCCTGCAGCGAAGACAGGGGACGAGTCCGAAGTTATCGGCAGGGATTCGAGCAGGGTCATCAAGGCTCTGCCCACCCCCCAAGTGCCTGCCCAAGCACCAGTGGATCTGCAGGATTGGCAGGACGTGACCGCCAGACCCGAGGATCAGATCGTCATCGTCTCGATCGGCGAGATGGGTCCTTGGGGCTCCGGCCGCACCCGCTTCGAGGCCGAAATGGGCATCCACTCGGATGGTCAGGTAGACCTGAGCGCCGCTGCCGTGCTCGAACTGGCCTGGAATATGGGCCTGGTCGAATGGCAGGACAGCCCCAAGCCGGGCTGGTACGACTCCGACGGCGAGCTGGTGCCCGAGCAGGACATCGCTGAGCGCTACCACGACCAGGTGGTGGCCCGCTCCGGCATCCGTCCCTTCGATGACGGCATGGGCTCCGACTACCGCCAGGGCACCAATGAAGAGGAGGTCGACGTCTTCCTGGATCACGACGTGGCTTTCTCGGTGCCCACCAAGGACATGGCCGAGGAGTACGTGGCCCAGGATCCTGACCACACCAGCATCGCCCGTGATGACCAGTCCGGCGAGTGGACCGTCACCCGCCTGCCCGGCTCTCGCATCCGCGTGCCGCGCCGGGCCACCATGTCAAGGACTGTTGGCGGCCAGTTCCCCCAGGGCTTCGACCCGGTCAAGTGGGGCATTCCCGCTTCCATGGTCGGGGATGTGGACCCCATCGCTCTCTGGAACATCGTCACCACTGTGGATGCCTACCTGTCGGCTGGATTCACCCCAGTGGAGATCCTCCAGGCCGTGCATCCCTCCAAGGTGGCCTCCACCCAGGGGACCGGCTTCGGCGGCATGGCCTCCATGCGCAAGCTCTACCTGGACCGCTTCATGGGCAAGGAAATTCCCACGGATATCCTTCAGGAGGCCCTGCCCAACGTGGTGGCTGCGCACGTCATGCAGTCCTACATCGGCGGATACGGCAACATGGTCCAGCCGGTCTCGGCCTGCGCTACGGCTGCTGTTTCTTTGGAGGAGGGCGCTGACAAGATCGCTCTGGGCAAGGCGGACTTCGTGGTCACAGGCGCCATTGACGACATCGGCGTGGAGTCGGTCATCGGCTTCGGCAACATGAATGCCACCGCTGATTCCGCCGAGATGTACGCCAAGGGCATCCAGCCCCGGTTCTTCTCCCGGGCCAACGACCGTCGGCGCGGCGGATTCCTGGAGTCCCAGGGCGGCGGGACCATCCTGCTGACACGCGGTGATATTGCCCTGCGCATGGGTCTGCCCGTGGCTGGCGTGGTCGGGTACATCCACTCCTTTGCTGATGGCGCCCACACCTCCATCCCAGCGCCTGGTCTTGGAGCTCTGGCCGCAGGCATGGGCGGCAGGGATTCGGACCTGGTGCGCTCGCTGGCCAAGCTGGGTGTGGACCCCGACGACATCGCCGTGGTCTCCAAGCATGACACCTCCACCAATGCCAATGACCCCAATGAGTCCGAGCTGCACAACACTCTGGCTCACGCCATCGGCCGGACGGACGGCAACCCGCTCTATGTCATCTCCCAGAAGAGCCTGACCGGCCATGCCAAGGGCGGTGCCTGCATCTTCCAGATCAACGGGCTCACCCAACTCTTCCGGTCCGGGGTCATCCCTGCCAATGCGTCCCTGGACTGCGTGGATCCGGTCCTGAGACGTGATGACCATCTGGTTTGGCTGGAACAGCCTTTGAAGGTGGGTAGGATCAAGGCCGGACTGGTAACCTCCCTGGGCTTCGGCCATGTCTCCGGCATTGGGGTCATCGTCAGCCCTGGAGCCTTCGAAGCAGCCGTGTTCAAGACCTCCGGCCAGGAGGCCCTGGACGAGTGGCGCCGCCGGGCCAACGACCGCTTGGCTGCTGGTCAGCGCCACCTGGAGGAGGGCCGCATGGGTCGGGCCCCGCTCTACGAGCCCATTGACAACCGTCGTTTCCATGAGGACGGCCACGGGTATGTGGGCCATGAGATCGAGAAGGCCATGCTGCTGGACCCCCAGGCCCGTTTGGGTGCTGACGGCTACTATGACCAGAGCTGAGAGCATCCTGAGTTGGTCAATTCTCCGTCCTCCGCAGTGGGGGATGGGGAATCGGTGAGAGTTCAATCACTGCGTTAATCAGGGAGGTGGGCCAGATGCCTGCCTCCCCTTTTGTCGTGGTTCTCTGAGCGTTATCTTGCTCTTGATGGGGGGTTGACGCTAATCAGCTGCCCGTACTTGAGCGTTCGCTCTCTTCATGGGAGCGTGGTGAAATGTCCGTGGGTGCGCCACGCTTGGCTAGGGCTCCTTTGTTCTGCCTCATGTCTTAACGTAGCGAGTCCCTCATGGACATCCAGGCGGTATCCGTCATCGGAGCGATTAGGAAAGGCGGGCATTGGTGTCTTTGCCTGCTGTCTGTACATGGGGTTGTTCCAATGCTGCTTAAGGGGCAGGCGGCTCTTACGTCCTGACCGTGATTGGACCCCGTTCATGAAATGGTATAAAAAAGTAGATGGGTGGCCCAGGTTTTACTTGGGGTTATTGCCGGGCCACCCGAATGGCCGGACTTGTCTTGGGGGAGTTGTCCGGCCTCTTACTCGTGCTAAGTGTCAGTGGCCGCTTTTATGGAAATCCTGCGGCTGCGGTTTGTTGCAATAATACTCATGGCAAGAAGTCCGAACATCATAGCCACGCCGGTACTTTCCCCCTTCTGCTGTAGGCGTGACCCTCTTACAGGCTGGAACAGCAGTGGTTATTCGTGTCGTCGGTTCGGGCGATCGAATCGAGCATCCAGCGGCTGGCGTCCGTCATCGGAACCGGCTTGTGCTCGGGGTAAATCTATAGATATCCATTGAAGCGATATTCGCAACGGCATGATTTCATATTTAAGGTAAACGAACTGCTGTGGGCGAACTTGGCTCGGCAAGCGGCAGGAATTTCTGTACGGATCTTCAAAGTTATTCGTTGGCGAGGGAGTAATCAGCGTAGGTTTCCATGTCTTACCACGGTTCTTCCTGGTGATGACTACTTAGCTTTATTGCTGAGTTAAGCCTCGCGATAACAAAGTTACTGCATGTTCCGGCTGGCCCATGTGCTATGCTCTGTACCGAGCCAACGGCTTTGCGGGCGTAGCTCAATGGTAGAGCCTCAGTCTTCCAAACTGATTACGCGGGTTCGATTCCCGTCGCCCGCTCCACGATTATCGTTGATATTCCGCTATTCTTGGCGGGTTTTTTAACACTTGGAGCGGTCAGGATCAAGCCCTGACTGAGTGAGATCTTCCCCAGTATTCGGCACTTTACGAGCTAAATAGGTACACGATAGGGTACACGCCGGAGGCCCTCGGATGACTACAGCGACAAGGTCTCCCAGCCCCAGGCATAGCGATCGTGCGGGACGGGAGAGGCTACTGGCATTTCCGCCGCGAACTTCCCCGCGACCCCGCCACCGGCAAGCGGCGCAGGCTCGACAAAACCGACTGCATCAAAAGCAAGGCGCGCGCAAAATTCGAGGACGCGCTGGCCAAATACCAAGGGACAGAGAAAATAAAGACAGGGAAGTCGTCGCTGCTGCGCGACTGGTTCGACCGATGGCCCGACGAGTACAAGCGGCCCATGGTCAAGCCTCTAGTCTACGAAACCTACCGGAGCGACTGCAGGAACATTACCGCAGTCATCGGCAGCGTGCGGCTCGAAGACCTCGAGCCCTGGCATGTCAGGGAGATGAGCAACAAGATCATGCAGGACTGGATACGAGACCACGGTATCGGCGATGGGGACCTGGTGTTCACTCGCAGGGAATGGCCACTAACCCAGTGAAGTGGTGGTGCTGGACTACAGCGCTCGAAGAGGCCGGTCTGCCGTATGTGACCAGGGGTGCCAGGCACCACTTTGCGGCAGGGCCGGCCAAGGCTGGAGCCCCGGAAGATGCTTACAAGGAACTCATGGGGCATGTCGGCTAGGACTGGATCGACGTCATCTAAAGCTAAGATTTGAGAAGGCCTGCATGAACTACACGGCCGAAGTCGTGCACATCTATCCACTCATGTGCCTCTGAAGCGCTGCAAATCCTGGACTCTGCCGGAAATGCGGCTCACATGTAAGGAGTCGACTACGAATTACTGCTTGCTGCAGTTAATACGGGGTTTTGTGGACACGTACCGTCCGATATTGAGTCAGGGAACTCCAGGATGGCGACGCATCAGGGTGGAAGAAATCGAACCTGGGTCAAGAAGCAGGAATCATGGCTCCCAGCTGAGCTTGCACTCTTCTGGGAGGCTGGATCCGAACTTGCTCTTTGCTCGATCTAAAACTAAAGAGTTTTGCTAGATCTTGCGGTCATTTTTTGAATTCCGGATCGACAATGAACTCGAGAGACTGCTGTATCAAGTCAAAGAACACATGTCCAACGTTGTTCGTATTGAGATTTTCTTCGTCAGAGGGTTTGACGGAGCCGATAAGTGCCTTTTCCATCTGATTGGCAGACTTCTATTTCGATGTCGTCGGTGAAATTGGGTGAGTCTATGATATCTGTGCGTGTCGTGTCCTTCAGCATCTGACAAGCTATGGCCTTAGACAAGTCCACGGGTGTACCACTTGGACGGAGTTGCATCAGCTGATCATCCCCAGGTGACTTGACCGGCGAAGTAAATCAGAGTTGTTCCGGCGCCTACGAAAGCCGTTCATATAAGCCCCGCATGAAAGATGCGGTGTTTTGTTCACCAGTGAGGTGCGGATAGATAGCGAGCATCAACTCTGTGAACGGCAATCCATCTCCCCCTGCATCAATTCTTGTTCCACTTGCCCCAGACTCTCCAGGAGCATCTAATTCGCAAATCGCCATTTCCTACGAAAGCACCTTGCGGGCAATAGGCAAAGTCCTATCAATCAGACTTGAACCATCACAACGAAAGTTGGTGATTGCTCGCCTTCCGCGTTGAACCGGCTGCTTTCAGTTGACTAATCCAGTGCTTTGGATGAGAGGTGCGCTGTCTGGTTAGTGGTGAGCTCAGCCTCTCACTCGACGGTGTCTGACCATTCGATCGTCACGAGCAAGACGATCCGACACTGGAGACGTATCGACCCTCTCACCCCTTCCACGGCATCAGCTAGCCGTGGGGTACCTGGACATACGAAATTGCGAGACCAGGCTGAGCACTCACGGGTCACTTTGCCACACCGATGGCGAAGTTAACCGTTTCTTGTGTCCACGCCTTCCGAGTCTTGTCGTTGCGGGTAGGCGGGTTCAACCGATCTCGATTCCAACCCGCCAAGGCGGAACAGAGCAGATATGACCTGCAAACCCGGCAACACCGCTAACCCTTCATCCGAAACTGTCACAGTCCGCTTGCGCTACGAGCGTCATGCGGGAGCGACCAAGGAGCGCCCGGATACTACGCGAGTGCTCCTCGGGCGTCCTTGCAGAGATTTTTGCCGTGCCAATAGTCAAGTCCCCCGAATCCAGGATGTAGAGGATCCCCAGACTGTGACAGGTATGCCTGAACCTGCTTATCCACTGTCAGCGAGAGTATTGTAGGCGCGAGCTTCTTCAGCACCCGTGTCTTCCATGGAAATTTCGGATCCTTCTTATTGCCCCACATGAGATGAATGAACTGAGCTGAGGCAAGCACGGTCTCGAGAACCTCCACTGTTGTCGGAATCGTCAGGTCGATCTCGTCGTCCCTATCAAGCAGATCGTGAGACTGTCCGATCAAGGGGATGAGATTCACGATTGTCAGCGATCGCCATTTCCGTGGTGACCCGTCCCTCTTGAGCGGTGAGTCGTCCTCATTGAAAAGAGAGGAGTTGAGTATCATTTCTGTCGTTTTATCACCGCCAGAACTCTGGTTGGCGAATCGTGTGGCTGTCGATGGGTTGATTCCGATGAACACGAGATCGCGATCTTGTGCTGGATTGATCGGGGTGCGTAGGAACCACCGTTGTTTGACCTCCGCTGGGTTGGAAGGGAATACGAGCTTGTCGCTAGTCCATGCTGCATGTAGCAATTTATTCATATAACCAGTATATTTCTCAGGTTCGGAAGGAACTATGAGTATTCAATATTTCCAACCGTCGCCGGGTGCAAGGCCGCCCGTTCTCCTCGGGTTACTTCTTCCTGTTTAGTCCTACATCGTCGGGGCGTGCGATGATGGAGCAGTCTGCGATGCAGATGACGGCAATGTACTCGTGCATGTGGAATTCCCCCAGTATTCGGTACTTTACATGCTAAATGTGCAGACAATAGTGTACATGCGAAGGGTGATAGATGGTAAGCAACAGGGCGGTTTATCGTCGCTATGCCAGTGATATGTCTCTTTCTATTGATGAGGCGGGGCCTCCTTTATTTCTTTTTCCTTTGTCCGGACATTCGCGTAGGAACATAACTATTGATTACCTCGTTAAGGCGTTACGGAGCCTTCAATTTTTCGACCGGATGATTTGCAGCAGGAAAAGATGAAGGGCATACTCAGGCCTATGGAAGATGCCGTGTTTGGACAGGTGCTGGGGTTGGGGCATGATTTGGTCGACCTGAAGGAGTTCGGCCGGCAGCTGGCTATGCCAGGCACGCGTATGGCAAGCTTGTTCTCGGCACGGGAGCGGCGGCAGGCTGAGCAGCAGGCCCTGTTCAAGCATGACGACCTAGCGACTCACTTGGCAGTGCGCTGGGCTGGCAAGGAGTCGGTGCTCAAGGCCTGGTCTCAGGCGCTGGGACCTGAGCCCTCGCCCTATGGTCTGGATGATTTTCCTTGGAGCGGGGTGGAGATCCTGGACGACGGCCGGGGTCGGCCGAGTGTCAATCTAGAGTCCACCGTAAAGGCCAAGCTTCACGAATCTTTGCCTCTGGCCGGTAGTCAAGTCGACCAGGTGGAGTTGCGCTGGCATATCGCTCTCAGCCATGATGGACCGGTGGCTTCGGCGGTTGTACTTTTGTGTAGGTTCGTCTGAAATTAGGCTAGGACATGTGACGCATGTGCCGTGAATTCCTAGTTGTCGCGTCAGACAACCAAATAGAAGTCCTCGGCATGTGGAGCGATGCTCCGATTGTGTCGAAGTCGAATTCAAGGTTCAAGACTTCAGATGCAGTCAGCTCTATGTATTACATGCGTCGCCCTAAGGGCTGACTGTGGTTCCCAACTACATACAGCCTCTTCTTGAGTTGCGTCCCTTACTTCCGTGGGATGATCTCGGCTCGTCGTCCGGTTGTGTATTGATAAGAAATTCAGGGACGGCGCGGCCGGGTCCTGATTCTGGCCGAAAACGCTAAGGGCGCTCAGCATCCGCTGGTGATGTCAAGTTGCATTATGCACAGATAATGATGAGCTCCGTCGATCTACTCCTGGGTGTAGTGATCAGGGGCGGGAGGGTAGCTGGAGCCGCTGCCTCCCGACGAAGGCGCGGGAGCGGTATAGCCGCCTCTTGATCCGCCTCGTGCATATCTGGAGCCGTTGGAACGGCCTGAAGCGCCGGCAGAGCCGCCCCGTGTGTGGCCCGAGGAAGACGCTGGAGCCGCAGTAGCCGCCTGCTGGGCCTGCTGATCAGCGGCCTCCCGATCAACATTGGCCTTGGCGGCCTTCGAGTCATTGACTGCCTGCATCTGGCTGGCGAGATCGAGATCCTGGATGGCTTTGCGCTGTACGTTGGTATCTGCCTTGGTGTCGGCCTGCACGACCTTGACCTGGCCGAACACCGTCTTCATGGCGTCGCGCACAGCGTTGTCCGCCACCTGGCCGTTGCTGCCCGAGAGCAGCGAGTCCCTGTCAGCGATTGCCTTGTCCAGGTGCGCCTTGACCGTCCGGGCCTCGTCGTTGGCAGCCTTCTCCACGGTGGCCACGACCTTGGCGTCGGACACGTCGTCCTGGGGTATGGCCCGGGCTCACCGCTGCGCCGCAGCCCGATCCGCTTCGTAGGCCTTCACGCTCCGAGCCGCGGAAGTCGCTTGCGACCGGCAGCCGGCCAGGGACTTCGTTTTGACGTGCGAAGACCAAGTCCACACCCCCAGCGATAGGCCCGCGGCAATCACCAGGACGGCCACGAGACCGACGATGAAATGCCAATGGGCCGCCTTCGCTGATGCGCCCTGTGCATTCTCCTTCCATGCCATGACTGATTTACTTACCTCATGGTGTAGGCCTAGTACGGTCTGCGACAGAACACCCTTATCCTCAATGATAATCCTTACTGATGCAAACTTTTTTATGCAGACTACGCATATTCCCCGCATACGTAGGAATAACCATATTTGTAGCAGGCTCGCCGGACTTGACTTCATGTGTTCCCTGCATCTGTGGGCGTGATTCCATCAAAGGGGAACCTCGTTGTTATTGGTCCAATCCTCTTCGCTTACTCTGAGTTCAAAGACTTCAGAACGGATGGTTGACATGTTCGCCACGATAATTCAAAACCAACAACCAGAGTGATTCCGAATCGCTCTGTTGCTGCGTGTAAGTGCGGCAAGTATGTCTTTCGCCTCTTTGTCTTTGACTTCAGTGCTCGCATATTGGGGTCGGTGCTGGTGTCTCTGAGTTCATCGATGAGGGCGGGCATAGGGAATGCCGTGGTAAGTGCAGCCGGGTTTACATCTTCATCCTTGTCTTTGAAGGAGGTAAACAGTTTCGGGCGATTGGTTTGGCTGGCGTATAGCCCTGCTAAACATTTTTTGACTGGATCTCGCCCAATCTTGAGGTTGTGTGGTGTGGCCAGACAAGGACGAAGCAAGTGGAGCTTACGGGCAAGTACCAATGCTTGGAACTGGGGAGGAGACTTATACTAATTGTGTGTGTCAGTATGATCCAGAATGTCCTGTACATCGTCATCGTCCAGGGACGACGTGTCCGGTGGTTTACCGCAAGAGGATGGCTGCGGCGCGTGAGGCTGAACGCCGTAAGCGACAGCGTGACGAGCTAATAGGAGTCGTCGTCTTCATGGCGGTCGTTATAATTGGCTTTGCCATCCTGAATAGGATAATCCCCGGATTTCTGAGCACTCTGTTGCAGGGCTTCGGCTTCACGAACAAGTAAATGCCAAGCATTCCTGACTCCTGCTTGCAGTCTCAATGCCAAGAAGGCCTTACTATCTGCTCGACGGCCAACGCACCGAGCGCGACGCCTATCCCAGTTTTCAAATCTTGCATTTGCAATCAGGTGAGCTTTGACTGTGCATCAATGCTATGCAGGGCGTTGCTCATGGTGGCCAGTTTGTACTTTTGGATTGTTGCCAATACCATCGCTATCAGGCTGTTGCCGATGCGTAGCTTTTTTGTCGGCGGGTCGGGGCGACGTTGACAGGAATGGCCATGACATGCAAATGGTGATGACATAAATCGCTAATCATCTGGATGAGTTTCTTGATTTTCATCAGCCTGCAATTATGACTGGCCTAGGGGGGGGAGCGTAGCTTCATTAGGGTATTCAAAAAGGAAACTGGTTATACGCCTTATGTCTATGTTATGGACGCGCCATCAACTCATCTCGAAGAATGCTCAGCAATTCCTCCAAGTCTGTCGAATGTATAGCTCAGAATTGCGGATATTCCAAGCCGTCCGTCTTTTGTAGCGCTTTTAAATCAAAAGTATGTATGTCACCTATTGAGTATCGTCGCTGCACTTTGTAGACGATGGATGGATCGTTGAACTTGTCGATTATATGTGGTTGTCGCCGAACGGTAGACTGATGTAATATCCTTAATGCGATGCAGATCATTTGTGACTGAGAGCGCTCCTGCGCATTTGTTTGAGCCGGATTTAATTTGTATAATCTATGTTGGAGTTCAAAGTTTTATGTGTATCGCGTAAATGGATAAGTCGCCGCAGGGCGTGGATTGAAATAAGGACGCGGCCGTGGACACCTGCTATGTGGGGCGGGTCGCTCCCTTCACGGGAGCGTGGGTTGAAATTGCAAAGGCAGACGGCGCTGGTCTCCAACACTTGGTCGCTCCCTTCGCGGGGGCGTGAATTGGGGATGCCACTACGTATGGTTCTCTGCCTGCGGTATACGCCCCCCCCCCCCGTAGAAGCCTGAATTGGAAAACCGATCATGCTACTCTGAATCACCCAGACAACACTGTTTTTTAGCGGGAACATGCATTAAAACTGTTCTTTCCCCAGAACTCCGTTAAGAATTGTATTCCTTCTAAACATGAGTATGAGTTGCTGCTCAGGTATAGTGTCAATCTTTTTTATGTCGTTCTCTTGTTCCTAGCTGCAAGAGTGCTGTGCTCCCTGCATTCGCGAGAATGATCCCAAGTAGTGACCGGGACTTTTCGTAGTATAGAAATACTACTGTCCCTCCCTGCAGATGCAGGGACAATCCTGCAGGGCATCGGATGGATGCACTCATGTTCGCAAAGATGAGAGGAGATGAATGGCTTTGGACGAGGATTTCATGAAAAATGGCAACTAAGGATAAGGCCTGTACCACTTATGACCGTATTCTCCAGAAGAGGGTTGATGACTATACGTCAAAGTATTCCATTACTGATGACATGGATGATGCAGAGCGCAGAGTCTGGGATTCGCTGGATGATGAGGACAGGCGAATGATCCAGTCGGATCGTACGTACTATGGGACAAACTATGGTGCCGGCTTCGGCGGTGACACCAAGGTAAGTTTCTACGATGTCCTCGGCATCAGGCAGTTCGACTGATTCATTCCCGGGCTCCCATATTATGTTGCAATCAGCAAAAGAATCGCTACTGGGGCCCCGGTGAGAATTGATAACTGCTTCATAGTTCGTGCACGAGTGTTTGATTCTCCTGTAGCTGTAATAATCGCATTGGTGCGCCTGATTGAAAGTTTTGTTTGCCTTTCAAGGCATCCATTTACCGCTTTGCGGATGACTAGCAGGATATTTGAACACGGATTGTCATGGTTTTCAGATGCGTATGATCGGCTGGTCAGAAGACACTGCCGGGTGCTCCTCGGATACGTGGGGAGTGATTCTGGGTCTGCAGCGTTTTCGGTCGCAGAAATCAGGTGTTCCTCGCGTCTGCGGGGATGAACTATACCGCTTGCAGGATGACTCCATTTATCTGCTATCGTCTGGATGCCAAGTGTTTACGAATTGTACTTTTCGCTCTTAAGCGCGGGCTTGCCCCCCGGTATAAGCTTGTAGGCGATGTGTCCACGAGTAGCGGACTTGGAGGTGTGGTCGCCGATGGAGCAATTCGACGATGCGGATGGCGCAAAATCCGGCAGAAGCGATGCAGCGGGTTCTGTGGCTGTGCCATCGCACTCTGATGAAGTGACTTCGGTGAACAAGGTTTCGGCTCATCCTGAGGCGACCATTCCAGATTCGGAATACTCCCTGGCTGAGATCGAGCAGCGCCGTGCTCGCCCGGTCCGCTGGGTGGTCTTCGCGCTGGCGGTCCTTCTGGCCATCGTCATTCCTTACGGATACGGGCGCTCGCTGGCCATCAACCATACTCAGGGCGTGCTCCACTATGCCTCGGTCCTGGACCCGCGGGGCATAGCTCTGATTGCCTGGACCGTGACTGTGCTGGCCTTTATGGGCATCGGCATGTCCATCATCGAGTCGTCCTCATGGTTCTGGCGGGTGGTCTTCGTGCTGGGCCTGGCCGCCGAACAGCTGATCGCCGGCCTCTGCCTGCTCAAGATGAACTTCTGGTACAGCACCTTCGTCGTCTATCAGCATCAGGCCATCCTGGCCAATGCGGCCAACTTGGGCATTATCGCGGCTGGGCTGGGCGTGGCGGCTTTTGCGGTTATCTTCGTGGCCATTCTGGTCTGTGTGCGCAAGGATTCCCCCTGGAACACGCTGACTCACAGCTGGTCGGCCCTGTCCATGTTCTTCATCATTGAACTGATTGCCATCGCCATCGTCCTCTTCGGAGGTCTCATCACCGCGGCATAAATCATAGGATCGCTGAATTTACTAGAATATGCTGCGTGATGGGTGACGTTAGCAGACCAGTTGTGGTTTTGGGCTGATTCCTGTCCGCACGCTGTCAAGTGGTGCGAGCGTAAGACCAGGATGCTGCCTTCCATAGATTGCTGTAGCGCTATTGTATTGAGCACGGGGGATGGAGCTGATGCATCATATTGGCTTTACTCCGCTAATTCCCGATCCAGGCGTTTGGCTATCGAACCACCGTAGAAGGTATCTATGAGGGGTAGGTCCATGCAGGTTATAAGCAGAGCTAAGAATGGCCAGCTCAGGTAGGTATGGACCCATTCGGGAAGGGTGAAGGAATCAGTGATGAACAAGAGCGGCACGAGGACGAATGCGGTGTAGCCGAGGACGTGGATGGTGTGGGGGATGGTGGTTCCGGTGATGTATCGCATGTCGATCCAGTAGTTGTGAAGGGCGGTTTGGAGTTCGCGGCTGCTGGCCGGGGTCATGTGGTGTTGGGGGAATTGCCGGTGGGTGGCCCAGGCCCATGTGCCGATGCCGATGGCGAGGCCCAGAACGCAGCTGACGATTGCCGAGGTCAGTGGGGGCATGTCCAGGAGTACCTCGCCGCCCTGGAGGGGACGGTGCGGCCTGGAGCGGTGCCATGTGCGGGCTATTTTGAGGGCGGATATGAGGATGATGACGATCAGCGCGATGGTGTATATGGGGGCGGCATAGTGTCGTCTGTTGTATTCCTTGGCTTCCGGGGTCCTGTAGAGCATGGGTGCCTTGACGGGCTGGTTGCGGACGCGGTCCCAGTAGACGCGGGTGAACCGGTCGGGCAGGAAGCCGATGGCTTCGTAGCGCCACCATGCGGGGCGGCTGGCGTGCCAGTGCGGCATCGGCCGTGTCCGGCGGCGGACCGGGTCCTCCCGTCGGTGGTCGCGGGCAAGGGCGCGGACCTGACGGGCGCGCAGGAGCCTGGTGACGGGGTTGTCGGGTCCCTTCCAGGCCAGGAGGCTGACCTGGTCCTGGGCGAAGGTGACCAGGTCGGGGTCGGGGGTGTGTCCGACGCCGGTCTCGGGCAGGGGGGCATCGCCGCCGGGGACCACGCCGGGTCCGCAGGCAACGCCGCCCACGGAGCAGATCCTGCCCGCGTACCATGGGCCGGATGACCCGGTGGCCTGTGCGGGTGGCTGCACGTACTGGCCGACCAGGCGGACCACCAGCCCGTCCTCTCCCAGCCCGTCGAACCATCCGGTGCCTCTGTAGGCCCCGGCTACGGTGGCGGGCCCGTCGGCCAGGACGACCAGCGAGCCCAGGGGCAGGACCTGCCCGGGCCGGGGCCGGCCAATCCTGCCGCGCCGCCGCCACACATGCCCCTGGAAGGTCTGCAGACACAGGCCCCGTGCCAGGAGGTAGGGCGCCAGGACACGGTCCATCAGCCGCCTCGACCTCCACGCATTGAACGACACCACCGCAAGCAACCAGACCAGCACCACCGGAGCGCCGAATAGGACATCTACCAATAGGTACCCCATCAGTACGCACCCCCTAATATCATTTCTGGTTTCAATCCGAGCCGTGCACATGGCAATGCAGGAGACAGCGGGAAAGCTACCATAGATTGTCCTTAAAGTGGTCCCACATGTCATCTCCGTTCCCGCGATTGACGGAATTGTCGTAAAAAGCGTTGGTGGCTGCTGCACCGAGATATCCTACGACTAAACCAATTCCAGCTCCTACAATCGTACCTAGTCCGGGGACGATTGATCCCACAATTGCTCCAGCGGCGGCCCCTGATGAAGCACCTGCAAAACCAGCAGAGGCAGTGATCAGGCCATGAGCTATAGCATCTTGGGTAGCGGCCTGTTGTCCGTAGGCTTCCTTGCGTGCATAGTATGTGCCGAAGGAATCAGCAATACCGCCAACTATGCAGCCGAAGGCACCAACTTTTGCAGCCGTGCCGGCAGCCTTGTTGGCAACTTGAAATATATCCCCCGTGGTTTTGGTTGCCGGTGCAACCAGGCTACCCCCATCAATGAGTCCACCAACTACTGGTCCCAGCCAATTTCCCGACAACCCATCCCCAATGAGGCCCGCTGTCTTCAACCCCTCAATAAGGGCAGGATCGGCTTTCATGAGTTCAGCGATGCCGCTCAATGATTCAAAACCGCCAGAAAGAAAATCGCCGACCGTGGAAGAGTGGTTCAATATGTTGAGCTGCATAGCCTTGGCTGTTGCTTCATCCACGCATCCATCAAGGTTCTGTTTGGTTCTCTTGGCAGCGTCCTTATATTGTTCCCTGACCCAGCTGACTTCACCCTTCAACCGCTTGATTTCAGCCTTGTCGTCAGCAACGAGCTTTTGGTAACGAGTTATGCTCTCGTTTGTCGAATTAATGACACCAAGCAGACGATTGGTATCCCGCGACATGCTATCCCCGTTGGTTTGCCTGACCTTTTTCAGGTTGTCGCTGTTTGTTTTCAACGTCTGTTTCGCTTGGTCGAGTTTCTTCTGATACTGCGCGATTGAGTCACGAAGGTCCATTGCTCTTTGGCAATCTTTGTATGCGGTTTGTTGGCTCGTATCAACTGCAGACCCCCAGCGGCTTAATGCTTGATTGATGTCCCCGCAGACATCCGAAAGGCGTCCGGCAAACTGTGCCACCTGAGAAAGGGACTGTTGGAGCTGTTTTGCTGAATCGCCTTTGAAATCAGGTGCCTTGCCGCAAGCGCTGATAATGGAGTGACTCACTTCGTTGCAGCGGTCACCGTTCGCGGAAAACTGCGAGGCCAGTCTGTCGATTGCGCTCTTCCCTCCTGGTACAGGGTTCTTTGATAGTTCAAGAGCCGACCAATCCAAATCTGAAGTGCCCATGGTGTCGTATCCTTAAGTGGTGCCATCCCCGTCAATGCAAATACGAAAAGTTGTGATTTTTTATTCGCGTTTTTCGATTTCAACGCTCAGCTTGTCATCGACATTGCTTGTCTGCATGGTTACCGACTCAATGAACTGATTAAGAACGTGAACAGATTGCTGAAGGTTCAACAAACGCTGTTTTAGGTTGTCATTGACCCGATTCGTGCTGTCGGCTACTGAGTTGTCCCCTAATCCGTTTTCACCCTGAGCGCTATCGACGTCAATGTTTTGTACTTCGGATTCCCAGTTTTTGTCGGCCTGGTTCAGGGTTCTGCTCATGTCGCCAAGCTGGCCGTAATCCACGGAAAAGTCCACCATGGTCTTCTCCCGTCTATTCCTTTTATCGAGTATGTCCTATGTGGCCGGTAACTGAATCAGAGATGAAGGTGGGGGTAGTCGGTTGATTTGGTGACTTCGTCAAATGTTCGTTCATAGGATTGTTCCTCGGCGTTGATATATCCCATGAATACTATTTCCGTGACGTCTGGACGGTTGAAGAAGATGGTCTTGGCCGGATCCGTCATGCCGTACGGGAATTGTACGGCACCATAGTCAAAGTAGCCCGTTGTTCCATTCATGACTGTCAACGGAGCGCGGGCGATGATAACTAGCAGGGTACCTGGGTCTCTTCCGGTTTTCACCACGGATCCCAAAGGAAGAATGGTATCTTCTGGTTTGACGGAGTCCTGCTCGGGTTGCTTCATTACGTGCTCCTCTTTGATGGATGAATCGAGTTACATTCCTTCAACTTCTCTAATAACCTATGATGATATTACACGGTAAATCACGGTCGGCTCATGCAACAAAGTGGGACATCTTCGCTGCATCGGAGTGAAATGGCTCATCTCTCATTGGCGCCAATCCAATTTTCGCTACGGTGCAAGCGATAACCACGTTCATAGCAGCAGTGCCATAGTTGGGGAAAGTAATCGATTGTGTTGGTTCGTCATGGTCGAGCAGGGAAATTGGTGGAGCTGAGATAAGGGGCACATGTGTATTCACGTAGTACAGCTTTCGCCTTTTACTCGCCGTGCTCTCCCTCATTTTGCTGATCCCGTCACTGTTTGTTTGGTCCGCAAAATGTGTATAATGGACTTTTGGCGTGTTTCGCCCGCGGATCGAGAGCGCTTCAGCATAGGGCTGGTGCACCGCGTAACGGAAGAATGCAAGAGGAGGAGCCGTGGCTCTTACGAGTGAGCAGAAGCAGGCAATCGTCAAGGAATACGCGACCCACGAGGGTGACACCGGTTCCCCCGAGGTCCAGGTGGCTCTGCTGAGCAAGCGCATCTCCGACCTGACCGAGCACCTCAAGCAGCATCAGCACGACCATCATTCGCGTCGCGGCCTGCTGCTCATGGTCGGCCATCGTCGCCGGTTGCTGGATTACCTCAAGAAGGTGGACATCAACCGCTACCGTTCCCTGGTGGAGCGTCTTGGACTACGCCACTGATATGCATGCTTTCGCCCGGGCCTAGCGCTCGGGCGCTTTTGCATGACTGAACCAGGCACCGTTAACCCCGGGATGGGGTTGTAGAAGATGGTGCCGAACTGAAATGCAAGGCTGGTCTGCAAGGCATGAAGATAGCCGGACATGGGGTTCGGCAGGACCAGACCGAAGTACAAGGACCTCCGGCAGTCAATTGATGCCGAGCATCCTGACATCAGGTAGTAAACAAGCAGTAAACAAAAGGAGGAACCCTATGGAGGGTCCCGAAATCACGGCTGTAGAAGCCACGATCGACAACGGATCATATGGCAAGCGCACGGTGCGCTTCGAGACGGGTCGTCTCGCCCAGCAGGCGGATGGGGCAGTAGCCGCCTATCTTGATGACGATTCCATGGTGTTGTCCACCACCACCGCCGGGTCCAGCCCCAAGGAGAACTACGACTTCTTCCCGCTGACCGTCGATGTGGAAGAGAAGATGTACGCTGCGGGCAAGATCCCCGGCTCCTTCTTCCGCCGCGAGGGCCGGCCCTCCAATGAGGCCATCCTGGCCTGCCGGCTGATTGACCGCCCCCTGCGCCCCCTCTTCCCGCACACCCTGCGTAACGAGGTCCAGGTTGTGGAGACCATCCTGGCTGTTAACCCCGAGGATGCCTACGACGTGCTGGCCCTGAACGCGGCCTCCGCTTCCACCCTGATTTCCGGACTGCCCTTCGAGGGGCCGGTCTCGGGTCTGCGCCTGGCCCTGATCGATGGTCAGTGGGTGGCCTTCCCCCGCTGGAGCGAGCGCGAGCGCGCCGTCTTCGAGCTGGTCGTGGCCGGCCGTGTGGTCGAGGGCGGGGATGTCGCCATCGCCATGATTGAGGCAGGCGCCGGCAAGAACGCCTGGAGCCTGATCTATGACGAGGGCCAGATCAAGCCCGATGAAGAGGTGGTCGCCCAGGGTCTTGAGGCCGCCAAGCCCTTCATCAAGGTTCTGTGTGAGGCCCAGAGCGAGCTCAAGGCCAAGGCTGCCAAGCCTACCAAGGACTTCCAACTCTTCCCTGAGTACACCGACGAGCTCTACGCGCGCATCGACCAGGTGGCTCATGCTGACCTGGACCAAGCTCTCTCTATCGCGGAGAAGCTGCCCCGCCAGGATCGTATCCACGAGATCAAGGAGAAGGTCCGCGAGGCCCTGGCCGACGAGTTCACCGACATGGACGAGGCCGAGAAAGACAAGGAGCTGGGCAACGCCTTCAAGGAGCTCCAGCGCCAGATCGTCCGTCGTCGCATCCTGACCCAGGACTACCGCATTGACGGCCGCGGCCTGCGCGACATCCGCACTCTGTCCGCCGAGGTGGACGTGGTGCCCCGCGTGCACGGCTCCGCACTCTTCCAGCGCGGCGAGACCCAGGTGCTGGGCGTCACCACACTGAACATGCTGAAGATGGAGCAGACCATCGACGCCCTGTCCGGTCCCACCACCAAGCGCTACATGCACAACTACGAAATGCCACCCTATTCGACTGGCGAAACCGGCCGCGTGGGTTCGCCCAAGCGCCGCGAGGTGGGCCATGGCAACCTGGCCGAGCGCGCGCTGATCCCGGTGCTGCCCAGCCGCGAGGAGTTCCCCTACGCCATCCGTCAGGTCTCCGAGGCCATCGGCTCCAACGGGTCCACCTCCATGGGCTCCGTCTGCGCCTCCACCCTGTCCCTGCTGGCTGCCGGCGTGCCTCTGAAGGCCCCTGTGGCGGGCATCGCCATGGGTCTGGTCACAGGCGAGGTCGACGGTCGGCCCACCTACAAGACCCTGACCGACATTCTGGGTGCCGAGGATGCCTTCGGCGACATGGACTTCAAGGTGGCCGGCACCTCCGAGTTCATCACCTCCCTGCAGCTGGATACCAAGCTGGACGGCATTCCCGCCGACATCCTGGCCGCCGCCCTGCAGCAGGCCAAGGAAGCCCGGGCCACCATCCTGGACGTGATCAACGAGTGCATCGACGGGCCTGCCGAGATGAGCCCCTATGCGCCGCGCATCATCACCACCCAGGTTCCTGTAGACAAGATCGGCGAGGTCATCGGACCCAAGGGCAAGATGATCAACCAGATCCAGGAGGACACCGGCGCCGACGTCTCCATCGAGGACGACGGCACGGTCTACATCGCCTCCGAGGGCGGCGAGGCTGCAGCCAAGGCCAAGGAGGTCATCGACCAGATTGCCAACCCGCACGTGCCTGAGACGGGGGAGACCTTCAACGGCAAGGTGGTCAAGATCACCAGCTTCGGTGCCTTTGTCAACCTGACCCCCGGCACCGACGGACTTCTGCACATCTCGCAGATCCGCAACCTGGCCAACGGCGAGCGCATTGACTCCGTGGAGGACGTCCTCAAGGAGGGCGACACTGTCGAGGTCATTGTCCAGGGTGTAGACGACCGCGGCAAGATCTCCCTGGCTATCCCCGGCTTCGAGGACCAGCAGTCCGCAGGGGGCCGTGATCGCGGTGGCCATGGCGACCGTCGTGACCGTGGTGGCGACCGTCGTGATCGCGGTGGTCGTGGCGACCGTGATCGTCGTGATCACCGCAGCCGTTCCTTAGAGCGCGAGGACCGGTATGAGGCCCCGCGTCGTTCCCGCTCCGAGCGTGATGATCGCTACTACGACGACGAGGGCCAGGAGGATCGTCCCCGGCACCGTCGTCAGAGCCGCGACCGCGATTATGAGGATGGCGGAGACTGGTTCGAGGACGAGGACCGTAGCTCCCGCCGCGATCGTCGTCGGGTCTCCCGCGACGAGGACGAGGATCGTGGCGGTCGGGGCCGTGGCGAACGTCGTGGCCGTACTGACCGTGGCGGCCGTCATGAGCGTCGTTCTTCCGGACGTGGCGGCTATCGTGGCCGCAGGGAGAATCCGCGCTACGCTGCCGACGAGCACTACGACGAGTACCGGGCAGACCGGGAGGAGCGCTCCGAGCGCCCTCGTCGCCGCGTGCGCAGGGACTTCGATCCCTTCGACAGTGAGGATTGATTCCCACTGATGCCGGGGCCCCGTTCCATTGGACGGGGTCCCGTTTTTGTCTCTTCTGAATTTAGTGAGAGAATGGCAGCATGCCTGTATCAATGATCGTGCTCGCTATCATCCTTGTGTTGGTCGTGTTGCTGGTCATCTGGGGAATCGGTATCTACAACGGTTTGGTCAACCTGCGCAACCGGGTGGCCAATGGCTGGGCACAAATCGACGTCCAGCTCAAGCAGCGTGCCGACCTGGTGCCCAACCTGGTCCAGACGGTCAAGGGCTACGCCTCACACGAGTCCACCGTCCTGGAGGAGGTGATCAGGGCCCGCGCCGACGTGGCCCAGGCACAGGCCCAGACAGCTGGCGGGGACCCAATGCAAGCCCGTGCCGATGCCGAGCAGCGGCTGGGTCAATCCCTGGTCACTCTGATGGCTCGGGCGGAGGCCTACCCTGAGCTCAAGGCCAACCAGAACTTCCTGGACTTGCAGCGTCAGCTCAAGGACCTGGAGGACAAGATCGCCTACGCCAGGCAGTTCTACAATGATGTGGTTCAGAAGTTCAACACCCGCATCGAGACGGTCCCCTCAAACATCATCGCATCCCTCTTCCACTTCCGTCAGGCCCAGTACTTCCAGGCCGACGAGGGCAGCCGCCAGGCGCCAGTTGTGGACTTCGGACAGTGAACTCCCCAGCAGCCTCCTCCGGGAAGGCGGCCTCGAATCATCCCTCCTCGGGCCATCCCTCCTGGAGCACCTCACGCTTTTTCGGGGCCTTGGCGCTGGCTCTGGTGGCAGCCTTGGTGACGTGCCTCGCTGTCCTGTATATCTTCAACAGGAATCGTCCCGACCTGGTATACGATTCGGTGGATTATGATGTCCAGGTCCTGGATAATGGGGATTTGCGTATCAGCCAGACCCTGACTGTCACCATGAATTCCCGCGAGGACGACCACGGCAAGAAACACCCTTGGCGGGAGCTCTACCAGCGCTATCAGATCAAGCCTGACCGGCTGACCGGCATAAGCGACGTAAGCGTGACTGACCTGACTAATGGCTCCACATATAGGCAGACCAACCCGCTAAAGTATCCTGATGCTGTCAGGTACATTCACGACTGGGACAAGAACTGGGCCGGCACCTGGTATATGGGCATGGTCTCGGACTGGAGGCTGAAATTCTACCAGCCGGGCGATGCGGGCCAAGGGTCCGCCTGCGGCGATCTGGGCAATCAATGCCAGGTGGAGCTTGGCTGGAACTTTCCACAGACTACCAAGGATTCAGGTCGGCGCTTCCGCATCGACATGACCTTCCACGGGGTCACCACTGCCCATCCCGATGTGGCCGAATTCCAATGGGAGCCCGTGGGCGACACCAACCAGATTCCCGTTGAGCATGTGAGCGCCAATGTCAAGCTGCCCAAGCAGACAGGAACGGAGAAGGACAAGGACGCGAAGGCCTGGCTGCACTTCGCTGGCAGGGGTTCCTACCAGGTGGTGGATGACAGCCGTATCCGATTCTCCGCAGACCACATCAAGCCGGGCCAGCATCTGGATTTGGTGGTGCTCTTCGATGCGGGGAGGACTTCCTCGGTGGTCAGGACCGATTCTCAGCCGGCATGCGACCGTATTGTTGGGCAAGAGCGTCCGCAGTACGAGCACTGGCACGCTGAGCAGACCAGACGGGCGAGGATCGGACTCTTGACGGGCGTCTTGGTACTCTTGGCTGCTATCGGGCTGATTGCAGTGATGCTTTGGCGGTCCTTCCGCAATTATGGAGACTCCCAGTACCAAGGCGATATCATCTACTACCGTCAGCCTCCTGATCTGTCACCCGCCGTGGCCGCCGTTATCAACGATGTGATGCTGACCCGAGAATCCCCTATTGGCAGGCAATTGTCAGCAACCATTCTCTCCCTGGCCTCCAAGCGGGCCATCGCTCTTGTTTCCGTCAAGTATGAGGACCGGGCGAGTTTCGGCGAAGGATCTGTGACCCAGGTGAGGCGCTTGCTGCTCAAAGGCAAACAGCAGTCCATAGAGGTGGTCATCAATCCGGTCTGCAGCAAGGATCGAGCATCCCTGGCCCTGTCCTCAAGCGAGGAAGCCTGCCTGAGCATGCTGGAAGGTGCCTCCACTATGATTGGCTCCAAGAATAAACGCTTCGACCTGTATGAGATGATTGCGCTCTTCGCCAGGACTGAATCCGATAATGGCAGGGCCTACCTGGATACTTTCTACAAGGCTGTCGAGTATGAGACCGACAATGCCGACCTACGTGCCTATCGTCATAATGTAGGGATCTTTGCCTTCCTGGCTGTGCTCTTGGCTGCTTTCATTCTGTTGGCCGGATTCCTGCCGGGCACCGTACTGGTACGTGCGCCCTTGGCCATGCTTCTGGTGGCTGTGGTGACATTCTCCTTGCGCTATAACTGTTGGCGGGTGCTGAGCAGGAATGGACAGCCCATGGCCGGGCAGGTGTCGGGACTTCGGCGCTATCTGCTGGACTTCAGCGATTTTAGCCACCGGGGTGTGGAGGATCTGGTGCTCTGGGACCGTTACCTGGTTTACGCTACGGCCTTCGGCATAAGCGACCGGGTCGTCGCTCAGCTGGCACAGGGCAGCCCTGAACTGACCGACTCCGACTGGCTGAATGACCATGCGCGCGGCAGCCTGCTCTACTGGACCTTCCTGCCTTACAGCCAGGATGTTGCGGTGGCTTCCTCCCTGAGTGACCCTGAAGCATTGGCTGTCAATTCAGCGCTCGGCCAAGGTGGCGTGATTGATTTGGGTACTCAATTAACCCAGGGACTCGACCAGATTGGCGGCCTGATTGGCATGGCCAGCGGCTCTGGCAGTGTTATTGGTGGGCTTGGCGACGGTGGTGGCTCCTTCGACGGTGGCGGCGGTGGTTCCGGTGGCGGATCCTTCGGCGGCCGCTGAGACCGGGCCGCCAGCTAAGCTCGATGGGAAGCCGGCGGCGTCGAAGCCGGCCTCAATCTACAAGACGGGAGTACATGCATGACATCGGCGATGCGGGCCTTGAGGCCCTTTACTACGACAGCGGTCGGACTGGGCTGCATGGGATTGTCCATTGAGGGCAAGCCGGACCAGGCAACGGCCATTGATGTCATCCATCAGGCCCTGGATGCCGGTTGTCGGCATCTGGATACTGCCTGGTCCTACTACGAATCAGGCGGTCCTGAGCAGACCAATGAACGACTGGTTTGCCAGGCTTTGGACTCCTGGCAGGGACCTCGTCAGGATGTGCTGGTGGCTACCAAGGTGGGACACTACCGCAACTTCACCGACGGGCGGCCCACCTGGGCTGTGGACGGTCGCCCGGAGAGCCTGATCCGGCACGCCAAGGAGTCTGCCCAGGCCCTGGGCGTGGACACCATCGACCTGCTCTACCTGCACCGACCCGATCCGCAGGTGCCCTACCAGGAATCACTGGAGGCCATGGCCGAGCTGACCAAACAGGGCGTGACTCGGACTCTGGGCGTCTCCAACGTAGACATCGAGCGGATGGACCTGGCCCGTCAGATTCTGGGCGATGACCTTGTAGCCGTGCAGAACCAGTTCTCGCCTACCTTCACCAGCTCCCGCCAGGAGTTGGACCATGCTACTGAACAGGGTCTGGCCTTCGTCTGCTGGAGCCCTCTGGGAGGTTTCCGAGCGCCTAAGGACGAAACCCGTTATGATGCCTTCCGGCAGGTGGCTCAGGAGCGCGGCGTCTCCCACCAGCGCGTGGTCCTGGCCTGGGAGCTGTCCCAGAACCGCAACGTCTTTGTGGTTCCCGGGGCTCACAGGGCGGCCACCATTCTGGACTCCCTGCAGGCGGCCGACATGGAGCTGAGTGACGAGGAGATGGACCGCCTGAACCGGGCGGAGACTGCATGAGTCTCGAGTCCCAGCCAAGCGAGCAGGATGCTCAGAGCGTTCAGAGCTGTGAATCCTGGAATCGGGAACGGACCCTGCTGGACAGCAGCCCCCTGTCGGCGCTGGACGATCATGGCCGTCCGATCCCCGTCACCATTCCCATAGCCTTGGCGCCAGGGATCAAAGTGGTCTACACCACCAGGCTGGGCGGGGTCTCCTCGGGAGATTATGCTCAGCTGAATCTGGGCGGCAAGGGCGGCGATGACCCACAGGCAGTGGCTGCTAACCGTCAGGCCCTGGGCCGTCAGTTGGACCGCACCATAGTTCTGGTGGACCAGGTTCACTCGGCCCGAGTCTGGGATGCTGATCAGGATCAGCTCCTTGGGCGCTGTGAGGCTGATGCACAGGTGACCACCCGTCGTGACCTGGCCTTGGGCATCTTCGCTGCCGATTGCCTCCCTGTGCTTTTGGCTGACTCCAAGGCCGGCGTGATGGGGGCGGCACACTGTGGCCGTCGTGGTTTGGTTGCCGGAGTCATTCCGGCCACAGTCCGGGCCATGGTCGGCAAGGGCGCCGACCCGTCCCGGATCATGGCGACCCTGGGACCTCGGATCTGTGCTGCCTGCTATCAAATGGGTTCGGACCTGGCCGATGACTTCGAGCAGCGTTTTCCTGGCGCATCCGGCCCCTGTCGATTCGGCGGAATCGCCATTGACATTGCCTTCGCAGCCAGGATGGAGCTGAAAGCGGCGGGAGTGACGCGGATTGTTGACTCCGCTCCCCGAGTTGGCGCTGCCACCAGCTATCTGCGTCGGGATCCGGACCTGAGAGAATTGTGCGACCAGGATCACGAAGGCCCCTCCCTGTCGAAGCGTCTTGATGATCTGCGTCGACCGCTGTGCACCCTGGAGAACCCGCTCTGGTACTCCCATCGCCGGGCATCGCTTGCTGGCAAGGCGGGGGAGGGCCGCATGTTGGCTCTTATTATGGTCGACGACTGAGGCTGCAGAGTTGGTTGGTCCCGCCCCTGGCAACGGGGGCAGTGCCTAGTGCAGATTTTCGGTGCAGATAGCGCCGGGTCTGCGCCCTTTCTCTCTGTTGCATGAGTACCGTTGAACCTATGAGTGAGAGCAGAGGGTCAGCAGCGCCGTCCGAGCTGAATCAGGATAACGCGGAGCCGGAGGAGCAGAATCAGCCTGTCGTGGCGGTGATTCTGGCGGCCGGGCTGGGCGTTCGGTTCGACGAGAGCAACCCCAAACAGCTGGTGCAGGTAGGCGGCAAGCCCATCATCGCTTGGTCCATCGAGGCCTTTCAGTTCAATGCCCGCGTCACCGACATCCTGGTCGTGGTTAACGATCGGGTACGGGAGTCTGTCGAAACTATTTTGGGCGATGACATCTACGACAAGGTTAGGATGGTCGTCAAGGGCGGCGTCGAGCGCATGGATAGCACCGAGGCGGCCCTGCAGGTCCTGGCCGAGGCGGAGATTCCGCAGGATGCCAAGTTGCTCATCCACGATGCGGTACGACCCTTCGTCGCCCAAGAGTCCATCGACGGCTGCATCGATGCCTTGGATACGTTCAATGCCGCGACCGTGGCTGTGGCCTCGACCGACACCATGCTGATGGCTGGCGATCTGGGTGAGCGCAAGGTGGTCCGTCAGGTGCCTGACCGTGACAATATGTTCCGGGCTCAGACCCCGCAGGCCTTCCGTTTTGGCACCCTCCGCAAGGCCTACGACCTAGCCGCTGCAGACCCCGACTTCCATCCAACCGATGACACCCGGGTAGTGGTGGACCGCCTGCCCGACGAGCCGGTGGCCATCGTGGCCGGCACCGAGACCAACATGAAGATCACCCTGCCCTCGGACGTGCCCATGGCTGAATGGATTGCGCGCTCTCTGGCTGGGTGAAGCCCTGTGTACCATGGGGCACATGGAGCAGATCAAGGTCATCGTCGCCGGGTACGACCATTACGAGGGTGTTGATGTCAACCCCTCCTATGAGGTCTCGCAGGCTTTGGCAGAGCATGGCATGGAGGGCATGCGGCCAGTCGGTCCCACCGAGGAGGATCCCCTGGAGGGCGTGGACCTGGCTATTTCCTCCGTCACCATGCCCGTCAGCTTTGCCAAGGCCTGGCCCATACTGCATGAGGCCATAGAGCGGGTGCACCCCGACATCATCATCGCTACAGGGCTCAAGCGTCGGGCTCGCGGAATCGCCATGGAGCGTTGCGCCGTCAATCTCAAGGAGGACGACGCTGACGATGCAGATGACCGTCAAAATTCCGGGGAGCAGAGGTCTCAGGATACCGTCCGCGAGAACAGCCGCCAGCCTATCGACCCCCAGGGTCCGGCCGCCTACTGGACCCGCCTGCCCCTGAGGGCCATCCTGCATGACTTCGGCACCTGCGGCATCCCCGCCACACTCAGCTCGGACGCGGGCACCTATGTCTGTAACGCGCTCTTCTACAATCTGCTGGCATGGGCTGCTGGCCATGCAGACGTCCTGGCCGGGTTCGTCAGCCTGCCCCTGGTCAACGAAAGCGGCGGCCAGGAGTGCGGCCTGCCCCTGGACCAGCAGATACAGGCTGTGCGCGAGGTGGTCAATGAGACCATTCGCTACTACCGGAGACCCTCCTCCAGTCCCATTCTTATTGCCTGAGACCAGTATGTAAGGTCAATGTGTCGGCGGCACGTCAGACAGCGACTTTCGACAGGTCATAGGGTAGAGTCAAGGTAAATCCACCGGACCGAAGACGCTTTTGTCGCGGGCCGGCATGTCCTGGTGGCGAAGAGGAGTGTTTCCATGGCCGAAGATCAGTTTCCCGTTGTCCTGCGAGGCTATGACAAGGAGCGGGTCGACCAGGCCCTGACGGCCTCGCGGAGCAATCTGGCCCGGTTGCGTCAGCAGATCAAGGCCGATGATGATCGCATTCTGAAGCTGGAGGCAGAACTGCAGGAGGTCAAATCCCGCAAGGTTGAACAGCCGCGCAACTCCTTCGCTTCCCTGGGGGCCAATGCCCAGCAGCTGCTGGCCTCGGCCGAGCAGACCAGCACTGAACTGCTCAACCGCGCCAAGCAAGATGCCGCATCCACTAAGACCTCCGCCCAGGAGAAGGCGACGACCCTGGTCAACGAGGCTCAGCTTGAAGCCAAGCACATCGTGGACGAGGCCAACGCCAAGGCCAAGTCGATCCTCGAGGCCGCCAATGACGAAGCCAGGACCGTCACCACAACCGCCAAGCAGCAGAGCGAACAGAACAAGGCCGCAGCCGATAAGGTTGTGGCGGAACGCCGCCAGGCCCTGGATCTGGAGCTGCAGAACTCCCGCGAGGAGCATGAGAAGCGGCTGGCTACCAGCAAGGCCACCCAGGACAAGGAGCTGTCCGAGCAGAAGGCCGAGGCCGCCAAGGAGATCGCCGACAAACGGCGCAAGAACGACGAGGAGATCGCCAAGCTCAAGAAAGAGGCCAATGATCAGATTCAGAAGGCCCTGGCCGAGGCCAACAAGAAGCTTGCCGATGTGCGTGAGCAGGTCTCCAAAAGCCTGAATGACGCCCGTCGTCAGGCCTCGGAGATCACCGACAAGGCTAAGTCCGAGGCCCAGCAGATTGTGGACGAGTCCAAGGTCACCAGTGCTCAGACCATGGCCAAGGTCAATGCAGAGGCTGAGCAGGTCCGCTCCGACATCGCTGCCCAGCAGGAGGATGCCACCAAGAAGGTGGGCGAGCTGCTCAAGAGCCTGGAGGATCGGCGAGTCAAGACCGAGAAGGAGACGCAGGAGCTGATCGAACAGGCCAAGGCCACTCGCAAGGATGCTGATTCATTCGCCTCCTTCAAGCGGGAGGAGTCCGAGCGCAAGGCCAACCAGTTGCTGGAGGAGGCCAAACAGCGCGCCCAGGCCGAAGTCGACGCCCATCGCAAGGCCGCCCAGGCTGAGCTGGACGGGCTCAAAGACCATATTGCCAAGCTGCAGCACCGGGAAGCCACAATCACCTCCCGGGTCGACGAGCTGAGGAACATCTTCTCCAAGTCCTTCGGCAACTTCGACGGCTTCCACGATGAGGCTGTGGTCAATGACCAGGACGAGGGACAGGCGCCCAGCGTGCCCGTGGTCAATGCTGTGCCTGCTGTGGATCCGCTCCCGGCTCCTGCTTCCCCGGCTTCAGCGGCCTCTTCGAAGGCTGAAGGCGAGGACCAGGCTGTGGGCCAGTCAGTTGCAGACACACAGAAAGAAGCCACTCAGGCATCGGTTGTTCCTGTGGCGGCGGGCCAGCCTGCCGATGATGAAGTGAGTGATTCCGACAGCAATTCAGCGGATGAGGCAAGCGCAGCTGCGGCTGTTCGGCCCACGGCCAGTATGCCGACTCAGGTTCTGCCTTCTCCGACGCCCAGCGTCCTGCCCGGAGCGTCTGTCAAGACTGATGATGCGCCGACCCAGGCTAAAGACGGACAGGTGCAGAAAGCGGTCGCTGACCAGGAGACTACGATCATTCCGCCCATCAGCGATGACGCTACCCCGACAGACGGGGACTGAACAGCAAACGTCATTATTCGTCAGGGCCGGGTCGCAGGCATGATCTGCGACCCGGCCTTTGCCTTACCTGGAAGTTGCGTAGCTGCAGGCCTAAACCGGCATGGGCGTCAATCTCGATCCGAACCCTTGCAGTGGCCTAGAGTCGAAGGTGAAGGGGTGCAGGCCAAGGTTACAGGGTTGGGAGAGCATCATGCAGCAGACAAATCAAGCATCATCAGATTCCCTCGCCACGGGGTCGATCGCTGCGGGTGCGGACAGGCAAGGAGGATCAAGCACGGTTCCAGGGCCAGGGCCCTCACCCTCGTGGAGCGCCCGGGTGCGTCGCGGGGTGGACCTGCAATCCCTCTACGCCATAGTGTATCTGGTGGTGGCCAACCTGATCGCAGGGGTTCTGAATCTGCCCTCAGTGGCTGCAGCCCTGGGCATTGCCCGTCAACCGGGGTTGGCTGATTTGTTGGGCGATCTGGTCATGTTGGTCTTTCTTTTCGGCACTCGTGGCCAGGATCTGCTTGGCCGCGGCTCCAACCCTGTACAGTACAAGGCTCAGACCAATCCCGGTCCAGCTGTGCTGATCGGTGCCATCCTGCTGATCATGCTGGCCGGCAGTGTCGAGACCGGCTTTACCTGGGTGGTCAACCAGGGATCCCAGGCCATGGGGCTGGTCTACCATTCCACCACTTCCCAGATCGCAGCGGGCCAGCACGGGTTCCTGTCGCCCCTTGATACGGCTGTTCTGGTTCCCATCGTCGAAGAGCTCCTGCTGCGTGGCGTGGTCATGGGCCGACTGAGGCCCTACGGACGGACCTTCGCCATCGTCACCTCCTCCTTTATCTTCGCCTGCCTGCACGGCGACATCACCCAGAGTCTGTTCACCTTCCTGTTGGGCCTGGTTCTGGGTGTCGTGGCCATGGAATACTCCATCCTCTGGTCCATGGCTCTGCATATCTTCAACAACCTGGTTCTGGCTGATGCCATGATGTGGCTGACCCACAAAGTGCCTGCCCGCACCGGCATGATGATCAACCAGGGAATGGCCCTTTTGGGTCTTGTCGGGGGGCTGGCAGTCCTCTGGCTGATTCGGGGACGGCTGGCAGAGCGTCTGCGCGCCAATCGTTCACGCTCCGGCACCTATCGGGGCTGGCTCTCCCTTGGGCTGGCCGTCCTGGTGGTCCTGGCCGTGGTCAATGCGGCCCAGCGCTTCTCCTTGGCTTGACGCAAGTACAGCTGTCCACATCCTCCACCAGGCGAACCCTCGATGACCGATTCCCGCTATGCTGGATGCAGGGATGCAGATACATCCGCATGAAAGGAAACAAGGACAGACCGTATGACATCAGTACTGACACCACTGGATCAGACCCGTTTGGAGGGCCTGCGCACCGCTTTCGATGGTCGAGAGGCCAACCGCGTCGCCATGAACGCCGTCACTCAGGTAGGCATCGACGAAGTGGCCCACAACTATAATCGCTCCCGCCTGCTCCAGCACCGATTTTCGGTCAGCATCGATAACGGCACGGTCACCTCGCAGGCTCATTCCGGCCGCTGCTGGCTCTTCAGCTCGCTGAACGTGGCCCGGTTCGTGGCCCGCAAGGCTCTGAACATTGATGGTGAAAGCACTGCCAACCCCATGGGCGACTTCGAGCTGTCCCAGAACTATGCCATGTACTATGACAAGCTCGAGCGCGTCAACTACTTCCTGCGCGACGTGGCTGCCCTAGTGCGTGCCGGCGAGCCTGTCGACTCCCAGCTCATGCGTTTCCTGATGGGCGATGTCATGGGCGATGGCGGCCAGTGGATCATGGCCATGAACATCTACAAGAAGTACGGCGCGGTGCCCAAGCAGTTCTATCCCGAGACCGCCTCCTCCCAGAACACCAGCCAGATGAACGATCAGCTGCGTCGTCTGCTCCACCAGGCCACAGCTCACATGGTGGCCAACCCGGACGGCATCGACGAGACCATCGATCAGACCCTGGAGGCTGGTCACCGTATTCTGACCATTCATCTGGGCACCCCGCCCACCAGCTTCGACTGGGAGTGGACCGACAAGGACGGCGTCTTCCACCGGGATGGGCGGATCACCCCGCAGGAGTTCTGGAATCGCTACGTGGATGCCGGACTTGAGGACTATGTCTGCTTGGTCGATGATCCTCGTCCCGAGCATCCCAAGGGTCGCAAGATCGGCATCGAGCACCTGGGCAACGTGGCAGGCGGCGATCCCACCGAGTACCTGAACGTTCCTGTGGAGGTCATGAAGGACTGCGCCCGTCGTCTGATGAGCGAGCAGGGTCTGCCGGTCTGGTTCGGTGCCGACTGCCACCCCATGATGGACCGCAAGGCCGGTCAGTGGGCCACCGACCTGTTCGAGTATGGACGGGTCTACGGTGTGGACTTCGACATGAATAAGGAGCAGCGGGTGCGCTTCGGCGACTCGGCCCAGAACCACGCCATGGCATTCGTGGGCGTGGATGTTGCCGATGACGGCCGCACCACCAACCGCTGGCGGGTGGAGAACTCCTGGGGCGGTGACATCGCCAACAAGGGCTACTTCACCATGAGCGACGACTGGTTCAGCCAGTATGTCTATGAGGTAGCCGTGCCCAAGTCCATGCTGTCCGACGAGTACCGTAAGGCCTTCGACCAAGAGGCCATCATGCTGCCCGCCTGGGACCCCATGGGTGCTTTGGCCTGAGCAGCCGTACCCATTTATTTATCTATTTATCTGTTCGTTCCCGTGGTCTATAAGGGTCGCGGGAACGGACCGTCTGCATTGGCCCGGATGTGGGCGATCATGAGGAATTCGGGCGTGATTGTCGAAGTACGACAGAGAGGAGAGCGACCGTGGCATTCGTCAAGGAACCGGATATCATCCCGGAAGGGGAGCGGCAGTATTTTGCCGATACGGCCGTCTTTCCCGAAACAGTGGACGTCAACATCCGTCAGCTGGATCCCATTCCAGCCCCCAGGGTCTTTCTGCGCTCGTGCCCCTTGGACCAAGAGCGGATGGGGCTTGTTCGTGACTCCCGCCAGGCGATCCGGGAAGTTCTGCATGGACGCGATGACCGGCTTCTGGTCATCACCGGCCCCTGCTCCATCCATGATCCAAAGGCTGCACTGGAGTACGCTCGTCGTCTGTCGGCTGTCAATGAGCGGTTGAAGGATCGGCTGCTGATTGTCATGCGGGTCTACTTTGAGAAGCCCAGGACCACGGTCGGCTGGAAGGGGCTGATCAACGACCCTGATCTGGACGGATCATTCAACATTCGCAAGGGGATTCGTCTGGCCCGCCAGGTGCTCTGGCAGGTCCTGGGCCAAGGGATTCCGGCGGCCACGGAATGGCTGGATCCCATCACCCCCCAGTATCTTTCTGATGCGGTCAGCTGGGGGGCCATTGGCGCTCGGAACACGGAGAGCCAGGTCCATAGGGAGCTGGCCAGCGGCATGTCCATGCCCATGGGCTTCAAGAACTCGACAGAGGGCAGCGTAGAGGCTGCGGTCGATTCCTGCCTGGCCGCAGCATCTGAGCATCACTTCCTGTCCATCAACTTGGACGGCCATGTCATCGCTGCCGAGACCAGGGGCAATCCAGACTGCCACCTGATTCTGCGTGGTTCCAGTCATGGCCCCAATTACGATCCCGAATCCGTCCGGTCAGCTCTGGAGACCATGCATCAGGCGCCGCTGGGCCCTGGTGCATGCCGGGGTCTGATTGTTGATGCCGCCCACGGCAACTGTGGCAAGGACCCCGTACGTGAAGCCCAGGTGGTCGAGGAGTTGGCAGAACGTCTCGCCAATGGCGAGCAGGGCCTGTCAGGCATCATGATGGAGAGCTTTCTTGAGGGTGGCCACCAGAAACCGGCTCCGCTGGACCAGCTGGTCTTCGGCAGATCCGTCACGGATGCCTGCATTTCCTGGGACAGGACCGAGGAACTGCTGCAGATCCTGGCCGATGCTGTCCAAGCTCGTCGGGAGGTCCGGTCCTGATGGGCGGACAAGGAGAAGGCATGGGTCGGATGAAGGATGAACTGCAGCAGCCTCTGCCCCGACCCAGCAAGGCCTATGAGGTTGAACTCGTGCACAAGGCGCTGGCGGCCGGAGTCAATCCTTTGCAGACTGGGAACCTGCCCAGGTGGGAGGACGAGGTAGGCATAGGTCGGATCGTCAATAGGCGGGTCTTTGAGCTTGACCGCTTGCCTTCGCCCGCGCAGATGCTGACCCGATACCCCTTGGATGGATCGGCCAAGGATCTGGTCATCCGCTCCCGGCAGGAGATTGTGGACTGCCTGCATGGCCGGGACGACCGGCTTCTGGTCATTGTGGGCCCCTGCTCCATCCACGACCCGGAGGCAGCACTGGACTATGCCCGTCGTCTGTCGGCTGTCAATGAGCGGTTGAAGGATCGGTTGCTGATCGTCATGCGGGTCTACTTCGAGAAGCCCAGGACCACGGTCGGCTGGAAGGGGCTGATCAATGATCCCGACCTGGACGGCAGTCATAACATCCAGAAGGGCCTGGTCCTGGCACGGCGCATCCTGATTGGCGTTCTGGAAACCGGGCTTCCGGCGGCCACGGAATTTCTGGAGCCTACATCGCCCCAGTACATTTCCGATGCGGTCAGCTGGGGAGCTATCGGCGCTCGGAACACGGAGAGCCAGGTCCACAGGGAGCTGGCCAGCGGCATGTCCATGCCCATCGGCTTCAAGAACGCCACGGATGGCAGCGTGGATGTTTCCATCGATTCCTGCTATGCGGCATCTCAGCGCCACACCTTCTTCGGAATAGACCACGAGGGCCAGGCTGCGGCTGTGGCGACCATGGGCAACCCCGACTGCCATCTGGTCCTTCGCGGCTCCAAGTCCGGACCCAACTATGACCAGGATTCAGTGCGAGCGGCTCTGGCAGTGCTGCGCCAGCGCATGTCCCCGGACAGCGCGGCTGCCCACGGACTGGTTATTGATGCCTCCCATGGCAATTCAGGCAAGGACGAGAGCCGTCAGATCCAGGTCGTTCGCGAACTTGCCCAGCGAATAGGCGACGGCGAGGAAGGCGTCACCGGTCTGATGATGGAAAGCTTCATACGTGGAGGCAATCAGAAACCAGCCCCGCTGGACCAGCTGGTCTATGGGTGTTCGATCACCGATCGCTGTATCTCCTGGCCCGACACTCAGGAGCTGCTGGAGGAGCTGGCAGCGGCAGTGGACCGTCGCCGGGGCTCGGCTTGTTGATGCAAAGCCTGCAGTAGGCTGGTCGGGCCGCAGTTGCGGATGAAATCATGGATAAGGAGTCGTGCATGAGCGAAGCAGATGATCCTCTGGAGGCCGAAAATCAGCGGCCTATTGCTGTCATCGGGGCTATGGAAGAAGAGGTGGCCCTGATCGGCCGAGGCCTGGAGCAGGCGGATCAGGATCCCCATGCTGGCGATGCCGGACTGAAGGTCATATACGGCACCCTTGATGGAGCACATGGTCCTGTTCGGTTAGCTGCCACCGTAGGCGGCATGGGCACTGTCAACATCGCAGCCACCACGCAGTATCTGATCGATGCCTTCCACCCCAGGGCTGTCATCTTCTCCGGCATTGCAGGAAATTTGAACAAGGACCTGCACATCAACGATGTGGTTCTTGGCGGCACCCTGCGCTATCTGGATACCGACATGCGATTGGTTGCCCAGTCGGCTCCCGGCACCAAGGAGTTTCACTCGGACCCCCGCCTGCTGGATCTGGCAGGCCGGACCTTGGACTCCATGGGGATCAAGCACATCGTTGGCACTATTGCGACAGGCAACTACTTTGTGGACAGCAAGGAAAAGATCGCCCAGGTCAGGGAGCAGACCGGAGCCGACGCGGTCGAGATGGAAGGGGCGGCAGTCTGCCATGTGGCAGCGCGCAATAAGGTCCCGGCCCTGGTCATCCGCGCTCTGAGCGATAATGCCGATACCGACTACGAGGTCTTCCGGGAGTTCGACATTTCCGAATATGCCGATACTGCCGCCAAGCTGGTGCTGGGCATCGTACGCGAGCTTTAAGAGCTGACCGGTACCTGGACCGGCCAGGTGTCTGTTGTTCCATGCATGCAGCCGACGTCGCCTACTTGTCAGCTACGTCGGCAACTGATCCCCTGTCAATGAGCGCTGGCTCTATGTAGAGGTGCTCGATGCGCTGGTCCGGGTCCTGTATCCGCCGCACCTGGAGGCGCAGGGCTGCGGTCGCCAGGTCCTGGGCCGAGGATCGCAGGACGGTCAGGCGTTTGGTGTAGCCGTCGATGGTGATCATGGATAGATCGTTGGGAATGCGACAGCCCCGTCTTTCTAAGGCCTGGACCAGAGCGATGGACAGGTAGTCAGGATGTACCAGGACGGCCGTGGTGTGCGTTTCCAGAATCGTTTGGACGATCTGCTCCACATCCTCGGCTGCATATGGCTGCTTGTCCTTGAGCAGGAAGGTCTGTTCAAGCCCGCCTCCATCTTTCATCATCAGCTGCCAACCCAGCTCGATATCGCCTGCGGTGGGGGTCCTGCCCAGAGCCAGTCCCACCCGATGGTGGCCATGCTGGAGGAAGTGCTGCAGTCCTCGGCGAACTCCGGCTGGGTGGTCGGTATGAACCGAGTCGAAGAATCCGGGCAGCCATTGGGGCGGATGGCGCTCCATAATGGTTACGGGCAGTTGGCACTCGGTTAGCCACTGCCAGGTTTCCGGTGCCACATCCGGTTCGGTGCTGGGGGCCATGATCAGCCCAAGCATCTGTGGATCAGCAGCCAGATCATCCAGGATGTCTATTTCAGGAAAGGTCTCATAAGAGGTTTCCTCGGCCACGATCTCAAGGCCGAATTTTTCGGCTGCCATGCGTCTGATGGCATCGGTTACTGAGGGCCAGATAAAGCTGGGCTCAGGCAGAGCTATCCCGATCCTGCTTCTACGGACGACGGCTGCCCTGTCCTTGCTGGAGGCTTTATCTATGGCGGACAGGCCAACACTGGTTTTGCCGTCGGTGCTTCCGCTGCTGGCTCGATCTGGATTGCTTTTTCTTTTTGTTTTCTTTTTCGTAGCGATATTCGTTCTCACTGATGACTTTGGTATTCCTGCCGAGGCCAGGTCGGCGTTATAGGGGGAAGAGACTGTGAACGATTCGGCAGATTGACCTTGGGAATCCAAGGATTTGACGGCCAGGGCACCCCCGTGCACTCGTCTGACGAGACCGGCTCTGGCCAGATTGTTCAAATCCCTTCGGACGGTTATTTCAGTGGTGCCCATCATTTGAGCCAGATAGGGCACTCTGACTACGCTCTCTGTAAGCAGTGCGTTGAGGATCAGCTCACGTCTCTGAGCCGGGAGCCATCCTGCCGCCGGGGGGTTTGGGAAGGACCCGTCAGCCGGTTTCTGTCTTTTGCTCTCAGCCCCTGACGCTCTTTGATTCATGCTCCAGCCTCGATGCTTGACTATGATGCTGATGAGGGCAGTCGCGACGGCCAACACCCCTAGCTTTCCTAGCTTTCCTAGCTTTCTTAGTGTATACCAGAGGTATGGCCTAAGAGTGACGGAAACAGACTGCAACAAACTCTTCAGGTCATTTTCCGACCAATTAGTCTAGATTTCGTTCGCTCGGAATCATCATGAGCAGGTAAGCCAGCAAGGGTTTATCTGGGACTGTGATGGATCTGGAGCGAGAGAAGGGCCGGCCTTGTCCGGCCTCTTCCGCGGCATTGTCGCCGAAGGAAAGGGATGACCATGAACGTGAAAACAGTAATCAAGGCTCTGGCGGTGACTGCTGCGGGCGCCATGCTGCTGGCTGGATGCGGCAGTGGCGGCTCAGGCGAGCAGGCCTCCTCAGGCAGCGACGGATTCGACAGCAAGACCAAAACCACCATCACCTTCGCAGGATGGTCGTTGGATATGACCCCTGAGTTCAAGACTCTGGCTAACGCCTTCCATAAAGCCCACCCCAACGTGACCGTCAACGTCAAGCAGTACTCCGCTGATGACTATGACAAGCAGCTGACGGCAGACATCTCCTCAGGCGCCCAGCCGGATGTCTTCCCCATCAAGAACATGCTCAAGTACGTCACCTATTCAGACTCGCAAGGACTGGCGGATATCTCCGACATCGCCAAGGGCTACCAGGGCAACAAGCACATTGATCTGAACGGCTATGAGCACAATGGCAAGTACTTCGCCCTGCCCTACCGCAGTGATACCTGGGTCCTCTTCTATAACAAGGACATGTTCAAGAAGGCCGGGGTTGAAGAGCCGAACGCCAAGTGGACCTGGGACGATTACACCAAGGCCGCCAAGGAACTCAAGGAGAAGCTGCCGGCAGCAGGTTACGATGCCAACAGCGTCTACCCCATGTACATGCACAACTGGCAGTCCGTGGTGCAGTCCTTCGCTCTGGCACAGTGTGGCAAGTCGGCAGACAGCACCTTCCTCAAGGCCGACTTCTCCTACATGGAGCCCTTCTACAAGAGGGCCTTGGAGTGGCAGAAAGACAAGTATACGATCGACTGGAACACCTCATTCACCAACAAGGTTCAGTATCAAGCCCAGTTCGGCACTCAAAAGGCCGCTATGATGCCCATGGGCACTTGGTACGCCGCTACCCTTGTCAGCCAGCAGCAGTCGGGTGAAGCCGAGAAATTCAGCTGGGGCATGGCTCCGGCTCCCCAGAACCCCGACAAGAAGCTGCCCAAGACCCCGATTACCTTCGGCAGCCCCACCAGCCTGGCAGTCTCTTCCAAGGCCACCGGCCAGAAACTGGCCGCTGCCAAGGAGTTCGTGAAGTGGGCCACTGGCCAAGGAGGCGCTCTTGAGTTGGCCAAGCTCTCCACCACCCCCGCCTACATCGACGACAAGGTGACCGAGACCTTCTTCTCTCCTGAGGGCATGGCTGCCGACCAGGCCTCCAAAGATGCATGGAGCAAGCACGACATGAAGATGGAAGCCCCCGTAGCCACGGCCACGGACACCATCAATTCCATCCTCAAGGACACCCACTCCTCGATCATGACTGGTGCCAAGTCTCCGTCCGATGGGCTCAAGGAAGCAACCCAGAACGTCAAGGACCAGGGCGTGCTGGACGAATAGTTCCTGGTGACAGATAGGGAGGCTTCAGGATGCATGCGTGTCCTGGAGCCTCCCGCTGAGCCAGATGGAGTAAATGTGGCAGGGGAATTCCTCAAACCCATGACACGTTATGGCAGCAAAGAGAGGCACAGATGTCAGAAGAAATCGGTGTGATCGGCGACCAAAAGGCGGTTGCTGATCATAAAACGGGGTCTCATGGGCCCGGCGGCGGGCGGCGAGCCCGGAGGACTAGGCAGGGCAAGTTCAATGCCAAGGCGATTTCACGAAGGAACCTGCGCAATGGTTTGATATTCATTTCGCCGAATTTCATAGGTTTTATCTGTCTGACCCTCCTGCCCACCCTGACGCTCTTTTATATAGCTTTTACCAAGTGGTCGGCCTTCGGCAACCCCGTCTTCAATGGCGTGAAGAACTGGATCAGGCTATCCCACGACAAAATTTTCATGACTTCGGTGTGGAACACCATCTACTACTCGATAGTCCACATTCCACTGACACTGGTCCTGGCCTTCGCGCTGGCAGTCCTGCTCAATTCCAAGCTGCGCGGCCGCGCCTTCTTCAGGACGGTGGCCTTCTTCCCCTACATCACTTCAATAGTGGCTGCGGCCCAGGTTTGGGGCATGCTCTTCGACCCCAAATCCGGACCTATAAACTCTTTCCTGCGGCTTTTCATCAGCAATCCCCCCGGGTGGCTGGGCTCGACGGCTTGGGCCATGCCTGCAGTCATCGTCGTGGGTACTTGGCGCGAGGTTGGCTACTATATGATCCTGCTCCTGGCAGGTCTGCAGACCATCCCCTCCGAGCTCTATGAGGCTGCTGAGCTTGATGGCACAAACGGATGGCAGCGCTTCTGGCATGTGACCGTCCCCATGATGCGACCTACGCTCTTCTTCGTCATGGTCACCCTGACCATCGGATCCTTCAAGATCCTTGATCTGACACTGGTTATGACCGACGGCGGACCCGGCACCAGCACTCTGGTTCTGGCGCAGTACATCTACCGTGTGGCCTTCGAACGTGGTGATTTCGGCTACGCTTCGACCGTCTCCCTGGTTCTCCTGGCCATCTGCATGGTGGTCACGCTGGTCCAGTTCTGGTACAACAACCTGAAGGAGGACTGAGATCATGTCCACCAACACAGTCTCTGCATCCGTTTCCTCACCTGCCGGTGAGCAGATTCCTTGGAACAAGAAGCCGGTCTCGCCGGGCAAGATGGTTGGCACCGTCATCGGTTATCTGGCCATGATCCTTGTTTCGGCTTTCGTGCTCCTCCCCTTCTTCTGGATGTTCCTTTCCTCCCTCAAACCCAACAATGAGGTTTACGCCATCCCCATCAAGTGGTTCCCATCGGTCTGGCACTGGGAGAACTACGTAGCCATCTGGACCAAGTCCGATATGACTACTTGGTTGCTTAACACCATCTTCTTTGCGGTGATTGTGACCCTCCTGCAGGTCTTTACCGGATCCTTCGCGGCTTATGGCTTCTCGAAGATCCCCTTCAGGGGGCGCACCACTCTTTTCCTGATCTACATCGCCACCATGGCCGTGCCCTGGCAGGCCTACATGATCCCGCAGTTCAAGCTGGTCTCGGCTGTCGGCCTCTCTGATACGCGATGGTCCATCATCCTTCTGCAAGCCTTCGGAGCCTTTGGTGTGTTCATGATGAAACAGTTCTACGACACCATACCTGAGGATCTGTCAGAGGCGGGCCGATTGGACGGTCTCAGTGAGTTCGGCATCTACTGGCGCATCATGTTGCCTCTGTCGGGACCATCCCTGGCAGCCTTGGCCATCATCACTTTCACTAATACGTGGAACGACTACATGGGACCGCTGATCTACTTGCGTTCCCAGAAGCTCTACACGATCCAGCTGGGCCTCAAGCTCTTTATCTCCCAGTACAATGCTGATTTTGCGATGATCATGACCGGCTCGGTACTTTCGGTCCTGCCTATCCTGGTCGTCTTCCTCATCGGTCAGAAGCAGTTCATCGCTGGCATTGCAACATCTGGCATGAAAGGCTGAGTATTGGCTGGAAGCGATGGCGACCAGGGGCGTCCCGCCAAGGGCTACGCCATGCGGGCCCTCCTGGGGATCACCAACTCCATTGCTGTGGTGCTGGGGGCTGGATGCTGCTCCCTGCTAGGGATGCTGCCTTTGGTTGCAGTACTGATTTTTCTGCGAGATCCGCAGTATTTCCCGACCTATCTGCTGGCAGCCGTGCTGTCCGCGCCTGGTCTGGCATCCCTCTTCGCCGTCTATCGCGATCATCCCGGGCTGTCTTCGACTACTGCCCAGGCCAGGCGGCAGGCTGTGGCTTCCATGATGGAGCGTGGACATCCTCTGCCGGATTGGATAGCGAAACCCTATGTGGACTCGGGGACGGTCTATGGATTCTTCCGCGCCTACTGGCGGGCCTACAAGGTTCTGGCCCTGAGATCATGGGCGGCTTGGCTGCCTCTGGGGCTCATCGCTTTCGCGCTGATTTATGATCTGCAGATCGCATCACAGCTCTCATGGGGTCAGATCTTGTTCCTCCCGATCGTGGTATGCCTGCTGCTCCTGTTGCAGGCCGGCCTGGTCGCCTTGGTGCTGCTGGTGGAATATCCTCGGGCGCGAATCCGCAAGGTGTTGGTCAATGGCCTCCTCCTGTCGGTGCGCCGTTGGTACATGCTGGTTCTGTCGCTGGCTGTCCTGGCTGGGTATGCTTGGGGGCTGATGCGCTCGCCCATCCTGGTGGCTCTTCTGGCCACAGGCCTGATCTGGTATCTGGTCTGGGCTGCTGTGCGTTGGCAGGCTGATCCCTTCTTCCGGCAGATGGCCCGTGAGAGCGGGGACCCAGGTGTTCAGGCCATGTATGGACTGCCTGAGGCTGACGGCAAGGGCTCCTCCTTTACTGCCCTAAAGGACTACCGGCAATAGCGGGTTATGAAGAAAAGTTGTATTTGCGAGCAGACTCAAAGGGGATTTGCTGGAATGGGCTGTGGGCCTTTGCAGGTGTTGATCGAGGACCGGGGCCGTCCTGTAGATATCGAGCCGGGGTCCAGGCCCACGGTCAGGTGGAGGCTGGATCCCCTGCCGTCCTGGGCGGATAAGGTCCGTTTCGCTCGGGTACGGGTTTTCCAACAGCCCAAGGGTGGGATGCTTGCAGACACCGGCATCCAGCCCGCGGACGAGCTCAATGGAAGCCGTCTGCCTGGACCTGATATGGATCCTTCGCGACGGTATTGGCTGACCGTTCTCCTGCTGGATGCGCAGGGCCATCGGCTGATAGGTTCTGAACCCATCACCTTTGGCACGGGGCCTGGTAAGGTCTGGCAAGCTCAAGCCATTTGGTCCGCAGAGGACGAAAGAAGCTCCTCAGGGTCCCGGGGCAATGCCCAAGGCTGGGCGCTGATGCGTGGTGTGGTCCGGCTGCCCCCGGGGCCGATCCTCTGGGCTAGTCTGTACGCGACCGCTGACAGCACTGTACCTGCGCGACAGTTTGTCTACCGATTATGGCTCAACGGGCGTTTTCTGGGCTGCGGACCGGTATTTCCCTTGGATGGAGAGGACCGCTACAGGGGTTACGAGGTTACCGGGCTCTTGCGCCCCGGGGCGGATAATGTTCTGGGCGTGGTGGCCTATGCCATGGAGGGACGACGCTTCCAGGCCCAGTTGGATGTGGGTCGGCCTGATGGCAGGGTGGAGCACTACGGTACGGACACCGAATGGAAGGCTATTAGCGGCGCTGGGGCCTTTCCCGACAGCGCCTCCATCGGAACAACCTACTATCAGGCTCCGGCTGAGGACATTGATCTGGCCCGGTATCCCTGGGGATTTTCCAGCCCGGGCTTTGACGACTCCGCATGGCCCAAAGTCCGGATTAGGCCCCCATTCTCCAAGTGTCTGGCGGCTCCTGCAGACGGTACCAGACTGACTCGGGTGGAAGTTCACCGGGTTCTGGAGGCTGCCCCTGGTCATCTTCTGCTGGACTTCGGCTCTGTGCGGATGGGCGGCATCGGACTGCGGGTGGAGCTGTCGCAACATCTGGACCTGACCGTCCGCTACGGGGAGGTCCTAGACGGCCAAGGCGGCGTTCGCTACCGCCTGGCCACCTCCAATGTCTATCAGGATCACTGGCGGCTGCAGGCTGGCAGCAACCGGGCGCAGACTTGGGGGATCCGGGTCTTTCGATATCTGGAGCTGGCATGGTCGGCGGAGGCTGACCACGAAGGGCTGCTGGCGAGCCTGTCCCACGGGGGGCTGTGGGCGGAGTGCCTTGAGGCCCCGGTTTATGACGACCACGCCAGGTTTCATTGCGACAGGCCCCTGCTGGAACGGGTCTGGCAGCTGGGACGGAACACCATCAGGGGGCTCAATGCCGACATCTACGTCGATTCGTGGACCAGGGAGCGGGCCCCCTATGAGGCTGATGCTTGGATTCAGCAGCGGGCTCATATGGTTCTGGATGATGCGCCTGCCCTGGGTCGTTATAGTGTGGATTATCTGATCGCCAACAGGACCTGGCCCACCGAGTGGCCCCTCTACAGCATCCTGGCTGTGCATGATGCCTGGATGCACACCGGAGATCTGACTCAGGCTGCGGCCCAATACGACCGGCTGATGGGATTGCTGCCAGACAGATACCTGGACCAGGACAGCGGGTTGGTCGTCAAGGACCCGGGCGCTTCCAGCCAGATGGATGGAGACCTGGTCGACTGGCCGCCCGTGGAACGTGACGGATATGTCTTCGGTCGTGTCAACACGGTCATTAATGCACTGTCCAGTGCCGCCTATGAGGCCATGGCTCGTCTGTCATGGGCCTTGGGCCATCGCAATAGAGCCGCCCATCTGCGAGAGGTGTCCAGGAAAATGCATGATGCCTTGGACGAGCGGCTCTACGATCCAGCGGTCGGCGCCTACCGGGATGGGCTGCTCAACGGTCCCGACGGCCCGGCCATCGATCACTGCGCCATGCATGCATCGGCCTTCGTGCTGGCTTTTGCGCCTCCCTCGGATCCTGCCCGTCTGGAGGCGGTCGGTGCCTATCTGCGTCACAAGGGGATGGCCTGCAGCGCCTATGCGGCCGCTGTGCTTCTGGATGGACTTTATCGATCAGGCCTAGGGGCTGATGCTCTGGCTCTGCTTTCGGCAGGGGAGGGCATGCGCACCTGGAAGCACATGCTGGATCAGGGCGCTGGAGGCACCATGGAGGCCTGGGACCCGTCGATCAAATCCAACACCACCTATTCGCACCCCTGGGGGGCTTCGCCTGTCTGGCTGATTTCCAGCGGGCTGATGGGGCTGCGGCCTTTGAAGCCCGGGTACCGTGAATTCGTTGCCGCTCCCCAGCCTGGAAGTCTGGACCGGGCGGAGCTGACCATGCCCGTGCCCACTGGGGATATCCACCTGTCGTACAGGCTCGAAGGAAGTGCAGATGCCAGGCCCGGGTTCGTTCTTCTGCCGGGCATCGATCTGGAGTTGGCGGTGCCTCAGGGCTGCCGGGGTTATCTGATCATCCCTCCTGTGCTCGGCGTCAGACCAGGAGGCCAGATCGAGGCCTTACTGGACGGGTCGCCGATCATGCTGAAGGCCTTGGATGCCGAGAGCCGGGTGGCCGGGATCCGTTGCAGAGCAGGATCCCTTCTTACGGATGCGCTGTCCTGTGGCCATCACCATCTGGTGGTGACGCGACTATAGACTTGACGGTCCTTGCTGATCTGTGTATTATAGGCGCTTGCATACCAAAGACCGTTGGTCGGGACCCTTGGGTCTCCTAAGTTCGGTTGTTCGAGCCAGCACAGGTTGAGTTTCAGATGGGTCCTTGTGACTCTTTCGCTCTGCCTGTTGTCGGCAGGGCTTTCTTTTTGCCTGCCAGGCTCGGCCGTCCGGTTCCCTCCATAGGTCTGTCTAGGAAGGAACGCCATGAAAAGGCCCGAAAAGGAAGAGGCTGTCGCTAGGCTGACGGACAAGTTCCGTGACGCCGATGCCATCATCCTCACCGAGTACCGCGGGCTCAGTGTTCCGCAGGTCGCCGATCTGCGAAACAAGCTAGGCCGCGATACTTCCTACAACGTGGCGAAGAACACGCTTGCCCGGATTGCGGCCAAAGAGGCCGGAGTCGAGGGTCTCGATGAGATGCTTGCCGGCCCCTGCGCCATCACCTTCGTCAAGGGTGATTACGTCAATGCCGCCAAGACGCTGCGTGATTTCGCCAAGGACAACCCGGCACTGATCGTCAAGGGTGGTTTCATCGATGGAGCCGTTGCTGATGCAGATGCCATGAAGAAGATCGCGGATCTGGAATCCCGCGATGTTCTGCTCTCCCGGATGGCCGGCGCGCTCAAGGGCACCATGTCCAAGGCCGCCAACCTGTTCGTCGCTGTGCCTACCAAGGCTGTGCGCACGTTCGACGCCCTGCGCGAGAAGCAGGAAAAGGCCGCCTGATTCCACGGCTTCGGCCCTGGATTCATACGGCAAATACAAGAAGATGTTCGGTGACCGGCCTACCAGTCAATGCCGGTTGCCACAAATGAAAGGAAGCCATTATGGCCAAGCTCTCCGCTGACGAGCTCATCGACGCGTTCAAGGAAATGACTCTGGTCGAGCTGTCCGACTTCGTCAAGAAGTTCGAGGACGAGTTCGACGTCGAGGCCTCCGCCCCCGTGGCCGTGGCCGCTGCCGCCCCCGGTGCCGCTGCTCCGGCTGAGGAGGAGAAGACCGAGTTCGACGTCGTCCTCTCCGCCGTCGGCGACAAGAAGATCCAGGTCATCAAGGCCGTCAAGGCCATCACCAACCTGGGTCTGGCTGATGCCAAGGCTCTGGTTGACGGTGCCCCCAAGGCCGTTCTGGAAGGTGCCAAGAAGGAAGATGCCGACAAGGCCAAGGCCCAGCTGGAAGAGGCCGGCGCCACTGTCGAGCTCAAGTAGTCATCGGCTCTTCTGAGCCTTTGCATATTGAAAAGCCCCATACCGTCAATGACGGTATGGGGCTTTTCTCCTATATGCCCCCTGCCCTGTCCCTACTTACCCTATCGGCCGTGCGCAGGGGTGATGGCGTTGCGCTGAGCCGATCTGCACCGATGTATATGGGCGCATCAGCTCTGCCGCAGTGACTGCAGTTTAGCTGCTCAGGAGCATAGGGATGACTGTCCAATCACGATGATCGAAGTTGATCGAAACAGTTTGTTCATGATTGGAATCACTGCTAAGCTAAGGCCCTGTCCTATCGACTGTGACGCCGATGCCCAGATATGACAACGAGAGAGCAATCATGACCATCACCTTCACCAACCAGTTCTGGACCGTGACCTCCGGAGATCTGACCGATCGACGCCGGCCCCTGCAAGCTCCTCCAATTGGGGAGAAGCCCAGGGATGCCAAGCCCATCATCATTGATCCCTGCCAGCGCCATCAGCCCTGGATCGGGGCCGGTGCCGCCATCACTGACGCTGCGGCTTCGCTGATCTGGGGCAGTCAAACCGCAGAGCAAAGGCATGCTCTTCTGGACGACATGTTCAATCCTGAAAAGGGCGGCTTTTCGGTCATCCGCATTCCGCTGGGATCCTGCGAGCCGTCCTCACAGCCCTACTACACCTACGATGACATTCCCTACGGCCAGCATGACAAGGATCTGACTAGATTCTCCTTGGGGGAGGGAGAGCCGGGCGCTCCGGACGCCACCAAGGACTATAAGTACATCATTCCCGTTGTCCAGGAAATTCTGTCCATCAATCCTGCAGTGAAGATCATCGCCTCGCCCTGGAGCGCCCCAGCCTGGATGAAGAACACCGGCCACCTGTGCATGGGCGGCCACCTGCGCTTCAACGAGTGGACCGGCAACGGCTATGATCCGCTTGAGGATTCCATAGAAGGCGTCTATGCCCGTTACTTCGCCCGCTACATCGACGAGATGGAAGCCATAGGCATTCCTATCTGGGCTGTCACGGTGCAGAACGAACCCTCCAACGCCGCCCCCTGGCCGGCCATGACCTGGACGCTGGCCCAGCAGGCCGACTTCGCCCACCGCTTCCTGAGGCCTGTGCTGGACCGTCGGCATCCCCAGGTGCGCATCTTCATCAACGACGACTCGGCACACTGCCTGACAGGACCGGTAGACAAGGATGTCACTGCCGAGCAGGCCCGTTCCATCAGCGGTCTGACCCTGCACACCTACGACAACGACTACCCGAATCTGGACTATGCCAACCGGGTCTATCCGCAGTGGATCTATGGCATGACCGAGCGTCGCTGCATGCTGGACCAGACCCCCGAGGACGCTGCCCACATCATGTCCGGGGTCATCGGCAACTGGCTGGTCCGCCATGGCTCTTCCTTTATCACCCTGTGGAACATGGCCCTGGACGAGCGTGGGCTGCCCAATCAGATCGGTGCCGACGGCAGACGCGGGGTGGTCACTATCGATCATGGCAGCGGCAAGGTGCGCAGGAACCTGGAGTATTTCATGCTCCGCAGCTTTGGCCAGGACGTGGAGCCCGGTTCGGTAGTGATCGACTCCAGCAACTACACCCCGGATGGCTGGAGCGGCTCTCTGGGCTCCGTGGCCTTCCTGGCGCCGGACGGATCCATTGCCACCCATATCTACAACCCCACGGGCGAGCCTGCCAAGGCGGCCGTCACCGTCAACGGCTGGGGGGACCGCTGGCAAACCGTGACCGTTCCCGCATGGGGGACCGTGACCATGCACGCGACGACCAGCGAGAGGATCAACGATTCGGCCGTGCCCGAGGATGAAAACTTCGCTTTGCACCTGCCCGAATACGACGTGGATGACAAGGCTCCCGGACAGGACTGAGAACCGAATTTGCGATGCCGGGAAAGAGCCCGGCGGAAGGAGACATACGAACATGAACGAGATCTGGACCGCAACGGCAGGGGATCTGTCCCAGCGGCGACAACCGATCGCGATCCCAGAGGCGACGAATGAGCCTGGCGCGGCCGTTCCCATCGTCATTGATCCAACCAGACGATACCAGTACTGGGAGGGGGCAGGCGCAGCTCTCACTGACTCCAGCGCCTACCTGTTCATGACGGCCATGGATGCCGACCAACGTCATCGGATCCTGACTGAGCTCTTCGATCCGGCTGAAGCAGGTCTGTCCACCTTGAGGATCTCCATGGGGTCCTGCGACTTCTCCAGCCAGCGCTACTACTCCTATGATGAGCTGCCCGAGGGCGTGATGTCGGATTCGGATATGACATACTTCTCCATTGGTCAGGGGGAGCCGGGCTCGCCCGAGGCCACCAAGGACATGAAGTACGTGGTTCCCGTCCTTCAGGAGATCATGGCCATCAACCCGGGCGTGCGGATTCTGGCTTCGCCCTGGAGTGCACCCGCCTGGATGAAGGACAGCGGTCAGCTAGAGGGTGCTGGGCGTCTACGGTTGGGGCAATACTGCGGCAACGGCTACCGTCCACTTGACACGGTCGATGCGGCCTATGCCCGCTATTTCGTCCGGTTTATCCAGGCCTATCAGGAGCTGGGCATTCCCATCGCGGCCGTCACCATGCAGAACGAACCCTCCAACAATCCCTCCTGGCCTATGACGACCTGGACCCCCGAAGAGCTGGTGCGCTGGGGGGTGGACTACCTGCGTCCGGCACTGGACCGCAGCTTCCCAGAGGTGGAGATCTTCTTCGGCGATGACGGTCTGAGGTTCTTCAGCCGCCCGGTCAGCGACTATATGACCCCTGCCGAGGCCCAGAGCTTCGCCGGTACGGCCATGCATACATATTCCGGCCTGCCCAAATGGGTCGTGAATGCCACCAGGCAGTTCCCCGGATGGCGATCAGTCATGAGTGAGCGGCGCTGCATGCTGGATGAGCAAGTGGACGAGGCCAGCCACGTCATGTTCGGGGAGATCGGCATCGGGCTGGTCCGTCAGGGCGTAGGCATGATCGATCTGTGGAACCTGGCCCTGGATGAGCAGGGTCTGCCCAGTTGGGCGCGAACCATGGGCCGGCGCGGAGTCATCACCGTTGATTCCCAAACTGGCGGGGTCAAGCGCAATCTGGAATACTTCATGCTCCGTAATTTCGGACAGGATGTGCCGGTCGGCGCTCGCAGGGTGGCCTCCACGAGCCATACCCGTGATGGCCGGACCGGCGGTCTGGGATCGGTCGCCTTTATCCGGGACGACGGCGAGCTCAGCGTCATCCTCTATAATCCGACCAAAGAACCCATCCGGGCGGCCCTGACCGTCAACGGCTGGGGTGCCAGCTGGCGACCAGTAAGCATCCCGGCTTTCGGGACGGTCTCCTGCCATATGTCAGACTCCGATCGCATCAACCGCAGCACGGTGCCCGAGGATGACCAATTCGTCGTCCATATGACTCCGCACCCAGCTGACGACCATTACGAGGGGGAGGTCGACCAGGCCTGATCCGGTGACGGCGGCCGCTGATCGCCTCTGACGGTTTTATCCGGGGCAGGAACGGCCGCCGTTTCATATCTATCACGTCGATGCCCAAGCTTCGCCTGCAGGGAGGGTTCACAGCGCTGACATATCCGCAAGCCTCTCATGTGTCCGTTATCAGTTAATTCGGCACGCAATCAACCCTATCTCTGGGTTTCATGACAGAATAGGCGGTAGTACCGAGTGAAGTCGGCTGCAGATTTGGGAGGTCGAAAACGTGAGTGACGATCGGCGACCGGGGCAGGTGTGGATAATCAAGTTCAATGGGGCGGAAGAGACCAGGCTCAAGCCCGGCGAGACCGTCGAGATTGGCCGTAAGCCTCTGCGCCCGCTGGCTGATGACGGTCGGCGTCGTCTGGAGGTGCCCGATAGGACCAAATCCATGTCCAAACGGCATGCCATTTTCGCCATAGATCAGGACGGTCTGGCTACCTTGCGTGATATGGGCTCCACCAACGGATCCTACCTGGTCCAGTCCGATGGTTCCTTGGTCAGGCTGCCTGTGGATGCCGCCTTCCCCCTGTCCGGCAGCTCAGCTCGCTTCCAGTTCGGCGATGTCCCTGCCGATTTCGTACGAATCAGCAATCCCGAAGAGGACCAGACCGATTCTTCGCTCCAGGTGCCTGACCTCTTTTCATACTCCACACAGCCCCGTGGCATGGTGGAGCCTGATGCCGCTGACATGTCCGTCGACGATATTCTGGATATGCGCGCGGGTGAGCCTACCGGCATTTTCAAGGCTAACGGTGTCCGCAACCGGGTCGCTGCTCTGCATGACATGGCCTTAGGGGCCGCCAAAGCAGACGGTTCGCCCCAGGAGGCCGGCAGAATTTCACAAGATCATTCAAAGGCTGCGCATGTCTGCCGCAATTCGCAGGGCAATCCGTCGTCGCCTTTGACTGATAGATCAGCGTCCGCAGATTCGCAAGGCTCACCAGTTCATCATTCCGGCAATCCCGATTCAGCCCAGCATGGTCAAACTGCCAGCAGACCTGTCGACACCGGCGTGGCAGAAGGTCAGGTATCGGACCGTCCCGGCGCTCACGCCGCCCAGCCGGATGGCCGGGAATTCGAAGACCGTGGTGGCGATAGGCGTGGAGGGGATTCCCAGGCCCAAGGCACTCATAGCGGACCCAGCCGACCTATGCCATCGCAGGAGCGCGAATCCGAGCAGGGTCTGCCCTTGGTCGGTACCCAAGAAGAGAACAGACAGCCGGTCGATCGCGACCTTTTTGCTGATGCTCGTCGTGCCCGTTCAGCCGGGCCCGCCGCTGAAGAAGACAGCCAGCGACAAGGCCGGAGGAGTGAAACGGACTTGGCCCAGGGGTTCACCCCGCTCGGAGCTGTGGAGCTGGCCCGCCTGTCCAAGAAGGGATCGGATCAGATCCGGCGTCCTGAGCCGGCGGATAAGCCGGATGACGATGAGCAGCGTTATCAGCCGGCCTTTGAGCCCGGATCCGTCTTCGAGCGGGTCTCCAAGGGCGACTATGACCATGGCCAGGAAACCATCGAGATAGACGGGATGAGCTCCGATGACGCCAAACGCACCGGGGACTTCGCTCTGCAGTTCGCCATGGCCAAGCATCGGCAGCTGCTGCCTTTCCTGGCTATGAACCCTGCTCTCTATGATGATCTTTACGCTTGGTTGGAGGCTCAGGGCGATCAGGACATCGACGCGGCCCTACGCAACAATGACGGGTACCACGAATATCTGAACGCGGTGCGGAAGTGAGTGAACGGATGAGCGAAACGGTAATGAGCACCGGGGGATCGGAACAGAGCAAACGAGCTGAAGGTGCACAAGCATCAACAGCTGGCTCTTCGTCTGACCGCGCGGCCGAACAGGTCAAGGCCCCGTTGACTCCTCTGGAGCGAATTCGAGGATGGCGTCAGGATTATCAGAACCAGGTGGGACTGACTCCTTTGGAGAATGTGTCGCAGCTGGCCGCGCAGATGGACCTGACGCATGCGCATCCTTCAGGCATTGCCCAACTCTTCGCCAGCGGTCAGGTCCATCTGGATGCGCTCTTCCGAGACCGCGGCATGCTGCGTGCGGCCCATCGGCGCATGGAGCGGGTTCTGGACGATCAGGCCGCCAAGGAGCGTGCCAGTGGTTTCGCCCAGCTCTCTATGGTGGTGGGGGTGGCTGCCTGGCAGGGACGTGACATGCCCGTACTGCTCTATCCCGTGCGGATCGACGAGAGCACACAGGGAGCATCCAGAGCCTCCATCAGATTCACAGGCAAGGTGGACCTTAATCCTGCCTTGATCTCGGCCATGCGCGAGCGGGGCATCACCCTGGATCCTGACCGTCTGTTTTCCGCGTCCCACTATCAAGGCGGCACCCCTGAAACTTCATCGCTGTTCAAGGATATGACAGCCTTGATCACGCCGCATATCAGCGACTTCACCATCGAACGGAAAATTGTTCTGGGATGCTTCATTGAGCCATCGGCCCAGCTTCTGGGCGAAAGCCTGCGGATTCTGGATCGGATGACCGCCGGATCCACCGGCAACGATCTGCTGGATGCCTTGGCTGGCGATCAGGCAGCCTCCGAGCGGCTCAAGGGCGGAGCAGTGCCCGACTACAGCCCCTTTGATGCTGACCCTCACAGTGAGTTCGAGGCAGGAGATGTGGGCAACCGGGTTCGCTATGCTGCCCAGTTGGTGGCGACCGGGCACAGCGTGCTTGTGAATGAGCAGTCTGGCCGCCACAGCGCTGAGGATGCCTTGGCCATTGCCTCGCGTTGTGTCACCTCTGGCAGAAGCGTGCTCTATGTGCCCTGCGTGGTGGAGGAGAAGCGGCGCTTCCAACGTCGTCTGGATGCTGCCGGGATGGCCAGCATGGCCCTTGACCTGACTGACGACCAGCTGGGCAGGAACTTGGATCAGCGGCTGATCGATGCGGTGGGGTTCAAACCCGGCAAGGCCAGTGAGCATTTCGACCAGGTGGCTGACGAACTTGTTGGCGTCCGTTCCCGGCTGACCCGTTACTTGGGAGACCTGCACGGGGTGGATTCGAGCTGGGGGGTTTCGGCATACCAGACCATTCAGAATCTGGCCAGCATTGCCAATATGCCTACGCATCCCGCCACCCGTGTCCGGCTGGGCGCAGCCACGGCCCACAACCTGCAGCCCGAGCTGGACGCCTGGGCGGACAAGCTGGAGAGGGCTGCCGAGCTGGGCGAATTCGTCATCGGCCCCCAGGACACTCCTTGGTTCGGTGCCGCCTTGGTCAACGAGAACGAGGCTGTGGACGCTTACTCCCGTGTGGTTCGTCTCCTGCAACGTCTCCTGCCAGACACCCGCGAGCAGGTCAAATCCACTGTAGAGACCTGTGGATTCCCTGTGCCGGCCACCGTCAAGGATTGGGGACGGCAAGTGGTGGTCCTCAAGAACCTGCGCCGGGTCCTGGATGTCTTCCAGCCTTCCATCTTCGAGCGCGATATTCCTGCCATGATTGAAGCCACCAAGCCCAAGGCCGATCGCAAGGCCAACGGTACAAATCTGGGATTCTGGGAACGTCGGCGTCTGGTCAAGGAAGCCAAGAGCCTGCTCAGGCCTGGCGCCCAGGTCGAGGATCTGCATGAGTCGCTGGTGGTGGTCTCCAAGCAGGCTGAGCAGTGGCGGACCTTTGTCCCCCACGGCGGATGGCCGGTTCTGCCGCCCAAGCTGGATGTCATTATCGACACTCAGGAATCCCTGATCCGCGACATGACGGCTCTGGATACCGTCCTGGCATCGACTCCGGCTGGCGGCGATCTGGAGACCATGGACTTCAACAAGGTGGAGGAACGGCTCAAGGCCCTCTTCGATGACCATACGGCCCTGGATACCTTGCCTGAGCGTTGCACTTTGGAGGGCGAATTCAGCAAGGCGGGGCTGGAGGACCTGGTCCAGGACCTGCGCAACCGTCAGGTTGAGGGCAAGGCGGTACGTGCCGAGCTGCAACTGGCCTGGTGGACCACTGTATTTGACGACATCATGCGGTCCTCGCAGATCATCTCCAATCAGGATGGTTCCGCCCTTTCCAACGCAGCCGACCGCTTCAGCCAGGTGGATGCACAGCATGTAGCCAGCGTAGGACCTATGGTTGCCCAGGAGAGCGAAAAGCGCCTGTCTGAGCTGCTCTTCTCACGCACCCAGGAGGCCAACCAGCTGCATACCATGCTAGCTGGCAACCCCGGTGCCTCCCTTACGGTCTTCCAGCAGGCCCACCCTGGCATACTCTCGGCGGCCAAGCCCATCATTATCGCGACTCCTGCCACGCTGGCGACCAGGACCAATCCGACGCAACTGGCTGATACGGTCATCATCGACGCCGGGGCCCATATGCCTTCCATCCAGGTGCTTACCGTGCTGGCTCGTGCCCGGCAGGTGGCCGTCATCGCTCACCGGCCTACCATCACCTCAGATGGCCTCTTGCAGCTGGTCGACCATCTGGTCCCGGTCACCGTCAAAGCCCGTACTTCGCGCCGCTCCATTCAATTGGAAGCCTTCCTGAAGGATCACGGCTATGGGGGCCTGTCAACGCCTGTGCCCGATTGCCGGGAGCCTGGCAAGGTAACCCTGACCAGGGTGGATGGCGCTGGCGTGCCGGTCATGGCCACCGGGCTGGTTGAGTCCAGTCAACAGGAGGTCACTGCTGTTGTCGACATGCTCAGACGCAAGGCCGGATCTTTCTCTCTGGTTCCTAGCAGTTATCTGCTGACTGTGATCACGCTGTCCGCAACCCATCGCTCACGACTGGGAGCCGAGCTCAAATCCGCAGCAGCCAAGGACAGGGCTTTTGCCAAGTTCCTGCGGCATGTGCGCATCGTCGGCATTGACGAGGTCTGCGGCGCACGGGCAACGGACGCGATCCTGACCTTAGGCTTTGCCAAGACGGCTCATGGCCGCCTCCTGCAGCAGTTTGGCGATCTGGAGGGTGAAGGAGGCAAGGGCATGCTGTTGGATGCCCTTGCACTGCCGGATCGGAATCTGGACATTGTAGCGGCGTTCTCCGCTGAAGATCTGGAGGATGATCGCCTTCATCAGCCTGGGCCGCGTCTGCTCAAGGAGCTGCTGACCTGGGCTGAACATCCCGACGCTGAACCGGCCCGGCCGGAGCAGGACGAGCAGTCCACCAATGTGCTCTTTCGGGATCTGGCCCAGCGGCTGCGGAACCGGGGGCTGGATGTAGCTCTGGGTTACGGGTACGATCAGGCGCCCCGAATCCCGCTGGTGGTCGGGCTCAAGAACAAGCCTTATGCTTTGGCTGTGCTGACTGACGATGCCGATTTCATGCACACCCAGTCCACCCGAGAGCGTCACCGGTTCACTACCGAGGACCTGCAGTATCTCGGGTGGTCAGTTATGACGGTCTGGAGCGTCTCTGCATTTGTCAATCCTGACAAGGAGGCTGACAGGATCGTTGCCCGACTTGCCGATATCTATCAGCAGGCGCGTTGATGGCAGAGGATCGGCAAGGCTGTGGAAATCAGGCCGACGACTCCGCATCTGCGCATGCGCGTCGGCATCGTCGTGTAGTTCGTCCCGGCAGGGAACGGTTCGATGTTGACGGCATCGAGGAAGATCCTCAGGACCGGGTTTGCGCACAGGATCGCATTGATGGGGATGACCGGCGGATCCTGGGCGAGCTGCCGCCGCACTGGGGACTCTTCCCCAATGAGCGTGGCGACTGACTGCCGGTCCTAATCCTGGCTCCTGGGCAATCCGGTTCCAGTCTGCCGACTGTCTGCACCTTTCGACTGGTGAATGTCGTCGGCGATCTGACGCAGCAGCTGAAGGGTCTGGTCCTGAGGGCTGGGTGCGTTCGGTTGGTCCTTGATGCCGGAGGCTGCTCGGCTCAGCTGCCGCAGCTTGTTGATGGGCATGATGATGCAGAAGTAGACGGCGATGGCGATCAAGAGGAAGTTGAGCAGGGCAGTCAGAATGGCGCCAAAGGAGATAGTGGCGTTCCGGTAGCTGATGGTCAGGAGTCCCGACAGGTCCGGTTTGCCGAAGATCATGGCGATCAAGGGGCTGATCAGATTGTTGACGATGGCGTTGACCACGCTGGTCACCGCTGAACCCATGACCACGCCCACGGCCATGTCCACCATGGACCCACGCGAGATGAACTGTTTGAATTCGCCCAGCACGCCCTTGTTGCTGATCTGCGAGATTTTGTGGACTGCTTCGGCGGTATCCTTGGCCGCTGCCTGATTAATCGAGGCCATCCTGCATCCTTCCGTAGCTGTGGTAAGGCATGAAACGCCCATGCCTCCTTCTTTCTCCATTATCGCGGGCCCGGGATGGTTTCGGTTTTCCGACATGACTGGAGGGTGTCGATACAGAAGTCCTGTCCGGGCGGATGGCGATGACGGGGGTGGATGGGTCCAGCGATAGCAAGAGCAGAGCCTGACTGGCATCCAGGGCGAAGACGGATTGGGATCCTTGCCGGGCTTGGTTGCTCTCCCGTCCTGCTGGGTCGGATCGATCTTTGTCGATGGTCTGAGCCGGTTGTAGCGCTAGTGCCTTTTCAGCTATCACGCAGTGCCCAATGCCTGGGGGCTGCCCGGATGTCTGGGTGCGTGCGTCGTTGACTTGCTGGCCTTGGGGAAGTCTTGGTTCCCGGTTAGAAACTGGTCGGTTTTGCACGGAGGATTGTGACTGAGAACTCGGCTGGGCAGGATGCGGGCCCACACCAGCCGGGCAGTCCCCCGAGGCCAGCAAACTCACCTGGTCGCCAGCCTGCAGGTCCCCCGGATCGTCGGCCAGACGAACGGTCACCGGGGTGGTCCCGGGCGGCTGTGCCGGTCGCCCACTGATCATGGCCGTCGTCAGAGGCTGTCCTTTATGAACTCCAATGATCAGCCGCTGCCCGCGTACTTGTCCATAGGAGGAGATCAGGCCGGGCAACCGTTCCCTGCTGTGCAGGATCCGCGTTTCCACCATGGCAGGTTCGATGGCTGATCCGCGTGCAATAGGCTGCGCAGCGACCAGTACAGACAGGCGGCCTTGAGCCTGGATCAGGACCTGCAGGGTGCAGAAGACTGCCAATCCAAGTGCCAGAGCGGCCCCCGCACGTCTCAGTCGAAAAATCCGCCGCCGACGGTTAAGGGATCCAGCGGCGGATGGAGGCGTGGCTTTGTGGGTGAAAACAGAAAAATCGACCATGCCCCCAGCTTGCCGGGATCTTGGCCGGCGCAGGGGACCAGTATGGTCGATGTGGTCGAATGTGCTTCTCAGCCTGCTTGTTGTTACTTGTCGGAGCTTGAAGAGGAGGATGAGGCTCCGTCGGTCCGGTAGAAGCCATGGCCCTTGAACTCAATGGGCACTGCGGAGAAGATCTTGCGGACCTGCTGCTGCCCGCACTTGGGGCAGATGGTGATGGGTTCGTCGTTGAAGGACTGCTCCTTGGTGAAGTCATATCCGCAGTTCTTGCAACGATAGTGATAGGTGGGCACCGTTCTTTCCCTCCGCTGATGGTCGGTTCGCTCGACGATTGGTTCAACACCCAATATCCTAGTGGTGGCTTCGACCAGAGGGATCGGGGCCGGGCCTTTCGTCAGCCTTGCTCATCCCCATTATGGTCTGCCTTGGGCCTTCGAGACAGGCCTGTGGCTGTAGGCGTGAAGCCTTCAGGTGTCAGGACGGCATCCACGGGAAGATCATGGTCCAGATGCGGCAGTGGGGATTCCATGAATTCGTCGGGCCAGCAGATGCCTACCACCGGAGTTCGATCTGCACGCATGGTCAGGGCCCGGTCGTACCAACCGCCGCCTCGTCCCAGACGAATGCCGGTATGGTCGATGGCCAGTGCCGGCACCAGGATCAGATCGGCCTGATTCAAGGCCTGCGATGGCAGGGCCGATGTATCGGGTTCGTCCGGACGCCAGCCGGGGATCCGCTTCATGTCATTCAGATCCTGTCGTGCTCGCAGGCGTCCCCAGCCCACCTGCATGCCCGTGCCCAGCATTGGGATGAGCACCTGGTCGTCCCGGCGCAGCAGGAGGTCCAGGCTGGGATCCATGGCTATCTCCCCTCGAATTGAGGAAAATGCGGCCACGGTCAGGGGCTGGCGGCGCCGGGGGCGTTCGACCTTGGGCAAGACTTGGTCAGCCAGCAGATCGGCCAGCTTGCGGCCTGCGTCCATGCATTGAGCCAAGTCGATGCGCCTGCGGGCTTCAAGCAGATGGTTGCGCTGATCCTGCTTGTCCATGTCGATGCTTTCCTGCTCCTTCATGCCCTCAGTTCTACCAGCAGGAGCTCCCTCTAATGGACGCCTGCCTGTTTCGATCGTCGTTCAGTGAGAACATGGAGTCATGTCGGTTCTGCACACCTTCCGTCAGGTATGGCAAGGTTCCCGGACACGCTCTGAGCATGCCCTGGATCTGCCTGATTGTCTGGCCCCGCCTTCAGGTCATGGGGACTTCCTGCTCAGGCCCATCCGCGAGGACGACCAGGCGGCTTGGAACGCGGTTCGGTGGAAGAACAGGGAGTGGCTGGCCCCTTGGGAATCCGGGGATCCTCGCCACGAACCCGGCATGACCTATGTCCAGTGGATGCAGCAGCTGGAGCGTGCTCGGCAGGAGGGCACCGAAGCGGTCTTCCTGATGGAGTTTCATCAGAGCATCGTGGGGCAGATCTCCTTGGGCGCCATCCGCTACGGGTCCATGCGCATGGCGACGGCGGGCTACTGGGTGGATGAGGACTGGACTGGCCATGGTTTCGCGCCCCTGGCCCTGGCCATGCTGGCTGATTGGGCTTTCCGGAACGAAAATGGACCACATCTGCACCGGATCGAGGTGGCGATTCTGCCTGAAAACGAGCGGTCCCTGCGCGTGGTCCAAAAGCTGGGCATGGAGCCTGAAGGGCTGCGCCGCAGCTACATGTACGTCAATGGACAGTGGCGCGACCACCTGACCTTTGCCTTGATCAGCGACCAATTCGATCCGGATCTGCTTGCCAGTCTGTGAATTCCAGTGGCGCCATGGCCGACACGCTGGGCTTGACTTGCCGCTTGGGGCATACCGTCAACTAACGTAGTACCTATGGTTTATGAATCACTAAGCAGCATCGTGGTTTTGGTGATTGCGGTGATTCTGGTGCTGGGTTGGTTGCCGTTTCGCACCATCAAGGGCATGAAGCGGGCCTCGGAGCATCGCCAGGACAGGCTTTCCACCTCCTTGCATATGGTGGGCGGGGAAGACGGCATGAGGTTCTGCGACAGGCAGTCGATGACGGTGAAAGGGTTGGTCATGCAGCAAGGGCAGCAGGATGGCAACCGGCGGAGTCAGGCCCAGCGGATCAAGCAGATCAGACAGTTGCGCCGTGCGGCCATACGCCGTCGTCGTATCCTGGTCCTTGCTCTGCTGATTGTCACGGTACTGGTGGCTGGTTTCTCCTTCCTTATGGGCTATAGCGCATGGCTCACTCTGATTCCCTTGGCCTTGCTGATAGTGGTGTTGGCTGCTGGTGCACATGCCTCGGCCCAGGCGCGGGCCTGGGAACGCAACTTGGCCCAGCGGCGTGATCGTCAGCGTCGTCAGCGGGCAGCCAGCCTGACCGCGAACAAGGCTTCCGGCGTGACTGGACAAGCCAAAGGTGAGGCCCGCACGGAAACGGCTACGGATGTGCTGGATCAGGGTGAGATCCGTCGAACGCTGGTCCAAGCCAAAGCCGATCAGCAGGCAGCACTCAAGGCCAGGCAGCACAATTCAGCCGAGCCTGAAAAGTCGGCAGTCAGCAGCAAGGCTAAGGACTCAGCCGGTTCCGTCAAGTTGACTGAGAAGGCCGCTGAACGAACTCCCGCCAAGCAAGCAGTCGCTCAGCAGACGGCTTCCAAACCGGAAACTGCCAAATCCGCCAGGGCCTCAATGGCAGCCTCCAAGCAGTCGGCCGACAAACCCACTGCTTCCAAGTCCGCCGCCCGATCGATTCCCCCGCAGTCGGCAGCTGTGCAATTCGTCGTCCCCTCAGGTAAATCCAAATCGGTCTCTGTGTCTGCTGGCAGTGAGCGCCCAGCATCGACGGCTCCGACCTCAAAGTCTACGATGTCGTCCTCAGCAAGTGCCCAGGAGGATGCCACCAATGAACTCGAACGCATCAATCCCTCTCCGGCCTTGGATGCCTTCGGCATGGCGGCGAACCAGGATCTGATCTCCTTCTCCCTGGGATCTCCCCGTGGCGAAGGATCGGACAAGGGCGGCAGGAATAACGAAGACGAGGGTCCTCACAGCCTGGAGATCAAGTCGACCAAGCAGGTCTCCGTTGCTCGTCCCCCTAAAAAGCAGCAGTCTAATCAGACCACCAAGGCCGGCGGACGGCCCGACGACTTTCACAAGCAGGAGATGCAGGCCCAGGTTGATGCGCCTGACCGCAGCGACGATTCCCTGTCCATCGGCGTGGAGGCCATATTGGCCCGGCGCCGTCCGGCAGCCAAGTCCTGAATCAATCGGCGATATCCTTTCACCACCAGCGTTAGCACTCAAGTTGGCAGAGTGCTAATTTCGCGCTACTATGACTTGTAGCGCAAAGGAATGCGTGGTGAGTGTTCGTCAGCCTCTCATCGACGTTCCGGCGTGGGTTCATTGGCTGTTCTCACAAGATGTAGGAGGTCCACAGTGTCGATTTCACTCACACCGTTGGAAGACAAGATCGTCATCAAGCAGGCTGAGGCGGAGACCAAGACCGCTTCAGGGCTGGTCATTCCCGATACCGCCAAGGAGAAGCCTCAGCAGGGAGAGGTGCTGGCAGCGGGTCCCGGCCGTCGTGACGACAAGGGCGAGCGCATCCCCATGGATGTCAAGGTTGGCGACAAGGTTCTGTACTCCAAGTACGGCGGCACCGAGGTCAACTACGGCGGCGAGGACTACCTGATCGTGTCTGCGCGCGATGTTCTGGCCATTCTCAAGTAAGGCATTGGTTCTGCATCGCCGCACGCGGTGGTGATGGCGGCCCCTGGTCCTTTAGCGGGACCAGGGGCCGTTTTGCGTGTCACAGGAGGACCGTGCAGCGGACCATGCACCGCAGGGACATATGGTTGCCGCTAGCATGGTGCCCATGCACTATCGTCATCGCGCCAGTATTGATGCCCTGCCCGGGTACCGGCAGGGCAGCCCGGCACCTGCCATTCCCGGGTTGACCAGCTACAAGATCTCCAGCAACGAGAACCCGTATCCGCCCCTGCCCGGCGTGCTCCAGACTGTCTCCGAACAGGCCTTGGGCCATCTGAACCGCTATCCGGACATGCATGGCACCCTTCTGGTAGAGCGGCTGGCCCGGCTGCACGGAGTGGATCCCGCATGCATCCAGCTGGGATGCGGATCCACCGAGGTCATTACCCAGCTGGTTGATCTGGTGGCCGGTCATGGCGACCAGGTGGTCTATCCCTGGCGCAGTTTCGAGGCCTATCCCATCATCGTCACCATGGCCGGCGCCACCGGGGTGCCCGTGCCCCTGGATAAGGAGGGGCGGCATGACGTCGAGGCCATGATTGCCGCAGTCAATGACCACACCAGACTGGTCATTGTCAACAATCCCAATAATCCGACTGCGACCAACGTCGACCGGGCTCAGGCCGAGCGTCTGCTGCAAGCCCTGCCGGCAGACCTGCCGGTGCTCTTCGATGAGGCGTATATACAGTTCAATGACGACCCCGATCGAGCCGACGGATTGGCGCTCATGCGCGAGCATCCCAATGTGATAGTCGCCCGGACCTTCTCCAAGGCTTACGGACTGGCGGGGCTGCGGATCGGATACGCCGTGGCTGCCGAGCCGATCATCGCCGGTATGAACAAGGTGGCCCTGCCCTTCGGCGTCACCGATGTGGCCCAGACGGCGGCAATGGCCAGCCTGGACGCACAGGACCGCCTGTCCGAACGGGTCCAGGCGCTCAAGCAGGAGCGGGCCAGGATACTGGCTGGTTTGCAGGATCAAGGGTGGAATATTCCTGAACCTCGGGCGAACTACTACTGGCTGCCTCTGGGTCAGGCCGCCGCGCAGGCTGATCAGCGCTTCCGCGATGCCGGCCTGTCGGTCAGAACCTTCCCGGGCGAGGGCATCCGCATCACCGTGGGGGAGCGGGAGGCGAACGACCGGGTCTTGGAGGTCTGCGCCGACCTGCGCCGAGAGGGTCTGTTGCAAGATCCGATCTCCGATTGAAGATTGCACCGGCTCGAACATAAACGTATTTGATTGCCGCCTTCGCTGTTGTATGGAATGTCACAGCGGAGGCGGTTTTGCTTGGATGAGCTTGTGTCGTCTTGGATAAACCTATATATTGTGGTTGGCTGGCCAAACCAATCCAATATATAGTGTTTATCAAGGAGCAGCAGTCCCTATGTCCTTAGCAGATGTGGATCGGCGCGATCCTCCCGATGGCGCCTCCAGGCTGGTGTATTTCTCCAGCGTCTCCAATAACACCCACCGCTTTGTGCAGCGGCTGGGCGTGAAGGAGCCTCTCCGCATTCCCCTGTACGAGCGGCGCCAGCCGATGCTCGTCATGGATGCGCCTTACCTTCTGCTGGTGCCCACCTATGGCGGCGGGTCAGCCAAGGGGGCAGTGCCCAAACAGGTCATCCACTTTCTGAACAATCCGGTCAACCGCGGGCTGATCCGCGGAGTCGTCACCTCAGGCAATCGCAACTTCGGCAGCGCCTATTGCGCGGCCGGCCCGCTGATAGCCCGCCGGTGCGGCGTCCCTGAGCTCTATCGCTTCGAGCTGCTGGGCACCTCGGAGGATGTTCAAGCGGTCAGGGCCATTCTGGCCGGGATGGGAGTGCGGCTCCAGCAGCAGTCGACTGATTCACGAAAGGCGGTTCTGTCATGAGCCAGCAGGAAAACACCCAAGAAAGCACCAAGACAGAGTCCAGCGTCTATGCCGACGACGAGATGATGCGCAAATCCATCACCCCGCCCCAATACCGAATCACTCCTGAGGCCAGGATCCGTCCGGTCAACTGGAACAAGATCACCGACGAAAAGGATCTGGAAGTTTGGAACCGCCTGGTCTCCAACTTCTGGCTGCCCGAGAAGGTGCCGCTGTCCAATGACATTCCATCCTGGAACACCCTGACCGATCATGAGCGCCAGACCACGGTCCGTGTCTTCACCGGACTGACCATGCTGGACACCACCCAGGCCACCATCGGCGAGCTGGTGCAGATTGATCACGCACGCACCGAGCAGGAGCAGGCCATCTACACCAACATCGCCTTCATGCAGTCTGTCCACGCCCGCTCCTACTCCTCGGTCTTCTCCACCCTCTGCTCCAGCGAGGAGATTGACAAGGCCTACCGCTGGGCCGTGGCCAACGATGTCCTCCAGGAGCGCGTCCACACGGTCCTGCACGAGTATGTCAGTGAGGATCCCCTGAAGCGCAAGGTGGCCTCCACCATGCTTTCCTCGCTCATGCTCTATGCAGGTTTCTACCTGCCCCTCTACTTCTCCAGCCATGCCAAGCTGATGAACACGGCTGACATGATCCGTCTGATCCTGCGTGACAAGGCCATCCACGGCTATTATTCGGGCTACAAGTATCAGCGGGGCCTGGAGGAGAGGACCCAGGCTGACCAGGCCATGCTGGAAAAGTTCACCAATGATTTGCTGGACAAGCTCTACGACCTGGAGATGGTCTACTCCGGGCAGATCTATCAGGGCTTCCCCTTCGTCGAGGATGTCTTCGCCTTCGTCCGCTACAATGCCAACAAGGCGCTCATGAACCTGGGCTACCCGGCCCGGTTCGCAGCCGACCAGACCGATGTCAGCTCGGAGATCCTGGCGGCTCTGTCGCCCTCGGCCAACGAGAACCACGATTTCTTCTCGGGTTCGGGCTCCTCCTACGTCATGGGGCACTCCGAGTCCACGGACGACGACGACTGGGACTTCTGACCGAATCGGAACCGGTGTGATATTGGGCACAGAAAACCCTAGATATGCTCACCGTTTCCGTTATCAATAGCACATATAGTAGTTTTGGCTCGCGCTGGGCGGGTGCTGAATGGTCCGTCTCCAGAGCGGGCATCACTGTCAAGACAGGCTCGGGATGGCCTGCTCAGGAGGAAGCATGGAGCAACAGCAGACTGCCGGAACTGATTCGGAGCTCAGCGCTCCCGAGTTCGCTGCCCAGGGTCAGCGCCTGGGGGCCGTGGTCTACTTCTCATCGGCCTCGCGCAACACCGCCCGGTTCATCGCCAACTGCCGCTTGGATGAAGAGGGGATAGATGTCTTCCGCATCCCTCTAAGGCCAAAGGATCCGCCGCTCAACATTCGCCAGCCCTACATCCTGATCGTCCCGACATACGGAGGCGGATCGGCCAAGAAGGCGGTCATGCCCCAGATCAAGCGCTTTCTGAACGACCCGGCCAACCGGGCCGGGATCCGCGGGGTCATTGCCTCGGGCAACACCAACTTCGGGGAGGCCTTCTGCATGGCGGGGGACATCATCTCCCGCAAGTGCAATGTGCCCTTCCTCTACTATTTCGAGCTCATGGGCACCAAGGAGGACCAGGAGAAGGTCCGCCGCGGGGTTGTGGATTTCTTCCGCAACCACCCCGAATCCTGAGTCGGTTTCATTACACGTATCATCACCGTCACATTCATGAAAGGACACCCGATGGGAGCAAACGAGGACACATCCCTGGGCCTGGACAGGACCGCATCCGAGGATGAGGAGACCTTCGATCCGGCTCACGACTACCATGCCCTGAACGCCATGCTGAACCTGTACGACAAGGACGGCAGGATCCAGTTCGACAAGGACCGCGAGGCCGAGCGCCAGTATATGGACAAGCATGTGCGGACCAACACCATGGCCTTCCCTTCCACAGCTGAGAGGATTGCCTACCTTCTGGACCACGAGTACTACGACCGGAAGGTTTTTGATCGTTACACCCCTGAATTCCTGGACAAGATCTACAAGCATGCAGCCGAGAGCGGCTTCGAATTCGAGACCTTCCTGGGCGCCTTCAAGTTCTACACCTCCTATGCGCTGAAGACTTTCGACGGCAAGCGCTACCTGGAGGACTTCCCCCAGCGCTGCGTGGCCGTGGCCCTGGAGCTGGCCGACGGGGACGAGCAGGCCGCCATGAAGTACACGGACGAGATCATTTCCGGCCGCTTCCAGCCCGCCACCCCCACCTTCCTTAACCTGGGCAAGGCCCAGCGCGGTGAGCCGGTCTCCTGCTTCCTGGTGCGCATCGAAGACAACATGGAGTCCATCTCCCGCGGCGTCAACGCCGCCCTGCAGCTGTCCAAGAGGGGCGGCGGCGTGGCCCTGCTGCTCAGCAACCTGCGCGAGATGGGCGCGCCCATCAAGCACATTGAGAACCAGTCCAGCGGCGTGGTCCCGGTCATGAAGCTCCTGGAGGACTCCTTCTCCTATGCCAACCAGCTGGGCGCCCGCCAGGGTGCAGGCGCCGTCTACCTGTCGGCCCATCACCCCGACATCATGCGCTTCCTGGATACCAAGCGGGAGAATGCGGACGAGAAGATCCGCATCAAGTCCCTGGCCCTGGGTGTGGTCATCCCTGACATCACCTTCGAGCTGGCCAAGCGCAAGGAGCCTATGGCCCTCTTCTCGCCTTACGACGTGGAGCGGGTCTACGGCAAGCCCTTTGCCGACATTCCCATTACCGAGCACTATGAGGAGATGGTCAAGGACAAGCGGATCCACAAGAAGTACATCGATGCCCGCGACTTCTTCATGACCCTGGCCGAGATCCAGTTCGAGTCCGGATACCCTTACATCCTCTTCGAGGACACAGTCAACAAGGCCAATCCCATCGATGGCCGGATCACCATGTCCAACCTCTGCTCGGAGATCCTGCAGGTCCAGGAGCCCAGCACCTACTCCGAGAACCTGAACTATGAGCATATCGGCCGCGACATCTCATGCAATCTGGGGTCCCTTAACATCGCCAAGGCCATGGACGGCGGCCTGGCCGATACGGTCGAGACCTCGGTGCGGGCCCTGACCTCCGTCTCCGACCACACCAACATCGAGGCCGTCCCCTCCATCAAGCGGGGCAATGACGAAGGCCATGCCATCGGCCTGGGTCAGATGAACCTCCACGGTTTCCTAGCCCGCGAAGGCATCCACTACGGATCCGAAGAGGGGCTGGACTTCACGGACATGTACTTCATGACCGTGGCCTACCACGCCTACAGGGCCTCCCACGCCCTGGCCGTAGAGCGGGGGAAGGCCTTCGCTTCCTTCTCCAAGTCCGACTACGCCAAGCCGGCAGGCCAGGGGAACTACTTCGACAAGTACACCGATGGCAGCCGTTCCCTGGAGCCCAGGACCCAGCGGATCAAGGACCTCTTCGACCAGTACCAGGTCCACATCCCCACGGTTGAGGACTGGAAGGAGCTTCAGGCGGCCATCCTCAAGGACGGCATCTACAACCAGAACCTCCAGGCCGTCCCCCCGACCGGGTCCATCTCCTACATCAACCACTCCACCAGCTCCATCCACCCTATTGCCTCCAAGATCGAGATCCGCAAGGAAGGCAAGATCGGGCGCGTCTACTACCCGGCCCCCTACATGACCAACGAGAACCTGGACTACTTCGAGGATGCCTACGAGATCGGCTGGAAAAAGATCGTGGACACCTACGCCGAGGCCACCCAGCATGTGGATCAGGGGCTCTCGCTGACCCTCTTCTTCCCTGACACCGCCACCACCCGCGACCTGAACAAGGCTCAGATCTACGCTTGGCGCAAGGGGATCAAGACCCTCTACTACATCAGGATCCGCCAGCAGGCCTTGGAGGGCACCGAGGTCGAAGGTTGCGTCAGCTGCATGCTCTAGGGCGCATGTCCTGAAGCATAGGAGATTCCAGGCCGGTACCGCCTTTCACAACGGTGCCGGTCCTTTCGGATCCGCATCCACAGGTCGGGTCCGCTCATGCGGTAGACTGACTGTCCGGTCATGATCCGCGTCGCACTGTCGACATCCATCCAACAAGGAGCAAATCAACTATGGTCCCACCCATTTCCATTCCCCGGCAGCCGTTGAAGCTGATCGACCGGGTCTCCGCCATCAACTGGAACCGTCTGGAGGACGAGAAGGACCTGGAGGTCTGGGACCGTCTGACCGGCAACTTCTGGCTGCCCGAGAAGGTTCCTGTCAGCAATGATCTGCCCTCCTGGCAGGCCATGAGCGAGGAGGAGCACACTCTGACCATGCGGGTCTTCACCGGGCTGACCCTTCTGGACACCATCCAGGGGACCGTGGGTGCCGTCAGCCTGATCCCGGATGCACTGACCCCCCATGAGGAGGCGGTCTACACCAACATCGCCTTCATGGAGTCGGTCCATGCCAAGTCCTACTCCTCAATTTTCTCCACCCTGGCCTCTACGCCTCAGATCGACGCCGCCTTCGAGTGGAGCGAGCACAACGAGTTCCTCCAGCGCAAGGCCCAGATCGTCCTGGACTACTACGAGGGCGACAACCCCCTGAAGCGCAAGGTGGCCTCCACCCTGCTGGAGTCCTTCCTCTTCTACTCGGGCTTCTACCTGCCCATGTACTTCTCCAGCCATGCCAAGCTGACCAACACAGCCGATCTGATCCGTCTGATCATCCGCGACGAGGCTGTTCACGGCTACTACATCGGCTACAAGTACCAGAAGGGGCTGGCCAAGGTGTCTGACTCCGAGCGTCAGGCCATGAGCGACTATACCTATGAGCTCCTGGGCGACCTGTACGACAACGAGGTGGAGTACACCGAGAGCCTGTACTCCGGGGTGGGCCTGGTGGAGGACGTCACCAAGTTCCTGCGCTACAACGGCAACAAGGCCCTGATGAATCTGGGCTATCCGGCACTCTTTCCCTCGGACACCACCGACGTGAATCCGGCCATCATTGCGTCGCTGAGCCCCAATGCGGACGAAAACCACGACTTCTTCTCCGGCTCGGGCTCCTCCTATGTCATGGGCAAGGCCGTGGAGACGGACGACGACGACTGGGATTTCTGATCTGTCTGTCCCGCTCCGACGCGAGGGACACGACGTTGGAGCGGGACTTGCGAAAAACGAAAAAACATGTCATCATAGGCAAGTTGCCGTACGGAGCTCCGGTTCTAGTGCGGCATGGCGGATTTCCCAAGCGGTCAAAGGGAGCTGACTGTAAATCAGCCGCGTAATGCTTCAGAGGTTCGAATCCTCTATCCGCCACGCCTCGGTAGCTCAGTGGCAGAGCACTTCCTTGGTAAGGAAGAGGTCGTGAGTCCGATTCTCACCCGAGGCTCTCTGGCGGGGTAGCTCAGCTGGCTAGAGCGTACGACTCATAATCGTAAGGTCAAGAGTTCGAGTCTCTTCCTCGCTACTGTGGCCGACATACGTCGGTCGTGCAACGACTATAGAGGTGAACCATGGCAAAAGCCGCAGATATCCGTCCTGGCATTACGCTGGCGTGCACCGTGTGCAAGGAGCGTAACTACATTACGACCAAGAACCGTCGTAACACTCCTGACCGTCTGGAGCTCAAGAAGTTCTGCCCCCGTTGCGGCAAGCATACCCTGCACCGGGAGACCCGCTGAGTTCTTCCCGTCTTTTGGCTTCATCGGAACCCGACCATTTGGCCGGGTTCTTTTTTATACAAATTCGCATATATGGCTGCTCCGCATTATCCGAGGATGATTTTGGGAGCAGAACAGGCTTTGTGATGCAGGAAGACCCAACCTTTAGAGAGTGTCCTGGTAGGCTGCAGCAAAGGCCTGATCCAGGTCGGCGATCAGGTCGTCCGGGTTCTCCAGGCCTACGGATATTCGAATCAGGTCGTCACCCACTCCGGCGCTGAGACGGTAAGGGCCTGGGACCTCCCTATGGGTGATCCTGGCCGGGTCCACAATCAGGGTGCGACAGTCGCCGATGTTAGGCATGTAGCTCATGAGATGCACCGAGTCCACGATGCGCTTGACCTGCTCGTAGCTTCCCTGGACTTTGAAAGACAGGATCGTGCCGACGCCCTTGGGCAGCAAGGTCGATGCCAGATGGTCTTGCTGGTCCGCATCGCCCTGGTGCCGACCCTCGGGAATGCCTGAATAATTGACCTGCCCCACCTGGGGAATGGTCAGCAGGTGGCGGGCCAGGGTTGTCGCAGTCTTCACCTCGGTGGCGACCCGCTGGGCCAGGGTCTCAAGGCCTGTCAGCTGCAGGTAGGCGGTGAAGGGGCTCATGACCGCTCCGAAGGTGTGCAGATACTTGGTATGGACCCTGTGGAGAAAGGCCATCTTGCCGAAGGCATCCAGAAAGCTGACCATGGAACCGTGCCGCTCGTCGCTGATGATCAGTTCGGGCTGGCTCATCTGCGGGAAGCGGCCGTTGCCCCAGTCAAACCGTCCTGCATCCACGATGACCCCACCCAGGGCGTTGCCGTGGCCGCAGATTCCCTTGGTGGTCGAGTGGATGACGATGTCGGCACCGAAGTCGATCGGGTTGAGCAGATACGGCGTGGGCACCGTATTGTCGATGATCAGGGCAAGCCCATGCCGATGGGCCAGGTCAGCCAGACCGGGGATGTCGGCTATGGCTGTGGACGGATTGGCCACAGACTCGGCGAAGATAGCCCTGGTGTTGTCCTGGATCAGGGATTCCACCGCGTCAAGGTCGTTGATATCGTCCACAAAATCCGTTTCGATGCCGAAGTTGGGGAAGAAGGTCTTCATGGCATCCACGGAGGTTCCATAAAGATCGACAGGGGAGATCAGCCTTCCGCCGTCTTCGGCTGCGCACATGAGAGCTGACGAGACGGCGGCCATCCCTGAGGCCATGGCCACAGCCCCCTTGCCACCCTCCAAGCTGGCCAGGCGCTCCTCCAGGACCTTGACCGTGGGGTTGGCCAGGCGGGAGTAAGAGAACCCTTGAATTTCGCCGGCGGCCAGAGCGTCTCCCCGGTCGGCGGTGACCATGTCAAAGGCGGCCGACTGGTAAATGGGGACGCTGGCCGCGCCTCCGCCCAGGCTTTGACAGTCATAGCCGTCATGGACGGCTTTTGTTGCAAATCCTTTGCTCATGCGGGTGTCTTCCTCTGCTTGTGTCTGGTCGTGAATCCCTCGCTAGTCCACCATCGAATCTGCTTTCAGGGTCTCGGGCAAGGCTCCGCTCATAGGTGTTCCTTATTGCTCGCTATCGGGAGGTTGCCTTGCCCAGGTAAGCCTGGCGGACACGTTCATCATTCAAGAGCTGTCGGGCGGGCCCCTCCAGACGGATCAGGCCGTTCTGCAGCACGTACCCGTAGTCGGCGATGGACAGGGCCAGCTCGGCCTGTTGCTCGACCAGAAGGATGGAGATGCCCAACTGGTCGCGAAGGGAGGCGATCTGCTCAAGCACCTGGTCGACCAGCTTGGGCGAGAGACCCATGGTCGGCTCGTCCATGCATATCAACCGGGGATGGCTCATCAGGGCCCTGCCGAAGGCCAGCATCTGTTGTTCGCCTCCTGAAAGGGTGCCGGCCTGCTGCCCACGACGTTCGGCCAGGCGGGGGAAACGCTCATATATAGCATCCAGATCCTGCTCGATCTGACTGCGTTCCCTTTGGGTGTAGGCGCCCATACGCAGGTTCTCTTCCACGCTCATGGCGGCGAAGACCCTTCTCGCCTCAGGCACCGAGGCGATGCCGGAACGGACCCGATCCTTGGTGGGGGTGTGGGTGATTTCCCGTCCATCCAAACGGATGGTTCCCTTCTTAGGAGCCAGCAGGCCCAGGATGGTCTTCATGGTTGTGGACTTGCCTGAAGCGTTTCCGCCAAGGAGGGAGACGATGCCGCCTTGGGGAACGCGAAGACTGACATGGTCCAGGGCCTTGACCGGGCCATAGCTCACATCGACGGCATCCAGGGAGAGCAATGTTCGATCTTCCTCGGCGGTTGGCTTCCCCTCGCTGTCAGCATGGACATCAGCTTTGGGCTTCAGCCCGGTTCCTGCACTGCCGTGATCCTGCCCATCGATCTGTTCTGCAGCAGTGACCGGGGCCAGGGCGTTCTGCCGGGCCAAGACATTCGCCTGCCCGTTCATGGGGGCATCGTTGCGGGGTCTGCGGTCACCCAGGTATGCGGTGATGACGCGGGGATCGGCACTGACCTGCTTGGGAGGTCCGGAGGCGATGATCCTGCCGCCGTCCATGGCGATGACCTGATCGCACAGTGCTTCGATCAGGTCGATCTTATGCTCGACCAGGAGCATGGTCTGCCCCTGGGCCTTGAGTTCCAGGAGCTGCTGCAGCACCTCGGCAGTCTCCGACTGGTTCATTCCTGCCGTGGGCTCGTCCAAAACCAGGATGTCGGGGGAGCTGACGTGGGCTCTGGCTATCTCGGTGCGTCGCCGGTTGGCGTAGGAGAGTGTGTAGGCGGCCTGGGTGCGATGTTCCTCCAGGCGCTCGCTGAATCTGTCGATTTCGGACTGGACGGCCTTGCGCTCGACGACCGCCTCCCTCCGGCAGGCGGGACCGGGCACCAGCGTCAGCCAGGTCTGCGTGAGCAGGGGGATCCATCGCAGGATGGGCCACCGCTCCAGGCGGCGAAAGGGCCTGCGGGCTTCCAGGTGTCTATGGAATCCTACGGCCACATTCTCCTCAACACTCATGGTCGGAAAGACCCTGCCGTTCTGGAAGGTGCGGGACACCCCCTGCTCGGCCATGTCCGTAGCGGGCAGGCCGGTCACGGTGCGCCCCTTAAGGCTGATCTGGCCCGAGTCGGGCTTGAGAAAGCCGCAGATCAGGTTGATGGTCGTGGACTTGCCTGATCCGTTGGGGCCGATAATGCCTATCACCTGGCCGGATGCCAGATCCATGTTCACGTCGGCCACTGCCTGCAGTCCCTGGAAGCTCTTGCTCAGATTGCGCACGCTGAGCAGGGGCTGATCAGCATTGTCGCGTACAGGTTCGGGATTGTGCCGGCTGTCCGTCATCATGCCCTCCTTTTGGTTGAGAACAGACCCTGTGGTCTGCAGATGATGAAGATGATCAGGACGAGTCCGTAGGCCATGATTCTCACCTCGGGCAGGATGCGCAGCAGTTCGGGGGCGCCTACCAGGATCAGGGAGCCGATCACGGCTCCTGTCGGGGACTTCATGCCGCCCAGGACGATGATGGTCAGAATCAGGGTCGACATGGTCGGGTTGAAGAGGGTCGGATCGATGTAGGTGTACTGGTGCGCCAGCAGGGCGCCTGCGATACCCGCCGATCCGCATGCCAGGGCGTAGGCCAGCGCCTTGTAGGCCCCTGTCCTGATCCCCAGGGACCAGGCCGCTTGTCCGTCCTCGCCGATGGCTTCGAAGACGTGGCCCAGATGTGAGGACCTGATCCGAGAGATCACTGCGAGGACCAGAAGAAGGATGATTAGATCCAGTAGGTACTGCATCTGCTGGGTGTAGAGCGGCTTGCCCAGGAATGTTGGCAGGGGAATGCCCTGCAGCCCTAGCGAGCCCCTGGTCAGAGGTTCCCAGATGCGGATGATGGCGACCATGACTGCTCCCACCCCTATGGTGGCGATAGCCACATAGTGGCCACTGAGCTTCCAAACCGGGAATGTCAGCAGGGACGCAGCCAGAGCGGCGATGACGGCCGCACCCAGCAAGGAGAGCATGAAGGGCCAATGCAGACGCATGGTCAGCAGAGCCGAGGCGTAGGCCCCTACGGCCACAGGTCCCGCCAAGCCCAGGATGGTCTGCCCGGCCGAGCCCGAGATCAGCGTCAGGCCCACTGCGGCAATGGCATATATGGCAACCTGAGTTCCGATGCCGGCCAGATGGTCGGAGAAAATGAAGGGGGTAGCCAGGGCGGCTGCTGCAAGGCCGAGGTTGGCCCAAAGCGGCAGTCGGATGGGTCTGGCGGCTTCCGGGAGTGTTCCGGTCATGGGCTCCTTGCCCATGTCTGCCTTGCGTCCCAGGAATCCTGAGGGCTTGAGGATCAGAACCAGCAGGAGGGTGCCGAAGGTGATCAGATCATGCACGCCATCGCCAAAGAGTCCTACGCCTACGGCCTCGGCCAAACCCAGCACCAGGCCGCCGATGATGGCTCCGGGGATGGAGCCCAGCCCGCCGATGGCAGCGGCCACGAAGGCCGTCATGCCGATGGCATTGCCGTCCATGGGGTTGATGTTCGTCTTGAACAGACCGATGAAAATTCCGGCGATACCAGCCAGGACCGAGCCGATAACGAAGGCTATGGTGCGAATGGAGGTGACAGGCACCCCCATCTGCAATGCGGCCTGGGAATCCTGGGAGGTGGCCCTGATGGCCTGTCCGGTCCTGCCGTAGGTCAAGAATGCCCAGAGCGCAGCCATGCTGGCCAGGGCGACCAGACCCATGACCAGGTCGGAGGTGCCGAAGCTGATGCCTAGCGCATGCAGGTTGTGGGTGGGCAGCAGCTGGGGGAAGGCCCTGGTCTGAGAGCCGAAGATCAGCTGCATCCCGTTATCCAGGACCTGTCCCAGGCCAACGGTGCCCAGGAGGGCTGCAATTGGCTGCCGGCCCTCCAGGGGGATGATGACCAGGAGGTTGGTGACCAGACCAACCAGGCCTGTGACCAGGACGACAGCCAGAATGGTGGGGATGAGCCCCCAGCCTAGGGTGGAGCCCACCCACCATCCTGTCATCATGCCGACCGCTACCAGTGACCCTTGTGCGAAGTTGGCCACATTGGTCACTCCGAAGACCAGGGACATGCCCACTGCGGCCAGGGCGTATACGCCGCCGTGGATGAGTCCGGAAAAGAGCGTCTCGACCATGATCGCTGATCACTCCTCGATCTGTTTGAATTTGCCCTGATCCACCTGAAGGAGGATGGGCTTGATCGTATCCGCCCGTCGAGTCTGGGTGTTGAACTGGAAAGTCCCTCCCTGGCCTTGGTAGAGCGGGAAGTCCTTGACTTTGCCTAAGGCCTCCTGGATGCCCTCCCTGGTGGGGCTGGTCTTCTCTCCCGCGTAGGCCAGGTCCATGATGGCCTGGTAGGCAGTGATTTCGAAGTTGCCGGGGACGGTGTGATACCGGTCTTCAAAGCTCTTGACGAAAGCCTTGGCCTTCGCATCCTTGGTGCCTGTCGCCGAGAAAACGCCGGTGATGATGGCTCCTTGGGCATTCGCTCCAGTCAAGGAGAGGAACTCCTTGGTCTCCTGACCGCCGAAGAAGGGTCCCTTATAGTCCAGTTTGTCCCGCAGGGTGTTGGCGATCAGCGCCCCGTCTGGCCCGTAGCCGATGTCCACCACCGCCTCGGGGGCAGCATTCTTGGCCGGGATCAGTATCGGGGTCAGGTCCGTGGAATCGGGCAGATAAGAGGACTGGTAGACGATCTGCACCCCGAGCCGTTCCGCAGCCTCCTTGAAGTATTGGTAGGATTCCTTTCCCCAGTCGTTCTCTATATAGACGACGGAGATCTTCTTGGCTCGTTTGGACACCGCTTCAGCATTCACTTCCTGGTAGGTCTTCTGCGATATCTGAGGTGTCCATACATGGTCACCAGAATTCGTGAAGGTCGGCGAGGAGTTGTTGAAGCCGTAATGGACCAGTCCAGCCTGCTGGAAGATGGGCGATGCGGCTGAGGAGGCCGGTGAGGAGTAGTCGCCCACAACGGCGATGACTGACTTGTCGGAGGCGATCTTTGGGGCGACGGCGGCATCCTGTTTGGCATCTGATTGGGTGTCGTAGTAGTCGATGTCCAAGCGCTTGCCCTGTATTCCGCCCTTCTTGTTGACCTGGTCCTTGGCTAGGTCAAAGCCCTGCTGGAACATCTTTCCGTACTCGGCGTAGAGACCGGTCTTAGGGTAAATGGCAGCGACGGTCACATGATCCGACGATCCTGCAGAGGAGCCCTGGTCGCCTCCCAATCCGCAGGCTGGCAGCGCTCCTGCCATGGCCATGGTGATCATGAGGGCAACCATTGCCCTGATGGTGCCACGATGCCGCCGGTGCTGTTTTGATGTGATGACCATGATGTCTCCCTTGGAGTTTTACGGTTGATGTCGGTGGGTTGTTTGCGGTTTCAGAGTTCCTTGGGGGCCCGGGTTCCGCTCAGAACGCGCAGGGCCTGCTCGTCGGCGGGCGTGGGAATGGTGCATGAGGGTGCCAGGAGGAAGGGATGGCCTTGACGAGCCTGGATGGTCTGGTCCAATTCCTCGCGGATCTGGTTCACATCGCCGCCTGGGTTGAAGAGTTCGAAGTCGGCTCCGCCAACGGGCACGGCAGGAAAGTCGGTGCTGATTTCAGGATTGCCTGAACGGAACTGGTCCCAGTGGAGAAAATCGGGATTCAGATCGGTGAATTCTTCGGGATGGGCATCCTCCCGGCAGGTATGCACCAGGACCAGGGCTTCCGGATTGGCCTGTCTGACCGCTTGAATCACGATCCGGTCATAGGGCTTGGCCCATTCCTCCAGCTGTGCCTGGTTGAAGTAGCCATGGCTGGCCAGACCGGTCTCGGCGAAGAAGATGCCGTCCAGACCGGATCCGCCCTGCTCCTTAGGGCTGACCAGCAGTGTTGCGTAGTCGGCAAGGGTTCGGGCGATGTTGTCCAGCGCCTGCTTGGCCGCCTCGGGCTGGTCGAAGATCAGCGTCTGTCTGTTCAGATCCCTGTCATCCTCCTGCGCGGAGCCCTGCCCCTCGGGATAGAGGGGGAGATCAGCCAACAGAAGGAGGACCGAGAGCGGGGAGAAGACCGTGTCGATGACTGCGCGGTCCTCCAGGCCGTCTCGGATAGCCCTGGCGGCCTGGATCTGTTCTTGGAGCACCTTGTTGGTTTCGGGGTCACGATAGTCGATGCGGGCGATGTCCCCTGCCTCTTGGACGGCTGTGCGGACAGTTCGCGGAATCAGCCAATCATAGTGATCCCTGTCGTAGACCGCATCCCAGACCTCGGCGTAGTAGATGGCTCTTGGGTTGATCTTGACCCAGTCCCAATCCCACTTGCGAACGAAGCCCAAGGTGGCTGCGGCAAAATTCTCGGCACCGTACTCGTGCCCGATGTGGTGTTGCCAGGCCGAGGTCAGCCAAGCTTGATTCCCCTGGCCATGGGCTATCTGGTGGAACTGGGTTCTTCTGTCTTCTGTCATTGCTGCTCATTTCCTGGTGCGTGTCCTATGGACGCCTGGTCAGGTGTCCAGATATTTCCGGTACTCTTCCTCCGGAACAGGGCTTTGGAGATTCCCCTTTCCAAAGCCCTTGTCACATAAAACCCCCAGGTAGCAGGCCGGTCAACGACCCGCCATATAGGTAATATCTATCGCCGCTAATCGTCCCCTGGCCTAGTGCGGGTCTTGGAAAAGCTATAGGAAAAGCTGATAGGGTGGTCGGACCGGACTTTGCAGCCGTCTGGATGCGGTCTTGATTCCCCCTATGATCATGGCTAATTGGTCGCTGCCAAGGTTGGTGGGCAGTCCCGGCATTGCTCCTGCCCGGGAAAGGCCCTCATAAGGGGACGATGATACAGTGAATTGCATGTCTGACGTATCCTCCAGAGACACCATTCCAACCTTCGCTGATATCACCACTGTGGGTGTGGGCGGGAGCATGGCCGCTTTCGTTCAGCCTCGAAGCCGTGTGGGCATGATCGAGGCTGTGGAGGGCGCGGATTCCAAGGGGTTGCCCCTATGCCTGATCGGCGGGGGGTCCAACCTGCTGGCCTCCGATCAGGACTTTCCCGGCGTGGTTGTGCGTGACACCCTTCAGGACATCAGCGTTCCCGACGAGGTGGCTCCGCCTGAGGGCGGCGTTCCCGCCGTTCACATCAACGCCACCGCTGGGACCAACTGGGATGATCTGGTCTCATACTGCGTGCGTATGCATCTGATCGGGGCAGAGGGTCTATCCGGCATCCCTGGGACTGTAGGAGCCTCGGTGGTCCAGAACATCGGTGCCTACGGCCAGGAGGTCGGACGTCTTGTCGACTCGGTCGAGGTCTGGGACCGCCAGGACAAGGTCACTGCCTATCTGAGAGCCTCGGATCTCGATTTCGGGTACAGGGCCTCCCTGCTCAAGCAGACCATGTATCAGGCGCCGGCTGTGCCTGATGCACGGTTCTTCCCCACGCCGCGCTACGTGGTTCTTTCGGTCACCCTGGTCCTGCGACACGGATCAGAAGCTCGGGTGGGTTCGGCCCAGTTGGCCAAGGCCCTGGGCGTGGAGCCCGGAGCAACCCTTCCCCTGGAGCGGATTCGCCAGGCGGTTCTCACCGTCAGAGCAAGCAAGGGGATGTTGGAGGACCCCTACCGGTATCTGACCAAATGGATGGGATCATGTCGTCGAACCTCCGACCTGGAAGAGGCTCTGGAGGCGGTCCAGGATGACCTTCACGGTCCTAGGGGCGAGCGGGTGCTGCTTGACCGCCACAGCTGCGGGAGCTTCTTCACCAATCCGATCATCAGCCCTGAGGCCGCGAATGCTCTGCCAGCGGATGCCCCGCGCTATCCTGTCGAGGGCGCGGCGTTGGTCAAGACCTCAGCGGCCTGGCTGATCGATCATTCAGGCTTCCACAAGGGATTCGCCTTGGAAGAAGGGTCGGCAGCCGCACTGTCCGACGTGCACACGCTGGCCTTGACCAACCGGGGAGGTGCTCGCTCAGACGACATGGTGGCCCTGGCCCGTGCCATCCAGAAAGGCGTGGATTCCACCTTCGGCATCCGCCTGATTCCCGAACCCGTCACTCCGGGTATTGATTTGGCCTGGTAGCCCCTGCCCCCCAAGCCTCGTTTCTTCAGACCCTCAGATCGATGCAAAGATCTGAGGGTCTGTTTTTTAAAAAGTGCCATCAACTATGCCAGGACAAGCAACAGCTGGCAACATATTCCTCTGCCATCCCTCTATCACATAGTTTGAAAACGTCAAAGGACCAATCGGACCGTCACTCGCGTGGGCGCGGGTTGAGACAGGCCTGTCGGATCCATCAGTCCTGGTTATGGAAGGAATGGCATGGCGGTTTCCCACGACATAGCGGTCAGCGGCATCCGTCCCGGCAAGGTCCTCCTGGTCGGCGAGGGTATGGGGCTCTTCGCGGCTGGCGAGGAGGGGCCCTGCAGCGAGGTCGGGTCTTTCAGCGCCTCGGTGGCTGGTGCGGAGCTCAACGTGGCTATCGGCCTGGAGCGGTTGGGCCAGCATCCGGTCTATATGACTCGCATAGGCCAGGATCCGATAGGCGAACGAATCCTGTACTTTATGCGGCAGAACAGCCTGGACACATCCTTGGTCGGCAAGGACTCCACCCGATCCACTGGTTTTATGATGAAGTCCAAGGTAGAGCAGGGAGATCCCAAGACTTACTACTTTCGCAAAGGATCGGCGGCTTCGGCTTTGGGGCCGGCCGATGTCAAGGCCATCGACTGCAGCGGCATCTCGCTGATGCATATGACCGGAATCCTTCCGGCGCTTTCGGAAAGCGCCCTGGAAGCCAGCAATGCGCTGGTTGAGCTGTCACGGGCCAATCAGATCTTCGTTTCCTTTGATCCCAACGAACGTCCGGCTCTTTGGAAGAGCGACAAGCAAATGAAGCAGACGCTCCTGTCCTTAAGCGCCAAGGCTGACCTGGTGCTTCCAGGCATCTCCGAGGGCAGGCATCTGTTCGGGCTCGACAATGTCCGCGATATCGGTCAGGCTTTCATCGACAATGGCGCCCGTTATGCGGTGGTCAAGGACGGGCCCGATGGAGCATATGCGACGGACGGTCACGAAGGTGTCTACGTTCCTGGTTTCAAGGTTGATTCGGTAGTGGACACAGTCGGTGCCGGCGACGGCTTCGCAGCCGGCGTGTTGTCGGCACTGCTTGAAGGTCGACGCATGTCCGAGGCGCTGGAACGCGGGTGTGCTGTTGGTGCCATGCAGACCCAGGTGGTATCCGACAACGAAGGTTTGCCCACCAAGGCCCAGTTGACTGACTTTATTGCCGGACACCAGCGGGCGGCAGCCAGACGGATTGGCTGAGCCGGTTTATCCGGGCAGCAATCAGAAGCTCTCCATAGACCAGCGATGGATTCGATTCCACAAGTTCAGTTCCACAAGAGAAGGAAGCAGGCATGAGCGAGTTTGACAAGACGGACACATCGGAGGACCGGATCGGATTGATCGATCTGATCAGAACAATCAAAGTGGTCCCCCTGGTGACCCTGCATTCACCCGAGGAAGCGGTTCCGCTGGCCAAGGCCCTGGCCTCCGGCGGGGTGCCCATCGCCGAGGTCACTTTCCGATCGGCTGCCGCCCTGGACGGGATGCGGGCTATTCACGACCAGGTGCCTGAGGTGACCCTGGTGGCGGGAACTGTGCACACGGTCGACCAGGCGCGCCAGGCAGTGGAGGCAGGTTGCAAGGGTATCGTCTCCCCGGCCTTCAGTGATGCTGTGGTCGACTGGTGCATGGGCTCCCGGATACCGGTCTTGCCTGGAACGGCGACTCCCAGCGACATTGAGAAAGCCTATGATCTTGGTCTGCGTTTCACTAAGTTCTTCCCAGCCGAGGCTTACGGCGGCATCAAGACCTTGAAGGCGCTCTCCGGTCCGTTTGCCGAGATGAGCTTCCTGCCCACCGGAGGAGTGGGGTTCGGGAACGCTCGGGAATACATCGACCTGCCCAACGTCTTTGCTGTGGGCGGGAGTTTCCCCGTACCGTCCCAGGCCCAGCGCCAGGGCGACTGGAAGGCCGTCGCTGATGCCTGTGCCCAGGCCAGGCAGGTTGTGCAAGGCTGAGTGTCTGAATCCCGGGCCGGTCATCGGTCGCCAAGCTCGATGATCTGGCCGGATCTTCCGCATGGGCGGGAGGCAGACGGACGGAAAGGAAGCATTGTGGAAAGATTACAGGAAGCAGTGGCCGTGCATCTGGGGCTGACCAATGCACAGGCAGCTCAACGACCCATCAAGATCATCCAGTTCGGTGAAGGAAATTTCCTCAGGGCATTCGTTGATTGGATAGTTCAGCAGCTCAACAACAAGGGCTTGTTGGATGGGAACGTAGCAGTGGTGCAGCCCCTTGAAAACGGCAGAGTCCAAGCCCTGGAGGACCAGGATCGGCTCTATACAGTCATTCTGGAAGGTCTTAAGGATGGACAGCCCGTCCGCAGCCACGAGCTGATTGACTCTATCGGCAAGACAGTCAACCCCTACCAGGACTGGGAGGGGTTCCTGGCTCTGGCGGATGACTCTGATACGCAGATCATCATCTCCAATACCACCGAAGCAGGAATTGCCGTCAACGATGGGGATAAGGTCACAGACCAGCCGCCATCGGGATATCCGGCGAAGTTGGCTCACCTGCTCAAGCGCAGGTTCGACAGATCCATGCCAGGCTTCCTGATTATGCCCTGCGAGCTTATCGCGGACAACGGTCCGGCCCTGCACCGGGCTCTGGTAGATGTGGCCAAACGGTTCGGATGGGGTAAGGACTTCATTGACTGGCTTGATCGGGAGAACACTTTCGTATCCACGCTCGTGGATCGGATAGTCCCCGGCTACCCGCACGACGATGCACAGGAGCTTTGGAAGAAGCTGGGCTACGAGGACCAGAACATGGTCAAGGCCGAGCCCTTCCTGCTCTGGGTCGTGGCCGGCGACCAGACCGCCCAGCGCAAGGTTGATGAGCTGCTCCCCGCCCGGAAGGCCGGAATCGACCTGGTGACCTGCGATGCTGTGCAGCCTTACCGTGAGCGCAAGGTTTATCTGCTCAATGGTCCTCATACCACCATGGCTCAGGTGGCTCGGCTGGCCGGATTCAAGACTGTAGGACAGGTCATGGGCGATAAGACCATGCGCTCTTTCATCACCCGCGAGATGGAGGAGGAGATCATCCCCGTCCAGACCCTGCCCAAGGAGGAGCTGGAGAACTTCGCCGCTGCGGTTCGTGAGCGTTTCGACAACCCCTTTGTCCAGCATTCTCTGGATTCCATAGGGCTGAACTCGGTCTCCAAATTCGTTTCACGCCTTCTCCCGCTGGTTACGGCAAACGTAGAGCAGGGGTGCGGGCTTCCGGAACGCATCGTCCTGGCGCTGTCCTGCCTCTTGTGGATTTATGGCGGCAAGGCCGGTGATGCTGTGAAGATTCAGGATGATCAAAAGGTCATCGATGCCTTCCATAAGGCTGCTGGTCAGGATGACTTTGTCAGCCGGATTCTTTCTGATGCCTCCGTCTGGGGCCATGACCTGACCAGGATCGCAGGGTTGGCGGAGGCTGTCCGGAAGAACTTGGACGATTTGGCCGACCGGGGCGTCCAGCCCCTGATTGACCGATTGGCATGAGCCAACAGTGCGGACGAGGGATCAGTTCCTGCCAAGGGGCGGTTTGATTCTCGCATTTACAAGTCTGCCGGCTTTCCAAGGTTGAAAGAGACTTCCCTCAGGGCATGGTCCTGACGGGAACAATGAATACGTGTCTGATGCCAGACCGGGTTTGCGATTGACCCAGACTGGCATCAGACACTTGCTTATTGTTCAGGATTTCTGCTGATGCATCTTCGGTCTGCTTCATCTTCAGGTCTGCTTTGCGTCGGTCGAGACTTGTCTCGACCGATGAGACCAAGCAATAAGCTGCGAAAATGGCGGCAATGAGAAAATAAAGCCCCCTTGCCGAGCAGTACGACAAGGGGAGCTTGTTTATTTTCTGCTTCATCAGCGGTTGTAGCGGTAAGCGTCCCAGACTCCAAGCAGATACTGGATGCCCATGGCGCGGTCATAAAGGCCGTAGCCCGGGCGCGGTCTGCCGGCCTCCGTGTTCTCGCTCCACAAATGCCGTCCGTGGTCGGGGCGGATGTAGCCCTGATAATCGGCCTCGGCGTAGGCCTTCATGATGCCGACGGTGTCTACGTTCCCCTCACAGGCGCGGTGGCCCACCTCGTAGAATGAGCCCTGATCGTCGGTGAATCGGATGTTGCGCACGTGGCTGAAGTAGATCCTGTCCATGAAGGTCTTGACTGCATCCACAGCGTCGTTGCCCCTTCTGGAGGAGAAGGATCCAAGGCACAGGCACAGTCCGTTGCAGGGGCTGGGATTCAGATCCAGCACTCGCTGGATCCCCTCCTTGCTGGAGACCACACGCGGCCAGCCGAACAGGTCGAAGGCGGGGTCGTCAGGATGGACGGCCAGCTTGACCCCGTAGCGCTCGCAAGTGGGGATCACGGCATCCAGGAAGTACTTGTAGTTGGCGTACATCTGCTCGTGGTCCATTCCCTGATAGGCTTCCATCAGTTCAGGCAGATGGGCAAGCCGTTCAGGTTCCCAGCCTGGCACAGTCAGGGATCCGGCCCCTTTCAAAGTTTCGTCGATGATGCCCTGGGGGCTGAGCTGGTCCACCTGGTGCTGGTTGTAGTAGAGGGCGGTGGACCCGTCTGGGCAGGGGTGGAACATCTCCGTGCGCAGCCAGTCGAAGACCGGCATGAAGTTGTACGTGACGACTTTGACCCCTGCCTTGCCCAGGTTGGCTACGGTCTCGATATAGGCGTCAATGGCTTGGTCGCGGCTCATTCCCAGGACCGTCGAACCGGTCTTGATGGACTCGTGAACGTTGACCGACTCAACCACGTCGGCGTTGAAGGTCTTGGTTATGCCTGCCGCCCTATCCCTGGCAGACAACTCGGTGATTGCCGCCATGGCCTCTTCGATTTCGTTCGGCTGCCAGACCTCGCCGGCCTGTTTATGATGAAGGGACCAGACAATGGTCTCCACCCCCGGAATCTGACGAATGTCATCCAGGCTGATGGTGTCGTTGCCCTGGCCATACCAGCGGAATCCCATGTGCATGATGTTCTCTCCTTACATTCGAATCGGGCGGACCCGGTCATTGCCTGCCTTGTTCGGTCCGTAGACTGCCGGCGTCACCAGGCGCTTGCAGCTTTGTGAAGGGTGTTCGCTACGGCGCCATTGCCCTGGCACATGGCGGCCAGGAAGGTCTCGATTTTGTCGGCCAACGGGGTGGCGTTCAGATCTGTTCCGAAAATGGAGGTGTCGGCCAGGATTGACTTGATGGTCGTCGCCAGGGTCTCCTTCTTGGCTGATCCATTGAGTGGGATGTCGGCCAGAATCCTTTGAAGCTCTTCCAGACGTGGGTCTGGGCTCAGCTTGACCAGCTGCCCGGCGTCGTCGGTTCCATTGCCATCCGAACCGATCAGCAGCCGCAGCCAGGCTGCGATTATCAGCGGGATGGCTTCCAGATCGGCTGTGTCAAGATCCTGGGATCGGATGTACTTGCTGATGGTGATTCCGTACCTGACCGGAATCTTTTGCGAGGTGTCGGCGCAGATGCGTGCCGGTGTATCGGGCAGACCAGGATTGGGAACCCTGATCTCAATGACTTGGCGGAGGAATTCCTTGGGGGAGAAGATGCCCGGGTCCTCGACCACAGGCAGCCCCTCCACGTAGCCCAGTCGAGTGACCAGGGCCTTAAGGTCCGGGTCGGCGATGGTCTTCGACATGGTCGGATACCCCAGGAGCATCCCGAAGACGGCCAAGGCTGTGTGCAGGGGGTTCAGACAGGTGGTGACCTTCATCTGGTCGGCGGCATTGACCGTATCCTTGTCGGTCATGTAAACCCCCGCTTTCTCCAGCGGAGGTCGGCCTGCAGGGAAGTCGTCCTCGACCACCCAATACCAGGTTTCCTCAGTGTTGGTGTATGGGGCCATAGCGGTTCCGCCCCTAGTCCGGAAGGGTTCCGCATCGGCGATGCCCAGAGCCTTGAGACGACGACCCACTTCCGCGTCAGGGTTGGGAGTGATTCTGTCGATCATGGTCAGCGGGAAGGTGATCTTGTCCCCGTCCCTGAGATAATCCCCGAAACCTTTTCCGGCAAGGCCCCTCTCAATCCACTCGTCGGCCATCTGCCTGACGGCTTGACCGAACCGCTCTCCGTTTTGTGAGAAGTTATCGGTGCTGACTAGGGCCAGGGGGAGGGCGCCTGCCTGGTAACGCTCCAGCAGGAGTGCTGTGATGACTGCAATGGCGCTTTTGGCCTTTGCGGGACCTCCCTCGAACTCCGGAGCGATCCATGGCAGCGGCTGGCCTAGGGAATCGACCAAGGCATAGCCCTTCTCGGTGATGGTCGCCGTGACCATCTGAAGGCTGGGATTGCGGAAGACCTGCTTCAGATCATGCATCGGCTTCGGATCCTCGCCCAGCGGGTAGGCGCCAGCAACAGATGCGACCAAGGAGGTTTTCATGGATCCGTCTGCTTTCAGGATCACCTGAAGATAGCGGTCGTCGAAGGGAGTGTATGCCTGGTCGACGATGGCGGGGTCGAAGGATTCGGCCGCCAATATGCCTCGGTCGGTGGCGCCTGAGTCCAGAAGTTTTTGGGCAATGGGGGCGTGAACTGCCCTGAAGAGGTTGCCTGCCCCGAAGTGGACCCAGGAAGGCGAGCGCTTGGTGGCTTGGCGCATGGCCTCGATGTCGTAGGTTGGCAGTGTCACGCCGGCCTTCTGCCATGCTGCTGACTCATTATGTATATCGTCGTTAAGGTGAAGCATCAGTGCCTTCCTTTATTAAGAGAAACATATCGCGGAGACCAGGCGTACCCGCTTGCCCATCCTGCTTCCGAACCTATCAAGTCAGTGCCTGTATGCTTTCGGAGTTGCCGTTTGTTTCTCATCGGACTGCTGTCGGCTGCTATGGGGCCGAGAAGTCACTTATACTTGAAAGCTGGAAGTGCTCGGCGTCGCTGGCGTGTATTTCATGCGATCTGGGGCAGACAAGGAAGGCTGATACATATAGATGAAGACCGGAGCAGATTCGGATAGCGATTCCCCCGCGGACAACCGCCGCGTCACCATATACGACGTTGCCCGCCAGGCCGGAGTTTCTCCCTCAACGGTCTCACGCACCTTCTCGCGCCCGGATCGGGTCAGCATTTCGACGGCTCGAATGGTTCAGCAGGTCGCTGATTCGCTGGGCTATCACAGCGATATCGTCGACAGTCGGTCAGGTTCGCAGGGCAGGGGGCTGGTGGCAGTCATTGTGCCCGACCTGGGCAATCAGTTTTTCACCGGCGTCATTCGCAGCATCCAGGACGAGTGCGAGCGTTTCCGCTTTGAAACCCTGATTCTTGATACCCGGGAATCCATAACCAGGGAGCGCAGGATCGTCGATACGGTCGCCCCTGTGGTCTCGGGAATCATCCTGGTCTCACCTAGGATGCCCGATGCCATGATCCGCAAGTGCGCCCAGCTGCGTCCCCTGGTCAGCGTCAACCGTGACGTTCGTGGTGTCTCCAGCATCAGCATCGACGTGTCCAAGGGGGCGTGCCAGGCGGTCGACTATCTCTACTCATTGGGCTACCGGAGCCTGACCTATTTGGATGGTCCGGCGGCCTCATGGTCTGGGGGCATCCGGTGGCGGCACATCTTCAATGAATGCGATGCCAAGGGGATGAGCGTCAAGCGTTCGCTGCCTTGCGCTCCAACCTTTTACGGAGGCTATTCCTTCGCAGAGAAGTATCTGGACGACCCTACAGGAGCGGTCATCGCCCACAACGATCTGATGGCTATCGGCCTGATCGTGGCACTGAGACGGCTTGGCTGCGAGTGTCCTCGTGATGTTTCTGTCATCGGGTTCGACAACGACACCATGTCCATGGTGAGCAGTCCGCCTCTGACCACCATTCATATGTCCCTTTCAGTCCTTGGGCGGGGGGCCGCCGATCTCCTTATGCAGCGTCTTTCCGGAGCCAACCTGTCTGTAGCCCCTACAGTTCCGGCCCGCCTGATCATCAGGCAGAGCACTGGTGCCAGGTCGAGCAAGCCCTTGGGGCGAAACGGGGCAGAGGGAGAATCTCGGTCATGAGCGGTCATAACCGGTCCAGTCGCGTGACGATCAGAGAGGTGGCCGACAAGGCCGGCGTTTCGCCCTCCACGGTATCTAGGGCATTCGCTCGGCCAGATAGGGTCAGTGCGTCCACAACCAAGCGGATATTCGCTGCAGCCGACGCACTGGGGTACTATACGGAACCGGTCGATACGGTTCCGTCCAGGACGCTGCGGGGCATGATCGCCATCATCGTTCCGGACATCGCCAACCAGTTCTTCTCTGACATCATCCGTTCTGTACAGCACGAATTCAATCTGGCAGGATTCGCGCTTATCGTCGCTGAATCCGAGGAAAGCGCCAGCAGGGAACGGGCGGCCTTCAACAAGATCGCCGCCTATGTGGACGGGGTGATTCTGACCTCCTCGAGAATGCCTGATGCTATGATCCGCAAGTGCGCCCAGACCAGGCCTATCGTCGTGGTCAACCGGACCGTGCGTGGGGTGCCCAGTGTGGCCATCGATATTGGCACTGGTATCCGTCAAGCCGCTGAACTGCTGGTTTCCATGGGTTTTTCACGAGTGACCTATCTCGATGGGCCTTCTTCATCCTGGTCGGTTGGAGTCAGGTGGAATCACACCTACGAAGAGTTTCGCAAGCGTGGGGTGGCTGTTCGTCGAATTTGGCCGGGTCTTCCCACTTTTGTCGGGGGGTATGCCCTGGCCAAGCAGTATCTGGATGATCCTACAGGCGCCGTTATTGCTCACAATGATCTGATGGCCTTGGGCTTCATGGCTGCTATGCGTCGTCAGGGGATTCGCTGTCCGGACGATTACGTGATCATCGGATTCGACAACGACACTATGGCGCAAGTCAGTGATCCACCATTGTCCAGCGTGGGCAACACCCCGCCGAAACTGGGCAAGACAGCAGCAGACATTCTTCTGGAACGGCTGAATGGCCGAACCGATCTGCCGCAGAGCATCATGATCCCCTCCTGCCTGATCGTCCGGGAAAGCACGGGAAAGGCTGCGTCAGATTCCTGATCAGGGTGGGTTCCGACAAATCATGGCAACATCATGACCGTGTCTTTTCAAGCGCGCATAGGCTGACGCATAGCATATGTGAGTTCCGATCGTGTGACTGTTCTGCCTGTCCGCTGGTCTGTACAGGAGGATTTTGAGCATCGCGGAAATTCGAATGCCGGACCTGCTGTTTTCGACTAAGGAGTTTGTAGTGGCTTTCCTGGATGACGATTTTCTTCTTGGGACGCAGTTGTCTCGGGAGTTGTTCCATGACGTAGCTGAGAATCTTCCCCTGGTGGATTATCATTGCCATCTGCACGCTGAAGAGATCTATGAGGACCCTAACTTCGATAATATTGTCGACGCTTGGCTGACTGATGGCCACAATTATGGAGACCACTATAAATGGCGGCTGGAGAGGGCCAATGGCGTTCCGGAACGGCTGATCACCGGGGGAGGCGACCCTTGGGACAAATTTATGGCTTATGCTCAGACCATGGAACAGGCTGTGGGCAGCCCGGTCTATCTGTGGACGCACATGGAGTTGCAGAGGTACTTCGGTATTTCCGAACCTCTGACCGCCAAGACCGCCAAGTCCATCTTTGACCAGACCAATGAACAGCTGGCCACCCCGGACTTCTCGCGAAGAGCGCTTCTGCGTCGCATGAACGTCAAGATCGTCTGCACCACGGATTCCCCTGAGGATAATCTGGAGTATCACGATCTATTCGCCAAGGAGGGGGAGCCCTTCAGGATGGTTCCCGCCTTCCGTCCGGATGCGGCCCTGAATCCGACCGCCAAAGGGTATGGCGAGTGGATCGGCACAATGGAGTCGGTCTGCGGCAAGCCGATCAATAACTTCAGCGAACTGGTCGACGCTCTGCGCGATCGGGTGGATTACTTCCACCAGCATGGTTCCAGACTTTCCGACCATGCTGTCGATGTGGTGGAGTTTGCTCCGGCGACTGTCGAGAATCTGGATGCCATTTTCAGCAAGGCCAAGGCCGGACTAGGCCTGGACAGGCAGGAACAGGCCCAATATCGTGCCGCCCTCCTTCTTGAGCTGATGCGAATCTATAAGGATAAGGGCTGGACCATGCAGCTCCACCTCCAGGCCAGCCGCAACAACAACTCGACGGCTTTCCGGAAGCTTGGAGCCGACACGGGTTACGATTCCATGGCCGACAACTCGGTTGCGGCCCCCCTTGCTGCCCTTCTTGACCAGGCCCAGAGCTCGAACATTTTGCCCAGAACCATCGTCTATTCCCTCAACCCCAACGACTATATGGCCATAGCCACTGATTTAGGCTGCTTCGGAGGCGACGACCGCGGTCAGCTTCAACTGGGCAACGCATGGTGGTTCAACGACACTGTCACCGGGATGCGCCGTCAGCTCGAAGTTCTGGCTGAAACTTCGCTCCTGGGCAATGCGGTAGGGATGACCACGGACTCCCGCAGCTTCCTGTCCTTCCCCAGGCATGAGCTCTTCCGCAGAGTGCTCTGCGGGCTCTTAGGCGATTGGGCCGCCCAGGGCGTCATACCTGATGACAAGGAGTATCTGGCTCCTCTGGTGCGCGCGGTCTCCTATGAGAACGCTCTGGCCCTTTTTGAGAGCTGACGCCCAAGCAGGCCCCAGGGTCGGCTGGCTCTGTACGGTTCCTGCCCGTACCTAGTTCATGCAATCAGACGGCGGGCAGGTCGATTCGCGGACAACAAGGGTGTTTGGCAGGATGGCTCTGGGGTCTACAGCCTTGCCTGACCTGGCATCCAGGATCATCTTTGCTGCCCTGGCTGCCATCTCGGTCAAAGGCTGATGGATGGTGGTCAAAGCAGGGCCCATGAACGCCGCAGTCTGTATATCGTCAAAGCCGACCACTGAGAGTTCCTCAGGGATGCTGATCCCCAGGTTTTTGGCTGCCTTGTAGACCCCCATGGCCAGAAAGTCGCTTTGGGCGAAGATGGCGGTGGGGCGATCGGCGAGGTTCAGCAGCTCCATGGCGAACCGTTCACCGTCGGCCACGCTGAATTGGCCCTGGCGTATCAATCTTGGGTCCGGTTCCAAGCCAGCCTCGTGCAGGGCGGTACGGTAGCCGTCAAGGCGAGCTATGGAGCACATGACCCCATCAGGTCCTGTGATGGTGCCAATGCGTTGATGGCCCAGCTCGATCAAATGGCGTGTGGCGAACAGACCACCGGACCAGTTGTCGGACTGAACCGACATGGTTCCCATGACGGGGTTTCCCCAGGGGTCAACGAAGACCGCCGGTATGCGGCGGGATGCAAATCGTCTGGACAAGTCAGCTGATGGATTGGAAAAGATCAGGATGGCTCCCAGGGGCCTGCGGGCCAAGACCTCGTCCAGCCAGGTTGTGGCCAGAAGGCGAGGGTCACTTATCTCGCTCAGAACCAGTCGAATTCCGCGACTGGAAGTTACCTCGGCGGCTCCATCCAGAAGATTCAGAGTCCATGGATTGTCCAGATGCTGTAGGGCCAATTCAATCAGGTTGGAAGAGGTCCCGATCCTGCCCGACTTGAAATACCCAAGCTGATCAATGGCTTCCTCAACCCGCTCGCGAGTCTTCTCGGCCACATCGCTCTTTCCGTTTATCACTTTGGAAACAGTGGCGATAGAGACTCTGGCTAGACCTGCGACATCGGCTAAGGTTGGATTCTTTTCACTTCGAGGCGACGATTTTGGGCTCACAGCTCCCCCTAGCATCACGGATCAAACAGGATTAGTATAACGAAAATTTTCGACCGTTTTGAGACGATAATGTAATGAGTATGTAAAGTTCTGCGTGTTGATTTTCTGCGCTCAAACAATGAAGAAAGAGGAATAAAGCGGCAATTGTAGGCATTGACTCTAATAGTTAGACGATTTGACTGTGAGCGACGTCACAACTACTATCGAAAATAGCGAAAATGATATTCGCAAAATCAATGAAGATTATCGAAAGGCAGCTGGTATGAGCTGGAGAACAAAAGGGAAGCAAGCCTTGAGCCTGTGTGCCGGGCTGGCTATGATCATCGGTTTATCGGCTTGCGGAGGGAGCGGCAATTCCTCCTCGTCAAAAGTAGCCAAGGAAAGCAGCGGCATGACGATGAGCGATGTTAACAAGGCGCTCAAGTCTGACAAGAAGGTAACGCTGAACTTCTGGACCTGGCGTTATGACATCGAGCAGGCCAATATCGACGCTTTTCAGGCCAAGTACCCTAATATCAAGATCAACGTGACGCAAACGGGTGCTTCGTCCGATCATTACACGAAGTTTCAGAACATACTGAAGTCGGGCAAGGATGTTCCTGACATCGTCCAGCTGGAATATGACTACCTGCCCCAGTTCGCAGTGACGAATTCGCTCCTGAACTTCGCAGACAAGAGCATTGAGTCCGACATGGGCAAACTCTACAATGACGCAGCCTGGAAAAATGTCCATGTAGCCGACGGACTGTATGGCACCCCATTGGATCAGGGGCCCGAGGTCATGTTCGTTCGTCATGACGTTTTGGATCAGTTCGGCCTGAAAGTGCCTACCACCTGGAAGGAATTCGAGGAAGAGGGCATCGCCCTGCACAAGGCCGACCCCAACAGGTATATGAGCTTCATCGACACCACTGATGTTCGCTACATGGCTTCCATCATCCGTCAGTCCGGCGCCAAGCCCTGGACCGTCAAGGGCGTTCAAGATGTGACCCTTGACATGACCAATTCCAAGGTCAAGGAGTCCGCCGATTTCATTCAAAAACTGATTGATGAGGATGTGCTTGAGCCGGTAGCCAATAAGAGCGACCAGTACAACCGCGGATTTGCCCAGGGCCGATGGGGCATCCAGTTCGATGGTTGCTGGAAGGGCACCTCCTTCGTCCAGCAGCAGCCCTCCCTCAAGGGGAAGTTTGAAGTGGCCCTCCCGCCGGCATGGGGCGATGGGTCAACTGGTCTGAAGACTGGCGAGATAGGCGGATCGCTGCTTTCCGTAACCTCAAAGTGCGCCAAGGAGAAGCAGGCTGCAGCCGTCGCTTTCATCAACTGGATGGGTTCGGACAAGCAGTCCATCGACCTCTTCCAGAAGACGGGAAGCTTCTTCAATGCAGCCAAATCCTTCCAGACGGACAAGGATGCCGCCAACGTGCCCAACGACTACTTTGGCGGTCAGAAGGTCAATGCGGTCTATTTCAAGTCGGCTGATGCTCTTAATGCCGACTGGTCGGTTCTCCCCTTCAACTCGCAGTACGCCACAGACTTCAAGGATATCGTCGTGCCTCAAATGAAGAAGGGCGGAGACCTGTTTGGCTCCTTCACCAAGTGGCAGTCTTCCTTGAAGACCTATGCCGATGGGCAGGGCTTCAAGATCACTGTCAAGTAACAGCGGATATCGCCCCGCAGGCCGGCTTGGCCTCGGGGCCTCCATTTTGATTTTTCAAGAAAGGAAAGCGCCATGAGCGCAGTGAGTGTATCCGCCGGGCCCAGGTCCCGGACGGGATCGCGCAAGGAACGGCTCCAGCACATTGGAATGTTGTGGTGCCTGCCTTACGTGATCGTCTTCCTCGGCGGAACGATAATCCCGATGGTCTATGCTTTTTATCTGGGTCTGTTCAAGCAGCAGATGATAGGCGGCGAGCAGTTCACAGGCTTCGCCAATTACATCAGGGCCCTGCAGGACCCCCTGCTTTGGGATGGCTTCAAGCGAGTTGCCGTATTTGCGATCATTGAAGTGCCGCTCATGACCTTCCTTGCCCTCCTGGCGGCCTTGATGCTGGATTCCCAGAGGATTCGGCACGTGGCCCTCCCGCGCATCCTGCTCTTCCTGCCCTATGCGGTTCCCAATGTCATCGCCGCTCTGATGTGGAGCTATATCTACGGCACCGATTATGGCCTGATTGGACAGTTCTTCAGGCTTTTCAACGGTCACGCGCCCAACATGATGTCCAAGGAGCTGATGATCTTCGCCATGATCAACATCAGCATCTGGGTATCCATGGGGTACAACACCTTGATTTATTATTCGTCCTTGAAGGCTTTGCCCGAGGAACTCTATGAATCGGCCAGGGTGGACGGAGCGTCCGAGTTCAGAATCGCCTGGTCCGTCAAGATCCCGCAGATCCGTTCCTCGGTGGTCATGACCCTGCTCTTCAACATCATCTATGCGCTGCAGCTGTTCAACACCCCCAGCATGATGCAGACCATTGCGCCTGAGGTTGTGACCAGCTACTACACGCCAAACCTGTATACCTATTCCCTGGCTTTCAGCGGCAATGATCTGAATTACGCGGCCGCCGTCTCTCTGGTCGTCGGCCTGTTCACCATGATCATCATCACCGTTGTCAAGACCCTGGGCAACCGCTGGGAGGAGAGGTAAACCATGTCCAGTGCACAAACCGAACCCCAACCCGCACCTGCCCAAAAGCGTTCTGCATCACTGAGCAGGCGTGATGCTAAATTAGCGCGGAAAGATCATGCCATAAGGCTACGAAAGGCCTCTGGCGGCAATGGCGTCCCTGTCCGTTTGACTCCAGCGCAAAAAGTCATGGATGTCCTCCTGCATCTGATTATGCTGATCATGGTCATTTACTGTCTGATTCCGCTGATCTGGCTGGTCTTCTCTTCGACCAAGACCAATGAGGGGCTCTACAGTTCCCCAGGGCTTTGGTTCTCTGACCAAAACGCCTTCTTCCAGAACATCCATGACGTGTTCGTTTTTCAGGATGGAACTTACGGCCGTTGGCTGATCAACACTCTGGTCTACGCAGTCGTAGCCGGCTTAGGAGCCACGCTTTTCGCCACTTTCGCCGGGTATGCCATTGCCACCATGAAGTTCCACGGCCGTAAAGCCCTGCTTTGGGTCACGCTGATTTTCATGTCGATACCTTCTACGGTCATCACGGTTCCCCTCTTCCTCCTGTACTCGAAGATAGGCATGACCAATACACCGTGGGCCGTCATCATTCCTCAGCTGTCCAACCCCTTTGGTCTGTACTTGATGATCATTTATGCTCAGACTTCCATCCCTATATCCCTTGTGGAGGCCGCCAGAATCGATGGCGCCAACACCTGGACCATATTCTGGAAGATCGCCATGCCGCTGCTTGCCCCAGGTTTCGTCACCACGCTTCTCTTCGCGCTGGTCAGTGTCTGGAACAACTACTTCCTGCCTCTGATCATGCTCTCCGACGTCAAGGACTACCCACTGACTGTGGGCTTGAACGTCTGGATGAAGATGGGGGGCGACGCCACCTACCATGTGGTGCCCAACAATATGATTCTGACTGGTTCGCTGATAGCCATCGTGCCATTGATCATCGCCTTCCTCTTCCTGCAGCGGTACTGGCAATCCGGTCTTTCGGCCGGCGCGGTCAAGCAGTGAGGAACATTATGAGCAGTCTGACCAATCCCATCATCCCGGGATTCCATCCCGACCCGTCCGCCCTCCAAGTGGGGGAGGACTATTACATAGCCAATTCCACCTTCGAATGGTGGCCAGGGGTCGATATATATCACTCGAAGGATTTGGTGAACTGGGAGTGGGTGTGCTCGCCCCTGACCAGGACCAGCCAGGCCGACCTGATGGGGGACCCGAATGCGGGCGCTATCTGGGCGCCTCATCTCTCCTATGCCAAGGGGCTGTACTGGCTCGTCTTCACCGATGTGAAGACCGGGACCATATACAAGGACACGCTCAACTATATTGTCACCGCTCCTTCCATTACCGGCCCCTGGTCCGAACCGGTCTTTGTGACGGCGTCTGGTTTCGATCCCTCCCTCTTCCATGATGAGGATGGGCGTTCATGGTTCGTCAACATGCTCTATGACTGGCGAATGGACCATGAGCGTTTCGCCGGCGTGGTAATTCAGGAGTTTGATACCGATGCCAAGCGTCTGGTCGGACCCCGCCGCCACATCTTTCGTGGCACGAGCCTGGGAGTCTGTGAGGGGCCCCAGATCTATCGTCGTCATGGCTACTACTATCTGGTGTGCGCGGCAGGTGGAACCGAGTGGAATCATGCAGCTACGGTAGTGCGTTCCCGCAAGCTGACAGGACCTTGGGAGGAGTCCCCGCATACGCCTCTGATCACTTCAAAGGACGATCCGGACGGGCCCATCCAAAAGGCAGGACACTGCAGTCTTTTGGAATACAAAGGTCAATGGTACATAGCCTATCTCTGCTCGCGTCCTCTGGGCCACAGGGGTGATTGCGTTCTGGGCAGGGAGACCAGCCTGGATCCCATCGTCTGGGATCAGGACGACTGGCCGCTCCTGGCGAATGGCGGCCATAATCCGTCTCTTCATGTGGAGGTCAAGGGGAGCACGGCCAAGCAGGTTGCAGATCATTCCGAATCCGTCCGATTCGCGCCGACCGGCGGCCTGCCTGCCTCCTTCAAGACCCTTCGCGGTCCTCTGCGTCCTGAGATCGATTACTCCCTTAAGGAGCGTCCGGGATGGCTGCGGCTCCATGGCGGTCAGAGCCTGTCCAGCCTGCACAGGCAGACCCTCCTGGCCCGCCGCTGGCAGACCTTCAACTTCGATGCCGTTACCTGGATGGAGTTCGAACCCGCCAACTTCCAGCAGACCGCCGGCCTGGTCCTCTTCTACGATACTGTCAACTGGATGTACGCTTACGTCACTGCACAGGAGGAAAAGCGCAACTGCCCGGTGGCCCGCATCCTCATCAATGAGGGGGATCGCTTTAGGTTCGGGAGCGACTTGCTGCCTCTTCAGCCTGGTGCGGGAGTGGGTCTTGCTGTGAAAGTCCGGGGGTCGCGGGCCCGCTTCTATTGCAGTCAGGACCAGGATGGCTTGCGAAGTGAGTGCAACGATCTCCGGCCTTTGGGAGACGCCCTGCCTGCCAACCATCTCAGTGATGACCATGTAGGAGCGCTACGGGGGAAGACCGTTTTCTCCGGGGCCATGGTCGGCATCTGCGCTCAGGATATGGATGCTCATCGTTCGTATGCTGACTTCAAGAGTTTTGACTATAAGGAGGTGCCAAGAGATCAATAAGAGCAGCAGCATTCAATAGGCCCGCTGGGGTGTAAGGGGAACTGTGCTGCAAGACTTTCCGGGCTGAGCGGCGTATCAGATCTGTCGGGAAGATATGGTCTGCAAGGCTTGTGAGCCTTTGTGCATCTTGTGCAGCGACAGCGCCCCAAGGGCCAATAACGGTTTTCAAGGAGGAAAACTGATGATTCGAAAACGATATTCCGCTGTCTGGGCTGCTATAGCTGCAGTGGCCATGCTGGCGGGTATGGGCTCCATGGGAGTCATCGGAGTACAAACCGCATGGGCGGACGAAACCGGTCCCATAGCGGTTGAGACGCCATCGGCTCTGGCTCAGGCGCCTGCATCGCTGACCGACCAATCGGTGGTGCTGACCTGGAGCAAGCCAGCTGGGTATGACAAGATCACCGGGTATCGGGTTTACCGTGACGGCAGGGAGGCGGGAACCACCTCCATGACCTACTTCAAGGTCCTGGGCCTGCAGCCAGAGCATAGCTATGACTTCACAGTTCGAGCGGTTGGCGCCGACGGTACGCTGTCATACCAGTCAGCCAAGCTTCACCTGACCACAATGGCTACTCCAAAGCGCTACAATGTGCGTGATTACGGCGCCTCGGGCGACGGCAGCACGAAAGATACGGCAGCCATCCAAAAGACCATCGACGCCTGCAAAGAGAAGAACTGCCAGGTCTACCTGCCTGCCGGCACCTACCTTTCCGGGGCGCTGAACCTGCACAGCGACATGAGCTTCTTTGTTGATGCTGGCGCTCAGCTCAAGCCCAGTACGGAACTGGCTGACTATCCGTTCACCTCCGCACGGCATGACATCGAGGACGTGATGGGCCGCAACCCCGCCTATTCCAGTCTCCTCAACGCCGGTGAGATGGACAGCAAGGCAGGAGTGACCACCAGGAACATCAAAATCATGGGTCCGGGGACCATCGGCGATGAAGCCAATGGCCTGCTCCTTCGCAAGGCCTACGATGACTTCACCCACAACGGCGACGGCGGGAATCTGGATATACCTTCAGACATCTATCAGCCAGGCCAGCATGTGGGCGGCGGCAGCCTGATCAGCATGAAGAACGTGGGTGGCGTCTATCTGGATGGCATTCATATCCGCAACGGGATGATGTGGACCGTGGTTCCCGTCTACAGCCAGGACATCACGGCGTATGGCCTCCAATTGGTCACCTCGGTCCATAATGGCGACGGTTTCGATCCGAACTCCTCGTCGAACGTCTGGATCCTTGGCACATCGTTCTCTACCGGCGATGATTGCAGCGCCATCAAGTCCGGGAAGGATGCCGAAGGCATCGCCATAGCCCGCCCCTCTGAAAACATCTATTTTCGTGGTGACGTTTTCAACTCCGGTCATGGCGGTGTGACCATCGGCAGCGAGATGTCAGGAGGAGTCCGCAACGTCTTCGTGGAGGATTCGACCATCGTTCCTGTCGATCTTACTTCGGGCGCGGTCAATCCCGGCATCAGAGTAAAGGTCAGCCCCAAGCGGGGCGGGTACGTGCGTAACATCCAGGTGCGTGACAGCGTGATCAACAAGATCAGCGTCATCACCAACTATGACCGGACGTCGGTCGATGACCTGGATTCGCAGACCCCTCTGCCGCAGACCGAGAATTTCAAGTTCTCCCATATTACGGCGCCTAACTGGGACAAGCCTGCCGGCAAGGACAACGTCATCGATATCAGCGGCTCCAACTTCGGACACGGCCTGGTCAAGTATCTCAAGGACATCCGCTTCGACGATTGCCGATTCCACAGCGCCTTCCTGGATACAACCCAGAATGTGTCCTTTGTCAATTCCAGCCTGACCGATGGCCTCTCGGCTTCCCGCTCCGTCAATGTCACTCGCGACGGCAAGGTCTACAAGGACGACGGGTTCCCGGTCCATGACGATTTCGAGGCTGAGGGCGCCTCCTTGCCCAAGGGCTGGAAGACCAAGGACTCCCAGACCGGCGGCGGTGCGGTTGTGCGCCACGATGGCGGAAGGGGATACCTTCTCCTGGACGACAAGGGCCCTGGCTATGAGACCATTGAGCGTGTCTTCAGCCAGCAGCAGGGGCGGGTCAAGTCCTCCCTCTCGTTCATGTTCCCGGGTGATCCTGCCACGGCCTCCAATGCCGTTCTCACCTACAAGGACAGCAATGGCAAGGCTGCGGCTTCTTTCGTCTTCCGGCAGTCCAAGTTGGTTCTGACTGGGAAATCAGGCGATCGGACCCTCACCAATGAGTTGGAGGCTGGTACCTGGTACACCCTTGAGGTTCACATGGACACCGATGCCAAGAAGATCGATGCCTCTGTCGCCGGACAGGGTTCAGTCACTCAGGTGCCTCTGAGCGACACCAAGGCCGCCGGAGTGGCTGCGCTTGAAGTGCACATGGCCAATTCCAACACCCAAGAGGTCTCCATGGCCTTGGACGATCTGGTCGTCGAGTCCGATGCCGCCGCAGGTGCTGGTCTTCAAGGCATAGAGCTGACGGCTCCGGCTGGCGTCATCGATCGCAGAGGCGGAACTCTTCAGATCGCTGCGCGCCTGATTGGCTCCGACCGTTCTAATGCAGTGAGCTGGCAGGTCCTTCGTCCTGATTTGGGACAGACCAGTGCTGCCATGATTGATCAGAACGGTCTCCTCCAAGCCAAGTCCAACGGCACTGTGCTCGTTACCGCAACAGCCACGGATGGCTCCGGCATTCAGGGCATCCTGCCGGTACTGATCACCAATCAGCAGGTACAAACCGGATACGTCCCGATTGAAGTGATGACCACGGTGGGTGTGGCTCCGGTCATGCCGACGACCATCTATCGTACATTGGACGACGGAAGCGCCATACCTGCCAAGGCAACATGGGAGGATATCAGCGCTGATTCATACAGCCACGAGGGCGACTTCCAGGTTGCCGGAAACTCCGGGGGCGACAAGATCACGGCCTCAGTTCATGTTTCCAAGGCAGCGATAGCTTCGATCGACGACAGCATTGTCAAAACCACCCCTGGCAAGCTGGTAATGCCCATCGCGGTCAAGGCCGCCCTCAATGACGGAAGCAGAAGGATTCTGCCGGTTAATTGGGATAAGGTCGAGCCTTCTCGCTACGCCAGCCAGAATATCGATGGTTTCGATGTGCAGGGGACTGTTCCCGGCACAGACGTCAAAGCAGTGGCCAGGGTCCTGGTCCTTCCAGCCAACAAAGAGGGGGTCACCCCCATCGTGGTTTCGGCTGATGGGCATGGTGACTTCCGGACCGTTGGGCAGGCTCTAGCTTCGATTCCGGAGAGGAACGCCCAGCGGAGGGTGATTTTCGTCAAGCATGGGACCTATCGGGAGAAGCTTCTTATTGACCGTCCCTATGTGACCATCCAGGGCCAGGATCCAGATGGCACCGTCCTGACTTATGACGACAAGCCCTCTGATCTGGGACCTGACGGCAATCCCCTGGGCACTTATGGCGACTATTCCGTCAAGATCACCGGCGGGGATTTCGTGGCCAGGGACATCACCATACAGACTCTGGCTGGTTCTACTGTCGGCCAGGCAGTTGCCCTGGATGTGAACGCGGATCATGCCTCCTTCGACAATTGCCGGATCCTGGGTTACCAGGACACCCTGTACTTGCAGAACCGTACGGATGAGACCGCCAGCAGCAATCCTCCGGATCAGCCGACTGCGCAGACCAACAGAATGTACTTCAGGAATTCGACTATTGCGGGGTCGGTGGATTTCGTTTTCGGATCAGCCATCGCTGTTTTCGACCATTGCGATTTGCATTCCGTTCTGAACGGATATGTGACTGCCGCCAGCACGCCGAAGGAGCAGAAGTACGGCTTCGTCTTCCTGCATAGCAAGCTGACTGCCGAGAACCCCTACAGCGGTTCCCTCAAAACCTATCTGGGCCGTCCTTGGAGACCATATGCAAGCGTGGCTTTCATCGACACCAGTATGGCGCGGCACATCCTGTCTGAAGGATGGAACGATTGGGGGAAGGCGTCAAACCAGTCCACGGCAAGGTTCTCCGAGTATGGGTCCACCTATGAGAACGATGCCAAACCAAGTCGCGTCCCATGGGCGAAGACTCTGTCTGAGCAAGAGGCCTCCGGCTATACGATCCAGCGGGTCTTCGCGCGCTCTGCAGGCATCAATGCAGCCGACGACTGGGATCCGACAAAGATAGCCTCGCCCACGCCGTCACCGGCTATGCCGATCACTGTGGATGCTCAGGGTTCCACTGACCAAGGCGTTACGCTGAACGCGACCCTGGTGCCTTATGCCCAGAGCGAGGATGGCGCGAAGCTCTCCTTCAAGGCCAAGAATCAGCCTCAGCATGGTCTGCTTACCATGCGAGAGGACGGTACGTTCTCCTATACTCCTCAGCCAGGATTCAGCGGGAGTGATCAGTTCACCTTCCAGGCCTTCAACGGGACCGTTGCTTCCAACGTATCCACCTATGCGATTACGGTCAGGCCAGGTTCGGATTCCGGTTCTGCCGGAACGGATGGCGCAAACAATGCCGGCGGGACAGGGACGGCCAGGCCCGGGCCTGCCCATCCGGTCGGGAAGACGGACAACGGAGGAAAGAACCGATACTCAGCAGGATCGAAGGATCCAGGTTCGGCCCTTTCCCAGACCGGTACGGATGTGACCGGGCTCGTTCTGGCTTCTGTCGCAGGGATCCTTATGGGGCTGGCGGCCCTGTTTGGGGTTAACCGGCATCCCAAGTCGGAACGCTAGTCGGATATGGCCCCGGACCCCGCCTCAGAGGCAGGGTCCGGGACCTTTTTCTGCGCAAAGGTTGGCAACAAAGTGACTGGTATCTTAGAGCGCCCGTTAGTTTGAGGGTATGAGTGAGGCAAAGAGGCATTGCATGATACCAGAGGGCGGCTCCACAGGATTCGTCTCCACCTGTGGCGACGGCAAAGCCGCTGGTTTGAAGCACGACTATATCAAGGATATACCGGCGCGGACCGGTCAAGACACGATTCTGCTCAATCCTACGGATATGGTGGCTGTCGCTGCCAGGAATCTGGAGCCCGGCGATAGGGTCGTGGTGCAGGGTCATGGCGAGGTGAGGGTGCTCGACCAAATTCCCCGTGGGCACAAACTTGCGCTTCAGGACATTGCCAAGGGTGAGGACGTCATCAAGTATGGCTATGCCATTGGCCATGCCAAGGAGGCTATCAGTAGAGGGCAATGGGTCCATACGCACAATCTGGCCACCAACCTGGGCGCTAACCTGAACTACCGTTATCAGCCGGTTACCGACACGGTCAAGCCGGGCAGTCCGACCGGGACCTTCCAAGGATACCGGCGCGCGACGGGCAAGGTAGGCATCCGCAACGACCTTTATATCGTCCCAACCGTAGGTTGCATCAATAGTCTGTGCAACGCCATGGCACGGTCCTTCTCAGCCCGCCATCCCGGCAACGGGTCTTTTGACTCGGTGATCGTGGCGCGTCATCCTTATGGATGCTCCCAACTCGGCGGCGATCTGGTCTACACCAGGCGTTGTCTTCAGGACATCGCCACCCATCCCAATGCTGGGGGTGTACTCCTTGTCGGTCTGGGGTGTGAGAACAATCAGATGGAGGACATGCTGAGCACCCTGGGCGAGTATGACACGAACAGGGTTCGTTGGATCATATGCCAGGAGGTGGAGGACGAGCTGGATGAGGCCGATGCCCTCCTGGACCAGATCAACGAGGCCGCCAAAGGCGATCACCGTGAAGAGGTGCCCCTGTCTGAACTCAAGGTCAGCGTCAAGTGCGGCGGATCCGATGGAATGTCAGGCATCACGGCCAACCCGCTGGTCGGCCGGTTCGCTGAATGGGTGGTTACCCAAGGCGGTTCCGTGGTCTTGGCCGAGGTTCCTGAAATGTTCGGTGCCGAGCAGGTCCTGATGAGCCAGGCACGCGACGAGCAGGTCTTCCATGATATCGTCGACCTTATCAACAATTTCAAGGGATTCTTCCGCAAATACGGCGAAGTCATTTCCGATAACCCGTCTCCAGGCAACAAGAAGGGCGGAATCACCACTCTGGAGGACAAATCCTTGGGATGCATCCGCAAAGGCGGTCGTTGCGAGGTTGAGGATGTGCTCAACTACGGCGACCATATCTCCAGGGCTGGGCTCTCTCTGCTGCAAACGCCAGGCAACGACCTTGTCTCCAGTACGGGAATGGCCGCGGCAGGAGCGCAAGTGGTCCTCTTCACTACTGGAAGGGGCACTCCTTTCGGGACCTTCGTGCCTACTGTGAAAGTAGCTACCAACACGCCTTTGGCCACCAAGAAGCATCGTTGGATTGACTTTGACGCCGGCCGTCTTCTGGATGAACCCGGAGATCAGGTCTTCAATGATTTTCGTAAGAAGATCCTTGCAGTCGTCAACGGCGAGCAGACCTGCAATGAGCGAAACGGCATGCAGGACATAGCAATATTCAAGGATGGCCCGACTGAATAGCGTCCGAGTTGCACCCATGGGCACCCTGGCCGGAACGGCTGGGGTGCTTTGTTGTGTTTTGGCGGATTGCTGCGCCCTGCTCGAGTCGCCGATCCCGGGAGATTCTCCGGCGGGCAATATCCCGAAATGAGCAAAGTTCAAAGTTGTGCGCCCCCATCTCCTATAGTGATGGGCCGGAGAGGTTTACGACACAATGCGTCTCGATTGGGAGCAGGATGGAATTATTCAGGAAGAAATCGGTTGAACAGACCCTGGCAGAGACCGGGGAAGAGGGCAGGTCGCTCAAACGGACGCTGACTACTTGGGACCTGGCCATCATGGCCGTCGCAGTGGCCGTGGGCGCCGGCATCTTCTCGGTGGGTGCCCAGGCAGCGGCATTCCACGCAGGCCCTGCCGTCATCATCTCCTTCGTCATCGCAGGCATTGTCTGTGCGGCGGCCGTCATGTGCTACGCGGAGTTTGCCTCCATGATCCCGGTTTCAGGCTCGGCCTACACCTTTACTTACAACACCATGGGCGAACTGGTGGCCTGGATCATCGGATGGGACCTGATCCTGGAGATGCTCATGGCCGCCTCGGTCATCTCCAAGTACTGGGGCGTCTATCTGAATGACTTCATTCATCTGATGGGCGGCACCTCGTTCAGCTCCAGCTTCCATGTAGGCGGCCTGGATGTGGACCTGGCCCCGCTGGTGGTCGTCACCCTCTTCACGGTCCTTCTGGTCCTGGGCACCAAGCTTTCAGCCCGGTTCGACGGCGCCTTGACCGTTCTCAAGATCGGCATCGTGGTCTTCGTCATCGTGGTGGGCTTCTTCTACGTCAAGATGGACAACTACAGGCCCTTCATCCCGCCTTCCGAGCCTGCTTCGGCTGTCCCGGGGGCCAGCGTGCCAGGAATCATGGGACAGCCTCTCTGGCAGTGGGTTTCAGGCATGCAGCCCACCATCTACGGTGTCCCTGGCATCCTCTCAGGCGCTGCCTTGGTCTTCTTCGCCTTCGTGGGCTTCGATATTGTCGCCACTACCTCCGAGGAGGCCAAGGAGCCTCATAAGACCATTCCTCGTGGAATCGGCCTGGGCATGCTGATCGTCATCACCCTGTACATCTTGGTCGCCATCGTCACCACCGGCATGGTCTCATACAAGGACCTGGCCAAGGCCAAGAACCCCTCCCTGGCAACCGGCTTCGAGATGGTGGGAGCTCCCTGGGCCGCCAAGATCATCTCCTTCGGCATTGTGGTGGGGCTGACCACCGTGGTCATGGTGCTCCTGCTGGGGCTGACCCGCATCGTCTTCGCCATGAGCCGCGACGGGCTTCTTCCGCGTTCCCTGTCCCGCACAGGCCGTCATGGTACCCCGGCCCGCATTCAGATCCTGGGAGGCATCGTGGTGGCCGTGGTGGCCTCTTGCTTCCCCATAGACGTCTTGTCTGACATGGTCAACATCGGCACGCTTTCGGCCTTCCTGCTGGTGGCCATCTCACTGCCCATCATGCGCAGGCGTCGGCCGGATCTGCCCCGGTCCTTCAAGATGCCTGGCAATCCTTGGGTCCCCATTCTGATTGCCTTGGCCTGTCTCTGGCTCATGCTCAACCTGACTGTGCTGACCTGGATCCGGTTCGTCGTCTGGCTGGCTGCGGGTCTGGCCATCTACTTCGGCTATTCCTATCGGCATTCCATGCTCGGGCGTCATCAGCTTAGCGAAAAGATATCCGAGGCCACCCAGGCCGGTCTTGACTGACGTGAGGGTCTGTGTGGCAGTGTAGAGTGGATATTCGCATACTCAGGAGGTAACCCATGACCTACGTCATCGCTCAGCCCTGCGTGGACGTCAAGGACAAGGCCTGCGTGGACGAATGCCCGGTGGACTGCATCTACGAGGGCGTCCGTTCGCTCTACATCAACCCCAACGAGTGCGTGGACTGCGGCGCCTGCGAGCCGGTCTGCCCGGTGGAGGCCATCTTCTACGAGGATGACCTGCCCGAAGAGTGGACCTGGTACAAGGACGCTGCGACGGACTTCTTCGCCCAGGTGGGCGATGCCGGCGGCGCTGCTGCAGTCGGCCCCTACGATCACGATCCGGAGGGTGTGGCAGCCCTGCCGCCCAACAAGTAGTTGAATAAGGCTGACCAGCCGCGGATGGGAATCATCCCACCGCGGCTTATTCATAAAAGAAAGGCGGGCCATGGGTTTTCACTCTTTCGAATCCCCCTATGACTGGTCAAGAGTTGACCCCTATCGGCGGCGTGCTGAGCAGTGCCTCGGCGGTCTGGTCGACCTTTCGGTGGGTTCGCCGGTGGATCCGGTGCCCAGATCGGTCCGGGAGGCCTTGGCGGCGGCTGCGGATGATGGCCAGGCCCGAGGTTATCCGAAAACTACCGGCGATGGTCTCCTTCGGCAGGCTGCCGCCGATTGGTTCCGTCGTTGCCGTGGGGTCGATCTTGATGCTCTGGGTGCGGACCTGGTGCCCACAGTAGGGTCCAAGGAGGCGGTGGCGCTCATGGCCTCCCTCCTGCATCTGGGCCCGGGGGACCGGGTGGTGCAACCAGCGGTGTCCTATCCCACCTATGCCATCGGAACCCAGCTGGCCGGGGCCCAGGTGACGACCGTGGATGATCCGACTGATACGGATTCATGGGTGGATCTGCCCGGCGTGCGAGCAATATGGGTCAATTCGCCAGGCAACCCCAGTGGGCAGGTCATAGACCGAGCCGGGTTGGCTAAGATCGTGCGGGCGGCCCGTTCGATAGGGGCTATGGTCCTGAGTGACGAGTGCTATGCCATGCTGGATTGGTCAAGACCCGCCCAAGCCGGGCAGAATGCGCCGTTCCCGGCCTCGCCCTGCATCCTGGAGCCTCAAGTCTGTGGTGGCGATGCCAGCGGGATACTTTGCTTGTACTCGCTGAGCAAGCAGTCCAACATGGCCGGCTATAGGGCAGCCCTCGTGGCCGGAGACGCTCATCTGGTGGAGGCCATGACCGCCTACCGCAAACAGGTGGGACTGATTGTGCCAGGTCCGGTGCAGCGGGCCATGCGGGCCGCTCTGGACGATGGAGAGGCCGTGCTGGCCCAGCGGGAGGTCTACGCCCGTCGCCTGCGAGCCTTGGCTCAAGCTCTGAGGGCTTACGGGTATGAGGCCGTCATGCCCCAAGGAGGCCTTTATGTCTGGACGCAAGCCCGTTCGGGTGACTGCTGGGCGGATATGGCTGACCTGTCCCGTATGGGGATCCTGGCCAGTCCTGGGGAGTTCTACGGGGATGGTCGCCGTTTGCGATTCTCATCCACCATATCTGACGAGCAGCTGGAGCTGGCCCTGGAGCGTTTGCGTACCGGCCCTAAAGACCCATGCTGACTGAATCCTTGCCGTAGCGGCTCCTGATGGAGTCCATGGTGGCCTCTGCCTGATCCAGGCGCTGGGCCTCGCTGCCGGTGTGACGTTTGCTCTCGCGCATGATGTCATCCAAGGATGGCTGGATTGGGGTATCCTCCACCCGGCTCAGACCGGATGCGCTGACACCGGCTAAGCGGATCAGCCGGGGCAGGGGGGTGTCCATGGGCGCGCCCTCGGGCAGCCCCAACATGGCCTTGAGCAGTCCGACCGCCTGCGGATAGATTCGATTGGCTGAGTTGACCGGTGTTTCCAAGGTATGGGCCTTGGTCATATAGCGCAGGTCATCAAAGCGCAGTTTGACGGTGATGGTCCGGGCGACCAGGTCATGCGCTCGCAGTCCGGTGGCCACCTCGTTGCTGCAGACGCGCAGGAGGTCGCAGACCTGCTTCATGCTGGTGGTGTCGTGCAGGAAGGTACGTTCTGCGCCCAGGGATTTCTCAGGTGCTCGTGGCTGGACCGGATCGTCGTCCAGCCCGTGGGAGGCCTGTGCCAGCTTCCTGGCTGTAAGGCTCGAGCCTGTGGCCCGAGTCAGGTCGCGCTCGCTCATGCTAGCCAGATCAGCCACATCCTTGATGGCCCAGTCGTTGAGCCGCTTCTCCAGGGCGGGGCCGATGCCGGGAATGCCGCGCAGAGGCATCAGCTGGACGAACTCGGCCTGCCTGGCCTTGGGGATCAACAGCATTCCGTCGGGCTTGGCGTTGGTCGAGGCCATTTTGGCCACCAACTTGTTGGTAGCGATGCCTACTGAGCAGGTGACGTGGAACTGACGGGCCACGCTGGCTCGGATCCACCGGGCTATGGCTGTGGGCTTGCCCCAGCGTATGAGCGCCCCTGACACATCCATGTAGCATTCATCCACCGAGACTTGCTCGATCTGATCGGTGATCTGTGAGAAAACCGTATCAAATATCCGTCGTGAGATGTTCCGGTAATAGGTCATGTCAACCGGGAGGAAGATCCCTTGAGGGCACAGTCGCCTGGCGCGTGCCAGGGGCATGGCCGAATTGATGCCGAAAGCCCTGGCTTCATAGCTGGCCGCGGAGACCACTGCACGACGTCCAGTGCCGATGATGACCGGTCGGCCCTGCAGTTGCGGGTGGCGGGCGACTTCGCAGGAGGCGTAGAAGGCGTCCATGTCAATGTGCAGCACTGTGCAGCCGGTCTCGTCATGCCCCCAGTCTTTCTTGGCGGCTGCAAGCCTTGGCGCTGTACTCATAGCTCTATGATATAAGGCGACCCCGGAGGAATGTGTAATACATTATTCTCAAAATTCAATTCTGGGGAAAGAATCATTTTTTCTGGTTTTTATCCAAGAAAATGAAACAGGTCTGTTCTCCGATTCATTGGGTCCGCCTGCTCCGGCGAGTCAGATCAGTCAATCATGGTATTCTATTGTTTTGTTCTCGAAACTTTGGGACCAAGTCTCCGGTTCGGGAGCCGGCATGGAGACGTGCCTGAGTGGCCGAAAGGGGCACCCTGCTAAGGTGTTGACTGCGCAAGCGGTCCAGGAGTTCGAATCTCCTCGTCTCCGCCAGATGGCCGATGATCGCTGATTCTGGACGATCATCGGCCTTATCCATTGTTAAGGGATTCATCACTAGCAGAGTCGTTGCCAAGGGCGTTTATTTCCATATTTTTTCTTTGCGAAGCTCAGGTCTGGGAAATGCCAGTCCGCGTGGCGGTAGACCGACGGTGTCTGGCAGGCATCTGTATGACAGGGAAAGCCGCAGCCGAGTTTGGTTGCACGGACCGTCCGGGCGATCATGAGGCAGGCGAAGCCTGGTCTTTCGACAGGGGAATCAGCCTGCGGCCTTCGCCCAGTGCACTAGGCTGGGCCCGGCCCTGCAGAAGGTCGTCCAGCCGACCATGAAAGACCGGCACAGCTGTGGGTCCCAAGTCGTAAGTCAGCCGGACCCGATCAGTGAATTCCTCGGTCTCCACCTGCCCTCCAGAGTTGCGGATCAGACGGCGCAGGGGATCGTACTCTGGATAGTCCACGGTGATCGTGAATCGCTGGGTCGGGAGCACCCGTGCGGACCTTGCCGCTTTGAGCGCCAGGGAAGCTGTTGAGGAATAGGCCCGGATCAATCCACCTGATCCTAGAAGAATTCCCCCGAAGTATCGGGTCACCGTCAGAACGCAGTCAGTCAGCCCATGCCGACGCATGACCTCAAGTATGGGCTTGCCGGCCGTCCCGGAGGGCTCTCCGTCATCGCTCATACGTTCGCTGGTGCGGCCCTCCGGGCCCCAGATCGCGCAGTAGCAGACGTGCCGGGCCTTGGGGTTCTGCATGCGGACCTCTTGGACGAAGGCCATGGCTGCCTCTTGGCCCTCCACATGGCAGGCCTGGCCGATGAACTCCGACTTTCGCTCAGTCAGAGAGCCTGTGGCCGGTTCTTGGGGCGTATCCAATATGGTGAGCAAATCGGCTTGCCTCCTATACCCATCGTTTCCTCAATGCCTGCCTTATCTCCATGTTAGAGGGGATCCAGGGCGGAGTCTGATATCAGGGAGGCGACCTAAGCTGGCCGCATGACCAATCCCCAGGACCAACCGGAACCCGAATCCCCGCCAGCCGGCAAGCCCCACGAGGCCCTGACCGTTTTCTATGAAAGGCTCAGGCACTCCACTGATACGGCTGAGCTGCACGAATTCGCACGCAGCCCCCTGCCTGACAGATCCGATCAGGCCGCCTTCTCCCGTTTTACGGCACTGCTGGAAGCCGTGGCCGGCAATGAGCATACGCCGGTGGAGGACAGGGTCTATCTGGCACAGACCATGCCTTTCCCCAACATTCTGGTCAAGCTCTCACAGGATTCCAGCCCGGAGGTCCGCCGGGCGGTGGCTGCCAACAAGGACGACAAGAACTGGCTGGCCGGTCTGCTCACCAAGGACGAGGACGCCGGTGTCAGGGCTGCTGCGTTGACCAACCCCATGACCTCTTGGAAGATGCGTCTGGAGGGGGCACAGGACGAGCGCACCGATGCCGATACCCTGGACTTTCTGGCGGCTTTGGGCACTCGTGACGAGCAGGATGCACCCCATGTGCTGGCCGCCATGGTGCGCAGGGCCGTGGCTCTGAATCCCAACACCGGGCAGGCTGCCCTTGCGGCCCTGCGCAAGGACCCGGACGGGCAGGTGGCACGGGCAGCCGCCTCCCGCTGAGGCTAGGCCGACGCGAATTTTGACGAACGGCACTCAGGCGTTACAATAATGGATTGTTGTGTTTCCCTAAGGGGTCCTCAAAGCGCTTTTCCCACTCGCCGTCTAGGACTTTCAGGGAGCCCACGGAATACATGGCTTTCGGCCAGCATGGCAGCATGCGGTGTCGGAGAGCCTGAAACACAATGCAAGGAAAAGGTTGAATCGTGAAGACTTTCACCCCGAAACCAGCCGATCTGACACATGACTGGTATATCGTCGACGCCTCCGGTGTGGTGCTGGGACGTCTGGCAGCCCAGGTGGCCGATCTGCTGCGCGGCAAGAACAAGCCCACCTATGCGCCCTACGCCGACTCCGGCAACAACGTCATCGTCATCAACGCGTCCAAGGTGGTGCTGACGGGCAACAAGAGCGACAAGGTGCTCTATACCCACTCCGGCCGTCCCGGCGGTCTGCGTCGCGACTCCTATGGACAGTTGATGGAGCACAACCCGGAGCGCATCATCATGACGGCGGTCAAGGGCATGCTGCCCAAGAACAAGCTGGCCAAGGTCCAGCTGACCAGGCTGCGGGTCTTCGCAGGCGAGGAGCATCCTCACACCTCGCAGCAGCCCATTGAGTACAAGATCCATCAGGTCGCCCAGCAGGCCAAGTAGGACCAGAGGAGATAATCATCATGGCTGACAACAACAACAGCTCCGCGGTCCTTGAGGCCGAGGAGACCAGCGCTTCCTACACTTCCGAGACCAACGCCGGTGCAGGCACCGGCACCTCCGCCATTGAGCCGGGCTACGGCACCGGCCGCCGCAAGGAGGCAGTCGCCCGCGTTCGTCTGATTCCGGGCTCTGGCAAGTGGAGCATCAACGGACACACCCTGGAGGAGTACTTCCCCAGCAAGTTGCACCAGCGCGAGGTCAACTCGCCTATCGTGCTGCTCAAGCTCGAGAACAAGTTCGACGTGGTTGTGCGCGTCGAGGGCGGCGGCGTGACCGGCCAGGCCGGCGCAGTCCGTCTGGGCGTTGCACGCGCTCTGAACGCCATCGACCGGGACGCCAACCGTCCTGCCCTGAAGAAGGCCGGATTCCTGACCCGTGACGCCCGCGTGGTGGAGCGCAAGAAGGCCGGTCTGCACAAGGCCCGTCGCGCTCCGCAGTTCTCCAAGCGCTGACATTCGCGGTTTCCATATCCCCGAGGTTCTCATGGACCTTGGGGATTTTTTCATGCCTTGACGGCCCTGATTCGAATCGAACGGCAAAGCGCACGTTGGAGTGTGCAAAATGACCAGAAAAACCACGAAATCCCACACGACACGCGGCAAGCGAACGTTCACTCATCCTGGAGCTCAATGGTGCCCCCTCTGGTCTATATTGTGACTTTCGTCACGTTATGACGGATGTCCTTTGTGGACTGGCACGGTCTGAGACCGTCTTTGGGCCCTCATTGGAATCCGCTGAACATGAGGAGGGCCAATATCTTGGCTGGAACGCAGAAGCAGAAGCATGAGCATCAAATCAAGAAGTTGGCAGCTGGCAGGGAGGATGGCCGGGCCGACAGCGGTGAGGCGGCGCGCATGGAGGTTGATGCCCTGGTCGTCCGAGCGCAGGCGGCTTTACGCGCCTTTGAAGAGCTCGACCAGGAGCAGGTCGATCGGATCGTGGCCAAGGCTTCGATCGCGGCCCTGAACAAGCACCTGTCACTGGCGCAGATGGCCGTGGAAGAGACCGGACGCGGCCTGGTGGAAGACAAGGCCACTAAGAACATCTTCGCCTGCGAGCATGTCACCAACTATCTGGCCAGGCAGCGCACTGTAGGCATCATCAGCGAGAACGACGTGGACGGCATCATCGAGGTGGCCGAGCCGGTGGGTGTAGTGGCCGGCGTAACTCCGGTGACGAACCCCACTTCGACTGCCATCTTCAAGTCGCTGCTGGCCCTGAAGACCCGCTGTCCCATCGTCTTCGGATTCCACCCCTATGCCCAGCGATGCTCGGTGGAGGCGGCCAGGATCGTCCGCGACGCAGCCATCGAGGCAGGCGCTCCGCAGGATTGCATCCAGTGGATCGAGCATCCCTCAGTCGAGGCCACCGGCGCCCTGATGCAGCACCCAGGCGTGGCCACCATTCTGGCCACAGGCGGCACCGGCATGGTCAAGGCCGCCTACTCCTCGGGCAAACCGGCCCTGGGTGTAGGAGCCGGCAATGCCCCGGCCTATGTGGACCGCAGAGTCAATGTTCCCCGGGCCGTCAACGACCTGATCCTGTCCAAGCATTTCGACTACGGCATGATCTGCGCCACAGAGCAGGCCATCATCGCCCATCAGGATGTGCATGACCGGGTGATCGAGGAGATGAAGCGGCGCAAGGCTTACTTCGTCAACCCTGAGGAGAAGGCCAAGCTGGAGGAGTACATGTTTGGCGTGCAGGCCCATGCCGGTGCCGATGCTCCCGCTCCCAGGCTCAACTCCGAGGTTCCGGGCAAGTCCCCACAGTTCATCGCCCGTCAGGCCGGCTTCGAGATACCTGAGGATGCGACCATCCTGGCAGCCCAATGTGACCAGGTCGGCCCCATGGAACCCCTGACCCTGGAGAAGCTGGCTCCGGTGCAGGCTGTGCTCAAGGCTCGCAACAAGGAGGAGGGCTTCACCCTCTGTGAGCAGATGCTGCGCTACGGTGCCGGGCACACGGCAGCCATCCACACCGATGACGAGAGGCTGGTGCGCGAATACGGCCAGCGCATGCACGCCTGCCGGATCGTCTGGAACCAGCCCAGCTCCTTGGGCGGCATCGGCGACATCTACAATGCCATCGCCCCTTCCCTGACCTTGGGCTGTGGTTCCTACGGGGGCAATTCGGTCTCGGGCAACGTTCAGGCGGTCAATCTGATCAACATCAAGCGGATCGCGCGGAGGAACAATAACATGCAGTGGTTCAAGGTGCCGGCCAAGACCTACTTCGAGCCCAACTCCATCCGCTACCTGCGTGACATGTTCGGCATCCGCCGTGCCGTCATCGTCTGCGACAAGGTCATGGAGCAGCTGGGGATCGTCGACAAGATCATCGATCAGCTGCGGTCTCGGTCCGAGCCGGTCACCTTCCGCATCATCGACTATGTAGAGCCGGAGCCCAGCGTTGAGACGGTGGAGCGCGGTGCAGCCATGATGCGTGATGAGTTCGCCCCCGACACCATCATCGCTGTAGGCGGCGGCAGCCCCATGGACGCAGCCAAGATCATGTGGTTGCTCTATGAGCACCCGGAGATCTCCTTTGCCGATGTTCGGGAGAAGTTCTTTGACATCCGCAAGCGGGCCTTCAAGATTCCGCCCCTGGGCACCAAGGCCAGGCTGGTCTGCATTCCCACCTCTTCGGGCACAGGTTCGGAGGTCACCCCGTTCGCGGTCATCACCGACCATAAGACCGGATACAAGTATCCCATTACCGACTATGCCCTGACCCCCAGCGTGGCCATCGTGGATCCGGTTCTGGCCCGAACCCAACCCAAGAGGCTGGCCTGTGACTCGGGCTTCGATGCCCTGACCCACTGCATGGAGGCCTTCGTCTCGGTCTATGCCAATGACTACACCGACGCCATGGCCCTGCACGCAGCCAAGCTGATCTGGGACAACCTGGAGCCAGCCGTGGGCACTGCCGGCGGGGAGGCCAAGGTACGCGCCCAGGAGAAGATGCACAATGCGGCGACCATGGCAGGCATGGCCTTCGGGTCGGCCTTCCTGGGCATGTGCCACGGCATGGCGCATACCATTGGAGCCCTCTGCCATGTGGCCCATGGGCGGGCCAACTCCATACTCTTGCCCTATGTGATCCGATACAACGGACGGATCCCGGACGAGCCGACCAGCTGGCCCAAGTACAGCGAGTATGTGGCTCCGGAGCGCTATAGGCAGTTGGCCCATGTGCTGGGCATTGAATCCGATACTCCCGAGGAGGGTGTGGAGCTCCTGGCACGTGCTGTGGAATCCTACAGGGACGAGCGTCTGGGCATGGATGCTTCCTTCCAGGCTGCCGGAGTGGACGAGGACCTCTACTGGGAATCCTTGGATCAGATCGGCATGCGCGCCTATGAGGACCAGTGCACGCCCGCCAACCCCCGCATTCCGCTGATTGAGGACATGAAAGACATTGCCGTGGCCGCCTACTACGGGGTCAGCCAGGAGGAGGGGCACCGGATGAGGGTCGCCCGCCAGGGCGAGGACGTGGCCCAGGAGGCCTCACGGCGGGCCTGATGGGGCCATAATTGAGTCGAGGGTTCCCCCTGAAAGCGGCGCGACACGCCCGGATTCTTCTAGGGGAACCCTCGTGCTTTAATAAGGAAGTTGCCTGTTTTGGGCTCGCATTTTGTCAATCACAATAGCGGGTGCAGCGAGGAGTCCTATCCCCACGGGATTCTCCACGGCTGCGCATGGATCCGGCTGAGGCCTGTCGGGAGGATTGTCTCCTTGCGGCCGTCGTTCCGTGCCCTCGAAACAGACTGGGTAATCAGTTCATAGATCGCTAGAAAGGGCGGACGGCAATGGCGGGACAGAAAATCCGCATCAGGCTAAAGTCCTATGACCATGAGGTCATCGACCAATCGGCGAAGAAGATCGTCGAGACGGTGACGAACGCGGGCGCAACTGTGGTTGGCCCCGTTCCGTTGCCGACTGAGAAGAACGTGTATGTCGTCATCCGTTCTCCTCATAAGTACAAGGACTCCCGCGAGCATTTCGAGATGCGCACCCACAAGCGCTTGATCGACATCGTGGATCCCACGCCCAAGGCTGTGGATTCGCTGATGCACATCGATCTGCCGGCGGACGTCAACATTGAGATCAAGCTGTAGGGGAGGAGGAAACCGCATGGCTGAAGAGCAGAGGAACCGCAAGGCTCTCCTGGGCCGCAAGCTGGGCATGTCCCAGGTCTGGGACGAGAACGGCTTCTTCGTCCCGGTGACCCTGGTGGACGTGTCCACCAACGTGGTGACCGCGGTCAAAAACCAGGAGAAGGACGGCTACCAGGCCATCCAGATCGGCTACGGGCAGATCGATCCCACCAAGGTGACCAAGCCGCTGGCAGGTCACTTCGCCAAGGCTGGAGTGACCCCGCGTCGCCACCTGGTTGAGGTTCGCACCGCCGATGCCGACAGCTACCAGCCCGGCCAGGAGCTAGGTCTGGACCTGCTGCCTGAGGGCAGCGAGGTTGACGTGACTGGCACCACCAAGGGCAAGGGCTTTGCCGGCACCATCAAGCGCTGGGGCTTCAAGTCCTACCGCCGCACCCACGGCTCGCACAAGAACGAGCGCCGTCCCGGTTCAGTGGGCGCCTGCGCCACGCCCAGCCGCATCCTCAAGGGCAAGCGGATGGCCGGCCGTATGGGTCATGACACCTCGACCGTCCAGAACCTGACCATCGTCTCCGCAGATGCCGAGAAGGGCGTCATCGCCATCAAGGGTGCCCTGCCCGGGCCCCGCGGCGCCATCGTCCTGGTTCGTTCGGCAGTGAAGGGAGCCTGAAACCATGGCTAAGTTGACTCTGAACATCACCGACGCCCAGGGCAAGAACACAGGGACCGTGGATGCACCCGAGCAGATCTTCGGCATCGCCGAGGAGGATGTCCGCGCCCATGTGCCGCTGATCCACCAGGTGGTCGTGGCCCAGCTGGCTGCGGCCCGCCAGGGCACACACTCGGTCAAGACCCGGTCCACCGTCTCCGGCGGCGGCCGCAAGCCTTGGAAGCAGAAGGGCACCGGTCGTGCTCGTCAGGGCTCCATCCGCGCTCCCCAGTGGGCCGGTGGCGCTATTGTCCACGGCCCGCAGCCGCGCGACTACTCACAGCGCACCCCCAAGAAGATGAAGGCCGCAGCACTGCGCTACGTCCTGTCCGACCGGGTCAACGCCGGACGCGTGCACGTGGTCGACTTCGGCATTGGCGAGACCCCGTCCACCAAGGCCGCCAAGGCAGCCCTGCTGCCCCTGGTCGACAACAGATTCACCACCGTCGTGCTGTCCCGTGAGAACATCAACGAGTGGCTCTCCGTCAGGAACCTGCCCACCGTGCATGTCCTCTTCGCCGATCAGCTCAACACCTACGATGTGGTCACGGCCGAGGATGTTGTCTTCAGCAAGGATGGCTTCGATGCCTTCCTGGCTGTCAAGGGCGGCGCCAAGTCCGAGATCGTCAAGGAGGCCTGATTTTCATGGCAGCTATTCACAAGCCAGCGCACGATATTATTCTGCGTCCGGTCGTCTCCGAGAAGAGCTACGCCAACTCGGACCGCGGCCAGTACACATTTGTGGTGGACCCTGATGCCAACAAGGTCGCCATCAAGCAGGCCATCGAGCAGATCTTCAATGTGAAGGTCACATCGGTCAACACCCTCAATCGGCAGGGCAAGCGGACCCGGACCCGTACGGGCTGGGGTCGTCGCGCCGCAGAGAAACGCGCCATCGTCAAGGTGGCCGAGGGCCAGTCGATCGATGTCTTCGGTACGAACAACTGAAGGCTAGCCGAGAAAAGTTAAGGAAGAACTAGATTATGGCTATCCGTACATACAAGCCGACGACCGCGGGCCGTCGCAACGCCTCGGTTTCGGACTTCGCCGAAATCACGCGCTCCAAGCCCGAGAAGTCGCTGGTTCGCAAGCTGAGCAAGACCGGCGGACGCAACTCCTATGGTCGCGTCACCAGCCGCCACCGCGGCGGCGGACACAAGCGCCAGTACCGCCTCATCGACTTCCGTCGTTGGGACAAGGACGGCGTGCCCGCCAAGGTGGCTGAGATCGAATACGATCCCAACCGCTCGGCCCGCATTGCCCTTCTGCACTTTGCAGATGGCGAGAAGCGCTACATCATCGCGCCGCAGGGCATCAAGCAGGGCGATGTCATTGAGACCGGTCCCCAGGCCGACATCAAGCCCGGCAACAACCTGCCTCTACGCAACATCCCCACCGGTACCATCGTCCACGCCATCGAGCTGCGGCCCTTGGGCGGAGCCAAGATCGCCCGTTCAGCCGGTGCTGCCGTCCAGCTGGTGGCCAAGGACGGGGCTTACGCTCAGCTGCGTATGCCCTCCGGCGAGATTCGCAACGTCGACTCACGCTGCCGCGCAACGGTGGGCGAGGTCGGCAACAACGACCACGCCAACGTCCAGCTTGGCAAGGCAGGACGTGCCCGCTGGATGGGACGCAGGCCCATCACCCGTGGTGAATCCATGAACCCGGTCGACCACCCGCATGGCGGACGTACTCGTGGCGGCAAGCCGCCAGTGTCTCCCTGGGGCAAGGGCGAGGTCCGCACCCGCAGGCCCAAGAAGGCCTCCAACAAGATGATCGTGCGTCGTCGTCCAAATGGTAAGAACCGCAAGTAAGGGAGTGTCGGAAAGATGACTCGTAGCATCAAGAAGGGCCCATTCGTCGACGCCCACTTGCAGAAGAAAGTCGACGAGCAGAACGAGAAGGGCACCAAGAACGTCATCAAGACCTGGTCCCGTCGTTCCATGATCACCCCGGACTTCATCGGGCACACTTTCGCTGTGCACGATGGCCGCAAGCATGTCCCGGTCTTCGTCACCGAGGCCATGGTCGGCCACAAGCTCGGCGAGTTCGCCCCCACCCGGACCTTCAGGGGTCACGTGAAGGACGACAAGAAAGCACGCCGCTGAGGCGAGGGAGAGTAGAGACACATGGAAGCTAAGGCAATTGCACGTCACGTTCGCGTGACGCCTCGCAAGGCTCGCCGCGTCGTCGACCTCATCCGAGGCAAGCAGGCGACCGAGGCCGTGACCATTCTGAAATTTGCTCCCCAGGACGCGGCCGTTCCGGTCCGCAAGTGCCTGGAGAGCGCCATCGCCAACGCCCGTGTCAAGGCGGACAAGGCCAACCAGCCCTTCCGCGAGAACGAGCTGGTGGTTCGTGAGACCTATGTGGACGAGGGAACCACCCTGAAGCGGTTCCGCGCCCGCGCCCAGGGTCGTGCGGCCCGCATCAACAAGCGGACCAGCCACATCACTGTCGTGGTGGCCGACAAGGAAGGAGCCCGATAATGGGGCAGAAGATCAACCCGTTTGGGTACCGACTCGGCATCACCGAGGAGCACCGCAGCAAGTGGTACTCCGACTCCAACAAGGCGGGGGAGCGCTACAGCGACTTCGTGCTTGAGGACGACAAGATCCGCAAGGAGATGAATAAGGACCTGGAGCGCGCAGGCGTCTCCAAGATCGTCATCGAGCGGACTCGAGATCGTGTGCGCGTCGACATCCACACCGCCCGGCCGGGCATCGTCATCGGCCGTCGGGGGGCCGAGGCCGAGCGCGTGCGTGCCAAGCTGGAGAAGATCACCGGCAAGCAGGTCCAGCTGAACATCTTCGAGGTCAAGAACGCCTCCATCGATGCCCAGCTGGTGGCTCAGGGCATTGCCGAGCAGCTGACCAACCGCGTCACCTTCCGCCGTGCCATGCGCAAGGCTCAGCAGGATGCCATGCGGGCCGGTGCCAAGGGCATCAGGATCAAGCTGTCCGGCCGCTTGGGCGGAGCCGAAATGAGCCGTTCGGAGTTCTACCGGGAGGGCCGTGTGCCCCTGCAGACTCTGCGCGCCCTGATCGACTACGGCTTCTTCGAGGCCAGGACCACCTACGGTCGCATTGGCGTCAAGGTCTGGATCTACAAGGGCGATATGACCGAACGTCAGTTCGAGGAGCAGCAGGCTCAGCAGAACAACCGTCCCGGTCGGCGCGGCGATCGTCGTCCACGTCGTGGCGTCCGTCCCTCTGAGGGACGCACCCGCCGCGAGCAGGATGCAGCCAAGCAGAACAGCGGTGTGGCCGTGCCGCCGACGGCGGCTCAGGAGCAAACCGCCTCGGCCCCCGTCGCAACCGAAGCAAAGGAGTGAGCCGTGCTTATCCCAAAGAGGACTAAATACCGCAAGCAGCATCGTCCGGGTCGTTCCGGCATGTCCAAGGGCGGCAACGAGATCGCTTTCGGCGATTATGGCATCCAGGCCCTGGCTCCGGCCTACCTAACCAACCGGCAGATCGAGGCGGCCCGTATCGCCATGACCCGGTACATCAAGCGTGGTGGCCGCGTCTGGATCACGGTCTTCCCTGACCGCCCCCTGACCAAGCATGCCCTGGGGTCCCGAATGGGTTCCGGCAAGGGTGCGCCTGAGTTCTGGGTGGCCAACGTCCGTCCCGGCCGGGTGCTCTTCGAGATCGGCGGCGTGAGCGAGGATGTGGCCCGCGAGGCCCTTCGCCGCGCTACTGACAAGCTTCCCATGAAGTGCCGGATTATTGCACGTGAAGGCGGTGACATCTGATGTCAGTCGGAACAGCCGAGTATTCCATCAAGAATCTGAATGAAAAGACCAATGCGGAGATCGAGGATTTCCTGAAGAAGTCCAAGGAAGAGCTGTTCAACCTGCGCTTCCAGTCGGCCACCGGTCAGCTGGAGAACACCTCCCGCCTCAAGGCCGTCAAGCACGACATCGCCAGGATGTACACCGTCCTGCGTGAGCGCGAGCTGGGCATCAGCCAGGAGCCCGCCGAAGCAAAGGCCGACAGCAAAGCTGAGGAGAAGTAAGCATGGCTGACAAGCAGGAGCGCAACTTCCGCAAGGTTCGCAGCGGCTATGTCGTGTCCGACAAGATGGACAAGACCATCACCGTAGAGCTGGAGCAGCGTTCGACCCACCCCCTGTACGGCAAGGTCGTCCGCAGCAACCGCAAGGTCAAGGCCCATGATGAGAAGAACGAGGCCCATGTGGGCGACTTCGTGAGTATCATGGAGACCCGTCCTCTGAGCAAGACCAAGCGCTGGCGTCTCGACTCCATCGTCGAGCGCGCCAAGTAACAAGTTCGGCCAGGCTCCGCATTTCATCCCGCCCCGGCGTGGGGTGTCTGCGGAGAACCAGCGCGGCTAAGGAGAATCAATGATTCAGCAGGAATCGCGGCTTCAGGTCGCCGACAACACGGGTGCCAAGGAGATCCTGGCCATCCGCGTGCTCGGCGGGTCGAAGCGACGCTATGCCGGCATTGGCGATGTGATCGTCGCCACCGTCAAGGATGCCATTCCCGGCGGGTCGGTCAAGAAGGGCGAGGTCGTCAAGGCGGTCGTCGTCCGTACGGTCAAGGAGCATCGTCGTCATGACGGCTCCTACATCAAGTTCGACGAGAACGCGGCGGTCATCCTCGGCACCGGTCGTGAACCCCGCGGCACTCGTATCTTCGGACCGGTCGGTCGTGAGCTGCGCGACAAGCGCTTCATGAAGATCGTGTCCCTGGCACCGGAGGTGATCTGAAGTGGTAGCCAAGATCAAGACAGGCGACCAGGTCAAGGTCATCCGCGGCAAGGATCGCGGCAAGGAGGGCAAGGTTCTGCGGATTCTGCCCAATGACCGTCTGATCGTCGAGGGTATTCAGATCGTCAAGAAGCATGTGCGGGCCACCCAGCAGGGTCAGGAGTCGGGCATCGTCCCGACCGAGGCGCCCATCCATCGCTCCAACGTGATGGTCATCGACCCGGAGACCAAGAAGCCGACTCGCATCGGCGTGAACATCAAGGAGGAGGCGCGTGACGGCAAGGTCAAGGTCGTGCGCACCCGCTTCGCCAAGAAGTCAGGCAAGGAGCTGTCATGAGCGATACCACCGTTGAAGCACCGGCAGTCCCTCGTTTGCTGCAGCAGTACCGCGAGAGCATCGTGCCCGAGCTGGAGAAGGAGTTCAAGTTCTCCAACCCCATGCAGGTGCCCAGGATCGAGAAGGTTGTGGTCTCCATGGGCGTGGGGGCCGCGGCACGCGACTCCAAGCTGATCGAGGGCGCGGTCAAGGACCTGACGGCCATCACCGGCCAGAAGCCCAAGATCACCAAGGCCAAGAAGTCCGTGGCGCAGTTCCACCTGCGTGAGGGGCAGGCCATCGGCGCCTTCGCCACCCTGCGCGGCGTGCGCATGTGGGAGTTCCTGGATCGACTGCTGACCCTGGCTCTGCCCCGCATCCGCGACTTCCGCGGCATCAGCGACCGTCAGTTCGACGGCCAGGGCAACTACAACTTCGGTCTCACGGAGCAGTCCATGTTCCACGAGATCGATCCTGATCAGATCGATCACCAGCGTGGTATGGATATCACCGTGGTGACCTCCACCAAGAACGATCAGGAGGCCCGGGCGCTGCTCAAGCAGCTGGGCTTCCCCTTCAAGGAGAACTGATATGGCAAAAACCGCTCTGAGAAACAAGGCGGCACGCAAGCCGAAGTTCAAGGTGCGTGGCTACACGCGCTGCCAGGTCTGCGGTCGTCCTCATTCCGTCTATCGCAAGTTCGGCCTGTGCCGCATCTGCCTTCGCGAGAAGGCCCATCGCGGCGAGCTGCCGGGTGTGACGAAGTCCAGTTGGTAAAGATCGACGCTGAAGGTCCGCGGTCAGGGCAGATTGCTGCCCGGCGGCGGAAACCACGGCGAGGAAGGGCATAAGCCCACATGACAATGACAGATCCCATCGCAGACATGCTGACACGTCTGCGTAATGCGAGTGCGGCCAAGCATGAAACAGTCGACATGCCGTACTCCAAGTTCAAGGCGAACATCGCGCAGATTCTGAAGCGCGAAGGCTTCATCGCCGATTATCGCGCCAAGGAGGCGCGCGTCGGGCAGGATCTGGAGATCACGCTCAAGTACGGTCCCGATGGACGCCAGTCCATTCAGGGCATCAAGCGCGTCTCCAAGCCCGGTCTGCGCCGCTACGCCAAGTCGGATTCCCTGCCCATGCCCCTGGGCGGGCTGGGAATCGCCATCATCTCGACAAGCTCGGGACTGATGACCCAAAAGGAATGCCTCGACAGGGGCATCGGCGGCGAAATCGTCGCCTACGTATGGTGAGAAAGGAGAGCTGAACATGGCATCGCATATTGGTAAGCTCCCCATCGCCGTTCCGGCAGGTGTGGAGGTGGCCTTCAAGGGCCAGGAATTCACTGCCAAGGGTCCCAAGGGCTCAGACGGGTACACGCTGCCCGAGGGCATTACCGGCAAGGTCGAGGGCAATGAGATCATCATGACCCCCGCCGACGAGGACCGCACCACCAAGGCGAAGCACGGACTGAGCCGCTCCATCGTGGCTTCCATGGTCGAAGGCGTCTCCAAGGGCTACAGCAAGCACCTGCAGATCGTCGGCACCGGCTACCGCGTGGTCGCCAAGGGCAAGTCCCTGGAGTTCTCGCTGGGTTACTCGCACACCATCACTGTTGACCCTCCGGAGGGCATCACCTTCGAGACGCCGAATGCCAACGAGGTGGTCGTCTCCGGCATCGACAAGCAGGCTGTCGGCCAGGCTGCGGCCAACATCCGCGCCCTGCGTGCTCCCGAGCCTTACAAGGGCAAGGGCATCAAGTACGCCGATGAGCACATCCTGCGCAAGGCTGGAAAGGCTGGTAAGTGATATGACGGTCTCGATACTAGGCAAAGGCAAGAAGATCGCCCGTCTGCGCCGCCATGCCCGTCTGCGCAAGCACGTCTCCGGCACGGCAGAGCGTCCCCGTCTGGTGGTCACTCGGACCAACCGCAATATGATCGCCCAGATCGTCGACGACACCAGGGGCGTCACCCTGGTCAGCGAGTCGACCATGGCTTCGGACTACGGCTCCTTCAAGGGTACCAAGACCGAGGCCGCCCGCAAGGTGGGCGAGCAGATCGCGGCCAAGGCCAAGAAGGCCGGCATCACCACCGTGGTCTTCGACCGTGGTGGCAACAAGTACCACGGAAGGGTCGCAGCGGTTGCGGAAGGCGCCCGTGAGGGAGGTTTGGCACTGTGAGCGACAACGAAACGACAAAGGAAACAACCCAGGTGACTGAAGATTCCACAAACGCTCAGTCCAGCCAGGGTGGCAGAAGGGACCGGAACGATCGGAACGATGATCGCCGCGGCGGTCGTCGTGGCGGTTCCCGTGACGGCCGCAGGGATGGTCGTCGTGGCCGCCGCGATCGCGATGACCGCGACGACATGCTCGATAGGGTCGTGACCATCAACCGTGTGTCCAAGGTCCACAAGGGAGGCCGTACCTTCAGCTTCGCGGCTCTGGTAGTCGTGGGCGACGGCAAGGGCACCGTGGGCGTTGGCTATGGCAAGTCCCGCGAGGTTCCCGCAGCCATCTCCAAGGGTCAGCTGGATGCCAAGAAGCACATGTTCACTGTTCCCCGTATCCGCGGCACCGTCACCCATCCGGTGATCGGCCACGATGCGGCGGGCACTGTTCTCCTGCGGCCTGCAGCACCAGGCACTGGCGTTATCGCCGGCGGTCCGGTCCGCGCCGTTCTGGAGTGCGCTGGCATCACCGACATTCTGAGCAAGTCCATGGGGTCGGCCACGGCCGTCAACATGGTGCGGGCCACTGTGGCTGCTCTCAAGCAACTGGAGGAGCCCGAGGAGATCGCGGCACGCCGCGGTCTGCCTCTGGAGGAGGTCGCTCCTGACTCCCTCCTGCGCGCACGTGCAGCAGGCATCGCCGACGAGCGCAAGGAGCGCGAAGAGGCCAAGGCCAAGGCTGACGAGCAGTCGAAGGCAGGTGAGTGATGACCAAGCAGATCAAGATCACCCTGGTCAAGGGCGTGGCTCATGCCACCGAGCGCCAGAAGGAGAACGTCAGGTCTCTGGGCCTTCACAAAATCGGCCAGACCGTCCTGCGTGAGGACACCCCCGTCTACCGGGGGATGGCCGACAAGGTCCGCCACTTGGTGAACGTAGAGGAGGCAGACTGATTATGGCCAGCGACAAGCAAGAGCCAACCATCCTGCAGATGCATGACCTGCGTCCGGCTCCGGGCGCCAAGCGCGACCGCATCCGTGTGGGTCGTGGCGAAGGGTCCAAGGGCAAGACCTCCGGTCGCGGCACCAAGGGCACCAAGGCCCGCTACCAGGTCCGTCCGGGCTTTGAAGGCGGCCAGCTGCCTCTGTACATGAGGCTGCCCAAGCTGCGCGGGTTCAGGAGCCCCTTCAAGAAGGAGTACCAGGTGGTCAACCTGGGCGCTCTGGAAGGGCTCTTCCCCCAGGGCGGCGAGGTTACCGTCGAGGATTTGGTCGACAAGGGAGCGGTCCGCAAGGGTCATCCCGTCAAGATCCTGGGTGACGGCGACGTCAAGGCTGCTTTCACCCTCAAGGGCGTCAAGGCCTCGGCCTCGGCAAAAAGCAAGATAGAAGCCGCAGGCGGGTCCGTCTCCGAGGACTGATACTCACAGGGGACAGACCGCAAGGCAGATGATTCCGGCCCTCCCCGCTCCAAGCGGGCGGGGCCGGAATTCGTTTCCGGCCCGGGTGCCGTCAGGATTTGACGGAACCATCAGTTAAGCTGGTCGGAGCAAGAAGGTGCGATGCACCGGGACCAACGCGCGGGCGCGTAGGGAGGGAACTTAGGTGAGGACGTTAATCCAGGCCTTCAAGACCAAGGAGCTGAGGAAGAAAATCCTCTTCGTTCTTGGCATCATCATCATCTATCGCATCGGGTCGTTCATACCTACCCCAGGCGTGGATTATCCTTCCGTGCAGAAGTGCATCACCACGGCCGGCAATGAGGACTTTATAGGCTTGGTCAACCTGTTCTCAGGCGGAGCCCTGCTGCAGCTGTCCATCTTCGCACTGGGCATCATGCCCTACATCACCGCCTCGATCGTGGTGCAGCTGCTACGAGTGGTCATTCCTCGCTTCGAGGCTTTGCACAAGGAGGGTCAGTCCGGCGAAGCCAAGCTGACCGAGTACACCAGGTATCTGACCATCGGCCTGGCCGTGCTGCAGTCCACGACTATTCTGGTCACGGCCCGCAATGGCGCGCTCTTCAACGGGGCATGCCAGCAGCAGGTCATCCCTGACAGCTCTGTTTGGAATCTGGTGGTCATGGTCCTGATCATGACCGGCGGCACCGGTCTGATTATGTGGATGGCCGAGCTCATCACCGACAAGGGCATCGGCAACGGCATGTCCGTCCTGATCTTCATCTCCATCTGCTCCGGCTTCCTGCCCCAGCTCTGGAACATCGGCTGGGGGACCAACGGCAAGAACGGCGATTGGGTCAAATTCGGCATTGTCGTGACCGTCCTGGTGGTCATTCTGATTCTGGTTGACTACGTGGAGCTGGCTCAGCGCCGCATTCCCGTCCAGTACACCCGTAGAATGATCGGCCGCAAGATGTACGGCGGTTCCTCCACTTATCTGCCGCTCAAGATCAATATGTCAGGCGTGATTCCCCCCATCTTCGCCTCCTCCATTCTGGCCATTCCTACCCTTATCGCTCAGTTCGGCAAGCCCGATCAGAGCTGGGTCAAGTGGATCAACGAGAACATGGCCAACACGACCTCGGTCTGGTACATCGTGCTCTACTCGGTCATGATTGTCTTCTTCTGCTTCTTCTACACTTCGATCACCTTCAACCCTGATGAGACGGCCGACAACATGAAGGAGTACGGCGGCTTCATTCCAGGCATCAGGGCGGGGCGTGCCACCAGCCGGTACCTTTCCTACGTAATGAACCGGCTGAACACCGTGGGCGCCATCTACCTGCTCTTTGTAGCTCTGATTCCCACGGTGCTGATCATGCTGCTGAAGATCAATTCCAAACTGCCCTTCGGAGGAACCACCATCCTGATTATCGCTGGCGTCGGCCTGGATACCCTACGCCAGGCAAGGGCGCAGACCGAGCAGTTCCAGTACACCGGCTTCCTGTTGGAGGGCGATCACAAGGAAGGCTGACGGCCTTTCGCCCAAATGCCGGCGAGTGTTATCAGGCTAAAACTGATGAAGGTCCGGCCCTGGCCCTTGGTGGCATGGGGCCGGATTCTTTTGCGCTGGGAAGACGGTTTGCATGGGTTTAGTGAGTGGAACCTGCATTGGGTCAGGCACCCGCTAGCATAAGTAAATGAGGGTTCTACGCGGCTAAGACAGCTAGGATCGTCCGGGGCTGGAGAATCAAGAGCATAGAACACAGAACATCGAGCAAAGGATAGGGAATGGCACAGCGACTGTTGATCATGGGACCTCAAGGTGTTGGCAAGGGCACGCAGGCGGCCTTGCTCAGCAAGCATTACGAGATTCCGGCCATCTCCACCGGCGACATCTTTCGTTACAACCTGAAAAACGGAACCGAACTGGGCAGGCAGGCCAAGGCCTACACGGACAAGGGTGAGCTGGTGCCAGACGAGCTGACCAACAAGATCGTCAAGGATCGTCTTGGCATGGATGACGCCGCCCAGGGCTGGATTCTGGACGGCTACCCCCGTTCGGCCTCCCAGGTCGAGGCGCTGGACAAGATGCTCCAGGAGCTCGGCACTCCGCTGACGGCTGTGGTGGCGCTGGATGCCGACCATGAAGTGCTCATGCAGCGCATCGCCAAACGAGCCAAGGAAGAGGGGCGGGCAGACGATACCCCCGCGGCCATTGCCAAGCGTCTGGATATCTATGCCAAGGAGACTGCCCCCCTGCTGAACACTTATAAGTCACGTGGCCTTCTTGTCGCAGTGGATGGTCAGGGCGAGGTCGACCAGATATCCAAGGAGATCATCGCGCAGCTGGACAAGCGCTGATTCACAGCCTGTCAGTCGAGAGGCCTGCCGCTGGCTCAATCACAACCGATGCCAGACAATGAGCAAGACTAAGAATGCCTTGTTCGAAACATGCTGGTAAGGCTCGCTGATAAGACTGCCTGAAGCATAGAAGCTGCATGACCCCAAGGGGCGTGACAGCTTCTTTTTGTGGAGGGCGGAAATCCCCGCGCATCCGCCCAACTCCGGCGGACAGGATGATAGCCTAGGTGCATTCATACCCTCTTTCGAGGGTATTGCATGTCGGTGATTGGCCGTAAAAGATAGAGAAATCAGTACAGAAACAGAAGAGGTCCATTTGAAGGGGTCTACGGCATCCGTGGTCAGATCGGATAAACAGGAACCAGCTCGTCCGAAGCACACCATCCGAACCATTCTGCGCTCCCTGCGCGAATACCGGAAGGCCAGTTTTCTGGCTCCGGCCTTCGTCTTTCTTGAGAGCGTCCTTGAGATTGTGATTCCGACCATCATGGCTTCTTTGATCGACCAGGGGGTCTCGGGGCGGTCCATGCCGGCCATCTTCAAGTTCGGATTGATACTGCTGGCCTGCTCGGCTGTCTCTCTGTTCTCAGGGTTCATGTCCGGAAAGTATGCGGCCATTGCCTCTTCCGGGCTTGCCAAGAATGTCCGTAGCGATCTTTTCGCCAAGGTGCAGTCCTTCAGCTTCACCAACATCGACCGCTTCTCCACCGGATCCATCATCACCAGGCTGACCACCGATGTGACCAACCTGCAGAACGCCTATCAGATGGTCATCAGGGTCGGGGTCAGGGCGCCGATCATGGTCATCGTGGCTTGGCTCTTTTCTTATAAGATCTCCAGGCCCATATCCCTGGTCTTCCTGATCGCCATCCCCATCCTGGGCTTCGGCCTGATTGGTCTGTCCCTGCTGGTTCACCCTATCTTCGAGCGGGTCTTCCACACCTACGATCACCTCAACAACGTGGTGGACGAGAACCTTCAGGGCATCAGGGTGGTCAAGTCCTACAATCGGGAGGACTACGAGGAGCGTAAATTCGGTGGTATTTCGTTGGCCATCTACCGGGCCTTCTGCAAGGCCGAGCGGATCATGAGCCTGAACCCGGCGCTGTTGAACTTCTGCATCTACGCCTCTCTGCTGGTCATATCCTGGATGGGCGCCTCCCAGATTGTGGCATCCGGAAACAATGCCGCCCTAGGGCTGACCACAGGCGACCTGACCGCCCTGGTCACCTATGCCATCCAGATCATGATGGCCATGAACATGGTCTCTATGATCGTGGTCATGGTCGTCATCTCCCAGGCATCGGCGGAGCGCATCTGCCAGGTGCTGAACGAGGTCAGCACCGTGCATGATCCCGCCAAGCCGGTCATGAAGGTGGCCGACGGCTCCATCAGCTTCCAGGATGTGACTTTCCATTACTCGGACCGGTCCGAACGTCCCGTTCTGAGCCATGTCAATCTGGACGTTCCCTCGGGCTCTACCCTGGGCATCGTGGGCGGGACCGGCTCCTCCAAGTCCAGCCTGGTCCAGCTCATTCCTCGTCTCTACGACGTGACCGAGGGGTCCCTCCAGGTGGGCGGGGTGGATGTGCGCCAATACGATCTGACTGTCTTGCGCGACCAGGTGGCCATGGTGCTCCAGAAGAATGTCCTCTTCACCGGGACCATTGCCGAGAACCTGCGTTGGGGCAATCCTGAGGCTTCGGACGAAGATCTGGTGCGCGCCTGCACCCTGGCCCAGGCCGACGGTTTTGTACGGGAGTTTCCAGATGGCTATCAGACCTACCTGGACGAGGGCGGCACCAACCTTTCTGGCGGCCAGCGGCAGCGCCTGTGCATAGCGCGGGCCCTTCTGAAGAAGCCCGACATTCTGATTCTGGATGACTCGACCAGCGCCGTGGACACCAAGACCGACCAGCTGATCCGCCGCGCCTTCAGTCAGGAGATTCCCGAGACCACCAAGATCATCATCTCCCAGCGTCTGGCCTCTGTGGAGGACGCCGACCTGATCGTGGTCCTGGAGGAGGGGAGGATTCTCGACCAGGGCACCCACCAGGAGCTTCTGCGAACATGTAAGGAGTACCGATCCATCTACGAATCACAGACCAGGAACCAGAGCGAGGAGGACAAGGACCATGAGTGACGGATCATTCAAAAACCGCAAGCCCCGCCTGGACAAGGCCGCGCCGGGAACGACCCGTCGCATCCTGAGCTATTTGCTGGCCTACCGCTGGCAGCTGGCGGTGATCGTGGTCTGCATCATCATCAGCGCCGGAGCCCAGGCGGCATCGGCCTTCTTCCTCCAGCCGCTGATAGACCACTACATCCTGCCCTTGGTCGGAGCCGCCGACCCTGACTGGGGACCGTTGATGAGGACCCTGATCCTGATGGGGTGCCTCTATGTGGTGGGGACTTTCTGCTCCTGGTTCTGGAACTGGCTCATCGTCAAGGTGGAGCAGGGCACCCTGAAGACCATCCGCGACCAGATGTTCGCCCACCAGCAGGAGCTGCCCATCGGCTTCTTCGACACCCATGAGCACGGCGACACCATGAGCCGCTATACCAACGACACGGATACCCTTCGTCAGGCCATCTCCCAGTCCTTCCCGCAGATGGTCTCCTCGGTCCTGTCCGCCCTGGCAGCCCTGATCTCCATGCTCTGGCTCTCCATCCCCTTCACTGTCCTGACGCTGGTCTTCGCGGCCGTCCTGATTGTGGTGGTCCGGGTCCTGGTCACCCGAAGCGGCCGGTACTTCGTTCACCAGCAGCGCTATCTGGGCCAGGTGAACGCCTTCGTGGAAGAGGCTGTCAACGGACAGAAGGTCATCAAGGTCTTCAACCACGAGGGTGCCACCGCCAAGGTCTTCGAGGCACGGAATGAAGAGCTTTTCCAGGCCTCGGCCCAGGCCAACACCTATGGCAACGTCACCATGCCGGTCGTGGGCAACATGGGCTACCTGCTCTATGTCATCCTGGCCATCGTCGGCGGGCTGGCCGGCATCGCGGGCATGGGCAACGTAGGGCTGACCGGGGCAGGGCCGCTTACCCTGGGAACCATCGTTTCCCTTCTGACCCTCTCCCGCTCCTTCATCAACCCCATCGGCCAGGTCTCCATGCAGTTCAACATGGTCATGATGGCTCTGGCCGGCGCCTCCCGGATCTTCGACCTGATGGACCAGCCTGCCGAGTCCGACCAGGGCACGGTCAGATTGGTCAGCGTCGAACTGGCGTCGGACGGCCGGACCATGACGCCCGTCGACCATGAAACAGGGCACTGGGCCTGGAAGCGTGAGGCCGATGACGATGGCAGGCGCTCGTTGGAGGCCGCCATGAAGCTTCCCGGCGATGCCCGCGATGTAGCCCTGAAGGCCAAGGATCAGGCCATCACCTCTCCTGATGGGCGATACACCCTCCTCCAGGGGGATGTGCGATTCACCGACGTCAGCTTCGGGTATGACCCGAGCAAGCCTGTTCTGCACGACATCACTTGGTACGCCAAGCCCGGGCAGAAAGTGGCGCTGGTCGGCGCCACTGGTGCCGGCAAGACCACGATCACCAATCTGATCAATCGCTTCTACGACATCCAGCAGGGGCAGATCCTTTATGACGGGATCGATGTGAGGAACATCCGCAAGCCTGACCTCCGCCGCTCCCTGGGCATTGTCCTTCAGGATGTCAACCTCTTCACAGGAACAGTCCTCGACAACATCCGCTACGGGCGCTTGGATGCCACGGACGAGGAGTGCATCGAAGCAGCCAGGATGACCAACGCCGACAGCTTCATCCGGATGCTTCCACAGGGCTATCAGACCGTTCTTGAGGGGGATGGAAGCGGACTCTCCCAGGGCCAGCGCCAGCTGATTTCCATTGCCAGGGCTGCCGTGGCGGATCCCCCGGCCATGATCCTGGACGAAGCGACTTCCTCGATCGACACCAGGACCGAGGAGGTGGTCCAGCAGGGCATGGACGCACTGATGCGGGGCCGGACGGTCTTCGTCATCGCCCACCGGCTCTCCACGGTCCGCAATTCCGATGTGATCATGGTCCTGGACCATGGGCGGATCATCGAGCGCGGCAACCACGATGAGCTGATAGCCAAGCATGGCGAGTACTATCAGCTTTACACCGGAGCCCTGGAACTGGAGTAGGCTCACCAGGAATGCCGGACGGTCGAGGAAGATGCCGAAAGGCATGATCCAGCATTAAGCGAATGCCAGCGTAACGGGTCGGTCCTCATGGGCCGACCTTTTACATGTTTGTGCATTCGGCCATTTTCTGCAATTGTCCCGAGTTCAACAAGTGATGGTCAGTCCTACTGACTTGGTTTTAATATTTGCGAACAACTTATGCAGTTCTCAGGGCTGATTCCGGCTACAGACTGAGAGCAAATATATACAGTTTTGCGGAGCAGACAAGGGGCTGATGACCCTGGGCGGCACAGAGAAAGTCACAGAGCTTGCGATTCCAACCTCCGGGATCGGAAAACCAGACAAGAATCCGCGATTTATTAAAAATCGAGTCTACCAGGGCTATTCATGGACAAAACCAGCAAACTATGACTTCGTCTACTGCAACCGGGTCATCAAACCTGTCCTGATAAGCCTGATCGGCACCTGAATCTTCGGGGGGGGGGGGGGGGGCATTGGAGTTCGACTGGCCGCAGCAGCATTGGCACAGCACCCTCATTTCGGCGGACTGCACGTTGTGGGATCTGCCGGACGGTGACAAGGCCGCGGTCTGCCATGATACCGATCGCATCTACGAGCACCCAGGTCACCACTATCGCCCATGCATCCTGGGGTCAGCGTCATCGAAATCCCGACCCGGCTCTATGACGGCACGCCTCTGCTGCAATTGTTCCCTGGTGGGTCAACCCAGCCGTGACAGTCAACGAGCACACCAGAACCGTCATTCCAATAGATGTCACTTCGATCTTGGGCTACGGCAAGCGCGACGTGTCCCGCTATCCCATTCTATTACAGGCACGACTACTCATAGGGAGCGGACATCAGTCGCTACAAGAACGCGCCGGTGCCCACCCTCTATTGGCGGCCCATTCTTCGAACTATGATTTCGTCGGCGCTTACGATTTCTCGCGGCAGGCGGGAAATCAGCGTGTGGCTGATCATCGCATCTCCCCAGGCGAGAACCTGGCCCTGGATGGGTTCGACTCCGTATCCGGCTACGAGCGAGTCCTGGCAGGCTGTGATTCGTAAGGGCTGTCCAGACTGAGGCGCGGGTATTACCTCAACCTGCTGCAGACGGCCCGCGACTGCGCTGCAACTTCTGGGGCCGAAGAGATCATGCCTTGCAGGCCTTCCAGGCCGCTGATGCGGCGCTTTCGGACTACTGTTTTTCCAATTCCTTGGGGATGATATAGTCCCCCGCGCATAGCAATGGCCCTTGCTGGGCGTGGAGGGTTGCCTGTTTTATATGGGGGACTTTGGATCTGGAATAGAAGAACCGGCCGGACCCCTGTTTGGGGATTCAGCCGGTTCTTCTATTCATCCGGGGGAACAGTGTTGATGATGGTATTCGTGGCCTGGCTGGCTGGTCTTTCAGAGATTGGCGAGCCGGCCAGGCCGTTGTTCTGTCAGTGCTTGTCAGTTCCCCTGCGCCGGATCGCGACCAGCAGGAGGGTGATCCCTGCTGCCAGGGTGATTGCGGCTGCGGCCATAGGCCAGGCGGAATCTGCGCCGGTGCTTGACAGGCCGGCTGGATCCTTATTGCCGTCTTGGTTGTTTACCGTGTGGCTGCTCGACCCGTTGTTTGCAGGCTTGGCCTTGACGGTGAGCTTGGCCTGGGTTTCGCGGCCGTCGGCGGTCTTGATGGTGACCTGGTAGGTGCCGGGCTTGGACAGGTCGGCCTTGGACAGGTCGACGCTGGTGTCGACGGGCTTGCCGTCCCGGTCGGTGGCCTTGGCCTTGAAGCTGTCAACGGTCGGCTCGGGGTCGCCCACGTACATGGTGTAGTCCTCGGCGGTCAGGCTGCGCTGATCGGCCTTGACGGTGAGCTTGGCCTGGGTTTCGCGGCCGTCGGCGGTCTTGATGGTGACCTGGTAGGTGCCGGGCTTGGACAGGTCGGCCTTGGACAGGTCGACGCTGGTGTCGACGGGCTTGCCGTCCCGGTCGGTGGCCTTGGCCTTGAAGCTGTCAACGGTCGGCTCGGGGTCGCCCACGTACATGGTGTAGTCCTCGGCGGTCAGGCTGGTCAGATCCTTCTTATATGTCAGGGTGATTTCGGCTGGCTGTCCATCGTTCCCATAAGTCCCCTTGGCCACATCCGGCTGAGAGGAAAGGAAGTAATAGTGGCTGTCGCCCTTCACCACGTCGCTACGATCCACGGTGAACTCCGTGCCGACTTTGCCGGAAAGAACGGCATCCTCCTTGATTTTTTCGCCCTTTTCGTCAAGGTAGTGCACGACGACGTCCGAGTAAACGGTGACGGTGTATTCCGCAGTGCGTGAATTCCCATCCGAGTCCTTGACATTGAACTTGATCTTGACCGGGCCGTTCTTTTGTACGCTGAGATTGTCCATGAGGGCTTTCAGACTTGCCTGGTCGACTTCGACCTTGCCTGACAGATCGCCGTCCTCGACATCAGTGGCAGTGACCGGGTCCAAAAGCCACTTGGTGAGGTTCATGGTTTCCCCCTGCTTGAGGGCGCGATCGGGGCCTGCATTCAACTGGGGTATGAACCCGAGGTTGCCAAGATTCTGGAAATACCCTTCGAGGTATTTCACCTGCTTCTGGATCAGATTCGACTTGTACACCATGGTCAGCTTCCCTGCAGCCGTCACATCGCGTACCTGGACTTTGATGCCCATGACGAACCAGCTCATCTGGAATCCGTCAGGGATGATTACTTCCAGGGTCTGGGGATCGATCTGGCGCGTGGTCCAGCCATGGTCGGCAAGCGGGACATAGTGTGTGAAGGTATTCGGCCACCCGCCTGTGTCTGACAGCATGACATCATCAGGGGAGATGGATGAGGATTCTCCCGATGTGCTCAGTGTAATGGTGCGGGATTTCTCCTCCTCGGGCTTTGACAGGTAGCCAGGATCGACCACGATGTTGAAATCCATGGTCGTTCTGTCGGGCAGGTAGCATTGCTTGCCCTGAATGGGGCCGATGTAATTGTCTCCCAAGCCTTTGATGCTATAGCTGCCCCATGAAGGGATCATGCGGTTATCGCCATAGCCTCCACCGGGGTCAGGGCTGGGCTTGTCCAAATCGTATTGGTTGGCGCCCTTCAGCTCTATATTTTCACCATTGAAAGTGGCGCTGACTTTGTTGTTCTTGCTGGGGTTGCCGCTGGGATGGAAATTGATGATGAATGTGATGTTGGCCTGGGAAATATCCATGGCGAAGGTGAGGGTGGCGGTGCCTTTCTTGGCATCGTAAGACCACTTGCCGTATTTTTCATCGCCATTGGGCTGTATGTTGTTCCAATCCAGGGAATCAGGATTGGAGAACGTCAGAGTGAGCGTGGAGCCGCTCTTGATTGAAGCCGTCTGGTCGATTTTGACATTGAAAGCCAGAACCTGACCCCACATATTGCTTCCCTGATCGAACAGTGAAGTCACTGTGACACCCTGCGTCGATGCAGGGTCAGACCGTGTGGACGGAGTGCTTGACGGCGCCGTACTCAGCGCATAAGCCCCATTCGCTCCTGTGGTGGTCTCAGGCTTTCCTCCCTGACTTAGGGCGTAACCAGTAGTGGGCATGGCCAAAACCGCCGCTACTGCAAGTCCCAGTGCGGTTTTCATTGGTTTTCGCAATTGCTTCCTCTCAATTCTGTTTCTGTGTGTAATTGCCCCCGTATAGTCCCATATTAACAAAGGTGAATAAAAGGTGTGCCGGCAAAGGTCGGGCAGGCATGAGTGGACTGCGAAAATAATCTCGTTGCTCCCCCTCAGTGATACTGGCTGATGCCTTTGAAAACCGGGGCAGGAGAACCCTAAACAGGGTGATTGTTGGAAGGCATAATGGCGCTCAATGTATATTGGGTCACAAACGTATCTGACCGTCGGATCTGTCGTTGCATGGCAACGCCGACAAGGCCGTCACGGACGCAAGCGCCAAAAATCACACGGATGGCCAGCCATGGAAAGGGCCGATCCAAGCCCACCAGGTCTGGTCGATGACTGCGCACGGGTGCCGAGCAGCATTGATCTTCGGCTGTTACAGGTGAGGGGCACCCCTTCCCTCGGCCCGATACGATGTTGGGCCGCTGTGGGAGGAACACCCCTCAATATGGTTGGGTTATAGTGACGATGCCCTGCTGCGGATTACCTGGAGGGCCGTCCTTTTACAGGATTCCCTGGGCCACCATGGCATCGGCCACCTTGGTGAAGCCGGCTACGTTGGCGCCCAGCATCAGATCGCCCTCATGCCCGTATTCCTTGGAGGCCTGGTAGGACTTCTGGAAGATCCCAGTCATGATGTCCTTGAGCCGCTGGTCCACCTCGTCGAAGGTCCACTGCAGGCGAAGGGAGTTCTGGCTCATCTCCAGTCCGGAGACGGCTACGCCGCCAGCGTTGGCCGCCTTGGCGGGCCCATAGAGCACATTGTTGTCCTGGTAGACCTGGATGGCCTCGGGGGTGGAAGGCATGTTGGCGCCCTCGCAGACTACGGTGCAGCCGTTGGCTACCAGGGCCTTGGCGGACTCCTCGTCGATTTCGTTCTGTGTGGCGCAGGGCAGAGCGATGTCGCAAGGCACAGTCCAGACGCCCTTGCAGCCCTCGTGGTATTGTGCGGAATCAACGCGGTCTGCATACTCGCGAATTCGGCCACGGTGGCCCAGTTTGATGTCCTTGACGACATCAAGGTCAATCCCATTGGGATCGTAGACGTATCCGTTGGAATCGGATGCCGTCACCACCTTGGCGCCCAGCTGCTGGGCTTTTTCGGTGGCGAAGATGGCCACGTTGCCCGAACCGGATATGACGACTGTCTTGCCTTGGAAGGAGTCCTTGCGCAGCGTCTGCAGGGCCTCCTGAGTGTAGTAGCACAGGCCGTATCCTGTGGCCTCGGTCCGGGCCAGGGATCCGCCGAAAGTCAGGTCCTTGCCGGTCAGAACGCCCGAATACTCGTCCCGTATTCTCTTGTACTGGCCGAACAGGTAGCCGATCTCGCGCGAGCCCACGTTGATGTCGCCGGCAGGCACATCGGTGAACTGTCCGATATGGCGCTGCAGTTCGGTCATGAAGGCCTGGCAGAAGCGCATGACCTCGGCATCCGAACGGCCCTTGGGGTCGAAGTCGGATCCGCCCTTTGCTCCTCCCATAGGCAGCCCGGTCAGCGAATTCTTCAGAATCTGCTCGAAGCCCAGGAACTTGATGACCGACTCGGTCACGGTCGGGTGGAAGCGCAGGCCGCCCTTGTAGGGGCCGATGGCCGAGTTGAACTGAATCCGGTAGCCGCGGTTGACCTGCACGTGGCCCTGATCGTCGGTCCAGGCCACACGGAACTTGACTGCACGCTCGGGTTCGACCAGGCGCTCCAGCACGCCGTTGGCCTCATACTCGGGATGCCGCTCCACCACAGGCTCCAGGCTGGAGAAAACCTCGCGAACAGCCTGCAGGAATTCCGGCTGGTCGCCGTCGCGCTTCTCAACCTGCTGGTATACGCGCTTGATGTATTCGTTGGTGAGCATCTGAGCTCCTTTGACTAGGAATGGCCGGTCCATCCGGTCCACATGCGATTGGGTCCGCCCTCAAGAGCCTGTGGGGGCTGGCGGAATCTCATCCCATGGTAAATGCCCCCAAGTTACGTCACAAGAATTTTGACCCACAATGTCTGACATGTGGTCATTCGCAGCCCGAAGAATGAGAGGAATACGATGCAATACAAGGCTATAGGCCAAAGTTGAGTCACAACGACTCAACTTTTATTCCTTGGGTGAACATTGGGCATGGAACTCGGGGCCCGCGGTTTGGACAAAGTGAAGGGCAGGGAACCCGGGAGGACAGGTCAGGATGTTCGCCTGGGGTTCCGGTCCGCAAAAACTATTGACTTAGAGAATCAGGAGATGCGATTATGGCTATGTTTCCCGCATTGATGAACAATTCGATCTTCAGCGACTTCTTTGATGATCCTTTCTTCAACAACTGGCGTGACGGGCGCCGGCAGGTCCAGGGATCCAAGAACGCGCTGAACAGCCCGCTGATGAACACGGACGTGCGCGAGAAGGACGGGCAGTACCAGCTCTCCATCGATATGCCTGGCTTCGATAAGAAAGACATCGGTCTTCGCCTGGAGGACGGCTACCTGATTGTCTCTGCACAAAAGAACGGCGATCAAGGCGACAAGGACGACCAGGGCCGGTGGATTCGGCGTGAGCGCTACACCGGGTCCTGCTCCCGCAGCTTCTACGTTGGCGACAAGGTCCGCCAGGAGGACATTCATGCCCACTATGCCAACGGCACCCTGGACGTGACCCTGCCCAAGGCCAGCATCGAACCGGCTGACAACACGCAAACCATCGCCATTGAGGACTGAAGGCTTTTTAGGCCCTATCGGACCGCCTGCACGGCTGCTATACTGATTGAGCGACAGCCGTTCAGACGGCCCTTTTGTCGTGTCAACACGCTATTGCCCAATTTTGGCCCATTAATGCTATACTTACCATTTGGCGTGTCTTTCGACGCGCTGTGTAACCGGCCGAGGATCGGATAGAAGGTTTATGGCAAAAGATGGTGTGATCGAGGTGGAAGGGCGTGTGGTCGAGGCCCTCCCGAATGCGATGTTCCGCGTCGAGCTCGAGAACAAGCACCTGGTGCTGGCCACCATTTCCGGCAAGATGCGCAAGAACTACATCCGCATTCTGCCTCAGGATCGGGTGGTGCTCGAAATGAGTCCCTATGATCTGAACCGCGGACGGATTACGTACCGGTACAAGTAACAAGGTACACAAGCAAAGGAAAACCATGAAGGTCAGCCCTAGTGTGAAGAGAATCTGCGAGAACTGCCGCGTGATTCGTCGTCACGGCCGCGTCATGGTGATCTGCAAAAACCCACGCCACAAGCAGCGCCAGGGCTGAGCGGATTCCCAGCGGCAACGAACACCAAAGGCGCTGAGTCACAGCTAACAAGCTGAACCCCGGGTGCGCAGGCCCGGGCCGGGAGACCGGAAGACTCGGTGCACGACCTGCGTAGAGCAAAAAGGAATCGCAATGGCACGTCTTGCCGGAGTCGACATCCCCAACGAGAAGCGCATCGAGATAGCCCTCACCTACATCTTCGGTGTCGGGCGTACTCGTGCCAAGGAAACACTTGCCGCGACCGGAGTGAATCCGGACACCCGCGTCAAGGATCTCACGGATGAGCAGCTCATTACGCTGCGTGATTACCTCGAGGGAAACTATAAGATCGAGGGTGATCTGCGTCGTGAGATCGACGCTGATATTCGCCGTAAGATCCAAATCAATTGCTATCAGGGCCAGCGCCACCGCCGGGGCCTGCCTGTGCGCGGCCAGCGGACCAAGACCAACGCCCGCACCCGCAAGGGACCCAAGCGCACCGTCGCCGGAAAGAAGAAGGCGACCAAGTAAGGCCGAATGCGAAGCGGGGATGAGGGTCCCCGATGGTTCGCACTAGCAATCAGTTATTCGTGACAAGGAAACGAGGATCAATGGCAGCAGCAAAGCAGGCCGCGCGCAAGCCTCGTCGTCGGGATCGCAAGTCGGTTCCGGTCGGGCAGGCGCATATCAAGTCAACATTCAACAACACCATCATCTCCATCACCGATCCTTCCGGTGCTGTAGTGGCCTGGGCTTCCGGCGGCGACGTAGGCTTCAAGGGCTCCCGCAAGTCCACTCCTTACGCAGCGGGCATGGCTGCCGAATCTGCAGCCCGCAAGGCCATGGAGCACGGGGTCAAGAAGGTGGATGTCTTCGTCAAGGGCCCGGGTTCGGGCCGTGAGACCGCTATCCGTTCCCTGCAGTCCGCAGGCCTGGAGGTCGGTTCCATCTCCGATGTGACCCCACAGGCACACAATGGCGTTCGTCCTCCCAAGCGCCGTCGCGTCTGAGCACTAGAAAACCCATGAATCCACCCGCGATGACCGGTGAGTGCACCACCGGTCGGAGCTGAAAGGATAGCAACAGTGCTTATTGCACAGCGTCCGACTCTTACTGAAGAAGTCGTCAATGCCCAGCGCTCCCGTTTCACCATCGAGCCCTTGGAGCCCGGATTCGGGTACACCTTGGGCAACTCCCTGCGTCGTACCCTGCTGAGCTCCATACCAGGTGCGGCTGTAACCTCGGTCCGCATATCGGGTGCTCTGCATGAGTTCACCACGCTGCCTGGTGTGGAGGAGGACGTCACTGAGATCCTGCTCAACATCAAAGGCATCGTGCTGACCAGCGAGTACGACGAGCCTGTAGTCATGTATTTGCGCAAGAGCGGCAAGGGCGAGGCCACCGCTGGAGATATTACTCCGCCGGCCGGCGTCACCGTGGCCAATCCTGATCTGCACATCGCGACCTTGGCTGAGGATGGCGAGCTGGAAATCGAGTTTACGGTGGAGCGCGGCCGTGGGTACGTCCAGGCCCAGCTCAACAAGCAGGACAACGATGAGATCGGGCGTATCCCGGTTGATTCCATCTACTCGCCAGTGCTCAAGGTCAGCTACAAGGTCGAGGCCACCCGTGTCGAGCAGCGCACGGATTTCGACAAGCTGATCCTGGACGTGGAGACCAAGCCGGCTATTTCGCCGCGTGACGCGGTGGCTTCCGCTGGGTCGACCCTGGTCGAGCTCTTCGGCCTCTGCCGCGAGCTCAACACGCAGGCCGAGGGCGTGGAGGTCGGGCCCGAGCCTGTGGTGGAAGAGGCTGATCCGCAGATGTCCGTGCCGATTGAGGATCTGAACCTGACGCAGCGTTCTTACAACTGCCTCAAGCGCGAAGGAATCCACACCATCGGCGAGCTGGTCTCGCATACCGAGCAGGATCTGCTGGACATCCGCAACTTCGGCATGAAGTCCATCGACGAAGTCAAGGAGAAGCTTGAGGGTATGGGGCTGTCGCTGAAGGCCTCCCCGCTGGGCTTCGATACCAATAATCTCGAGGGAGGCACCTTCTTCTCGCCTGACGACGAGTGAGGGATCGCAGCCTTCGTATGAGCGGGCGAGGGGGAAGGGTTCCGTCGCCTGCTGACAGCAATTCCGGGAAGTCGGATGTTCGGGCGTATGCCCACCTGTCCTCCCGGGCCATAAGGAGATAGTCCAATGCCAAAACCTAGCAAGGGCCCACGTCTGGCCTCCAGTCCAGCGCATGAGCGGTTGATGCTGGCCAACATGGCCACCAGCCTCTTCGCCAACGGCCGTATCACGACCACTTTGCCCAAGGCCAAGCGTCTGCGTCCGCTGGCTGAGCGGCTGATCACCTTCGCCAAGCGAGGGGATCTGCCTGCCCGCCGTCGCGTTATGCGCGTCATTCGCGATAAGTCTGTGGTCCACATCTTATTCACGCAGATCGCCGAGCAGATGCAGCAGCGTGAAGGCGGCTACACCCGCATCACCAAGATCGCACCCCGTCGCGGAGACAACTCTCCGCAGGCTGTGATCGAGCTTGTCACCGAGCCCCTGTCGGCCAAGAAGGCCGTTGTCAAGGAGGCTGAGTCAGCAGCCAAGGTGGCTGCCAAGGACGAGGACGCGGAAGTGGCTGCAGCCACCGATGCCGCCGTCGCCGAAGGCGCTGCCAAGGATGCTGTCGACCAGGCTGCCGAGGCCAATGAGTCCGATCAGGACGTGGCCCAGGCCGACAAGGCTGCAGAAGACCTGGAGCAGGCCGCCGACAAGGCGGATCAGGCCGAAGCCCAGGCTGAGGAAGATGCCGCTGTGGCAGAGGATGCCGAGAAGGCCGCCGAGTAATCGATCATTGCATCTCGTGACGGGGTCGGGGAGCATGGCTCTCCGACCCCGTTTGCCATTTGTGCCGGGGAGGTCTTGATGGAGGATCAGGAGGGGAGAATGTCCCTTATCAGACTGCGCATGGACCTGGCCTATGACGGCGGAGGCTTCCATGGCTGGGCCCGACAGCCTGGTCTCCGTACGGTCCAAGGTTGCATCGAAGAAGCGCTGACTCTGATCGCAGAAGGGCATAGACGGGATGGCTGTGTTCACGGTGATCTAAATCCTTGGAAACCTAGGCTGGTCGTGGCCGGCAGAACTGATGCCGGGGTCCATGCGTCCCATCAGGTGACTCACTTGGACGTTCCTGAGGCTGTGCTCGAATCGTGCAAGGGGCACATGGGTGTGGATGGCGTACAGGCCCTGGAGCGCCGCCTACGACACCTGTTGCCTTCGGACATTGCTCTGCAAGGACTCAGTCCAGCGCCTGAAGGCTTTGACGCACGTTTTTCTGCACTGGAACGGACCTACCTCTATCGGGTCAGTCAGGGCGGTCAGCCAAGGGATCCGCGCATGCGGGGCTATGTGCTGAATCTGGAGGGGAGTCTTAATCTGCAGGCCATGAACGAGGCTGCGGCGGAGTGCATTGGCTTGCATGACTTCGGGTCCTTCGCTACGCCAAACCCTGGCGGCACCACCATACGAAAGGTCCTGACCGCGCACTGGGACCTGGTCCCGACCATGAGTTTGCGGGGGGTTGCTCCTAGGCAGAATGCAGTCGGATACATTCCGGCTTTCATGGAGTCAGGGCTGACTGTCTTTCGTATTGTGGCTGACGCATTCGCTCATAACATGGTCCGTTCCCTGGTGGCGGCCTGCATTCAGGTCGGCCTGGGCCGTCGGTCTGTGCAATGGTTTGCCGACAAGGTGTCTCATCCTCTGCGGGAGGGATCAACAGGCCCCATAGCGGCCCATGGGCTGACCCTGGAGCATGTGGCCTATCCGCCTGATGAACAGCTTGCGGAACGGGCACAGGCCATCCGCGCCCGCCGTACCCTGTGATGACTTGGTTATTTGGTGCAACTGTGGTTGCGCCACGCCGCTTGCCAGGTAGGGACTCTGTGGCATAATAGAAAAGTTGTTGTTCGGCTGTGTCGGGCAACGACTATGGTTGAGTGTCCGAGCGGTCTAAGGAGCACGCCTCGAAAGCGTGTGAGGGCGAATCCCTCCGCGAGTTCGAATCTCGCCTCAACCGCCCCTATTGGTCCCGGCCTGACGGTCGGGACCTTTTTTTGATTCTGTTGCCGTATTTCACAGTTGCGGCAGCCCACCCCTTGAATTGGGTTTCGTGCCTGCTGCTGATATGCAGTCTTCCCCTATGCCCTCGTTGGCTGTCCGGATTCGACACGGCGCTGTGTCTTGATGCTGCGCAAACGAAAAGGCCGTTCAACGTAGGAGGCGATGCAGTGGCCAACACCAAGTCGCCTCCTACATTGCACGGGTTCATACCCCCCGCGTTCCTAGGGAATGCTCCTGTGGAACACGTTCTATGTTATCACTGCCCATACTCATGCCGTCACGCAGTGTCCTCATATGCCTGGCGGTTTCGATGAATTTGAAATGTCTGAACATTGATTTAGGCGTTTGTTCAAGCCGCGGGCATACGCTGGCAGTGAGGGCTCGCTCATAAAAAAGAGGACTTTGCGAGGAGTGATCCGGAGCTGTCAGTGCTTGGGGATGTGCAGCAGGGCTGATGAAGCGGTTGGGTAGCCGAGGTTCATAGCCATGGACATGTGGGCTACAGTCATGTCAACCAAGGCGGATGCGGCTTCCTGGCGGCTTTTCGCGCTCTGACTGGCATCAGTGTGCATCGTGCCTGAGGAGCCGTTCAGTTTCCTCCCCACGGCCAGAAGGGTCCGGGCCGTGTCCATCTCGATGAGGGCTGGGGTAGGTACCTGTATTCCGTTGGCGGGGTCGACGCGATCATCGGGATGTGTCAGTAGATCAGTGGTGGGATAGACCCCCTGTCGAGGATCGTGCTTGGCGTGACCGACCAGAATCTGCGCGGCCGTGGTGTGCGCATCAGCCAGGGTCAGCATCCATGCGGCATCAGTATTGCGGGCTGCGAGGACCGATAGATAGAACCCTGAACGATCCTCGCCTGAGACGGCCTGATTGGCCAATTCGGCGGGCAGCGTCTTGGACAGCGGATCTAACTGCTGTGCAGCTTGGACCAGTCTGAGCGTGGCTGCCCGACGATTTGTCTGTCCGCCCTGGGAGGCCGTCAAAGCCTGGGCTGCGTGTACTGTGGCTTCATCCATCCGGGAAGGGCACTCGCGGGCCGCTTGGATCCAGGCCTGGGCCCGGCCGTCTGCCTGATCTTTCTGCCGGAGCTGCTCCGACCGCCGGGCTCGGGTCCATGCCTGCTCGCAGGCTGTGGGACGCAGATTGTCGGGGTCGTGCTGACTGACGTGTACCGCTGAAGGTGCGCATCCGGACATGGTGACGGCCAGCAGAAGTGCTCCGATACCAGCGGTCACCCGTCGTGCCGGGATCGTCAGTCGACGACTCGCCCACCCTTGGTATTCAGGAACCGGCTGTGTCTGCATGAAAGGCTAGAATAGTAGGCATTGCAGACCAGAAGAAGCGCGGTCTGAATAACTTCATAGGAGGTCTTGACATGGAACTGGACCTGGCTGAAATTCATCAGCTGGCACACGAACAAGGGATTGATGCCGAGACCTTGGATCAAGCACTGAGCGAGGCTCTTCTTCTGGCCTATCAGAAGTCGCCTCATGCAGCAAAACACGCACGGGTGGAGCTGGACGAGCGTGCGGGCACTTTTACTATCTGGGCGCAGGACGAGATCGCTCGCGAGCCTACTGCCGAAGAGCCTGAGCCGGGTTATGATCTGGGCGAGGAATACGACGACACACCGAAGGACTTCGGACGGCTGACGGCCTCCACGGCCCGCCAGGTCATTCGGCAGCTCTTCCGCCAGGCCGACGATGAGCGTGTCTTTGGGGCCTTCTCTGGTCAGAAGGGCCATCTGATCACCGGAGTCGTGCAGCAGGATGCCAGCGATCCAGGCAATGTGCATGTGGCTGTAGATAATGTTGAGGCCATTCTGCCGCGCCGCGAGCAGGTTCCTGGAGAGCATTACCGGCACGGTCAGCGTATCCGCGTCTACGTGGTCAATGTATCCCGTGGGCTCAAGGGTCCGGAAATCATCGTGTCGCGTTCTCATCCAGAGCTGGTTCGGCGCCTCTTTGAGCGGGAGGTGCCCGAGCTGGTCTCCGGTGCAGTGTCCATCATGGCCATCGCCCGTGAGGCCGGGGCCAGAACCAAGATTGCGGTCCGGGCCAACAGCAAGGGAGTCAATCCCAAGGGTGCGCTGATCGGTCCGGGCGGTGCGCGCGTGCGTGCAGTCATGGAGAATCTGGGGCCGGAGAAAATCGACATTGTGGACTGGTCCAAGGACCCTGCCGAGTTCGTGGCTGCGGCCCTGTCGCCGGCCGTGGTCCGCCAGGTGCAGATCGTCAGCGAGGCCAACCGCACGGCTATCGCCTTCATCAAGGATGCTCAGCTCTCTCTGGCAATAGGAAAAGAGGGCCAGAACGCCCGTCTAGCCGCCAAGCTGACAGGCTGGAAGATCGGCATTGAGTCCGAGGAAGCCCATCAACAGAAATTGCGTGAGCTGCAGGCGCAATCTGCTTCGGCTGCTGGTGAAGACGCCTGAGAGCAAACATCCGACTACGCGAGTATGCTGGATCCGGTATCCCGAGTCCGGTGGTCTATGCCGTCGGCCCCGGCACAGAGACGAGGTAACACGATCATGGTCGCACGATGAGACAGGATATGTTCGCCGTCATGAAAGAGTGATCGCGCCGGTCATATGCGCGGTCCGGTAAGGAGAAAGTAAGTGCCCAAAGCACGCGTGTATGAGCTGGCCAAGGAATTTGGCGTAGACAGCAAGACTGTTCTGGCGAAATTGAAGGACATGGGCGAGTTCGTCAAGTCCGCATCATCCACTGTCGAGGCCCCTGTGGTTCGTCGACTTAAGAACGCTTTCCCTCAGACGGGGCAGGGTGACGCTGGTCAGGCCGCTGCACGAAATGCACGCCCCGGCAGCCCCAGTCATGGAAGCGGCCAGGGTCAGCATGGCCGCCCGCAGTCCGGTGGCACCCAGAAATCCACGCCTGCGCCCAAGCCTGGACAGAACCATCGGCCCTCAGCCGGAGGCAACGCGCCACGGGGTCAGCAGCATCCCGCAAATCACTTCCCCAAACCCGGTGCCTCCCAGGGCAGCCGCAACGAGCATGAGCAGCGCAGTCAGTCCCGTGGACCCAAACCTTCAGCCATGGGCAGGCCCGGCCCCCAGTCATCGCGCAACAACGGTCGCCCCGGCGGCTCCGGCGCTTCGGCGGCACGTCATGGTGCACGGCAGGGAGCTTCCACGCCTCGTCCAGGCAACAATCCTTTCAGCCGCAAGCAGGGGATGAAGGCTCCCATGCCTTCGGACATCCCCAGGCCGCACCCCATGGCCAGGCCTACTGTCAACGACTCACGCAGAGGCCGTGGCGGATTCCGCAACGGCAGAGGCGGTCGCTCCGGGCAGGCTGCTCGTCCAGGACAGTGGGGCCATAGCCGCCCCGGTCAGCAGTCGCATCAGGGCGGCGGCAGCCGTTTCGGTGGCACTTCGGCACCCGCGGGTGGTTTCCGAAGCGGTTCGGGCCGTGGCGGTCGCGGTCGTGGCGGTGCTGCTGGAGCTTTCGGCCGCCAGGGAGGCAAGTCCTCCAAGGCTCGCAAGAACCGGATGGCTAAGAGGCATGAATTCCAGGAGATGAAAGCCCCCGTCATCGGCGGCGTGCGCATCCCTGCAGGCAATGGCCGTACCGTTCAGCTTCGCCAGGGTGCGACCCTGGCTGATCTGGCCGACAAGATCAACGTCAACCCTGCTGCCCTGGTTACGGTGCTCTTCCACCTGGGCGAGATGGCCACGGCCACTCAGTCCCTGGATGAGGCCACATTCCAGATCCTGGGCGACGAGATCGGATGGAAGATCCGCATCGTCTCCGCCGAGGAAGAAGACAAGGAGCTTCTTCAGCAGTTCGACATCAACCTGGACGAAGAACGCAATGATCAGGATGACAAGAACCTGCAGCCCAGGCCTCCGGTGGTCACGGTCATGGGCCACGTCGACCATGGCAAGACCCGTCTGCTGGACACCATCCGCAAGACCAACACGACCACCCAGGAGGCCGGCGGCATCACCCAGCGCATCGGCGCTTACCAGGCCACGGTCACCCTTGATGGGGAAGATCGCAAGATCACATTCCTGGACACCCCTGGCCACGAGGCCTTCACGGCCATGCGCGCCCGCGGTGCCGAGCTGACCGATGTGGCCATCCTGGTGGTGGCTGCGGATGACGGCGTCATGCCGCAGACCGTCGAGGCCATCAACCACGCCCAGGCCGCTCATGTGCCCATCGTGGTGGCTGTCAACAAAATCGATGTCGAGGGGGCCAACCCCCAGAAGGTGCGTGGTCAGCTGACCGAGTTCGGCCTGGTCTCCGAAGAGTATGGCGGCGACACCATGTTCGTCGACATCTCCGCCAAGCTGGGCACCAACGTGGACAAGCTCTTGGAAGCCGTCCTGCTGACTGCTGACGCTGACCTTGACCTCCGGGCCAACCCCGACATGGACGCTCGCGGAGCCACGGTCGAGGCCCGTCTGGACAAGGGACGCGGAGCTGTGGCCACTGTGTTGGTCCAGCAGGGAACCCTGCATGTGGGCGATGCCATCGTGGCTGGGTCCGCCTATGGCCGTGTGCGCGCCATGCTGGACGAGAACGGTCAGCAGATGGATGCTGCCGGTCCTTCCACACCTGTCCAGGTGCTGGGGCTTACCTCGGTGCCCACCGCTGGTGACCTCTTCCTGGTTGCCCCCGATGATCGCACCGCCCGTCAGATTGCCGAGAAGCGTGAGGCCTCGGCCCGTGCCGCTCAGCTGGCCAAGCGTCGCAAGGTGGTCTCTCTGGAGAGTCTGAAGGAGCAGTTCGCCAAGTCCGAGGTGGACATGCTCAACATCGTCATCAAGGGCGACTCCTCCGGCTCGGTCGAGGCGCTGGAGGACTCCCTGATGAAGATCGAAGTCTCCGACGAGGTCGGGATCCAGGTCATCCACCGGGGCGTGGGAGCCATCACCCAGAACGATGTCAACCTGGCCACGGTCGACAAGGCCGTCATCATCGGCTTCAATGTCCGGCCTAACAGGCAGGTCCAGGATCTGGCCGACCGCGAGGGTGTAGAGATCAAGTACTACTCGGTCATCTACAATGCCATCGAGGATATCGAGGCCGCGCTCAAGGGCATGCTCAAGCCGGAGTACGAGGAGGTCACCACCTCCCACTCCGAGATTCGCGAGATCTTCCGCTCCTCCAAGTTCGGCAATATCGCGGGTGTTATGGTCCAGGACGGCACCGTCAAGCGAGGCACCAAGGCCCGCATCGCCCGCAACGGGGTGGTCACTGTCAACGACTTGGAGATCTCCTCCCTGCGCCGGTTCAAGGACGATGTCAACGAGGTGTCCGAAGGCTACGAGGCTGGCATCAATCTTGGCTCCTTCAACGACATCGAGGTGGGCGACATCATCGAGACCTACGAGATGCAAGAAGTGGAACGCAAGTAGAGCCGGCGGGCCATCTGGCTGCACGGCAGAGAGTTCGTGGCGATCCGCCCCGGTCCGGGTGCTTCCTGGCCGGGGCGGATGTTCATGAATGCGAAGATTGGTCATGGACGATTCGAGAAAGGAACCATGATGGCAGGAAATCCCCGCGCCGTACGCATAGCGGCCCTGATACAACGGGTCGTGGCCTCTGCGCTGGAGTCCCAGATGCATGACAAGCGCTTGGCAGGGGTCACTGTCACTGAGGTTCGTGTCACCAATGACCTGCAGATAGCCAAGATCTACTGGACCCAGCTAGGCCGGTCCGGACACGAGGCCGGGGAACGCAAGCGAGCCCAGCAGGCCCTGCGGCAGGCCTCGGGACGGTTGCGCAGCTTGGTCGGCGCTCGGGCTGGTTTGCGGCTGACGCCTACGCTGCGCTTCATCTACGATGAGGTGCCTGCTGAGGCGACCGAGATCGAGGATGTGCTGACCGTAGCCCGACACCGGGACGAGGCTATGGCCGAGGCCCGGGTCAACGCCAGCTATGCGGGCGACCCCGACCCATACCGGCATGACGACGAGGAAGAGTCCGATGAATCTGCGGCAGAGGGTGCGGATGAAGTCGACCGCTGAGGGCATCGGTGCAGCAACGGCTTCTGAGTCATCTGCCGTGATTAATTCTGGTCGTGGTGAACCGACATCGGGCATCATCCTTGTTGACAAGCCGAGCGGTGTGACCAGTCATGACGTGGTGGCAGCCGTTCGGTCGAGCCTGGGTATGCGTCGCGTGGGCCACGCCGGGACCTTGGACCCCATGGCTACCGGCCTGCTGGTGGTCGGTTTTGGTCAGGCCACACGGTTGCTGACGGTCATTGTCGGTCATGACAAGACATACCGCGCCACCATGCGCCTGGGATTGGGCACCACCACAGATGACGCTGACGGGGATTTGCTGCCTATGCGTCCTGGAGCTGCGCAGAGGGTGGACGAGCTGACAGTCCAAGGTCTGCAGGGCTTGATTGATCGCTGCTTCACCGGCTGGATTGACCAGGTGCCTGATGCTTTTTCGGCCATCAAGGTCAAGGGCAGGCGAGCCTATGACCTGGCTCGCGCAGGTCAGGAGGTCAGGCTGGAGCCTCGTCGAATACGGATCGCCTCTTTCCGTCTGCTCGACTTGCGCCGCGTGGTTCTGCCCGACGAAGACATCAGGGTGGTTGATGCAGATGTGGAGGTGACCTGTTCCAGCGGCACCTATATCCGGGCCCTAGCCCGTGATCTGGGCGATCAGCTGGATCTGGGCGGTCACTTGACTGCCTTAAGACGAATTCGCGTGGGGCCATTCGACTTGGAGAATCCTGACCCTGCCTCTATGGTTTTGGGTGGCCAGGTCGTCCCTCACACCTACCGAAACCGTCAGGGTCAGGCGGTAGTGCGCAATCGTATGGTCCCGGACTGCGACCGGCAGGGGCTGTTGGATGGATCCCTGAATCTCGTACAGGCAGCACGCAAGACCATGCCCGTCATGAATCTGGATGCTGACCAGGCCGCCAGAGTGGCCAATGGCGGATTTCTGGATCTGCCTGTCGGCAGGCCCACAGCCGCCTTGGTTGGACCTGCAGGCAAGCAGCGTCTGGCTGCGATCCTAGTGCCCGGTCCACGAGGCGGGGCTAAGCCGGACGTGGTCTTCCACCCCGAGGGCTGAGCGCGCAGATACAGGTTTAGTCTGAAGGTCTTGCCAGGAAGCGACTGTGGGAATACAGTGCTTAAGGAATTTTAGGCGCCCGGGTGCGGGGGCCGCCATGACTAAGTGATGGGAAGCGGATGAAGGTCAGCCAGGTCAGCCCGGATGAGTCGGGCATTGTCAGTTGGCCGGGAACCTTGGGTGCCCGGTCCAGCGTGGTCACCATCGGTGTCTTTGATGGCATGCATCGGGGTCATCAGGCCCTTCTGAGCCGGGTGGTCGAGCTCGCTGCCAAAGGCAAGGACAGGCCCATGGCTCTGGTTTTCGACCCCAGTCCCAAACTGGTTCACAGCTACGCTGACAGCCATGATATGGCTGAACCGTCCTCGGATCTGGTTCGCCATGACCCTGATCAGATCATGCCGCTTGAGGAGCGCCTGCGGCTCATGGCCCAGCTGGGGCTGGAACAGGTTGTGGTGGTGAGATACACATTGGCCTTCGCGGCCAAGTCCTATCGATTCTTTCTCAAGCAGCTTACCGAACAGCTGGCCATGCGGACTCTGGTCCTGGGCCGCGATGCACGGATGGGCGCAGGACGAATCGGCGACATCGGAGCCATTGGCGACCTGGCCGACACAGGACTGTTCAATTTGGAAGTTGTAGACGACCAGGGTCCCGGCGACTGCACCCTGCCTGACGCTGACGGTCTGGAGCGTCATCAGGTAAGGGCTTGGAGCAGTTCTCACCTTCGGCAACTGATCCAGGACGGTGACGTGGATGCGGCCATGGGTATTTTGGGTCGGCCGCACATGGTTCAAGGCACAGTGGTCCATGGGGAGCAAAGGGGCCGCCGTCTGGGATTTCCAACTGCCAATCTTGCCCCTGATAGCCAGGGGATGATGCCTGCGGATGGAGTCTATGCGGGCTGGCTGGTCGACCTGGGACTGCCTACGGACCCCATGGCGACTCCGGAAGGACAGGAGGGTCGGCTGGCTCAGGGTTCGCCTTGGCGGATGTCTGCCGCCATTTCCATCGGCACCAAGGAGACCTTCCTGGCCCCGGGCGAGCATATGCCAAAAGTCTTGGAAGCCAATGCCGTTCGGTCGGATTGGGTGGATTTGTACGGCCACCGTGTCCGAGTGGAGTTTCTCAGCCGTCTGCGCGGTCAGAAGCGGTATGCGGGCGAGAAACCCCTCAAACGACAGCTGGCCTTGGATGCAGATCGAACCCTGGATCTGACCAAGGCTGCAGAAAGAGCGTTTCCCATCAACTGAAGGCCTGCAGGGATCTTGAAACTCACAGCCCTCGGAAGTGGCTGAAGAACTCCCTGGTACGCGGATTCTCCGACTCGTCCATGACCTCTTGCGGCGTTCCATTCTCGGCGATGACACCGTCCAGCAGCAGGACAACCCGGTTGGCTGCATGATGCGCGAAACTCATTTCATGGGTGGCCATGAGGATGGTGGTTCCTCCGGCAGTCAGCTCAGAGACCATGGCCAGGACCTCTCCCACCAGCATGGGGTCCAGGGCTGAGGTGATCTCATCCAGCAAGAGCAGCTCCGGGTCGGTCATCAGGGCGCGCACAATGGCCACCCGTTGCTGTTGGCCGCCGGAGAGCTGGTCAGGGTATGCTCCTGCCTTCTTCTTCATGCCGATTCGATCCAGCAGTTCCAGGGCACGCTCCCTGGCCTGGTCCTTGGGCATGCCGTGGACTTTGATAGCTCCCAGGGTAACGTTTTTCAGGACGTTCATGTGGGGGAAGAGGTTGAACTGCTGGAAGACCACGCCGATTCTGGCCCGGCAGGCATCCTGGTTGATCCTGGGGTCGGTGATGTCGGTGCCGCCTAGCCAGATCCTTCCGTCGTTGACGGTCTCCAACAGGTTGATGCACTTCATCAAAGTGGACTTGCCTGACCCGGATGGGCCCAATAGGGCCACGGTCTCATGAGGCATGATGGTCATGGAGATGCCGCGCAGGACCTGGTTGCCGCCAGGGTAGGTCTTTCGAACATTCTCCAGACGGAGCACCGGCTGGTCCTGCTCGGTGTCTGCCTGTTCGCTCATACCATGCCTCCGCTCTGTTCGCGCTTGCGCAGTCGGTTGGAGTACCAGTCGTTGAGAAGAATGAAAGGGACCGAGGTGGCGATGAAGAGCACCGAGGCCACCACGTATGGAGTGAAGTTGTAGGAGGTGGCCACGATGATCTGGGCAGCTCTGACCGCGTCCACGGCTCCTAGAACCGAGATCAGTCCCACGTCCTTCTGCATGGAGATGAAGTCGTTCATCAGTGCCGGAGCCACCTTGCGCAGGGCCTGGGGGATGACGACCAGACGCATGGTCTGCCCCGAGGTCAGGCCAAGCGAGCGTGCCGATGCCCTCTGGGAGGGGCCGACGTCCTGGAATCCTGCCCTCAGCACCTCGGCGATGTAGGCCGAATAGGAGAGGATGATCGCCACAGTGCCTAGCAGAGCTGCCGGAATCCGGTTGAAGATAGCCAGTCCAGGAATGCCGAAGCCGATCAGGTAGAGGACCACAATCATGGGTATGCCTCTCATGATTGTGGTGTAGACCTGGGCCAGCACCCGCAGGGGGAAGAGCAGCGGGTTCCGGCTGGTGCGGATCATGGCCAGCAGGGTGCCCAGCAGTGCCACGCCGATGACCGCGAAGAAAAGGACCTCCAGATTGAGCCAGAGTCCTTGTAGGACTTTGGGGAAGGATTGGGCGAAGTAGGCACCAGAGAAAAACGACTGCTTGACTCGGGGCCAGCCAGGTGAGGCGTGAAGCCCCAGGGCGATCAGCAATGCCAACACCAACGTGCTGGCGATGCTGACCGCTACGGAACGCAGATTCTGTCGACGCCCGTAGCGTTCCCGTTCCCGTTGGATATCGCTGACCGCGTCCTGTGCCGAGGTGGCCATGAACGACAAGGTTTCCTTTCTTTTCTCAGCCCAGCATAGGCAGAGAGGTGTAGACGTGCAGCCATTGCTTCTGCAGCTTGTCCAAGGTTCCATCTTTCTTCAGGGCCGTGACAGCTTTGGAAGCGGCTGGGGTCAGCTTGGAGCCCTTGGGCAGGACTATACCCATGCCCTCCGGGTCCTGAGAGCCCTTGATCTGCCCGAGGATTTTGGCGTTCTTGACCTGCCCGGAATCGACCATGGTCACGGCTGACGGGGTGTCCACGACAAGCGCGTCGATCTGATTGGCATCCAAGGCCTGGGACGAAGCCACGTCGTCATTGAAAGTGTCGATGTCAGGCTTGACCAGCTTGTGAGCCATCTCATAGGAGGTGGAGCCGACCATGGCTCCTATCTTGGCGTCCTTGATCTGGGCAAGGGAGGTTGCGGAAGCATATGGAGAGCTGCTTCTGACGACCAGTGACTGGGTGGAGTTGTAATAGCTGGGCGTGAAGTCCACAGCCTGTCGGCGCTCCGAGGTGATGGAGAACTGCTGGATGTTCAGGTCGTAGTCCTTGCTTCCCGGGGCGATGGCGGCATCGAAGGTGGTCCTGGTCCAAGTGACGTGCGCCTTGTCAAATCCCATTTTCTCTGCCACTGCGTAGGCCACGGCTGCCTCGTAACCCTTGCCGGATTCTGGCTTGTTGTCCACCACGTAGGGGGCGTAGGCCGGGTCTCCGGTGGCAATGGTCAGAGTGCCGGGGTGGATGGTCTGCTGGGTGATGTCCTGCTTGGTTGCTGACTGCCCGCCGCTGCTCGATGAGGAGCCACAGGCTGCGCCGGCCATGAGCGTGACTGTCGTGAGTGCGGCCGCCGTCAGCCTGCGTAGGGTTTTCCTGGTGAAGATGGTCATGCTGATCTGCTCCTCGCGATGATGATGAGTGTCGGTCTTCCGGCGACTCCATCCTAGTCCGGCAGGTTAACGAGTCGGCAGGTGGGAGCCGTATTGTGCGATACGGGACGAGCGGTCACCGGGTTCAGACCAGTCCCAGAGCTGCCAGTGCCTCGGCCAGATTGGTAACCTCGACCACTTCCAAACCCTGGACGGGCTTTCGACCTCCTGAGTGCCGATCAGGCGGGACCAGCGCCCTGGCGAATCCCAGCCGGGCGGCCTCCTGCAGCCTGTGGTTGAGTTGCGGCACCGGCCTGACCTGCCCGGTCAGGGATATCTCGCCCATGGCACAGGTCGTGCGCATGATGGGCCGGGACTTGGCTGCACTGGCCAGGGCGGCCACGATGGCCAGGTCGCAACCGGGCTCCTTGGCCAGACCACCGGCGATGGTGGATACATACAGGTCCCTTGTCAGCAGGTTGACGCGGCCGTGGCGGTAGAGCACCGCAGCCAGCATGGCCAGGCGGTTGGCGTCGATCCCGTTGGTGTTGCGACGGGGAGTGGGCAGAACAGAGGAGGTGACCAGAGCCTGGATTTCGATGGGCAGGCTGCGGTGGCCGTCCAATGTGAATGTTACGCAGGTGCCTTCCACCTCCTGTCCAGCCGTCGACAGGAAGAGCCCAGTGGGATCGCTGACCTCCTCGATGCCCTGCTCGCCCATGTCGAAGCAGCCCACCTCGTCGGTGGGGCCGAACCGATTCTTGACGGCTCTCAGCAAGCGCAGGGCGGTCTGGGAATCGCCCTCGAACTGGCAGACCACATCAACCAGATGCTCCAGGGTCCGCGGTCCGGCTATGGAGCCGTCTTTGGTTACGTGGCCTACCAAGAGGATGGGGATATCGTGCGACTTGGCCATGTCGATCAGGCTGATGGCCACCTCGCGTACCTGGGTGGAGCCCCCGGAGATGCCGTCTACCTGGCTGGAGACGATGGTTTGGGCGGAGTCCACAATAGCCAATGCCGGCTTCTCGCGCTCGATCAGCCCCAGCACCGTAGCCAGGTCGGTAGTCGAAGCCAGCAGCAGTGAATCCTTGAGGGCACCCACCCGGCTGGCCCTCATCCGCACCTGGGTCTGGGACTCCTCGCCTGACAGGTAGAGCACCTTGCCTCTTTCGCCGCCCCGGTCGGCCACACGGCCGGCGGTCTCCAGCAGAAGGGTGGACTTGCCGATGCCTGGCTCGCCAGCCAAGAGGATTACTGACCCGGGTACGATGCCCCCGCCCAGGACTCGGTCGAACTCCTCGAATCCTGTGGGAATGCGCTTTACTTGGTCCGTGCCCACTCGGGTGATGGGCCGGGCCAGGCCGGTTTTCTGGGGCGCAGGTGCCGTATGGCTGCCGCCAGAGGAGGACAGGCCCCCGCCTGCACCTACGACGCGAGCCTCGTGAAATTCCTCGATGGTTCCCCACTGGCCGCATTCCGGGCAGCGTCCGAACCATTTGCCTCCGGTCCACCCGCACTCCGTGCATACGTATTGCGTCGTCGTCTTGGCCATACCTGCACGCTATCGGGATTCAGGGACGAGAGCCCAGGCTTTTACGCCATCTTCGCAGTGCCGACACCATGCTCATGAGAGAATAGAGTCATGGCTGACAATCCTTCTGCACCCCTGTCTTCTTCCCCCGACTCTTCCGCGCATGCCAGGCAGCGCCGTCGAAGGATCGGTCTGGTCATCGCCTTGGCGGCAGTGGTGGTCCTGGTGCTCTTATCGGCCTTCGTCTGGCCGCACTGGGCGGTGCGCAGCCAGGAGCCTGGCGCTCAGACTTCCGTCTCCGCTTCCTCCCAACCTTCGCAATCCAGTCCCAAGGCCACGGCGGTTCCCCTGCCCGGCTCGGCCTCTGAGCTGCTCAAGGCCATGCCTGATACGGTGGGCGAGTTCGCCCGTGTCAAAGCGGATTCCGGCAGTGAGTGGAGCACCCGTACGCCTATCGAGGAGTACAACCTGGTTTACTCATCCGGCAAGTCCGGCGGGGATGTGACCCTTCACCTGGCTCAGTGGTCCAGGAATGAAGATGCCAAGGCGCTCTACGACAGTCAGTCCACGGGCATGTCCGGCAAGGAGCTGGCGTCGGGCAAGGTCCGCAGCGGCGGCACAGTCACCGGATCATACTTGGAAAAGGCAGACGGCGAAGACGCTCACACAGCCCTGGTCATCTGGCAGAATGATACGGTGGTTTTCCGCGCCCAAGGACAGCGGGCGGCGCTGGAGGCTTTCTACAAGGCCTTCCCGTTATGATCGTCCCGCAACCGGTGTACGATAAGCAAGTTGGACACTTCCAGGTAACTAAGGATCGGAGGCTCGGATGGGTTCTGTCATCAAGAAGCGCCGCAAGCGGATGAGCAAGAAGAAGCACCGCAAACTGCTGCGCAAGACTCGTCACCAGCGCAAGTAGCTTTATGACTTATGGCCTGTTAAGGCCGATGAAGCCCCTCGCATCGATGGATGCGAGGGGCTTCTCATATATCATCATTTGTCACCGCGGCCAGCCGAATGCTTCCGGCCGGAAGGCAGGATGATCGCTGGTGATCACTTGTTGGCGTTGGTCATGACTCGGGGCCCATTGGGGTCGCCCACGATGACCGTGTCAACCATGTTGAGGAAGAGGCCGTGTTCTACGACGCCTACGGTGGTGATCAGGTCCTGGGCCAGATCCTGCGGGTGCTCTATCCGGTCCAAATGAAGATCAATGATGTGGTTGTGCTCGTCGGTCAGAACCGGCTGCCCCTGGCCGTCCAGCCGCAGTACCGGGTTGTAGCCGCGCTCTTTGAAACGATCCAGGACGTGGCGCTCGCCGAAGGGGATGACCTCCACCGGCAGGGGGAAGCGGCCGATGGTGTCAACCACCTTGGACTCATCCACAATCCAGACGATCTTTCGAGAGTTGACAGCCACGATCTTCTCCCAGAGCAGAGCTGCGCCTCCGCCCTTGATGCCGTTGAAGTCCTTGTCGACCTCGTCGGCACCATCGATGGTGACATCGATGTGGTCCACCTTGTCGATGTCGACGATGCGAATTCCGTAGCTTTCGGCCTGCTCCTTGGTCCGCCGTGAGGTGGTCACGCCAGTGAACTCCAAACCTTCTTCCTTGACGCGCCGGCCCAGTTCATCCACGAAGAACCGGACTGTGGATCCGGTGCCCAGTCCGGCTGTCATGCCGTTCTCGACCAGTTTGGCTGCCTCGATGCCGGCGGCCTTCTTCAGTCTGTCCTGCTCGGTCTTGTCCATAACGCTCCTTCATGCCCGCATGCGCTTAATGGCTGATGTCTGCGGGTCTTGTTGGTTCGGGTTCACTCCAGTGTAGACGATGGCCCCTGACGGTTCATGTGCCGCTCAATCCTCCACTTCGATGGCGTGCAGGCGGAAAGGCGCCTCCTGTATGGTCACGTAGCCGTCAGGGTCAATGGCCGCGTCCAGATCGATGCTGCCGACGATATGCAGGTCGTGCCCCGTGAACATGCTGCTGCCGGACGGGGGCGGTGTGATGCGGATGCGGCCGCTGGCTCTCAGTCCTCGAGCGCCTGAATTTTTGGCCTCCCGGTCAATCGGGTCGGTGTCCGAAGTGTTGTCGAAAGCAGATGAGACTTCATCCTCCTGACCAGCGGGTAGGTCAGGGGCGGGTGTGCCATCGACTGCCTCAGGCGTCGCATCATCTTCTGCGTCCGCTGTCTGCTGGTAATGCGACGGCTCCGATCCTGTCGCTGCTGTGATTTGGTTCTCTTCGACGTCCTGTGCCTTTGGCGACCCTGGGAATGTTTCTTTCACCGACTCGGCCTGCTCAGGATCCACAGCCTCGGACTCGACGGCGGTTTCGGCCAGATTCTTCTGTTCTTCCTGGTCCAGGCCAACCTTCTTGCGACCCAGCTTGTCCAGAACTTGGGGTCCTCCGTCCAGTTCGGCTTGGACTGCGGACGGCACCTGCGTACCCTTGGCGTAGGGGGAGGCCAGCAGCGAGCGCCAGCCCTCGATGGGCAGACATCCTTCTCGGTCACCCTTGCCTGCTGCTGTAGCGTAGCCGCGGGCCAGAGTGTCCACTTTCTCGTTGAAGGTGTCGCCGGCATGCCCCTTGACCCAGATGAACCTGACTGATCCCGGCCGTGTCTGGATCTCCCGCTCGATGGCTTCGATCAGGGGGCGGTTCCTGACAGGCTTGCCCTGGGAGTTCTTCCAGCCTTTCTTCTTCCACCCGGGCAACCAGATTGTGGAGCAATTGATGGCGTATTTGGAGTCGGTTTCGATGACCAGCGGGCGCTCGCCTGGGTGGGCTCGCAATGCCTGCAGCACGGCGCACAGTTCGCCGATCTGATTAGTGCCATTGCTTGCGCCGCCTGCATCCGCGTCGCCGCCCTCATGATCGGCCCAGGCCCAGCCCATGGGGCCGTTGGGATTGCTCAGTGCGCTGCCGTCGGTCGAGACGACCAGGTTCTTGCCGTTGATCATGGATTCCAGCCTAGACAGGGAGATAGAGAACCCCCGCGCCAGCGATGACTGATGCGGGGGAGGGAGGACAGGCGGTTTTGTCTGCAGATCAGTCGAGGGCCTTGGCGACCACCTGGCCGGCCTCGTCCAGAACCTGGTCCAGGGCCTCGGGGGAAACGAAGGATTCGGCGTAGACCTTGTAGATGTTCTCGGTGCCGGAGGGGCGGGCGGCGAACCAGTCGTTCTTGGTGGTTACCTTGATGCCGCCGATTTTGGCCCCATTGCCCGGAGCTTCGGTCAGCTTGGCAATGATGGGCTCGCCGGCCAGGGTGGATGCCGTCACATCGTCGCCGTTCAGTTGGGCGAACTTCTGCTTCTGCTCCAGGGTGGTCGGGGTGTCCACCCGCTTGTACCAGCTTTGGCCGAAGCGCTCCACCTGCTCCTGGTGGAGCTGGGCCGGATTCTTTCCGGTCTTGGCTGTGATTTCGGCAGCCAGGAGGTCGGGGATCAGCCCGTCCTTGTCCGTCGTCCAGACACGGCCGTCCCGGCGCAGGAAGCTCATTCCGGAACTCTCCTCGCCGCCAAAGGCCACCTCGCCCTTGAAGAGGGGGTCGACGAACCACTTGAAGCCCACAGGCACCTCGATCAGCCTGGCGTTGATGGAGGAAGCCACGCGGTCGATCAGTGAAGAGGACACCAGGGTCTTGCCGATGCCGGCGCCCTGGGGCCATCCGGGTCGGTTGCCTGAGAAGAGGTATTCCACGCAGACGGCGATGTAGTGGTTGGGGTTCATGACCCCGGTCCCCGGGCAGACGATGCCATGGCGATCGGCATCCGGATCAGTGCCCCCTACTAGATCGTAGGAGTCCCAGGCTCCTGCATTGAGGCGATCCACCAGGCCCTTCATGGCATAGGGGGAGCTTGGATCCATGCGGATCTTCCCATCGTGGTCGATGGTCATGAACCGCCAGGTCGGATCCACTTCCGGGTTGACGACACCGATGTTCAGGCCGTACTTTTCGTTGATCAGCGGCCAATAATTGACCGAGGCTCCGCCCAGCGGATCGATGCCCAGGCGGACCCCCGAGGATCTGATCAGGTCGAAGTCGATGACATTGCCCAGGTCGGCCACGTAATGTTCGCGGTAGTCGAAGCGCTCTACGAGGTCGGATTTGACGGCATCTGCGAAAGGTATCCGCTTGACCTGCCTGTAGTCGCCCAGGAGCTCGTTGGCCCGCCGCGCTATGGCGTTGGTGGTTTCGGCCGGAGCCGGGCCGCCCGTAGGCGGATCATATTTGAATCCGCCGTCGGTGGGCGGGTTGTGTGAGGGGGTGACCACGATGCCATCGGCCAGGTCCTTGCCAGAGAATCTCTGGGTGCCGTCGGCCGCCCGGTTGTGCGTCAGTATGGCTTGGGAGACAGTGGGAGTGGGGGTGTAGTCATCGTTGGCGTCGATGCGCACCCGTACGCCGTTTGCGGTCAGGACCTCGATGGCCGTCTTCCAGGCGGGCAGGGAGAGGGCATGCGTGTCGCGGCCCAAATAGAGTGGTCCGGTGACCCCATCCTTGGTTCTCTGCTCGGCTATGGCCTGGCTGATGGCCACGATGTGAGCCTCGTTGAAGGAGACGGTCAGGGCGGAGCCGCGATGACCGGAGGTGCCGAAGGACACCCGCTGGGAGGGAGTGGAGGGATCGGGGATGAGATCGTAGTACCTGCCGATCAGATCGTCGACGTTGATCAGATCTTCTGGGCTGGCAGGCTTGCCCGCATTCTGTGCTGTCATGGCTCCCATCATGCCACCCCGTCATGAGAAAGATGACAGGAGAGGGGGAAGGGGGCTCGTTCAGTCTCAGGCTGACCGGGGCACTCGAACGTTCAGTGCCCGGTGTTCCACGCTGATCGCTATATGGCGGGTCTCGCCCAGAATGTCGCCGTCCACTTGGGCCAGGGCGGGCTTCTCCAGGCGGATCTCCGCCTTGGGTCCCTGCAGCTGAACGATGGTGGAGTTGGTCGACAGCGGGCTCTGGCTGGCCTTGCGGGTGATGGTCTGATGCATGACGTCTCCAAAGAGGTTGGCCCAGCCGATCAGTCCAGCGGAGGTGTCGATGATCTCGAAGTCCAGGATGCCGTCTTCGTAGGAGGCGTCGGGCATCAGGGAGAATCCGGGTATCTCCCCGCAGTTGCCGGCCATGAAGGTGCGGAAGGTCACTGAGGTATTGGTCTGCGTGATTTGGTCGGGCCGTGTAATGGCGATGTCGGCAGTGTACTTGGGCGCGAACAAATGCTTGGCGCCGCTGATGAAGTAGGCCAGCCAGCTGACAGTCTTCTTCAGATTGGGGTCGGTGTCGTCGATCATCAAAGCGTCGAAGCCGATGCCGGCGATGATCAGGAAGGCATGGCCCCGCCGCCGCTCCTGGTCCTTCTCGTCCAGCAGAGCCATGCGGCCTACGTCGACCTGGGTTGATCCGTGCGAGGTGGCCACGGCCAGGGCTGCGTCCAGATCTCCTACGGGTATGCCCATGTTCCGTGCGAAGAGGTTTCCGGTCCCGATGGGGATGATGCCCATGACATGGCCGCTGGATGCCATAGCGCTGGCCACTGTGCGTACGGTTCCGTCCCCACCCACGGCAACGACTACGTTGGCTCCATGCTCCAATGCCATGTGGGCGCAAGCTCTTCCGTCCCTGTCCAGCCGGGTTTCGATGAAGCTGAACTCGCGGATGCCCTTGTCGCGGCAGTATTGCTGGATGCGCTCGCGAGCGGCGGCGGCCTGAGGCTTGGAGGGGTTGATGACGAAAGCGTAGCTGAGTTGGTCGTCGTCACGAGCCAAGAGCTGCATGGCGAGCCTATGCCGCCTTTGGGCGCGGACAATTAGCACCACTGCCGTGACGACAATGGCCGCCACCGCCAGGATGCCGAGGATGACGACCACTGGAATTGGCATGACTCCATTGTGCGCGCGGTGCCGACCCGATGCCCCTGGGTGTGTCCGACGTGAACGAACCCTCTACGTATGAGCGAAGAATTGCGAAGAGATAACACTCCCGAGAGTCCTGATAATTTTTTTGATTTGTGATATGAAAATTGCAAAGGTAGTATGAAGACGGTCCACTTGGACCCGTCGGTCTGGTGCAATAGCGGTTTCGTAGAGCACGAAACCTGGATGCCCGGTGGCACGGGAAGAGGAAGTAGGCATGAGTAAATACAAAAGCGTATTTGACATCATCGGCCCCATAATGATCGGTCCTTCAAGTTCGCATACGGCCGGAGCGGTGGCTATCGGTCGAGTGGGTCACATTCTTATGGGAGGGGCGCCACGTCGAGCCGATGTTCACTATTACGATTCTTTCGCGCAAACCCACAAGGGGCACGGCACTGACTATGCCATAGTCGGCGGTCTGCTCGGTTTTGCGCCTGATGACACCCGCGTCCCTGATGCAGTAGAAATTGCGGAAAAGGAGGGTATGACCGTGACTTTCCATGAGGAGGAAGAGCCCAGTCCCATTGGCCACCCCAATACTGCAGTTGTGGACCTGTTCGGAGACCACAGCCAGGTGTCTTATGCGGCCTGCTCCATAGGGGGCGGGACCATTGAGGTGCGGCGTATCAGCTTGGACGGATGCGCAATCGCCCCTTCCGGACTTCTGCCCATTCTTTTGGTGGAACGTGATCAGTCTGAAAATGACGGTGACGGTTGGCTGGAGCGGACTCAGGATCTGCTCCAAGAAGCAGGCGTGACGAAACAGACCCGATGCGAGTCCGAGGGTCGGCCTGGCATGACGCTCTATGACTTCGATCTGGACAACCCATTGTCAGCACAGATGCAAAAAGAGATCGCCGGTCACTCGTCCCGGATGATCTACATCGACTAGGAGGCATGGAAATGTTCAGTTCGATTGCCGAATTGGTGAGTATGGCACAGGATCGCGGTTTGTCGATATCGGATGTAGCAATTGATGAAGAGATGAAACGATATCATGAGACTCGCGAAGAAGTTTGGACGAAGATGTCCAAGAACCTGCAAACAATGAAATCGGCTGTGGAGAGGGGCTCGCAAGGCAAGGGCGTGTTCTCGAAGACCGGTTTGACGGGCGGGGAGGCGGCCCTGCTGGAGAACTACAGGAAGACGCGTACCAGCCTGAGCGGCGATGCCATGCTGGCGGCCGTCGTGGCAGCCATGGCGACCAACGAGGTCAATGCTGCCATGGGGATCATCTGCGCGACCCCTACTGCAGGCTCTTCGGGCACGTTGCCTGGCGTGATCGTAGTGCTCAAGAACCGGCTGGGATTGGACGACGATAAGCTGATCCATTGTCTGTTCACTGCTGCGGCCTTCGGGCTTGTCACCGCCAACCAGGCAATGATCGCCGGGGCCACTGGCGGCTGTCAGGCCGAGGTAGGCAGCGCTTCCGGCATGGCGGCTGCAGCAGCGGTGGAAGGAGCCGGAGGGGATCCCGCCACCTGTGCCCAGGCCTTCGCCATTGCGCTGAGCAATCTGCTGGGTCTGGTCTGCGATCCTGTCGCCGGTTTGGTGGAGGTGCCCTGCGTCAAGCGCAATGCCATCGGCACAGCGAATGCTCTTGTCGCGGCTGATATTGCCCTTTCGGGCGGTGTGAGCCAAATTCCGCCTGATGAGGTTATCGGGGCAATGAAATCCATTGGTGAGAGCATGCCTTCCTCATTGCGGGAAACCGGCATTGGCGGTCTGGCCGGTACTCCTACAGGCAAGCGATTCCGCAAGACCGTGTTCAACAAGTGACGATGAAGTTTAAGGAAGAAAGAAGAAAGGTTCCGGTATGACGAACTCTCAAAACCCGACTGCCAGCGTTGAAGCGGCAAAGGGCACCAAGGAATATGCTGCCAAATGGCACAAGGGCGACACAGTATGGATGCTGAGCCTGTTTGGCACCGCCATCGGAGCCGGAGTGCTCTTCCTGCCCATTGATGCGGGCAGCGGCGGCATCATTGGTCTGATCTTCATGCTGATCATTGCTTTCCCAACAACCTTCTTTGCTCACAGAGCCATGAGCAGATTCGTGCTTTCAGCCGATAAGCCCGGCGATGACATCACCGACGTGGTGGAAGAGCACTATGGATATGGTTTCGGCTTGATCTTCACGATCATATACTTCCTGTCGATTTTCCCGATTCTGCTGGTCTACGGCATTTCCATCACCAACACGACTGAAAGCTTCATCGTCAACCAGATGCACATGTCGGCTCCTCCACGCTGGCTTCTGTCCTTGGTGCTTGTGGTTGTACTCATGGCTATCGTGCGCTTGGGCACCGGAGTCACCACCAAGGTGATGAGCATCCTGGTCTATCCTTTCGTAGCCGTGCTGGTGCTCTTCTCCCTCTATCTGATCCCTCACTGGAACACCGCCATCTTCTCCAGCTTCCCCCGCAACAGCTCAGGCGGCTTCAGCGTTACCGAGCTGCTGGAAAGCCTCTGGCTGCTCATTCCCGTCATGGTCTTCGCCTTCAATCATTCGCCTATCATTTCCTCCTTCTCAGTCGCTGAGCGCGAGGAGTATGGCGACCAGTATGTCGATGGCAAAGTGACCAGCATTCTCAAGCGGGCTGAACTGCTTATGGTCAGCGTGGTCATGTTCTTCGTCTTCAGCTGCGTGCTTTCCCTGTCGCCTGCAGACCTGGCCCAGGCAAAGGCGCAGAATGTGTCGATCCTGACCTATATCGCCAACCATTTCAACAACCCCATCATCAACTATGTGGCGCCTTTCATTGCCTTTGTGGCCATTGCCAAGTCGTTCCTGGGCCATTATCTGGGCACCAGCGAGGGGCTGAGCGGCATCATCAGGAAGGTGGCCAAGAAGGCCGATCGTCAGGTGCCTGAGAAGACCATGCAGATCATGGTGGAAGGCTTCATCCTTGTGGTGGCCTGGCTGGTGGCTTGGGCCAACTTCTCAGTCATGAACATGATCGAAACCATGATCGGCCCCATCATCGCCTTCGTCCTCTTCCTCATGCCCATGTACGCCATCCATACCGTGCCTTCGCTCAAGAAGTATTCAGGCAAGGCCAGCAACGTCTTCATTGTGGTCATCGGTCTGATCGCAGTCAGTGCAATCTTCTACAACATCGTCCACTTGTTTGTCTGAGTGAGGCCGTGAGGCGCTACGGAATCCATTCGCTCTCTCTTGCTGAGTTGCAGGATGTGCAAGGGTCTGGGATGGATTCCTGTGTCCTCTGAAAGGAATACAATTCAGATATGTTAGATATAAGGTTCATTCAGGAACATCCGGATGCGGTCCGTGAATCACAGCGTAAGCGCGGCGAATCCGTTGAACTCGTCGACGAGGTGCTCAAGGCGGACGAAGAGCGCAGAGTTGCGCTCCAGGATTACGAGAGTTCCAGGGCCGAGCAGAAGTCGCTCGGAAAGCGCGTGGCTTCGGCCTCCCCAGATGAAAAGGCCAAGCTGTTGGCGCAGACCAAAAGCCTGTCAGACAAGGTGAATGCCAGCAAGTCGGCATCTGACGAGGCCAACGCCAAATACACCGAACTCATGTGGAAGTTCAGCAACCTGGTGGAGCCGGAAGCTCCCGAGGGCGGCGAGGATGACTACGTGGTGGTCAAGAAAGTCGGCACCCCGCGTGACTTCGCCAAGGAGGGCTTCGAACCCAAGAATCATCTGGAACTGGGTGAGGGCGTCGCTGGAATCGATATGCGCAGGGGCGTCAAGATCTCCGGATCCCGCTTCTACTTCCTGCGTGGCGATGTGGCACGGCTGGAGATCGCCATGCTGACCATGGCTGTGGACCAGGCCATGGAACATGGATTCATTCCTACGATCACACCTACCCTGGTTCGCCCCGAGATCATGGCAGGCACTGGGTTCCTCAACTCCCATGCTGACGAGATCTACCGTCTGCGTGAACCTGACGACCAGTATCTGGTAGGCACCTCTGAGGTCTCACTAGCTGGCATGCATGAGGATGAGATCCTGGATCTGAGCAATGGGCCGCTGCGCTACTGCGGCTGGTCCAGCTGCTACCGGCGCGAGGCTGGCTCCGCTGGCAAGGACACCATGGGCATCATCCGCGTCCACCAGTTCGACAAGGTGGAGATGTTCGTCTATTGCAAGCAGGAAGACTCCCGCGACCAGCACAAGCAGCTGCTGGCCATGGAGCAGGAGATGCTGGCCAAGGTGGACGTGCCTTACAGGATCATCGACACCGCTGCAGGAGATCTCGGATCCTCGGCCGCGCGCAAGTTCGATTGCGAGGCCTGGGTGCCCACCCAAGGTCGCTATCGTGAGCTGACTTCGACATCCAACTGCACCGAGTATCAGGCCCGTCGCCTCAACGAGCGTGAGCGGTTGGAGGACGGTTCCACCAGGCCCGTCAGCACTCTGAATGGGACCTTGGCCACCACACGCTGGCTGGTCGCCATCCTGGAGAATCATCAGAACGCCGACGGCTCCATCGTCATCCCTGAGGCCATGCGCTCCTATGTGGGCGGCAAAGAGGTCATCGAGCCCAGGTCCTGGGAGATGTAAGTCGTAGCCGTCTGCGTCAGGATACGCCGACATTCCGTTGGTGGTTCGATGGACCCTGATGTCGTATGATAAAGGGCGTGCCTACTTGGCACGCCTGATGGACAGGTGTCTGAGCGGTCGAAAGAGACGGTCTTGAAAACCGTTGTGGCGCAAGTCACCGCGGGTTCGAATCCCGCCCTGTCCGCACTATCAATGCCCCGAGAGCAATCTCGGGGCATTTTTGCATCCACGGTTTGCTGGATCATGATCCTACGGGGAGCAGGGTGACGAGTTGGCAGTCCGGACTGAACCTGGGGTGTCTACAATGATGGAGGATATCCGTGAGTAATCACGGGAGTCGACCGTTGTGCGTTGACGCTGCAAGGGAAAGGTCAGGTTGTGGATCAATTTATCGCCATTGTCTCGCTGATCGGAGATTGGTTGCTGTTCACCTTCCCGCTCTTCCAAGGACTGATGGAGCTGCAGGAGTACCAGGAGCTATTGGATGACTTCGATCAGCTCAGCAAGAATTGGGATGAGGTTTCGCCGTGGTGGTGGCTGGTCCCTATTGTCAAGATCCACTTGGAACGCAAACGCGGGCATGAAATCCTTCGCCAGGCCACGAGAACCAGGTCCGAGCGCCGGCGGGCGCTGAGCTTTCTTGACCAGGCGACTGCCTGGTACTTCGTGTCAGTTGCAGGTTGGTTGAAGATGATCTCATCCTCCTATGAACTGCTTGAAACATATGATGCCGCGGAGAATATATGGATGCTTGTTCTCCTTGTCTTCCTGCTGACCTCCGGCGGTCTCTTCAACGCTTACTATCGCATTGACAGAAAGCGCATCGGTCAGAAGGAGGAGGAGCTGAAGCCTGATTCGGAGGTGGCCAATGACTGATGCGTCACCCGTAAGAACAGGAGACTATGGATCGGGATCCGTGCATGAATCGCTGTCAGCTCATTTGAATGAAAAGTTCGTGCCAACGGCTGTGCGGGAGTTGCTGGACAGTGCAAGAGCGGACTGGCGCGTCGTTCGGCATCCGCCTTTGGACACCATCGACCAGGGCTTGGAGTTGGGCATTGCCGACATTCTGGGACTGCCTGCTGAGAACCTGTCCAAGTTCCTGTTGCTGGAGGATGTTGGAAGTCTGCTGATACTCCTGGTGGCCAAGGGCATAACACGCCCTGATTTGCGCCAGGTACGAGCACTGGTCGGATGCCGGAGGTTGCACATGGCCTCGGCTGCCACCCTGCGTGAATGCCTTGATACGGTGCCAGGCCGGGTCTCGCTGTTGGATCTTGTGGGTCATCGAGGCAAAGTGGACACTGTCGTCCTAGACGGTAATCTGACGGCAACCGATCGGCAGACCGCCCTGCCGCTGGGCTCTGACGATATATCAGTCTGTCTGCCTGGCTCCTGCCTGCCGGATCTTGCTCGTAAGCTGGTATCCCAGGTGTTCATACTGCCAGGGAATTGATGTTGTCGAACCAGTCATTGCTTCTGGTCTCTGCCCAGAGGGATGCTGGAAACCGTTGTTTGCGAAGGAGAGAAGGAGCAGGCCGGTGAGGCTGAATCTGTCTTGGAGGGGGCCATCGGCAGATAATGCGGACCAAGCCGGCTCTACCGACCCGATGCAGGCGATTAGACCGGGGCGAGCAAGCCGGTGGCTGGTGGCACTCAGGGCCGCCTGTTGCGGACTGCTGGTTGGAGTGCTGGTGGTGCTCTACAGGCAGGGCATCGGCTACGGCACCAGGTTCGCTCGATGGGCCTACGCACAGATGCATGTCCATCCGTTGATGGTTCTTCCTTGGCTGTTGGCAGCCCTGCTGGTAGGCCTGGCTCTGGCCTGGATGGTCGGCCGGGTTCCCATGGCCTCAGGCTCAGGCATTCCGCAGGTGGAGGGAGTGGTCATCCACGGCATGCGCATGCCTGCTTTGCCTGTGCTGGGTGTGCGATTCCTGGGTGGTCTGGCCTGCGGCATGTTTGGCTTGTCTCTGGGACGGGAGGGACCCTCGGTGCAGATCGGCGCTGCCGGTTCCCAGCTGGTTTCCCGTGGACTGCGCCGTGACCGTGTGGAGGAGACCTGCCTGGTGACTTCCGGCGCTGCAGCCGGTCTGTCTGCAGCATTCAACGCGCCTCTGTCGGGGATGGTCTTCGCCCTGGAGGAAGTCCACCGGTCCTTCTCACCCATGATCCTTCTTTCGGCGGCCATGGCCTGCCTGAGCGCCGATTTCATCGCCAAGAACCGTTTCGGTCTACGCCCGGTCCTGGATTTCACAGCTCTGCCACAGCTGACTATCGCCCAGTATCTGCTGATGATCCCCTTAGGGCTGGTGGCCGGCTTGGTGGGGGCTGCAATGAACCGCCTGCTGCTGGGCGCGCAGAGCCTTTATAGCCATCTGCCCGCGAAGCTGGGGCCGGTGATCTCCCTCTTCCTGGCCTTGCCGGTCGGGTTGCTGCTGCCTGCTGCCTTGGGTGGCGGAGAGAACCTGATCGGCAAGGCGGAGTCTGTGCATGAGTTGGTCTGGTCGGTGGCCGTCAACCTTCTGGTTCTGCTTCTGGTCAAGATGCTCTTTACAGCCAGTTCTTTCGGCAGCGGTGCTCCCGGAGGCATCTTCATGCCCATCCTGGCCGTTGGCACGCTGACTGGTTCACTGTGTGGGATGGGTGCGGCCGCCCTGGGAATGCCTGTTCGGATTATTCCGGTCTGCGCGGTCTGCGCCATGGCAGGCACCCTGACGGCCTCGGTCAAGGCTCCTATAACCTCCATTCTGTTGACTGTGGAGATGTCTGGCACCCTGGTCCATATGCTCCCCGTAGCTCTTTGCGCCTTTACGGCCCTGATGGTGTCAGATCTGCTGAGCGTTCAGCCCATTTACGAGGCTCTGCTGGAGCGTTACCGTCGCGGTCATGCTCCCGACGCCCAGGTTCCCGACAGGGTCACTGTGGAGTTTCCCATCGAGCACGGCAGTCCGGCGGCTGGTCGTCTGCTGGGGCAGGTCCCCTGGCCGCACGGATGCGCCGTAGTAGGTCTGCGAAGGGGCGAGCATCGGCTGATTCCCGCAGGTGATCTGCGGCTGCTCGCTGGGGATGGAGTCATCCTGCTCTGTCCGGGCGATCGTCTGGATCAGGCCCGTCAGGTCATGGAAGGCCTCTGTCGCTGACTGGCGTTCTCTAAAGAATGGTCAGGCACTGCCCGCGGACTGCCACGGCTTGGCTGTTGCTGATGGCCACCATGGGCGCGCCGTCGCCGTAGCGGTCCAGAATTGTTCTGGTAACCTCGGCGAAAGGCTCGGAATCAAGGTGGGGGAGGAGACGGAAACCCACCAGACCCAATCCGGCGGTGGAGTCCAGATTCGGGGCGGCCGAGCGTGGATCCATGGCATCCAGGAAACCGATATCGGGACCGGTCACCACAGCGCCTGCCGATTCGCCGATGTAGGGTTTGCCCTGATCCACCTGCTGCCTGATCAGATCGGCAGCGCCTGAGCGACGCAGCTCTTGGAGCAGGAAAAAGGTGTTGCCGCCGGACAGGTAGATCAGGTCGTCTTCCTCCAGGCTGCGACGTATGGTCTCCGGATCGGCGGTCGAGACTTCCAGCTCGTCGATTCGACAGCCCATGTCGGTGAAATCTTGGCGAGCCTCCTGGACATAACTATTCGAACGCTGTGGAAGGTTGGCCGTGGGGATGAAAGCTACCGTATGATTCTTAGGAGAGCTTTGCAGAAATGCGGGCAACCTTTCAGCGGTAGCGGAGAATGAGGATGTGAGCAGCAGCCGACGCATGACGGCTCCTTTCGTGCCGGGCGGGACTTCCGCCCCGGGCGGGTCGCAAAACATAAGATCCGACCATTGCTGTCCTCAATATATCCATGCAAGGGCCACCGCATAGTGATTGACCACATGTTGGCTTGGATCTGCGGCAGGCCTTGTAGGTCCATATGCCTAGTCTGGGGGGCATGGCGAGGCAGCATCAGGAGTTCCGGCAGGGATCAGGTCAAAGCTTATCGTGCGACGTGTCAGGCGAGGATATGTTCAGCGACGATCGCTCTGATCCCGCAGCCCCAGGGGGGAGCGTCCTCTTCGCTCTGCCAGGCACCCTGGTGGATTGCGACCCGCGTCGAGCTCTGGTCGGATATTACCCTGATGGGGTGGTCGATATGGTGCTGGACCCGGATGACTCTTGGGGCTTTGCCTGCGTCGGCAGACAGATCAATCTGGGCGTGGATCCACAGCAAGCGCTGTCCGACTATGAAACCACTCACGGGCCTGCTGTCGCCTGGGTGGTCCGCGTCTGCCTGGAACACTACACCTTGGCAGTAAAGGGTCTGTTCCCTGGAGCATCGGATCTGCTGAGGGATCTGCGACGGGCTGGCCTGACTCTTTGGGGCCTGGCGGCAACGACCAGTCGGCTGATTGAAGCGACATCCGAGTCCCTTTCGCCGCTCTCCGCTCTGAAGGGTGTCCTGATCTCAGCCGAGGAGCATCTGGATCTTTCCGATCCGCTCTTCTATCGTCTGGCTCTGCGCCGTTTTGCCATCAGTCCTAGGCATACGATCTTTGTTGATGCGGATCCTGAACATGTGGCTGTAGCTGACCGACTGGGCATGGAAGGACTCGTCGCCAATGACATCCCAAGTCTGCGTCGGCTCCTTCGTCAGCGGAGCATTGCCTGCTGATCGGACGTTCAGACGATGCGGCGATCTGCGGCCCAGCGGGTCAGTTCAGTTCGGTTGGATAGCTGGAGCTTGCGCAGGACGTTGGAGACGTGGGTTTCGACCGTCTTGATGGAGATGAAAAGCTCGGAGGCTACCTCGCGGTAGGTGTAGCCGCGGGCGATCAGGCGCATGACCTCCTGCTCGCGTGCGGAGAGCCGATCCAGTTCGTCGTCTTCTGCCAAACCGGCATCTGCTGCCTCGTCCTCCTGGAAGGCGGAGAGCACGAATCCTGCCAGCTTGGGGGAGAAGACTGCGTACCCCTCGTGAACCTGGCGGATTGAGGAGACCAGATCTTTGGCGGAGATGGTCTTGGTCACGTAACCACGGGCTCCAGCGCGGATGACCGAACCCACATCCCTGGGCGAGTCGGATACGGAAAGAGCCAGAAAGACCGACCTGGGGGATAGGGGATGGGAGCGGCTGAGAATTTCTGCGCCTCCACCGCCTTGTCCACCGGGCACGTGCACATCCAGCAGGACCACATCGGGACGGGTCTGCCTGACCATGAGGATGGAGGACTCCACGTCTGCCGCCTGTCCCACGACGTGGAAATGCGGCTGCAGGGTAGTGATGACGCCGGTGCGGAACATCTCATGGTCGTCGACGACGGCCACGCGGATGCTTGCAGACCCACTGTCACGAGATTTGGGGCCATCCTTGGCTTGATGGGGCTCTTTTGCAGTCGTGGTCATGGGCGTGGTTCAGCCCGCCTTTCCCGACGCGGGGTCCTCAAGTGTGGGTGGGATCGGACCGGCATGCGTCTGTGAATGAATGGTTCACCATGCATCCTATCATTGCTGGGCCTCAGTCCCTTTTTCAGCCCGACCAGCCTTGCCTTCCTGGTGCTGGCTGGCCTCGGACAGCGGCATGTGCATCCTGACCTCGGTGCCCCAACCAGGACGGGAGACGATCTCGACCCTGCCGCCACGCCGCCGAATCCGGCCCATGATGGACTCGCGGATTCCCAGGCGATCAGCTGGAATTGCATCCATATCGAAGCCCGAACCGTGGTCGCGTACATAGACTTCAACCTGATTCCTGCGGGCCTCGCAATATACGGATACGGGTTCACCACCGTGTGTTACGGCATTGACCAGGGCCTGTCGGGCCGCGTTGAGCAGGGCATCAGTTTGGGCGCAGGGCATGGCGTCGCCCACGGTGACCACCTCGATCGGCTTGCCGGATTCGTCCTCCACCTGTGCGGCTATCTGGCTCAGTCCGGTGCTGACGGACCGGTCTGAGGGAGTGCGTTCCTGGTAGAGCCAGTTGCGTAGATCGCGCTCCTGGGATCGGGCCAGAGAGAAGACGGTATGCGAATCGTCGGCGTGCAGCTGGATCAGGGCCAGGGTCTGTAGGACGCCATCGTGCAGGTGGGCCGTCATATCGGCCCGCTCTTCCTCGCGTTCCTTCATGGCCCGTGCATCGCCCAGCTGGCTGAGGATTGAGCCTACCCAGGGCACGACCACTGCGGTCACGCCCACAAGAAGCAGGCCGGCCAGGACTATCAGGGTCAGGGCCCAATGCAGTTCCTGGGTGGAGAGCAGAAAGATCACCGCAGCAGACAGGATCAGGGCCAGGCTGCCTATCAGGGTCGGCAGGTGGTAGCCAGTTCCTTGGTTTTCCGGCCTCAGCCAGGCCAGAACCAGTCCTGCGCAGAAAAGCAGGCAGGGGACGACAAAGGCGGGGCGCATACCGCTGTTGAGCAGAAAGACCGCAGTCAGCAGAAGGATGATGCCCAGGCCTGCCAGCAGTCTGGTTATCCGCCCGGGACTGATGCCGTGATCCTCCTTCTGATCTGGCTGTTCAGTAAGGATGCTGGGCGCCAGCGGGGCTGACTTCGGGTCATTCGGTTGGACTGCCTGGGTGGGATCGCCCTGGGGGAGCGTCAACCAAAGAAAGCAGTAGACCACGCAGGTGACCATTTTGGGAGCCAGGAGAACCATGACCAGGCGTATCCAGAAGACGGGAATGCCCAGGTGCAGGCTGACGCCCTTGCAGACTCCGCACAGGATCCTGCCCTTGTGCGGCCTCATCAGGGGTATTCGCGCCGGGTGCAGAGGAGGTGGTTCCTTCAGCATTTGCTGTTCCTGCATGGGTGCGTTCATGTCTCCATTATCGTTTTCGGATGGTGCGATAAGGCAATAAGCGGAAGAAATCAGGGTCGAATCAGGGTGTTCCCCCATAAGATTTGCGCTCGTAGGGTGTTGTAATGAAGATATGAACAGCGACATGAACGGCACTGGCCCTGATAACGGCTGGCAGCGGAAGTCCGACAAGTTCTTCCGCGCCTGCAGGGAGTCCTACCTGATCCGCGACCAGGGATGGATCGGAGGCGTCTGCGTAGCCTTGGCCCGTCGGCTGGGCTGGAGCGTGACCCTAGTCAGAGCGCTGATGATTTTGGCGGTCTTTCTCTTCGGCACCGGTGCCGCCTTCTACGGTTTTGCCTGGTTCGTCTTACCGGACCGGCGTGGAGTCATTATCGCCCAGGAGCTGATTCACGGAATTTGGCACGCTTCCATGGTGGGCATCATCATTTATTGGTTGCTGGCCATCCTGATTCCTGGAGTCGGAATCTTTTCACTGGCCTTTGGTGCCCTGATCCTGTATCTCTTCATCCGGTGGAGTCGCAATAAGGCCCTGGAGTACCAAAGAGGGTACTGGGCTGGGCCGGATGCCGGCAGGCCGGTTTCCGGCGATCCTTGGGTGATGGGACCTCAGTATTCGGAACGGCCGAGTGGTGCAGGTTCGCAATGGTATCCGAATCAGCCTGAGTACCCAAGCTTTTCGGGGTATGAGGGGTACCAGGATTACACAGGGACACGAAGCAATACGCAGACAGGCAGCAATGCGAGCACAGAAGGATACAAGGACCAGCCAGGGCATTCCGATTCGTATGAAACTCGGGAACAACGAGGGGATGCGACTGCTTCCGGACATATTTTTGAGACAGCGGATTCTGCAAACGCTGCTAGGGATTCGAATAATACGCATGGCTGTGAGAATCCTGTCATCGGTGCAGCTCCCGGAGGTTGGACGGAGGCAGAGGGTTCTGCAGAACCTGCCGGGAACATGAATCAGTCATATGGATTCAGTGCCTGGCCGGGCTATGGCACAGCAGGGTCATTCTCGGCAAGGCCGGGAATAGCCTGCAAGGCTCCGTCGGTTCCGCCCCGGCTGCGACGTCGCCCCGCCGGACCTGTGCTGGTCAGTCTTTTGTCAGGACTCATCCTGGTCTCCGGAGCAGGGGTCTGGTGGATGGCCACGAACCCCTATCGCGGATTGAATGCGGCCTTGACCTATGCTCTGATTTGGGCTGGAGGCGTCACGCTGATACTTGGCGTGGTCATACTGATCCTGGGCTTGATGGGCCGCAGGTCAGGAGGATTGACCCCCATTGCCTTGATGGCCTGCCTGGTTGTCCTGATTCTGGCTGCCGGTTCGGCCATACCAGGCATTGAGCAAACCCAGAACCGCAGGATCTTGGCTGACTACTCCACAGTTCAAGTTAACGGCAACAACTATGGGCGCTTGTTGGGGGCGAACAGTGCAGACATGAGGCGTTACCGCCGCGGCACCGCGCTGGTTGGAGACCCGCAGGATCGGGGAAGTGCCGTCATTGATCTGACTGGTTTTGAGCAGGAACACGGCACCCATCGTGTTCAGATTATGGATGATGCGGTGAGCACAGTCTCAGGCTGCCCGACGGGCACCGTCCGCCTGGCTGTGGCCTATGCTGACGTTCGCCTGCTCATTCCTAAGGGATGCAGTTTGTCCTATAGGGAACACACCGACCTCTACAGGGTCTTGGGATCGGGCGCGGCTGACTGGATAACCGAGACGGAACAGGGAAACCGGATGTGGTGGGGCGATACGTCGTCATCAGCTGAACGATGCAATTGGGAGGAAGCTTTGCGAGCGTCCAAGGAGGATCAGTGGCATATGCCCGACGATCCCGAATTGATCGTCGAAGCCAATCTCATGGCCGGTGCACGGGTCACCGTGCACGCCCAGGGGAGTGCTACCCAGCCGAAGCGGGCGCAGCTCTACAGCGGCTTGATCAATGAATATTGGGATTATAGCTACAATCCATGGCAGTTTGGGGAGGATCAGGAAGATGACTGATATGCAGCAACCAGAAGGAGGCCAGCCGCTGGATCGCCAGGAGCGCGCCACCAAGGTCATGCCGGTTGAATCACCGGCACCCCCGATATACCAGGTTCGGATGCAGCCGCCGGAGCCGGTCCGTCCTAGCGGCCCCAGCCTGCCTACCATTATTTTTGGCGCCCTGGTTGGACTTTTGGCTCTGACCATGTTGGCTCTAGGATTGGTCTTTCTGCGTTACGGTACGGATCTGACCATAGTCATACCCTGGCAGCGGATTATTCCATTGATTTTTGCTGGCCTGGGCGTGGTGTTGATTGGCGCGTCTGTATTAGCCTGGCTGGCATCAGCAAGGCGCACCCGATCTGTCTCAAAAGACCAGGATATTCCAGAAGATCAGGCTGCCAAGGATGGTCAGAGACCCCAGCAAGGTCAGGGTCAGGGTCAGCCAATGGCCCGTCCCAGCAACAGCTGACTTGCCGTCAGATCGGCTGAAGATAGAGGTCAGGGTGCTCGCCAAGAGCAGGATGAGCACCAGACACAGGACGGACAACAGGGACCAGCATGATGCCATCATCGAGGACAGATGGGCCAGGCCAAGCGCCTGGCGGACCACAGTAAAGGCATAGGCCAGCAGGGCAGCCATAAGTCCTGCGGCTAGCAGGCCTAGCAACCAGAGCCGTCCGGCCAGGCCTTTGCTGAAACCTGACTGTCGGTGGTCATTGCCTCGTGCCCGCAGATGAGAGCTCAAGGCTCCAATCAGGGCAGATACAAGGGCGGCAGCCAGTAGAATGGGACCGCTGGCCATCAGGGTCAACAGGGCGGTCAACGAAGGTATCAACCCTGTATTTGTGTGCTTGGGCACTTGATTGAGCTGATGGGGCTGGCTGCCGGCAATCATAGGAGTTGACCATTGATCGGCTTTGGTGCCCAGTGATACGGCGTTGATCCAGTCTTCCAAATTATGCGTATACCTGGGTTCCAGGGGCAACCCGGCCTTGGCCAGCCGGCTGCCGGTGCGAATCTGATGGTTGGTGGGATAGTAGCGCAGGATCACGTTGTCGTTGCCGCTTGCATGAGTTCTGCGGATGATCTCGCGCGCACCCTGCTCGACTGGCATGGAGACGTCCATGGTCCCGAAGTTGATCATGACCGGCATCCGCAGCTGATCCAGGTAGGGCAAGGAGGGGAAGTCGGCGTACTCCAGACCCAGCAGGGACAGGTCCATGCCCATGAGTCGGGGTATCACATTGCGGATTCCCTTGGGCGCGCCAATCAGATCCAAGTAGCTGGTGGCCGCCATGGCCATCTGCCGTCGTCCCGGGTAGACGGGAGGCGAGGTCAGGACGGAGAAGGCGATGCTGGGGTCCTTGGCGGTCATGATGGTCGATATCCAGGTGCCCTCGGACTCGGCGTACAGACCCGTTTTGGTTGGATCCACGCCAGGCCAGGAGCGCAGACGGTCAAGGGAGCGCCCATAGTCGGCGGCCATGGCCTGATAGTCGCGGTGAAAGGTGGTGTAGGTGTCTAGACGCTTGTCCGGCACCAGGGTGGTAATGCCGGCCGAGGCCATAGCTGAAGCCAGGTCGCCATAAACTTCGGAGGATTTGCCTGTGCCGGCGCCATGGATGAACAGGCAGGCTGGTCCAGTGCCCTTTCGGTCGCTCGGCTCTCTGACAATGGCCTGGATGCGAACTCCGCCATCCAGAGTGATGCTGATTTTCTGTTCCCTGACGGGGTGGGTGCCCTCAGGGGTGGTGGTTCCAAGGCTCGAGGCGACTGCGGTGGACCGGGTCGAGACCTGCAGATGGCCACGGTAGGGTTCCACCTGCCAGTCCGGCGTCATGGCTTGGCCTAAAAGGAGCATGACCAGCAGGATGATCACGAAGGAGGCGGCGGTGAAACCCGCCCGTTTCAGCTTTTGCACCCGTCAACTCTACCCGACCGCTCGACTGGTTGCAGAGATCGACCTCATGATTGTGGTTCAGAAGGTCGATCCTGGGCCTGTTCGGCCTCGTCCAAGGTCTTAAAACCGTTCATCCGCACTGTGGCCAGGATGGTTTCCTCGGTCAAGTTGCCGCCCCGTGCCTCGATTCGGTCAACCATGGACTGATACAGATCCAGCGTCTCGGCTGAATAGGTGCCCAGTTCGCCACGCAGATAGGTCTCGAAGGAAGTGGCCTCCGGCGTGTCCTCGCTGGTGCGCAGGACCCGCATCTCCTGACCCAGACGGGGGTAGCGCTCGCGGAAGTTCTTGGCCCAGGCCACCTGTCGATCGATGATGCGCTCCTGTTGCTCCTGGCGCTCCAGGCCCAGCCTGGGCAGGTAGGGGGCAATGCTCTTGTGGTACTGCTCCGGGGCGGTGGATTCCATCATCCGCCCGTACTTTTCAGTCAGCAGGTTGCGCCCCTGTGTGTCAGCCTGATCCAGATCGTCCGCATAACTGGCCAGCAGGGGATGCGGCCAGGTCAGAAACTGGCTCAGGCGCATCTGGTGGAACATGGGCCAGTTGCCCTGACAGTTGGCTGGCCCGCCTTCGTTGTTTACCTGCTGGAACTGTGCCCATTCGTGGCGGACGATCCGCTCACGCAGGGACTCGTCATCCTGGCACTGCTCGTCGTTTGTCATCCTTGGCTCCTTTCAGATGCTGTGCAGAACCGGATCGTCGCTGGAAATGTGAGCCTCGACATAGGGGCGCTGCCATTCCAGGAAGGTCTCAGGGCTGTTGGTCAAGCCCTCCGCTTGCAACTCTTCTACGATTCTTGCGCAGATTGACTCCACAAGTTTGGTGACGCGTCCGGCAGCAGGTCGGGCTCCCTTGCCGCCTTCGCCAAAGCCATGCCCACCGTAACAGGCCGCCGAGGCCAGGCGCAGGATGTCTTCCAGCTGCTCGGTCAGGTCGGCCAGTCTGGTGGCCATTCGCCCGCTCAGTCGCCGTAAGGCCGCGAAGGTCCACTTGTAATAGGGCAGATAGCCGACTGTCAACGGGTTGTTGATCAGAAAGATCAGAGAGGCGCAGGCTTTGACGAATTCGTTGATCGACAGCATTGCCGCAGCCCCATCGCCCCGATTTAGGCTCCGCGGCAGGTTGTACTGTCCCGCCTGGGCGATCATGCCCAAGCGACGGGAGATCAGACAGAAGCGCACGTCGTCGGGCATAGCCTTGAACCCCTGCCGGGCGGCCAGCATCTGTCCCAGAGGATCCGCGAAGATCTTGCCATTGGTCGCCGCCGCCAGCGTGGCCTCGTCCAGGAGCAGCCACTCGTGGGGGTGATCTTCCGGGGGCGCCTGCCGGTAGCCGGTCAGAGATTCGAAAAAGGCGCCGATCTCGAAAACGCCCACGCGTCGGTTGGCCCCCTTGGCTCTGACGCTGTCGGTTCGCGACCCGAACCCCATGAATTCGGCGGGCAGGGCCTCATAGTCCTTCTGCAGCTGGTCGCCGATGGCCTGATAATCCTCACTGGTCAGCCACAGGCAGAAGCCGGGGCCGAAATCATGGTCTCGGGAGGTGACATCGTCAAAGCCGTAGCAGTCTGAGCCATGGCCCATCAGGCCCACGGCGATCCGGTTGCGATATTGGGGGTAGCGTTCCGCCAGCATGGGACGGCCCACTTGCTCCCAGTAGGCCTTGGCCAGGTCCAGCCCTTGAATATCCGGGCGGGAGTCATGCTGATCGTTGTCATTGCTGCGATTGCCGGCCGGTGGCCGGCCTGAGCCGGTACTCGGCTGGCTGGATGCAGGTGCGTCGGCCTGGTTGGATTGGTCCTTGTCCCTGTTTTTCTCAGCAGCGGCCTGGGCCTGGTCCAGATTGGCCTTGGTGATCTGGTAGTAGTCGCTGCCCTTGCCGTACCGATCCTCAATGATGGCCAAGGCCTTGCGGTAGGTGTCTGCCGACTGGCTGAACCGTCCGGTCATATAGCAGACCTGGGCGAAGCCCGCTAGGGCCGAGGCATAGTGTGCGCTGTTCTCCAGGTGGCCGGTTCGATAGATGCCCAAGGCTGTGCGAGCCTGGTCCCAGGCCTCTTGCAAGGCCTGCGGGCTGTCGTTGCGCTGCATGAGCAGGAGGGCCAGATTGGTGTGGGTGGTGGCCAGATCCAGGTCCCGGGAAGGATCGGTGCTGGAATCTTCCAGGATGCCCATGGCCTGGCGCAGCTCCTGTTCAGCCTGGTCGGGCCGGTCGGTTTCGCTGTAGAGCATGGAAAGGTTGTTGTGCAGGGCTGCCAGCCTCCGGTCCTTGGGGCCAAGGGTTTTGGCTGCAGAGGCAAGTGCCTGCCGGTAGAGGTCTTCAGCCTGGTCGTACTTCTTGGCCGCCCGCAGTCCTGTGGCCGCATTGATCAGGGTGGTCGTCCAGGCCTCGGATCCTTCGATGCGCATGCGAGTGGCCAGCTCGATGGCGCGTTGGATCATCCACATGTTCTCCTGGTGGCGGCCTTGGGACCGATAGAATCCCATGGTTTCGTTAAGCACGGTCAGCAGTCCGGCATCGTCGCCTGCATTCTCCGCATCCACCAGCGCCTGTTGCAGGTAGGGCTCAGCCTCGTCGCGGGCCTTGCCGGCGTTGAAGATGGCGTCCAGACCATCCAGGAAGGCTTGGGTGTCGAAGCCGTTGTTAGCATTCGTATGAGCCGGGCCATCGTGATAGGTCTGGTCTACTTGTCCACTCTCTTGCATTCGGTCTCCAACTCGTTTCATGATGTGCTCGCCATTAAAACCACTAGTACTATCGTAGGCTTTGAAAAGCTTGCAGGGCGCGGCGACTGTGATGAAATTCGCTGTTTTGATGATTGAGAAAGCTATAATTAAAACCTTGTCAGATGGTGGATTATGGAAAATTCGGCAAGCCCTTAAAGGGACTCCCGATTGATAAGCCGCATGTGCAATATTTTTGTGCTGGGCTCTTCTCCGTTAATCATGGCCAAGGCAAGTTGAGCAGCCACGCGCCCTTCTTCAAGCAAGGGCTGATGGATCGTGGTCAGTCTTGGTTTTATTCGCGCAGCTATAGGATGATCGTCGTAACCTATTACAGAGACATCGTCAGGTACGCTGAGATTCCTGGAGGCAAGGGCAGCAATAGCTCCTGCGGCTATGCGGTCGGAGCCGGCCAAGAGCCCGTCAATGGATATATCGAGATCGAGCAAGTGGCTTATTGCGGAATAACCTGATGACTCATCCCACCCCGTATATACGATTCGACTTTCGTCAAGGCCTGCTCCGTATACTGATCGGTACCCTTCCAGGCGATCTGGCACTGCTGGATTATCTGCAGGCCCCAGAATGATGGCGATTTGTTTTCTTCCTCGTTTCTGCATTGCTTTCGCTGCCATGGCTGCACCTTCGACATCGTCGGAATAGACGTTCGAAAAGACCGTGGTGTAAGGGTTATTCTGCAGCTGCCCGCACAGAACGGCTGGAAGATGCTGATTCTGTATGGATTTCAAAAGTTCCATTCCTTCGTATGGGGAGATGTTGATAACCGCGTCGACCGTATGTTGTTCTAAATGTGTTTGAACTCGTTTACGTTCAAAAGCGGAAGAGGCCTGCATGAGTACAGGCAAATACGAGGTGTGCGAAAGCTCTTCGGATATTCCGCGCAGGAAGGCACCATAGGTAGGATCGGAGAGCAGTTCGTCAAGCGGTTCGGTAATCAGAATGGATATGGTTTCCGAACGTCCAATAGCCAGGGCCCTGCCTTGTGCGTTAGCAACGAAACCGAGCGCCCGTGCAGCATCTTTGACGCGCTGCGTGGTTTGTCTGCTTATACGTTTTGAACCATTCAGGGCTCGCGAAGCTGTGGAGCGAGAAACACCTGCCTTTTGAGCTACATCATGCAGAGTGATCCGTTTGCTACCCCGAATTAAGCCCATGTGACCTTCTCTTTTATATGACGTTTGTTGATATTGTATCTGCCGGTCATCGATGCCGATGGTAAAGGCATTTCACTCTGCATCGATACAGAATATCCAGGGTGGTTATCTTGCGGCCGAGCAATCAGCAGAAATACAACCGGTTGCACAATTGTCAAAGATGACGTATCGTTGCAGACAACCGGTTGCACAATAGCAGCGCCTGTCGCAAAGGAGCGTATAGATGGGAACAATTAACGACTGGGAAAACCAAGAACTGACATCAAGGAATCGTTTGCCTGCTCATGCATACTTCTTTGGCTATAAAAGCAGGGAACTGGCCAGCACGATGTCGCGCGAACTATCCCAGGGGTTCATGGATTTAACGGGCCAATGGCAGTTTCGGCTGTTCGACGGACCTGGTCGGGTGACTTTGGAGGATTTGTCCAAATTCAATGCTGACTGGGACAAAATAGATGTGCCTCATATGTGGCAGGCAGATGGATACGGCAAGTTCCAATACACTGATGAACTTTATCCCTTCCCAGTCGATCCTCCGAAGGTGGCATCCGCAAATCCTACTGGTGTGTATGTTCGAACGGTTGATATCGACATGCCAGCCGATGGGTATCGAACCATCCTCAGGTTTGATGGTGTGGAAAGTTACGCAGAACTCTACCTGAACGGCCGCTATGTGGGCATGACTAAAGGGTCGCGTCTTTCAGCCGAGTTCGATATCACCGATTTCCTCCTGGACGGAGAGAACTTGATTGCGATCAAGGTCCTCCAATTCTGTGATGGCACCTACTTGGAAGATCAGGATATGTGGTGGGCAAGCGGAATCTTCCGCGATCTTTATTTACTGGAAAGACCAGTGCAGGGACTCGTTGATTTCTTTGTGCACACCCACCGTACGGAGGAGGGCAATGCAGAGGTGACTCTCGATTTGGCCGATTCTCCGGCAGACAAGGTTGTGTGGACCATTGCGCAGGGAGATAAAGTCATATCGTCCGCTGATGCTGTTCCGGGAACCTCTACCAGCGTCACCTTGGATCACCCGGTTTTCTGGAATCCAGAGGCACCTTATCTGTACCGGATGATGCTCTGTGTGCAATGCGGAAACGAGACTGTTGAATATGTTCCACATCGCCTCGGGCTGTCGGAAGTGACCATTGCTGACGGGCGGATGCTGCTCAACGGCTCGTACTTCAAAATGAACGGCGTCAATCGTCATGATTTCGATGACAGACATGGCAGAGCGGTGGGCATGCCTAGAGTTCGCCGAGATCTTGAGCTCATGAAGCAGCACAACATAAATGCCGTACGAACCTCGCATTATCCCAATGACCCGCGGTTTTATGAGTTGTGCGATCAGATCGGCCTCATGGTGCTGGCTGAAACCGATATGGAGACCAACGGATTCGACGATGTGGGTCAAATTAATCGATTGACCGATGATCCTCAGTGGCGTATTCCATACGTCGACCGGATTACACGGTTGGTAAAGCAAGAGCGGAATCACGCTTCGATTGTGATTTGGTCGATGGGCAATGAATCCGGTTACGGTTGCAATATCGATTCAATGGTCAAGCGTTGCAAGGAGATCGATCCCTACCGTCCGACCCATTATGAAGAGGACAGGAACGCAGATAGCGTTGACGTGATTTCAACCATGTATTCGCGTGTGAGCCAGATGAACGACTTTGGCGAACACCCTAATCCCAAACCAAGAATCATCTGTGAATATGGGCACTCCATGGGCAATGGTCCCGGCGGATTGAGCGAGTACCAGGCAGTGCTGGACAAGTGGGATTGCATTCAAGGGCACTTCATTTGGGAATGGGGCGATCAAGGGCTGCGGCAGAAGGACGCACAGGGGCGCTCATTCTATGCGTATGGCGGAGATTTTGGCGATTATCCCAATAGCGGTCATTTCTGCATTGATGGCATGGTCTTTCCCTGGCAGGAACCTGGGCCCGGGCTTGAAGAGTACAAGCAGGTCATCTGTCCTGTGTCTGTCAGCTACGATCATGGCAAGCTGCTTGTGAAGAACAAGCGGTTCTTCACAGATCTGAGCGATATCGAACTGGAGCTGGCAACCCTATACGATGGCCGTGAGGCTTTCACTGAACATGTTCAGCCAGGACCCCTTGCCCCTAGCGAGACTAAGTCGATTCCAGTTCGAATCAAGACTGCCCCAGTGGGGGAAACCCGTTTGTCTGTGCGAGTAATATCCACCAAATCCCATAGCTGGGCGCCGGCCATGTTCCAGATTGGAATCTATCAGTTTGATATTCAGAACGTTGCCGTTCCGCCCCTTGCTGCACCGAAATCAAAACCTGTCGAAGTCAGGGATGGGGCTGATTCAATCGAGGTGCAGACGCAAAAGAGTGCGATGCTCTTCGACAAAGCCACAGGCGAACTGAGAAAATGGAGTCGAGACGGCAAGGACTTGCTGGTTTCTCCCGTTCGCCTGGGATTCTGGACGCCCCTGATCGATAACCATCAGCAGGAGTTCGACTCGATCTGGATGTCCAAGAATATTCAGATAATGCAGACGGTGGTCGGAGGAATCTCATCTTCCCAGGACGGCGGACATGCCTTGGTCCGTGTGGAGGAACGAATAGCGCCTCCCTCCTACGATTTCGGCATGAATGTAATCCTGACCTATTGCATTCGGCCTGAGGGGCGTCTGGAAGTGCGGGCTCAAGGCACTCCCTATGGGAATTACCATGACATTATTCCCCGAGTGGGCATATCCATGGAGCTGCCTGGTGACTGTCGTCAAGTCGAGTGGTATGGACGGGGGCCGGGTGAGAATTATCCGGATTCAAAAACGGCCAATGTCATTGGCAGGTGGTCCACGGATGTGGATTCCATGTTCACGCCCTATGTGTTTCCGCAGGATTGCGCCAACAGAGGTGATGTGCGTTGGGTTGCGCTGACGAATCATCGTGGGAACGGCCTCCTGGTAACACGGCCATCCAACAGTGCTGAGCATCCTTTCTCATTCTCCGCTTGGCCTTACAAGAGCGAGGACATCGATCAGGCTCGGCACACGACTGATCTGCAAAAGCGATCTTCAGTCACTTTGAACATCAATGAGAAAGTGCTGGGTCTGGGTTCCAATTCATGGGGCTCCGAAGTACTCGACAAGTACCGTATTCGCTTCGAATCGTTTGATTTCACGTTCTCGTTGCGACCACTCTATGAAGATGACCTTACGTCGGCGCTGACGAATTTCGAGGAGGATTGACCGGTATGTATCTTTTCAAGACGCGGTCCTATTTTGACAAGGCCACTGGTGCAGCCAAGAAGTGGGCCAGATCTCAGGAAGCGTTGACCAAAGCGCCGGGGCTTCTTCAAAACGTCGCTTATTCCGTGGGGGACTCGGTGACGTACTGGTGGGATTCGGCGACAAGTTTGTCAAGCGCGGATTTCATCGGTCACAGACGGTATTTCACCGTTTTGGCCAGCATGGATTTTGATTTTACGGTCGAGATCGCACAGAAAAGTCGCCTTTCTGTCTCCTGCCAGTATGACGACCTTTCAGACAGGGAGCTGTTCCACGGTTCGGGAGACAAAATCACCGTCGAAGGGGGACAGATCCTTGTCTGCGATATTGATGAAGCGGTCAGGATAATTCCTGGCTCACAGGCACACGTCAATGTCCTGCACGTCACCATTGAGGATCTGTAAACGATGCATCCTTTCTTTTCAGTCAAGAAGTCGCCATTCGACCTTGCAGCGACTATCGAATCACTTTCATACATTAATAAGGAGCTAAATCATGAGTGCTGAGAAACGAGCCACAATAGGGCAGGTAGCACTGCTTGGCATGACTGTTTCTGCCGTTTTCGGCATTAAGAACGTCATCAACAACAATGTGGCTATCGGTTTGAGCGCCGCCCCTGCGTTTTTCATTGCCACTGTTTTGTATTTTGTACCGTTTACTCTGGTCATAGCCGAGTTTGTGTCCTTGAATAAGGACTCGGAATCCGGCGTTTATCAATGGGTGAAGACGTCCATGGGAGGGTCATGGGCCTTTTTGACGGCTTTTTGCTATTGGTTCGTCAACCTGTTCTACTTCGCTTCCATACTTCCGAACATCATCATCTATGCCTCATTCCTTTTCTTCGGCGAGAACAGACAGATGAGCCAATTCTGGATTACAGTGACGGAGATCGTTATTTTCGCTATCGCAACCTGGGTTTCGACTAAAGGGGCAAAGTGGATCGGAAATATCTCTTCCTTCGGAGCTATGGCGGCTCTTGGTCTGACGGTTTTATTCATCCTTCTCTCTGTAGGCTCGCTGATTGGCGGAGTTAAACCCGCCACCCCCATCAATGCCTCCACCCTTTCCCCTGATCTGAGCACGTTTGCCACAACCTGGGCATTCCTCGGAACACTGGCTTGGATCATCCAGGGTGTAGGCGGCGCTGAGTCCGTCGGCGTGTTTGTCAATGATCTCAAGGGGGGAGTCAAGGCATTCGTCCGCACTATCATCATCGCAGGCCTGGTAATAGGACTGCTGTATGCAGGTGCATCAATCGTCATGAATATCTTCGTGCCTGTGGGCAAGCTTGATCTGTCGACTGGCATCTTCACCGTGATGGGTGCCGTTGGACAATGGGTAGGTATTTCGGCCCCGGTCGTGAAGCGTATCGTCGGCCTAATTCTGCTGGCTGCCACCTTGGGATCTTTGATGATGTGGACCTCCGCGCCTGTCAAGGTTTTCTTCTCTGAGATTCCCAGCGGTATCTTCGGCGGCAAGATTATCGAGTTGAACAAACAAGGCATTCCTTGGCGTGCAGCGTGGCTCCAGTTTGCAATTGTGGTTCCGATTCTGATCATTCCTGCCTTGGGCTCCAATAACGTCAACGAATTGCTGCAGATTGTCATCAATATGACTGCAGCCACGGCCTTGATTCCGCCTCTGCTGATTCTTCTGGCCTATTTCATGCTCAGGCTGAAGTTCGATGGTGTCGAGCGTTCCTTCAAGATGGGAAACAGGACGTTTGGATTGACTATTTCCGTTTTCCTGCTTTGCGTCTTCGCCTTTGTCTTTGTAGCGGGCACCATTCCGCTTGGCCAGCCCCTCTGGTTGACACTGGTTTATAATGTGGGTGGCGTAGTCGTCTTCATAGGGCTTGCCATGCTCTGGTACATGCGGTATATAAACAAGTTGAAGAAAGAGGACCCGGAGGCTGCCTCTGAAGAATTGCGCCCCACCGCTGATAGCATGCTGGAACAAAATTCGTGACTGGCTGATTATTTTTCCGGTTAGGCATATGTCATCGGTGTAAAAGAGAAGGGGGAGACGATGCTCGTCTCCCCCTTCTTGCTTGTCGGGGTAGGGGGATTTGAACCCCCGGCCTCTTCGTCCCGAACGAAGCGCGCTACCAAGCTGCGCTATACCCCGTGACAACGTTCTATATAGTACACGTACCGTCGGCCAAACACCATCGTCTGCGCGGCGCGGCCATTCAGCCGCTTGCCATTAGGCGGCAACCGGGATCAAGTACCGGCTCATGCGTAAAATAGCGATTTATGAATGACTCATCGGAAGAAACCCCTCGTCTGACGACGGTCGAGCGTGCTCAAGCACTGCTTGACCAGGATATGGCCATTACGGAGAAGATCGATCAGGGCGCCCAGTTGGATGACGCCATTGATCCCGGCAACCTGGCGGACGGCCCTGAAAGCCATCCCGAACAGGTGCGCATGCGTGTAGCCAAAAGGGCTCTCATGCTTAAGGAAGGCATTGAGCCCTATCCGGTCCATCTGGATGTGACGGATCGCATCGAGGACGTGCGCCGCAAGTATCAGGACCGCCTTGAGCCAGGCCAGGAGACTGAGGATGTGGTTGGCATCGCCGGCAGGGTCCTCTTCCTGCGCAACGGCGGCGGACTCTGCTTCGTCCAGCTGGCGGCGGGCGACGGCACCCGAATCCAGGGCATGATCTCCAAGCGTGAGATCGGCGCCGATTCGCTGAAGCGGTTCAAGCAGCTGGTCGATTTGGGCGATCACCTCTACCTGCGCGGCCGCGTGGTTGCATCCAAGACTGGTGAGCTCTCCGTCTTCGCTACCGAGTGGAACATCGCAGCCAAAGCTTTGCAGCCACTGCCGGCCCTTCATAAAGAGCTGACCGAGGAGCAGCGCACCCGCAAGCCCTACCTGGCAATGATCGCGGATGAGGATGTGCGGGCCATGGTCCGCCGCCGCTCCAAGGCCGTCTCCTCGCTGAGGCGCACCTTTGATGACCACGACTTCATGGAGGTCGAGACCCCCATGCTTCAGACTGTGCATGGCGGCGCTGCGGCCCGTCCATTCACCACGCATATGAACGCCTTCGACATCGACCTCTACCTGCGCATAGCCCCTGAACTCTTCCTCAAGCGCTGCTTGGTTGGCGGCATTGAGCGGGTCTTCGAGATAAACCGCGACTTCCGCAATGAGGGCGTGGATGCCACCCATGCCCCGGAGTTCACCATGTTGGAGGCCTATCAGGCTTACGGCACCTATGACACCATCGGGGAGCTGACCAAGGAGCTGATCCAGAAGGCGGCTATGGCCACGGCTGGATCGCTCAAGGTGACCCTGCAGGATGGCAGCCAGTATGACTTCGGCGGCGATTGGCACCAAATCAGCATGTATGAGTCCCTTTCCGAGTCCCTAGGTGAGGAGATTACCCCACAGACCAGCGTGGACCATCTGCGGACCATCGCTGACAAACTGGGCCTGGAGGAGGAGCCGGCCGAGAACCACGGCAAGCTGGTCGAGCACCTCTGGGAGCATTTCTGGCAGGACAAGCTGTATGAGCCGACCTTCGTGCGTGATTTTCCGGTTGAAACCTCGCCCCTGGTCAAGGCCCATCGCACCAAGCCGGGCGTGGTCGAGAAATGGGACCTTTACGTTCGCGGATTCGAGCTGGCCACAGGCTACTCAGAGCTCAACGATCCTGTGGTCCAGCGGCAGCGGTTCGTCGAGCAGGCCAAGATGGCCAGCCACGGCGACGACGAGGCCATGGACATCGACGAGGACTTCCTGGAGGCTCTGGGCGTGGGCATGCCTCCCGCTGGCGGCATGGGCATGGGCATCGATCGTCTGCTGATCGCCCTTACCGGGGCATCCATCCGTGAGACCATCACCTTCCCTCTGGTCAAGCCGCTGGTCTGAAGTGATGGCAGGGGAGCAGCAGCCATGAATATCAGACTGTGGATGGACGGCATGCGTCCCAGGACGCTGCCCGCCTCGGTGGCGCCTGTCTGCGTGGGCGCTTCGGCTGCGGTCTTGAAACGGTCACGGCTCCTGGAACAGTGCACCAGCTCCTGTTCGCCCTCGCCTGTCGATCCCGCTTTGAAAGCGGCCACGCCGGGACGTTTGGCTCTGATCGTGGTTCTGCTGGTCCTGCTCGCCCTATCCATGCAGATAGCAGCCAACTTTGCCAATGACTATGCCGATGGTGTTCGCGGCACCGACTCCGGCCGTGGAGGTGAAGAGGCTGCTTCCGGCAGGCCCAGACGTCTGGTGGCCGCAGGCGTACCGCCCAGGCAGGTGCTGTATGCCACCATGATCTCGGCGGCCTTCACCTGTCTTATGGGTCTGGCCGTCATGGCGCTGACCGGTCACTGGTGGATGATCCTGGTCGGAGTCTGCTGTCTGATCGCCGGCTGGTGTTATGTGGGTGGCCCTCATCCTTACGGATACCACGGACTGGGCGAGGTCAGCGTCTTCATCTTCTTCGGCCTGGTGGCCACCTTGGGTACCGAGTACTTTCTCATTGACAGGGTCGATGTCACCGGCTTTCTGGGTGCCTGCGTCTGCGGGCTCAATGCCGTGGGCCTGCTCATGCTCAACAATTACCGGGACTTGGACGACGACCGCGTGGCAGGCAAGCACACATACGCAGTTCTGGTGGGTGCGCGTGCAGCAGCTATCTCCATTTATCTGGTCTACATTCTGAGCCTGGTCCTGAGCCTGATTCAATTCGTCCCGGCTGTCATGAGACATGGCCTGCCAGGCTTCCCTCTTGTGCTGATCCTTCTGCCGGTGGCCGCTGTTTTTCTGTTGATCTGTCGGGCCTTTGCCCGTGGCCAGCTGCCCAAGGCCTTCGGTATGGCTGGCAAAGGCACCCTGGTCTCTGCCCTGTGCTGGTCGGCGGGCCTGCTCCTGCAACTGTGAGGATTCCTGGTACTCTGCTAGTCGGGCAGTCGACTTTCAAGCGATTTGGTGGATAATCAGGCAATTATGTTCATCACACTTCAGGAATACAAGGACGCACTGCGACCCTCAGCCTTGCTCTGCTCGCCCACACCGGTTCTGATTGGCATGGCGGTGGCTCTTCGGCAGCGGTTCAGCCAAGGATCGGGGCCGGATGCGCGCTTCTGGATTATTGCCCTTCTTTGCTGTCTGACGGCTGTGTTCATCCACAGTACCTGTAATTTGGCCAATGACTACTTCGACGGCATCAGAGGCACTGACGAAGGCCGGAGCAGCCTTTCAGGCGCGGGCGCTGACGGCTCAGTGCCTGATCTGCCCAGAAGAGGGGTGGCCGGTGGGGTTGAACCTCGCAAGGTCCTGTTGTCCGCCTATCTCAACATCTTTATGGCCTGCCTGTCCGGTCTGATCCTGTGCTGGGTCACTGGCCACTGGTGGATGATCCTGGTGGGCATCTTCTGTCTGCTGGGAGCCTGGTTTTACACGGGAGGCAAACACCCCTACGGCTATATGGCCATGGGGGAACTGAGCATCATGATCTTCTTCGGTCTGGTGGGCGTGCTGGCCACCCAGTACCTGGAGATTGGCAGCATCGACCGTCATGGGTTCATTGGTGCGCTGGTTGGCGGCCTTATCTGCATTCCCGTTCTGGAGATCAACAACTATCGTGACATCGATGCGGATCCCTTGGCTGGCAAGTACACGCTGTCTTCCTTCATCGGAGCCAGAGGCACGTTGATCCTGATGGGGTCCTGCTATGCACTGGCAGTGATCCTGGGCGTTATCGAGTCATGGCCCCTATCTGGCGGCTCCCTTGCAGCCGCCTGGCCACGTCTGCTCTGTCTGTTGCCTGTCGTGGTGATGGCTGTTGCCACTACGATGGCCAGCTGTCGGAACCGCTTCAGCAGAGCGTTCGCGCTATCCGGCTATACCGATTTGCTGACTGGGTTCTGCTGGCTGGGCGTCTGCCTGCTTTAAGAGACCGCTCTACAGGGGGAGCTGTAGGTCCGCCAAACCGTCCCTCTCAGGTCTTAGAATTTTCACTATGACCTACAAACTAGTATTGCTCAGGCACGGCCAGAGCGCATGGAACAACACCAATCAGTTCACCGGCTGGGTGGACGTCCCGCTGACCGAGCAGGGCGAGCAGGAAGCCCGCAAGGGCGGCAAGCTGCTCAAGGATAAGGGTGTTCTGCCGGACATCGTCTTCACCTCGCTGCTGCGCCGAGCTATCAACACCGCCAACATCGCCTTGGACGAGGCCGACCGCCTTTGGATCCCTGTCAAGCGCGACTGGAGGCTGAACGAGCGTCACTACGGAGCTCTGCAGGGCAAGAACAAGACCGAGATCCGTGAGAAGTACGGTGACGAGAAGTTCATGCTCTGGCGTCGTTCCTATGCCACCCCGCCGCCTGAAATCGATCCTGACGACGAATACTCGCAGTCCCATGATCCTCGATATGCCGGAGCCCCCGTGCCCCGCGCCGAGGCGCTGGCCAACGTGGTCAAGCGCGTCACCCCCTACTGGGAGAGCGACATTGTTCCTGAGCTCAAGACCGGCAAGACCGTCTTGATCGCCGCTCACGGCAACTCCCTGAGGGCCATTGTCAAGATGCTCGACAACCTGACTGAGGAAGAGATCGCCAAGGTCAACATCCCCACGGCCATTCCCCTGGTCTATGAGCTGGACGAGAACTTCAAGCCCATCAAGCCTCGCGGTGAGTACCTGGATCCGGAAGCAGCCGCAGCCGGTGCTGCTGCTGTTGCGGCCCAGGGCCAGAAGTAAGCCCCTTCAGGTAGATCCGTCCAATGGCGTGAAATCAGCCTTAGGGCGCAGAGCATCCAAAGCTGTCTAGGTGGTGTCTTCTCCTTTTGCGGAAGGCGCCACCTTTCGCATTCTTAGTGGTTGGAAAAGCAGGGGCGGCCCGCCATCCGACAGCTGTCAGGTGGCGGGCCGCCCCTCTGCCGTCTAGTCAGTCCAGATCGAGGTCCAGATCCTTGGGGTCCTTGGAGGGGTCGAAGCCCGAGACGATGTAGACCACGCGCCGGGCCGCAGAGACGCCGTGGTCTCCCAGTCGCTCCATGAACCGTGCTACCAGGACCAGGTCGATCAGCTGTTGCCTGGTTCCCTTCCAGTCGTCTGAAAGGGCATAACCGAATGTCTGCTGGTGGAGCTTGTCCATCTGGTCGTCGCTGACGATGATCTGCTCGGCTATGGTCGTGTCCCTGTCGGAGAGCATCTCGACCAGGCGATCGGCCATGACGTCCAGAAAGGCTTGCATCTGTTTGAACAGGGGGATGACCTCTGCGGGCAGGGTGGGCTCGGGATAGGAGCGTCTTGCCGTCTCAGCGATATGCCTGGCCAGGTCTCCCATGCGTTCAAAGGTGGCTGACAGGCTCAGCGTGGAGACCACCACCCGCAGATCAGTGGCCACAGGGCTCTGCTTGGCCAGAAGCCTGATGCATTGATCGATGATGCTGGCCTGGAGGTTGTCTATATCGGCATCTCCGTCGATGACCTCCTGGGCAGTCTCTACGTCGCAGTCCATCAGGGATCGCCCGGCTTTTTTGATGGCATCGCGAACCTTGGCAGCCATACGATCGAGATCGTCGGCCACCAGCCCCAGCTCCTCGTTGAAAATCACACGCATGTCTTTTCCCTTTCGGCTTCGGTCAACGATATGACTACAGTCTATGTGACCCAGGTGGCAAGAGAAAGTCAGACCCGAAGAATGTCGGGCTATCGGAGCGGCAATCAATGTCGGATATGCGAGAATAAAGCTGGAACTGCCGATGAGATCTGGTTGATGTCGCAGTGTCCGGGGTCGGCGCCGGACTGGAGGGAAGTCCTTATGGGACGGTTCGTGGACCGCCTACGCAGCCTTATGGGCAACCGGAACAAGGACGGTGAACAGACCGATGGCGAGGCTTTGGAGGGCTCGACCCAAGCCCTGCTGGCGCTCATCCCCGCAGCCACAGTTGTGATCGATGGCGATGACGAGGTTGTTCGCTCCAGCCCGGATGCCTACAGGCTGGGAATCGTCAGCAACGATGAGATTGCGGATCCGAAGATCATTGAAGCCATCGCGCAGGTACGGCGTTCGGGCGGGCGACGCAGCTTCAATCTGATTACGCGAACGCCTACTGAATTCGCTCTGGATACCGCAGCCGAGAGCCCGGAATCCGATGATTGGGATCTTGAGGATGCCGATGATCCTGGGGATGCGGCCCATGTTCAGGCCCAGGCGGTGTCTAGGAGGAATTGGCTCAAGGTCACCCTGGGGCGCATTGATGAGTCCCTGGTGGTGGTGCTGGTCGATGACGTGAGCGATTCGGTCAGGTTCGTCCGGACCAGGGACGCTTTCATGACCAACGTATCCGAGCAGATGCTTAAGCCGGTCCAAGCCTTGGAAGAGCTAGCGGCACAGCTCAAAACCACCTCAGACCTGGATGGGGATGACCCAGACCTGCTTCGCAGCCACCTGCGCAGCGTCTCCAAGGATGCCTCCTCGGTCCAGCGCTACAGCGCATATCTGGGGCATGTGCTCAAGGATCTTCTTCTGTTGATTCGGGCTCAGGAGCGGATCAAACCCAACAGGGAGAACGTGCTTGATGTGTCTGAACAGATCGGGGCAGTGGCGCAAGATGAGCAGGATAGAGCTGATCAGGCCCATGTGACCCTGCGATGGCGATGTGACCAGCCGCTGACGATTCACGGCGACGGACAACAGATCAGAGTGGCTCTTGCCAAGCTGGTGGAGAACGCTATCTCCTACTCATCTTCCGGTTCTACTGTCTCGCTGGTGGCACAGGCCTCGAATGACGGGCATTACGCAAAAATCAGGGTGGTCGACCACGGCCGAGGCATATCCAAGGCGGACCAGGACAGGATCTTCGAGCGCTTCTACCGCGCTGACAATCAGAATAAAGAGACTGCCGTAGGCATCGGCCTCGGGCTGGCCATCGTCAAACATGTAGCCCTGACCCACCACGGCTCGGTCACTGTCTGGAGCTCACCAGGAGAGGGGAGCACCTTTACGCTGATGCTTCCTCTGGCTCAGGATCCGGTTGCTGGGCAAGGCGGCGATAATCCCAACGATTGAAATATTCCCAGATCATCAGCAGGATGCCGACGCCGACCCCGGACAGACATACGATCAAAGGCTTGGTGACTGTCATCCCGGCTAGAGCCAGGATGCCCACCAGGACCAGCGCCAGAATCCAGACACCAGTGCCGAACAGGAAGATGCGTCGCAGATCCACCTGCACGGGCCGCGGTGATGGCCTCCGGGCGTCCGGGTCGAAAATGGGAGCCAGCTTCATACCCCCACTGTACCGTTCACAATGACATGCCTGACAACTTGGCGCACAGACTCGAAGCTGACATGCGGCGACTCCCACGCCTTGCCCAGGCCTCGGCCCTTGTCTTATCATGACGGGGATTGGTGGGTTCGTATGCACCGGCCCATGGAGGGATTTCCCGTGGAAAGGGGGAGTGCGTGTATCCGATCCAAGCTGTGGAGAAGCACTACGCCTGGGGCTCACACGACCGACTGCAGCACATGTTTCACCTGCATGAGTCAGACGGACGCCAGGGGGATACTTTGGCGGAGATGTGGTTCAGCGGGCACACCGAATCCCCCTCGCCCTTGACCCTGCCCGATGGGTCGCTGCTGCCTCTGACCGCAGCCATTCGCCGCAACCCCATGGCCATGTTGGGGGAGCGCGACTCCCGTCTCTTCGGCCCCACCTTGCCCTATCTGTTCAAAATCATCTCGGCCCGCATTCCTCTGTCCCTGCAGGTGCATCCGCTGGATTTCGAGGCTCGTGCCGGATTCAACCGAGAGAATGCCCTGGGAGTGTCCGACGATGATCCCAGCCGCTCCTTTCATGACAGTCTGGCCAAGAACGAGATGGTGGTGGCCCTGGAACCCTTCCAGGCCTGTGTAGGCTTTGCAACCATCTCCGCGCAGCTGACCCTCCTGCGTGCAGTGGACCATCCTCTTGCTGGCCTGATGACCCAGGCGCTGACCGCCCGCACCTTCCATCTGGGGGTTCCTCCTGCCCGCTTCGCTTCGGCGGATGCCGTGATGCCGGTCTCCTCGCTGATCTGGCCGGACTCCCGTCGACGTATCTTCCGGGCTTTCCACGCCGCTGTGACTGCTGAACCAGAGGCGGCCCGTGGCCTGGAGGAAGCCTTGGAGGCTGCTGCTGGGCGGCTGCGGTCAAAACGGGCCGGAGCCGTACTGAGCCATGCCCTGCGCGCTGCACGAGCTTTCCCGGAGGATCCAGCCGTGCTCTGCCTGCTCATGCTCAATCCTGTAGATCTGGAGGAGGGCGATTCGGTCTATATCCCCGCCGGGACTCCTCACGCATACATCCATGGCACTGCGGCTGAGATCATGACCAACTCCGACAACGTGCTCAGGGCCGGCATGACTCCCAAGCATCGAGATATTCCTAACCTGCTGCGCAGCCTGGACTGCCAGCCTTCGGCCCCTATTGATCCGTCCAGCTCCATGATTGCCACACTGATCATGCATAATATGGTGACCTACCGGCCCAAGATCAACGAATACATGCTGGTATACGGACATGTGGAGGAGGGCGGAGCCACTTGGCCCCTGCTCAACAGGCTTCAGCAGCGCTACGGGGATTTGATAGAGCGACTGGGGCCTCGCCACCTGATGATTCCCCGCAGTGGACCGCGTATCATCGTCTGCACTGATGGCAGGATCCGTTGTACAGCTGCGGACCAGTCCTGCGTACTGGACCAGGGTCGGGCCCTCTTCATTCCCTCCGAGGATGGCCGTGTCGACATCACCATGCCTGAAGGTTTCGACGATGCAGGCGGATCCTTCCTTCTGGCTTCGACGCCAGTCTGACCTCATATGAACATGGTTCGCTCAGGGTGGACCAGGCGCGGTTCAAAACCGTGGGACACGCCGTGGTGAGCGGCACGCATGCGGGTTTGCCCATGTCCGCCTCATGTCCGTATAATCCTAGCGTATTCCGTGGTTGTCGAAGATGAGCGACCACCGAAGCCATGCTTGAGTACACCAGTATGGACAATTCGGGTGATTTGGCCCGGGTTCTTGCTTGCGTTATGGTGTTCCCTTGTGATGGTTCGTGATACGGCACGAAAGTCGCGTCGGAACATAAACGGGAGTGATTTTAGATGAAGCATGCTGCGCACAGGGCTTCGGCCACGCGAGGCGCAGGTGTCGGCAGTTCGCCGACCAGCCGATCGACGGGCGTAACCCATGCAGTGGGCATTGAAGGTCTTGATGATGCCTTGGCGGCCAAGCTCAACGAGGTAGCTCCTCGAACCCGCAGGTCCATTCGTTTGGCGGCCAAGGCCTCGGCCCGTCGCTCCCATATCATGACCGGCTCGGCCTTGACTGTCCTGGTCGGTGCTGCGGCTTCCTCCATGGCCGTCAGCCAGGCTCGGAGCGACTGGTCCCTGCCTCTGGCCGACAGCGTCGCAATCAACTTGGTCACCCCCTCTTCCTCCACTGGCTCCTCCAGTGCAAATGGAGGTGCAAGGGTCTCTCGTTCTGATTACCGTCAGCCCTTGGCGACGGCGTCACAGCGCAACGAAGGCAGCTGGGATCTTGGCGAGGCTGCATTCGATGCCGGGCAGATGTCTAAATCATCGGCCAAGAACCCGGTAGTAGCCGTGCTGATGGATGCCAACCAATCAGTGCTGCCGGCAGGGTTCGATCCCAACCATGCCACTGGAGATGCGGGCAACGCTTACGAGTTCAGCCAGTGCACCTGGTGGGCCTACGTCCGTCGTCACCAGCTGGGTCTGCCGGTGGGCTCCTATATGGGCAACGCCAAGGACTGGTCTGGCTCGGCCCGCTCACTGGGCTACTGGGTGGACAGTACACCACGCAATGTCGGCGACATCGTGGTTTTCCAGGCTGGCCAGGAGGGTTCGGATTCCTTCTACGGCCATGTGGCCATCGTTGAGAAGATCAATCCCGACGGTTCCATCGTCACTTCTGAGTGTGGTGCTGTCATGAACGGAAAGACTTACTCTCGTACCTTGTCCAACGTGCACGCTCTGAGTTACATCCATTACTGATTCTCGGCTGCGCGGATCCTGTCCCATTTTCGCTGGTCCTTGTTCTTGATACGTGATAGAATTGTGCTTGATGAAAAACACACGCAAGTATGTGAGCTTGATGGCAGCGGTCACGATTTGTGGCATGCTCTCCATCGGTATACCCGCCGTGGCCCAGGCCAGTGACGGCAGTGAAGCCGCAGTCACTTCGTCACGTTCATTCACTCCTGGCAGCAAGGTGCGCGCCGATCTGCTGACCGAGTCGACGGCGACCACTGTCGAAAAAGACAGCAGCTGGGGTGGCATTGAGTCTTTAAGCGTTCCTGCGACTAAGTCTCAGGCAGAGAAGGATGCCGAGGCCAGAGCCCAGCAGGCTCGCGAGCAGGCCCAGGCTGCAGCCAGTCAGCGTCAATCCATGCAGGTTAGCCGTTCGGCTGCTCGTGGCAGCACCGAGAACCCAGTCACAGATGTGCCGGCCACTGGCACGGGTGCAGAGGTGGTCAACTACGCCCTTCAGTTCCAGGGAATTCCCTATGTGTTTGGCGGGACTGATCCTGCTAAGGGCTTCGACTGCTCTGGGTTCACCCAGTATGTGTTTGCTCATTTCGGCATCGGTCTTCCCCGCACTGCCGCTGCCCAGGGTTCGGCTGGTGTGCCGGTCACGGATCCGGCCCCTGGCGACCTGATGGTGGCCCCCGATGGCAGCCATGTAGGCATTTATGTTGGCGGCGGACGTATGATCCACGCCCCGTCTCCAGGTAGCTGCGTCAGGGTTCAGGCGGTCTACCAGACTTTCTACTATCGTCGCCTGGTCTGAGGCATAGCTTTCATGCAGACCTAACGCCCCTACGGGGGCGTTTTGCATATCCAAAGCTGATGTTCCTCGCGTGTTGGTCCCTGCCAGCTTATTGATCAGGGCCGCATGCGATATTCTGGCAGAAGGAGCGGTGTCGGTTTGTCATCGCCAAGTGTAAAGGAGGTCGTCGGATGAGCAACGACAAGGCTGTTCTGGTAGGCGTCGATGGCTCGGACGCCAGCTACAAGGCGGCATGGTGGGCTGCCAACTACGCTAAGCATGCAGGATTGACCCTGCAGATCGTCTGTGCCTATTCCCTTCCCTCGTATGCGGCCGTCTCCTTCGACGCGACGTACACCACCATGGGGGACGACGTGGCTGCTCACAACGATGCCCAGGAGATACTCTCCAAGGCCAAGGCCATCGCCGATGAGCAGGGGGTCGGTGCAGCCACGCTGATCGTGACCGGGGATCCCTCCTCGGTCTTCGTGGAGCTCAGCCGCAATTACCGGCTGATAGTCATCGGCAACCGGGGCAAGGGTGGCCTGGCCGAACGTCTGCTGGGAACCACCAGCTCCAGCCTGCCTGCCTATGCCTACTGCCCTATCGTGGTCGTTCCCTACACTGACGACGATGGCAATCTGATGCATCTGAGCAACGATATCAAGCGGGTCGCCGTGGGTTCCGACGAGTCAAAGTGGGGCCTTAAGGCCCTGCAGATCGCCGCTGCCTTTGCCGACAGCTGGAATGCTGAACTTGACGTCATGTCGGCAGTGCCGAACATCTCCGGACTGACCGGCACAGGTTCGGCTGAGGAGCGCAGCGTCATGGACTCCTATCTGGATGACCTCAATACTCGGATCGCCCCGCTCATGAAGACCTATCCGGATCTGCGCATCAACAAGACCGTGGTGCCAGGGTCTGCCGTTGAGGCCTTGACGCAGGCCAGCAAGACCCATGACGTGGTCGTAGTAGGCTCGCGGGGCCGCGGCGGCTTCACCGGGCTCCTGCTGGGATCTACCAGCCAGGGTCTCCTGCAGCATGCGGTCAGCCCTGTTTACGTGGTGCCGCGCAAGTACGTGGAGGCCGAGGAGTCCGGTCTTAAGGCCGCAGCCGACGCAGCTGAAAGCACGGATGTGGCCGAGATCACCGGAGTGGAGCGGATTTCTGTGGATATGGCCAAGCCCGAGCAGTTGGCTGACCTGGAGTCGACCATCGATCCCGAGCATAAGGAGTAAGACGGTCGATTCAGCGGCAGCATCGACGAAGAGCGGGGATCCCCGAAGTTCAATGAACCTGGCAATCCCCGCTCGATCATCTATCCTCGTCAGATCAGTGACGAACTTTGACGGAGATCCTGACTGGGGTCTCCCGCTGATAGGTGTGGGCCACGGTGCATGACTTGGCAATATGGCGGCGGACCCGCTCTTCCAGCTTGTCCGCGTCCTCCTGGGCCAGCCTGGCCGAAGTGGCATCGACATCCACCTGTTCATCGAAGCTCAAGTAGGCGTCGTCGTCGGTGTCGTAGGTGCCGTCTACCACGATTTTCGCTCCCTTGCCCTTGCCTAGGGCGCTCTCCACGGCGAACTGGCTGGAGAGGGCTCCACAGGCGGCCAGGGCGATCTTCATAAGATCGCCCGGGTTGAACTGATCCTCGCCCTTGCCGAAGGTGATGTGGGCCCCATTGTCCCCATAGGCATTCCAGGTGCCGTCCTTATCGCGTTCGACCCAAAGTCTCTTGCCCATCTGTTCCTCCTTGTCCGGCACCCGGCGGGTGCGTCATCCGGATCCGACCCTGTGGCCGGACCCGCTCCTCCAATCTAACCCGGAGTGTGCGATTCGTCACCGGGGCACGCTCAGCTGACGGAGGACTTGATAGTATGGCCGCATGGCCTTGACTCCCGAAGAACTGCAGCGTATTCGTACACGTATCCCTGAGCGTCCCGACTCGGACATTCCCACCCCCTATGAGGACCTGGTGCGCACCATCCTGCGCGAGGGCACTCTCAAATCCGACAGGACGGGCACCGGCACCATATCCCTGTTCGGGCGGCAGATGCGCTTCGATCTGTCGCATTCCTTCCCTCTGATCACCACCAAGAAGGTCTACTTCCGTGGAATTGCTTATGAGCTGCTTTGGTTCCTGAAGGGATCGCAGAATGTTCGCTGGCTGCAGGAGAACCGCGTGCATATTTGGGACGAATGGGCCGACCCGGAAACCGGGGATCTGGGCCCGGTTTATGGAGTCCAGTGGCGCAGCTGGCCCGCCCCGACGCCAGAGGACCCTCATCACACCATCGACCAGATCGCCAAGGTGCTGGATCTGATACGTACCCATCCGGACTCCCGTCGAATGATCGTCACTGCTTGGAATCCGGCCCAGGTTGACAGCATGGCCCTGCCTCCCTGTCATGCGCTCTTCCAGTTCTATGTGGCCGACGGCAGGCTGAGCTGCCAGCTCTATCAGCGCTCCTGCGACATGTTCCTTGGGGTTCCTTTCAACATCGCCTCCTACGCCCTGCTGACTCTGATGATGGCCCAGCAGGCAGGTCTTGAGCCTGGGGAGTTCGTCTGGACCGGCGGCGACTGCCACGTCTACGACAACCACGTGGAGCAGGTTCTGGAGCAGCTGTCGCGCCAACCCTATGCTTACCCGACCATGCGCATCCGCAAGGCCGACTCCATCTTCTCCTATCAGTATGAAGACTTCGAGGTGGTGGACTACCAATGCCACCCCGCCATCAAAGCCCCAGTGGCTGTCTGATGGTGCGCTGAGCCGAATACGGGCACCGTCGGATCCGAAGATTAGAATGTACTCGTATATCTACTCACTATGAGGAGTGAACGCAACAGATGGAGCATGACAATAGTCGAAGCGGCTATCACGAACCCGAGCCCGGTCAGGCCGGGCTTCTAGGCGATGAGGACTGGCGGCATCAGGAAGAAGAGATGGGCCGCCGCTCATCGGTCAATATGATCTGGGCGCAGGCGCAGGCCACTGACGGTCGGCGTGGCGCCATTGGTTACCACAATGCGCTGCCTTGGCATCTGAGCGAGGATATGCGGCACTTCAAGGAGCTTACCGTATCCCATCCTGTCATCATGGGGCGGCGGACCTGGGTCTCCATGGGGGAGCGGCCCCTGCCCAAGAGGGACAACATCATTCTGTCCAGCGACCCAGGGTTCCGGGCACCAGGCGCCACTGTGGTATCTGCGGCCGACGATGCTCTGGAACTGGCCAGGCAGGAAGCCATTCCTGATGATGGGATGGATCGTAGCGAAATCTGGATCATCGGCGGCGCAGGGGTTTTCAACACTTTCTTTCCGCTGGCTGATGCGGCTTACGTAACTGACCTGGATCTGCAGACACCAGCCGACGTTTTCGTGCCTGATATGGAGGAGCTGGTCAGCAAGCGGTTCTGGCAGGTGCGCGACAAGAGCCGTTGGATGACCCCTGCCGAACCGGATCAGGCGGATGCCATCCGGCGCTTCCGGTACATCACCTATGGGAAGGTGCGTTGATGGCCCAGCATTCCGAAGGAAAGGCTTCACGGGGCCCCTACAACGTCATGACCGTCTGCACTGGCAACATCTGCCGATCGCCCATGGCTGAGGTCATCCTGCGCAAATCCTTCCAAGATCGCGGACTGGATGAGGACCAGGTCAGAGTGGAATCCAGCGGGGTCAGCGACGAGGAATTCGGCAACCCCATAGATCGGCGCGCCCAGAAGGTTCTGCGCGCGCGAGGCTATGAGGTGCCGACCGACCACTTCGCCCATCGGATCACCCGGGAGGAGGCCGAAGACGCGGATCTGCTCCTGCCCATGACAGCCGACCATATGCGCGCCCTGCTGCGTCTGCTGCCCTCAGGCAAGCGATCCGCCGTTCACCTGTATCGCAGCTTCGACCCGGATCTGCCCAAGCCGGCGCCAGGTCGGGAGAGCCGAATCGATCTGGTGGACCCCTGGTATGGCGGCCCCCATGAGTTCGAGGTGGCCATCGATCAGATCGAGCATACCGCGCCCTACATTGTCGACTGGGTGGTCAGACAGCTGTCCTGAACGATAGATACGTGTAAATATCAATTAAGCCCCTGGATTCCTCATGAATCTCAGGGGCTTAATGGTTGGTGGCTCCGAGCGGGATCGAACCGTTGACCTAGCGATTTTCAGTCGCTCGCTCTACCAACTGAGCTACAGAGCCATGAACAGTCGAAAAGACCCGGACAAACCGGGTCAGACCATTCCCAGCGACTCCGGCCGGACTTGAACCGGTGACCTCCGCCGTGACAGGGCGGCGCTCTAACCAACTGAGCTACGGAGCCGAGGCTGCTCGAACAGCCAAGAGGAAAGTTTACATGAGCGCCGGAGGAATGCAAGCCCCGGCGCGTCGCTGCCTAGTCCTGCTGCTGCCAGCCATCGGTGTCGATGTGGTGGGCAGGGTTGGCCTGCCAGGCCTTCCAAGCTGATTCGACGATCTCCTCGACGCCGTACTTGGCATGCCAGCCCATCTCGGTGTTGATCCGAGTGGGGTCGCCGATCAGGTGCGGTGGGTCGCCGGCGCGGCGGGGCTTGATGGCCTCAGTGAAGGGCAGCCCGGTTACCTTCTTGACTTCGTCCACGATCTGTCGAACGGATGTACCCTGGCCGGTGCCCACATTGAAGGCATCGTAGCGGCGCTGGTCGCGGTCCAGGTAGTCCAGGGCAGCGATATGGGCGTCGGCCAGGTCGGAGACGTGGATGTAGTCGCGTACGCAGGTGCCGTCGGGGGTGGGGTAGTCGTCCCCGAAGATGGCAGGCGCCTTGCCCTGCCGCAGCCTGTCGAAGAGCATGGGGATGAGATTGAGGACGGCCGGGTCCTCCAGGCTGACTGGTCCACAGCCGGCCACATTGAAGTAGCGCAGGGCGCAGAAGCGGATGCCGTAAGGCTGCTCGCAGGCCCGGGCCATCCACTCGCCGACCAGCTTGGTCTGGCCGTAGGGGTTGATGGGGACCATGGGCTGCACGTCTTCGGGGACCACGTCGACCGGAGGCTCGCCGTATGTTGCGGCCGAGCTGGAGAAGACCAGTTTCTTGGCATCGGTCTTTGCCATGGCCGACAGTACGTTGATCATGCCGTTCAGGTTCTGCTGGTAGTACCAGATGGGCTTCTCCACTGATTCGCCCACCTGCTTGCGGGCGGCGAAGTGGATGACCGAGTCCACCTTGTTCCCCTCGATGATCTCGGCCAGGCGTTGATCGGCGCCTGGCGCGGCCACGTCAGCGCCGTAAAGACGGGCATTGCCGATCCGACTGGGCTTGCCATAGCTGAGGTCATCAACCACGACGACCTCCCTGCCCGCCTCCTGCAGGGCGTGGACCACATGGGCGCCAATATATCCGCACCCTCCTGTCACCAGAATGGCCATTTTCCTCGCCTTCCTTTGAAGACCGCAGATGCGATCATGTTCAATTTTGAGTACAAATGTTCTATTTTGTTTCAATTTGAGTATATCACGGAAACAAACTCGCTACAGGCCATGCAACCTCCATATTTAGGATATACATGAAGGGTGAAAAACACTGAGCAGCCACAGAAATCCGGTCGAAAGGCCATTGTCTCATACGTCCTGCGCTCCGACAGACTCAGTCCCCGTCTGAAAGCAGCCTGGGAGCGCTATTCCGGACTCTACATGCTGAACCTGCGTGGGCAGGGGTCCCCACTGTCGGTGACTCAGAATCTGCAGCTGGATCAGGAAGCGGTTGATCGAATCTGGGAACGGCGAGCACCGCTGACCGTCGAAATCGGATCTGGTCAGGGCGAGAACATCGTGGCTGCTGCCCGCAGCCATCCTGAACGTAACTACCTGGCCTTGGAGGTCTACCGTCCCGGTTTGGCCCATACTATGCTCATGGCAGGCAAGGAGGGGCTGACCAACCTGAGGCTGGCCCAGGTCAATGCCCCGGATCTGCTGGAGCACCTGGCTGCGAACCTGATTGACGAGCTCTGGACCTTCTTTCCTGATCCCTGGCCCAAGACCAAGCATCATAAGCGTCGGCTGATCCAGCCTGCCCTGGCCGATGCGGTGGTGCTGTGCCTGCGCACGGGGGGGCTTTGGCGTATAGCTACAGACATCGAGGACTATGCCCTGCATGTGCACGAGGTGCTGGATGGTCATCCGGGTCTGTGCAATTTGGGGGATAGAACCGTCCGGTTGCCTTTGGGTCATGTAGGCAAGGGGACTGCAGCTCTGGCGGAAGAGATGCCTCACGGGGATTTTGCCGAGTCGAACCGATTTGAGGGTCGCATCGTGACCAATTTCGAGCGCAAGGGCATGCTGGCCGGCAGGACCATCCATGATCTGACCTACCAGGTGGTGGCAGAAGGATGATCGAAGGAGGATTCTGAGGCATGCGGTCTTCGTCTGCGGGCCGTATCGGGACTGATAAGGACCGACCACGGCAGATGCTGGGTATGGAGTCGTACCTTAATAAGGCCAGCTCTGAAGCCTGTACCTGCTTACGCCGTGCGGTCCTAGAACCACGATGCAAACAGATTCTGGAGGTCCCAAGGCTTCGGCCAGTATGAGGAACAAGGTTGCATGTGTTTTGGCTTCCTCGGCTGCAGCGGATCTAGATGCGGCTCATGGGTCCAGCCAAGCGGGAAACGGCCCAGAAGAAACTTCGCCGGATATATTGTCGAGATCGACTCGACGGAAACTGGCAGTGGCTGATTCTGACCATTCGCCAAAGAAGGGGCGCCTGGGTTGCGCTGACCGGATCTTCTGTGCGCTGCTACAACCCTATCGGTCTCTGCGTTGTCACCTAGGGTCAGAGGCTTCTCATACCTTGTGCCTTGTGGATGGGTACGGTCCTGCCATGGTCGGGATGCGATGATGTCCGGTATGGGATTCGATCCTGATGCCGAGCTTGAGAACTCAGCAGATTCGGGCCTCTGTGCTCACGGCGCAGAATATATGCTCAAATGGAGCTGGGCGGAGAGTTATGCGTCTGTCGGGCAGAGAAGCCTGTTGTCATGATGTAATAAATGGAATTTTCATGAAAAACGGGAATGAATATGACATTATTTTCATTTTGTTGTAGAGTCGTTAGTGCTGCGGTTGATCCGGGTGCGGTAACGGGCAGTCACATGATGCTCTAACCGATAACCAAAAAATTCAAGGGTGAATGATCGCTGACGATCCCTGTTTTGCGGTTTGCTGATCCGGCTGTGCCGCATAGGCTTCCGACTGATGTCGCGTCGAATACAAGGAGGTTGCGCTATGGCCATAGAAGCGGCCGACAGGAAGATTCCTGCCGATGGGTCCACAGAAGGGCCGGGTCTGAGGTTTCGTCCTCATGGTCGGCTTGTCAATTTCCTGGAGCGTGAGAAAGTGGCCGGACTCGTATGCTCCGCCCCTTTCATCTTCGGCTTTCTGATGTTCTTGATAGTGCCTCTGGCTCTTTCCCTTTATTACACTTTTACCGATTACAACATCATCGGCGAGCCGAAATTCATCGGACTGGACAATTACGTGCGTATGTTCACTGCGGACCCGCTCTTCTGGCAGTCCCTGGGCGTGACGCTTTTCTTTGCTCTGATCTCTACCCCGCTCAGGTTGGTCTTTGCTTTGCTGGTGGCCATGCTGCTTTTGCGTAATTCGCGCATCTCTGGTTTCTACAGGGCTGCTTTCTATCTGCCATCCATCCTGGGGGGTTCCGTGGCCGTGGCCATCCTTTGGAAGCAGATGTTCGCGGCAGATGGCGTTATCAACAAGGCCCTTGGTTTGTTCGGCATACACAGCCATTTCGCCTGGCTGGGAAATGAATCCACTGCTATTTGGACCTTGATTATCCTTTCGGTTTGGCAATTCGGATCGTCCATGCTTATCTTTTTGGCCTCCCTCAAGCAAATCCCCAGTGAGCTCTATGAGGCGGCCAGCGTTGATGGGGCCAACAAGTGGTATCAGTTCTGGCGGATCACGCTGCCCTTGCTGACACCAACCATATTTTTCAATCTTGTTATGCAGTCCATCAATGGATTCCTGGCTTTCACCCAGTGCTACATCATCACTCAGGGCAAGCCCAGGAACACGACCCTTTTCTACATGGTCTACATGTACGATGAGTCCTTCACTCGTTACCATGCCGGGTATGGCGCGGCCATGGCATGGGTCATGCTCTTGCTGATCGGAATGTATACCGGTGTGCTTTTCCTGACAAAACGGTTCTGGGTCTACAACGAGGAGGCCTGATTGATCATGACCATCATTACAGCTGATGCCAACAGCCGGCACGATTCTGCGGCCCCAGTGCGCAGAGGCATCCCTCTGCGCAGAGTCTTCTATCACATTGTGGTTATGCTTTGTGCCCTGCTCATGATCTATCCCATTGTCTGGATGGTGCTGAGCTCCTTCAAGCCGACCGCTTCTGTTCTTGCCACTTCGGGGCAGCTGATCCCGTCTCATTGGACGCTGGACAATTACATCAACGGTTTCAAGGGTTTTGCCGGAACATCCTTCCTGCGATACATCGGCAACTCTCTCTTCATCTCGATTGTGGCCACCATCGGCACGATAGCCTCTTCGGCCATTGTTGCATATGCGCTTAGCCGGTTGCGGTTCCCTGGGCGGAGGATATTATTTGTGGCCATGCTCCTGTCAATGATGCTTCCTGCCCAGGTGCTTATGGTGCCCCAATACCTCTGGTATCAGAAACTAGGCTGGACCGACAGCTATCTACCGCTGATAGTGCCTTACTGCTTTGCCATTCAGGGCTTCTTCATCTATCTGATCATGAACTTCATCGATGGCATTCCACGTTCCTTGGACGAGGCCGCTAAATTGGATGGATGCTCCTACTATGGAATCTTCTTCCGTGTGGTTTGCCCGCTGATCACTCCGGCCGTCGTCACTGGCTGCATATTCTCCTTCATGTGGCGTTGGGATGACTTTCTTTCGGCCTTGCTCTACGTATCGGATACCGAACGCTACCCGGTTTCCCTGGCGTTGAAGCTATTCGCGGATCCGAGTTCCAGCTCCGACTATGGAGCCATGTTTGCCATGGCCTCCGTATCCATCCTGCCCAGTATCCTCATTTTCCTCTTCTTCCAGCGCTACCTGGTAGAGGGGGTCAGCACATCGGGCCTCAAGGGATGAGTGAAAGGGGTGTGGGCGCTCTATGAATCTGTATGGTTTCTTTTACGGCGATCATAAACATCGTGTACGTTCGGACAACAATCCTCATGGGCCCATGCTCCTGCTGAGCGTTCTCCGGTGGCATGCTGGTCGCCTGGTGGGCATCAATTTGCTTTTTGTGGTTTCTTGCCTTCCTGTGGTCACCATACCCTGCGCCCTGACGGCAATGAGCAAGGTGCTGGGGCTTATGCTGGAGCGGCGTATCTGCTATCCCCTATATCATTTCCGAAAGGCCTTTGCAGACCAGTGGAGGAGATCCCTGCCTGCAGGATGGTCCTTGCTTGCAGTCCTAGCCGCTGCAATGCTTGGGGTATGGTTCTATCCCCGGTCTGGGCTGCCCCTGGCTCCGATTTTGGGCGCTCTTTGCCTGGTAATTGCTTTGCTTCTTTTATCTGCGTCAATCTACCTGTTTCCCATGATCGCCTTTACTGATCTGGGCGTAGGCGCACTATTGGCCAATGCAATAAGACTGGCTTTGCTCTGTCTGCCCATGACTGTCCTGGTGCTGTTCGTTGATGCCGGGATTCTTGCAGTGTGCTATTTGGGTCTTCCTTATACCGTTCCGGTGATGCCTGTTATCGGTTTTGTCCTCATGGGATTAGTCGGCAACATGGCTGGCTGGGCTGCTATGAAGCGCTATGTACTGGTAAAGAACGAGTAGATCGGTAGCTGTCCACGGGGTTTCCTGCTGATAAGCTTTCGCCATGGATGATCGGATAGACGAGGTGATGGAAATGGGCGAGCCAACCATTCATGATGTGGCGAAGCAAGCGGGTGTATCGGCTGCCACGGTATCGCGTGCCCTTAACGGCGGATTGGTTAAGAGTCAGACCCGCGAACGCGTCAGGGCTGTTGCACAGACCTTGGGCTACCGATCGGGCGGATCGCCGAGGCGATCCTCTGCAGTTCGAGCAGAGAGCATCGGCATTCTGGTTACCGATATAGGCAACTTTTATTTCGCTGACCTCTTCAAGGGCCTATTCGCCGTGGCTCATCAGCATTCATGCCAGCTTATTATCGATGATTTAAATGTGGAGGATGCGGACGAGGTTGTTGACCGTGTGACTGCTGCCACTGCCGGGCAGATCGTCATAGCCCCTAGGCTTGAGGCTGACATGCTGCGTGCCCGGTTCGATCCCGCCAAGACCGTGCTGGTCTCCCGCCAGCTGGAGGGGTACGTAACCGCCTGTGCCGATGATCAGGAGGGTATGGTGCAGGCTATGCGGCATATGGCTTCATTGGGGCATCGCAAGGTGGCTTATGTGGGAGGTTCCGAAGGGTCATGGACCAATGCGAAGCGCAGGGAGGCTTTTCTTGGTTGTGCTGATCAGTTCGGACTAGAGAGTAGGATTCTGGGACCCTTCGAGCCGTCCTACGGTGGTGGGATCAATGCCTGCGACGCTGTGATGCTGGAACATGACCTGACTGGAATCGTGGTTTTCAACGATTTGATGGCCACGGGGCTCTTGGGCGGCCTTTTGGAACGTGGCGTACGAGTTCCTGAGGATCTGAGTCTGATTGGTTTCGACAACAGTGTGCTCTCGCGAGTGGTCCGCCCAAGGCTTACGACTGTAGACGTTCGACAGGAACGATTGGGCGGCTCCGCAATGCGTATTCTGCTGGATATGCTCCATGTGGGCCAAGCAGAGGATGAAACTTTGCAGGGTGATCAAAACCAAGGGCTGGTCATACCGGAAATGCTGATTACCCGTGATTCCACGGCAGTGCCCTCATCTGAGTCTCGCCGATAGAATTTCACTGTATTTGTGGTTGTTTTCTGAAATAAATGGCAATTTTAATGTAATCAGTGTCACATTTGCTACTATTTTCATAGGTGGAAAGCTGGTATTAACGCTCCACTGGTAAAGAGAAAGGTAGTTCAATGAAGAACATGAAACGGTTGCTCGCCGTTGTCACGATTGGTGCGACGCTGGTGTCGTTGGCAGCCTGCGGCAGTGGAACCAAGAAAGACGATTCCAGCGCCGGGGGTAGCGAGCTTACGGTGGCCTGGTGGGGTAATCAGGATCGCAACGCACGTCAAGCCAAGGTCAACAAGGCCTTCGAGGCAGCCAATAAAGGCGTCAAGGTAAAGGGTTCTTTCTTCGAATGGAACGACTATTGGAAAAAGCTGTCCACGCAGGTGGCCGGTAAGCAGATGCCTGACGTGGTCGCTATGGATTACTCCTATCTGAAGCAATATGTGGAGAACGGCCAGCTTCTGGACCTGGGCCCATATATGAAAGATGGAACCATCAGAACCAAGGGAATCGACAAGAATGTGCTGGATTCAGGAAAAATGGATGGCAAGTACTACGCCCTTTCCCTGGGTTCCTCCTCGCCTGCGCTTATCTATAACAAGAAGGTTCTGGACCAGGCAGGGCTGACCATGCCTAAGTCGATGACCGTGGATGAATTCAAAACCATGTCCAAAACCATCCATGACAAGACGGGCTATAAGACCAACTTCCGGTATTACGAAGCTTCGGAGCTGATGGAGTATGTGTTGAGAGGGCAGGGCAAGACGCTCTTCAAGGACAAGAAGCTGGGGGCGAATGCCGCTGATCTCCAGCCCTACTTCCAGGTCTACCAAGACGGCATTGATCAGGGGTGGCATCTGGGTCCTGACGTCTTCACTGAGATCCAGACCGGTTCGGTTGAACAGGATCCTCTTGTCTACGGCAATGAACCTTCTCGGCGCTCTTGGGTCTCCATGAAATTCACATCCCAACTGACGGCACTGCAAAAGGCGGACAAGGATGCAGACCTGGAGCTTGCGCCCTGGCCTTCGGCAAATCTGAAAAAGGCCAACTATGTCAAGCCAGGCATGTTCTTTGTCATTGCCAAGACCTGTAAACATCCTGAATTGGCAGCCAAGTACATTGATTTTTACACTAATGACAAGCAGGCGGTCAAGGCCATGCTGACCGACCGCGGCCTGCCGGTGGCCAAGGCTTCTCTGGAAGCCATAACTCCCTTGTTGAGCCCGGAGGAAAAGAAGGTCGTGACCTTTATGAACGAGACGGTAATTCCCGAATCTTCCACGATCAATCCGCCAAGCCCTGCTGCTGCCGCCACGGTCAATACCCAGACTCTGCCGCAAGTGGAGGAGTCCCTCCTCTACAAGAAAACCAAGGCTGCTGACGCAGCCAAACAATTTGTCGACGAGGCCAATGAGTCTCTGGCTCGCTGATAAAGCGACGAACGCCGTCGATGGGCATATCCATCGACGGCGTATTTGTTTTCATGAGCCTCAGCCCGTGTCGGACAGGTCGTTGCCTTGTCGTTTGCCTAGTCGAAATGCAAGGCCTTCATGGCGGTGAAGATCCGATCGTCGTCCTCATGTTTCTCCATATTGGTTATGACAGTGACCTGGCGCTCTTTGCGGGGGTACGTAAATTCACGCTTCCAGCCATTGAAGTATGGCCCATCGCCCATGCAGCGCAAGTAGCCCATCAATTGGGAACAGACTTGAGCGGACTCGCTGACGTCTGTTAGGCAGTCGTTGGACCAGAATCCTTGCCAGGTTCCATGCTCGCGTTCATGCATAGCCTGGTCAGCTGACCGGAACTCGTCTCGTGCCAGCCCCGCCAGGTAGAAAGCGCGGGCGTAGTCTGTCTCTATGGCCGCCAGCAACGACTCGCAGACGGTAAGACAGGCCGTGCTGCAATGATAGTGAATGCTAATAGCAAGACCGATGCTATCCCTCAGAAGCTTTGCCCCATCATTGTTGCCTGACTGCTCCATGGTCAGGGCTGCCTGTCGAGCTTGCAGATCGAGACGCTGATAAGCACTGGCTGCCGGGCCTACCTGGGAACGGATCAAGTCGATTTGATCGCTCAGGTTGTCGGCATCGGTCAGCCAGCGCAATTGCGGGCAGGGAGCATGGCGGTCATGCAGGAATCCGGTAATCAGAATCCGGGACTGATAGTTATAGTATTGCTCGCCTGCATGCTGATCCCAGCAGGGGCCGAAGCATATGGCTGATCTCCAGTAGCCGTTCAGCAGGTTTTCCAAGGATTCGGTGTCTCTGCAGTGGTAGTAGGCGGTCAGATAGCGCTGAGTCTCCACCTTGGGATTGATGCTGCCCCGTCGCCACATGGCCGCTATCAAGGCAATCATGTAGACGTGGGGCTTGATGTTGGAAGCATTGATGATCCAGACTTGGTCACCCCCGGATTGCAGAACATGCTCCAGCTCAGCAATGACCGCTGAAGGCTGGTTGGTGCTGGCTGTAATGTGGTTGGCCGCCTGGAGATCATAGAAGCTTGTATGGAAGTAGATTCCGTTGTTGCCGTGGCTGTCAGGCATGGAAGGAATGCGAGGATCTGAGTTCCATTGTCTGCGAGAGACCATGCGTCCATAGCCGTTGTCGGACCATATCTTGGTCACCTGCGGGGGTAGGGTGAGCACGCCTTTACGATAGAGCTCCATCATCTCCCCATAGAGGTAGACCACACAGGGTGCGCCTGGCACAGCTTTTTGCACCATCCTGTATTGAATGTCTATTACTTCGCTAAGGACTTTCCCTCTATCTGTGTCGGAAGTGTGTCGCGGATCAGACTGCCAGAAAGGCGTGTCTCCTTGGCCGCGGAAACCCAGGGTCCAAATGGTGCGTTGGCCGGTCTGGTCATGAATGGCCTGCCGCCACAGGTGTTCGAAGCGCTCGCGCTCTTCTGGCCAGCGTGGTGGCGTGTCCGGGTATGCTGAAGAAAACATGCGGGCGCCCAGAGGGCATACGTGATGCTGGTTGATGTATAGACCCATCTGTTGGGCCAAGTCCAGGTGCGGTTCGCCACGTTGTCCGGATCCGGGGATCACCATGTTGCCCCCCAATCGGTAGATGGTCTCAAAAGCCAGCTGCCAGGGGAGTTCGGAATCGTTGTCAACTTTCCAATGTTCCAGCAGCACCTCGTCGTTGATGAAGAGGCCGCGATAGCGTACGACCGACGGCGTGGACTCCAGAGTGAAGTCATCGGACAGTGCGATGGAGTCCACCGGTTTCAGGTGCTGATCGTTCCAGAACCAGAGGTCTTGGATGCCCAGCACATTGCGGCTGAATGCATAAAGACCGTATATGAAGCCGAAATCGTCATTGGCTTCGATGCAAAGGGAGCCATTGCTTACATACAGTCTGTATCCTTCTGGAGGTAAGTCAGCTTGAATCAGCCTTATCGATGCTCCTGTTGTCGTCCCTGGCAGGAGGGCCATGGCCAGATCCCGGCGGATGCTGGCGACAGCGAAACCTACAGGGATGCTTTTGCTCTGTTGGTCTTGCTGAAGTATGGACGTGCTCGACGATATTGAGATGGGCATACTGCCTCCGTTGTGCCTGTATCCCGGGAATCATGGACAATTCATAGCTTAACAAGAGATGCTGAAATTAAATGAAATTTACCGAAATTATTACAGTATTTTCCATATGCTTCATGTCTTCGCGTGCAGTGACTGCTGAAGCTCGGAAGACCATGGTTGGGCTCAATTGAGATGGTCTGTCGGGGCAATATCAATACTTTTAGCAATAACGGCTCCTCTGCCGTGATGATTGCATGCATGCGTCGTCCCGACGCCCTTTTTATGATTTGCTGCAGTCTGCAGGTTTGAGTGATGCGCGTTTCCTTATTCTCAGCAAAACAGACTTTGGCCCTTTGCCAATCATTGTCAGTGATGCAACCAGCTGGTGCACTTATCTACGGTTCTGTCCCTGCCGGAGCGACTATGCGAGGATATGCATTGGCGGATCTTGCGGGTGGGCAGCATTCATTTGTATTTACTGCAAATCTCGCTGCTATCCTGCTGGACGTTATCCCGTTGTGCGCCGCCGTATTAAGAATAGTCTTTTTTGGTTTTTATGAACAGTTCCTGCTTAAGAGCTTCTGGCTGCACATGCGTGTCTCAATCTCATAGGTGTGTACTGTAGCGTGTACTATTTTAGCTCGAAGTAGCCCTAAACAGCCCGATGTAGGTTTTGCGCTGAATTCTGTTTGCACCTGCTGGGTGGCGGTATTCCGCCATTTTCCAACCCTTTGTCTTGTACCCCCGGAGAGAGTCGAACTCTCGCTGTCAGATTGAAAGTCTGGTGTCCTAACCGTTAGACGACGGGGGCGAACGTGCCCATGATACCCGCCCCCTATGGACCAGGCAAGCCTGGTGTGCCGTCTGCTGGTCAGTGATCCTCCTGGTCCAGCTCCTGGTCGCGCTGGTGGAAGAGCTCCATCTGCTCCTGGATCCAGACGCGTTCAGCAGGGTTGATGTCGGCGGATTCCAGGTATTTCTGGTACACGGGGTAGAAGGCTCGCAGGATGGGGTAGATGGCATAGAGGGTGTGCTCAGGCTTCTGCTCTCTGGTGTGCTGCGGGTGGGCGTCGAAAGTGTTCTTGAACCGCTGCATGTAGTGACGGAAGGATGTGAAGGAGGTGTCCATCCGGCGGGCGCTGATGCCCACGTTCATGTCCTTGCAGTAGACCGTCTTGAAACCTTGATCGATCAAGTGCAGAGAGATATCGACATCCTCGTGCATGATGTCTTCCTTGTCCCTGCAGACCTGGTTGCGTATGGCCTGCCAAGCCGTGGCTCGCAGGGCCATGTTGGATCCATAGAGCAGGTATTGCCCGTCATCGGCCCGGTAGATGGCCCGGCGGATGGTGTTGTCCCCCTTGAGCCCGATACGTTTTCCTGGCATGTCATAGTAGGCCACTGGACCAGTGGCGCCCATGGCCTCCGGATCCCGTGTGAAGATGCCGGATACCACCTCGACCCAGTTGGGCCGAAGCATGCAGTCGGCATCGATTCGGCCCAGCACGTCGCCAGTTGCCCGGTCAAGTCCATAATTGCGGGTGGGAATCAGCCCCTGTTCGCTGTCCTGATGCAGGAGTCTGACATGTTGGTCGGGGTTCTGGTCGATGAAGTGCTGGACGATGGAGGCCGTTGCGTCCGTGGAGTGGTTGTCGACTACCAGCACCTCTTTGGGTGCCTGACTCTGCCTAGTGGCGTTCAGGAGGCAGTCTTCAATGCGTTCTTCCTCATTCCAGGCGGGTATGACTATGGAAACGGTCAACATACCCATCAGGATACGTGTGCCCGGATACACCGTCGGCTCAACCTGCGCTCAATAGCCCGCCATGTCAGCCATCTTGGGATAATGGAACATATGGCCAACGAGCAAAAGCAGCGCTTTGATTTCGCGACGGTGTTCCCGCCCAAGGGGGATCCGCGCCGACCTCCTGAATGGTTCGGCCGCGCCCTTCTCTATGTGGCGATAGCCGTCTTTCTGGCTTGGTTCGCCTACTCCTCATGGTGGAAGATCGAATTCCTTGTGCTGGATGTGGTGATTGCCATATTCGTCTCCCTGGCCATGGAGCCCTTGGTGCTCAGGTTGGTCAGGCATGGCTGGAGACGGGGCGCGGCATCGGCGGTCACCCTGGTAGGACTGATCATCATTGTGATTGTCCTTATGGGCATGTTCGGCAATCTGCTGGTCCAGCAGGTCATCGGCATGGTCAACGGGCTGCCGGCGCTCTATGAGCAGGTGGCGGAATTCATCGCCAGCCGCACTCCCTGGCACCTGCCGGCCATGCAGGATCTGGGCGGGGAGATCGTCAAGAACGTCCAGACCTCCTGGGTGACAAACTTTGCCGGGCAGGCCCTGAACACCACTGTGGGCCTGGTGGGTTCATTCATCAATATCATGACCGTCCTGCTGGTCATCTACTACATTTCCGCCGCAGGCCCCAAGTTGCGCCGCAGCCTGTGCCAGTGGCTTGCCCCCAGGAGCCAGCGCCGATTCCTCTTCGTCTGGACCATCGCCCAGGACCAGATATCCAGCTTCCTGTTCAGCAGGACCATACTGGCGCTCATTTCAGCAGCATGCATGTCGGTCTTCCTAGTCATTCTCAAGGTGCCCTACTGGCTGCCGTTGGCCCTCTTCTGCGGGCTGGTATCCCAGTTCGTGCCGACGATCGGCACTTACATAGGAGGTGCCATTCCCGTAGTGGTGTCCTGGGGGAGCCGCGGGCTGCTGGTTGCTGTGATCGTGCTGGCCTACATCATCATCTACCAGCAGATCGAAAACATGATCCTGGCTCCCAAGATCTCCCAGCGGACCATGGACCTCAACCCGGCCATCGCCTTCCTCTCCGTGCTGGCATTGGGGGCGGTCTTCGGCGCTTTGGGCGCTTTCCTGGCCCTGCCTCTGGCAGCCAGCTTCCAGGCCATATTCTCGGCCTCGGTCAAGCACTACGAGCTGATTGACTCCCCGCTCATGCAGGATCCGAAGCCGGTAGGCAAGTCCAAGGTTGTCGAGGGTGTCGAAGCCTTCAACGAGCACGTGGTCCAGCCGGTGGCCAGCCATGTCGGCAGCCGGTCCGCCAAGGGGACCAGCGCCAGGGTTCGAGTGGATGATCCTGTCATGACGATTGCTCGGGAGCTCTACCCGGCGTCTTCGCCGACGACCAAGGACCTGGACGAGTCGGCTACGGTGCCCATACCCAAGTCCGCTTCGGCCCCCGTAAGGCACAGGTCGCTCAAAGGCACAGAAACCGCGGACGAGGCCTCCGAGGGGGAGGACAACCCCCGCAAGGAGTGGCACTGATGGCCCTGCTTAAAGTGCTGGACGTTCTGATGCTGCTGCTGGGCGGGGTAGGCATCGTCTACCAGGCCATCTGCATCGTCATTTCTTTCGTCTCCAAGCCGGTGGTCTTTCCCGAGGCTCCCTTCGACAAGCGGTTCGCAGTCCTTATTTCCGCCCGCAACGAGGAGCAGGTGGTCGGTCATCTGATTAACTCCATTAAGGAACAGACCTACCCATCCTCAATGATCGACATATGGCTGGTGGCTGACAACTGCACCGATGACACCGCCGAACTGGCCAGATCCCTTGGCTGTCATGTGGTGGAGAGGCAGGATCCGAACCAGGTGGGCAAGGGCTACGCTCTGACCTTTCTGCTGGACCAGATACTTGAGCGGGGCCTTGCCTCCCGATACGATGCCTACTTTGTCTTCGATGCGGACAACCTCCTGGACCGTCACTACATCGAAGAGATGAACAAGGCCTTCCAATCCGGTTTCCGCATACTGACCAGCTACCGCAACTCAGTCAACTTCTCTGACAACTGGGTCTCCTCCGGCTCGGCTCTATGGTTTATCCGCGAATCCCGGTTCCTCAACACCTCAAGGATGGTCATCGGGTCCAGCTGCCACGTGGGAGGGACCGGGTTCATGTTCTCCAGGGAAGTCATGGAGCGCAACAACGGCTGGAAGTTCCACCTGTTGACCGAAGACCTGGAGTTCACTATGGATTCGGTCCTGCACGGCGAACGCATCGGCTATTGCGGCACAGCAATCCTTTATGACGAGCAACCGGTCACCTTCAAGCAGAGCTGGCGGCAGCGGTTGCGCTGGAGCAAGGGCTTTCTTCAGGTCTTTCGCTACTATGGGCCCGCTCTGATCACCCGGGCTTTCCGCGAACGCGACTTCTCGGCCGTGGACCTGACCATTCTCATCTGTCCGCTGACCGTCCTAGGCCTGGTCCGTTGTTTCTTCGGTCTGCTCTTCCCGGCTCTGGGTTTCGTGACCTGGACCAGCCAGATGACTGCACTGGTAGATGGCATCGCAGCCGGGGTTCTTGGTGTCCTGGCCCTGATGGGCCTGGCTGCTTTGACTGTGCTGGCCGAGCGGGACAAGATAGGCGCTTCCAACAAGGAGCTTTTCGCGTACTGTCTGAGCTTCCCCATCTTCATGCTGAGTTACCTGCCCATCTCCTTCCAGGCCATTTTCGCCAATCCTGGATGGAAGCCCATCGAGCACTCCGGGCACTGAGACCGGGCATCCGCCGACATGCGAACTAGATTATGGAGGTGGCCGGGAGCGAGATAATGATGGGATAGACTTAAGGCCATGTCCGATGAAGCCCGATCAGCCAGCATGACCGCCCAGACGGCAGTGGCTCCTCCGCCCGATCCACAGGCAGCGGTCTCTATTCGCGCCCTGGTCAAGTGCTACCAGGGCCGGCCTGCTGTCAATGCCCTCTCTCTGGATATTCCCAGGGGGTCCTTCTATGGGATTGTCGGCCCCAACGGCGCGGGAAAGACCACCACGCTGAACATGGTGACCGGCCTCCTGGCGCCTGACTCCGGAAAGGTCATGATTCTGGGCAGGGACGTATGGTCTGACGTGGATACAGCCAAGCGGATCATAGGCGTCATGCCCCAAGGCGACCAGATCTTCGACAGGCTGACCGGTCTGCAATTGCTGGTCTACTCGGGCATGCTGCGTCGAATGCCGCGCGAGGAGGCGCTGGGCAGGGCCAGGGACCTGCTGGAGGCTTTTGACCTGACCGATGCCGGAGGAAAGCGCGTCTGCGATTATTCATCCGGAATGACCAAGAAGATTTGCCTGGCTACTGCCATGATTCATTCCCCCAGACTTCTTGTACTGGATGAGCCTTTCGAATCGGTCGACCCGGTCTCCAGCGCCAATCTCAAGGACATCCTTGTCGAGTATGTCGATACTGGAGGAACCGTGGTCATTTCCTCGCATGTCATGGCCCTGGTGGAGCGGATGTGCACGCATGTAGCCATCATCAATCATGGTCTGGTTCGGGCTGATGGCACGGTGGCTCAGGTCGCAGCAGGGGAGGATCTGGAGGATCGCTTCCTGGATCTCGTCGGCGGCCGCCATCGGGCCCGTCGGATCGCCTGGCTGAACGGTTCCGGGTCCGAGGAAGACCAGGAGGCGGAATGAGAACGGCAGCCACCATCATCGCCATGCGTTGGTCCATTACCTGGGGAACGGTCAAGCGCTCCTCCTGGCAGATGGTCGGGGCCATCATCAGCCTGCTCATGGTCATTGGCATCTTTCTGGCCTCTTGGCAGGCTGCGTTGACACTAGGGGGCTGGCTGCCCAGCGCCGGTCCGGGCGACCGCCAGCGTATGGGGACTGTATTGATCCTGTTTCTTGTCGGGCTGACTCTGGGGGTGGTCCTGATTCAACTGACCTTTCTGGGCCAGGGGTCGATCCTGAGTCCTTCGCGATTCGTTCTTTACGGGATTCCTGACGGTCAGTTGCAATTGGGGCTCTACCTGGCCGGGCTGGCCGGGCCTGCGGGATTGACCGGTCTTGTCTGCTTTCTGGCCCTGACGGCCATCTATGCCCGCATGGGTGTCGGAGCTTCGATCATGGCTTTGGTAGCAGCTCTGATGGCTGTCATGGTGTTGCTGGCCTTGTCCCGTGCAATTTTGGACTTGGTTGGTACACTGATGGTTTCTCGGCGCACCCGGTCCGGGCTCTATCTGCTGGTCACCATGGTGATCATGGTTTTGTGCATACTGCCCTCTTTGTTGAGCAGTGAGATTATGAACGGCATGGCAGTGGACGCCGACTCCATGAAATCCGTGGCCGATTTGCTCGCTTGGACGCCGCTGGGTGCCGCTGTCCGTCTGCCTGAGGATCTTCTTTCGGGATCATGGTGGGCTCTGGCTGGACGTCTGTTTATGGAGCTGGCCACACTGGCTCTCTGCTTCATGATCGGCATGCTGTGTCTGCGCCATGACCGTTTGCACACTGGGGCGAGGGCTGAGCGGCCGACAGCTTCCAAGGGACTGGGGATGCTGGGCCGGTCCCGGAACGCTGTGGATGCAATGACCGCACGGCTGCTGATCTATCTGCGTCAGGATTCCCGCAAGCTGTCTATCTATCCGCTTTTGCTGGTGCTGATGGTTCTGTACGCAATACTCTTCCGTCAGATGCCCATGCTGATATGGCTGGGACTGGTTTTGGGCGCCCTGATACTGGAGATTCCCGAGGGCAACATCTTGGCCTACGATGGGCTCGCCCTGTGCATGGAGATAGCTGCGGGGGTGAAGGGTCGTGAGGACCGGCTGTCCCGTGTCCGCAGCCATCTGATTGTGGCTATGCCCTGCATGTTCCTGCTCGGGCTGGTGACTTTGGTGCTCTCCGGGGCAATGAAGGGCGGACGAGACTTGGTAATCTCCCTGGATATGCTGGCTGCGACCATAGGATTGCTTCTGTCTGGGCTGGGAGTTGCTCAGATTTTCTCGGCCTTGCTGATCTATCCGGTCCCCTCTATGGACCGGCCCTTCACTTCGCCGCAGGGGCGTGCTGTTGCTCAGGGCTTCCTGCCAATACTGCAATTGCTGGCGAGCCTGCTGATCATGCTGCCCACCTTCTTGGTGGCATTGCCGACCATGATCAAGGGCGGGATTCTACCGCTCTGGCTTCCAGCGCCGGTCGCACTGGCGAACGGTTTGATTGTGCTTGCCGTGGGTGTCGCTTTAGGATCCCGGGTCTTCGATCGTCGACAGTCAGCCATTCTGCTGACTCTGGATCGATATGCTTCCCTGCAGTCCTGAAGTCGTCTCGGGACGAGTACTAGGCTAGTGGGAAGATGCCGACCGATTCGAAGTCCATGAGCGCCGCCGGGCCCCCTTTGAATTCGGTCGGCGGGCGCAGGTCCGGGAGAGAGCAATTGGGTGACAGACATCAGCAGCGCATAACGCGCCGTCGTCGGACCAAGCGCCGCTGGCGGGTGGCCTTGACTGCGCTTGTAGCTGTCATGCTGGTTGTCGGCTGTGCCGGCATGGATCTGGCTGACCTGGTGCCCGGTCCTCTGACCTTGGCTAAGACCAGTCATTCGACGATCCCCCCTGCGGTCATCATGGGCGAGTCGTCAACCGCAGCCGCCGACAGGACTGGATCCGCAGTGGATGTCGGCCAGGTCCAGCAACTGGTCAATGCTTTCGCCGATACACCTGGCCTGGGCAATGCATATTCCCTGGTCGTGCGGCAGGCTGATGGACGGGTGCTGGCTCAGAAGAACGCCGAACAGGTACGCCAGCCAGCCTCCACCATGAAGACCTTGACCGCAGCGGCAGCCGCTTCGGTTCTGGACATGTCATCCCAGCTGGATACTGAGGCGGTTCTGAATTCATCTTCTTCCTCGTCGGCAAGGCTGGCCCTGCGCGGTCATGGCGATATGCTTCTAGGCGCTGGCAAGGACGATCCTCTGCACGTCAACGGTCGGGCCGGACTGGAAACTCTGGCCGAGCGGACGGCCCAGGCCCTGCGCCAGCAGGGGATCGACCGCGTGTCATTGACCTATCAGGACACGCTCTTCGGCGACGATCGGATGCCTAAGGGCATCGAAGACAACAATCCTGATGGAATCTACTTCCAGGAGCCTGTTTCCATGGCCGTGGATGAGGCCCGGCAGGGACGGGCCGAGCCTGACGCTAACCCGGACGCAGGCGGAGTCTATCTTCCCAGGGTCGAGAACCCGGCAGGGGCTGCTGCAGCTGTCTTTGCCAGCCGTTTGGCTCAGTCCGGGATACATGTGGATAATGCCCAAGCGCCAGAGCGGATCGATTATGCTCAGGGTAGGGTTTTGGCCCGTGTCCGCTCGGCTCGGCTCAGCGAGGTCATGTCGCTGATGTTGCGCAACTCGGATAACAGTCTGGCTGAGCTTTTCGGCCGTCTGGCCGCTCTGGCCTTGGACATGCCCAACAGCCCAGCTGGGGCTGTGAAAGCCGTTACCAGCACACTGAACAAGCTGGGCGTGGAAACTGCGGGCCTCAGCATGGCCGATTGCTCTGGGCTGACTCCTGGTTCCACCCTGAAAGTGGGCACCTTGGCGGACGTTCAGCAGCTGGCCCTGTCCAAGAAAGGGCTGACCCCCCTGGTCAAGGGTCTGTCGGTGGTGGGACTGACCGGCACAGCAGCCAGACGGAAAATAGACGACCAGGCCGACGGGCTGATCCGGGTCAAGACCGGCACCCTGGACCATGTGACTTCACTGGCAGGCAATGTGATTCGACGCTCCGGCGGCGTTCTGGTCTTTGCTGTAGTCGTCAACGATCCCGAGGATGTGGCTGCGGCCCGGAATGCTGTGGACACCCTGGTCGGTTCCTTGGATCGGCTCTGAGAGGGAAGCGGCTTGGGCTATGGTCTATTCAGCGGAGATGAAAAAAGCGGTGGGGCTTCTGCGTTCAACCCTGGACCGGGAAGGCCTGGGCTTGCAGGATCAGCGGTTCGCCCATCATGGGGTGCATCAGCCTGATCCGGATGCACCTCTGATTCTTGTGGCCTGCTCCGGAGGTCGGGATTCACTGGCTCTGGCATGCGTGGCACACCTGGTAGCCGATATGACCGGACTGAAGTGCGGTGCCCTGCTGATCGATCATGGTCTTGTGCCTGATTCCGGTCGGATCGCCGAGCGCGCGGCCGGAACCTGCCGGAAGATCGGATTGGATCCGGTTCGCGTCGCCAGAGTGGATGTGCCCGTCACCTCGGCCGGTCCTGAGGCCGATGCCCGTGCAGCCCGCTACCAGGCTCTCTCCGAGCAGTCCCTCGAGTTGGGGGCCAGGGCCGTCCTTCTGGCGCACACTCGTGACGATCAGGCCGAGACGGTGCTGATAGGCCTGATCCGTTCCCAGGGACTGGACGCCATCACCGGAATGGCTCGGCGTGTGGAACGGGGAGGGATGCGCTACCTGCGTCCGTTCCTTGACCTGGACCGGAAGGATACCACGGCCATTTGCCGCCAACAGGGGATCGGCTGGTGGGACGACCCCACCAACGGCGATGATCAGCCTGCTGACTGTACGCTTCCCAAGACGATGCCGCTGCGCTCGCGCATCCGTCACGACCTGCTGCCCGAGTTGAACCGCTTCGCTGGCCGGGACATGGTCCGCCGTCTTGCATTGGGCGCGGATATGGCACGTCTGGATCAGGATTATCTGGATACCCAGGTGGATGAGTTATTCCAGCGACTGGTCATCCGCCCTGATTCGGATCAGAGGGCCAAGGGGGTTCTGGCCTGCTTGGATGCCCGAGGATTGTCCGACTGTCATCCGGCTCTTCGCACACGCCTGCTAGCCCACGTGCTGACTAGGTTGGGCATTCGTTTCACAGCTGTGCAGGTTCGGGCTCTGGATGATTTGGTTTGTCGATGGCACGGCCAGGAGGGTCCCCGATTTCCCAGCTACCATACAGCAATCCGCAAGGGTCAAGTCATTCTCATATGCAATGATGGGGACCATGCGCATCGCTGATATTCAATCCCATATCGACCATGAACTGGTGTCAAAGGAACGGATAAAGGAGCTGATCAACCGGACGGCCGAGCAGGTCAGCCGGGATTACCGGGGCAAGAACCCGATCATGCTGGCCGTGCTCAAGGGGGCTTTCAACACGCTTGCCGCCCTCTCACAGGCCGTCACCATTCCTGTTCAGATCGAGTTCATGAGCATCTCCAGCTATCCGGCCGGCAAAACCAGCGTTTCCAAGGGCGACTTGGACATAAGGATGGATCTGGACTGCGATGTGCGCGGTCGGCATATTCTGATTGTTGAGGATATTATCGATTCCGGCTACACCTTGCACTGGTTGGTTGAGCATCTCAAGGAGCGAGGAGCTGCATCGGTGGAGATCTTCACCCTGCTGGACAAGACCTCGCGGCACGAGGTCGAGGTGAATGTCAAGTATCCGGGGTTCGCCATACCCGACGAATTTGTTGTCGGCTTCGGACTGGATTACGACGAGCAGTACCGTAATCTGGACTCGATAGCCGTACTCAGGTCCGAGGAATATATGGACCCGACTCAGGAACAGGGGGGGCAGTCATGAGCTACTCGCAGGGACCGCAGCAGGGTCCGCCCAATGGAGGCAGGGACAACCGTGACAAGGGCAACAATCCCTTCAACTTTAACTTGGGCAACAATGGCTCTGGACCCAACGGGGGCAACCGCTCTTTCTGGCATTCTCCTTGGCTTTGGGGAATACTGGCCGTGGTCATCATCCTGGCCATCTTCGGTTTCTTCAGCAGCCAAAACGGCGCCCAGACCATCGACACGCAGGATGGCCTGGAGTTGCTGAACGACCGCAGCAGCATGGTCAAGAAAGCTGAGATCACCGAGAAGATGCAGGTCGTCGAGCTCAAGCTCAATAGCGACTTCGTCAAGGACGTGCCCGGTTTCCGTGGTAACCGCACCTCCAAGAACTTCGGCAAGGACGTACAGTTCTACTACGTGGAGGCCCAGGGGCAGCAGGTGGTCAAGGCCGTCGAAAAGGCCAAGCCCTCCGAGGGGTACAACTCGGTGGTGCCGCAGACCAGCATGATGAGCTATCTGATCTCCTCCATCCTTCCCATGCTGATCATTCTGGGGGTCTTCTGGTTCCTGCTTTCGCGCATGTCCTCGGCAGCAGGCGGCGGCATGTTCGGCATGGGCGGCAAGAAGAACTCCGCCAGACTCAACGACGGGCAGACCCCCAAGACCAAGTTCTCGGACGTGGCCGGCGAGGAGGCCGCCGTCCAGGAGGTGGAGGAGATCAAGGAGTTCCTCAAGGATCCCTCCAAGTACAAGGCACTGGGCGCCCGCATACCCCGAGGCGTTCTGCTCTATGGCCCTCCTGGAACCGGCAAGACCCTGCTGGCCAGGGCCATCGCCGGCGAGGCCAGCGTGCCTTTCTACTCCATGGCAGGATCCGACTTCGTAGAGATGTTCGTCGGCCTGGGCGCATCCCGAGTGCGTGACCTGTTCGACGAGGCCAAGAAGAATGCGCCGGCCATCATTTTCATCGATGAGATCGATGCAGTGGGCGGCAAGCGCGGATCCGGCATGAGCGGCGGTCACGACGAGCGCGAGCAGACTCTCAACCAGCTCCTGGTCGAGATGGACGGCTTCGACAACGACACCAACCTGATCATCATTGCAGCCACCAACCGCCCCGATATTCTGGATCCTGCACTGCTCAGGCCCGGCCGGTTCGACCGGCAGGTGGCTGTAGAGGCTCCTGACCTGGAGGGCCGTGAAGCCATCCTCAAGGTCCATGCCAAGGGCAAGCCCTTCGTGCCTGATGTGGACCTGCACACCGTGGCCGTGCGCACGCCCGGCTTCACCGGCGCCGACTTGGCCAATGTGCTTAACGAGGCCGCCTTGCTGACTGCGCGTTCCGATGCTCAGCTGATCGACAACCGGGCTATTGACGAGGCCATTGACCGTGTGCTGAGCGGGCCTCGCCGGCGCACCAAGGGCATGGCTCTGGCCGAAATGCGCAACACTGCCTATCACGAGGGCGGCCACGCCATGGTGGCGGCGGCCCTGCACCATACTGATCCGGTCACCAAGGTCACCATTTTGCCGCGCGGACGGGCCCTGGGCTACACTGCGGTCATGCCCACCACGGACCGCTACTCGCAGTCCCGCAACGAGTTGCTGGATCAGATGGCCTACGCCATGGGCGGCCGCGTGGCAGAAGAAGTGGTCTTCCATGACCCGACTACTGGCGCCTCCAATGACATCGAGAAGGCCACCAGCATTGCTCGACAGATGGTTCTGCAGTATGGCTTCTCATCCAAACTGGGAGCCATCAAGTGGGCCGATGAGAACGACCAGGATTCAGGGCTGGATGCTCTGAAGCCGCACAACTACTCGGAGAAGACGGCAGAGGCCATCGATGAGGAAGTCCATAATCTTATCGAGACAGCCCACCAGGAGGCCTGGCAGATCATCACCGAAAACCGTGACGTGCTGGACGAGCTCGTTCGACAATTGCTGGTCAAAGAGACTCTGAACAAGGATGAGCTGGCTGCTGTCTTCGCTGGACTGCGCAAGGCTCCTGAGCGTCAGCTCTGGCTGTCTGCACCGGATCGGCCGGACTCTGAGCTGCCCCCTGTGGAGATTCCTGAGGAGCTCAGACGCAGCGTAAACGGGCCATCCGCAGAGGACCAGCACTGAATTCGGAATTGGCTCGGCACCCTGCGTACGGTTTCTGGTCGTGCGGCAGTGAAAGTTCCAAGGCAAGGGAGGAGCGAACAACATGGATTCCATCCATCTGAGCTCCATCAAGGTTGCACCCCTGCATGACGGTCAAGGGTCTGGACTTGGCTATCAGGTTGATGCCATACTCTATCTGGATTTGAGTGAGGCCGGCAGACTCAACGACGGCACTCAGACCGTTGACTATGTGCAGATCGTTCGCCGGATAGTCAATCTGATTCGCAAGGAACCGACTGACGAGATTCTGGAATCCCTGACCGCCAAGGTGGCTGATGCCATCCTGCTCTCCCACCAGATCCGCCGTACTCGGGTCACGGTCACTCGTTTGGGTGCTGAGCAGGGAACAGGGGTCGATTTTCAGGTGGGTGTCACCCTGGAGCGGGCGGCCGACGACCAGGTGGAAGGCAATCCGGGCAGCATGGAGTCTGGCCGGGTAAACCACGGCAGGCATACTGCGCTGGGGCATCCTTCCCTGCTGCTGTCCGGTCAGGCTGATCCTGGTCATGCGGCGCGGGCGCGGCTGCGTCACTCCGTGACCTCCGCCAGACAGGACGGCCTGTCCTCGTATCCAGAAAACGAGGACGAAGTTTCAAACCAGTTGACTGCCGAAGAATCCAAAGCACAGGGTCTTCTGATGCGTGATGTGATCGCGCTGGAAGGGGCATCGGGAACCGACCGGTTGACCATGCTTCGGGCTCTTGCGGCTCTGGATGGGATCCCTGGCAGCCAACTGGTCGGCATCTCGCCCCTGTACGCCTACCGGGACGATCGTGGAGATAAGCGTCTATCGGCCGTGGTTATCCTGCAGACTCCGCTGGATCTGGAGGAGTTGCGGTCAGCTCTTGACATGGTGGCCGCCCCTATCAGACAGATGGGGGGACTGGATGCTGATGTGGTGGAGGTGGAGACCTTGGACGGCTCGCTTCCGCCTGCCCAGGACCGCCCGCCTCTGCTGCCCCCTGACGCCCCATCGCGCATTTTGATTCCCTGGGCCTATTTGGAGCCTGAGCACTGCCTGTCTGGGGCCGGCGGGTCCTGTCTGGCAAGACTAGCCAACCATGCTCCTGACCGTAATCGCATCAGTCTGGTTTCGGAGGACTGGATTCTGGACGGGCTGTCATGAGGGCCCGCCGCACCCCGCTCGCGCACTATCTGGTCGCCCTGGTCCTGGGGCTGCTGGGAGGCTCTGGCATCTCGGAACTGGGCATGTCCACCAGGACGGACCTCATGGGGGTTCCCTGGCTGGTCAGTCTGTTGCTCTTCCTGCTGGGGGCTGCAATCCTGATCATGGCCTTCCAAGTGCATCGTTACGCCAAGGGAGACCGCAAAGAGATGGATTTGCGCTTCGCGGTCAACGTGCTGATTATGAGCAAGGCCTTGGGCATTGCCTGTGCTGCCCTCTTGGGCTGGTATGGCAGTCAGGCACTGATCAGCATGGGTCATGCAGGCGCGTCCTATTACACGCAGGTCATGCAGGAGTGCTTGGTTGCTTCCTTGGTCTGTCTGATCGATGTGGTGGCCGGAGCAGTGGGGGAGTGGCTCTGCCAGTTGCCCCCGAACGACGGTCCTGAAAAAACTGACGGACGCAAGTCCACTCGCAGGCCCATGGCCGATGCGGCCGATGCTGCCGAGAAGCAGGCCGAATCGGCGGATGATAGACGCAGCTGAACGTGCTGATGACGATGCCAAGGAATTCCTGAACTCGTCAGACCTATTATCGCTGAAGTTCGACTTGCTGCTTACCGTAAGAGCGAAGCCTAAGGATCAGTGGCTCAGTCCTTAGGCACCCTGATCATGGCTTCCTGAACCATGAAGGCGGCTAAGTCACCCTGACGGTTGTAGACCTTGGCCATGCACAGGCTGCGGCCGTGATCGGCCACGGGGGACTCCTGAATGAAGCAGTGCCAGTCACAAGGGTCCAGATCCTGATACCACCACATGGCATGGTCGATGGAAGCGAAGGAAATCCCCGGAGTGGTCATGCTCAGCCCAGCACGACGCAGGGCAGGTTCCATCATGATCTGATCACATTCCATGGCCAGCAGGGCTCGGCGCATCAGCGGGTCCAGGTCGGCCCTTCCCTGGGTGCGGCTCCAAACAGCCTGACGACTCCTGCTGTCATCTTCGAAATTCTCATTTTCTGCATCATCCAGCAGGACCGTACCGCCTACATGACGGAGGTCGAAGGGGCTCTGACGGGCATAGTAGTCAGCGAAGGGGGACTGGTCGGCATAGGGTTCCATCTGTTCCCGGGAGCCAGGCAGATCCTCTGGATCCGGCAGGCCCGCCGGCATGGGATCGCTATAGCGGATACCTTCCTGGCCGACCTGCTGATAAGAGAGGAGGGCGTTCAGGATGGTCCGTTCCCCCTGACGCAGATCAACTTGTCTGGAGGAGAAGGAGTGTCCGTCGCGAATGGTCTCCACTTCCGCCTGGACGTCCTGCTTCAGGAGTCCTGTACGCAGGTAATAGGCGTGCATCGAGTGGGGCAGCCGACCTTCGGGCACAGTCCGTCCGCCGGCCATGATGGCCTGGCCCAGCAGCTGGCCCCCATAGAGGCGACCAGTGGGGAAGTCCAGCGATTCGCCCCGAAATCGGGAACGGCCATCGACAGGCTGCTGCTTTTGTACGTCCAGCGCAGCGATGGCTCGGGCCAGTGATTCATCCGCGGTGCTCATACTCCTCCTTGGCCCTCACTCTCTTGTGATGCTTGTGATGTTTTGCTCAGCGGGTCAGCTTGCGGTGGATGCGGTGGGGCCTGGAGGCCTCCTCACCCAGACGCTTGACCTTGTTCTCTTGGTATGCCTGGAAGTTGCCCTCGAACCAGTACCAGGAGGCCGGGTTTTCGTCCGTGCCCTCCCAGGCCAGGATATGGGTGGCAATTCTGTCCAGGAACCAGCGGTCGTGGGAGATGACCACGGCGCAGCCGGGGAAGGCCAGCAGAGCGTTTTCCAGACTTTCCAGGGTTTCCACGTCCAAGTCGTTGGTCGGCTCGTCCAGCAGAAGGAGGTTGCCGCCCTGCTTGAGGGTGAGTGCCAGGTTCAGTCTGTTGCGCTCGCCGCCGGAGAGGACGCCTGCCGGTTTTTGCTGATCCGAGCCCTTGAAGCCGAAGGAGGCCACATAAGCGCGTGTGGGCACCTCGACGCCGCCGACCTCGATGAAGTCCAGCCCCCCGGAGACCACCTCCCAGAGGTTCTTGTCAGGATCGATGCCCTCGCGGTTCTGATCCACATAGGAGATCTTGACCGTGTCGCCGACCTCCAGGGATCCCGATGTCAGCGGCTCCAGGCCCACGATGGTCTTGAAGAGCGTGGACTTGCCCACGCCATTGGGGCCGATGACCCCCACTATGCCGTTTCGGGGCAGGGTGAAGCTCAGATCGTCGATCAGAACGCGGTCGCCAAAGGCCTTGTGGATATGTTCGGCCTCCAGCACCTTGGAGCCCAGGCGGGGCCCCGGCGGAATCTGAATCTCGGAGAAGTCCAGCTTCTTGTTGTTCCGGGCCTCGTTCTCCATCTGCTCGTAACGCTCAAGGCGGGCCTTGTTTTTGGCCTGCCGGGCCTTGGGGGAGGAACGGACCCATTCCAGTTCGGTATTGAGCCGCTTGGCCAGCTTGGCATCCTTCTGCCCCTGAACCTCGAGACGCTTGGCCTTGGTCTCCAAGTATGTGGAGTAGTTGCCCTGGTAGGGGTAGAGGTGGCCACGGTCCACCTCGCAGATCCATTCGGCTACATTGTCGAGGAAGTACCGGTCGTGGGTCACGGCCAGAACGGCGCCCTTGTAGGTATGCAGGTACTGCTCCAGCCAGAGGATGGACTCGGCGTCCAGGTGGTTGGTTGGCTCGTCCAGCAGAAGCAGGTCGGGCGCTTCCAGCAAGAGCCTGCATAGAGCCACGCGGCGGCGCTCGCCTCCTGAGATGACCGAAACCGGGGTGTCCGGGTCGGGGCACTGCAGGGCGTCCATGGCCTGGTCCAGCTGGGAGTCAAGATCCCACCCATTGGCGGCATCGATCTGCTCCTGAAGCTGGCCCATCTCGGTCATGAGAGCATCGTAATCGGCGTTGGGGTCGGCCATCTGCTCGCCGATCTGGTTGAAGCGGTCCACCTTGCTCATGATGTCGCCGAAGGCCATGCGAATGTTCTCGCCCACGGTCTTGTCTTCGTCCAGCGGCGGCTCCTGCTGGAGAATGCCTACCGTATAGCCGGGGGTGAGCTGTGCCTCGCCGTTGCTGACCGTGTCCAGACCGGCCATGATCCGCAGCAGGGTGGACTTGCCCATGCCGTTGGGGCCCACCACGCCAATTTTGGCGCCGGGCAGGAAACTCAGAGTCACATCGTCCAGGATGACGCGGTCGCCAAAGGACTTGCGCGCCTTGATCATCTGATAAATGAATTCGGCCAAGAAGCTACCTCACAGAACCATAGAAAGACAGTGCAAACTGCATTCATGGTAGTGGGAACTTCTGACTTATGCGCCGGGCTGACAAGCGAGGTGAGACAGGCGGATGGCCGCCTATAAACAAGACCTATGACCTGACCCTGGTTCTGCCTCCGTGGTCGGGGTAGCCTTGAGTCGACGTTCCCGCCCGGCATGCGCAGGTCAAGGAACGCCGGACGGGCCTTTGCTGGTATGGGTGGGTTCCGGACTATCGCTGTGCGCATGAGGAATGGGCCGTCTGCTGTATGACGGTCGTAAGGGAGTATCAATGACGGTGAAGCAGCAGCAGGATCAGATTTCCACAGCTCATCGGTTGCGTTGGAGGCCGCTTGACATTGCGGTAGGTGCTGGACTGGGCGCGGTGTCAGGGTTGATCTACTGGTTGGCCAGCCTGCTCGCCTCGTGGATATTCCCCCTGATGACGGCCCTTCTTCCGGGTATGGCGGCCCTTTTGCACGGGGTCTTCTACTTTCCCTGCACACTGTCCCTGTTGATACTGCGCAAGCCTGGCGCGGCCGTATATGTTGGCATCATCAGCGTCCTGGTCGAGATTCTGCCTGGCAACGCCTATAACGTGCCGATGATTTTTGTGGAGGCCATCGTCGAGGCCCTCTGCGCTGAGTTGGCCTTCGGAATATTCCGCTACCGCCGGTGGACCCTGGGAACTACCGTTCTGGGAGGGATCCTGATAGCCCTGGTGTATAACGCTTTTCTACTGGTCTTCTACTATCAGGGGGTCTCCCTCCTCAGCCCGAGGGGGATCATCGGCACCATCTGTGAACTGATCAGTGGAGTGGTCCTGGCTGGACTGACCAGCTGGTTCCTCTTCCGGGCCATCGGCAGCACCGGTGCGCTGGACCGGCTGGCATCCGGGCAGGATGTCAGGCGGGTCTGAACATCAGCATCCGCACCCAACCGACTGTATCGATCATATTCTTGTTGCACAGCTGACAAGGCCCGCACCGGGCAGGAAGGGACCTACCATGACCAAGCTTCGTTCCTACATTGCGGCAGCGGTGCTACCGCTCATCCTGGCAGCGGGCGCCTGCGGCACATCTCAGGCTTCCGAAGAAGACCGGGTCGACCCTCAGGCCGCCATCAGCGTCAACAATGCCGAACCTACGGCTCCCCTGATTCCCTCCAGCACCAACGACACTGCAGGTTGGAAGGTGGTGACCCAGCTCTTTGATGGGTTGGTTGCCTTCGATGCCAAAGGCGGAGAGACACTGGTCGAGGCTAAATCGATTACTCCCAATGAGGATGCAAGCCGGTACACGATTGTTCTCAAACCAGGGCTCACCTTCAGCGATGGTGAGAAGATCACTGCCAAAACCTACGCGGATTCATGGTCTTTTGCAGCGAATGCGGCCAACGGACAGCTGGGGGCCTCAGCTTTTTCGACCATCGCAGGGTACGAGCAGGTGCAGGACGAGCAGGGCGACACCAAAGCCCTTCTGTCTGGTCTTCGGGTGGTTGACGACCTGACTCTGGAAGTGACCATGAGCAAGCCGGATTCCTCCTTCCCCTACAAGGTGGGAGATGTGGCCTTCCTCCCCCTGCCGGCGTCCGCCTACAAAGACATCAAAGCCTTCGGCAAGAAGCCAATTGGGAACGGGCCCTACCGCTTCAAGTCATGGGTGCCCAATCAGGGGATCAAGCTGGAGAAAGATCCCGCCTATAAGGGACCTCGCAAGGCTCGGAACGGAAGCCTGGAGTTCAGGGACTACCAGAGTCTTGATGCCGCCTATGCCGATGTTCAAGCCGGCCACCTTGACGTGCTCGATACGGTTCCGGTCTCTCGTCTGAAGACCTTCCGTACCGATTCGGGCCTGCAGCCCTTGATTAAGCCGGGGCCGGCCTTCCGGTCTCTGACCATCCCGCAAGGCTTGAAGCATTTCCAGGGGCAGGAAGGCGCCCTCCGCCGGGCGGCCCTGTCATATGCCTTGGACCGCAAGGAAATAGCCGACAAGGTCTTCGCCGGTTCGGTTACGCCGGCCACTGATTTTCTTGCTCCCACCATCAGGGGGAATGCCTACGACATCAAAGGCAAAGAGGTGCTGGACCACGATCCGGACCAGGCTCGCAGGCTCTGGAAGAAGGCTGACGCCATATCTCCCTGGGAGGGCGCGCTTCGCATCGCTTACAGTGGTGACGGAACCGACAAGGACTGGGTTGATGCGGTTCTGCATGAGTATGCCCAGGTTCTAGGCATCAAGACGGAACCGAATATCTTCCCTACGGGCAAGGAATTCAATACGGCTGTTCATAACCGTCAGATCAACAGTATTTTCAATTCGGGCATCACCTCGGACTATCCCCACCCCGAAGGCTACTTGGTTCAAGGATATGCCTCCAGCCAGGCTGATGGCAGAGGTCTGAACAACGGGGATTACAAGAGCGCAGAATATGATGCCATCCTCTCCCGGGCCGCTTCCAAGACCGACCAGGACGAAGCCATGCAGGATTACCGCCAGGCCGAGGCTGTGCTCTTCAAGGATCTTCCGGTGCTGCCGCTCTGGTACAGGAAGGTCTCGGCAGTGGCTGGCAAGCAGGTCCGCCAGGCTCCTTTCGGATACATGGGTCTGCCTGTCTACAATCAGGTCGCCAAGTAGGTCCGACAGCCCGGATCTGGCTGATGACGAGTCGTTTTGATACCATGACTCTGGCCGGTAGGTCGGCGCGGGGCCTTAGCTCAGTCGGTTAGAGCAAACGACTCATAATCGTTCGGTCCAGGGTTCAAGCCCCTGAGGCCCCACCAGACGAAACCCCTACAGGCACAAAGCCTGCGGGGGTTTTCTCATGCTTGCTGCCCTGCTGAGGTTCGGATCCTTGAGGATGTCGAGGGTCGCGCCTTTGCCTTGTTCGAGTAGTGCACGGATACGTTGGTTGCATTCCTGGTCGCTATTGCTGTGTAGCTGCTTCCACAGCTTCGGACGGTTGGTCGCATCATCACGATTGCTGAAATCGGGCATATCCCAGAAGGCAGAATAAACAGATCAGATGAGACTATAACCACATGTAAGAATGAAAAAAACAATTACATGTTTCATGCTCGGAATAGTCCTTTTTTCATTGCGCTCTTGATGCATTTCGATAGAGTTGATTATTGAGCTTTGCAAAGCAGCAGAGCCCCCTCCCTATTTTAATAAAGGAGTTTTCCTGACATGAAGAGTGCGTATAAATACATCACGCTAATACTTGCCCCCATAATGGCATTATCTTTATTGGCAATATCGTTTGCATCGTCTGCGTATCCTGCCCGCGCTGACGGAATCAGTCAAAAAGAAAACGTTGCTGAATCAGACACATTAGAGACATTGTTTAACAATGGTTACCAGGTATTTAAAGATTTGCGAAACGAGAAAGGCATATACAGGGATAGCATACTACTGACTGATAGTCCGCCATATCATCCATCTTCCATCGCGGCCTCCGGCATCGGACTCATGTCGGAAGCGATTGCTCACAAAAAAGGCTGGGAGCCGCAAGCTCTTTCAAATGTGAAAACAACGATCCGAACGATGACCGGGCTCACGCCAGGATTCCACGCTGAGAGGACCGCCAACGGATATTTTCGGCATTTTATCAATTTGGAAGATGGCCATCGAGAATGGAATTCAGAGTTCAGCACCATTGACACAGCAATTTTCGTGACTGGGGCTCTATTCGCCGCCAACTACTTTGATGATCCAGAACTTAATACGATGGTCGCCAAACTGTATCATTCCATCGATTTCGGCGCGGCCATAGCAGACCCGGAAACCGCCGGAATTTATATGATCATGAATGCGGACGGAACGGGGGACAGCAAAGCTGTAACGTATCCTTACAATGAGTATATCATCGTGGCTTGGCTTGCGTATAACCAGAACATTGACAAGCCACAAGGCAAAGCTGCTCAATTGTGGAAGAATAAATACGCCACTCCAGCCAACCTCCTCACCAAGGATTATCAAGGTCTCAAGCTTCTTACAGATGGTACCGATCACTACATGTCGTCATTCACGCTTCTGTTCCCGTACTACATGGTCAATATGTTCTCGAAGTCTGATGAATACAAGTCTTATATGATCAATGCATACAAAGCCGACAAGCTTTGGGCCGCAAATGAAGGCCTGGCTCCTTACGAGTGGGGCAACGGGGCCGGAACAGCACCAGCACCCGTGGGATATCATGCAGACTCAATTGATAACAATGAATTTAAGATAGTATCGCCTCAGATTATTTCAGGATTCCTTCCAATAAATCCGAGTGGCACTGAAGATCTTCTGAATTTATACAAACAAAATAAAGGAGTGTATAGCCTACAATCGGATAAGTCGAAAAAAATTCTTTGGCGGTATAGCTTAACCCAACCTGACTGGCAGGCTGATTCGGTACAGGGCATCGATTACTCGACGTTCCTGTTTGGACTTGCCAGTAGAGACGCAACACTCGGGACTGCATTTTTCCAGAAGAACAATGATTTCTATTCAACCGCTAATTTCAATCTCAACGGAGGTACAGGCGAAACACCCGCCGCGCAGAATCTTGTATCGGTAGATCTGGTGCAAGCACCGACAAATCCGACAAGACCTGGATATACCTTTACCGGCTGGAACACCAGGGCAGACGGCAACGGAGTGTGGTGGGACTTCTCCAAAGACACCCTGCGCGGCGCCGACATTACCTTGTTCGCGCAATGGCAGGCAGTCAGCACCCATACCGTCACATTCGATGTGAATGGAGGAAACGGTGCTGCACCCGGCATGCAAAATATTGCCGTTGGGAGCACCATACAGGAGCCGAAAGAGCAACCCACGCGTCCTGGCTATACGTTTGCGGGGTGGAGTACCAAACAAGATCCTCCACAGAAAACATGGAACTTTGCTATCGATACCATGCCAGACAACGATATCGTCCTGTACGCCGTGTGGAAGACGGGAATTCTGCCTAATACCGGAGGAAAATCGGGAAGTCTGTCTAACACCGGGCAAGACAACGGCACGCTTGTTGCCTCCGCGATTGGGCTCATGCTTGCTGGTGTCTCGCTTTTATCAATAAAGCGAACAAAACTGAAGAATAGATAATAGTGATGATTCTCCATTCCCCCGCCAACGCGGGGAATGGACTACAAGCCATCAGCCTAATCGGAGCATCGTTACGCTGGGGTTGGCAGTCGTTAGGCGGATGGTGTGCTGATTTTGCTGAAGATCCCCTGTTAGTGCGGAGGGGTTAGGACGCCGATCGGGACACTCGGGGTGTGTGTGCGACGGGATCTCCTAGTGTAGTAATAAGTTCTGCCCACGAACTATCTGACTCATAATCGTTCGGACCAGAATTCAGGCTCCTGAGTCCCAACACGAGCAAGCATCTGGAATCTTCTATAAGTTCCGGGGGCTTTATTGATGGGACGAATTGGATGATCTGTGTCTATTATCTCACAGTCAATTGGATAATATGCCCAAACGCTGGTTCTCGTCTTCAATGACTGTCAGAGGACCGAAGTAGGTTTTATACACCGAACTTTCTTGATAGTCTTAGTAGAAGGACCAGCCCCGGCTGTCGTCGGGGCCGTCCTTTCGCCGCCTAGCTCTAGCATCCATGATCCGCCGATGCAATATGTATGGCTTCACATGTAAGCCGGGGGAAAAGAGCTAGGCGCGTTTTTATGTCGGATCATAGAGCACTTGTAGACGTGTATCCAGGCCTGAATGCCCGCAGACATACATACTAGGCAACCATAAGATCTACGCACAGTACAATGATCCGGAAGCGATTCCGTAGAACCGCTAAGTCTGCGAATTTATCAGTAAGGAGAATACGGAACAGGCTCGAGACGGAGTCGTCTGCATATATCGGGAAACTAAACGCATGTACATCTCCTCTGGAACTGAAAACAGCTCAGCTCCTGTAGGTCCATCATGTATACGTCCCCCGTATATCTTCCATTAATCATACACCCTGAAGGGGGTGTGTCAACGCTGAGCAGGGCGAGCCGAAGTGCCTTGATCGGGGCCGGAAGCAGCATTGCGGATCGTGTGCAAATAGCGGTAGATGCTGGGGGAGGAGACGCCTAGAGCCCTGGCGACTGTGTCCACTGCGCCCTTGATCAGGAAGACTCCTGATCCCTCCAGGCGTGTGATCAGCTGCAGCCGCTCCTGTCGGCTCATCCTTGCCGGAGGAACACCCAGCTCAGCGGCGAAGTCAGCGATGTTATGCGTAACCAGTTCGTCTGTGTTCACTGAGAGCACCTCATGAGTCGATTGGTCGGCTCCAGTCCCGGCATTCGGGCGGATGGCACTGGAATTCCGCTTGGCTTGGACACTTTTGGTGTCCGATTCCTCTGGCGGGGTTCCCTGGTCCAAAAGCTTCACAGCAGGTCCGGTCAGTCCTAGTGCATCCAGATAGGCGCTTGCCCGCCTGAGCTGCTGACTGGCCTGCCGGAAGGCGGAGTTATCGGTGTTGATGCAGAGAAAGCCGATCACCCGTCCTTTCGCATTCCGCAGGAAAAAGGTAGAGGAGACCATGGGGTGCCCCTGGATGGTGTAGCCAGTGTAATGGGTCAGATAGTCACGCTGGTCGTATTCGTGGTTCTGCCAGATGCGCAGCACCAGGTCGGTGGCGGGACTGCCTATGGTACGTCCGCTCAAGTGGCCGTTGGCGATGGCGACCACCGAATGCGAGAAATCCTTGACATTCTGAAGAACCACTTCCGTGTTTGGCCCAAGGATTTCGCCCAGGAAGTCCACTAGCGGGACAAAAGGCCGTAGAGAAGATGACACTGGCTTTGATTCTCTCATTCTGATCACCCCCATCAGCTGGCTCAAGGCAGATAGTACCATCGTCGTTTTGCCTTTGGACGCGGACACTCAGAACCAGGCCGCAGCTGTAGACTGACGGAAGGTCGCTGTGAGCGGATCAGCACGGGATGAGAGGTTGACTATGACTTACGATTTCACCAGCATCATGGATAGGCACGGCAAGGATGCCATTGCGGTCGACGGTCTGGGTGCTGAACCTGGATTCGCTCCCGACCCTCCCAAGGAGGGCTACGACATCATCCCCATGTGGGTGGCCGATATGAATTTCCCTACGGTGCCGACCATACCCGAGGCCATCATCGAGCGAGCCAAGCATCCGGCTTTCGGCTATTTCAATCCTACTGATGAGTACTACGATGCCATCATCAACTGGCAGCGCACCCGCAACGGTGTGGAGGGTCTGACGGCCGAGGACATCGGCTATGAGAATGGGGTTCTGGGCGGGGTGGTCTCTACCTTGACTGCTTTTGCGGCTCCTGGTGATGCAGTTTTGCTCCACAGCCCGACCTATGTCGGCTTTACGTCCTGCATCGAGAACAATGGATACCACATTGTGCACAGCCCCTTGAAGAAGGATGAGCAAGGTGTTTGGCGGATGGACTTCGAGGACATGGACCGCAAGCTCAAGGAGAACAATATCCATGTGGCGGTCTTCTGCAGCCCGCACAACCCCTGTGGCCGTGTCTGGGAGAAGTGGGAGATCGAGAGGGCCATGGAGGTATATAAAGAGAACGACTGTGTAGTCATCTCTGACGAGATATGGTCAGACCTGATCCTGGCAGGCAACAAGCACATCCCCACTCAGTCGGTCAGCGAGGATGCACGGAACAGAACGGCTGCCTTCTATGCGCCCAGCAAGACCTTCAACCTGGCCGGGCTGGTCGGCTCCTACCACATCATCTATAACAAGTACCTGCGCGACAGGATTGTGGCTAAGGCGTCAAAGGCCCACTACAACGATATGAATGTTCTGTCCATGCATGCCCTGATCGGAGCCTACAAGCCCCAAGGCCAGGAATGGGTGGATGAACTCCGGCAGGTCCTGACCGGGAATGTGGACTATGCTTTCGATTACATCCGGCAGCATTTCGAGGGAGTCGAGCTTTCCAAGCCCCAGGGCACCTACATGCTCTTCCTTGATTGCACGCAATGGTGCAAGGACCACGATCTGAGCCTGGACCAGCTGCTCAAGCGTGCCTGGGATGTGGGCGTGGCCGTCCAGGATGGACGGCAGTTCAAGGCTCCCTGTGCCATCCGAATGAACCTGGCGCTGCCTTTGAGCCGTGTCCAGGAGGCCATGGATCGTCTGGACAAGTACGTCTTCAACGCCTGAATGATCCCTGAATGGCAATAGACCCTCGCTGTCGTGCAGAACCGATCAGCGGGGGTCCATCATATGTGGACGAATCCTATCGGAGACTCATTGGAATTGCATGCCGCCGTCTACGATCAGCGTCTGGCCGGTTACGTAGTCAGAGTCGTGTCCGGCCAGGAAGGCTACGGCATTGGCCACATCCTCCGGCTCGGAAAGCCTTCCCAGAGCGATGCCATCCGAGAATGTGGACATGCCCCACTCGTCGTCCTTTCCTGCGTTGACTCCCACCTGATGAGCGATGTCCATCATCATGGGCGTCTTGACGATGCCGGGGGCGTAGGCGTTGGCGGTGATGCCCTCCTTGGCCAGATCGCGTGCAGCCACCTGGGTCAGGCCGCGGATGGCGAACTTGGTGGAGGAATAGAGCATTAAATTGGGATTGCCCACCACCCCCGCTTGGCTGGTGGCGTTGATGATCTTGCCCCCGTGGCCTCGATCGCGGAAGGCCTGGACGGCGGCTTGCATCCCCCAGATGGTTCCTGCCACGTTGACGTGGTAGACCTTGTCGAACAGCTCGGGGGTGATGGTCTCGATGGGGGTGGTCGGCCCCAGGCCAGCGTTGTTGACGATCACGTTGAAGTCGCCCAATGCGGTAACGGTTTTCTCGACGGCCGAGCGCACCTGGACGCGATCGGTCACGTCCACGGTGACAGCCATGGCCTGTCCGCCTGATTGTTTGATGGAGTCAGCCACTGCCTGTGCTTTGTCTGTATTCATGTCCGCCACGGCAACGGCAAACCCGTCCTTGGCCAGTCGACGGGCAATGGCCTCGCCGATCCCCTGAGCCGCGCCTGTAACGAACGCCACTTCCTGCTGCATTGCTGTGCCCTCCTTTGTTGCCTTGTCGGGCCGATCGGTCCGACTGTTCGATTCTAAAGGAAGCTCGACCAGCCACTTCGGTTGACGGATTCGGCGTGTGGCGCAAGGCTGCCGTAATCTCCCCGGGTTGCGCTAAACTATTACGCGGTTGCCGGTTCACGTCCGCCACAGGGGCGGTCGACCCGGGGCCCTTGACTCTAGGAGTAACCATGAAGCAGGGAATTCATCCCGATTATCATCCCGTTGAGGTCACGTGCTCGTGCGGCAATACCTTCATCACCCGTTCGACCGCTCCCGGCGATCATATGACGGTTGATGTCTGCTCGCACTGCCACCCCTTCTACACCGGCAAGCAGAAGATTCTGGACACCGGTGGTCGCGTGGCTCGGTTCGAAGCCCGTTACGGCAAGAGGACCAAGTAGCACTTCCAACGCCAGTCCCTTCCGGGTCGCTCTGCTATGCCCGGTGGGGTCTGGCGTTTTTTATGACTTGAACCATGTGGATGAGCGGACTGGAAGGGTGTAGATGAACGAGGAGCAGTTTCCGGCGGCGGTGGCTGCTGTCGAGGAATACGGTCGCCTGGAAAAGCAGATGAGTCAGCCCGAAACGGCTTCAGATCCTGCGCAGATCCGTAAGTTGGGCCGCAGACATGCTGAGCTCGCTCCCATCGTCGAAGCCTACCGGGCCTATCAAAGCGCCTTGGAAGACAGCCAGGCAGCTGAACAGATGGCAGGGGAGGATCCAGACTTTGCCGAAGAGGCCAAGGCCATTGCTGACCGCATACCGGACCTGGAACAAACCCTGCGCACCGCTCTTATTCCACGTGACCCCGATGACGGCCGCGATACGATCATGGAGATCAAGGCCGGCAGCGGCGGCGAGGAGGCGGCTCTCTTCGCTGGCGATCTGATGCGCATGTATGCGCGTTATGCCGAAAAGCGTGGCTGGACCACAGAGATCATGAGTGAGAACCGCACCCAGCTGGGCGGAGTCAAGGATGCTCAGCTGGCCATTCGCTCTCGCGGCCAGGTAGCTCCTGCCGACGGCGTCTGGGCTTCGCTCAAGTACGAGGGCGGCGTGCATCGGGTCCAGCGCATCCCCGTCACCGAATCCCAGGGTCGCATTCAGACTTCGGCCGCTGGAGTCATTGTCTTTCCGGAAGCCGACGAGGACGACGATGAGATCGAGATCGACCCCAAGGACCTCAAAGTCGACATCTTCATGAGCTCTGGCCCGGGAGGACAATCCGTCAATACCACCTACTCGGCTGTGCGCATGACCCACATTCCCACCGGCATCGTGGTCTCCATGCAGGATGAGAAATCCCAGATACAGAATCGTCAGGCCGCCCTGCGGGTGCTCAAGTCCCGTCTGCTGGCCATGAAGCACGAAGAGGAGGCCGCTCAGGCCGCCGACATGCGCCATTCCCAGGTCCGCTCTCTGGATCGGTCCGAGCGTATCAGGACCTACAACTTCCCTGAGAGCCGGATCGTGGATCACCGTACCGGCTACAAGGCCTACAACTTGGAACAGGTGCTGGACGGCGATCTGCAGGCCGTCATCGACTCCGACATCCAAGCTGATGAGGCCCGCAGGATGGCTTCGCAGGGGTGAATCAACAAGAGCGTGAGACCAGTCTGGCTGAGCTGGTTGATAGTGGGCATCGCCTGCTGGCCCAGGCAGGTGTGTCTACTCCGCTCAATGATGCAAGGCTGCTTCTGGCCGAAGTCCTTGGGTGCGATCTGCACCAGCTGGATCAGGCTCTGCTCTTGGGCCTGACAGTAGAGGAATTGCTGACAAAAGATGCTGGTCACGCATACGCTGAGGGTTCCCGGTTGGGGGCCTTGGAACGTTATCAGTCCTATCTGCAGCGGCGGTCCAAGCGCGAGCCTTTGCAGTACATTCTCGGTCACGCTTATTTTCGTTATTTGGATCTCCTCATGGGCCCGGGGGTCTTTATTCCACGTCCTGAGACCGAAACGGTGGTCCAGGCGGGAGTGGATGCCTTGACTGGAGCGGATCACCCGGTGGCGGTGGACCTGTGCTCTGGCAGTGGGGCCATCGGCCTGTCCCTGGCCACAGAGGTTCCAGGGGCGAGGGTCCGGGCGGTGGAGATCGACAAGGAGGCATATCGGTGGGGTGCATTGAACGCCACCGCTCAGGAGGCTGCCATCCGGGAGGCTGGGTCCGACTATCATCTGCTGTTGGCTGATGCCACGGATCCATCCACCCTATCTGAGCTGGATTCCCAGGTGGATCTGGTCATCAGCAACCCCCCCTATATTCCCATGGATGCGATTCCTGGCCAGCCCGAGGTGCGTGACTGGGATCCGGGTCTGGCCCTCTATGGCGGTTCGCCTGATGGGTGCCTCCTGCCCTGCAGCATTCTGGACAGGGCCAGGAGCCTGCTGGCCCCCGGCGGTCTGCTGGTTGTGGAACATGATGCCTCTCAGGGGCCGGCCATGGTCGCTGCCGCGCTGGAGCGAGGGTACCTTGAGGCACGCACTCATCAGGATCTGGCTGGCCGAGACCGCTATCTGACAGCCCGGCGGCCAAGCTGAGTGGCTGCAGATCCGCGGTTCTTCGCATCCTGGCGGTCTGCCGTGGTCCTGGGATAGATTAGTAGCTGGTCACATGAACATGTCGATCCGAAAGGTCGTGATGCAGGGTATGAGCCGGGTGATGACCTATGACAGTCGGTCGCCGCAGTTGCTGGCCCGGGTAGTGGCTGCCGGGGGACTGGCAGTCATTCCTACCGACACGGTTTATGGCATCGTCTGCGATCCATGCAACGACGCGGCCATTGATCGGCTCTTCCAAGCCAAGCACCGTCCCAGGACCAAGTCCATCCAGGTGCTTCTGGATAGGATCGAAACCATGGACCGGCTGGATCTCCTCCTGCCTGTACCTCTGGATCGCCTGGCTGATGCGCTGCTGCCGGGTCCTTTTTCGCCTATTGCCTTTGTAGGGCAGTCTTGCCCTCTGCGCACCCCGCGGATAGAGTCTGAGGGACCCACTCAGGCCGTCAGAGTGCCCGACTCGTCTATCTGCCGGGAGCTCCTGCAGGTGACCGGCCCCTTGGCTGCTTCCAGTGCCAACCGATCAGGCAATCCCAGCGTGGAGACTGCTCAGCAGGCCAGAGCTGAACTGGGTGACAGTGTCGACCTTTACGTGGATGGGGGACCGACTCCTGGCTCAGTGGCCAGCACGGTAGTGGCCGTCGACAAGGCTGATCCTGACGGAATACAGGTGCTGCGGCAGGGCGTCATAGGCGAGGCGCAGGTCCGTGCTCTTCTTTCAGACCGGTCAGGCGGAGAGGAGGGCCAGTGAGGGTATATCTGTTCATTGCTGCCATTGCTGGTGGGGCCACCTGGCTGGTTATGCCCATGGTTCGTCATCTCGCTATCCGGGTCGGTGCTGTAGGTGTGGTCCGCGCTCGCGACGTTCATAAGGTGCCCACTCCGCGTATGGGCGGCCTGGGCATGCTGATCGGGTTTGCCGTGGCCATGTGCTTCGCTTCACGTATTCCCTTCATCACAGGCCTCTTCCAGTCCGGCCATCAGGCCTGGGTCATTCTGGCCGGTGCCGTGGGCATCTGCCTGCTGGGCATGGCCGACGATCTCTGGGACTTGGACTGGATGCTCAAGCTGGCTGGCCAGCTGTTGATCTCGGTATTCGTTTCCTGGGGAGGGATTCAGATCATCTCCCTGCCCCTGGGCTCACTGGTTGCAGCTTCGCCCAGCCTGTCCATGGCCATCACAGCCTTCCTGATCGTGGCCTCCATCAATGCGGTCAACTTTGTTGACGGACTGGACGGTCTGGCTGCAGGCATTGTGGCCATCGGGGGCATCGCCTTCGCTATTTACTCCTATATCATCGCCCGCATCTCACCCGACTATGCCTCCTTGGCCACCCTGATCGATGTGGCCATGGTTGGCATTTGCGTAGGGTTCCTTCTTCACAATTGGCATCCGGCCAAGCTCTTCATGGGCGACTCCGGATCCATGCTGCTGGGATACCTGATTACCTGTGCCTCCATTGTGGTCACTGGCAGGCTGGATCCGGCGACCATTCACGCCAGCATCTATCTGCCGGCTTTCATGCCCATTCTTCTGCCCATCCTGGTGCTTTTCCTGCCTGTTCTGGACATGTGCCTGGCCATCGTTCGGCGTCTCAGCCACGGGCAATCGCCTATGCATCCTGACCGCATGCACCTGCACCACCGCATGCTGCGCATCGGCCACACGGTTCGGTCTGCGGTCCTTATTCTTTGGGGCTGGGCGGCGCTGATAGCCTTTGGCTCGCTCTTCATCCTCTTCTTCCCCCTGAGATATGTCTTGATCGGCCTGGCGCTGGCAGCCATATTGCTGACTTTCGCCACCCTCTACCCCTACTACCGCCGTCGTCTTCCCGAAATCAGGCGTGAGAACGCCATTCTGGCAGCCCAGGGATCGCAGCATGCGGCCAGACCAAGTCGGCATCGCAAGGGCCGCCGGGGGGACAAGGGCAAGGATGACTGATTCGTCGATTCAGGTCTCATGGACACGGTTCTTGGAACAGTCAACAAGCACTTGTAGCATGGTTCTATGGCTATGGAAAACCCACAAAGCGAATCTTCCTCCTACACTCAACTCCCCGACGCCTTCCAGAAAATAGGCCTGGCCTATGACGACGTCCTGCTGCTGCCCAACGAATCCGATGTCATTCCGTCCGAAGTAGATACCACCACTCGGCTGACTCGGAACATCACCATGAAGTCCCCGGTGCTTTCGGCTGCCATGGATACCGTCACTGAGGCCACCATGGCCGTTGCCATGGCCCGCAACGGCGGCATCGGCGTTCTTCACCGCAATCTCAGCATTGAGGATCAGGCCAATCAGGTCGACATCGTCAAGCGGTCCGAGTCCGGCATGATCTCCGACCCCCTGACCGTCACCCCCGATGCCACACTGACCGACCTGGACAAGCTCTGCTCCACCTACAAGGTCTCCGGACTGCCCGTCGTGGATCGTCGGCAGCGGCTGGTGGGCATCATCACCAACCGTGACATGCGCTTCGTCAATCCGGCTGACTTCGACCGGCTTAAGGTCAGCGACATCATGACCAAGGACCACCTGATCACCGGTCCGTCCAACATCACCAAGGAGGATGCCCACGAGCTTCTGGCCAAATACAAGGTGGAGAAGCTTCCTCTGGTCGATGATGAGGGCAAGCTGACCGGGCTGATCACTGTCAAGGACTTCGTCAAGACCGAGCAGTACCCCGAGGCAACCAAGGATGAGCGCGGCCGGCTTCGCGTGGCTGCAGCCGTTGGCTTCTTCGGTGACGCTTGGCAGCGCATCACCGCCCTGGCAGATGCCGGAGTCGACATTCTGGTCGTGGACACCGCCCATGGCCATGCCAAGCTCATGCTGGACATGATCCGTCGAATCAAGGCAGATCATGCCTTCGACCATGTGGATGTGATCGGTGGCAATGTAGCTACGCGCGAGGGCGCCCAGGCGCTAATCGATGCTGGCGTTGACGCGGTCAAGGTCGGCGTGGGTCCTGGCTCCATCTGCACCACCCGTGTGGTGGCTGGCGTGGGCGTGCCCCAGCTGACTGCCGTCTACGATGCTGCGCTGGCCTGCCGCCCTGCTGGGGTCCCGCTGGTGGCTGACGGTGGAATTCATTACTCGGGCGACATCGCCAAGGCCATCGTGGCAGGAGCCGATTCGGTCATGTTGGGCGGTCTGCTGGCGGGCACTGAGGAGGCCCCTGGCGAGAAGGTCCTCCTGCACGGCAAACAGTACAAGGTCTATCGGGGCATGGGCTCGCTGGGCGCCATGGCCCCGCGCGGCAAGAAGAGCTACTCCAAGGACCGCTACTTCCAGGCCGATGTGACCAGCTCCGACAAGGTGGTGCCCGAGGGCGTCGAAGGCGAAGTGCCCTACCGCGGTCCGCTCAACTACGTGCTCTACGAGCTGGTCGGCGGCCTGCATCAGACCATGTTCTACACCGGTGCCCGCACTATTCCCGAGCTGCAGCGCAAAGGCAGGTTCATTCGGATCACCGATGCCGGTCTGCGTGAATCGCATCCCCATGACATCGTCATGACCAAGGAGGCCCCCAACTACTCAGGCTTCCACAACTGAGCCTACATAGGCAGGTGATCGGCGCAGGATCTCATCAGGACCTGCGCCGATTGCATATCTCATGTCAGTTACGGTCCGGTCGGCTGTGCAGGTGAACCTTTGGCTGGTCACGTGCTGGCGGTATCTTGTAATGTTCCGTCCAAGGCGGCGGAAGGAGCGATCCGGTGCGCAACCCGGATCTGAAAGGCGTACAGATGAGCGATAAGAATGATCTGACTTTCTCTGCGGAGGAATCCCGCATGATCTGGATCGACTGCGAGATGACCGGTCTGGATATCTTCCATGACGAGCTGTGCGAGGTCTCTGTGGTTCCCACCGACTTCAACATGAAGGTCCTGGACAAGGGCATCGATCTGGTCATCAAGCCCTCCCAGGCAGCCCTGGATCATATGGGGGACTTCGTCAGGAAGATGCACACCTCCTCCGGCCTGATCGAAGAGATGAAAACCGGCCTGGACCTGGAGGAGGCCCAGCGCCAGGTGATCGAGTACGTCAAGCCCTTCCTGCCCAAGAACGGCAAGGCCCATCTGGCAGGCAACTCCGTGGGCTCCGATAAGAAGTTCCTCGACCGGTACATGCCCGACCTGATGGCTCTTCTGCATTACCGGGTCATCGACGTGAGCACCCTCAAGGAGCTGTCACGCCGCTGGTACCCGGACGTCTACAAGAACAAGCCGGCCAAGCACGGCGGCCACAGGGCCCTGGCCGACATCATCGAGTCCATGGACGAACTGCGCTACTACCGCTCCATGTTCTTCCTTCCGGCTCCCGGACCCGACCAGGCCCAGTCCAAGGCCGGTGCGGAACAGATCGAGCAGACCAGTCTTCTGCGCCATTACGAAGAGTCCGGCAACCCTGTCGAGGATGCCAACAAGCCCGAGAAGACCGACTACTGACAGGCGTGGCCATGTACCTCTGACGTGGCACCATGGAGGCATGCAGCAATCCGAAGCCTTGACCATATTGAGTGCGGGGGCCAATGCCTTCATCACAGGTGCCCCCGGGTCAGGCAAGACCTTTGTGCTCAATGAGTTCGTCGCCCAGGCACGTCAGGCCGGGGCGGTTGTGGCGATGACCGCCTCGACCGGGATCGCCGCTACGCACATCAACGGCCAGACCATCCACTCCTGGAGCGGAGTAGGCATCGCCGCCTGCATGACTGAATCGCTCTTGAAGCGGATCAAGACCCGTCGTCGCAGACAGATCGAGGGCACCGACATCCTGGTCATCGACGAGGTCTCCATGATGCATGCCTGGCTCTTCGACATGGTGGACCAGGCTTGCAGGGCTGTCCGCCACAGTCCCGAACCCTTCGGAGGGATCCAGGTGGTTCTTTCCGGGGACTTCTTCCAGCTGCCGCCGGTGACGAGGTCCAACCGGGCTGCAGGAATACTACCCAGCCCTGAATTCCAGGCTGCCCGGGAACGCTACGTCCAGGCCGGCAAGGACCCGGACGGGTTCGTGACAGAATCACTGGTCTGGCAGGACCTGGACCCGGTCATCTGTTACCTGACCGAGCAGCATCGTCAGGACGACGGCCAGCTGCTCACTGTCTTGACCGATATCAGGGAGGGCGGCGTCACCCAGGAGGATCATGAGGTCCTGGCTGCTCGTGTCGGCGCGGTGCCTGCCCCCGGCCAGGTCGCGGTCCACCTCTTCCCGGTCAACAAACAGGCCGACACGCTCAACGACCAGCGCCTGGCCTCCATCGACGAAGAGGCCCACCATTACCAGGCCACATCCCGGGGCGAGGCCAGACTGGTGGAACGGCTGAAGAAGAACATGCTGGCCCCCGAGGATCTGGCATTGAAGACCGGAGCTGCGGTCATGGCCCTGCGCAACGACCAGGATCATCAATATGTCAACGGTTCCATCGGCACAGTCAGCGGATTCACCAGCTCGGCCAAGGGAGGATGGCCGATCGTCTCCTTCCAGAACGGCAACGTGGTCACCATGAAGCCGGCCGCCTGGGAGACCATGGACGGGGACACGGTCTTGGCCGCCGTCAACCAGGTGCCTCTTCGCTGCGCTTGGGGGATCACCATCCATAAGTCCCAGGGGATGACTTTGGACAGGGCAGTCATGGACCTGAGACGGACCTTCGCGCCAGGGATGGGCTACGTGGCCCTTTCGCGTGTGGAAAGCCTGGATGGGCTCTACCTGACGGGCATCAACGAGCATGCTTTCTTGGTTTCTCCCGATGCCGTCGTTCTGGATGCAGGTCTGAGGGCCGATTCCAAAGCGGCCTGTGCCCGTCTGAAGGATGAAGGTCCTGAGTCCTTCACCAAGCGCGCCGTAGGTCAGGAGCCAGAAGACGAATTCAGCCAGGACCAGCTTTTCTGAAAGGTTGCCCTTATACGTTTTGGCCCGGCAGTGAGTTCGAACAATTCCTTGGTCATTCGGGTCGTTCGAAAAGCCACAACAGGCGGACCATGTCTTTAAGGGTGATCCCGTTCTCGACAATGGGCTGCCCATAGCGGTGTACAAAATAATCATGCTCAATGCGGTCCATGCGGAATCCGCATGTCTGATAAAAGCAAAGGGCTCCGAAACTGGTGGATCCGGTGCCGACTTCCAGTCTGCTCAAACCCAGCCTGACGGTCTCCATCTTGGCTCGATCAATTAATTTGCTTCCGAGTCCTTGTCTGCGGTAAGCGCGGTCCACGCTGATATTGGCGATTTCCAAGGTATCCGTGTTTTGTCTGACAAGCAGCATGATACCGGCCAGAGCTTGTCCCACTCGGATTTCGTAGGCGCAGGAATGGGCGAAAACGCCACGGATCATCTCTTCCGAAGGGTCTGCCTCCAAGAGGAGTCGCATGTGGTTTGTGTCGAGGTTGGCAAAGGTCTGGATGGCCATATTCGGTTCTGATGACATAGGTGCCTGCCTTGTCGCGGTGAATCAGAAATCCTGTTCAATATACAGCTACTATAACTTGGCTGTCCTTATGGTGAGGCGTAGAGCTGGATAGATGCCAGGTTGCGGACTTACCCACTTTCACTTATAAGTACTGCCTGGTTTCGGGGCCGGTTTTTGCGAATTGTCATGTGGTATCCTCAACGGCTGCTTGTCCCTTTGCGCGCATATCTTTGGGAGGTATGAGAACCAAAGCCATGCGCATGTCAACCCTCTTTCTGCGGACCCTCAGGGAGGATCCGGCCGATGCCGATGTAGACTCGGCCAAACTCCTGCAGCGGGCCGGATACGTCCGCAAGGTGGCTCCCGGCATCTTCACTTGGCTGCCTTTGGGTCTGAAAGTCCTTGACAAGGTCCAGGCCGTGGTCCGGGAGGAGATCGAAGGCATTGGCGCCCAGGAGGTCCACTTCCCGGCCCTGCTGCCTCGCGAGCCCTACGAGGCCACCCACCGTTGGGAAGAGTACGGCGAGAACCTCTTCCGCCTCCGGGACAGGCACGGTGCTGACTACCTGCTGGCTCCCACCCATGAGGAGATGTTCACCCTTTTGGTCAAGGACATGTACTCCTCATACAAGGACCTGCCGGTTGTCCTCTACCAGATCCAGACCAAGTACCGCGACGAGTTCCGTCCCCGCGCCGGACTGATCAGGGGCCGCGAGTTCATTATGAAAGACGCCTACTCCTTCACCGTGGACGAGGAGGGGCTGAAGAAGGCCTACCAGGATGAGCGCGGCGCCTATGAGCGAATCTTCAGGCGTCTGGGTGTCAAGTACGTAATCGTCCATGCGGTCTCCGGACCCATGGGGGGATCCGAGTCCGAGGAGTTCCTGGCTCCGCTGCCCATAGGCGAAGACACCTTCGCCCTTGCTCCCTCAGGGAAGGCGTGGAACGTAGAGGCGTTGACCACCCCGCGTCCCGATCCGATCGACTACGCTGAGACTCCCGCCATGCAAGAGCTGGATACCCCCGACTCGACTACCATCGATACTCTGGTAGAGCGGTTCAACCAGCTGCATCCGCGCGAGGACGGCCGGGACTGGACCGCTGCCGATACTTTGAAGAACCTGATTGTGGCCGTCAAGCATCCTGCGGACGATGACCATCCTGAGGGCTGGCGGGAACTGGTGGCCGTCGGCCTGCCGGGCGACCGCCAGGTGGACATGAAGCGGTTGGAGGCTCAGTTCGCCCCGGCCGAGATTGAGGAGGCCAGTGATGCTGACCTTGCCGCCCACCCCGAGCTGGTCAAGGGATACATCGGTCCTCGAGTGCTGGGCCCTCAGCGTTCGGACACCGAGTCTGCCGCCCATATCAGCTACTTCCTCGATGCTCATGTGGCACCTGGCTCAGCCTGGGTGACAGGTGCTGATGCCGAAGGTGTGCACTTGGCCAATGCGGTCTATGGGCGTGACTTTCAAGCCGACGGAGTGGTGGAGGCCGCCGAGGTCCGTCACGGGGACATGAGTCCTGACGGTTCCGGGCCGCTCAGCTTCGAGCGTGGCGTGGAAATCGGGCAGGTTTTCCAGCTTGGGCTGAAATACTCTGATGCACTGGGTCTGAAGGTCCTGGACAGCAACGGCAAGGCGGTGCCGGTCTGGATGGGCTGCTACGGCATCGGCATCTCCCGTGTGCTGGCCTGCATTGCCGAGATGCATCACGATGACAAGGGTCTGGCCTGGCCCAAGGTTGTCGCTCCTGCCGCGGTCCATGTGGTGGCCACCGGCAAGAAGCAGGAGGCCTTCGATGCCGCCGAGAAGCTGGTCGCCGACTTGGAGGACCGTGGTGTGGAGGTCATCTACGACGACCGTCCCAAGGTGTCTCCCGGGGTCAAGTTCAAGGATGCCGAGCTGATCGGGGTGCCCTTGGTCGCCATCGCCGGTCGCGACACCATCGCCAACGGCACTATCGAGATCCGCAACCGCGACGGTTCGGGGGTGCAAGCAGTTCCTGCCGATCAGGCCGCTCAGGTGATCGTTGATCGGATTACGGCCTTGCAGTAGGTTATGCCGCGTTTATAGTTGTTTATCGCAACCAATATAGAGGGTGGAGCCTAGCCGCATTATGATGCATGCGACCAAGGCTCCACCCTTTTGGTTGTATTGGTTTGGGTTCAAATATCCATCCGGTCAGATGCGCAGCAGAATGGGCAGGTGGTCTTGGCGCTCGCCGGTGTCCACGGGTTCGCTGGTGCTGACTCGATCTGCGATCCGATTGGAGGTCAGCCAGTAGTCGATGCGCCAGCCGGAGTTGTTGATCTTGCTTTTTGGAGCCCGCTGGGCGAACCAGGTGTAGACGCTGCGGTGGTCATCGTAGAATCCGGCGGCATCGCCATGAATCTTTCGGAAGGTGTCGGTGAAGCCTGCATCCAGCAGAAGGCCGAACTTCTCGCGCTCCTGATCAGTGAAGCCGGCAGAGTGATGGTTGGAGGCCGGGTTGGCGATGTCGATCTCCTCGTGGGCCACGTTGAAGTCGCCGCAGGCCAGGACCGGCTTGCGGGCATCCAGCTCTTGCAGGTAGCGACGGTAGCAATCATCCCAGACGCCGCGCGGCTCGAGCCTGACCAGTCCCGATCCTGAATTGGGGGTGTAGACCGTGGTGACGAAGCAGTCCGGGAACTCCAGAGTGAGCATGCGGCCCTCGTCGTCCATGGTGTCTGGTGCACCGATGCGGGGGCGGGTCACGGTAGGCTCCGGCAGGCTCTTGCGGAAGAGCATGAGCGTGCCCGCGTAGCCTGTGCGGGCCGGGGCCTCGGAGCGGCGGTCCACCTCCTGGTAATCGGGGAAGTAGCGCATGAGTGCCTTAAGGATGCCTGCGGATTTCTTCTGGTCACCGTTGAGTTTGGTTTCCTGGATGGCTACGACATCGGGGTCCAGATCCCGGATGGTCTCCACCACCTTCAGGGAGAGGGCGCTGCGGCTGCTCTTGCCCAGCAGGGCGGCATTGAGCGAATCGATATTCCAACTGACCAGCGTGTGAACCATGACTGCGGGTCCTTCCAAACCGTGCCGATGTATCTGCTCTCATAGTTTAGCCCAGGACCGATGCTTGATGGCCTTGGGCAATGAAGGGAACCTCCCGAATCCAGTTACGGGTTCAGCTGATGTATTCTTCGGCATTTGCACAAAAGGCATCGGTAAATCAGGCCTCCATCGAGATATGCCGAGTGAATGCCATATTCGAACACTGCTCGCCTGGTTTTCTCGTCAATCTTGCGGCCTTGGCTTCATGACTGCGGGTCAGCCTTGACCGGAATGATTCACGCTTTGTGACTGTTCGAGGAGGCTGTGACCTTCTCGGGTTCGGAAAGGAGTTACCTAAGTCTCTCATTCTTTTTGTGCACTCGTGTTTTTCCTGACGGATAGTGACTGGTTGCGACTGTCCATCTTGAGCGTCCATGAGGTAATCGGATCAACATCAATATAGGCGGAGGGGAACGAGATAATGGGTGGCGACCTGTCCTTCGCGTGGGCCGCCACCCATTATCGGCGATGAAGTCATAGTAATTAAAAGACAGGGCCCGCTCATGAGCAATTGTCTGGATTTATGCATGCTGTGTTCTGTTCTTCCTGAAGCATCGAATCAACAATGTAACGAGTAAGGCAACTGCCGCTATCCCCGCTACGCATCCCACTACCGCCACTACGCCCGCAATCGCTCTTTCTATCATGTTGCGTCCACCTCTCTCCTTGAATAATCACCAATTATGAGTGGTCGAGGCATTATTGCCATTGACATTGACCGGCATCCAAGCCGTCCATTTTCCGTTATCGTGTTTTCCCTTGTTTTCGATTTTCATAATTACGAGTAAATCCACTTTGCTTGACCCGATGAAATAGGTCTTCCTGAGAATAGGCCTCTCTCATGCTTCTTATGGAAAAAGGGTGGTTTGTCCACAATACGAATCAGGCCGAGTTCGTTCGACCACAATGGTCTGCAGGTTGGGTATGTGGACGTGGGCGGAGGCAGGATGGATTCACCGTTCGACGGAGGATTCCTTGCTGGGGCCAGTCCCTTCCCCCGCTCCGATTATCCGCGCTCCGGTCTGGGATCCTCCGTCGAATGGCCACACAGCTGCAAGATCAGGAATCGACTGGCAGATTTACAGCGTCGGATTCATAACATCAACAGAGAGGTTCCGGTATGTCCATCAACGACATAAAAACGACCGTCTTCGGTTTTTTGGGGACACAACCAACGCGTCTGGGGCAGCCAGGGGCCACGCCGGTCTGCTCCTTCAGACTGGGTTCTACGCCTGCCTATTACGATGCTGCAGTTGGGGCATGGAAACGAAAGTCGACCACTTGGTTGACGGTCAAGGCTTTCAGGACTCTGGCGGTCAATGCTCTGGCCTGCCTGCATAAGGGCGATCCGGTCATAGTTTCCGGATCTTTGGCGACGGAGGAATGGACCAGTGACGGTCAACCGCATAGCAATCTGGTCTTGGTGGCGGATGGCATCGGTCACGACCTGGCCCGGGGACAGGACACCTTCACCAGGATCCAATCGGGCGCGGCATCTATTGATGAGGGTGCCGACGGTCCGGATCCATGGACCACGCCGCTGGCATCTTCGTCGTCTGAAACCGCATCTGCCTCTGCACAATCTGCATCATCTGCCGTAGAGGGGACATGATCGAAGGCTTCCATTGCCGGATAAGCGAAGACTGTTGCGATCGAGCAAAATGAAAGCGGGAGGGCGACTGATGCCGTCGGCCTCCCGCTTTGAACAGCTGGTTGAATTCAAGCCGTCAACCAAACAATGACCTTAATCAAGCGGGTTTACCAGATTTTGACCCGTGCGGAGGGTTCCAGCCACATGCCGTCGTTGGGTGTGACCCCAAAGGCCTGATAGAAGCGATCCACATTCCTGACGATGCCGTTGGTACGGAATTCAGCAGGGGAGTGAGGGTCGATCTGCAGATACTGCTCAGCCAGCTGATCCCGGTTTTTGGTCCTCCAGATGGAGGCGTAAGACAGGAAGAACCGTTGCAGGCCTGTGTAGCCGTCCATGACCGGAGCCGATGCCAGTGCCTGATCCATGGCTGCATCGTCTGTCCCGGCTGCGCCGCCCTCCTTCTTCTGCAAGGAGAGGGCATAGGCCTTGATGGCGATGTTGACGCCCCCTAGGTCCCCGATGTTCTCGCCGATGGTCAGCGCTCCATTGACATGAGGTGCCTGCTCGGGCTTGTCAGCATACTTCTCAACAAGCTGCTGGGGAACGAACCCGTTGTACTGATCAATGAGTGCCTTGGTCCGCTGTTCGAAGTTCTCGCGGTCTCGCGGGGTCCACCAGTCCTGTAGACGTCCGTCGCCGTCGTATTTGGAGCCTTGGTCGTCGAATCCGTGGCCGATCTCGTGGCCGATGACCGACCCGATGCCTCCGTAGTTGACGGCATCGTCGGCTTCGGGATCGAAGAAGGGCGGTTGCAGGATGGCTGCTGGGAAGACGATGACGTTCAGGGTGGGCTCGTAGTAGGCGTTGACCGTTTGAGGGTTCATCAGCCACTCGTCCTTGTCCACGGGCTGGCCTGCCTTGCTGAACTGATAGCCGGACTCGTAGAGGTTGGCCCGCCGCACATTGGCGACAAGGCCCAGCTTTTCATCCACAGCTAGGGCCGTATAGTCGCGCCAGTGCTCGGTGTAGCCGATCTTGGGTGAGAATTTGTCCAGCTTGGCCAGAGCCTTGAGCTTGGTCTGTTCGCCCAGCCAGTTGCTGGAGGTGATGGAGACCCGGTAGGCGTCGATCAAGTCTCCGACTAGGGTTTCCATGCGGGCCTTGCTGGAGGCTGGGAAATGCCGACGCACATATTCGCGTCCGACCTCCTCGCCGCAAATGCCGTTGACCAGGGAGACGGCTCGCTTCCAACGGTCCCGCATCTTGGTCGTGCCTGAAAGGACCTTGCCATAGAAGTTGAACCTGACCTGATCGAAGTCGCTGCTGAGCAAACCTGCCCACTCGATCAGGGTGTGCACGCGGGCCCAGAGTTTGAGATCCTTCAGGTCGCTGGTCTTCCACAGCTCGTTCAAACCCTGCAGGAAGGAGGGTTCGTGCACGATGGTCCTGGACAGGGCTGTGTTCAGATTGACTGGTTGAAGATCGGCTGCAGGGCTGGCCGCATATGCCTTTTGCCAGGACTCGATCCAGGTGTGCAGATCGAAATCGGCGAGCGTTGATTCCAGTTCAGCCAGGGGAGTGGGGTTATAGGTGCGATCCTCATCTCGGGTGGACACGTTGTCCCAGTGGCGTGCCGCTATGCGCGTCTCGACCTCAAGGAAGGACTCCGCCTGCCTGTGGGCATCCTCCTGGTCGTCGGCGTAGCCGGAGAGCCTGAGCAGGGAGGCGACCATGTCGGCGTAGGCCTGGCGGACTGGAGCATAGCTCTTCTCCCGGTAATAGGCCTCGTCTGGAAGTCCCAGCCCGGCCTGCTCTATATGAGCCACGTTGGTGCCGGCGTTGCCTGGATCACCATAGATGGCGATGCCGAACAGATCGGGGCCACCAGTGGGGTTGAGTCGGCCGAGCAGGCTGGTCAGCGCCTTCTTGTCAGATACGGCATCAATGGCCTGCAGGTCTGGGCGAATGGGTTCCATACCCGCAGCCTCGATGGCTCCGGTGTTGAGAAAACTGCGATAGAGCAGGGCTGACTTGACAGCCGGGGATTCCGGGTCTTCAAGGATTTCATGGATCTGTGCTTCGGCATCCTCCGCCAGCTTGTCGAAGGAGCCGAACCGGGAACGGTCCTCAGGCAGGCTGTAGGTGTCGATCCAGGGGCCGTTGACGAAGCGGAAGAGGTCGTCCTGGGGGCGAATGACCGAAGAGAAAGAGGCCGGATCAAGTCCGGAGGAGGTCGTGGATTCTGTAGATTGTGCCATGCCACAAGCCTAGCCATCTTTGGTGACATGCCAAGCTCCGGGGCTGCCGTGGATCTTCGGGCCATCGAATCATCCGCCGAGGGGAAAAGCCGAGATTGCCTCATTGGTGATTTAAACTTAGAAAACGGTAACAGGACGGCCGCTTGGTTGTCCTGAGCGAGTGAAAGAGGACGGTATGACGGATCCCATTCAGGGCGGTCAGCCCAACCAGTACGGTGGTCAGGATTCTTCGCAGAATAACGGCCAATACCAGAATAATTATGGTCAGAATGATTATGGCCAGTATGGGCAATACCCAGGCTACCAGGGGCGCCCGCCACGGATGGATCCGTTCTCCATGATCGCCGAGGATCTGGGATTCAGAACCCTGCGGGCCATCCGCGTCATTATGGGCGTTATGGGCGTGATTGGAGTCATTTTAGGCCTGGCCCTTCTGCTCAGGCCGGACAAGACCCTGATCGCAGTGACCGTGGTGCTGGGCATCTACTTCATCATCTCCGGCGTGGTCCGTCTGGCCACTTCCATTGTGTCCAAAGGACTTCCCGGCGGATGGCGTGTGCTGGGTGTCCTCTTTGGCGCTCTGATCGCCGTCGGCGGCATTGTCATCGTCAGGAACACGGCCCTGTCCGCTTCTGCGCTGACACTGCTGGTCACCATCATTGTGGGTATCAGCTGGATCATGGAAGGCGTGATGAGCCTGGCTGCTTCTTGGGGGCTCCCGCATTCAGGCTGGGCCATCTTCTCTGGCATCGTCTCCATCATCGCCGGGATCATCGTCATGATCTACCCGCTGAGCTCCGTCATTTTCCTGGTCATCTTCAGTGGATGCGCTCTTCTGGTGCTGGGAGTCGTCTCCATCATCAGGGCCTTCACCTTCGGCCGGAACTGAGAGCCGGACTCGTCCGACTGACCCGATAATACTGAGAGGTAGTACTTGGGCAGGATCCTGAGGGGCGGCACCCGCGGGCACCAATCATGAAAGGACGCAGAGGATGATCGAGCTCAAAACCAAGCAGGAGATCGAACAGATGAAGCCGGCGGGCAGGTTCGTCGGCAGCATCCTCAAGGAGCTCAAAGCCATGAGCAAACCTGGGGTCAACCTGCTGGAGCTGGATGACTACGTCAAGGACAGGATCAACTCCCGCAGGGGAGCCACCTCCTGCTACGTGGACTACGCGCCTGATTTCGGCACCGGCCCCTTCGCCCATTACATCTGCCTATCCGTCAACGATGCCGTCCTGCACGGGGTGCCTTATGACTACAACCTCAGGGACGGCGACCTGCTCTCCCTGGATCTGGCCATCAACGTGGACGGCTGGGTGGGTGACTCAGCTATTAGCTTCGTAGTGGGTGAGCATGCCGACCCAGAGGATCTGCGACTGATTCGAACCACCGAAGAGGCCCTGAAAGCTGGCATCGCCCAGGCTCAGCCCGGCAACCGCCTGGGTGATATCTCCGCCGCAGTCGGTCAGGTTGCCCATGAAAACGGATACAGCGTCAACCTGGAGTTCGGCGGACACGGCGTAGGCCGGATCATGCATGGCGATCCCCATGTGCCCAATGACGGCACGCCTCATCACGGTTACAAGCTGCGCCCGGGCCTGGTCATCGCCATTGAGCCTTGGTTCCTGGCGACCACTGATCAGATTTACCAGGATCCCAAGGACGGGTGGACACTGCGTTCTGCAGACGGTTCGCGCGGCGCCCACAGCGAACACACCATCGCCATCACCGAACAAGGGCCTGTCATTCTGACGACCAGGGACTGATTCGAGGGCTGTCCGAGACCGGATTGGGACTATAAGAGACCCAGGAATGTCCATAATATGGATGCTCCTGGGTCCCTCTTTGCTACTGGCCCTGTTTGATAAGGGCCTTTTCTTTCCTGGCCTTGTTTCCACAGGCTGGTGCGGGAACGAAGACGGTACTGGCTTGGACCTGCGTGTCGTGGGTGGCGGCGACAGATTCAGGCTTGCAGTTACAAGCCGGTAATCGAAGTCGTGGTTGTTTCTGCTAGCATGTCGGCAATTCCACGCCGGTACAGGTGCCGGTAGCCTGATCTGGCATGGCCGTCGACTCTCACTGGCACCTCACTGGTTGATTAACAGGAGGTGCGTGGTGTCTACAGCACGGTTGTCCATCGATTCCGAACAGGTTGATCTTCCCCTCGTTCGTGCCACCGAAGGGCCCGATGGCATTCTGGTCTCCTCCCTGCGCAACGACGGCTTGGTCACACTGGATCCCGGCTTCCAGACCACAGCTCAGTGCGTCTCGGGAATCACATTCATTGACGGCAAGCGGTCCATACTGCGCTACAGGGGCTATGCCATAGAAGACCTGTGTGCTCAGTCAAATTTTCTTGAAGTGGCTTGGCTGCTGTCCCACGGCGAGCTGCCTGACGCCAAGCAGTACCAGCAGTTCCGCGGCCACGTTCTGGGCCACACGGTCGTAGGGGAGGACTTCCGTCATCTGCTCTCGTCCTTCCCCCGCCAGGCTCATCCCATGAGCGTGCTGGCTGCGGCGGTCAACGCCCTTGCTGGCTTCCATCCGGACACCTGTGACGTAGACGATCCCGACCAGTTGGATGAGGCCAGCGCCATCATCATGGCCAAGGTGCGTACCATCGTCTCCTTGATCCACCGTCGTCGCCGCGACCAGCCCTTGCTCTATCCGGACAGGACCTGGGGCTATGTGGAGGACTTCCTGCGGATGAGCTTCGCCATGCCCTACCAGCCCTATCAGGCCGATCCTCTCAAGGTCCAGGCCTTGGACAAGCTCCTCATTATCCATGCCGACCATGAGCAGAACTGCTCCACCTCAGTGGTTCGGATTGCCGGATCAGCCAGGGCCAACCTGTATTCGGCAGTGGCTGCCGGCATCAATACCCTGTCAGGCCCTCTGCACGGTGGCGCCAACGAGGCTGTGCTGCGCCAGTTGAAGAGCATACGGGATTCCGGTCTGGGCGTACGAGGCTATGTGGACCAGGCCAAGAGCGAGGGGCGGAAAATCGCGGGCCTGGGCCACCGGGTCTATAAATCCTACGATCCACGCGCGGCCATAGCCAAGCAGTGGCTTTACACGCTCATGGACGAGCCCGACCAGGACAGGAATGCTGAGGACGCAGAGCTCTTCGACGTGGCCTTGGAGCTGGAGGACCTGGCGCTGCATGACGACTACTTCGTCGAGCGGCATCTCTATCCCAACGTGGACTTCTACACCGGGCTCATCTATCGCGCCATCGGCTTCGATCCTGAAATGTTCACCACGCTCTTCGCATTGGGGCGCATCCCCGGATGGATCGCCCAGTACCGGGAGATGCTGGACGATCCAGACACGAAAATCGGTCGTCCCAGGCAGGTCTATACCGGCCAGGGGCCGCGTGACTACCTGCCGATGGAACAGCGCTGAGTCCGATGAGCACCGAAGTCCAACAGATGGCCGGCTGTCCAGGTTCAGTTGGCGTGCAGCCGCTCGTTCAATTCAATCCCCTTCTTGCGGGGCAGGGCTCTGACTTGGCCAGTGCGGGAGTCGCGGATGAAGAGCAGATGATCCCGTCCGCTCAGTTCTGCCCCCTTGACCACCTGGTCGCCTAAGCCGATCTTGGTGCCGGCAGTAACGTAAAGTCCGGCTTCGACTACGCAGTCGTCGCCCAGGGAGATGCCGATGCCGGCGTTGGCTCCCAACAACGAGTGCCGACCGATGGAGACCCGATGGCGGCCTCCACCTGACAGGGTGCCCATGATGGAGGCTCCGCCGCCGATGTCCGAACCGTCGCCGACCACGACCCCTTGGGAGATTCTGCCCTCGACCATGGAGTGGCCCAGGGTTCCGGCGTTGAAGTTGACGAAGCCCTCGTGCATGACCGTCGTTCCCGGCGCCAGATGGGCGCCGAGCCGAATCCGGTCGGCGTTGCCGATGCGTACCCCCTCGGGAACCACGTAATCCACCATGCGGGGGAATTTATCCACGCTCAGTACTGTTACTTGTGTCACCGGGATGCCCGGCATGGTCCGGCTGGCCGCAGCTATGACGTCTGATCTGCGCAGGGCGAAGTCCTCCACGGCAAAGGGTCCATAGTTGGTCCAGACCACCGTAGTCAGCTGTTCGAAGATTCCATCAAGATTCATGGTGTTGGGTGGGGTCAGACGCATGCTGAGCAGATGAAGCCGCAGATAGGCATCGGCGGCATCGGTTATCTGGCCGTCCAGATCGGCCACGGTGAAGACCGGCACCCGGCGGATGCCGCGGGCATCGGGCTGGGTGCGGACCTGGTCGCCGAAGTCGTGGTTGGGGCGGTTCGCCGGGGTCGGCGGCGTTGAGATCTCGGCCTTGGGATACCAGACATCCAGGGTCCGACCTTGCTCGTCCTGGCTGGCCAGACCCCAACCCCATGCGGTGCGTGCTGTGCTCATCGTTCCTCCTTCAGGCGATACAGTCGTATTGACACAAGTTGTCTTACAGGATAAACCGGTCGACGCTCAAACAGAGACGGTCCGTCCGATAGCCGGGTCTGGATCGTCACCGTCAGGTCCCAGCCAATGGGTAAATTATCGACTATGAGTGCCTACAGTCATGAGCGGGAGCGCCGGGAGCGTCGGCGCCGCAATACGGCCAGGGTCGTCTGCCTGGTCATAGCTGTGGCTTTGCTGGCTAGTCTTGTCATCCCTGCCATCTTCAGCGGCCTTTGACCCGGCCCGTCCGGTCGGCGGGAATCCGGCCGTCACAGGCAGGCAGATGGGAATGAAGACAGAGGCCGACTCGTGCGGAGCCGGTCTGGAAAGCGGTGAGACGGTATGGCAGAGATGGATTTTGCTCAGGCATTGGAACAGGCCAAGGCCAAGTACGAGACGATTTCCAAGGCGCTGGATCCGGAGGGTCTGAGCTCCCGGATTGCTGATCTGGAGCGTCAGGCCAGCGCGCCTGGACTTTGGGACGACCAGGAGAATGCTCAGAAGGTGACCAGCAGGCTCTCTGCTCTGCAATCCCAGCTCAGGCATCTGGAGTCCGCCTCCTCTCGGCTGGACGATGTACAGGCTCTGCAGGAGCTGGGCCAGGAGGAGCACGATCAGGACACATTGGTGGAGGCGCGCAAGGAGATCGACTCTTTGAGGTCCGATCTCGACGATATGGAAATTCAGACCCTGCTGGACGGAGAGTACGATGAGCGCGCCGCTGTGGTCACCATCCGCTCAGGAGCAGGCGGGGTGGATGCGGCCGATTGGGCCCAGATGCTCCTGCGCATGTACATGAGGTGGGCTGAGCGGCACGGCTTCTCCACCAAGGTCATGGACACCTCCTACGCGGAGGAGGCCGGCATCAAGTCGGCCACCTTCCAGGTGGACGCCCCCTATGCATACGGTCGGCTTTCAGTGGAGGGCGGCACCCATCGTCTGGTGCGGATCTCGCCCTTTGACAACCAGGGCCGACGGCAGACCTCTTTCGCTGCTGTCGAGGTCATCCCATTGGTGGAGCCCACCGACCACATTGACATCCCCGACTCTGACATCCGAGTGGACACCTACTGCTCGTCCGGTCCCGGCGGCCAGGGAGTCAACACCACTTATTCGGCCGTGCGCATCACCCACCTGCCGACCAACATTGTGGTTACCATGCAGGATGAACGCAGCCAGATCCAGAACCGTGCGGCTGCCATGGCTGTTCTGCAGTCCCGGCTGCTGGTTCTGCGGCACGAAGAGGAGGCCAAGAAGAAAAAGGAGCTGGCCGGCGATATCAAGGCCAGCTGGGGGGACCAGATGCGCTCCTACGTGCTGCACCCCTACCAGATGGTCAAGGATTTGCGCACCGGATACGAGACCTCTGATACTCAAGGGGTCTTCGACGGCAACATTGATGCCTTCATCGAGGCCGGCATCCGTTGGCGGCACCAGCAGCGAGTCCAAGCCCGCGAGGAGGAAGCCAGCAAGTAGAGCTTCGCCCGGTTCAAGCCTGGTCGGTGTTTCATGAGTGAGTAGTGTCGGTCTTCTTGATAGCCTCTGTAGGGGAGTACCGAGGAACGGAGTGTCAATGGCGTTGATTTCGCTCAAGGACGTGACCAAGATCTACCCCAAGGGGTCCCGTCCAGCCTTGGATGACATCAGCCTGGATGTCAACCGTGGGGATTTTGTCTTTCTGGTAGGCGCCAGCGGATCAGGCAAGACCACCCTGCTGCGACTGCTTCTGCGCGAGGAGGAGGCCACCGAGGGGGAGATCCGTGTGGCTGGCAACGACCTGCGACGCCTGCGCAACCGCGATGTCCCTGGGTATCGGCGTTCCATCGGTTTTGTCTTTCAGGATTACAAACTGCTCAACAATAAGACCGTATGGCAGAATGTGGCCTTCACCTTGGAAGTCATCGGCGCTCGGCGTACCACCATCAAGACCCTGGTACCCCAGGTGCTTAAGACCGTGGGGCTGACGGGCAAGGAAAACAACTATCCCCATGAGCTCTCCGGCGGCGAGGCCCAGCGTGTGGCCCTGGCCCGGGCCTATGTGAACAATCCGGAAATTCTGCTTGCCGATGAGCCTACCGGAAATCTTGACCCCACCACTTCCCTGGGCATCATGGAGGTCCTGGACGCCATCAACAGGACCGGCACAACCGTGGTCATGGCCACCCACAACGAGGAGATCGTCAACTCCATGCGCAAGCGGGTGGTGGAGCTGCATACAGGTCGGATCATGCGCGACGAAGCCCACGGCTCCTACGATTCTTCGCGCTTCTTCCCGGATGCCGAAGTGGCGGCGCGCTCTCATCATGCCATCGGGGATCCCGCCGACGGCGATGCCCTGGATCGTGCACGTGAGGCTGGAGTTGCAGGGCGCCGCCCGGTGCAGGTTGTCGTGCAGGGTGGGCATAGCTCGGCTGCCAAGCCTATAGAGGACGGAACCAAGGGGGCCAAGCAGGTGGTACAGGCAGTTGCGCAGGCCGTCAATCAGGGTCAGTACGGCGACGAGGGGATCGCACGGCTGGCCAAGTCCATGCATTCGGGGAGAACCGGACGTTATGGTCAGGTCTTCACATCCGTGGAGGACACTCTGACCTGGGGCAAGGGGCTGGGCAGTCTTGAGTCCGAGAAGAAGGATTCCAGTCGGCACGAAGACGCGGCTGCAGGACAGCCCGACCGGAAGACGGACTCTGATCAGCGATTCCGCAGGCCTGAGGCCCAGGGTGGCCAGGATCGGTCAGGTCAGTCGGATGACGGTTCCACAGACACAGGCCATGACATGGCAGGAACTGATCGCGATGAGTCCGCGAATCACGCCCGGACAGAGCGTGCGGATCCCCGAAAATCCCGGAAGTCCACCCCTGGTCCGGATGCTGCTGAGCCTGGATTGCCCTCTGGAAGCGGGCCTCAAAATCAGCAGGCAGAAGATTCGAGCAGTCAGGAGCGGGACAGGAAACAAGGCAGTGGCCGCAGGGGACCTTCGCATGATGATCTCAATAGCGACAGTGACCAAGGCGGCAAACACAGCGGCGATGGTCAGTCCAAGAAGGATGACAAGGCCAAGAACCGCCAATTGTCGAAGAACCTCTCCGCTGAGACAGCTGATCGCAAACAACGATTTCAGAGGCCCGATCAGCCTTCGTGGTCCGATGGATCCGGCTCAGTCGAACCAACCGGCGAATCCGTCAAGGGTATAGGCCAGTTGAAGCACGACGGCGACGAATCCATGGGTGCGCCGCCGACGCCTCCCGCTCCACCCGAATCGTTCAAGACATCCCAAAAGCGCCAAGGGGAGAATGACACGCGAACTCAGGATGAGCATCACGACATGAAGAAGGCGGCACAATGAGACTGCGGTTCATCCTTTCCAGCACCTGGGACAACCTCCGCCGCAACGGGTCCATGATCCTTTCGGTCATGCTGGTCACCTTCATATCCTTCCTTTTCATTGGCGCATCGGGCCTTATGCAGGCTCAGATCAGCAAAGCCAAAGGAGACTGGTACGACCAAGTGGAAGTGGTGGTCTGGCTTTGCCCCGATGGAACCAGCCAGGCGGCCTCATGCGCTACCGGCAAGGCGCCTACCAATGACGAGATTGTCAAACTGGAAAATACCATCAATAACGAGCTGCGCGACTCCGTGGCCAAAATCACCTACCAAAGCCGGGAGGACTTCTTCAAGAACACCTTCCTTAAGCAGTACCCGGATGGCACATACGAGGGAAGAACCATGACCGCAGCGGACATGCAGGGCTCCCTGCGGCTCAAGCTCAAGGATCCGACCAAATACCAGGTGGTATCCGAGGTGCTGTCCGGACGTGATGGGGTAGAGGAGGTCTCCGATCAGCGTCAGATATTCGACCCGGTATTCAAAATCCTCAACAGGGCCACAGCGGTTACTCTGGTTCTGGCTGTGGTCATGGTGGTCGTGGCGATTCTGCTTACTGGTACCACAATCAGAATGAGTGCTGCCTCCCGTAGAAATGAGACCGAGATCATGAGGCTGGTGGGGGCCTCCAACTGGACCATCCGGCTGCCTTTCATCTTGGAGGGCGTGGTGGCCTCTCTATTGGGTTCGCTCCTGGCTGTGGGAGCCCTGAGCGCCATCGTCAAGCTGTTCATCACGGACTGGCTGGCCCGCACGGTCCAATGGATGCCCTATGTGGATCAGTCCACGGTCCTGCTCATGGCTCCGGCGCTGATTTTGGGGGCCATGCTCTTGTCTGCTCTGGCTTCCTCCATCTCCCTGCGGCGTTATCTGAGGGCCTGATCCGTGGCGGAGGGCGAATCGATCCGGGGGGACAATCTCTGTCATAATGTTGACTAGCATGAATAAGGGATAGTGAGGACTTGATCATGAATCGTACCAAACGGTGGGATGCTGTCTGCGGTCTCGTAGGATCGCTGGCCATGCTGCTGGGCGGCGGGATCTTCGGACTGACCGCAGCGCCTCAACCGGCGCGAGCCGACTGGAGCAGCTACCAGCAGAAAGTTCAGAGCCACGCGGCTCTGAAGAGCAAGCTGGCTGGTGTCAGCACTCAGCTGGCCAACCAGATACTCAGCCTGGACGATCTGACTTCTAACCAGATTCCAGCTGCGCAGCAGAGCGCCATAGAAGCCCAGCAGCAGGCGGAGCAGGCCGACAGCTTGGTCCAGGCCACCAATGACCGGCTGCAGGCTGCCCGCAAGGATCGTGCAGATCTGGAGGCCAAGATACGCCAGACCGGCATTGACTATGACGATGCCAAGGCTGGCGTGGCGCAGATGGCCAGAAAGAGCTTTCACGGGTCTGAGACTTCTCAGATCATGGACGTGGTAACCAAGTCTTCAAACACCCAGGATTTCGTGGACAAGATGCAGTCCGATGCGGCTGTAACCAGGTCCGAGGCCAATACGGCCAACGATGCAGCGAATACCCTCAACTCCTCTATGAACCGTAAGCAGCGCTTGGAGGCCATCGAGGAGCAGATCAGCACCCTGAAGGCCAAGGCTGATCAGCAACAGGCTGCAGCCCAGCAGGCTTTGGATGCGGCGCAGGCCAAACAAGACCACCTGCAGGCCTTGCGTGACCAGGGCACCGCAGCCCGCAAGCAGCTGGAGAGCCAAAAGGCTGCCCTGACTACGCAGTCGGCCCGTGAAGCTGCAGAAATCGTGGCCACCGAATCCATGATCGACTCTCTGAATACCGGCAATCCAGGCGGCAGCGCCGACCCGCATGCCGGAGGAGCCCAGCAGATCAGCAGTGGTGGCGGCTCCGGTCAGTCACCGGCTCCACAGCCTATCCCGCCAAGCAACAATGGCGGTGGCGGCAACGGAGGTGGCGGTGCCTCCGGCATGAATTATGCAGTGCCTGGCAGCTGTCCTGAGGGCTCAGGGTTCTGTTATGGCCATAACACTGGCAATTCAGTAGGCAGTGCTTACCCTGCCCGGCAATGCACGCTTTGGGCCTATATACGCCGTTCGCAGCTGGCTTTGCCTGTGGGGTCCTATATGGGCAACGGGGCTGAGTGGGCAGGCAATGCACGTGGCCTGGGCTATTTGGTCAACAACACCCCACATGTCGGTGCTGCCATGGTCTTCGCCCGCGGCCAGCGAGTTACGAATTGGAACGCTGACTGGACCTATGGCCATGTGGCTGTGGTCGAGCGGGTCAATGCAGATGGATCGGTGCTCATCTCCGAAGGAGGCACCGGCTTCGCCTCCTTCCCGACTTATGAGACGGTCTATGGGGCCGGCAACTACCAATACGTTCATTACTGATGCCGTTGCGGGCCAGGTCCGCCGCTTGGAACGTTACTATCGCTGTCCGGAGTGCCAGGTAGCCTCCTTGGCGCGATCCGGAGGAGGATATTATGGCTAAGGAAACCGGCACAACCTTGATCGCCCAGAATCGCAGGGCCCGTCATGACTACCAGATCGAGGATCGGTACGAGGCCGGCATAGCCCTGACCGGGACTGAGGTCAAGTCACTGCGCGAAGGGCGGGCTTCCCTGGCCGAGTCGTTTGTCAGCATCGACCGGCGGCACGAGGTCTGGCTGGAGAACGCCAATATCCCTGAATACCTCAATGGCACTTGGAACAATCATGCTCCAAAGCGCAAGCGCAAGCTGCTTCTCCACGCCAAGCAGATCGTTCGTTTGGAACGGCAGATTCAGGCCAAGGGGTACACGATCGTCCCCTTGAGCCTGTACTTCAAGGACGGCAGAGTCAAGGTCGAGATTGCCGTGGCGCGAGGCAAGCGCGAGTATGACAAGCGCCAGTCCCTGAGGGAGGAACAGGATCGTCGCGAGGCCCAGAGGGCCATGCGCTACCGGAACAGACGGGGCTGAGCTTCACTCAAGCGATTCCTGCTTCGCATAAGCCTGCTGAAAACTGATCGTCGTCTGCTGATGCCTTCCTGCTCTATGCAGATTCGACACGCCGTGAGCTGCTGGCAGTAAACAGTCTCAGATGGCGTCTTTGGCTTGCAATTGAGCCGAAAATCACCGAGATAGATAGTCTGCAAAAGCGAGTTAACTTTTATATATGTGCATAAAAATACAAATGTGTGCATAATAGTGCATGTCGATCAAGAGCAATGAGGGGTCCGCTCAGCGGCGGTCCGGAAGAGGAGAAGACATGGGCAAGATCAAGGCGGTGCTGGCGGCGGCTCTGAGTGTCACCCTGCTGGCATCCATTGGGGCCTGCGGAACCACCGACGAAGCTGACAGCAACAGTGCGTCGGGCAAGGCGACCACCAGCTCCCATCCAGCGGCTTTTGACGTCAGCGGCATCAAGAAGGATCCGGCCATCGCGGCCAAGGTGCCCGAGTCGGTTTCCAAGGACGGGAAGCTGACCGTAGGCATGGAGACCTCATATGCACCTGGCGAGTTCATGAATGAGGATGGGAAGACCCCCATCGGCTACGATGTGGACCTGTCAAATGCCATTGCCAAGGTAATGGGGCTCAAAGGAGAGATGGTCAGCGCCTCCTTTGATACCATCATTCCAGCCATAGGCAGCAAGTATGACGCGGGCATCTCCAGCTTCACCATCACCAAGGAGCGGATGCAGTCTGTCGACTTCGTTACCACTTTCAAGGCGGGCACGGCCTTTGCCGTCAAGAAGGGCAACCCCTCCAAGATCAATCCTGACGATATTTGCGGCGTCAAGGTCGGCGTGCAGACGGGCACTATCGAAGAACAGCAGGCGACCGACAAGATCTCAGCCGAGTGCAAGGCCAAGGGCAAGAAGCCGGTGGATGTCCAGTCCTACAAGCAGCAGACCGATGCCGCCACGGCAGTGGTCAACGGCAAGATCGATGTCTTCTATGCCGACTCGCAGGTGACCGGATATGCCATCAAGCAGACCGATGGCCAGCTGGAGAAGCTGGGCAAGGATACCGACATCGTCCTGCAAGGCGCCGCTCTGAAGAAGGGCAGCGGCATGGCTGAGGCCACCCAGGCGGCTCTTCAGAAACTGATCGATGACGGCACCTACGCCAAGATTCTCAAGAACTGGGGCGTTCAGAGCGGAGCAGTCGAAAAAGCCGAGATCAACCCTGCAGTCTCTGACTGAATCAGGTCCAGACGCGGGTCGGAGCAATAACCGGCCCGCGTTTTAAGCGGTTGGTCCGGTTGGATAGGCTGGGCCTGAATGGGTTCAGCGGTACGGAAGGAAGCAGGAGATGCATAGCAAGAAGGGGACGGACCCGGTTCAGATCCCCGGCAGAATACAGGCCAGACCGGTGCGTAAGCCGGGGCCGATCGTGGCTGCCGTCATCGTGGCCATCTTCGTAGCCATGCTGATCCATGGCATGGTGACCAATCCCAATTTTGATTGGCCCACGGTCTGGAAGTACCTCTTCAATGAGCATGTCCTGGACGGCATCAAGTGGACCCTCCTTCTGACCGTCTACGCCATGGTCCTGGCCACGATCCTGGCCATCATCCTGGCGGTCATGCGTAAGTCCTCCAATCCGGTTCTGCGCTGGGTCAGCTGGTTCTTCATCTGGTTCTTCCGCGGCACTCCTGTATATACCCAGCTGGTCTTCTGGGGCCTGCTCTCCGTGCTGATACCTAAGCTGGCCATTGGCATTCCTTTCGGGCCCGAGTTCTGGAGCGTCGATACCAAAACCGTGCTCAACGCTACCGTGGCCACGGTTCTGGGCCTGGGACTGAATGAGGCTGCCTACCTTTCCGAAATCGTCCGTGCCGGCATCGAGGCTGTGGACCCTGGCCAGGAGGAGGCCGCCAAGGCTCTGGGAATGCCGCCATCCATGATCATGCGGCGGATCGTCCTGCCTCAAGCCATGCGCATCATCGTGCCGCCTACCGGCAATGAGACCATCGGCATGCTCAAGACGACATCCCTGGCTCTTGCCGTGCCCTTCACTCTGGAGCTCCAGTTCGCCACCAACGCCATCGCCAACCGCATCTACAAAACCATCCCGTTGCTGATTGTGGCCTGCATCTGGTACCTGGTCATCACCTCGGTTCTGATGGTCCTCCAAGCCCAGCTGGAGAAGCACTATGGCAAGGGCTTCGACTCGCGGCCCATGGCCGGGCCGGGGACCAAGGACAGCAAGGATGGCGAGGACCCGCAGACCCGTCAGGAGGCTGACAAGGTCAACAAGGTCATGATGGCCGGGCTGAATGCCTGAGCGCAGGAGGAGAATCATGGACGAGGAAAGGCAGATCAAGAAAGACGGTCAAGGCGGCAAGGATCCGGCCATAGCCATCAGGAATGTCCACAAGGTATTCGGCGATCAACATGTGCTGCGGGGGATCAACTTGGAGGTCATGCCCGGCACGGTAACCGCCATCCTGGGGCCTTCTGGCTCAGGCAAGTCGACCCTGCTGCGGCTGATCAACCAGCTGGAGACCCGCACAGCAGGCGAGATCTATGTGGACGGCGAGCTTACTGGATACCGGAAGATCGATACCGGCAAGGGCCAGGTGCTGCAGACCCTGGATGACAGGGCCATTGCCAGACAGCGATCCAAAATAGGCATGGTCTTTCAGCGTTTCAACCTCTTCCCTCATATGACCGCTCTGGAGAATGTCATGGAGGCGCCGGTCCATGTGGGCCTGGTTCCCAAGAACGATGCCCGTCAGGAGGCTCAGGCCCAGCTGGAACGCGTGGGTCTGGAGAACAGGATGGACTACTATCCTGCCCAGCTCTCCGGCGGCCAGCAGCAGCGTGTGGCCATCGCCAGAGCCCTGGCCATGCACCCCGACATCATGCTCTTTGACGAGCCCACCTCAGCCCTGGATCCGGAGCTGGTCGGGGAGGTTTTAGGGGTCATGCGGCAGGTTGCCCAACAGGGCATGACCATGGTGGTGGTCACCCATGAGATGGGCTTCGCGCGCGAGGTAGCCGAGCAGATCGTCTTCATGGACCAGGGCGTCGTGATGGAGCAGGGAGGCCCGGATATTATTGACCATCCTCACACCGAGAGGTTTGCCGAATTCCTGCATACCGTGCTCTAGGCTCAGGCTCTGTTCAGGTTGTAGAAATTCCGGCAAGAAGCATTCGGGACAGGCACCGCGCGGACTCCCGTGGCTAGACTGGGGCCCATGTGCGGAATCGTCGGTTATGCAGGGTCAGTACGGACGGCCTGCGGCAGGCCCTTGGAGGTCTGCCTCAAGGGTCTCGAACGTTTGGAGTATCGAGGCTATGACTCGGCCGGAGTAGCCCTGGCCGCCCCGGGGATGGCGCAGGTGGCCGTGCGTAAGAAGGCGGGGCGCCTGGACAATCTGGCTGCTGATCTGAAGGCCAAGCCCATGCCTGGGGCCACGGTGGGCATCGGGCACACCCGCTGGGCCACCAATGGCGAGCCCACTGATGTCAACGCTCATCCCCACACCAGCCGCGACGGCAAGGTCGCGCTGATCCACAATGGGATCATCGAGAACGCATCCAGACTGCGTTTGGACCTGGAGACCGAAGGGTATACTTTCGTGTCCTCCACGGACACTGAAGTGGCTGCCAAGCTTCTGGGGAAGATCGCCCAGGAGATCATCGATGCCACTGGCCAGTCAGACATCTTCGAGGCCATCAGGCGGTTGGCTCGCATGCTCAAAGGAGCTTTCACCATCCTGGCGGTGGACTCACGGCAGCCCGACCTGGTGGTGGGCATCCGACATGATTCGCCGTTGGTGGTCGGTCTGGGGGACGGAGAGAACTACCTGGGCTCCGATGTGGCGGCCTTCGTGGCATATACCCGCCAGGCCATGGAGCTGGGGCAGGACCAGGCCGTCTGCATCAGCGGGGACCAGGTTACGGTCACCGACTTTCAGGGGCATCCGGTGGGGCATCCGCGCCGCTACACCATCGATTGGGATGCCTCTGCCGCCGAAAAGGGCGGATGGGATTCCTTCATGGACAAGGAGATCCACGAGGACCCTGCGGCGGTCTCCAACACGCTGTTGGGCCGGTATGACGAGTCGGGCGACCTGGATCTGGACGAGGTCCACATCGATGAGGAGGTCTTCCGCCAGATCGACAAGATCATCGTTGTGGCCTGCGGGACGGCCTCCTACGCGGGGCTGGTGGCCAAATACGCCATTGAGCACTGGGTCCGCATTCCTGTCGAGGTCGAGCTGGCCCATGAGTTCCGGTACCGTGATCCCATACTGACCCCGCGCACGCTGGTTGTGGCCATTTCCCAGTCCGGGGAGACCATGGACACGCTGATGGCGCTTCGGCATGCACGCGAGCAGGGTTCTCGGGTTCTGGCCATCTGCAACACCCAGGGGTCGACCATTCCCAGGGAGTCCGACGCCGTGCTTTACACCCACGCCGGTCCCGAAGTGGCTGTGGCCTCCACCAAGGCCTTCCTGGCGCAGATCGTGGCAGCCTACCTGCTGGGGCTTTACCTGGCCCAGGTCAAGGGGACCATGTATCGAGACGAGATCCACCAGACCATCGACAGCCTCAAGGCCATGCCAGCCAAGATCCAGAAGGTACTGGACGGACAGGCCGAGGTCATCAAGCAGACGGCCCAGCGCATGTCCAATGCGCGCTCCTTCCTCTTCCTGGGGCGGCACGTGGGCTATCCGGTGGCCTTGGAGGGAGCCCTCAAGCTCAAGGAGATCGCCTATATCTTTACCGAGGGGTTTGCTGCGGGTGAGTTGAAGCACGGCCCCATCGCCCTGGTGGAGCCGGGAGAGCCCGTGGTGGTCATCGTCCCCAGCGCCCGGGGCCGCAATGTGCTGCACGACAAGGTCATCTCCGCCATCGACGAAGTCAAGGCCCGCGGCGCCTTCACCATCGTTGTGGCTGAGGAGGGCGATCCTGATGCCGATCGTTATGCCGATGTAGTCTTTTGGCGGCCGCCCTGCCCGACCTTGCTCAGCCCTCTGGTGGATGTAGTGCCTCTGCAGTTGTTCGCCCTGGACATGGCCCAGCTCAAGGGCTTGGACGTGGACAAGCCCCGTAACCTAGCCAAGTCGGTCACTGTGGAATAGGGGCTGTCCATGGTCGTCGGGTCTGGACAGCGGGGGCATCGGATCGTTCTGGAGGAACCGCAGATCCCTTTCGAGCCCAAAGTCATCTACGAGGACCGGCGCGTCATTGTGGTCGACAAGCCCCACTTCCTGGCCACCACGCCTAGAGGGATGTGGTACGCGGGCACGGTGCTGATCCGAATGCGCCAGCTGTACGGAGAGCCCGACATCATACCCGCCCACAGGCTTGACAGAGCCACCGCAGGCGTGCTGGTCCTGGTGCGAGATCCGTCTGCCAGGCGGGCCTACCAGATGCTTTTCCAGGAGCATCGCGTGCGCAAGGTTTACCAGTGTCTGGCGCCAGTAAGACCACCAATTCGTGCGAGGACTGGCACTGTGCGGCATCTGAGCCCGCCACGGATCTTCCCGCTGGAGCGCCGTTCCAGGGTGATCAAACGCCGAGGGGTTCTCCAAGCCTGGGAGGAGCGTGGGCCCGTCAATGCCGTAACCCGGGTCGAGCTGACGGTGGGCCAAGGTCCTGTAGTGGCGGATTCCCGGGGATGCCTGGCCACCTACACGCTCTATCCGCAGACAGGCAAGACCCATCAGCTTCGGGTGCATATGAACGCCCTGGGTCTGCCCATAGCAGGCGACGATCTCTACCCCAGGATTCAGACCCGGGCCTATGACGACTTCTCCAGGCCACTGCAATTGGTGGCTCGACGTCTGGAATTCACTGATCCTTTCACAGGAGCTATGCGCTCCTTCGTCTCCTCTGTTCCCTTGAATCCTCAAGGAGAAGTCTGAACAGTCACCCTGGTGGGACATAATGGTCAGGGGATTCCGGAGCCGCGGGACGACGTGGACGCGGCAGGCATCCCCGTCCGAGGATCAAGACGGACCAGGAGGTTCTATCCCATGAGCAAACCGACACGGCGGCCCTATCGATGGCCCAAGCATCTCAAGGGTCAGCAGTCCCTCTGGTACGGATGCGACTACAATCCAGATCAGTGGCCTGAAGACGTATGGGATGAGGACATCAGACTCATGACCAAGGCTGGAGTCAACGTGGTAGCCCTGGCGGTCTTCTCCTGGTCACGCATAGAACCCAGCCAGGGGGTTTTCGATTTTGATTGGCTGGACCGGATCATCGACAAGCTTGGCCGGGCGGGCATCGGAGTCAACCTGGCCTCGGCTACGGCCTCGCCTCCATTGTGGCTGACCCAGGCCCATCCCGAAGTCCTGCTCAGGGACGAGCGCGGCGATACCGTCTGGCCCGGGGCACGGCAGCACTGGCGGCCAACCTCGCCGGTCTTCCGTTCCTATGCCTTGAAGCTCTGCCGTGCCATGGCCGAGCACTACCGGGACAACCCTTATTTGGTGGCATGGCACGTGGGCAATGAGTATGGATGCCACAATCGCTTCGATTATTCCGACGATGCCATGAGGGCTTTCCAGCGCTGGTGCCGCCGCCGGTACAAGGACATCGAGGCCGTAAACCGCGCCTGGGGCACGGATTTCTGGTCACAGAGGCTGAGCGACTTCTCGCAGATTCTGCCTCCGCGTTTCATCGGCCAGGGGAATTTTCAGAATCCGGGCCGCATGCTGGATTTCGAGCGGTTCAGCTCGGATGCCCTCAAGGATTTCTACATGGCCGAGCGCGACACTTTGGCGGAGGTCACCCCTGATATTCCGCTGACCACTAATTTCATGGTCAGCGCTGAGGGGTTCGCTCTGGACTACGACGACTGGGGCGACCAGGTGGACTTTGTATCCAACGACCACTATGCGACGCCGGGCAGGGATCATCTGGAGGAGCTGGCCTATTCTTCCAGCCTGGTGGATGCCATTGCCCGTCGGCGTCCTTGGTGGCTTATGGAACAAGCCACATCTGCGGTCAACTGGCGGGCGGTCAATCCCCGCAAGGAGCCTGGGCAGCTGGAGCGCGATTCCCTGGCCCATCTGGCATTGGGGGCTGATGCCATCTGCTACTTCCAGTGGAGGCAGTCCCGCGCTGGCGCGGAAAAGTTCCATTCAGCCATGCTGCCTCATGCTGGCGAGGACACGGCCGTCTTTCGTGACGTCTGCCAGTTGGGAAAGGATCTGCAGGGGCTCTCGCAGGCCGGTATGGCCGGCAGCACACTGGCCAGGGCTCCATTGGCTCTGGTCTTCGACTACGCAAGCCAGTGGGCCAGCTCCCATACAGCCTCGCCCAGCGATCGGGTCGAGCATGGCCAGGAGCCGCCGGTCTGGTACCGAGCTTTCCTGGACAACGCAATCCGACCTGATGTCCTGCCAGTCAGAGCCAACTGGGAGGAGTATCCGCTGGTGGTCCTTCCGGCTCTCTACCTGATCGACGCCGATCTTTCCAAACGGCTGCACAAGTATGTAGATGGGGGAGGACGGCTGATCGTCACTTGGGGAAGCGGGATCGCCGACGAGCAGGACCGTGTCTGGACAGGAGGATATCCGGGGCCGCTTCGGGACATGCTGGGTCTGTCGGTCGAGGAATTCGGACCCATGGCTCCCGGTGTGCCCGGTCTGCCGGACCATCTGGATCTGACCAATGGGGTTACGGCGCACGATTGGGCCGATGTCATCGGCAGTCTGGACAAGGGCACCAAGATCCTGGCAAGTTACAGGGCGGATTCTTGGACAGGCTTGGATGGCATGCCAGCCATGACCGTTCATGACTGGGGTCATGGCAAGGCCGCCTACCTGGGTTGCCGTCTGGATGCCCAGGATCTGGCCAAGGTCCTTCCTTCTCTGCTGGAGGCGCTGGATATCGCCGATATGAGGTCGGCCCAAGCTGATCCTGAACTGCTGAGAATCGAGAGAATCAGCGGGGATGGCAGGACGCGCTTCGTCTTTCTGTTCAACCGGACCAAGCATCCGGTGCAGGTTCAGCTGGAGGGACAGGCCTTGGTGGGTTCCTTGGCTGGCGTCGACGCGGGTGGAAAGCAGGCCAGTCTGCAGGTCAATGGCGCGCTGGTGCAGCGTGTTGTCGCCCATCGGCATTGAGCTGGTGAATCCTGTACATGCCGGTGAAGATCAGCTCGGGATCGTAGACCTCGATCAGGTTGGTGTCCTGTGAGAAGGTACGCCCCATGCCGCCTGTGGCCACTACGTGGAAGTCTCGGCCGATCTCGTTGCGGAACTGGCGAATGATCCTTTCCAAGCCGCCAAGGAAGTTGTAGTAGAGTCCGGCCTGCATGGCCGTCCTGGTGCCCGTGGCCATGATGGTCTGCGGGCGGGTGATCTCCACCTGGGGAAGTTGGGCGGTCTGACCGGCAAGGGCCTGGGCCCCTGAACGGATACCCGGCACGATCAGGCCTGAGCGAATGGCGCCCCTGTCATCCACATAGTTGAAGGTGGTGGCCGTGCCGAAGTCGATGACCAATACCGGCCCTCCGTAGCGGTGGAAGGCGCCCACGCAGTCAGCCAGGCAGTCGGCACCCAGGGAACGCGGGTCGTCCAGACGGATGTTCATGCCCGTCTTCACACCAGGGCCCACCACCATGGGGTCGATGGAAAAGAAACGGATCAGGCAGGATCTGACGGCGTGCATGACCGCAGGAGCCACTGAGGAGATGATGGCATCCTGCACATCCGCAGTCTTGTAGCCTGCCAGGGCCATGAGCTGCCCCAGCAGAAGCCCGAACTCATCGGCCGTGTGATCAATCCTTGTGGTCAGCCGGTAGGAGGCGGCGACCTGGTCGCCCTCCATGAATCCGACCTCGATGTTGGTGTTGCCGATGTCGATGGCCAGCAGCATGTCTCTTCCTCCCTGCCGTTGTCCGGGCGCGTGGCGCTTTCCGAATCCATCCTAAGCGCATAGCCCTGGTGATGGCTTCAGGGAGTATGCTGGTGGGCGGTGATCGACCAGAATGGCGGTCAACCACAGCATAAGGATTCGTCAATGAATGCAGATCGACACGGCACGCATGCCCATGACAGCGTGACCGCAGAAGATACAGACGTGACCCAGGAGCCAGGCCCCAGCACTGACCCTGAACTCAACGCCAGGATCAGACCCATGAAGTCCGGCGGCAACACCCTGCCCTGGAAGCTGCTCAGTCTCCTGCTGGCACTGGCTTTGGCCCTCTCCCTGTGGACAGGGCATCGTGGAGCCGCTGGTCAAGCCGAGGGCGGGAGCGTGGCGGATACGGTCACGGTGGGGCTCAAGCTGGCTCCTACCAATCTGGACATCCACAACCAGTCGGGTACGGCGCTGGATCAGCTCCTGATCGGCAATGTCTATCAGGGTCTGGTGTCACGAGATTCTAGGAATCGGGTGCGCCCAGGGCTGGCAAAAACCTGGAATATCTCCGAGGACGGTCTGGTCTACACCTTCCACCTGCATGAGGGCATCCGCTTCTCCAACGGCCATGCTCTTCGGGCCCAGGACGTGGTCGACTCCATTCGCGAGCTCATGGCAGGCCACTATCAAGGCAGCGAGATGCTGGAGGGTTTCCAGGGTGTGGAGGCTACGGATCCGCTGACGGTGCGCCTGACGTTGTCCAGACCCTACCAGGATCTGCTCTGGCAACTGAGCGGGCGGGCCGGTCTGGTCTTTGACCGGCGGGCTCATTACGACATGAAGACCCAGGCCGTGGGATCCGGCCCATACATGCTGGCAAGCTTCCGGCCAAACGACTCGGTAACGCTCAAGGCCGATCCACACTACTGGGGCAGTGACAAGCCTAAGACGCCAACCATCGTCATCCGTTACCTCAATGATGACAACGCCGCCGTCAACGCCCTGCGTAGCGGGGATGTGCAGGTGCTGGCTCCGGTCACCGAGAACCTGGCCAGCCCCTTCCGTAACAGCTCCGACTTCCAGGTCAAGGCGGGCGACGATACCGACAAGTATGTCCTGGCCATGAACAGCAAGGGTGCCGCTACATCCGACCCGCGTGTGCGGCAGGCCATCCGCCATGCCATCGACCATCGTCAGCTGATCGCCTCCCGAGGCGGATCGGACAGGGCCCTGGGCGGGCCCATACCCTCCCTGGATCCCGGCTATCAGGATCTGACCGGGCTCTATCCCTATAATCCGGAGCAGGCGCGGCGGCTTCTGGCCCAGGCCGGGTATGGTCCCGAACACCGGCTCAAGCTACGACTGACCTATGCCAACACCTATGGCAGCGAACTGGGCGATCAGCTGCGCTCGCAGCTGCGTCAGGTGGGCATCGACCTGGATGTGCGGGTGGTGGAGTTTTCGGTCTGGCTCCAGGACGTGCATGCCAACAAGGACTATGACCTGTCTTTGGTGGATCATGGCGAGAGCCATGACTTCCACCAGTGGGCCAACCCCGGCTACTACTACAACTATGACAATCGTCAGGTCCAGGAGCTTTACCGTCAGGCCATGGCCACGACCTCCGCTGATGACTCCAACAGGCTCCTAGCCCAGGCCGCCCGAATCGTCAGCAAGGACGCAGCGGCGGACTGGCTCTTCAACTACCGGGTTACCACGGCCTGGCGGAAGGGGTTGGGGGGCTTCCCGGTCGATCTGAACCAGTCCCTCATGCCCTTGTCCGGTGTGACCTACAGGCGGGGGTGACCATGGCCAGATTTCTGATGCGGCGCCTGGTGCTCTTCATCTTGGCGCTGATGGGCATTTCGCTGCTCATCTTCTTGGCTCTGCGCATCCTGCCCGGTGACGTGGCCGCCGTCATGGCCGGGCTGGATGCCCCGCCCGAACGCGTCGAGCGGCTGCGTCGGCAGATGGGCCTGGACCGCTCCTACCCAAGGCAGTACCTGGATTGGATCAGCGACTTTCTGCAAGGGGACCTGGGCAGGTCCATTCTGACCAACCGTTCCATTGCCTCACAGGTAGGTGTCCGAGCCCAGATTACCTTTCCGCTAATTCTTTTGGGACTGGGCGTGGCTCTGTTGCTGGGCATTCCCTTGGGCTGTGCGGCCGCTCTGGCCCGCTCGCCACGGATGCAGTCATTCAGCCACATGGTAGCCATCGTGGGCGGATCAGTACCGGCCCTCTGGTCAGGATTGCTGCTGATCATGCTCTTCGCCAAGGGCAGTGGCCTGATTGGTCTGTTGCCCTCGCAGGGCTTTCCTGCACTCGGCTGGGCTCAGCCGGGCCAGGCCTTGGCGGCCTTGATTCTGCCAGCGCTGTCTACCGGCATCATCGTGGGTGCCGGCATCATGCGGTACACCCGCTCCTTGTTGGGCGACATGCTCTCTTCGGGGTATGTGGACATGGGCATGGCCTGCGGGATGACCCGGACCCAGGCTGCTCTGCGCATCGGTCTGCGGCTGGCTTCCCCCCAGCTGGTTTCGGTGATTGGACTGACCATGGCCGAGATGATCACCGGGGTCATGGTCAGCGAGAACCTGTTCGCCCTGCCGGGACTTGGCTCCATGCTGATCACCGATGTGGGCAACCGGGATCTTCCGGCCGTTCAATCCGAGCTCCTTTTGCTGGCGGCCTTCTTCCTCTTCCTGGGACTGCTGGTGGACGTTATCCATAGGCTGATCGATCCGCGTTTTCGAGGTGCGGCCAGACAGGAGGTGGCTGCCTGATGAGCTGGGAACACGCAGACAGGCCCCACCTGGGATTGAGGGCCACATTCCCAGGCCAACTGGGATTCTTCGGACGGATGCGGGTGGTGTTGTCCAGCATGTGGCGGAAGGCCTCGGGGCGATACTCGCTTATTGTTCTGGCCATATGGATCCTGGTCTCCCTGATCTCCAGGTTCTGGACCCCGGTTCCTATTTGGACTACCGACGGGTACCGGATTTGGCAGGACCCTAGCCGCGCCCATCTGCTGGGAACAGATGGCACCGGGGCAGACATTCTTTCCTGGCTGATGGCGGGATCGGCCACCAATATGGCCATCAGCCTTCTGGCGGTCCTCCTATCAGGCGTACTGGGACTTCTTCTGGTCATGGCCATGGTCTCGCGCCGTTCAGGAGTATCACAGACGGTCGTGGTCCTGGTCGATGCCCTGATTTCCCTGCCCACAGTTTTGCTGGCTCTGATCCTGGCTGTTCCCCTGGGACCCAGTATCGCCGTGGTCGTCGTGGCCTGCGGATTCGGTTACGGACTCAACCTGGCCCGGATCGTACGGCCCCAAGCGCTCCTGGCAGCAGAATCGGACTATGTGCGATCCGCCCGACACAGCGGGGTCGGATCCTTCAGAATCTTCTGCACCCATCTGGTGCCTAATGTCATTCCGGTCCTGTGCGTACAGCTTTCCATGTCGGCGGGGACCTCCGTGCTGGCTGAAGCAGGGTTGACCTACCTGGGGGTGGGCGTTCCTTCTGGTCTGCCCTCCTGGGGGCACTCACTGACCACCTCGGTCAAGTTCATCAATGTCTTTCCACTTACTGTGCTCTGGCCTGGACTGGTGGTCACCATGGTGGTGGTTGCTCTGAACCTGTTCGGTGACGTCCTGCGTGATGCCATCGATCCGGTTACCAACCCTAGGCTCAGGGCTGCCGTAGCTGCCGCCGGACGGTCCACTCTTCAATCTGCGCGTCAGGAAACGTCTGCGCAATCAGATGACTCCGGTCATCACATCAAGAATGCGATCCATGCAGGCGAGGGAGACTAATCATGTCGCTGAATATTGACGGCCTGAGCTTGTCCATCAATGGCCGCACCATTCTCGACCAGGTGGATCTCCAGGTGAAGGACGGCCAACGGGTTGGCCTGATCGGCTCCTCAGGCTCTGGAAAATCGATGATCGCCCGTAGTATTTTGGGCACCACACCACTGACGGCCTCCCTGTCGGGATCCATTCTTGTGGACGGGCTCCAGATTCTCGGTTCGGACGACCGGTCCCTGGCGGACCTGCGCGGTTCCCGCATGGGCATGATCTTTCAGAATCCATCCACGGCCTTGAACCCGGTCAAGAAGATCTACAGTCAGGTTGAGCTTCCCCTCCGTCGCCACTATCGTCTGAGCGCCCAGGAACGGCGCAGACGGGTTATGGAGATATTGGCCCAGGTCGGGTTGGATGAGGGGCTGGCCGGCTCCTACCCGCATGAGCTGTCCGGGGGGCAGCAGCAGCGGGCGGCCATAGCCACGGCCCTGGTCACCAAGCCCAGACTGATTCTGGCGGACGAGCCGACCACGGCCCTGGATGCCATAACCCAGCGGCAGATTGTGGACCTGCTGGTCTCCCTGGTCGACCAGAACGGGGCCTCCCTGCTGTTCATCACCCATGATTTCTCAGTCCTGACCCGGGTTGCCGATTACTGCTACATCCTCGATGCAGGGCGAGTGGTGGAAAGCGGACAGATGCAGAGCATTCTGCGTAGTCCATCCAGTCCGCAGGGCAGGACCCTGGTGCGAGCGGCCAGAGAGTTGACGCTGAGCACAGATGGAGGCAAGCATGAGGCTGACTGACGGTGCACATGCCGATCCGATCCTGATCGGGGAGGGCCTGACCAAGGTCTATGCCTCCACCGGCGGTGGAACGGCTCGAGAAGCTGCAGTTGACGGCATCGATGTTTCCCTCCTGCCGGGGGAGTGCCTGGCGATCATAGGGGAGTCCGGCTCGGGGAAAACCACGCTTTCCCGTCTGCTTCTGGGCCAGCTGAGGCCTGATGCCGGGCAGGTGGCATATTTGGGCAAATCAGTTCTCCATGGTTCCGCGGCAGCCAAGTCGCTTGCCCATGACTCCGCTCTGGTCTTCCAGAACCCCTTTGCTTCCCTGGATCCCCGGTGGACCATCGGCCGGTCGGTAGCCGAACCTCTGCTGGCTGTCAGGCGCAGGGAGAGCGGACAAGACCTTGCTGATCGGGTGGCCCAGGTGCTGTCAGAGGTCCAGCTTGACCCGGACAGGATCATGACGGCTTACCCCTCCGATCTGTCAGGTGGTCAGGCCCAGCGGGCGGCCATAGCCCGCGCACTGATCGTGAAGCCCAGGATACTCTTGGCCGATGAGCCTATGAGTGCCATCGACGTCTCAGCACGCGTAGGGATTCTCCATACCCTTCAATCAATCATGGCCCAGTCCAAACAGCAGAGCGATTCGTCAAATGGTATGTCCATGATCATCATCTCCCATGATCTGGGTGTGGTCCAGCACATAGCAGACAGGGTCATGGTCCTCAGGCAGGGAAAGGTGGTGGAGGAGGGGTCGGTGAAGGCCATCCTCAATCATCCTGAGCAGTCCTATACCCGTCAGTTACTGGCAGCTGCAACCCTGTAGGTACCAGGGCTCGTCCTCCATCCTGGCCAAGCAGAATCGGGTGAGTGCAGTGGGGGTATCTGTGCAGGGCAAAGGGAGGGATAAAGACTGCAACTGATTTGACGGCTGAGACAGCGAATTATAGACTGTTGGTTAGTTACTCAAGTAACTAAGTAATAAACAGTAATAAAGGTCCGAGTTCGGCGCTCCGAATCAAGGCAGACAAGGCGGTCAAACGATGGCGATCGAAATACCGGATAGTCGGCCCGTTTTCGTGAAGGTGGCAGACCGGTTGGCTGAAGCCATAGCCGAGGGTCTGGTGGCCGAAGGTGAAAGGGTTCCCAGTACCACGGAAATCTCCAGCGCCTACCAGATCAACCCGGCCACCGTCCTCAAGGGGATGAACCTGCTGGTCGACCGGGGCCTTCTGGAGAAACGGCGGGGACTGGGCATGTTTGTCACCGCCGGTGCGGGCAGGAGCGTTCGTGAGCGTCGCAGGAGGGAACTCCTGAACGGAAGGTTCCAGGATCTGGTCGAAGAAGCCAAGTCTCTGGACGTATCTCGTAAGGACCTGGACGCCATCATAGAAAGGGTCTACCAATGAGTCTGACAGTTTCCAAGGTGGACAAATCGTACGGAAAGCTGAAGGCCCTGGATGAGATCTCACTCTGCTTTGAGCCCGGCAATATATACGGACTCTTCGGGCGGAACGGGGCCGGCAAGTCCACCCTGTGCAATCTGATGACGGGCAGGGCACTTCCGGACCAGGGGCTGGTCCACCTGGATGGAAGCGATCTGGTCAGCGACTCAAGAATCGCTCGCCGCGTGGCCCTGGTCAACGAAACCTGGCCCTATCCATTCCGACGGCACCTTAGAGAAGCATTTGCCATGGCCGAGGGGTTTTATGGCAGTTTCGACTGGCACTTGGCTGAGGGTATTCTTAAGAGCTTCGCGCTGAGGCCCGCTGACACCTTTGCCTCCCTTTCCATGGGGCAGCGTCAGGTGGTCAAGAATGTCATCGGGCTCTGCCTGCCTGTGGAATACCTCATTCTGGATGAACCGACGACAGGAATGGATGCGGCGGCCAGGGAGAGGATCTACTCCTTCATTCTGGAGGCCTATCAGCGTCGCGGGCCGACCATGATCATCGCTACCCATATCATCAACGAGGTCAGCCAGCTCATCTCCCGCGCCACGATTATCGACCAGGGGCGGGTCCTGCGATCTTTCAGCGTGGATGATCTGTCAGCCCTGGGGACCACTGTCACTGGCCGTCCGCGTGACGTGGAGGGCTACCTTGCACAGGGCGACCCGAAGCTGTTGGGCAGGCAGCGCATCGGCGACCTGCTGCGCGTCAGCTTCGAGGGTCCGGTGCCCGACGAGCAGCCCAGGGGGCTTATTGTCGCCCCCATGGACTTGCAGACCTACTTCGTCCAGATTACGGAAGGTACGACACAATGAATAAGGCGCAAGTTGCAGAGGCAGTGGGGGCGAAGACCAAGCCGGGGTCAGATAGCCCCGGCCTAGGTGCTGGACCGGCTGAAGGCTGGGCCCGAATCAAGCGCTTCCTATCGCCTTCTGGTCAGACCAGGATGGTCCTGCGCGTACAAGTGATACCGAGGCTGATCGTCTTTTTGATTTGGGCTCTCGTCCTCGCTCTGGGAGTTATGGGGTTCATTTCCTTGAGCTCAGGATTCACTGGTCTATTCACCGAAATGGTGCTCATGGCCACTGCCTTTGTCTGCTCGCTGACGACTTTCCGGCTCTTGATTTCCAACGCCGTGACCCGTTCCACGATCGCTTGGACCCAGATCATCTCCAATGTGGTCATGGCCCTGGCGACAGCCGCTTTCATGATCGTGGTCGCAATTACCAGCAGCCTAGGCCAAATCGGATGGATGCCCTTTACGGAAGGATACCAAAGGTTTCTCGTGCAGGGCTGTTCGCCTTGGAGGCTCACTCTTGATCCCTGGAGTGCGTCATGCTTTAACCAGTCGTATGCTCAGCAGCCGTCCCGTTGGCTGGCTCTGGCGCTACATGTCTTCATGGTGCAGATAGCCTTTGTTTTGCTTGGCCAGGTGCTGGGCGACCTCGCCGCTTGTCTTGATCGAAAAGGCAGATGTCTGCTGTTGGCAGGACTGTTGATTTGCATAGGTTTCTGGCATTCGATTTCCGGCTGGAATTTTTGGGGATGGCAGCAAACGGCGGTTCAGGGGATCAACCTTATGCGCGGTCATTGGATGTACAAGACCTTAAGCCCCTTCATGAATACTGATTTATGGGGATACGTCACCGTGTATGTGCTCTGGCCACAGGTGGCCTTCACCCTAGCCTTCTCCGTCATATGCATCCTGTTCAGCCATTGGCTTACCAGCCGTCGGCAGCTGCCAGCCATCCAAGGGTTCAGCATTCTGGGCTAGTGACAGGATACCTACGCATCCCGGTGACAATTGACCACATGATCGTTTCGCCCACTGCTTGACTCCTGCCCGGGCAATAGACTGGGGAACCATGGTGGACATCCAGGATGCAGAGCAGGCGCTGAAGCGGTATTTTGGATATGAGTCCTTTCGTCCTGGGCAGGAGGATCTGGTCAAGGCCATCCTGAATGGGCAGGACTGCCTTGGTGTTATGCCGACCGGGGCTGGCAAGTCCATCTGCTATCAGATTCCTGCCACTCTTCTGGACGGTTTGACCATCGTCATATCTCCCTTGGTCTCCTTGATGAAGGACCAGGTGGACGGGCTGGAGGATGCTGGTATCCAGGCCTCGTTCGTCAATTCCACCCAGGATATGGATGAGCAGTCCCTGGCTCTGGCTCAGGCTGCCCAGGGTCGCAGCAAGATTCTCTACGTGGCTCCCGAGCGGCTGGATGCTCCCAGATTCAGGGAATTCGCCCAGCATACGAGGATCTCCCTGCTGGCTGTGGACGAAGCCCACTGCGTATCCCAGTGGGGTCAGGATTTCCGTCCTGCCTACCTGGGTATCGGCGATTTCATCAGATTTCTGTCCAACCGGCCCACTGTGGCAGCCTTCACCGCTACGGCGACCGAGAAGGTTCGTCGCGACATCGTATACATGCTGGGCCTGAACGACCCCTACGTGGCGATGACGGGATTCGACAGGCCAAACCTCTTCTTCGACGTGATCAAGCTGGAGAGCAAATACAAGAATCGTTGGGTGGTCCGGTATGCCCTGAAGCATGGAGATGATTCTGGCATCGTCTACTGCGCTACTCGCAAGGAGACCGAAGCCCTGGCTGATGATCTGACCAAGGCCGGTGTAGGCGCCGTCAGCTACCACGCAGGCATGGATGCCCAGAACAGGGAGCAGGCGCAACGGGACTTCATCAACGACAAGGTGCAGGTTGTCGTGGCCACCAATGCCTTCGGCATGGGCATCGACAAGTCCAACGTGCGCTATGTCATTCATCACAACATGCCTGAGAGCATCGAAGCCTACTACCAGGAAGCCGGCAGGGCAGGACGTGACGGCGAGCCAGCCCGTTGCTCCCTGCTGTGGAATGAGAGCGATATAGTCACCCGCAGACGTCTGCTGGACGTGGACAACGGCAACGACAGGCTGACTGGAGATCAGGCTGAAGCGGTCAGAGCCGAGCACCGGCGTCTGCTCAACGTCATGATCGGCTATTGTCGGACTACTGACTGTCTTCACCAGTACATGCGGAGGTACTTCGGTGAAGAGGTGGACCAGGCCGCCGCAGGTCTTTCGCCTGCCGAGGCCGGCAAGGGGGAGGCCATCCCGGTCGGGCATCCCGACACGGTCAGCGGCGGCTGCCAGAACTGCTCTAACTGTCTGAGCACCTTCAAGACCATCGACGTAAGCGATGTGGCCCGTGCCATCAGCAGGTGTGTGCATGATGTCAGCCAAGGGTTCGGCTCCGGCAAGATCGCCCAAATCCTCCGGGGCTCGCGCTCGCAGGACCTTCTTCGGCGAGGCTTGGATCGGTGTCCCAGCTATGGTGTTCTTGCCCAGGTTCCTGAGGCGCGAATCCGCGACGTGCTCAATCAGATGGCCTCTGACGGGTATCTGTACATCACCGAAGGACGGTTGCCCATGGTCCATTTCGGACCCAAGGCCGCGCAAACGGTCAGTCCGGACTTTCATTACGAGATCAAGCAGACGGAGCGCCCGCTTGCCTCAGGCAGGATCTACGGTGGCGGGTCCTCTTTGACGGCTGACGATGACGGTCTCGACCAGGCCGGAGCAAGCGATGCCAGCTCAGAGGATGGGGAACTTTTCCAGAAGCTGCGCGATTTGCGGGCCCGCATAGCCCGCGAGATCGGCAAGCCTCCCTACATCGTCTTTTCCGACAAGACTTTGCACGATATGTGTCGTCTCCGGCCGGTCGATGATGCGACCTTTCTGGCTGTCAACGGGGTGGGGCAGCACAAGCTGGAGCAGTATGGGCCCCAGTTCATGGGGGTCATCTCCGATTTCTCAGCCGGAAGAGGAGCGAATGTGGTCAGGGGCATGGCAGAATCTGATAGGCGGGTCGGCCTACCATGAGAGATACATGACTTCATCGCGGTTGCTTTTATGCTGGGCGCCCGACAAGAAAGGAAATAACAATGGCTGACAAACCTATCGTAGAGAGCTTCCAACTTGACCACACCAAGGTCAAGGCTCCCTACGTTCGTCTGATCGACGAGGAGAAGGGCCCTCAGGGAGATATCATCTCAAACTATGATCTGCGTCTGGTCCAGCCCAATGAGAACGCCATTCCAACTGCGGGACTGCACACCATCGAACACACCATCGCCGTGCTTCTGCGCGAGCGCATTCCCGGCTATATCGACTGCTCCCCATTTGGCTGCCGGACGGGCTTCCACCTGCTTGCCTGGGGCCGTCATTCGACCGAAGATGTGGCCAAGGCCCTGAAGGAGTCGCTGGAGTTCATCGCCGAAAAGGCCACCTGGGACGACGTGCCTGGCACCGAGATCACCTCCTGCGGCAACTACCGTGACCATTCGCTCTTCTCGGCCAAACAGTGGAGCCGCGACATCGTGGCTGCCGGCATCAGCTCCGATCCTTACGAGCGCAAGCTGGTCTGAGCTTCGAAGAAGTGGAAACTGGGCGAGGGACGGACCCTGCCCAGTTTTTGTTTTTGCAGCGCCCTCTCGTCAAGCCTGTGAGACGATCCGATTGCCTGTGCCTGATTTCTGATGTTCGATTTGGCGAAGAGCCCCAGTGGCTTGTGGCTATGCCAATATATCTGGTCAGTCGACACAGCATGGTCAATTTCGCCCATGCCCTTCGTTTACGAATAGAAATGGGTGTTCAGAAAAGTGCAGAATAGCCCAAACTATTCCCTGATTCGCTCAATGCGTACTCACTTCGCTACAGCTTCCTGTTGGATACACTCGTACTTCGGCAATCGCGGGGGCGGGTCTCGTCCCTGCCGCACCGGTCGAGAAAGAGGTAGCCACAGTGAGCAGGTACGCGATGGAAACCGCACGTTGGATCCGTCATGCCACCATGGACGACTTTGAGGCGATCATGCCCGTCTACGCCTATGCCAGAAAGCGGATGGCCGAGACCGGCAACCCCCATCAGTGGGGGGATAAATACCCCCTGCCCGAACGTATCCGCGAGGACATCGCCGGGGGCCACACCATGCTGTTGGTGGACGATGCGGCTGGTATGGATCAAATTCCTGAGGATCCCGTCTACCCTGAACCCGAGCTTGACGAGCACAAGGGCAGCCACGAGCGCATCATCGGCGTCTTCGCCCTCTTCCACGATCCGGAACCAGATTACCGGGTCATCGATGGCAGCTGGCTGGATGATCGGCCCTATACCACCATCCATCGGGTGGCCGCCTCGGGACTGGGTCGTCACGCGGCCGGGGACCTGCTTGACTGGAGCATGCGCCGATACGAGAACATCCGTGCCGATACGGGGCTGAAGAACTACGCCATGCAGCACATTCTGGAGACTCATGGCTTCACTCGCTGCGGCAACATCATCATGCCTGAAAACAAGGAGATTGAGAACGTGCGAGTGGCCTACCAGCGGCACGGCCATCCCCTTGACCTGGCGGAGCATGAAAGGGCAGCCAAGCGCTTGATCGCTGTCTGAGGGCGAGTGCCGACGGTCGCAGCGCCGTCGCACAATGGAGCCATGACATTGAGTGCAGCACCGGCATGGCGGTTCTCCGGACCCGAGGGCAAAAAGCATTACGATCAAGCTCTGCAGGCCTATCCCGGGCAGATCATCGTGGACTTGCGGACCTTGAAGGCCAATATGGCCACCTTGGTGAATCTGGTTCATTCCACGAACCCCGGTGCTGCAGTCATGGGTGTGGTCAAGGCCGATGCCTACGGCCATGGACTCATCCCTGCTGCTCTAGCGGCACTGGCAGGCGGGGCAACCTGGTTGGGCACGGCCCAGTCCAGCGAGGCCCTGCGCCTGCGTCGGGCGGGCATCGGCTCCGACCGTTGCCGGATTCTATCCTGGATGTTCAATGGGGACCGCGCCCCCTTTGACCAGCTGATCCAGGCTGACATCGACCTGGGCGTCGGTTCCTTGAAGACCATGGACATGGCGGCGCAGGCGGCAGATCGGGTCGGCAGACCTGCCCGTGTCCATGTCAAGGTGGACACCGGTTTCGGGCGCAACGGCTTTACCCCTGAGACCTTCGGGGATGCCCTGCGCGAGCTCTCCCGCTTGGCCGCCAAGGGGCTGTTGGAGCCCGTAGGGCTTTTCAGCCATCTGGCAGTGGCTGACATGCCTGGCGTGGACGAGTTCGTGTCGTCCACTGACGAGCAGATCTCTCTCTTCGAGGAGTTCTCTGACAGGATGACGGCCGCAGGCATGAAGCCCGAAGTCCGGCATCTGGCCAACACTGCCGCCACGCTCAGCCGTCCTGGGATACGTTATGACCTGACCCGTCCAGGTATCGGCCTGTACGGATACGAGCCGGATCCCTCCATGGGGGTTTCGGCTGACTATGGATTGCGCCCGGCCATGACCCTTCAGGCCCAGCTGGGCACCGTCAAGGATATGCCGGCCGGTCACGGCATCTCCTACGGACGAACCTATCTGACGGAGAAGCCCACCAGCACGGCCATCATGCCCTTGGGCTACGCCGATGGGATACATAGGTCAGCCTCGGGCTTCGATAGTGAAGGCGCTCTGGGTCGAGAGCACCTGGGCGGCCCCGTCCGTCTGATGACTCGTCAAGGGCCGAGTTTGGTTCGCGTCGCTGGAAGGGTCTGCATGGACCAGTGCGTACTCGATCTCAAGGGCATGGCTTCCGATTTGGGCGTGAGCGAGGGGGACACCGTTGTTCTCTTCGGACCAGGCAGAGGGGAGGATCAGGCTGAGCCAACCGCTGATGATTGGGCCCGGGCTGCCGACACCATCAGCTATGAGATCTTCACCTGCCTGCGTGGCAGGATTCCACGGCTCTACCTTGGTGTGCATGATGTGGTAGACTCTTCCGACCTGCGCCTGTTTGCCCCTGAATCCATTCTTTGAGACCACCATCACAGGCAGAACCTGGCCTGAGGGCCTTGTCAAGGGGCAATATAAGTGGTGAGATGAGGCTATGACTACATATACAGGAAATGAGCCCAGCAATATCTCGTACACAGCCGTGGCTGACATCACCGGAGGCCGCGAGGGCCATGCGGTTAGCCATGAGCCGGATCTCTCTCTGGACCTGGATACGCCCAAGGCCATGGGAGGCAAGGGTCAGGGCACCAATCCCGAGCAGCTTTTCGCCATTGGGTGGGGCGCCTGCTTCCAGGGAGCAATGGGCCTGGCAGGCAAAGAGCTGCGCGTGCCAGCCACCAAGCTGGCCCAGAGCAGGGTGCGCACTCACATCTCCCTTGGCGACCAGGGCGAGTCCTTTGGCATCAAGGCGCTGATTGAGGTTTGCCTGCCTGGCGTCGAGCGCGATTTGGCCACCCGCCTGGTGGAACGCACACAGGAGCTCTGCCCCTATTCCAAGGCCACGGCGGGCAATGTGCCCACTGAAGTGGTGGTCGTGGACGATCTTGACTGAACGGACCGGGCGCGCCTGATGGGCACTGACGAAGGGGGCGGATCACGCCTGCTGGCCGAGGGCTACTCCGCCCGGGACCAGGAACGGTGGGCCCCAGAGCCACCAAAGACCAGCGGCAGGACCGCTTTTGAAAGGGACAGAGCGCGTCTGGTCCATTCTTCAGCCCTGCGTCGGTTGGGAGCCAAGACGCAGATCCTGGTCGCCGGCACTGACGACTTTGCCCGTACGCGACTGACGCATACCTTGGAGGTGGCCCAGATCGGACGGCAGATCGGGACCATGTTGGGCTGCGACCCCGACGTGGTGGACTGCGCTTGCCTGGCCCATGATTTGGGTCATCCGCCCTTTGGCCACAACGGCGAGCGTGCCTTGTCCTCGCTGGCCTCCGACATAGGGGGATTCGAGGGCAATGCGCAGACCCTTCGACTGTTGACCAGACTGGAGCCCAAGGTCTTCCACCCGGACGGACGTTCAGCAGGAGTCAACCTGACCAGGGCTGCTCTGGACGCTGCAGTCAAATATCCATGGACTCTGGCCGAGGCTTCGGCTCATCCAAAGGGGGAGAGGACCGCCAAATTCTGCGTCTACCCTGACGACCAGGAGGTCTTTCATTGGCTTAAGCAGGGGGCGCCGCAGGTCAGCACGCCTATGGAGTGCCAGGTCATGGATCTTGCCGACGATATCGCCTACAGCGTCCACGACGTGGAGGATGCCATCGTGGTCGGTTCTTTCGTGCCTGAACGGCTGGCTGAGCCCCAGATCATCGATGGTGTGGTCCGGGCCGCCCGATCCTGGTATGGCGACCGCTGGGATGCCGACCAGCTGATCCGAGCCCTGGAGACCGTTCGCGGCATGTTGCCGCTGGGCTTCGATGGTTCACGCCGCGCCCTGGCTACTTTGAAAAACACCACCAGCTATTTGATCGGCCGCTTTGCCGACTCCGTGGAGGCGGCTACGCGAAGTCGCCACGGGCAAGGTCCGCTGACCAGGTATTCGGCTGGACTGGTCATTCCTCCTCGGACCTCCTATGAGATTGTGGCCTTGAAGGGGATCGCTGTCTATTTCGTCATGGCTCCCCGAGAGCAGGAGCCATTCCACGAAGAGCAGCTAAAAATCGTGACCGACCTGGTTGAGGTGATGATGGCGGATTCGCCAGCGCCATCTGATGCCTTGGAGGACGTCTTCATGGAGGATTGGCGTAATGCCGGTTCGGATGGGGAGCGCCTGCGGGTGGCCATCGACCAGGTGGCCTCCTTGACTGACGGCTCGGCGCTGGCCCTGCATTCCCTGGTCTGCCCATAGGCCTACGGCGTTTATGCCGGGCGCAACACATCGCCCTGGACCGGTAGGCTGGGTGTCATGTCCGGAATGATCAAGAAGGAAGACATCGAGAAGGTCAGAGCCAAGGCCGATCTGTACGAGATCGTATCTGAAAGCGTGACCCTGAAGCCTTCCGGTTCCGGCACCTACATGGGTCTGTGCCCCTTCCACGACGAAAAGACTCCTTCCTTTTCAGTGCGTCCTTCCATGGGGGTCTGGCATTGCTTTGGCTGCGGTCTGGGCGGTGACGTCTTTACTTATGTAGAGCGTGAGGAGAACGTCGAGTTCGGCGATGCTGTCGAGATCCTGGCAGACAAGTACCAGATCGAGCTGCATTACGAGAATTCCCGTCAGGACCAGCGCCGCGGGTCCAAACGTTCCCGACTGCTGGAGGCCAATGAGGAGGCCCAGCGTTTCTTCGTTTCTCAGATCATGAGCAAGGAGGCGCTAGCGGCGCGCAAGTTGTTGGCGGGCAGGACCTTCTCGCAGGCCGACAGCGCCCATTTCGGCTGCGGATACGCTCCCCGCGGATGGGACAACCTGGTTCGCCACCTGTCCGACAAAGGCTTCACCCAGCAGGAGATGCTGGATGCCGGACTGGCTAGGCAGGGGCAACGGGGGGTCTACGACTACTTCCGGGGCAGAGTCACTTGGCCAATCAGGGATTCCACAGGCCGCACCCTGGGTTTCGGCGCCCGCAAGCTCTACGAGGACGACGGCATCAATGCCAAGTACATCAACACGCCGGACACTCAGCTTTACCGCAAGAATCAGGTGCTTTACGGCATCGACCTGGCCAAGGAGGCCATCGTCAAAAAGCGGCAGGCGGTCATTGTGGAGGGCTATACCGACGTCATGGCCTGTCACCTTGCCGGCGTCGACACGGCCGTAGCCACCTGCGGCACTGCATTCGGCGAGGATCACGCCAAGATCGTCCGTCGTCTCATCTCTGACGACGCCCTGGGGGCTATCCAACTGGTAGGACCAGTCCAAGGCTCCCGGGTGGTCTTCACTTTCGATGGTGATGCTGCCGGGCAGAAGGCTGCCCTGCATGCCTTCGGCCTTGACGGGAGCTTTCTGACCCAGACTTTCGTGGCGGTGGCCCGGGAGAATCTGGATCCCTGTGATCTGCGCATCCGCTATGGCGACGAGGCCGTGCGATCCTTGGTCGAGCATGCCAAGCCGCTGTACGACTTCGTCATCGACACCGCCGTGGCCATGTTCGACACCCAGTACACTACCGGGCAGATGGGAGCAGTCAAGGCAGTGGCGCCCATTCTGGCCCAGATTAGGGACCGCTCCCTGGTGGGGGTCTACACCCGCAAGACCGCCAGGAAAATCGGCGTGGATCTGGATCTGCTGCGTCAGGAGGTCAACAAGGCACGCCACAGACTGCATGTGAAGGACCAGGATGCCTATGCGATTCGCACTCCTCACCGTGGTGCGGGCGAATCGGAGGGACGTGCAGGCCATGGCAGTGACGATACCATGCGACGCCGCAGGATACAGCGTGAGGACGCCCTTCGCCAGGGATACCATCACATCGATGATGCCGTATTCATATGTGAGCAGCAGTTCATGGGTGTGCTTATCCAGATTCCCGGTGCGGTCGGATCGGAAGCTTTCGCTCAGCTCAGTCCTGACAGTTTTGAGGTACCGATTTTCCGTTCTCTCTATCGGGCTGTGCAGGCGACCGGAGGACTGCCCGACAGCAAGACGCCTCAGGGACTGTGGATGCATAATCTGACCAAAGCAGCCGGGCCCATGTTGGAGTCGGCCATCAACGAGCTGGCCGTCATGCCTCTGCCCTTGAACACGGATAATCAGGAGGATGGACAGAAGGGCTCGGGCTCCATTGTCGTCAACAGGGGAGAGGTTCAGGGGGTGGGCTCCAAGGAAGCGGATGCTCAGCTGAGGCAACCTAGCCCGGAAGAGCGTCAGTACGCCTCAGAGCTCTTGGCAAGACTGTTGGATGCCACTTACATGCGGCTGATTGCTTCTGCTCGGCATCGGATGAATCAGTTGCCAGACGGACAGGAGAAGTTCGATCTTCTTGGTCAGCTCACCCAATACGAGACCCAGCGCAATGAGCTGCGCAACCAGGTCTTCGGCAATGCTGAATGAACTGGTGCTTGGATAGGTCAATTCTCTTTTTCTCGTTGACATTGAACTTCCGACGGGCCCTGCCGATAGGGTGGATATATGAACATGGAGTATCAGATGCAAGCAAGCCATACCGGATTGACTGATAAAGCACGGTCTGACGGGAGTTGTCGGCCGCTGGCTGTCTTCTGGGACATGGACGGGACTCTGATTGACTCAGAGCCCTACTGGCATCAGGCGGAGGTGGATCTGGCACACGAACATGGCGGAGACTGGAATGCCGATATGGGTTGGCAGGTCTCTGGCAGACCTCTGCCAAAGGTGGCAAAGCTGATGCGCGATCGAGGTCTTAACGTTTCTGAGGATCAGATCCCCGGTTTGCTCATCGATGGAGTGATCGCCATGGAGGCGCGTCACATGCCATGGATTGACGGGGTGCGTGACATTTTGGCAAGCCTTGTTGAGGCTGGAATCCCCTCGATTCTGGTCACCACGTCGCCACGCCGCATGGCTCGGGCTGTGGTGGCCAAGGCGCCCGAAGGGGCTTTCGCTGATTATGTTTGCGGGGACGACGGGTTGGCGCAGAAGCCTGATCCCGCGCCCTATCTGCATGCAGCCAGTCTGTTGGGCATCAACAAACCTGCTCAGATGGCCTCCTGTTTGGCTTTTGAGGATACCTTGACGGGAATCAACTCGGCCGTGGCCTCAGGAGCCACCACAGTGGCCTATACCGGCACCAATCCGGTCGACACTTCATCAGGCCCTCAGTTTGCTTCCATAAATAGCTATGTTGGAGTTACCTTGGATGACCTGTCAGCAATGATCGCCAGGCGACTCGTACCATCTGGGTCACCGGCAGCACAGACTTGCTGAATCCATTCGCCTACTGCAAGGGCCGATATTTTCGGCTGGAACCGCGAGAGGTGGCCACTGGGTATCTTTCAGACGTTCTTTGCAGTTTGTTCATGATAATTCGATCCATGTCCAGATCCAGCCGATCCGCCAGCTGGATGCAATAGGTAAGCACATCCGCCAGTTCGTCGGTCACGTGGCCTTCGTCTCCGTCCCTGGGATCATCTCCCCATTGATAGCATTCCAGGAGTTCGGCGGCTTCGATGCAGATGGACTTGGCCAGGTTAGCGGGGGTGTGGAATTGATCCCAGTCGCGTTCGTGCACAAAATCCATCACAGCTGTTTCTGTTTCCTTGCTGATCATGATTTCGAGACTATCAGTCGGTCCTCCTGCCATGAGATTGGTGCGGGTCCGTGGCATAGTGAAAACCATGGATTCATCAAGCGCGCCGCAGCCTGTGGTGATCACTTTGCCCTATGGCGACTCCAGGGATGAAGATTTTTCCAAAGCCATTGCAGAGTACAAGCAAGGGAAAGCTGTTGGCAGTCAGAGCAGTAATTTGGAGGATAGACTCCTTGAGGAGCTATTCTTGCGCTATCCCACGGTATATATCGTCTCCGCCAATGCAAGGGACAGCGGCAAAAAGCATAGTGGCGGGTCTCCTTATGTGGTTTATGTCGGGGAGACCAATGACATACGTTCTCGAACCAGGCAGCATATTGAGTTGGATCCACGGACTCGGACGGATTGGGAACGCTTGGTACGATTCATGCGCAATCACCACGACAGGGTTTGCCAATACATTATCGGTGATCGCCACTTCAATAAGTCTCTGACGCTGGATATGGAAAATCGATTGATGGGGTATATGCAGAGCGTCGACTCGGTCAAGCTGGTTATGAACCGTAGAACTAACGCTCAAGACATGTACTACACCAGCGATGAATTCGACAATATATTTTCCAAGGCCTGGCAGACTCTGCACGAGATGGAGCCCGATCTGTTCCCGGAAGAGAAAGCGATCCTGGACTCCGCCCTATTCAAGGCCTCGCCCTTCCGCAAGCTTACCGACGAACAACGGCGGGCTGAAGAGGCTGTTCTGCATGTGCTGGAGTCGGTCATTATTCAAAAAAGTGGCGAGGGTTTCCACTCGATGACGGAGTCGACGGGCCCGGTGCGGATTGATGCTAATGCTGATACCCAGGTCATTGTCGTTCAGGGTATGTCAGGGACCGGAAAGACCGTTTTGCTCAGCCATCTCTTCTATCAAATATGTGCTAGATATGGCATCTATGGAAACTTGAACGGCACGGACGATAACCATTCGTCAAAGGCCAGGCAGCGCTCCTACATCATTGTCAACCAGGCCGAGCAGGCTAATGTCTACAACCAGATGGCACTGAAGCTGGGACTGCAAAAGAAACGCGGCCAGTGCGTGGTTGGGGCTGTCCAGTTCATCAACCGGTTCAGCAAGCACACCAATCGAAATGGTCGGTCCACGGGCAGGGCAGCGGACCCTATGAATAGCGTTGATGCCAAGGCAGATGTGGTGCTGATTGACGAGGCGCACCTGCTGCTGACACAAGGTTCGCAGAGCTACTCTGGAAGCAACCAGCTCTATGACATTCTGCGGCGGGCAAAAGTAGCCATTGTCGTCTTCGATCCGGAACAGGTCTTGCGTGGGTCCCAGTTCGTGGATGCCCAGGAAAGGCGGCTCCTAGGATTGACGGGTTCTGGGCATGACGAGGCCGCCTCTCAGTCTATGCTCATCCGCGAGAAGTCACGAGATGGTAAGTCTGTGCACGAGGATACCTTCCAGGTCAGTCATGTTCGTTTGGATCAACAGATGCGTATTCAAGCTGACCCTGCAACCTGCGCCTGGCTGGATCGGATGACAGCCAAGGATGGCGTCATTGGTCCACTGCGTCCGGATCCCCAGGAGCATCCTTATGAGATCAAGGTTTTTGACTCGCCTAAGGATTTGAGAAGGTTCATTCGTCAGAAGGACCAAGAGCAAAGGGCCGAGGGCTCCTTGGGCCTTTGCCGACTCTTGGCCACTTATGACTGGCCCTACAGCAGCAAGAATCATCCGGATCCACGCGATCCCTCCCGACACTGGCAGGTCATACTGCACCAAGAGGGTTCAGGCCAGTGGGTGTGGGCCGAAGAGGGTCAGGACGACGAGGGCGAATTCGCCATGCCCTGGAATTACGAGCTATATGATGCGCAGGGAAATTCTGCTGCTAATCACCGGATTGCTTGGGCCGAGCTGCCCTTCACTATTGATGAGGTGGGCTCCATCTTCACCATCCAAGGTTTTGACCTCAATTATGCGGGGGTCATCATTGGCCCCTCGGTCACCTACAGGAATGGAAAGGTCGAATTCAAGCCGAAGCTTAGCTGTAACACACTTGCGACTAATCAACGGTCGGAACCTGGGATGGATCCTGTGGACAATCTTCGGCACGAGTTCAATGTGCTGCTCAAACGGGGGGTACACGGATTAGGGCTGTTCGCGGTGGACTCTGAGCTTCGCGATCGGCTGGCCTGGGCAGTGGGCGGCTTCGCCCAAGTCCGAGACCGACCAGCCTGACGTGCCTGGATAGATGGAATGCCAATCAGGGGTAACATGTCATGGGCCATATACCATGGCCGATGACACGTTCAAGAGAAAGGCGCAGGCGATTATATGACGACGCGCAAGATCATCCTGGACTGTGATCCAGGCCATGACGATGCGGTGGCTATCCTTCTGGCAGTAGGTGATCCGCGGATCGATCTGATCGGAGTGACTACTGTTGGCGGCAACCAAAGTTTGGACAAGGTTACCTACAATGCGAGGGCTGTGCTGGAAAAGGCTCGCGCGCGCCAAGTGCCGGTCCACGCAGGATGTGACAGACCATTGGTGCGTCCTCAGGAGGTGGCCGCCTCCATCCATGGCCAGACCGGTCTAGACGGAGTCGAGCTGCCTGAGCCTACCCGGCCGCTGGATCCTGGTCACGCTGTCGATTGGATCATCAAGACCATCATGCGCGAGGAGCCGGGCACAGTGACTCTGGTGCCAACTGGACCCCTGACCAACATCGCTATGGCTGTCCGCAAGGAACCCCGCATCGTCGATCGCGTCCGCGAGGTCGTGCTCATGGGCGGCGGCTACCACGTGGGCAACTGGAGCGCTGTTGCTGAATTCAACATCAAGGTGGATCCTGAGGCCGCACATATCGTCTTCAACGAGCCCTGGCCGGTCACCATGGTGGGGCTGGATCTGACCCATCAGGCCCTGTGCACCCCGGAGGTTCAGCAGCGCATCGAGGGCATCGGCACTGATCTGGCCCATTTCGTCAGCGGGCTGATGGACTTCTTCCGCAAGTCCTATCAGGACAACCAGGACTTTGTGGATCCGCCTGTGCATGACCCCTGCACTGTGGCCTATCTGATCGACTCGTCCATTGTGAGCACTCGTCGTTGCCCGGTTGATGTGGAGCTGCGGGGGGATCTGACCTGCGGGATGACCGTGGCTGACTTGCGCGGCCCGGAACCTTCTGCCGAGGACTGCCACACCCAGGTGGCCGTCAAGCTGGACTTCCAGGGATTCTGGGACCTGGTGGTCAAGGCCATCGCTGCGATTGGATGAGATCGATGAAGACTTCGAACACAGCCGAATCCAACACTGAAAAGACCGCAACCACGACCGCTGGCGGCTCAGGCGCTTCTATCGTCGCCTTGATGACTGCCCTTATGGCCGCCGTCTTTGCTTTCCAGCTCAACGCATCCATGCTCTCCCCGGCCCTGACGACCATGGGGGCCGAGCTCAATGCAAGCAGCTCCAGCATCGGCCTGACCCAGACGGTGTTCTTCACCTCTTGTGCCGTTTTCTCCCTCTTCCTGCCTCGGCTGGGCGATTTGGCCGGTCGCAAGAAGGTACTGCTGGGTATGCTGAGCCTGACGGCGCTGGGATGCGTGGTTTCCGCTCTGGCGCCCAATGTGACGGTGCTGATGATTGGGCGCGTCATTCAGGGGGTGGCCGGTCCGGTCGTACCCATGACCCTGATCATGCTGCATGCCGAGGTGACCGATGAGGCCCGCTACGCCAAGCTCATGGCCGTTTTGACGGCAGTCAACGGCGGCATCGGCGGCGTGGATGCCATCCTGGGCGGATGGCTGGCTGGCACCTTCGGTTTCCGCTCGGTCTTCTGGTTCATGGTGGCCATCGCCCTGGTCGCCGTACTTCTAGTGGCGATCTTCGCTCGTGAGAGCTATGCAGACGATCGCCCCCGCATGGACTGGGCCGGTGTGGTCTTCCTGTGCGTCGCTTTCCTGGCGGCCTACCTGGCTATCAATGAGGTCGAGAAGCTGGCTCAGGCGCGCTGGATCCTGGTGGTTGTCGAGATCCTGGTTGCTGCGGTCTTCTTCATAATCTTCTGGAAAATCGAAAGCACCGCGTCAGCACCCATGGTCACCACCGCCTATCTCAAGCAGCGGCGCACCTGGGGCCTTCTGCTGACGACTCTTACCACTATGGTCGGTGTCTTTGCCATCATGAACGGGATCGTTCCGGCCCTGGCCCAGGATGGCGAGGTCGGCGTCGGCTTGAAGGCCAGCATCGTCTCCTTCGTCACACTGACCCCATATGCCTTGGTCGGTCTGGTCTTTGGCCCGGTGGCCGGGATGTTGGCCTCGCGTTTCGGTTATCTCAAGGTTCTGAGGGTTGGTCAGCTGTTCAGCGTGCTGGGACTGGTTTTTGGCATCTACGTCTGCATGGTTCCCAGCATCTGGAGCCTGGTGGCTCTTTCCCTGATCCTGGGCATCTCCTATGCGGGGACGGCCAACATTATGCTTAACGGTCTAGGTGTGGTATTGTCCCCTGCGGACAATACAGGATACCTGCCCGGCCTCAATGCTGGAGCCTTTAATCTGGGCTCGGGGCTGAGCTATGCGGTCCTCTATGCATTCATGAGTGGTCTGGCGGTAACCGGGGGAGCCCGTACAGGATATGTCGCGGCTATGGTCGGCGGCGGTGTGCTGGTGCTGGTTGCCTTGGCTTTGTCCTATCTGATTCCAGATCCTGAGCGAATGGGCGACAAATAATATTGCAGTCCGATATGGGTCCTGTGAATGCAATGATTCGCAGGACCCTTTTTCATGGCTTATGGGCATTCGCCTTTATGCGCATCCGACAAGGGGCGAAAGTCGGGGCTGGGCAGGCTAGCATTCAGTAGCTCCCGAGTGCCCCGACCCAAAGCTCAGGAGCGGAAAATAGCGTCTGGCGAGGTCCTTTTCGCTGCAGGCGGGCGCGTAAACTAAGTGAGGAATTCGTTCCCCGGAGGTGACTATGCAACATCGGGTGATCGGACTGTTGAAAAACGAGACCGTTTTGGTTGTCGCAGCAGTCATCGCTCTGGTATCTTGTATCCTCATTCCTCCCGACCGGCAGTACTTGGGCTACATCCACGTCAATACCCTCACTCAGCTGGGTTCCCTCATGATGGTGGTCTGCGGATTTCAGCGCATCGGGGTTTTCCATGCCATTGGGGCCAGCCTTTTGAGCCATGTCCGCTCAGTGCGAGGCCTGGCCTTGGTCCTGGTTTCTCTGCCTTTCTTCTCCAGCATGTTCATCACGAATGATGTCGCTCTGGTTACCTTTGTGCCTTTTGCCATTGCCGTTCTCATCATGGCTGGGCTGGAAAGCCATGCCCTGCTGATCGTCACCCTGATGACTCTGGGCGCCAATGTGGGCAGCATGCTGACCCCCATTGGCAATGCCCACAACTTATATCTCAAGGCCCGTTCCGAGATGCCTGCCGGGGAATTCCTCCTCCTTATGGCGCCTTACGCCCTGGTCGCGGCCCTGATGCTCTTCCTGTGCTGCTGGTTAGCCTTCAGGAATCAGCATCTGAACAAGTTCGAAGGCATGGATGCACAAGAGATTCGCCGTAGTGTACTAGCCCCCAGGGATGAGGGAATACAGCCTCAGGTGAAGGAGATGCAGCAGTCCAGCGGATGGCGCATCGCCATCTATCTCCTCCTCTTTCTTGTCTGCCTGCTGGGTGTGGCCAAGCTGATTCCCCAGTGGGCCATGGTCCTGGTGGTGGCGGCGGCTTTCTTGATTTTTGACAGGCGGGTCTTCTTGCATGTGGACTGGGGACTGCTTCTGACCTTCGTGGCTTTCTTCGTTTTTATAGGCAATGCCAGGCGGATCCCCCAGTTCTACAGCCTGGTCAGCAGTCTGGTCAATATCCATCCTCTGGTCACCTCGGTCTTGTGCAGCCAGGTCATCAGCAATGTGCCCACTGCCCTTCTGGTCTCAGGCTTCTCGACAGCCTGGCGTCCGATCATTCTTGGCACAAACCTAGGTGGGCTCGGCACTCTGGTGGCTTCAATGGCCTCGTTGATTTCCTACAAGGCTGTGGTCAAGCAGTACCCTGACAGAAAAGGCAATTACCTGAAGATCTATACATCACTTAATCTGCTTTTCCTGGTTGTTTTAGTTGGCATGGCCTTGCTGCTGGAGTAGACTGCCCTCCATCAACCAGGAATGGTGCCGCTAGCATGGAGAGGGAGGCAGCAACGGTGGAACCGGACCAAGACGTGTCTGAGCACAGGGACACAGGGATATTGGCCAGACAGAATCTTGGAGTTCTGGCCGGAATCATGGCCTTGGCCGTCATGTCGCGGTTCGACTCCATCATCTCTCCTTCCGTAGCGGCCATCCAGGCATCTTTTCCCCATGCTGATCCTTCCACCGTTGAATCGGTAGTCTCCATAGGCTCTTCGGCAGCTATAGTTTCCGCTCTTCTATTTGGCCAACTCATGACCAGAATGAGTTTCAGAACCGCTGCCTGCATCAGCTGTCTGTGCGTCGCCTTGGGCGGCCTGATGCCTCTGGTCCTGCACGGAAGCGTAAGCCAGCTTCTCCTGTTCGCCTTGGTCGTCGGGTTCGGAGTGGGCATCGCCACTACAGTTCTCCCCAGCCTGTCGGCCCGGTTCTTCCGTGGGAAGCGGTTGGCGGCGCTGATGGGACTGGTCTTGGCTGTTCAGGATGGCTCTTCCATGCTGGTTCTTGCGCTTGGCGGTGTCCTGGCCAAGGGAGGTTGGCTGCATAACTATTGGCTCTATTTCCTGTCCTTGCCCGCCTTGGTCCTAGTCATTTTCATGGTCCCCGGGATTGGCGCCGTCGAAGAGGAGCCAGACAAGGCCACAGGATCTGAAGCATCGCCCTCTCAGAAAGGCCGACAATGCTGGTGGGCCATCATCTCCTGCATTGTCATTGGATTCCTGAGCATTTTCCTGGTCGCGGTCCTGTACAACAAGCTCTCGGTCTACATTGCCAAGTATGGCCTGGGCGGCACCAGTGCAGCCGGGGTGGCCTTGATGTTCAACACGGGTTCCTCGGTCGTTATTGGACTCGGCATCAACGGAATCAAGCGGATTTGCCGGCAATGGACCATTCCGGCAGCTTTTCTGCTTATGGCCCTGGGCGCCTTGCTCTTCCTGACCACCCGCTTCTTCCCGCTGGTCTGTCTATCGGCATTCTTGATAGGATCGGGCAGTGCGATCAATATGGCCACCTGCCCCTTCCTCCTGTCCAACCTGACTGCGCACAGGCGCTATCCACTGGTCATGGGGATCTTTTCGGCCACCACCAGCCTTGGTTTTACGGCATCCACCTGGGTCTTCAAGGCTTTCTCAACAGCGTTTGGCCTGGATCCGGTGACCGGCAGTTTCATGGGCATGCTGATCATCGCTCTGCTGGCTGCTGTCATTCTTTCGCTTGTCCGTTTCCAGAGCTGTGTCGAATCCCGCTTCATCGAGCAATAAGTCACCCTTCAGGCTGTACAAGCCCCTGTGAAGGATTTTTCGTCCACTTATTGCGACAGGTAGGGGTTGCCGGCGATGACGAACCTCCGTAGGGCTTCCTTGGCGTGGGATATGCCTATTCGGGGGGTTGCCGTGATGATCTCGTTCTGGGCCAGACACGCAGTCGCCAGACGGATTGGCGGGTTTCTCAGGTCATGGCCGTAGTGGCGCTTGTCAATGTCCAATGCCTGACAGAGCTTGGCAGGTCCATTGGTCAGATCCCGGTCAGGGTGACGGCCGTGTCTGTGGCTGCGCAAAAGATCCAGACCCTGCACCGGCTGGCAGGCTCTAATCAACACACCGGCCCCGAATCCGTCCTCCTGGCAGGAGATGTTCAAGCAGTAGTGCATTCCATAGATGAAGTAAACATACATATGTCCGCAGGGGCCGAAAAGGGCGTCGTTGCGGGCCGACCGACCATGGTAGGCATGGCTGGCCGGATCATTCTGATCATAGGCTTCGGTTTCCACGATCCGAACCAGGGCCTGCGCCCCATCCGACTCGTAGTCCCGGATGATCAGGCAGCCCAGCAGCATTCGGGCGGCCTGATCTACAGGCCGGTCCAGAAAGTCTGGGAAGACCAGGTGATCGTCCTGGCTTGAACCGGGCTTCATTCGGTCTGGTCCTTGCGGACCCAGACCGCGCGCTGGCCGCGTGATTCCGGCTGAATGCAGACGAAATTATCCTGGTGGGGCAGGGCAGCGACCTGCGGATGGTCGTGATCGTAGGGCCCCTGGGCCTGGGCGCCGCCGGCATCGCCGACCTGAGCAAAGAAGTCTTCGGAGGCATCCTTGAACCAGGTCCATTCCTCCGGCAGATCCTCCTCGTAGAAGATTGCCTCCACGGGGCAGACAGGCTCGCAGGCACCGCAGTCGATGCATTCGTTGGGGTTGATATACAGATTTCTGGGGCCCTCGTAGATGCAATCCACCGGGCATTCGTCCACGCAGGCCTTGTCCTTGACATCCACGCAGGGCTGGGCGATCACATAGGTCATTGCTTTACTCTCCTTTTTGATCGGCTATCTGCTTTCGCTGCTTTCAGGAAGCATCCTTTTGGCGAGGACAAGGGCTTCAACGATACGCTGGCCTTTTTGTCGCTGGCCTTCTTGCTTCTGCCATCTACGAGCCCCTGGACCATGCCCAAATGGATTGTGCAGATAATGGGATGGCTGCTGACGCTGTCCAGGAAGGGGCAGGAAGTCAGATACAGGCTTGAGGCATTCGGTTGCGCTCTCACCGGAGCAAAACCCAGGGCGGTCAGAGCATCCAGCAGTGTCTCGGTGATGCTCGATGGCATGTCCTTTTCTGCATTTCCCCCGCTCTGTCCGGCCAGGGTTCGTCCCCAGTCCATACCTGCTCTCAGCGCGGCCCTATTCCTGCTTCTGGTATCCGGGCAGGCAGTCTCCAGAGCCGTGCAGAGCGAGGATATCAGATCCTCCCTGGCCTGGTTCACCGATGTGGGGGAGTAGATGACAGCCGGCCTGCCTCGACCGGTTGATTGACCAGCACTGTCTCTTCTCTGGCGGACTGCCTCGCCATGTTCGACCAGACGTTCGAGATGGAAACGAGCGGTCGTCGAATGGATGCCGAAGGCTGACCCGATTTGCTGTGCGGTAAGACCTGTGCCGGTCCGTTCGACTGCTGTATGCAGGTAATCCAAGATTGCGGAGCGAATCTCTTCCCCGCTTCTGCGCCTGGATGGGGCTTGGACCCATTGCTTGCGGGCTTGAATTTCCTGACTCATCGATTAAATTGTATAACTATCAAATCAATTATCAACCCAGGACAAGGCGGACAGACCCATGCAGAACGGCCAGAAGATGCGCAAGTCCGGTGGCAGAACGGCCTTGCCCAGATCCAGGATGGCCCTTCTCATAGGCGCAGGTCTGGCTGCACTGCTTGGCCTTATAGCGGCGCTGATTCGTGCGGACCTGATCCACCCTGCAGACAGGGTGCCTCTGGCTGATCTGCACGGCGGGCTCATGGTCTATGGGTTTTTGGGCGCTGCCATTGGTCTTGAGAGGGCAGTGGCTTATCGCAGCGGCGGATCCGAGAAGCCCTCCTGGGGATTTCTTGCTCCTGCCTTGGGTCTGCTGGGATCCCTGCTCTGTCTGCTGTCGCTGATAGTTTCAAGCCGCGCTGCTGCCCCGTCGTGGGTCAGGGTTGAGTTTTTTGGCGGCATTCCGTGGACTTTATCCATGTTGGTCCTGACAGCCATGTATTTGGCTATCTGGCATCGGCAGCCTTCTGCCGAGGTGCTCATACAGGTCCTCGGATCCTTGGTGGGTCTGGTCGGGGCCGCTGGCTGGGTTGCAGGGTTGGATGCCTCGGTTTTGGCTCCAACCTGGCTCTTTTTCCTGATTCTGACCATCGTCGGGGAGCGGGTGGAACTGGCCAGGGCAGTCTTTTCGGATATCCGTCTTGAATCGGGGATCCTGGGTCTGAGCCTCCTGACCGTCCTGATGCTGCCTGTTCAAGCCATGGCGCCTTCGGTCGGCTATCCGCTTCTGGGGTTGGCTTTGGGCCTGCTTCTCCTGGTCATGGCCAGTCACGACGTCGCCAAGGGCACCTTCCGTCATGGCGGCCTGCCGGGATTCATGGGCACCTGCATGCTGTCGGCCTACGCCTGGGGACTTCTGGCTGCCCTCATATGGATGGCGGCACCCTTGGATTCCAGCACTTACTGGGGCGATATGGCGCTGCATGCCTTGGCTGTGGGATTCATCATGACCATGGTCATCGCCCATGTCTGCATGATCGTCCCCTCGGTCATTCGCAGGCCCCTGCCTTTTCACCCTCTCCTCTGGGGTGCCTGGGCGCTTATGCAGGTTGGCTTGCTGATCAGGCTTCTTGGAGCCATCCGGCTCTACACGCCCTTATGGAAGGCGGGGAACCTGCTGAATGTCCTGGGAATCCTCTCCATGATGCTGACCGTGGTTTATTTGGCTGCTCGTGGCAAGCAGGTCCTGGCATTCAAGCGCTACCGTCGTCGTCAGCCTGAGGACTCGCAAACCGAACATGTGGGGACCCTGGCCCTGAGGACGGATCTGGTTGCCACTTCGGCTACTGTGCTGGTTCTGGTGGCTGCCGTGGTTTTGATGGCTGTGCGGCCAACTCTTGCGGTCTCGGTAGGGGCAGCGCCTAGTGCTGCAGGTGTTCAGGACGCATCGCCGAAGAGCGTTCAGTCGACCGGGCACACCAGCAGAGCTTCAATCAAGGTAAAGGGGATGGCCTTTGTGCCGGATACCATCACCATCGATGCAGGCGACCGGTTGGTTGTAGATTTTCAGAACACCGGAGATCAGCGGCACGACTTGGTCTTCGCCAATGGCAAGAGCACGGGATCCGTACCTGTAGGTCAGAGCGTCTCGGTCGACGTGGGCGTCCTGGGCGGCGACACATTAGGATGGTGCTCGCTGGCAGGACACCGTCAGATGGGCATGGAGCTCAAGGTCAAAACCAAGGGTGGAGCCGTTGCTGAGCAAGGTCAGTCCTCCGTTGGGAAGATGACCATGAACCAGGCCCCTTCGGCAGCCAAGCTCAAGTCGCAGGCTGAGAAGAGCGATCCCGCCAAGGCCACTCTTCCGCCCCTGGATGACCAGGAGATGGCTGGAACCAGAAAGTACACTCTGGATGTCAAGGAACGTAAGGAGCAGGTGGCGGCAGGGCTTGAGCGCACGGTCTGGAGCTTCGATGACGCGGGCGATCCGCGGGATAAGGGGTCGAGGCCCTTGGCTCAGGGCCCGGTGCTCAGGGGCCGGGTGGGAGACACCTTTGAAGTAACCATCAGAAACAAGGGAAGCATGAGCCATTCCATTGACTTTCATGCTGGTCCGGCTGTTCCGCAGACCATGATGCGCAATATAGAACCCGGCAAGGAGCTCTTATACACCTTCACCGCTGATTGGGCTGGCATTTGGATGTACCACTGCAGCAGCGACCCCATGTCAAACCATATAGCCAATGGCATGTATGGGGCTGTGGTTGTGGATGACGGCAATCTGCCGCCAGTGGCTGCTGAATATGTTCTTGTCCAGTCCGATATTTATCTGGGGTCCAATGGAGGGACCGCCGATGCTGAAAAGGTGGCGGCCATGAGCCCGGATATCATGGCCTTCAACGGACGGGCCTTTCAATATGATGCCCATCCCCTCAAGCTGGAGAAGGGACAAAGGGTCCGCATCTGGGTTCTGGACGCAGGACCCAACCAGCCGCTGTCCTTCCACATCGTGGGAACCCAGTTCGATACGGTCTGGACTGAGGGACGTTATCTGATAGGCGGAGGCTCAGGAGTGGACCCTGGTGCTGCCTCATCAGCCGGAGCGCAGGTCCTGCCCTTGCTGCCGGCCCAAGGCGGCTTTGTTGAGCTCAAGGTCGATCAGCCGGGCGACTATTCCATAGTCAACCACATCATGAGCCTGGCCGAAAAAGGCGCCCATGGCATCCTGCGGGTGTCATGAGGTGGTCAATCGGCATTTGTTGTTCTGTCCTGATGTTCGCCGAGTTTCGGGGAAGATCCAATCCCTGACCTTGTGGAAGGGTGTGCCTGCGTGGTCTTCTGCGACGTGCCCGTTTGATTATCTTTCGTCCTTGGCCGGAGAAGGTTAGAGATGCAAAAGCATTCAAGGGAACCTCAGACAGGCAAGGCCGCTGTGGGCTGGATCCGTGCGCTTTCAATCCTGCAGCTGGAGTCCCTTGCCATCCATATGGTAGGGCGAGCCTGGATGTGAGCCAAGAATCTGTGCGCCTTCTACGATGGCCCAGATCGAAGAGATGAGAGGGCCGATAAAGAGGACGAAAATGGTGATCAGCAGCTGGGCGACCCCTCGCCCGGTCTTGCCCAGATAAAAGTTGTGTATGCCGAAGCCGCCTAGGAAGAAAGCCAGGATGGCTGCCGTGACCTTCGACTTGTTCGACATGCCCGGTCCGCTGACATACTGGGTTTGGAGCTGCCAAGGTTGAACCTGGGTCGGTTCGCTGCTGCCGTTGGATTGTGGCATATACGCGGTTTGGTCGTAGGGATTCTGTGATCCTCCTGGGGCGTTCGAAGTCCGCCAGGACGGATCTGCGTTAGGATACCCATTGGCTGCTTCAGAGGGATTTCCCTGCTGTGAAGCAGGCCCGTAGCTGTAGCTGGACGATTGTTGGCCGTATCCGCTGTAGCCGGAGTAATTCCCGCTTGCCTGAGCCGGGTCTTGGTTGTCCCCTGTTTGATGGTCTATTGGTTGATTCCAATCGTTCATGGCTGCCTTTCCTGTGGACCTCATTGCCGGAATACACCATTATATCGCCAGGAGGGCTTGGTTCCCCGGGAACGCTTGGCATTGAGACCAGTTCAGATAAGTCGCGACAGAGGCAGAGTAAAAGAATTCGTCGCCCATCGATCCTTGCCTGGCATAAGTGACGTCAGATAATTCTGAGAGCGCACGCAAACAGACAATGACAGGTTTGGTTAACGCAATGTATAGACCAAAATTCATCCAACCGCCGACTTTGATAGGTGCATCAAGACGGAGCTTGTGCCAAATGAGGTCTTCCTCGAAGAGAACAAAAGCATGAGAAATATTGCCAGAGCAGATGCAGGTCGGTCCCCTTGAAATGCGCGATTGGATGATTCATCTGCTTGGCAGCAGTTATCGATTTAGAACGAGATCATGCTCAATGAACCGGTAAGAAGGAGGTCTAGCATATAGACATGAGCCAGAGCGTGCGTGCGGATGCCATAATGCTGACCAATTTCGATTCGGAGGAACAGCTGAACGATTGGAATAGGGTCAGGGATCGGTGCAAGTGCGATCAAAAGTGCGTTCAAAAGGTGGATTGGCGGTTCTGGTCAGGTGATCTTGGGGGGCTGAGCAACTGCGAGAGAACCATCCAGCAACATCCGGAGTTTCTTGAACGATTTGCCGGCATTCTCAGAACCGCATTTCTGTATAGTCCCCATGTGCTTGTGACTGATGCAGAGCTCTTCGATGGCATCTATTTTCTGGCATTCGGTCCTGATGTCGTTTTTGATCTTCTGGGGCAGAGCGGTTATGAGAAGCCTTTTCTCACCGTATCTGGCAGACAGCCGACCTTGGAGCAATGCCTGCTGCGATTCACCACAGAGCCCTGCGATACGCAGCATCGACTTTCAACTGGGGAAGAGAGGGGCAGCCTGCCGGATATAGGTACGCTGTGTCCGCTGGAATATCAGGTTTTACAGAAGACGATCACCCCTGAAGAAAGTCAACGATTCGCTCCACAGGCCAGGGCCGTCTTAGGTAAGCATGCAAGGGAGCATTGGTCGATAGCTGAGAATATCGCTTGCTTGTACTATGCGTATTGCCATGATGATCCGTCTGACGGCTCCTGTCGAATGCTTGCTCAGCGCTGGCAGGAATGGATTGACGCGGAGCGGAAAGGTCTCATCAGGTATAAGGCACAGGATTCTCTGAGCGAGCTGAATTCTGAAAACTCTCGTAATTTTGATGATGCCTTTCTACCCGTTGTCAGTGAAAACGCCGATTGTCTGCGAACTTGGTGTTCAACATCCCGGGCGAACGAGACAGAAAAAACCACCTTTCTGGAGGTGTTGGACAAGATCAGCCATGAACCGAGGAGGTCCAAGGCTTTTGCGCTTATCAGGCAGTCCGCCTTGCCTGTAGGCACGGTTGGGTGCAATAGAACCATGGAATGCGATCAGCAAACGCTGGTGGATTGGTACCAATTCGTCTACCGCTTAGCCATGGCGGATTACCTAGACTGCTGCCTTATGGCCGTGCAAAGCGAGCCGAATTCGTATGAGCGTTATGCAGGCCGAACAGGTGGGCGCTCATTGATGCTGTCAGGCCAAGTCACGGAATTATTGGGACAGATGCCTTCCGTCTGCTTTGCGGAGTTCTGTTATCAGTCAAGAAACGCGATACAGCAGTGGCGCCAGTGTAGGCTGGACGCTCCTGCCTCTGCGCAGCATCGGTATATTCGCAACATCGCTTATTGTGTGCAAAAGTCGGCATCACAGTTGGATCGGGGGCGAGACAACTCAAAAATCATTAAGCAGTTTATTGCAACTCTGATCATTGCCTCAATATCTGTTATCTGTGACAAGGTTATTTTTTCAGGCTCGATGTCCATAATCCTGATATTGATTGCGGCCTGGTTCATTGAGGTTTTTCCCGAGTTGCTGACAATGATGGAGTGGATATATGACCAGCATTCGGCAACACAAACCATGGTATTCGCTCAACGGTAAAGCATGTTTGAGCATACCGAAATCATCGATCAAGAAGGTGGCTGTGAAAGATGCAGATGAGCAGGGGCGCGTGGGCCCTTTACAGGAAATAAGGCGTCGCAAGGTCTTCGAGGAAGCTGGGGGTGCCGATTTCACCGTGACTGCGGTCGATGTCAAGGTAAAAGAAACGGGTGCTGGCATGACCTTGCATGTGGCATCCGTCAAACAGAGTCGACCAGGCGTCGTCTGCGTGACGGTCATGCAACAAGGGGGAGAGGACTTTTACCTGATTGCTCGCCATTGGCGGGTTGCCGTTCAAGACTGGCTGTGGGAATTTCCGCGAGGCATGGGGGAGCAAGATGAAGATCCTCAGGCTACAGCCATTCGCGAACTGCGTGAAGAGACAGGATTGCGGGCTCAGCCTGACGCCGTCCGTCAGCTGCATAGGCTTCATGCCGATGCCGGAGTGCTCCAAGACGACGTGCGGGTGATGGAAATAAGGCTTGATGACGTTTCGTCTATTTCCAAAGCCGATAACGGCCGCCACGACAGTGATTGGGAACTGGAGGATCTGCAATGGCTGCGGTCAGATGATATAACCAACATGATTCGTGACGGGCGGATTATTGATGGGCCTACCATAGCTGCATTCTCAATAAGGGAGATTGATAAGCTCAGCCGGTGAGTTTTTGTGTGATCTGCATATTTTCGGTCTTTTGCGCAAAGTTCGGACTGCTCACGCGTCTGATATTGCAAATTGCCGACCATGAACAAACCAGTGTCGGTAGTCGTCAACTGTTGAGAGTCTCTTGCTCATTATTCCGACTCGTGCATTATTTTGGGGGATTTGAGCTCAACTTAACTCCCTGCTGCGAGAAGATAAGCAGGGAGAACACAGTTGGTGACCCCGGAGAGATTCGAACTCTCGACCTACAGATTAGAAGTCAGTTGCTCTATCCAGCTGAGCTACGGGGCCAAACCCTTTCATTGTACCCGCCAGGGGTCCACCGGCGGGTCAGATCTATGAAGCCTGGTCGACTAGGGCATCAGATATCGCTCGAGTCATTGCAGGAACGGTCATGCCATATTTTTCCAACAGGGTGGCTTGGGGAACCCGGTCGTTGAACTCCTTGGCCGCTCCGAAGGACAGCGTGCGGACCTGAGAAGGCCCGTAGTAGGCTGCCACGGCCTGTCCCCAGCCGCCGTCCAGTTGACCGTCTTCGATAGTGGCCACCAGAGAGTGGGTGCTGGCCAGGGCATCCAAGGTATGCTCGTCCAAGCGGTCATAGCGATGAGGATCCACCAGTGTGGGCTTCAGCCCCATGGACATCTCCAAGGAAACAGCAAGGTCACGGCCAAGTGGCAGGGCGTCGCCGAGAGCCAGCAGGGCTACTGTCCTGCCCTCTTGCAGGATGCGATAGCGATTCCAGGGAGCAGCGTCCGATCCGCATTCAGCATCGGTCTTCGAAGGGTCTGAAGATCGCGCTATAGGCTTGCCTGCCCGTTCTGTCGCCAGCGTGCGCTCGCCGGGCACCCTGATGACCGTCGGCTGCCGAGCCGGGCCAGTGGCCCAGGCCAGCATGTCCAGAAACTCGGCCCCGCTGGTCGGAGCCAGGCAGGTCAGCCTGGGGATGCCTCGCATCATGACCATGTCGGCCGTACCTGAATGCGTGGCATCGGTTTTGGCAACGCCTGTAGAGAAAACCAGCAGGGTCACTGCGCTGCCATTCAAGGCCATCTCCTGTTCGATCTGGTCGTAGGCCCTCTGGAAGAAAGTAGCCGAGGTGGCCACCACGGGAGTGCCTCCGGCCTTGGCGATGCCTGCGGCATAAGCTATTGCGTGGGATTCAGCGATGCCCACGTCCCGGTAGTGGCTTCCGGCCCGCTGTCGGAAGTCGGGATCGATGCCGTTTGACAGCGGCGTGGCGGGGGAGATTACTACCAGGCCTGGCTCCTGCGGGAATCTGGCCTCGAGGGCCTGCATGGCCATTCTTCCATAGGTCTTTCGTGAATTGGGCAGGCGATTCAGAGAGTCCAAGCCGTCCTGCCAGTGGTTGGCCTCCACCGGGCCTTCAGCGGGCAAATCAGGCAGGGAAGTCATATGCGCTGTTTGTCCATCGCTCTGAGATATGGAAGACGGGCCGATCTGCCCCTGACTGCCCTGCCCTAATCCCAGGCCCTTGCGGGTGTGGATATGGACCACTACCGGATGGTCGGTGTCCTTGACCTGACGGAAGGCCCCGATCAGGTCCTTGATCTGGTTGCCCTCCTCCACGTAGCGGTAGTCCAGTCCAAGGGAGCGGAAGGGATTGTCTGAGCTGCGTCCCCCGCTGGCACGCAGGGCCGCCAGACTCTTGTACAGTCCTCCATGGTTTTCAGCGATGGACATCTCGTTGTCGTTGACCACGATGATCAGGTTGCCTCCCTGTTCGGCAGCCCAGTCCAGCCCCTCGAAGGCCGGTCCGCTGCTCAGGGAGCCGTCGCCGATGAAAGCGATGATGTTGGCCTTGCCGCCGGTTGCATCCCGCTGTGCAGCCATCCCGCAGGCCAGGCCGATGGAGGTGCCGGTATGCCCCAGCATGAAATCGTCGTAAGGGCTCTCCTTAGGCGAGGTGAATCCGGACAAATCCTCCCGAGGGTCAGGGTCCGTGTAGGCCCGGCGCCGACCGGTCAGGATCTTGTGGGTGTAAGCCTGATGGGAGACGTCGAAGATCAGATGATCATGAGGCATATTGAAGACGCGGTGCAGGGCAATAATGGGTTCGATGGTGGCCAGGTTGGAGCCCAGGTGGCCGCCGTGGCGTCGACAGAAGCGGATCAGCAGCTGACGGATCTCGTCGGCCAGACGATTCAGCTCTTCCAAGGAGAGAACCTTCAGATCCTGCGGGGAGTCGATGCTGTCCAGAAGCTTGCCCATAGCCCTCCTGTCTGTTTTCTGTGATGCAATCCAATGATTCTAGGCCCGGAGCAGCGGTTTGGAGCTGCTGAGAGCCTGATGTTCACCAGGCCCGGCCCTTACATCCATAGGACCGTCACGATTGGGCGGCTTCTCCCCGGTCTTGCGTAGTATCGAATGTGCATGAACATTGGAGGGCCGATGGCTGACAATACACATGAAGGGGCACGCGTCGCAGTGATCATGGGATCATCAAGCGACTGGGAGACGATGAAGGAATCCTGTCGGATGCTGGACCGGTTTGCCATCGTCTACACCAAGGAGGTCATCTCCGCCCATCGCACACCTGGGCGCATGGCGGAGTTCGCAAATCAGGCCCGGAGCCGGGGCATAGGGGTCATCATCGCCGGGGCCGGGGGAGCAGCCCATCTGCCTGGTATGGTGGCGGCCCAGACCACGCTGCCGGTCATCGGGGTGCCTGTGCAATCCCATGCCTTGAGTGGAGTTGATTCACTTCTGTCCATCGTCCAAATGCCTGCTGGTATTCCGGTGGCGACTACCGCTATAGGAGCATCAGGGGCCACCAACGCCGGTCTGCTGGCGGCTTCGATTCTGTCCATCAATGATCCAAGACTGGCTCAGGCACTGGATGACTACCGTGCCGAGCTGGCCCGATCCGTGGAGGCTTCCAATGCCAAGCTTGTCTGAGGAGACCAAGGGGAAAATCGATCACCTGGAGCCGGGGTCCGTCATCGGGATCGTGGGCGGCGGCCAGCTGGGACGGATGATGGCGCTGAGCGCCCGCTACCATGGATTCCGCATCGGTGTGCTGGATCCCACTACCGATGCTCCTGCGGCCCAGGTGGCCGATTTTCAGGAGACAGCCGACTATGGTGATCTCGATGCTCTCAAGCGGCTTGCTGAACGCAGCGATGTGCTCACCTACGAATTCGAGAATGTGGATGCCGACGCACTGGACCAGGTGAGGGGTCGCGTGGCCATCCCTCAGGGGACCGACCTGCTCAGGGTCACCCAGGATCGGGTCCATGAGAAGACCTTCATCAACCGCCATGGCATAGATACAGCTCCTTGGAGGCAGGTCGACAGTCTTGATCAGCTGGACGCAGCCCTGCAAGAGCTGGGGATGCCCGCTGTGCTCAAGACGCGAACCGGCGGCTATGACGGCCACGGCCAGGCGGTCCTGCGCACGAATGAGGATCTTCGAGCCCTGAAGACACGGATGAAAGGCCGGGATTTTCCGCCCTCTGTTCTGGAGGGGTTCGTGGACTTCGCCTTCGAGGCCTCGATACTGGTCTCGGGCAACGGGAAGGATTATGTCACCTTCCCCATGGTGCGCAATGAACACCGTCACAACATCCTGCACATGACTCTGGCGCCCGCCAAAGTCGAGCCTGCGATGGCCGACCGGGCGCGTGACATGGCTCTGACTCTCGCCGACGGCTTCAAACTGGCCGGAACCTTGGCCCTTGAGCTCTTTGTCATGCCCGATGGTGGTCTGGTGGTCAATGAATTGGCTCCGCGGCCCCATAACTCAGGTCACTACACCATTGAGGCCTGCTCCATGGACCAGTTCGATGCCCATGTTCGGGGCATCGCCGGATGGCCTCTGTCCAATCCTCGCCTGCTCAGCCCCGCGGTCATGGTCAACGTTCTGGGCCAGCATGTGGCCCCGGTCAGAAGGCTGCTGGGCGAGCACCCCGAGTGGTTCCTGCATGATTACGGCAAGGCCGAGGTGCGCACCGACCGCAAGATGGGGCATCTGACGGTGCTGACCGACAATCCTGAGAGAACCGCCCGGGAACTAGATGCCACAGGTTGCTGGTCCGACCTGGACTGAACCGAATCCTTACATCTGTATCGGCAATCCGGATGTAGGCTTGGGGGAGCCCAAGGAGTGTGTCTAATCATGAACGCTGACTCATCCGTCGGTCGCCGGACGCGGCAGAAGAACGCCATCTGGAGGGTTCTTCAGGCCCAGAACGACTTCGTCTCAGCCAAGGAGCTGCACAGGCTTCTTTGCGATGAGGGCCAGCGAATCGGTTTGGCCACAGTCTATCGTCAGCTGGGCTCCCTGCATATGTCCGGCAGTCTGGACTGCATTGAGCATGGAGGCATCCGTCTCTACCGGGTCTGCCTGGCCCAGCGAAAACACCATCATCATCTGGTCTGCGAGCGCTGCGGCAGGACCGTGGAGATCAGCCCGCCGGACGATGGCTGGCTGAAGGCCGTGGCGGCTGAACATGGCTTTACAGTCTCCTCGCATACCTTGGAGGTCTATGGCCTGTGCAGCAGCTGTCGTAACCGATCCGATCAGGCGGGCGTCAGCGATCCTCCCGGCCCTTGGGCATGATGGTCTTGATGGCGTCCCAGGCCTGTGAAGCCTTCAGATTAGGAAGATAGGCCTGGACTACGGCCAGTCCGATCTGTGCCAGCTGAGCCGGGTCGGGATAGCAGATATAGACGGGGTGCTCACTGGGCTGGAACTTCTTCTTGAAGAAGAAGAGCGAGCTGAAGCCATAGGCCGGTTCCATCAGATCGGCCACCAGATGCAGGGCATGTTGCAAGAAGGCAGTCCGATCTTCGCTCTGATCATCTTGGCTATCTTCATTGCTGTCCATGCCGGCCAGCGGGGCGGCCGATAGGCTCATGAATTCCGCCGTGCCCTGGTCGCGCAGCCGTTCGGCCATGCGCGCTATCAGGAACTCCATGATTCCGTTTGGGCTGTCGGTCCTGTGCCGCATGAAGTCCAAGGTCCAGCCGATCACCTGGCCCTGGCGGTAGGTGGGCATCCAACTGGTCACGGCCAACACCTTCCCCCGGTCATCCACGGCGTAGAGGATGGCCATGCGCGGGTCCCTCAGCTCATCCAGACCGCCTAGGGTGAACTTCATCTCAGGCAGCGCCTTGAGCTCGGCCCACTGCTCGGAGATGTCCACGATCTGCGATTGGACGTCCCAGGAGGCATCGTTGAATGTGGTCAGCACGTCGGTGATGTTGTCGCGCTTGGCCTTGTTGATGGCTGTACGAATGTCCTGCCACTTCTTGCCCTTGGTCTGCCAAAGACTGGGGGTTACCACCATCTCCGTGCCGACTGTAAGCGTGGACCAGCCACGAGCGGCCAGCAGATTGCGCTGAGGCTTGTGAACGCTGTAGAAGACCGGTGACCAGGAATGGGCGTTGCAGAAGCGCGTGAATTCGTCCAGATCGTCCGCATACTCGTCAGGGTCGCCGAATGGGCCGGTGGTGGTCAGGGCTATGCTGTGCAAAAGCCTGTAGGCGATTGCCGAGCGACCGCTAGGAGAGAACCAGTAGCTGTTGCCCTCCCAGGTGGTCATGAAGGACATACTCTCGCCTCCATACTCGACCAGCCTGTCGGCCTCTTGACGCTCACTGCCGTTCTGGATGACCGAGCTGCGCATCCACGAGAGCAGGACTACCAGTACCACCAACCAGAAGATCAGCCCTACTCCGTGGTTAACGATTATCCCCGTCGGGGTGCGTGGCGCCAGGGCCGGACGGAAGCGCGAGGCCACCCCATTGGGCAGGTAAAGCTCGGGCAGTTGGGATAGGGCTCTGCCGGTTGTGGGCCAGGGGTGGAAGGAGCCAGGGCTGACCGCGGTGAAGACCAGATAGCCCATGGCTGTGGCCAGGAAGGCCAGAACGATGGCTGCCCAGCCTACCTGCAGGCGTGAGGACTTGGTCCGTACCAGGAAGATGCGCAGGTTACGCGCCAAGAAATAGTTGAGAATCAGCGGCGGCAGAGTGATGATCAGCAGGGAGGGGATAGCGCCGTGACGGATGGCCCGGGGCAGGCCGTCGCCGATGGTCAGCGGAAAAACCAGGTAGTAGAGCACGGCCAGGACGATGGTCAGGCTGTTCAGGACCAGACCGGTGACAGCGGCAATCCGGCGGCCATGGTAGATGCCCCAGGCCACCACTAGCAAGACCAAGGTGGGCATGATCAAGGACGAGACGTCGGTGGGCGCTCGACCGGCGACCAGACCATACTGCGCATAGCAGCTGGCCTGGTTGTCCTTGGCCAAGCAACGGGACAGGGCGGCGCTGCCGCCTGGGTCCGAACCCAGGAACATGCCTAACGGAGTGAAGAATCCTGCACGGATTCTGGAGGAAACGGTGACCAGAGGACCAAGAGCCAGAACCGTGGAGACGGCTCCCAGTAGGTGGCGGGTCTCGTATGAGCCGCTATGGCCGTGCCGATTGGCGTCCTGGACCGGTCCGTGCCAAAGGTGACCGGTCATATGGCCGATCAGCGCCGCCGCCAGGGCACAATAATAGCCAGGGTTGCCGGTATACAAAACGATCAAGATCAGGGCCGTGTAGCCTATAGTGGCAATCCTGCGCCGCCAGAGAAAGTCGCTGAAAGGGATTGATGCCATCAGGGATCCGACCACCAGGATGATGGGGCTGAGTGTCATGGGCACTCGGATGAACCAGGCCCAATGGTCCTGGATGGCATTGATGAGGGTACAGATGACCAGCCCGACAGCCGCGCCGCCTACCGCGCTGATGACTGCGGCGAGCACGGTACGCCTGCGACCCAGTCGGGTCTCGGCGATGCACAGCATAACCAGGACCAGAGCCACATCTATGGCCAGCTGCAGGGGACCGGGGGTGATGACCAGGGATACCATCAGCCGTGCGAACTGGAACAGAAGCGAGGGACGCCCCTGGCCATGAACGGGATGTGGCGCCTGGTGGATGATCAGGTCGGACAGGGGCAGGCCCAGTCGTGTCCTGCCGGGGATTCGCAGCAGCCAGATCAGCAGCCAGCTGATCAGATTGAGCAGGACCAGTACGAGGCTGAAAGCCAGTGCAAAGGCGTGGCGTTTGGCCCAATGGGCCAAGTCTGTCAGAAGGACAGTCTTGGCTGAAGGCTCCATCAGTCCGGATCCTTTATTCGTTGTCTGCATGATTGAGGCGGCTCTTTCTGCTCGTAAATTCGGCTAGTCTGACCTGTCGGCAGTTGAACCGATCTGTGCTTCAACAATATTCGGAAAATCTTGGATCTGCCGGGACATGGGTCCCAATCCCATGGCTTCGCCTAGCCATTCCAGTCCGGGTTGCCAAGCGGTCTTGACCGTGTGCCAGTCATGGCCCGATCCTTGGGTGACAACGGCTTTTACGCTCATGCCTGCCTGGTCGGCGGCCTTGGCAATGACCATCATATTGTGTTGTGACTCTTTGTCGTTGGCCCCGGCGGCAGTGAACAGACGCTGATTTGATGGAGCCCGCTCAAGGATGGCTCTGGCTGGGATCTGGCCTAGGAAGCGTTTTCGGTCGCCGTCGAAGTAGTCGTGGATCATCTGGTCCTGTCCACCTTGGGTCGGTTCTAGCTCCCCGTCGGCTGGGAGCATGTTCCCATATACGTCGGGATGCCGCGCGCCCAGCTGAGTGGAGCAGGTTCCCCCTTGGGAAAATCCGCCGATGGCCCAGAGTCGAGGCTGACTGGCGACGGGAAGGTTGGCGCGGATCCAGACAGGCACATCACGACTCAAATAGGTTTCGGCTTTTCCATAGACGGGGGAGTCCACGCACAGGCTGTTATGGAATGAGGATCCGTTCTGGTCGGGGGAGACCACCACTGGAGCCAAGCCATCGTGTTGGGCGGCGTAAGCATCCATCATGGCCGGGATGGATCCGGCAGTAAAGAGCCGATCGGGGCTGCCGGGCTGACCAGCCAGGAGGACGAAGACAGGCAGGGCTGGAGGTTTTTCACTCAGTGCGGCGGGCGGCAGATAGATATCGGCCGGACGAGCCAAAAACTGTGAGCGGTCATTGGAGATGCGCACGCTGTAGGAGCGGCCGGTGCGCGGATAGGACGGCAGGTCGCCTCGGGAGGCCCGAGACCGCCATTGGGCCACGCTCATGGCCGGTCTTGCTACAGGACGGCTCCCGTAGTCAGGGTAGAGGGTGACGTTGAACAGGGATCCTAGGGTGGTGAATTCCCCGTAGATGATATCGACTCGCAGCCCGGTGGACAACAGGCAGAGCAGGACACTCAGGGTTGCCAGGAACCGGCGCCATCCACGTGCAGTGATCAGGACGCAGATGGCAAACCCGGTAGCTAGGAAGCACAGGGCCACAGTGATGATGACCATCCAGCCCAAAGATACCCCAAAGAGCATGAAGACATCGGAGACCAGCCAGGCGGCCAGCAGTCCCAACGCGCCAATGCCCACGGCTATGGCCACTTGCCGCAGCAGGGTCCGCCAGCGTCCATGGGTCAGCCCGGTCAGCACCAGCAAGGCCAGGGCTAGGGCCGTCAGGGTGAACAGTGTCGCAGGAAGCCATCCCTGGGTCAAATGGACCTTTGCCAGCCATGTACCCATGCAATTCCTTCCAGCCAAAACGTATCCGCAGTTCAGTATAGGGAGTATCTAGGCGGTTGACTGCCATTTGTACAGGCTTACCTTCTTGCTGGGCTGCATCCATACATTCTGGCCAATGATTGACTTATGGTAAATTTATTGATAATCAATCTCAGTAATGCTCGTGAGGCTTATCGAACGGCCGCACGTCGTCGTCAGGAAGGAACTCCAACCCATGCATGCCCGCAGACCATGCCTTCGCCGAATCCGTAGCTTGGCCGCAGCCCTTTTGGTCGGACTGACCCTGCTGACTTCTCTGACAGGCTGCGGAAAGAGCGATGCGTCCCCGTCCGCTGCCAGATCCGGTCCTCTGCAGGTGGTGACCAGCATCAACCAGTGGCAGTCTCTGGCCGTGGACCTGGGTGGAGATCAGGCCCGGGTGGATACCATTCTGAGCAACACCTCTACTGATGCCCACGACTATGAGCCGACAACGGCCGACATCGCCCGGATCAGCCGTGCCGATCTGGTCATAGTCAACGGCGCAGGCATTGACGACTGGGCGGCCAAGGCCGCTGAAACCGGGCAGGCCCGGCTTGTGGACATATCCAAGGCATCGGGGCGCAAGGCAGGCGACAACCCCCATCTCTGGTTCTCCTCCCAGGGCAGGAGAGCAGCCGCCAAGGCCGTGCATGAGGCATACAGGCAGTTGCGCCCTGACCGAACGGCCGACTTCGACAGGGCTTACCAGGACTGGCAAGGTCGACAGGCCCGTCTGGACGATCTGATTGCCAAAGCCCGCAAGCAGACCCAGGGACGGCACTACGCGGCCACGGAATCGGCTGCCTACTATCTTTGTCATGACCTGGGTATGGAGGATCTGACCCCCGAGGGGTACCTACAGGCGACCGCCAATGAAAGCGAGCCCTCTCCTGAGGACCTGGTGGCCTTCCGTCAACTGCTGGCATCCGGGCAGTTGGACATGCTGGTGCTCAACGTTCAGGAAGTCAATCGAACCTCCAAGGAGCTGGCCATTGAGGCACGCAAGGCCCATGTACCGGTCTTCGAGGTCAGTGAGCAGCGCCCGGAAAGGTACCGAAACCTGGAGGATTGGATCAGCGCCTTGGTCCATCGGGTGCCGGGCGCCAGGGTCTGATGGATCTGTTCGCGCTTCATGTTCGCTAAGGGATGTTTTCATGGGGCTTGTCGTCCTTGATGGGAACAATGGCACAGGTATCGGTTACGGCCCATGGGGCCCAGTCGCCAAAGTCAGGAGTATGCGGTGAAGGATCGAAAGCGTCAACCGGGCCGGTGGACATCCTGGATGCGGGCCATGATCGGATGTCTTCGGGTGCGGGGGTGGGTCTACCTGCTCGTCTTCATCCTGATTGACTTCCTGTCTGTGGGCATCCTGCAGTGGGGGGTATCCCTCAACAGCTCCCGCGTAGAACTGTCCAACCCGCTGATCGGCTTCTGGGGCTTCATCTCGGCCATGTGGACCCAGCGCCGGTTCGTCCTGGTGCTGAACATGCTTGCTGTGGGTCTTGTCTACCTGGCTCTGGCCTACCTGACCAATCGTTTCTGGTCGGCATCAGGCCTGATCCTGGCTGTCTGTGCGGTCATTGCGGTCATCGAACGGTTCAAGGTGCGTGCCCGCTATGAGGCCATCCTGCCCTCGGATCTGAATTTCCTCCATGCTGATGCCGCCAACCTGGTCTCCTTTCTGCCGGCCCGGTCCCTGCTCATGATCGGACTGGGGGTCGTAGCCCTGATCGTTCTCGGCGTGCTCTGCTGGGTGGTGACACGGATGGATGCCCGTCGTGGCCGTCCGGTAGCCACTGGCAACAAGCCCCTAGGCGCTGGACTGCGTACGGTAGGGGTTACGGTCCCGGTCCTGGTGGTGGCGCTCTTCATGTCTACTGTGGGCACCTACGGCAGCCCTGCCTATCGCTTCTCGCAGTTCATGGGCGACATACCCTCCATGTGGGACTCGGTTTATGATGCTCAGCGCAACGGAGTCTTCGTGTCCTTCTCCAGGCAGTTGCGGCCCAAGGTCATGGACCAGCCCGCAGGCTACAGCCGTGCTGCCATGAAGTCTCTGGCCCACCGCTACCAGCTTTCGGCTGACCGCATCAACCATGACCGCAAGTCCTACATGAACGAGTCAACCCTGGTCTACATCCTTTCCGAGTCATTCTCGGATCCCACACGGGTACCGGGCGTTGCGCTCAACCAGGACCCCATGCCTCATATCAGATCCGTCAAGCAGGGCACCACCAGCGGACTCATGCTCTCCTCCGGCTATGGTGGGGGCACGGCCAACTTGGAGTTCCAAGCCATGACCGGCCTGTCCATGGCCAACTTCGATCCTTCGCTGACCTCCCCCTATCAGCAGGTCATCCCCCACCTGGACTGGATCCCCACGGTCAATCAGGCCTGGGGGGCGCCATCCAGATCACTGGCCTTCCACCCTTACGAGTCTTCCATGTATTCCAGAGCTGAGAACTATAAGAAGTTCGGCTTCTCACACTTCTATTCGCTGACAGGCCCTGACCAGATAGCCCACCAGGACCGCATCGATCGCAGCCAGTATGTGGGGGATCGCTCCGCCTACGACTCCGCCCTGGAGCAGATGGGCGACGACAAGGGCAACCAGTTCGTCGAGGTCATCACCATGCAGAACCACATGCCCTACAACGACTGGTATGACGATAACAACTTCACGGTCAACTCCTCCGATCCCAACATGCCCTTGGGCGACGATGAAGTGCAATCCATCCGCACCTATGCCAAGGGGGTCAGTCTGACTGATCAGGCCACTGCCGACTTTCTGAACAGTCTGGATGCGCAGAGCAAGCCGGTCACCGTGGTCTTCTATGGGGATCACCTGCCTGGCATCTATGGAACGGCAAGCTGGGACGAGCGCAACTCCCTGGCCCTGCATCTGACCGATTACTTCATCTGGTCCAACAAAGCCTCGGATGCCTCGGGAACGCAGGTAAGCAACAGCGCCTATTCCTCGCCCAACTTCTTCCAGGCCCAGGCGGCCGAGCACATGGATGCCAAGGTCTCGCCCTTTACGGCCTTCCTGACCCAGCTGCACGACAAGATCAGCGCCATTGAGCCTCCGGTTGCCAACCAGATCCAGGACTGGAACAGGATCCCGGCGGGGCAGACCAACTATCTGGATGCTCAAGGCCAGCCCATGAATGCCCGTGACTTCGACCGTGCCACCCGGCAGCTCCTGGACGACTACAAACTGATCCAGTACGACATCATGGCCGGCAAGCACTACCTGCAGGGGACCGGCTTCACTACCACTCCCACCCGCCGTTCGGATGCCGCCCGTCAGAAGGCTGAGATGGAGCATCAGGCCAAAGAGCAAGCTAAGGAGCAAGCCCGTCAGGAAGAGCAGAACCAGGATAAGGACAGGGAAAGCGCGGTCAGCTCGGCCAACTAGGCTTCCAGGCCGCGGTGGCCGATATCGTGCCGATAGAAGAGGCCTGGCATCGACAATCCGTCCAGCCGGTCATAGACTCGACGGGCTGCCTGGGCCAGGTCGTCGCCTTGGGCAACGACCAGGGCGGTCCTTCCTGAGGAAGACATCAGACCAGATGAAGCCGAACCTGACACTCCGGCGTAGTAGGCTCTGAGTTCCGGCTCCGAGGCGATCAGCGGTACGGGTACTCCGGTCTGAGGATTGCCGGGATAGCCCTGAGCTGCTAGGACCACACCCAGGCGGCTGTGTGAGTCGTCCCAGGTGAATTGCGGATCTCCGCCCTCCATCAGCGTGCGGATGGCTGTGCCCAAATCACTGGTCAGGGCAGGCAGCACCACCTCGGCTTCCGGGTCGCCCAATCGCGCATTGAATTCGATGACCTGAGGGCCTTTGTCGGTGATCATCAGCCCAGTGTAGAGGACCCCGGTGAAGGGGCTGCCTTCCTGGGCCAAGGCACGGACTGTGGGTGCAACGATGGTGTCCAGGGCCTTTTGGGTCAGTTCCGGACCGAATTGCGGCAGAGGGGAGTAGGCTCCCATTCCGCCAGTGTTGGGACCCCGATCCCCGTCATAGGCGGGCTTGTGGTCCTGCGACAGGGGCATGGGCCAGAACCGCTCACCCCGGACGAAGCACATAAGCGAGCACTCCTGGCCCACCAGCCGATCCTCGATGACCACCTGTGCTCCGGCCTGCCCGAACTTATGACCGATGAAGATGGCATCCAAGGCCTGCATGGCCTGGCCAAGGTCATCGGCCACCGTCACCCCCTTGCCGGCTGCCAGCCCGTCAGCCTTGATGACCACCGGTGCTCCATGCGATCGCACATAGGCTTTGGCTGTCTTCAGGTCATGGAAGACCGCATAATCGGCGGTAGGAATCCCATGCCTGCGCATCAGGTCCTTGGCAAAGCCCTTGGATCCCTCTATGCGGGCCGCAGCCCTGGTGGGTCCAAAGGCAGGGATGCCGGCAGCTTGCAGTTCGTCGACCAATCCAGCCGTCAAAGGAGCCTCAGGTCCAACGAAGACCCAGTCGATCCCCAGTTGGCGTATCGCAGCGATCAGTCTTTCAGGCTGTGATGAATCCTCTTGCAGCAGGCTGATGCCGTCCGGCTCCATGCCCGGGTTGCCCGGGGCGCACCAGACCCGATCCACCCCTGGCCCGGACAGCAGGGTGGAGGCGATAACGTGCTCCCTGGCTCCCGACCCGATGACCAGTACCTTGTCCGCCATGATGGGCTCCTCTCGCTGTTACAGACGACCGTCTTCATTAAGGATGACCTGCTGGCCGTTTTGGGCACCCGTCACCTGTCCAATCAGGGCGTAGGGCTCCTGTTCCTCATCCAGGACTGCGCGGGCCTGGTCCAGCTGGTCAGGGGAAACGACCAAAACCATACCAATGCCCATGTTGAAGATGTTGTACATCTCCAGATGGTCGACCCTGCCCATCTTCTCGATCATCGTAAAGATGGGCGGTACCTTCCAGGCATTCAGGTCGAAGCTGGCAGCCAGCCCCTCGGGCAGAATCCGTGGCACCTTCTCCACGAAGCCGCCCCCGGTGATGTGCGCCGCGCCCTTGAGCAGACCCGAGGCGAAAAGCGGACGCAGGGCCTTGACGTAGATTCGGGTGGGCGTCAGCAGTTCCTGTCCCAGGGTCCGTCCGCCAAGCTGATAGGGACGATCCTCCAGCTTCATGCCTCCCTGGTCCAGCAGGACCTGACGGATCAGCGAGAAGCCATTGGAGTGGACGCCCGAGGAGGGCAGGCCGATCAGCTGGTCACCCTCTTTTATGGCCGAACCGTCCACCAGGGACTCCCGTTCGACCACACCCACCGTGAATCCGGCCAGATCGTATTCGTCGGGCTGGTACATGTCAGGCATCTCAGCGGTCTCCCCGCCTACCAGGGCGGCCCCAGCCTGGACGCACCCGTCGGCCACGCCCTTGACCACCTGCTCCAGCAGAGCCGGATCGTTATGTCCGCAGGCGATGTAGTCCAGAAAAATCAGTGGCTCAGCCCCCTGGGCGATGATGTCATTGACGCACATGGCCACGCAGTCCTGGCCGATGGTGTCATGACGGCCGGCTTCCCGGGCCACCATCAGCTTGGTGCCCACGCCGTCGGTGCCCGAAACTAGGACCGGATGGCGGTAATTGAACGCAGACAGGTCGAAGTCGCCGCCGAAGCCGCCGATATCGCCGGCGCCCGGCCTGCGCGTTCTGGCCGTATGGGAGCGGATCCTGTCGATCAGTTCGTATCCGGCCTCTACCGATACCCCAGCCTGCTCATATGCCTTCGGCATGGCTGCCCCTTTCTATGCCCTGTCTGTTCTGTTCTTGACTAGTGCTCAATGGATTGGTCGGCTCCCTGCCTCGAGCCTGCAGGCATGTCAAGTCCGTAGGATCCCTTGGAAGCTTCCAGCCGGGCCCGGTCCTCTGGGGTCAGCGAGGCCAGGAAGCCCTGCTCGTAGTCGTCAAGCCGCGTTGGGTAATCTCCGTTGAAGTAGGCCACGCAGAGCCCTTGATAGGGCGCATCACGGCCCAGGCCGATGGATTCCACCAGACCGTCCAGGCTCAGATAGGCCAGGGAATCGGCTCCAATGGCTTCTCTGATCTGCTCCACGGACTTCTTGGCGGCGATCAGTTCGGAGGTCCGTTGGATGTCGATGCCGTAGTAGCAGGGGTAGCGCAGGGGCGGGGAGGCGATGCGCATATGCACCTCGCTGGCCCCGGCCTCCCGGAGCAGACGGACGATTCTGCGCGAGGTGGTGCCTCGGACGATGGAATCGTCGATGACCACCACCCGTTTGCCGGCCACGACTCCGCGCACAGCGGCCAGTTTCATCCTGACACCCTGTTCGCGCATGGCCTGGCTGGGCTGGATGAAGGTGCGTGCCACATACTGGTTCTTGATCAGCCCCATCTCGTTGGGCAGCCCGGCCGCCTCGGCATAGCCTGAGGCTGCTGACAGGGAGGAGTTGGGCACCCCGATGACCATGTCTGCGTCCACTGGGGCCTCACGGGCCAGCCTGGCCCCCATCCGCTTGCGGGCTGAGTGGACGTTGACCCCATAAATATTGGAGTCAGGCCGGGCGAAGTAGATGAACTCCATGGAGCAGATGGACAGGCAGGTTTGATCGGTATAGCGCTCGATGCTGTAGCCCGAGTCATCCACACGGACAATCTCGCCGGGGCCGATGTCCCGCACCAACGTAGCGCCGACCAGGTCCAATGCGCAGGTCTCGGAGGCCAGGACGTAGGCCCCTCCTGGCAGCTGTCCCAGGGAGAGGGGACGGAAGCCGTTGGGGTCCATGGCTCCGATCATGGCATCCTCGGTCATGAGCAGGTAGGCGAAGCCGCCATGGACCTGGCGCAGGGCCTGCTTGAGCGCCGCCATGAAGTCCTTTTCAGGACTGCGTCGAATCAGGTGCATGAGCACCTCGGTGTCGGAGTTGGAGTGGAAGATGGCCCCCTGATCCTCCAGCTGCGCTTTGAGGCTGTTGCAGTTGGTCAGGTTGCCATTGTGCGCCAAGGCTATGTCCCCATCATGGAAGCGGAAGACGAAGGGCTGGATGTTCTCGATGGACGCTGAACCGGTCGTGGCGTAGCGCACATGGCCGATGGCCCGGTCTCCGGTCAGCGGCATCAGGCTGGAATCGTCAGGGAAGACCTGAGTCAGAAGGCCCAGGCCCCGCCGTCCGATCAGGTGCCCCTGGTCATTGGAAACGATGCCTGCGCCCTCCTGGCCGCGGTGCTGCAAGGCGTGAAGGCCGAAGTAAGTCAGCCGAGCGGCATCGGGGTGGCCCCAGACCCCGAAGATCCCGCACTCCTCGTGGATGCCCTCAAGCTCCAACGACATGGTCTATGTCCTTTCCCCTAGGCGGCAAAGTAGTCCACTCCCGACTGGAAGAGCGGCTGCGGGCGGACTGCAGGCACATTCAGATACAGGTCGGGGCCGCTGCGTTCCGTGTGGCCCATCTTGCCCAGCACCCGGCCATCCGGGCTGGTAATGGCTTCGACTGCCATGTCTGATCCATTGGGGTTGACCAGTGGATCCATGGAGGGGCGGCCCTGTTCGTCTACATACTGGGCTGCCACCTGTCCTCGCTCGATCAGGGTGCGCAGGAGGCTAGGCTCGGCCACGAACCGTCCTTCGCCGTGGCTGATGGGCATGGTATGAATATCGCCCACCCGGCAGGCGCTCAGCCAGGGTGAACGTGTGGAGCTGATCCGGGTGTGGACCAGGCGGCTCTGATGGCGGCCGATGGCGTTGACGGCAAGGGTGGGGTCTTCGGGTGAGCCGGTGACGATCTTCCCATAAGGAACTAGACCCAGCTTGATCAGAGCCTGGAAGCCGTTGCAGACGCCCAGAACCAGCCCGTCCCGGTCCTGCAAAAGCTCTTGGAGGGCATCGGCGACTTGATTCGAGCGTAGGAAGGATGCTACTAGTTTGGCCGAACCGTCGGGCTCATCGCCACCGGAGAAGCCTCCGGGCAGCATGAGTATTTGACTGTTGCGGATACCCTGGGCCAGGCGGCGGGAACTCTCGGTCACGTCCTCGGCATTCAGGTTGCGGATGACCACGGTATCCACCTGAGCTCCAGCGTCCTGGAAGGCCCGTGCAGAGTCGAACTCGCAGTTCGTGCCAGGGAAGACGGGCATGACCACCCTCGGTCGGGCGGTCTGGAAAGCCTCCTTGGTTCTGCGCGTTGCAGGCCTGCCCGACTCGCGGTCGGTGCGGCCGATGGTCGGCACCGGGTCGCCTTGACCTCGGTATGGGAAGACGCCTTCCAAGCCTCTGGCACGGATTTCCTCAAGCTCTGCCAGGTCCAGATCCTCGCTGCCACAGCGCAGACGATAATTTTCGCGGGTGTGTCCCAGGAGGCGCATATGCAGACCGGAACCTTCAATGAACAGGGGCTCTGGACCTGACGTCTCCAGGATGAAGCTTCCATAGGCGGGACGGAAGAGCGCAGGTATAGCAGTATCTGACGCCAAATCCAGCCCGATCCTGTTGCCCAGGCACATCTCCAACAGGGACTGGGCTATGCAACCGTAGCCCGGAGTGGCTGCAGCATCCACCAACCCCTGGCTGATCAGAGCCTCCACCTGGTCCATGACTGTCCGCAGACTCTCCGAATCAGGCAGCAATCTTTCCTCCTGGTATTCAGGCGCCAAGAGATAGATCCGGCGGTTCGCGGCCTTGAACTCGGGGGAGACTGTATCCTTGGCTCGTCCCAAGGCTACGGCGAAGCTGATCAGGGTGGGCGGCACATCCAGGTCTTCGAAGCTTCCGGACATGGAGTCCTTACCGCCTATGGCACCCACGGACAGATCCAACTGAGCCTGGAGGGCGCCTAGGACACCGGCCACTGGCAGGCCCCAGCGCCGCGGGTCGTCGCCGGGCTTGGGGTAGTACTCCTGCAGGCTCAGGTGGGCACGGGAACGGCTGAAGCCGCTGGCCACCAGCTTGGACAGGCTTTCGACCACGGCCAGGTAGGCGCCGGTGTAAGGGTCCTGGCTGCTTATCCAAGGGTTGAATCCCCAGGCCATGGCCGAGGCAGTGGTGGTGTGCCCATCCACCGGCAGCTTGGCCACCATGGCCTGCGCCGGAGTCAGCTGCCGTGCTCCGCCGAAAGGCATAAGGACAGTGCCTGCGCCAATGGTGGAGTCGAACTGCTCGGCCAGACCTTGCTGGGAGCAGACGTTGATGTCTGTAAGCAGGGCCCTCATGCGCGCGTCCAGGTTGCCTCGAACCTCGAAGGGAGCATGGTAGGGAGCAGGAACCGCCACCTGTGCGTCGGCCTTATGAGGAGCGCCGTTCGAGCTTAGGAAAGATCGGGGGATGTCCACGATAGTCCTTGATCGCCAGGTCATCCGCAGTCGGGGTTCCTCGGTGACCTCGGCGATGACAGTGGCCTCAAGGTCCTCCTGACGGGCATACTCGATAAAGGCGGGTGCGTCTTTGGCGGCCAGGGCCACGGCCATGCGTTCCTGGCTCTCGGAAATGGCGATCTCGGTCCCGTCCAGCCCCTGATACTTGAGTGGCACCCGGTCCAAGTCCACGTTCAGGCCGTCCGCCAGCTCGCCTACGGCCACGGCAACGCCGCCGGCTCCGAAATCGTTGCAGCGCTCAATCAGCCTGGCTGCCTCCGGTCGGCGGAAGAGGCGCTGGAGCTTGCGTTCCTCAGGGGCATCGCCCTTCTGCACCTCGGCTCCGCAGCGTTCCAGACTCTCTTCGTTCTGGGACTTGGAAGCTCCGGTGGCGCCACCGATTCCATCGCGGCCGGTCCTTCCGCCCACCAGGATGATCAGATCGCCGGGTGCGGGCCGACGGCGGATCACATGGTCGGCCGGAGTGGCGGCCACCACAGCGCCCACCTCCATCCGCTTTGCTGCATAACCGGGGTGGTAGATCTCCCGAACCTGCCCGGTGGCAAGCCCTATCTGGTTGCCATAGGAGGAGTAGCCATCGGCTGCCTGACGGACGATCCGGCTCTGGGGCAGCTTGCCCGGCAGGGTCTGATCCAGAGGTTGACGGGGATCTGCTGCCCCGCTGACCCTCATGGCCTGGTAGACGTAGCCCCTTCCGGAAAGAGGATCGCGGATGGCTCCACCGATGCAGGTGGCGGCGCCTCCGAAGGGCTCGATCTCGGTGGGATGATTATGGGTTTCATTTTTGAACAGGAAGAGCCAGTCTTGATCCTGGCCGTCAACGTCGACCTTGGTCCGGATAGTGCAGGCATTGACCTCTTCGGACTGGTCCAGGTCGCTCAGGATGCCGCGCTTCTGCAGATACTTGGCACCAATGGTGGCCATGTCCATCAGGCATTCCGGGCGGTCCTGGCGGTCCAGCTCTGCGCGGATTTCCCGGTAACGCCCCAGCGTGGCGCGGGCTCGGGGGTTGTTCGCCTCAATCTGTTCCAGCCTGGTGTTGAAGGTTGTGTGTCGGCAGTGGTCGGACCAGTAGGTGTCGATCACCTTGAGCTCGGTCAGGGTTGGATCGCGCTTTTCCTGGCGGTAGTGGTCCCGGCAGAAGCGGACGTCAGGCAAATCCATAGCCAGGTCCAGCTTGTCAATCAGCGTTTCAAGTTCAGGATCATCCAGATTGCGGAACCCATCCAATACAGGCACTGAATCCGGATCCTCATCAGGCATGGCCAGTGTCTTAGGCTGTTCCAGCCCTACTATCCGTGAATCGACCGGATTGACCAGATAATTGCGGATGGCTTCGATCTGCTCGGCATCCAAGTCACCCTGGAGCAGATAGACCGTGGCGGTGGCCACCAATGGGCGAGCGCCCTGGCCAATCAGCTGGACACACTGGGCGGCGGAGTCGGCTCGCTGATCGAACTGACCGGGCAGGGGAGCCACGGCGAAGAGCATAGGGGAGTCCAGCGGCGGCAGATCCTCATCGCCCTTCATGCGCAGGGCCTGCTCCAATTGGGTCGACACCAGGTCGGTCTGGGGCTGGGCGAAGACCGTGGGCAGGCAGCGTTTGAAGAGAGCTTCGTCAAGTCCTTCCAGATCGTAGCGGTTGATCATGCGCAGGCCGGTAAGCGCTTGCACACCCGGCAGGGTGCGCAGCTGTTCGGCAAGTCTGTCGGCGGCCTGGTCAAAGCCCTGCTTTTTCTCGGTATAGACACGGAAGAGCACAATGGATCCTTTCGCGATGGACTGGTTGGGGACCAATGAAAAACCCGGAGGCGATATGCTCGCTTCCGGGTCGACCGATTCAGCTGTTCGGTTGGCTTTCGCGCTCCTCCAATTCGGTAAGCCCATCCAGAATAGTTTGATAAGCCGGAATGATGCTGCCGAGATCCCTGCGGAAAATGTCTTTGTCCAAGTGAGTGACCTGGCCGTTTTGATCATTGCCGATCGCCCAGAGCCTGCAGGTGTCGGGGGTGATTTCGTCGCCGAGGAGGATGATGCCCGATCCGGTCTTGCCCATTTCGATCTTGAAGTCCACCAGCTCCACATTGATGGCGCGGAAGATGCCGGTCAGCGCCCCGTTGATCTCCCGGGTCTTAGCGGCTATGATGTCCAGATCCTGCTCAGTGGCCAGTCCCAGGGCCAGAATGTCGTCCCGGTTGATAAACGGATCATCCAGGGGATCGGACTTGTAGAAGAACTCCAGCACCGGCTGCTTCAAGGCAGTGCCTTCATCAACCCCGTACCGCTGGGCGAAGGAGCCTGCGGCCCGGTTGCGCATGACGATCTCCAGGGGGAACATGTCCAGCCGGCGGTTGAGTTGTTCAGTATCCGAGATGCTGCGTACGAAGTGGCTGGGGATGCCCCGGCGGGCCAGCAGGGAGAATATCACTGTGGTGATCCTGTTGTTCAGTCTGGCCTTGCCTTCGATATTGGCCTTCTTGGCCCCATTCCCCGCGGTGGCCTGGTCAGTGTACTCAACCCAGAGTATGTCCGGGTCATCCGTCTCGTACAGTTTCTTGGCTTTGCCTTGATAGCGCATTCCCAACTTTTCCACTGTTCGCCTTCCTCGAGTTTGTTGCGAATTGGAAACTTCTGCACTGCTTGGGACACGACCACCATAGCAAGCCCGGGTTACATCCCTGTGCCCACCCGGGGTTTCAGATCGTTGGCGACGGCTTCCGCACGCTCGGTGGCGGTCTGCAGGTCGGACCCTAGGGCCAGGGCCACGCCCATCCGGCGCAAGCCGTGCACTACGGGCTTGGAGAAGATTCGCAGATCAGTGCCGGGGTGGTCCAAGGCCTGCGGCAGGCCTTCGAAACTGACCGGACCCTGACCCCTGACCAGGATGGGTCGGCTGACCGCGCAGGTGCCCTCCGGCAGATTCAGGGCCAGATCCTCCTGGTGGACCGGAATGCCCAGGATGGCCCGGGCGTGAATGTCGAACTCGCTCAGCCGCTGGGAGATCATGGTCACCATGCCGGTGTCATGGGGGCGCGGAGCCACCTCGTTGAAGAGCAACGAGCCGTCGCGCAGGACGAAGATCTCCGCTCCGTAGATTCCCCAACCTGTCTCGCCACTCTGGCGGGCCAGGGAAGTCATGGCCTCAACCAGCCGAATGGCCATGCTCCGGGCCTGCTGCAAGATGTCGGGATTCAGATCCGCCGGTTGCCAGGAGAGCCGGTAGTCCCCGTCCTCCTGGCGCTGGCCGATGGGCGTACAAGCGGCCACTCCGGCAGAGGATGCCACGGTCAGAACTGTCAGCTCATGGGCCAGGGGAGCCAGAGCTTCCACAATGACCTCGGCCTTGCCTTGGTGCTTGGTGGCTGCCCGGCCCTGGGTCAGTGCTGAGTTCCAGGCTTGAGGCAAGCCTTCCCTGCTTCGCACCAGGGTCTGTCCGTGGCCGGAGGAGCTCATCAGGGGTTTGACCATGCAGGGGTAGCCCACTTGGTCCGCCGCGCTGGCCAGTTCTTCGGGGGAGTCGGCAAATCGGTAGGGGGTAGTGGGCAGGCCCACCTGCTCATGGGCGAAGACGCGAAGGGCTCTGCGATCCATGCACATGGCTGCCAAGGGGGCTGCAGGCACTACCTGGATGCCCCGGGCCGCGGCACCGATTAGACGGTCTGTGGCAATGGCCTCCACTTCAGGCACGATCAGATCTGGCTGGACCTGTTCGATCAGGTCCTCCAGAGCCTTCGGATCGCTCATCTTCACCTGATAGCCGGCATGGGCCACCTGTGTGGCCGGTGCACCAGGGTATGAGTCTGCCGCACCTACCCAAGCCCCCAGTCGCATCAGGCTGATGGCAATCTCGCGGCCGAGTTCACCAGCTCCCAGAAGAAGGACTCGTGTGGGTCTTGGGCCCAGGGGAGAGCCGAACGGTCGTTCCCCAGGATTGGTAGTGTCGATAATCCGCTGCTGACCGGATGCGCTCATGGCCATATTCTGACACCCACCCGTAGACCAAGGAGGCGGGTTATCAATACATGCCTATAAACGACATCTATAGAGGCCTTCTTGTCCGCTGGCCGTCGGGACGATTACCATATCAGGCAGTCGACCAGGGAAGGCGGGAACGTGAGCGAACGGACACCGGCGGTGCGGATGGAGCACCTGACCAAGACCTATCACAGCGACGACGACGAAGACAAGACGGCACTGGCCGACATCGATCTGACCGTCGAGACTGGGGATATTTTTGGCATCATCGGACTGAGCGGGGCTGGCAAGTCCACACTTGTCCGCTGCATCAACGGGCTGGAGGATTATGACTCGGGCAGTGTTAAAGTCCGTGGCCGCGAGGTCAAGGATCTGGCTCCGGCCGAGCTGAGGGACTTGAGACGTCGTACTGGCATGATCTTTCAGCACTTCAACCTGATGCCCTCCAGGACGGTGGCCGACAATGTGGGCCTTCCTCTGCGGGGGAATGGTCGCGACCGTGCGTCTCGACGGGCCCGGGTGTCCGAGCTTCTGGAACTGGTAGGGCTGACCGAGCTGGCCGACCATTATCCCGCCGAGCTCTCGGGCGGCCAGCAGCAGCGTGTGGCCATCGCCAGAGCCCTGGCTAATGAGCCGGATATCCTGCTCAGCGACGAGGCCACCAGCGCACTGGATCCGACCACCACGCGCTCCATTCTTCAGCTGCTCCGTGATCTGCACGACCAGCTGGACATCACCGTGGTCATGATCACCCATGAGATGTCAGTCATCAGGCAGATCTGCAACCGGGTGGCAGTCATCGACCAGGGCGTCATCGTGGAGCAGGGCCGGGTTTTCGATGTATTTGCAGACCCCAAGGCCCAGCTGACCAAGTCCTTCGTGGCCACCACTTCCAACCTGGACAAGGTCAAGGATCTGATGGCGGCCGATTCGCCTCTGGTGGCTCTGGAGCCCGGGCAGATCCTCATGCGCATGTCCTATGTCTCCAAGGAGGTCTCCGAGGCTCTGGTCTCCACCATCAGCCGTCGCTACAACCTGGATGTCAACATCATCTTCGGCGACATCGATGTGGTGGAGGGGGCGCCCCTGGGAGGACTGGTGGTCAGGATGGGCGGCGACCCGGAAAATATCACTCAGGCGGTGGAATACCTGCGCTCGCGCAACATCGGAATCGAGGTTCTCAAGTCATGACGTCCCTGCTCACCACCTGGTTCCCCAACGTCATGAGCCGGCTGCCGGAGTTTTTCAGCAGCATGGTTCAGACCCTGGTCATGGTCGGCGTCTCTGGGGTGATTTCTTTCCTGTTCGCTCTGGTCATCGGGGTGGGACTGATCATCAGCCGACGTGATGGCATCCGTCGCAACGGCCTGGTTTTCACTATCCTGGACAAGCTGATCGACCTCTTTCGCTCCATCCCATTCATCATCCTGGCGGCGGCTCTGGTGCCGGTGACCAGGATGCTCATGGGCACGGCCATCGGGCCCAAGGGGGCGATCTTCCCCCTGGTCGTGGGCATCACCCCATTCTTCTCCCGACAGATCGAGTCCGCTCTGGCCGGTCTGGACCCTGGGTACGTCGAGGCGGCGGAGTCTATGGGCATGACCACCTGGCAGATCATCTGGCATATCTACCTGCGTGAGGGCATCCCCTCCATCATCCGGGTGACCACCATCACCATCGTCAGCCTGGTGGGCGAGACCGCCACCGTAGGCATCGTGGGCGGCGGCGGCCTGGGTGACTTCGCCATCCGTCTGGGCTACCAGCGGTCCATGAACGATGTGACCATCGCCACCATCATTGTGCTGGTCATCTTCATCGCCCTGATCGAACTGTTCGGCCGGCTTCTGGCCGAGGTCGTCGAACACTGAGCAACCCGGGAAAGGTCAGATTATCGTGGTCGGTCGTAGTCGCGTCGGCAAAAAGAACAGAGCCAAGGTCCAGCTGGCGGCGCTCAGCCTGGTCATCGTCCTCCTGCTGGCGCTGGTGGTCGGCACCGATGTCCGTCTGAACCAGGTGGGTGCTGATGTCAAGGTGGTCAAGGTCGGCGTCATCGGCAGTTCGGACGACCAGATCTGGAAGGCCGTCCAGGCAGAGCTGGATCGGCGGGGTGAGCACATCAGGATCGAGCTCAAGCCCTTCCAGGATGCCATCTACGTCAACCAGGCCACGTCCAACCGCGAGGTGGACTTCAACGCAGCCCAGCACTATGCCTACCTGGAGGACGATGTAAAGACCAACCATTACCAGCTGGCAGTGCTTGGCAATACTTACATCTCGCCCATGAACCTCTACTCGCAGCGCTATGCCAAGCCATCGCAGTTCCAGGACGGCGACCGGGTGGCCATCCCCAACAACGCCACCAACATGGGCCGGGCCTTGAAGGTCCTGGCCGATGCCAAACTGATCGGTCTGCGCGACCCCAAGGCCACCAACCCGCTGCCCGAGGATGTGGTGGACAATCCCAAGCATCTGAGTATTGAGCAGGTGGATCCGGCCGGCATCCTCAATCTGCTGCCCGACTATGCGGGCGGGGTCACCAATGCCAACTTCGTGGTCGATGCAGGTCGCAGCGTGCATGATGCCATCCACGAGGTTCCCTACGATCTGCAAAACCCGGCAAATAAGCCTTACATCAACATCATCGTCACCACCAAGGATCAGCGGGACAACCCCACCTACGCCACAGTGGTGCGCGCCTATCATTCCAAGCCGGTGGCCGACACCATCGTTCGGGTCTACAAGGGCGCCTGCCTGCCGGCCTTCAAGGTTTCCTGATGCGGTAGGTTCCAGCAATGAAGGAGGACGGATATGAGCACCAGAAGAACCAGAGCCAAACGAGAGCTGGCGGCTGTTTCGGTCGTCATCCTGGTGGTCGCCGTCCTGATGGGCGTGGCCTATGTCAAGGTCAACCAGCCCGAACGCGGCCAGCGGGAGATCAGTATCGGCCTGGTGGGCGATGCCGATGAAGAGATTTGGAAGGCCGTTCAGCACGAGTTGGACCAGCGCCGGGCCGGCATAAAAATCAAGCTCCGCTCCTTCCAATACGGGCGCTACGCCAATCAGGCGCTGGCCAACGGGGAGATCGACCTGAATGCCTTCCAGCACTACGCCTTTCTGGAGCAGGAGTCCAAGCAGCACGGGTACCGGTTCGCAGCCATCGGCGACACCTACATCTCACCCCTCAACCTCTACTCAAAGAAATACAGGAGTGTTGACCAGATCGGCTATGGCGAGCGTCTGGCCATACCTAGTGATCCCATCGATCTGGGTCGATCCCTGAAGGTGCTTGCCAGCGCCGGGCTGATCGGTCTGCGAGACCCCAAGGCCACCACGCCGGTTCCAGAGGACATCGTCGACAACCCACGCGGGCTGGTCCTGGACCAGGTCGATCCACCGGGAATCGTCAAGGTCCTACCCGACTATGCGGCCGGCATCACCAACACCAATTTCATCCTGGACGCTGGCATGAAGATCCAGGATGCCATCTACCAGGTGCCCGGCGATCTCAAATCGCCAGCCAATCACCCCTATGTCAACATCATCGTGGCCAGGCAGGCCGACAAGAACGACCCCGCCTACAAGTCCCTGGTTTCCGCCTATCACAGCCGATATGTGGCGGATGCCATCAACCGCTACTACCGTGGGGCGGCCGTCCCGGCCTTCTCCTACTAATAGTGGGTGCAATCGGGTCGTCGCCCTTTTTTGGTTCGGCCCAAAGCTGCTAATGATGAACAGCAGGGGGAAGGCTGATGAGGGATCGTGATCGCCTGACGCTGGCCCTGGTTCTGGACTCCTTCGGCAACAGGGGCAACGGGACCTCTAACTCTGCCATCCAATACGCCCAGGGATTGGAAGCGCTGGGGCACAGGGTCCGCTTGGTGGGGGTGGGATCGACCGAGTATCCGGCGCGAGTGCATCGAATTCCTCTGGTCTCCCGTGTGGCGGCCAGACAGCAGATGAGCTTCGCTCGTGCCGATCCGGAACTTTTCCGAAGGGCCTTTACCGGTGTTGACCTGGTCCATATTTATGAGCCCTTCGCCTTCGGCCGGGCCGCCTTGGCACAGGCCAGGTCCATGGGCAAACCGGTGACCGCAGGGTTTCACATTCAGCCTGAGAACATCACTTACTCCGCAGGCCCATTGCGCTGGCTGCCCGGGGTGGATGCGGCCATCTACCGGCTCTTTCGGTTCTGGCTCTACGACCATGTCGGGCACATCCACGTTCCCACCCAGCTGACGGCCGACCTGCTGCGCTCGCATGGGTACAAGGCCCATCTGCACGTCATATCCAACGGATACCAGCCCAGGTTCAACCCTGGTGACCGATACGAGCGGCAGCGATCCGGTCGGTTGATCCAGGTCGTGGCCTCTGGCAGGCTGGCTCGGGAAAAGGATCATCTGACCCTGATCCGTGCCTTGGCCTTGTGCAGGAACAAATACAGGATTCGCTTGACAATAGCAGGTACAGGTCCTATGGAGCGCCGGCTGAGAACGGAAGCCGCCCGGCAGCTGGCCGGCATGCAGGTTTCGATTGGATTCCATCAGAACGCGACCATGCCTGATCTGCTCAGGCAGACCGACCTGCTGGTTCACCCGTCTATCGCGGATCTGGAATCCGTCAGCGTCCTGGAGGGGATGGCCTGCGGCGCAGTCCCGATCATCGCCCAGTCTGATCTGAGCGCCGCAGGACACTTCGCCCTGACGCAGCACTCGCTCTTCCCGGTCGGCAGGGCCCGATCCCTGGCTGAGCAAATCGATTGGTGGATAGACCATCCTGATGTCCTAGCAGTCTGGTCTAGACGCTATGCCGAACATGCCAAGGAACACTACTCTCTGGATACCTCCGTCAGGGCCTTTGCCCATATGGCTGTGCAGGCCGTCAGCGATCAAGAGCCGGACCAGGTGCAGTCTAACCTGGCTTAGATTTCCTGCTTGGATATGATCAGAGCCGACCCGAAGATAGCCACCAGGACCACGCCCACGGATACTCCGGCATAGATCCAGACCTGATCGGCCGTCAGAGTGTTCAAGACAATCTGTTCGCCGAACCCGACGAAGTCGAAGTATTTCAGCCATTTCCATTTCGCAGTGAACTCCACGATGCCGATCAGAATGGGCCATATCACAATCACCACCGCTGGAATGACCAGGGATTTGGTAATGATCAACAGGACGATGCCCAGGCTGATGATGACGGAAATGCAGAAGCTGACTGATAGGGTCATGACAGCGACATCCTTGCACAAAATGCCCCAGCCGGCCCCAGTCTTCCTTCCCAGGGCTAGTCCGGTCAGCAGAATAGTGATGAAGTAGCACAGGGTCAGAAGGATGATGTCAGTCAGGATGGTCACGTACTTGCCCAGGATGAACTGTATCCGCGAGATTCCCGATGTCAGCGTGTTCTTCAAGGTGTGCTGGCTGTATTCCGCACCAATGACGATAACAAAGACTGCGATGTAAAAGTAAATTAGAGACGAGGCGGAGGCGACACCCACTTGCAGGCCAGTCCTGATGGTCCAGCTTTGGCCTTCGATTTCCATCAGTTTATGATCGTATTCTTCGCCCCCAGTGCTAATTCCTATGGTCGTCTTGCACCATGTGGCCACTATGCCAAGTTCCACAGTGGCAATCAGCAGAATCAACATGCCGATGGAGCGTCGCTGCCTGTAAAAGTCGGCCCTGATCTGGTTAATCATTGTTGTCTCCTCGACTCTTGAGAGTCCTTGTTCAGCAGATCTGCGAAATATTCCTCCAGCGATCCCTTCTGCTGGTTGATTTGATTGACCAGGATGCCTTCCTGAACCAGAAGTCTGTTGATGGGGCCCGGTTCCAGATTCCCCTGCTTGATCAGAATCTGATGGTCGTCAAGGACTTGGAAGGGGCCGATTCCCTCGCGATCCAGGATCATGGCGGCCTTGGAACTCTGGTCCACGTCGATCAACAGTCCATTCTGATTGATCCGATCCAGTTCATCCTTGTCTACCTCCTTGATCAGGCGGCCGTGGCTGATGAATCCGAACCGGGAGGAGACCAGGTAAAGTTCGCTCAGAATGTGACTGGAGATGAGAATGGTCGTCTGGCGCTCCTTGTTGAGCTTGTCCAGGAGTGTTCTGAATTCCATGATTCCTGCCGGGTCCAGGCCGTTGATGGGCTCGTCCAGAATCAGGAAATCGGGTCGGGTGAGGATGGCCATGGCCAGACCCAAGCGTTGACGCTGGCCCAGAGAGAGGTGACCGGCCCGAGTCTTGGCCTTTTCGCTCAGGCCGACGAAGTCGATGGTCTGATCGATGGCCTTGCCGTCGGCCAGCCCGTGCTGGATGGCTGTCAGTTTCATGTTCTGGCTGACGGTGAGTTTTTTGAAGGCAGCCGGGGCCTCAATGATTGAGCCTATCCTGCTTAGTATCCGGCTGTTCTTGCCAATCGTGTGCCCCATCAGCCTTATGCTCCCCTTTTGTATGGGGGACAGTCCGGTGATCAGACGCATCAGGGTGGTTTTGCCAGCGCCGTTCTCGCCGATCAGCCCATAGATCTGGCCCTTGTTTATGTAGAGGCTGAGATCGTCCAGTGCTTGGAAGCGGCCGAACCGTTTGCTGACATGGCTAATATCCAGAATGGCATTGTCCATGGAGTTCCTTTCTCTGTGTCGCTATCAGAGAATCTAAAATGCCTTTCTTAAGTGCTTGGCCAAGAAATCATTAAGAATTTCATAAATCCGATTGGGCGAGATCGGCCTCGTTAGACGGCTTCAGTAACATGAGAGTGACCTGCGAAAGGAAGAAAATATGCCGACGATTCTGGTCGTGGAGGATCAGGAGGACATCCAGTCCCTTCTCAAGGATGTGCTGGGCGCGACCTATCGGATCATCCAAGCGACGACGGGCGCCCAGGCCTTGGCCCGCTTCCAGCAGGAGGAACCCGACCTGATCCTTCTGGATCTGATGCTCCCCGTAGTCACCGGAGACAGCGTCCTCAAGGCTATTCGGCATATGTCGTCGGTGCCGGTCATTATCCTCACGGCCATCCAGGACAAGACCAGGACTGTCAGCCTCTTGGAGCAGGGCGCCAATGATTATGTGACCAAGCCTTTTGACATTGACGAGCTTCGCGCTCGTGTCCAGGTCCAGCTGCGCCAATCCGGGGCACTGAAAGCGGATGCGGATGCAGCAGGTGAATCCGACGCCAAGATTTATTTCCAGGGGATCGAGCTGGACCGGATGGAGCACACGGTCAGCGTTGATGGGCACCGGGTCGAACTGGCACGCAAGGAATTCGCCATTCTTGAACTTCTGATGGACCATCCGCATCGGGTTTTCGAGAAGGAAGACCTCTACAGGCAGGTTTGGAACCAGCCCTACATCAATGCCGAGAATACTCTCAATGTGCATCTGAGCACCTTGCGGACCAGTTTGAACAGATACGCCGGCAGTCAGCGCTACATCGTGTCGGTCTGGGGCATCGGCGTTCGCCTGGTTTGAATCCACACGGAAGGAAGAACGGTGAATAAGGGATTGTCGAAGGTGAATCCGTGAAGGTGGTTGCACTTGTTCTGGGTCTTGTCGCCTTCGCCTTAGCGATTGGCCTGATGATGCTGACTTCCGAACTCAAACGGATCAGCGATGATCTGGACTTCATCAACCATGCCGACACTAATGCCTTGGTAACCACTGGGTCCAATATCGGGCTCATCCGCACTCTGGCGGATAGGATCAATGCCGTTCTGAACAAGACCAGACGGCTGCAAATCACCCAGGCTGAGCAGAACAAGCAAGTCCGGCAGATGCTGACCAACCTAACCCATGACATCAAGACCCCGCTGACCGTGGCCAGAGGATACGCCCAGCTGCTCAAGGAGGGATCGGCTGATCAGGAGCAATTAGGCAAGATTCTCAACAACCTGCAGTCGGTGGATCATTATCTGCATTACCTGATGGATTTCAATCTGATACAGGAGAAGAGCGTGAGCCTGGATCTGACCAGGGTGAACCTATCGGCACTGGTTCAGCAGGAGCTCTTCAACGCCTTCGATTCTTTGACCGCGCGGTCAGTCATGGTGGAGCCCAGAATTCAAACGGGTGTGGAAATTACGACGGACCAGACCATGATGAGCCGTGTAATCCAGAACCTGATCGGCAACTGGCTCAAGTATGCTGACGAATCAGCCTGGGTTGAACTGAACAAGGGCGGAGATGGGCGAATTCATCTGGACTTCGGCAACAAAACCAAGGGTGGACCCGTCGATGTGGACAGGCTCATGGAACGGTTCCAGACTAATGACCAATCACGGACGAAGATCAGAAGCACAGGTCTGGGTCTTGGCATCGTTGATTCCCTGGTGGATTCGCTCGGCGGCTCCATGAGGCTGGAATCCGCCAACGGTATTTTCTTGGTCCACTTGTTGCTGAGTGATGCTCCGCAATCGAACGAATTATAAATGGCGCAGATTTGAGGCCGCTTGGTTGGATGCTGTGGCCGGTCTTCGGTCCCATTGCCCAGCACTGCCGTATCAAGTTCTATGGCGTGAGTGGCGAGCCTAATTCCCGAGCGATCATTCACATTGATGGCCTGTCACGATCTTCATGACAAGAAAGTGACAGGCCATCAAGTATAGATAAGCGCAGAATGCTGTCAGTGCTTAAATCCGGCTGACAGATAATCTGTTTCCCTGCCTAGGCACAAGGGGGAAATCAGGCCTTGGTGTGAGGGACTACAACAGCCCTGGCTGAAAGCTTGTTGTCGACCAGCTTGTGATAGGCATCCAGGGCATTGTCCAGCGAGTAGGTTTCGATCTCGGTCTCGATCTGGCCGTTGCGATACATGTTGGCCACATCGTAGAGCTCAGGGATGGAACCCCAGTAAACGCCAAGCAGCTCCTGCTCCCAGGGCTTGGAGTACCAGTCGTACTCCGCTTTGCCGCCGGCTATGCCGACCACGGTCACTCGGGATCCTGGGCCGCCCGCGGCCTGTGCGGCAGCAATGGTTGGGGCGACGCCGACGAAATCAAAGGCTGCGTCCACGCCTTCTCCGTGAGTGATCTTCCTGATGTTCTCCACCTGGTGTTCGTCGCTGACGACAGGGATGGCGCCCTTGGCCTCAGCCTTGGCCAGAGCCTCTGGTTTGGTGTCGGTGGCGATCACCGTGGCGCCGGTCAGGGCGTGCAGAATCTGAATGGCGATCTGTCCCAGTCCGCCCAGGCCAATGACCAGAGCGTACTTTCCGCCGCCGTTCAGGTGGGGCATGGCAGCCCGGATTGCGTGGTAAGGAGTCAGGGCGGCGTCAGCCAGGGGTGCTGCGCCGATTGGATCTGCATCTCCCAGCGGCACCAGGTTGCGGGCGGGGACGGTCATGTATTCAGCCATGCCGCCATCGCGGCCCAGTCCCAGGGCCAGGGATTTATTGGTTGCGGCGCTGGAGCAGTAGTTCTCCTGGCCCGCCACGCAGTGAGGGCAGTGGCCGCATCCGGTGGGTCCGTAGACGATGTAGGCATCGCCCTTCTTGAAGCCCGTGACATCGGGCCCTACCTCTTCGACCCAGCCGGTGGTCTCGTGCCCCAGAATGAATGGCGGCTTGGTGTGGCTACCAGTTTCAGGGGTGTAGTCCTGGAAGACCGAGACATCAGAATGGCAGCAACCTGCCCCGGCTACCTTGAGCAGGACCTCGCCGCTCCCCGGGGTCGGGTCTGGTACTTGCTTTAGGGTGGGGAAGGTGTTGAACTGTTCGAAAACAACGGCTTTCATGGGTTTCCTTTCATCATCGAAGCGTATCCGCCCCTGTATGCGGGGTGGGAATGTCTGCATCGGCATCGGTGCAATAAAAATATTAACGAATGATAACTATGTACTCACCTTGAAAGGGTGTGATATGTCCAACAGTATGGGACTGCCAGGCTTGCATGCTGGATGCGAAGTCATATACGCAAAATACCCCTCCCCTAAGGCGAACTTGCAGGGGAGGGGCGTCGGGATGATCAGGATCTTGTCTGGATTATCGTGAGCGGCCTTAAAGCAGACTGATCAGAGCCTGGGTATCCTCAGTTGTCGTCGCCCAGGATGTCGCTAGTCGAATTACTGTGTGAGTGGCATCGCTGCGTTCCCAGAAGTCGAAGGCGACCAGCTTGGACAGCTCCTCCATGCGCTCATTGTCCAGGCGGACGAAGGTCTGGTTGGTGTGGGAGTCCATGACAATCTGGTACCCCTTTTCACGCAGGGCTTTTTTGATCATCGCTGCTGTCTGGATAGCGTTGCGACTGATTCGTGAGTAGAGGTCGTCGGTAAAGAGGGCGTCAAACTGCACTCCCAGGAGTCTTCCCTTGGCCAGAAGGGCGCCTCTCCTTTTGATCATGGTGCTGAAATGCTCGGGGGCATTCCCGCTGGGGAAGACCACCGCTTCGCCGCAGAGTGCGCCGACCTTGGTTCCTCCGATGTAGAAGACATCGCAAAGACGGGCTATATCTGTCAGGTCGACGTCAGTTCCGGGTGCTACCAGTCCATATCCCAGCCTGGCCCCGTCCAGGTAGAGCGGAATCTTGCGTTCCCGACAGATTTGTGAGATGTCCTCCAGCTCCTGGAGAGTGTAGAGGGTTCCATACTCGGTGGGGTGGGAGATATATACCATGCCGGGGAAAACCATCTGCTCATGGTTTCCGTCAGCATAGAAATTTTCTAAAAAGGCGTTAAGGACCTCTGCGCGAATCTTGCCCTGTTCGCCAGGGATGGTCAGGACCTTGTGGCCGATGGCTTCAATGGCGCCGGCCTCATGGACGTTGACGTGGCCCGTGTCCGCGGCGATCACTCCCTGATAGGACTTCAGCAGGCACGAGGTGACGACCTGGTTGGTCTGGGTTCCACCGGCCATGAAATAGACCTGGGCCTGAGGGCAGCCGCAGGCTTGGGCGATTTTCTTAGCGGCGGACGAGCAGTACCGGTCCTTGCCATAGCCGGGAAGGTGCTCCATGTTGGTGTCGATCAGTCGCTGAAGGACTGCAGGGTGGGCGCCCTCGGAATAGTCGTTGACGAATGACAGCATGTGAGTCCTTCCTGCTCGACGATAATTGGCTCCGGGCCAGCCAAGCGGTTCCGGAGCCAAGGCTCTTACTACAGCATATGCGACGGGTCGTCCAGCTGATGCTCAGGCGATGAGCTCCTTGACGGATGCGATGATCGCTAGCAGACTGAGCTTGGCATCGTTGAAGAGCAGTTGCGTGTTTGGATTGAAGCAGAGCTCATTCACACGATGCCTGCGTACTTCTCGCCTCGCTTAAGGACGACAGCATGCTGTGCCTTGTCAACGTCCAGTATGGGCATGCCGGATACTGCGGTCCTTTATCGGCGGGTTGCTAGGTTAATCACGGCATTGGCGCCGATCACCAAGGCGATATTGGCTATGGCTGGCTACGGCTGGTGGTTGGTCATGCAAAGGATGCCGGGCATCTTCAAAGATGATGAGCGGCACTCTGATGCGCAAGACCTGAGCGAACAGAACGCTTTGGCTGGTCAGTTTGTTCGTCGGTAGCGGCAATTCTCACATCCGCGGCCAATCGGCCTTGCTGGCTTTGCGCACCGTTTCAGATCCATGCTCACTGAGGTGATTCACTTCTTTCCCTCGCGCTTATCATTAGCCACTTGATCCTTTGGCTTGGACTGCAGAGGATTGTGATGGTAGATAAGTGTGAAAGCGGCCAGGGTCTCGATCATGCTGGCAATGATCCAGGCTATGACAATGGCGTTCTGATGTTTACTGACTGTGCCCATTCGGGTGAAGATGAAGACGTCTATGATGAAGGTCTGGAGGACCAGAAGGACCGTAGCCACAACTACCGTCCTGGTGTGCCTGTCCGCCTCCGTTCCCTCTCCCTCTGGTTTGCCGGGAGACTTGAAGCTGGCATAAGAGAGGAGCCAGATGCCGATTCCGAAGAGGACGGCTGCAAGAGGCAAGGAGAAGAAGATCGGCATAGTGCTCAGGCTGAGGCCCAGAGCTGCGACAAGGACTGCCGAGGCTAGGCCCAGATAGAAGGAATCATGGTTTTTAGCCTTGTGCGGTTTGGCAGGTCTGTTTTCGTTGACCAGTTGAGTTGGGTTAGCGGCAGGGCCGGGCGCTTCCTCTGCAGCAGGCTTGCTCGGTTCGCTCGGCTTATCGTCATGGGAGGGACCATGCTCTTTGTCTGTGTGGCTGGTCTGCGGGCGGTCGGCAGCCATGGCCTGTTCGTGCTTATTCTTTTGTGCTTCAGGTTTGCCATGATCAGCATTCTTGCTTGGGGAGTCCTTGCCCTCCCTCTCGCCTGTGTGTTCTAGTGCAGGCTTTTGCTCGGGGTCATCTTTTGCTTGGTGTTCTTGTCTGGCGCTCGCATTGCTCCCAGGCTTTGGCATAGGGTTCTTATCGTTCATTGTTGTTTGCTCGGAGCTCTCCCGGGTGTCGTTGCCTCGTGAGGAGCCGCCCTCGTGCCTCTTCTGCCTGTTATCGGGCACCCGTGATTCCTCATGCCTGCCCTGGTTCTTATTCGCATGTTCGTTTCGATTGTTGCTCATCTGACCCTCCAGGCTTGTTCTTCCCCGATACTTGTGGCAGATCTTGCAGTGATCTGCTTATTTTGAGAAAGCAACCTCTATTGAGGCCAGTTTATGTGTCCTTTTCTCATAAAAGCGGCATTGACCGGCATCAGGTCGGCATCATTCCGAGATTGACCTTTTTATGGGTCGAGCATTGATGTCTTGACGAGAAGAAGGGGCCGGTAAAGCGCTGGACTCGTTGCAATACATACAACTTCGAACGGTACACATGCATAGCAGTATCGGCGGTCATCGTCTGGATTTCCGAGTGTTGGCCCATGACGCTTTTGCGCTCTCACATCTTTTTTCTGCTTCTTGTTTTTTCTGCTTCTTGTTCTTTAGGCAGAAGACGTATCTAGCGCTGCTAGGTTGCCGTTGTCGGTCAGATGATGGTATATCCAGACTCGCTGAGGGCATCCAGGGCAATGGGAAAGTCCTCAGCCTTGGTCAGGACGTAGTCTGTGTTGTAGGTCGAGACGGCGAAAATGCCTATGCCCTTGTCTGCAAGAACGGTGGCAATCGGCGCCAAGATGCCGATGAGCGAAAAATCGAGAACCCCTTGGATGCGAAAGGCCCGCCAGCCATTGCTGCGTTCCAGGGTCTGGTTGGGAACCATGTCGGCTGGACAGACCAATGAAGCCTCTTGGTCGGTTCGCCCGGTAAAAACATAAGGCGAATGAAGATCCACTTCTGTGTAATCAGCAACTTTGCAGACAGTCAGTTCTGCCTTTATAGGTTGGATGCGGATGTCCTGCCCCTGCCTTGTCGCTGAGCTGCAATTCTTGGACGTACGTGGCCTGTCTTTTAAATGAGAACGGATGATGGCATATAGCGAAACCAGGGCCCATCCACACTCGAGGGCAAGAAAAGCCCACTGCCTGTCATACAGGGCATCGACGGCCAGCAAGCTTGAGCCGACAAGGTTTAAAACAAGGTTGACCCGGCTGCCGCAGGGCAGGCCTAGTAACTGCATCGAAGCAAAGGCCATGAGCAGCAGCAAAAATCCAATAAGCTGAACAAGTACGAACAAACCAGCCACATCCTTCCACGAGTGATCTAATGAGCGTCGTCGTCAATCCGGGTACGGCGCCTCTCGTCCGGGGAAGGGATGCTTCCGAAAGACACTGTAGCACCACTGGCAAGGGCCGAAGGTCTGGTGCGTATCTGCATATGCAGAAGATGAATGGACTGCCATATGCGGCAGGCATTGTACTGTTTCCCACGCTCCGTTAGATTGCAGGAGGGCATTGCCGAAGAATCGATAAAATCCCGAAGAGCTTAAGCTGCATAATGGCTTTATATTTTTCACCCCGGAAGATGGAGACTGACGGATAGAGGATCTAGATAAATGCAGAAGAAGAGGGGTGTATTGGCTCTTGGCAACGGTCTCATCTTTATCAATACAGTTGACTGTTATACCCTGCATTCCTACCTGAAACAGCAGGAATGCAGGGTATAACTCAGCCAAGAAACGGTGATCCTCTGTCTTTGAAGACGTTGGAGACCAGTGGTATTACTTCTTCATTTTGTTACTGGATCTTAGTGCGCCTCGTTTGTTGAGAAGGATCAATGCCAAGCCGCAAGCCGATGCCGCAGCGGCTGCCAGGAACACAATTGAAAGTTCGGTCCCTGTGTTCGGCATTGACTGGTCCCTGGATCCAGGTTGACGGGCTTTCGCCGTTTTGGTGACTGCCTGGGAGTTATTCTGCGGCTTTGTTTGTTGAATTTGACTGTTGCTGTTGTCGCCGCTTATTTGGGAATTTTGCTCGTTCTGGCGCTGTATTTTAATCACATATGTTCCCGATTCTCCGGTAAATGAGTCCGTGGTGATGGCGATTGTGTTTAATCCTGGCGTAATTGGTAAGGTCGCATTATTCCCTACGATTTTTACGCCGTTGATTTCCACAGTTTGCTGCTTCCAACCGCGTTCCCACTCGATAGTTACCTTGTCGACTCCGTAATCCAGAATCCGATCTGGCTCGAGCGCGTTCTCTGCCCCTTGATTTTCATAATTGAACTGATGCAGGAATTTGATTCCTTTCAGTTCGAGATTTTGCAGATAAGTGGTTTGAGAAGGATTCGGGCGAATCAGAACAAGTTGATATTGCGCCGTCTTCCCGTTACGCGCGGTGACAGTGATGATTGTCTTTGTTATTATCGTTGCTTCCTGATCCGGAGCTGACTCCGTCAATTTGATGGTTTGGCTTCGGGGCGCGGACTGGTTGTCAATGGAGACCGACGCAAGCGGGTCGGTGGGTGTCACTTTTACGGTTGCCTCTGTAAGGAATGGATTGCGGAATGTGGCCGTGTATGTTTCGTCTTTGATATCAGGTTCGAGGGTTTCCTCTTCCGCAGTGACCTGAAGGGCGTCGATTGAGGTGATATCCGTATGCATTGGCTCTCCGAGGCCGATGCGCAGGTAGTCGATCATCCAATCGCCCTTGTTCGTTCCATTGATAAACAGGCTGCAATAGTCCATAGCCTTGTCAGCAGGGATGGTTCTTAATGGACGGTCCTTGAGAACAGGAGTGTTCATATCATCGACATAGAGGCTGAATGTTCCGCTGTCATAGTCAGCAACGTTTCTGATGGTATACCATTGATTCGCTTGGTATGGTTTGACAGTTGTGGTTTTACTAGAGCCTCTGGTGGCGTGCGTGATGATGTCTGAGTTGGAAAAGCCGAAAGTGGCCGTTGGGTTGGTTGAGGCTGTCGGGTCCTTGCCGTTCCAATCCGCAGCATTGTAGGCATACAGAGCTGCTTGATTGGGTGCCGGATTTGATGTTGTCCTTCGAACCCGTGCTTCCATGGTCACAACGCCACTTAGATGCAATGGATTAGCGTTGAAAACCGCTAGAGAGCCACGACTGGATGATGTCTTGTTCAGTCGCAGATATTTGTTTCCAGTTTGCTCCCGATCCTCTTCCACGCTGATGGTTCCCGAATCTCCGATATTATTCGATGTCAGTACGCCATCCATGGTTGATTGGAAGATTCCGTCCTGCTCGTGATTGAAATCCTCGTCAAGAATAGTTTGGTAGCTGTAATGGGGCTTGAGATTGAAATCAATCTTGGAGGTTTGTGCTGCCTGGATATTGATGCCCTCCTTGGAAGCGGTTTCGAATCCTGACTTATGGACAGTGACTCGGTACCCTGTCCCGGCCGGTACGTTCGATAGGGTATAAATGCCATCATTTCCGGTTTTGCCCTGGGCAACGATCTTGCCGTCGGGTGCTGCCAGACTGATGGAGGCGCCCGCTATGGGATCGGCGCCGGAGGCGACCTTTCCAGTCAGGCTCCCCATGGTTGTTGACAAAGGTCCCAACTTGAGATCTACGGTGGTTCTTCCTCCGATAATCGGGCTGATTTTCTGCCATGATCCTGCTTGGTAGCCTGTTTTCGTGGCACGCAGCTCATAGGTGCCGGCAGTCAATTCCAAAGCATATTGGCCGTGGCCATTCGTCGTGACGGTGGTAGAATTTTGGTTGACTTGAGCTTGCGACACCGGTTGTCCTTCGGCATCGGTGACCGTACCGACAATCAGCCCCTTATCTTGTTGCGGAACGTACATCGCAGGCCCTATATCTGGTCTGTCTGTGATTTTCCGGCCAAAAATGTCGTAGGGACTTGAGATTTGGTCCTTGGTTCCCATCCCGGATACGTGCATGCCGGGCGCCGATGCCGCAATATCAAAGGAATGGCCTGTTGCGATTAATGGCGATGCAGCCGTCGCTACCGCAATATTGGCAATGTTTTGGAGTGGGTCTCCTTGTAGTTTCGGGTCTGAGTTTACTGCATTAGGGTCTGTTGCTGGCGGCACAAGATCCGGACCATAATAAGCATTGTTCGTAAAGGTTACGCCTGGCCATCCATCCTGGAAGAGTGAACCGCTGGTGCCCTTTTGGAAGTTGAGGAAAATATTGTTGAAAACGATATGGATATTCTTCTGGGAATAAATTCTGCTCGGATCTCCGGAGGACGCGAAAAAATGCACTTTTTTGTCGCTGTTGGCAGGCCCCGGATTGCGTGTGTTGTCAAACAGGTTGTTGTATACGATATTGACGCCTGAATCGCCATGAGGATTGATGTAGTTCCTCTCGACATTGGCGACAAAATTGTATCGGAGCACAGCTGTGCTGAAGGAGAAGCCGCATAGGAGGAATCCTTCGCCTGAATCATGGACATAGTTGTGTTGAATAAGAATGTTGGATGTGCCCCTGTCGGCATCAATGCCATTCGAATCAGCTGCTCCGGTTCTGTTCGTCAATTCGCCGACATCGTTGTTTTCGACGATGATGTTGTCGTCCCAGTAGAGCTCAATGCCTGAGACGCCGGCGCCGTCTATGACATTTCCGTCAACGCTTGCTGCTCGTACGCTGGTCAGGTAAACAGCATCCCATCCGTACTGAGTATTGCGATTGGACAAATAGTTTTCGGAAATGCTGATGTTGCTGTGAGGAAGCCAATCGGGATCTTCGTGCAGATTTCCATTGGTGTCAACGCTGGCCTTGGCTCGATCGCCCCAGCCGGGTTTCTTGTCCTGATACCTTGCGGTGCCCATGCCTGAGAACTGCTTGAAGACGATATTGGCAAACGCTGTGTCGATGATCTGATTGTGCTGAATGCGCACATTCTGGAATCGCGATCCATGGTTTGCATCACCTTTGAGCCCCTCCAGGACAAGGCCGCCAGTGCGTTTGGAACGATCAACGCCTGCCTTGCTGACTGACCAGGTCACTCCAGCAACGTCATGGATGAACATATTGTGGATTGCCAGACCTTCAATCGTGCCGGCGCTTTCGGCTTGGACGTGAATGCCTCTAAGATCACCAGTATCGGGGTTTTCGGTCCCCGGTACCTGTCCGTTGCCGGATGCCGCGGTAAAGTGCGTCGGGTCAAATCCCTCTTTGGCGTTGGAGATATCCAGATTGGAAATGTCCCAGTACTGCTGATTCGTCAATTGCAACACATCGTTGACAACTCCCCGGCCTTCGAATTTTGGGGCCTTGCCTTCGCCATAGCTGGACAGGATGATCGGATGCTCATTGTCGCCAGACCCTTTGGGTGCCAGGAGGGCAGATGAAGAACCGCCTGCCTCGCCGAGCATGTCTTTCGGAGTGTCACCTGACCACTGGGTAAATGCATAAGCCTCCTTGGCAGTGGTCGTGCCGTTGGCTCGCCATACGCTTCCGGCTTTAAAAAGCAACTGGTCCCCTGGGGACAGACGCACAGTGTTCGGCTTGCCCAGGGATTTCCATGCCGTCGCAGGACTTTTGCCGTCTTTGGAGTCATCCCCGAGCATGGAGTCGACATAATAGGTCGTCCCTTTGGGGGCTTTGCTCGGCTGACCGTTGACTGACATGTAACCTTGTTTGCCTGTGGTCCTGCCCTCCTCTTTGAGTGCGGTTTTGTCCGTGTATCCTGAGTCGCTGATCGAGGAGGCTGAGTGAGCGGGAGCTGCTGCTGCCGTCAAGGGCGTAAGTCCGATGACGATCAGTGTGGCCAGTATGCTCAGCATCCCAATTCGACCTCGGTGTGATTGCTTCATGATCGAGTCCAATCTTCGTCGATGCCCTGATCTCCGCTTATTTTCATGACTGGGCGTAAACGCTTCAATATAGCCTTAGGCGTTCATGATCATTCACGATGGAAGCGATCTGACTGTCTGCCTTAGTCACGTAGTAAGCAATAATATTATATCATATTACAGAAAACAATGAAAATTACAGAAATAGAATCTCTATTTTCATAAATATCCTATTGAAGCTTGAGCAGCGTTTTCTTGAAGGAACGTTGACCTTGTAATCCTCAGGAATAGATACTGCTGCCAGGTATCGCTCTCTCAAAAAGGTCGTCAGCATACTTGACGGATGTTACGGTCATGGAAGAGTGAGCGAGTTAATGCGCTGACTTGGGCATCGTTCTTTATGGGCGAATGAAGTAAAATAATATGAACATAGGTCATGATTTACGTCTTATGATCTGACGGAGTCGTACTATGTAAATGCATCCGCTGAGTAGGCATATGCGACAATATTCATCTGATGGAATGCCGTCATTCGCGGTCCGTGTTCAACACTGCCTATTGTTTTTTCTTTTGGCAGTAATGTATTTCGGATGGTCGAAATATCACAAGGGGCTTCAGCTCGATCGTCGCCGCAGTTATGCACACTTTCCAGCATCATAAAATATGCTGTCCCTCCCTGAACAGCCAGAGCCATGAAACAATACTCCGACGCATTTACTTGCATGTGGCTGAAGTCCCATGCTGATATTCATTGTTGATGTACTGCTTAGTGAGGTCGACGTTTCTCATCATGTTTTTAAAGTGAAAATTGAGGTCTTAAAGTACAGTGCTCACATAAACAAAAGTTCGGAAGATAGCGCTGCTTATACATGCTAAGTCAAGTAAATTGTAATACGTCATGGAGTGAGGAATGGCAATTATTGCGGTCCCTGCAGGAATGTAGATGAAGTGCGGATCATCATGCCAGCCCTTGACCCATCTTCTGACTGTCTGCACTCCTAATATCAATGACTGCAAAGAAGCCAGAAAACGATTTCGTGCCTCTCAAAAGCGAAAACTTGAAATTGCACTGGATGAATTCTTGAGTAGAAATGGCCGGGTTGTAATACGAAAGCAGCAGATGAAAAAAGCAACGCTGATGAATTGGTCCCCGTGCTTATGCTTTTGCTGCTTGGCTGGTTTAACAGCGCCTTTCTTTTCTGTTTTTCATGAGTCTCATGATGAATGGTCTAGCAATGGAATTGGCGCGACTGGCCCAATGCTCTATCTGTCTCTATTGAATGCCATGCGGACGGTTCTGTAGAAGAAAAGGCTGGCCCGACTTGGCCGATATTCCATTTCGGTACTTCGCATAAAATTCCCGCTTCCTCATCGGGAGTAGGGGTTTGAGATGGGGTGGCTAACGCGGCTCGAACGCGCGACCTCCTGAACCACAATCAGGTGCTCTACCAACTGAGCTATAGCCACCATAGCGAATCAACCCGCATCGCGGATCAATGCAACAGATGAAACTATACACGATGGCATGACATGGCACGCCGGTGAGGTGTGACCGATCCGATAAAGGCTGTGTTTTGTCTTTGGACCTTCAGTTCACGACCACGGCTTCTACATGAAAAGTCTCCAGCACCACCAGGGTTTGATCATCGACGATGAAGTCCGGATCATCCAGTGCTTGTCGCATGTTTTCTGAGGTCCAGAAGGACTCATGAGCCATACGCCACTCAGTAAGGCTTTTATAGTTTTCTCCTTCATTCAGAACGTGTTGCCACGTGACCAAGCCCAGTTGGGTCACGCTCACCGAGGCATATCCAAGGACGGCAACTGGCTGGTCATCTGAGTTCACCAGAACCGTTTGTCGGCCGGAGGAGGGGAGTGGTTCATGATCGTGGATGAACTCTGCTATCAGGCTGGTCGTAGTAGTTTTGCGCCCATCTAGGATTGCTGCCACCAGGCGATCGCGTTCTGGGCCAGGGAAGGCGAATTCATCCCTGGGAAGATTTCCGACATCTCGGGCTTGAACAGTTAGTACTTGTCTATTTGCCATAGTAGTTGCGTGTGTCTTGCCCACTAAGCTCTTCGCTATCGAGCGCTTTTCTTATGGGCTGGTAGGCCTTGAACAGATCGGCAAGACTCATGGCGGCGTTGGCGGGGCTGGTGGACGGCAGGTTGATCATCGTAGGCCGATGTCCCTTCTCCTTCAATTTCGGCAGACAGTAGCGACGGTAAAGCTGGCCGGCCTTGCGTCCAGTGGTGAATATGGTGCCGATGGGAGCACGGTCCAGCAGGCTGGCGATGTCGGTCGGCACCACCCCGGTGATTGAAGCGTCGGAGGCGCCGCAGATGTCGCATTCCTGGATGACATCCCAGAGCGCTATATGGTGTTTGAGCGCGAATTGGGCGCGAACAGCCGGGTCGGGCTCTGGAACCGGCTGATCGAAGAGAGCGGCCAGCACAGGCCAAAAACGGTTGCGCGGAAACATGTAGTAGAAGTTGGCTGCGCGAGAACTCGGGCTGGGAATGGATCCTAGGATCAGCACACGGGAGCGGTCATCCCAGACAGGCCCGAACCCGTGGGTGACATGTGTGGCCGAACCTGCAGTCATGCACCGAGCAGGCTTGTCAAAGACGCGGTCATCACGTCAGTTTGAGCGATTACCAGGATGAAGACCATCAGGCTGGTTGCGCATTCAACTAGGCCCACATACAGAATGGGAATGCGGCGCCGATGGGCGATTGCGGGCAACAGGGCAGCACGCACCAGCAGAACCAGGGCGGTCAACAGAGGCCACCATCCTGCGGTGTGCACCATGGCGACCCCGATCAGGCAGAGGGCCAGGTTCCAAGCCAGCGAAAGCAGGTAGCACCAGGTCTTTCCGCGCTCGCGGATCATGGTCTTAACGAAGATGACCGAGCCGAACTGGGTCACAGCGAAAACGGCCGCGCTGACAACTCCGATTGATGGCAGGGCGTCGCTTGGGAAAAATCCGCTGCCGAAGCAGTCCACAGCAGGATTCGGCTGGCATCCAAAGTAGTCAATGTTGTCGACGCCCAGACTGGGTTCCGGCTTCTGGAACCGTGATCCAAGGGAGATGGCGATCAGACAGAGCGTGCAGGCCGCGATTACTGCTACTGTATCGTTCCACCAGGAGCGTTCCGTGCGCATCCAGGCGGCCGCAAAATTCAGCACGCCTAGGACCAGGTACAGTGGTGCCCACCGCAGGAGCCCAGGGGTACCGATCAGCAGGATCAACCCGGTCACGGCCGTGAGTAGGGCATATCCCAGAGCCGGTGGCGCGAATCTGGCGGCTCGATGCGAGACCATCCACCGTGAACCAGTGAACTCAAAGCAGTAGCAGAAAGCCCAGGCGACCATGAGCAGCAGGCTCCTCCAGGTCGGGCCTCCAACCAGCAGACCGGCCAGTCCCGGCATCAAGGCCATGGCCCATCCGCCTATCTGGTCGGGTATCCATAGCCGCCGCCACTGTCGTCCTTTTGGTCCTGATCCTGTCGATTTTGCTGATCTGCGGGCTTGAGGGCTTGGTCTGCTGCCGTTTGATCCGGCGGCCTTGCCTCTGTCTGCGTCTGTAAGCATACTCATCAGCCTACGCCCTGGTATGGCTGTCACTGCCTCTTCCGTAATGCCAATTCGGTCAATATCATGGTCCAAGGAGACGTGAATCACATGGGTCTCTGGTTTCAGGAGGCAAATGATGGGTCAGGTGGATATAAAGCGCGTATACGAGCAGGCGGCTGACGAGGACGGGGTCCGCATCCTTGTCGACAGGCTCTGGCCTCGCGGCGTCAGCAAGGAGCGGGCAGCCCTGTCCGGCTGGCTCAAAGATGTCGCTCCCAGTCCGGACCTGCGGCGCTGGTGGCATCATGATCCGGACCGCTTCGAGGACTTCGCACGCCGCTACCGCACTGAGCTGGATGACAATCCTGCCCTGGAGGATCTGCTGAGCATTGTACGAGAACATGATCGGACGACACTGGTCTATGCAGCCAAGAATCCAGCCGTCAACCATGCTCTGATTCTGCGCGACTACATCCGGCAGGCTCTTGAGAAGGAAGATAAGTAGACAGCTAGCCATCCACAAATCCAGAGCATTTCCGGACACGGACAATTACATTCCCGGGCGCTGCCATTTATATATATTCCTATATATATTCGACACTTATAACGCACCTGCATTAGGAATTTGTCATAGGCGGGTATCCGATTACTGAAATCTATATAGATGATGCGGTATGCGAAAAGGTCTGTTACAAGTCTGCTGCGAGGGCTTTACTATTGATGGTTCCGGTGTGCCATCACACTAAGCAAAGCCTAGAGCGTATAGCCTCGAGCTACGCGGAACGATGTCTGACCCGGTGATATACTTTTCAACGTGTGTGCCGACAGCGCGCCTTATGTCACAGGTGAGCTTGTCGGGATATCCCCGAATCCGAAGAGTGCAGGCAGCAATGCCCGGCAGGAGGATCAGGGGCCATCGGGCCGGTGGACAGTGGCTGATCTCTCCTCCTGGGAGCGACTGCGGCTGCGGTGCGGCGGTCTCGCAGTGCAAACGAAGACAAGTTCATCGAAGGAATCGGAGAGAGTCAGTTGCCAACAATTGAACAGCTCGTCCGCAAAGGGCGCAAGGCCAAGCCTCGCAAGTCGAAGACTTTGGCACTCAAGGGCAGCCCGCTGCGTCGCGGCGTATGCACCCGTGTCTACACCACCACCCCCAAGAAGCCGAATTCGGCTCTGCGGAAGGTTGCCCGTGTCCGTCTGAGCTCCGGCATTGAGGTTTCCGCCTATATCCCCGGCGAGGGCCATAACCTGCAGGAGCACTCCATCGTGCTGGTGCGGGGCGGACGTGTCAAGGATCTGCCCGGCGTGCGCTACCACATCGTGCGCGGTGCGCTGGATACCCAGGGAGTCAAGGATCGCAAGCAGGGCCGTTCCCTGTACGGAGCAAAGAAGGCCAAGTAACACATGTCACGCAAAGGACCAGCTAAAAAGCACCAGCTCCTGCCGGATCCCATCTACGGTTCCACCGTGGTGGCCCAGCTGATCAACAAGATCCTGCTGGACGGCAAGAAGTCCATCGCCGAGAACATCGTCTACACCGCTCTGGAGCAGGTCAAGGAGAAGACCGACCAGGAGCCTGTGGCCGTGCTCAAGCGCGCCCTGGACAATATTCGTCCCAGCCTGGAGGTCCGCAGCCGTCGTGTCGGCGGTGCAACCTACCAGGTCCCCGTCGAGGTCAAGCCGAACCGCGCCAATACGCTCTCGTTGCGGTGGCTGACTGATTACAGCCGTGCCCGTCGCGAGAAGACCATGTCGGAGCGGCTGGCCAACGAGATCCTTGATGCCTCCAACGGCCTGGGTGCCGCGGTCAAGCGCCGTGAGGACACCCACAAGATGGCCGAGGCCAACAAGGCGTTCGCCCACTATCGCTGGTAATCCCAAGAGAGCGAGAACAAGGAATTATGGCACAAGACGTGCTCACGGACCTGACCAAGGTCCGCAACATCGGCATCATGGCCCACATCGATGCCGGCAAGACAACGACGACCGAGCGTATCCTCTACTACACCGGCGTCAACTACAAGATCGGCGAGACCCACGACGGCGCCTCCACCATGGACTGGATGGACCAGGAGAAGGAACGTGGCATCACGATCACCTCCGCTGCCATCACAGCCTTCTGGAACCGCCAGTCCCACGATCCTGAGGACCGCTACCAGATCAACATCATCGACACTCCCGGCCACGTTGACTTCACCGCCGAGGTGGAGCGCTCCCTGCGCGTGCTTGATGGCGCTGTTGCGGTGTTCGATGGCAAGGAGGGCGTGGAGCCCCAGTCCGAGACCGTCTGGCGTCAGGCCGACAAGTACGGCGTGCCCCGCATCTGCTTCATCAACAAGATGGACAAGCTGGGCGCCGACTTCTACTACTCGGTGGACACCATCAAGGACAAGCTGGGCGTCAAGCCGCTGGTCATGCAGCTGCCTATCGGCGCTGAGAGCGACTTCCACGGCGTGGTCGACCTGGTGCGCATGGTCGCCTACTACTGGAAGGACGAGGCCGACCTCGGCGCCAAGTACGAGACCATCGACATCCCCGATGATCTCAAGGACAAGGCCGAGCAATACCACACCGAACTGCTTGAGGCCGTGGCCGAGTCGGACGAGGACCTGCTGGAGAAGTACCTGGGTGGCGAGGAGATCTCCCAGCAGGAGATCCGCACCGCTGTGCGCAAGATGACCATCGAGCAGTCGGCCTTCCCGGTCTTCTGCGGATCCGCTTTCAAGGACAAGGGCGTGCAGCCCATGCTGGACGCGGTCGTGGACTACCTGCCCAGCCCCGAGGACGTGCCGGCCATCAAGGGCTACAAGATCGGCGACGAGTCTGTCGAGATCGACCGCAAGCCCACGGTGGACGAGCCCTTCTCGGCCTTGGCTTTCAAGGTGGCCACCCACCCCTTCTACGGCAAGCTGATCTACGTGCGTGTCTACTCCGGCAAGGTGGCTCAGGGCGATACCGTCCTGGACTCCACCAAGGGCAAGAAGGAGCGCGTCGGCAAGCTCTTCCAGATGCACTCCAACAAGGAGAATCCGGTCGACGAGGCTATTGCTGGCAACATTTACGCCTTTGTCGGTCTCAAGAGCGTCACCACCGGTGATACCCTGTGCGACGAAAAGGAACCGTTGGTGCTGGAATCCATGACCTTCCCCGATCCTGTGATCGAGGTGGCCGTGGAGCCCAAGACCAAGGCCGATCAGGAGAAGATGGGCATCGCCCTGCAGAAGCTCTCCGAGGAGGATCCCACCTTCCAGGTCAAGACGGACGAGGAGTCCGGCCAGACACTGATCTCCGGCATGGGCGAGCTCCAGCTGGACATCCTGGTGGACCGCATGCGCCGTGAGTTCCACGTGGAGTGCAACGTGGGCAAGCCCCAGGTGGCATACCGCGAGACCATCCGCAAGCCTGTCATGAACCAGGAGTACACCCACAAGAAGCAGACCGGCGGCTCCGGACAGTTCGCCAAGGTGCTCATGAACTTCGAGCCCCTGGATACCACCGAGGGCGAGACCTACGTCTTCGAGAACAAGGTCACCGGCGGCCACATCACCAAGGAGTTCATCCCCTCGGTCGATGCGGGCGTTCAGGAGGCCATGGAGTCCGGCGTGCTGGCAGGCTTCCCGGTCGTAGGCGTCAAGGCGACCCTGACCGATGGCCAGATCCATGAGGTCGACTCCTCGGAGATGGCCTTCAAGATCGCTGGCTCCATGTGCTTCAAGGAGGCCGCTCCCAAGGCCAAGCCCGTCATCCTCGAGCCCATCATGGCTGTCGAGGTCCGTACTCCCGAGGAGTACATGGGCGACGTCATGGGCGACATCAACTCCCGTCGTGGTTCCATCCAGTCCATGACCGACGCCACCGGCGTCAAGGTCATCGACGCCAAGGTGCCCCTGTCGGAGATGTTCGGCTACATCGGCGACCTCAGGTCCAAGACCCAGGGGCGCGCCATGTTCACCATGCAGATGGACTCCTACGCTCAGGTCCCCAAGGCTGTCAGCGACGAGATCATCAAGGCCCAGCGGGGCGAGTAATGCCGTGCCGGTCTGCCGCCACGGCGGGCCGCCGCAAAAAGGCTCTTCTGTCACAAGTCGGCGTTACACTCTTGTAGCGCTGACTGGGCGGAGGGCAAAAGTGGCAAAGAACCCGATAACCCAGTAATATGTAGCGAGTGCTCTGTGCGTGGTTCGTGCAGGCAACCTACGAGACGTCCAGGAGGACAAAACACAATGGCAAAGGAAAAGTACGAGCGGAACAAGCCGCACGTTAACATTGGCACCATCGGCCACGTCGATCACGGCAAGACCACCCTGACCGCGGCCATCTCCAAGGTGCTGCATGAGGAGTACCCGGACGTCAACCCCGAGTACGATTTCGCTCAGATCGACGCTGCTCCTGAGGAGAAGGAGCGCGGCATCACCATCAACATCGCGCACATCGAGTACCAGACCGCCAAGCGCCATTACGCCCACGTGGACTGCCCCGGACACGCCGACTTCGTTAAGAACATGATCACCGGCGCTGCTCAGATGGATGGCGCCATCCTGGTGGTCGCCGCCACTGACGGCCCCATGGCCCAGACTCGCGAGCACGTGCTGCTGGCCCGCCAGGTCGGCGTGCCGAAGATCCTGGTCGCTCTGAACAAGTGCGATATGGTCGACGACGAAGAGCTGATCGAGCTGGTCGAGGAGGAAGTCCGCGATCTGCTGGACGAGAACGGCTTCGACCGCGACTGCCCCGTCATCCGCACCTCCGCCTACGGCGCCCTGCATGACGATGCACCTGACCACGACAAGTGGGTCCAGACCATCAAGGACCTCATGGATGCCGTCGACGACTACATCCCCACTCCTGTCCACGACCTGGACAAGCCCTTCCTGATGCCCATCGAGGATGTCTTCACCATCTCCGGCCGTGGCACCGTGGTGACCGGTCGTGTCGAGCGCGGCAAGCTGCCCGTGAACACCAACGTGGAGATCGTCGGCCTGCGTGACACCCAGTCCACCACCGTCACCTCCATCGAGACCTTCCACAAGCAGATGGACGAGGCCGAGGCTGGCGACAACACCGGTCTACTGCTGCGCGGCATCGGCCGTGAGGACGTTGAGCGCGGCCAGGTCGTGGCTGCTCCCGGCACCGTGACCCCTCACCACAAGTTCGAGGGCGAGGTCTATGTGCTGACCAAGGACGAGGGTGGACGCCACTCGCCGTTCTTCTCCAACTACCGTCCGCAGTTCTACTTCCGGACCACCGACGTCACCGGCGTCATCACCCTGCCCGAGGGCGTGGAGATGGTTCAGCCCGGCGATCACGCCACCTTCTCGGTCGAGCTGATTCAGCCCGTCGCCATGGAGGAGGGCCTGACTTTCGCTGTTCGTGAAGGCGGCCACACGGTCGGCTCAGGTCGAGTCACCAAGGTCATCGAGTAGGATTGCCTGTCGCTTATCGACACAATTCAATGACGGGGCCCGGAATCCTTCCTGTGATTCCGGGCCTCGCCCATATCCGGCCAGATTCGCCACTGAGCCGATTGCGGTGTTCATGCGCCGTGGCATAATAGGCGAGGATTTATCGCGAGCGGGCCGGATCCTGTGTGGCCCGGTGCTTTCGGCAGATGGCCAGGAGCCCTCCGAAGGAACGTTCATCAGAATGAGGTGGTATCAAGGTGGCACAGACTTCTAACGACATCAAGAACGGATCGGTCATCAACCTGGACGGCAAGCTGTGGACCGTCATCAAGTTCCAGCACGTGAAGCCGGGCAAGGGGCCGGCCTTCGTGCGCACGACCATCAAGGACGTCCTCTCGGGCAAGATCGTGGACCGCACCTTCAATGCAGGCATGAAGATGGACTTCGAGACCGTCGACAACCGGACCATGCAGTACTCCTACCGGGACGGCGACTCCTTCGTCTTCATGGACATGAACACCTACGAGCAGGTCAACATCCCCGAGGCCCTGGTCGGCGATCAGGAGCGCTTCCTGCTTGAGGGCACCGACTGCATCATCAGCTTCCATGACGGCAACCCCCTGTCTGTGGAGCTGCCCGCATCCGTGGTGCTGACGGTGACCGAAACCGAGCCCGGCGTCCAGGGCAACCGCTCCAACGCCGGCACCAAGCCCGCCACCGTGGAGACCGGGGCCGAGATCCAGGTGCCCCTCTTCGTAGGCGAGGGCGAGAAGGTCAAGGTGGACACCCGCGACGGCTCCTACCTGGGCCGCGAGAACTGAGCAAGTCGGAAACCACACATCCATGGCACGTTCCACAGCCCGCAAGCGGGCCTTGAACACCCTGTATGAGGCCGACGAGAAGAGTCAGGATTTCCTCTCCCTGCTGGAGGAGCGCAAGGCCAGGCCAGGGGCGCAGACACCTCTGCCTGCCTATGCCGTGACCCTCGTTGAGGGTGTGGCAGAGCATCATCAAGATATCGATGGAGCCCTGCAGACCCATTCCACCCGGTGGCCACTGAGCCGCATGCACGTCATCGACCGCAACATTCTGCGTATCGCCGCCTGGGAGATGCTCTACAACCCTGACGTCCCCGACAAGGTGGCCATCGATGAGGCCCTGTCCCTAGCCAAGACCCTCTCGGATGCCGATGCCCCCTCCTTTATCCATGGCGTTCTGAGCGCTCTGGAGCAGGAGAAGGATGAGCATCAGGCTCGTCGTGAGCAAGCCGATCAGATTGCCGCCCTGGCTGATGCCGAGGCCGATGCGGACGTTTCGGATGATGGATCCGAGAACGCAAAAGCAGGGGGTGCAGCCTCCGAGCCGGTTTCCTCTGAGGACGACCCTGCTGACAGCAAGTCGGCATCGGCAGGGGGTACGCACAAGGATGAGGATGCCGACCAGTCGGCTCCCAGTCTGGATCAGTTGAAACTGACGCTGCCGAAGGAACTGATCCCGGATGCGGATCTTCCTTCAGGCGACTGAGCAATGATTCGGATAAAGGCCGACCGATGTCCGCTGGCTGTTAGGGCATCAGGTCGGTCTTTTTCCATATTGAGATTTGTTGACCAGCAGGCCTTGCTGCATGATTTGCCCAATCATCTTCTGGGCGACCTAGTCGGCGTAATCCATGGGGGTCATTAGTATGGGTGCGAATATCCACGGCAAACAAGGGGGTTCGGTGAACCTGAAGGACACCAACGCCATCGCCTCCGATCGTCGTTTCTCCGATTCCGCCATCCTTCTGCTGGAGGACGGCCAGGTGTATGAGGGAAAGGCTTTCGGGGCACTGGGCAGCACTATCGGTGAGGTCGTATTCGCCACGGGGATGACCGGGTACCAGGAAACTCTGACCGATCCCAGCTATGACAGACAGATTGTAGTCCAGACGTTTCCGCACATCGGCAATACCGGTGTCAACGGGGAGGACGGTGAGTCGTCTCGGATATGGGTGGCCGGATATGTGGTCCGGGAACCCAGTCCCACCTTCAGCAACTGGCGGGCTACAGGCGGTCTCCAAGGGGAGATGATCGACCAAGGCATCGTCGGCATCAGCGGCATAGACACTCGCCGGCTCGTGCGGCACCTGCGTTCAGCGGGCGTCATGCGGGCCGGTATTTTTTCCGGCTCGGCCCTGGACGATGCCAGCATCCAGAGTCTCTTGGATCAGGTCAGACAGGCGCCGACCATGGGCGGTTCCCACCTGACCGGCGAAGTCAGCACAGAACACATTTACACGGTGGAGCCTTGTGGTCAGTACCAGGATCAGGAGCCGCTCTGCACGGTGGCTGCTGTCGACCTGGGCATCAAGGCCATGACCCCTCATCGGCTGGCCGAGCGCGGATGCCGGGTCCACCTGCTGCCCGTGGGCACCAGCATGGAGACCATCCGCTCGCTCAATCCAGATGGCGTCTTCTTCTCCAACGGTCCGGGCGATCCCTCTACGGCCGACCATGAGGTGGCCCTCCTGCGCCAGGTGCTTGATGCAAGGCTGCCCTTCTTCGGCATCTGCTTGGGCAACCAGCTGCTGGGCCGTGCCCTGGGCTTCGAGACCTACAAGCTGAAATTCGGTCATCGCGGCATCAATCAGCCGGTCATGGATCTGAGCACCGGCAAGGTGGAGATCACCGCCCACAATCACGGGTTCGCAGTCAGGGCGCCCAAGGGTGACCCGGTGCCCTCGCCCTATGGTGAGGGCCGATATGGTCGTGTTCGGGTCTCTCATGTCGATCTCAACGACGGCGTGGTCGAGGGTCTGGAGTGTCTGGATATTCCGGCATTCTCCGTTCAATATCATCCGGAGGCGGCGGCTGGCCCGCACGATGCCTCCTACCTGTTTGACAGGTTCATCACGTTGATGCAGGACGCCAAGGAAGGGAAGGCACATGCCTAAGCGGCAGGACATCCATTCGGTCATGGTCATCGGCTCGGGGCCCATCGTCATCGGACAGGCGGCCGAGTTTGACTATTCGGGGACCCAGGCCTGCCGGGTGCTGCGCGAAGAGGGGATTCGCGTCATCCTGGTCAACTCCAATCCCGCCACCATCATGACGGACCCCGAAATGGCCGATGCTACCTACATCGAGCCCATCGCCCTGCCCTTCTTGGAGCGGATCATCGCCAAGGAGCGGCCGGATGCGCTGCTGCCCACCCTGGGCGGCCAGACCGCGCTGAATGCTGCCGTCGAGCTGGGCAAGGCTGGCGTGCTGGAGCGCTACGGGGTTGAGCTGATCGGTGCTTCGCTGGAGGCCATCGACAGGGGAGAGGATCGTGAGCTCTTCAAGCAGGTGGTGGACCAGGCCGGCGCCGAGTCAGCCAAGTCCCGCATCGCCCACAGTCTGGATGAGGCCGAGGCAGTTGCCGCTGAACTGGGCTACCCCCTGGTGGTTCGTCCCTCCTTCACCATGGGCGGCCTGGGCTCGGGCATCGCCCACGATCGCGAGGAGCTGCGGCGGATCGCCGGCGCCGGCATCCATTATTCGCCCACCGATGAGATCCTCCTGGAGGAGGGCATCGAAGGGTGGAAGGAGTATGAGCTGGAGCTCATGCGCGACCGCCTGGACAATGTGGTTGTGGTCTGCCCGATCGAGAATGTAGATCCGGTCGGCGTGCACACCGGCGACTCCATCACCGTGGCTCCGGTCTTCACCCTGACCGACCGGGAATATCAGCGCATGCGTGACATCGGCATCGCCATCATCCGCGGCGTGGGGGTGGACACTGGCGGTTGCAACATCCAGTTCGCCGTCAATCCCAAGAATGGCCGGATCATCGTCATCGAAATGAACCCTCGTGTTTCACGGTCTTCGGCTCTGGCTTCCAAGGCCACCGGCTTTCCCATCGCCAAGATCGCAGTCAAGCTGGCCCTGGGATACACCCTGGATGAGATCGAGAACGACATCACCCGTTCAACGCCTGCCTCCTTCGAGCCGACCATCGACTATGTGGTCACTAAGATTCCGCGTTTCACTTTCGAGAAGTTCCCCGGTGCGGACACGACCCTGACCACCTCGATGAAGTCCGTGGGCGAGGCCATGGCTCTGGCCGGCAACTTCCGCGAATCCCTGGGCAAGGCCATGCGCTCCATCGACAAGCGGCACATGACCTTCTCCTGGGATGGCCCCAAGCCCGACCAGGCCGAGACCAACCAGTTGCTAGAGGCCATGCACACTCCCACAGAGCACCGCTACCTGCAGATTCAGCGGGCCTTCTGGGGCGGAGCCACTGTTGAGCAGGTCCACCAGGCCACTAGGATCGATCCCTGGTTCCTGGAGCAGATCAGCATGATCAATGACCTGGCCCTCCAAGTGCGCCAGTCCGAGGTCCTGGATGAGGATCTGCTGCGCCGGGCCAAGCAATCGGGACTGAGCGACCTGCAGATCGCTCACCTGCGCGGTATGGGCGACCAAGGCGAGGCGGTCGTCAGGGAGCTTCGCTGGGCCTTCGGCCTTCATCCTGTCTACAAGACCGTGGACACCTGCGCAGCCGAGTTCGATGCGGTCACGCCCTACTACTACTCCTGCTACGCCGACAAGTCCGAGCTGCGACCCCGTCAGCGCGAAGCGGTCATCATCCTGGGTTCGGGACCCAACCGGATCGGCCAGGGAGTCGAGTTCGACTACACCTGCGTGCACGCCGTCCAGGAGCTGGGCAAGGACTATGACACCATCATGGTCAATTGCAATCCCGAGACGGTCTCAACCGACTATGACATGTCGGACAGGCTCTACTTCGAGCCGCTGACCTTCGAGGATGTTCTGGAGATCTACCGGGCTGAGAAGGCCATGGGACCTGTCAAAGGGGTCATCGTCCAGCTGGGCGGTCAGACGCCCCTGTCCCTGGCGGCCAGGCTCAAGGCAGCCGGGGTACCCATTCTGGGGACCAGTCCTGAATCCATCGACCTTGCCGAGAACCGTGAGCTCTTCGGTCAGGTGCTCAGCAAGGAACATCTGAACGCCCCCCGTTACGGCACCGCCCTTTCCCTGGATGAGGCCAGAGATGCAGCACATGCCATCGGCTACCCGGTTCTGGTCAGGCCCTCCTATGTGCTGGGCGGGCGAGGCATGGAGATCGTCTATGATGACCAACAGCTGAACACTTACGTGGATCGCGCCCTGGAGGAGGCTAAGGCCGATACGGTGGTCTCCGGCCGTCTGCCCTCGCCCCTGTTGATTGACAAGTTCCTTCAGGACGCCATTGAGATCGATGTGGACGCCCTCTATGACGGGCAGGAGCTCTATATCGGCGGAATCATGGAGCATGTTGAAGAGGCCGGAGTCCACTCCGGCGATGCCGCCTGCACCCTGCCGCCCTCCACGCTCTCCGACGACCAGATCAACAGGTTGCGGCAGGCTACCCTGGCAATAGCCCAAGGTTGTGGGGTCCAGGGGCTGATCAATGTTCAGTATGCCTTCATGGCCAACACTCTCTATGTGATCGAGGCCAATCCCCGCGCATCCCGGACCGTCCCATTTGCCTCCAAAGCCACGGGTGCGGCGCTGGCCAAGGCTGCGGCCCGTATCATGGTGGGGGAGTCTATCGCCCAGCAACGAGTCAACGGGCTGCTCTTGCCTGTCGGCGACGGCGGCATGGTCCGTGTCGGCCAGCCTGTGGCGGTCAAGGAGTCCGTCCTGCCATTCAAACGCTTCCGAACTCCGGTGGGTCGGACTGTGGATATTTTGCTGGGTCCGGAGATGCGTTCCACTGGAGAGGTCATGGGCTTCGATCGGGACTTTCCCCACGCTTTCGCCAAGAGCCAGCTGGCCGCCTATCAAGGCGGTCTGCCCACCAGCGGGGTCGTCTTCCTATCGGTCAATGACGCAGACAAGCGCCAGCTGCCCATGCTGGCAGCCCGTCTGCTGGAGCAGGGCTTCAGCGTTTGCGCCACCCGTGGTACTGCCTCCGTTCTGCGTCGGTACGGCTTCGACGTGTCCGTTGTCGATAAGATCAGCGGTGGCGAGGATCAGGGGCAGGCTTTCACTGATGCTGAAGGAGTTAGGCACATGGGTCGCAATCCGGTCCAGCTTATCGAGGATGGAGCTATCGACATGATCCTCAATACTCCGAGTTCCAGAGGTTCGCGCTCCGACGGCTATCTTATCCGGGTGGCCGCCATAGCCGCCGACCTGCCGCAGTTCACCACCGTCACCGAATTTTCGGCCGCCCTGATGGCCATTGACGTGGCCAAGAAGGACGACTACCAGGTCATGAGCATTCAGGAGCACGCGGCCCGGCTGTTGGAGCTGGAGAAGGCCCGGTAGGTGCTGGCTATATGATTGACCCATGTTCCGGTCTGTATAAGCCGGAGGTATGACTTTTGGGAAAGGAAGTGGCCGTGTCAGCGATCAACGGTGTCTACATGTCGAATCAGCGCTCTTCGGGAGAACAGACCGGGGGGCCGGGGAAGACGGGCGGCCGGCTGATCGTGTTGACGGGACCCACGGCTGTCGGCAAGGGCACTGTGGAAGCAGCACTGCGTCATGCCCACCCGGAGGTCTGGGTCTCCGTTTCAGCCACCACCCGCGCGCCGCGTCCGGGCGAAGAGGACGGCATTACTTACTGGTTCATGAATGAGCAGGAGTTTGCCCGCAGAGAGGCTGCCGGCGAGTTTCTGGAGACCGCCCTTGTGCACGGCATGTCCCACTATGGCACCCCGCTGCAGCCGGTCCTGGACCATCTGGAAGCAGGGGTTCCTACAATTCTGGAGATTGACCTGCAGGGGGCGCACCGTGTTCGGCAGAGGGCGAAGGAACTGGATCTGGAAGTGTTCTACGTATTCCTGGCGCCGCCGTCATTCCAGGACCTTGTTACTCGGCTGAACATGCGGGGAACCGAAAATGAGCAGCAGCGGGCACGACGGCTGGAGACAGCCAAGGTGGAGATGGCCTCCGAGGGTCAGTTCGACCAGGTAATAGTCAACGACAACGTGGATAAGGCTGCGCAGGCTCTCTGGAAGGTAATCGCTAGAGAGTATGGACTTTAAGCATTAAGCCTTGCTTGCGCGTTAATAAGGCTTGTATTGCTTTCGTATGTAATGTATTATTACTTCAGACGAAAGAAAAGCCGATTCAGGTCTTGCGCAATGGAGGCGACCATGATATCCGCCACGGTATTCAATATTCAGCAGTTCAGTCTGAATGACGGGCCCGGCATCCGTACGGTGGTCTTCCTCAAGGGCTGCCCTATGAGGTGTGGCTGGTGTTCCAACCCCGAGAGCCAGGTCCGTACGCCTCAGTTCGAATGGGATCCCAAGTCGTGTTCGGGGTGTTCTGCATGCAGTGCTTTGCCTGCGGCCCCTGGGTTTGTCAAGACCGACAGGAGCAGAGCTGTGGACGTGCATGCTCTGCGTTATGACGATCCTGCAGCTTTGGAGGCAGCACGCGAATGCAAGGGATTGAACCTGGTGGGGCGGACGCGTGATCTGGATGAGGTCGTCGATCAATGCATGAAGGATCTGCCGTTCTATCGTCAAAGCGGCGGAGGGGTGACGCTATCAGGCGGCGAACCCCTGGTGTGGGGGCATTTCTGTGTTGCGCTTCTGTCAGCTCTGCAGGATCGGGGCATCGACACCAACGTCGAAACGACCGGACATGTGCCGGAATCGATTTTCAGAAGTGCCCTGGATCACTTGGATCACGTCTTCATCGATATGAAACATTGGGACGAACAGGCCCATAAGCAGGGGACTGGGGTTGGTCTGAATCTGATCGAACGTAACACTAGTTATGCTCTGCATAGCGGCAAGGACGTCCTGATCCGGACCCCGGTGATTCCTGACTATAACGATAAGCTCGATGATGCCAGGAAGATGGCGCGGCGCCTGCTGAGGCTTGGTGCGGACAGGGTCCAGCTTCTGCCCTTCCACAATTTCGGCGAGTCGAAATACGATCTTCTGCAGCGTGACGGCTACAGGTACAGGAATGTGCCCAACACGCACCAGGAGGATCTGGAAGGCTACCGACAGGTTTATGAGCAGGAAGGTGTGCATGCTTTCTTCTGACGCCCACCCGATTTCCGCAACGGCTCCCTGCATTCTAGAATGTTCATGACGGGGCGTGCGACCCCTTCGACGAAGGACGGGTTCAGGTGGACGATCGTGCCAACGGCATCCTTGAGATGCTCATCGACAGAGAGCGGATGGAGGTCAGCGAGCTCGCCAAGGAAATGGGCGTCTCTCAGGTGACTGTACACAAGTATCTGAACGAGCTGGAGAGCCGTGGTCTTATCACCAGAGAGCATGGCTATGCTGCTATCAAAAGCACGGACAATGTCGAAGGTCGCCTGGCTCGCCACTATGAGCAAAAGCTTAGAATCGCGCGCAGAGCCGTCGCCTGCGTGCCTGATGGTGCCACGGTGATCGTGGAGAACGGAAGCTGTTGCGCTCTGCTGGCGGTTGAGCTGGCGCGCACCAAAAAGGATCTGACCATCATCACCAACAGCGCCTTCGTGGCTCGCTATGTCGGTGAGGCTGGCAACTGCCAGATCATTCTGATTGGCGGTATCTATCAGCACAGCGCCCAGGTTCTGGTGGGTCCCATGGTCCCCCTGTGCCTTACTGGCATACAGGTGGATGTGATGTTCATTGGTGCCGATGGATTTGACCCTGATACCGGGTTCGCCAACCGCGATCAGATGCGGGCTCAGGCCGTCCGAGACATGGCTATGCATGCCATGCGCATTGTAATCCTTACTGAGAGCGAGAAGTTCGGTCATAGCAGCACGGTCTCGCTGAATCTTCCCCAAAAGAGCACCATGGTCATCACCGATGACAACATCCCCGACGAGGCTTCGAAACAGCTTATGGAACATGGCATTGAACTGGAGACGGTCTGAATTAGGAGTCTGTTGCGATCGCATAAACCATGGATCAATTGCCTCTCGTCGCACATCTACTGGACCGCTCACCGTCTCCTCTTTTACTGGATGAGTAGCTGACTGACGATCTTCACTGTGAGTCAGGCAGCGGAGACCGGATGAAACTCGTCGATATCTTCTTGTGAATGCACAAAACGGAAGTGCAGAGAACAAGCATTTTTAATATCTTACGAATGAAAGAAATATACGTTTCAAAATTGCAATTACTGCTAACGTATGATAGTTTTTGTAGTGAAATGTGATTTAGAGCACACCGCGGTGCGGATCTAGCGGTTTATAGGAAGACCCGAATCGCTGTGATCTGAAAGGAAAGCAAAGATGAATGAGCAACATTTCGGCAAGCTGACACCCCGGATGGAGTCCTTCCGCGATCAGCTCCTCTCGGTGACCCCTCAGGTCGATGTCGAACGGGCGATGATCACCACTGAGGTATATAAGAATTGTCAGGATCAGCCGCTGGCCATCAAGAGAGCCATCATGCTCAAGCGGGTTTTGGAATCGATGTCTATTTACATCGAGCCGGAAACCCTCATTGCCGGCAATCAGGCCTCGGCCAACAGGGCTGCGCCTATTTATCCCGAATATGCCATGGGCTGGGTCATTGATGAGCTGGACCAATTTGAAAAGCGTGATGGCGACGTCTTCACCATCACAGAAGAGAACAAGGAGAAGCTGCGCTCCATCGCCCCGTTCTGGGAGCACAACACGCTTCAGGATCGTGGACTGGCAGCCTTCCCTCCTCACTCCAAGCTCTTCTACGATCTGGGAATCATCAAGTCCGAGGGCAACATCACCTCTGGCGATGCACACTGCGCTGTCAACTACGCTGTTGTTCTCAGCCGTGGCCTCAAGGACTTCAGCCGTCGGGCCCAAGAGAAGCTGGATGCACTCGATCTGACCGATTATCGGAACATTCACAAGAGTTACTTCTACAAGGCCATCATCATTGTGATTGACGCCATGAAGACTTTTGCTCACCGCTACGCTGAGCTGGCGCTGAAGCAAGCCAAGCAGGCAGCCGACGAGGGCAATGACAAGCGTGCTGAAGAGCTGCGCGGCATGGCGGAAGCCTTGGAGCACGTGCCCTATGAGCCCGCCAGGAATCTGCGTGAAGCCGTTCAGTCGGTCTGGCTGGTGCATCTGGCCCTGCAGATTGAGTCCAACGGTCACTCGCTCTCCTATGGACGCATGGATCAGTACTTGGATCCCTTCTATGAGAAGGATTTGAAGGCCGGGCTGATTGATGAGCCCCAGGCTGTCGAACTGATGACCAACCTTTGGCTGAAGACCTACACCATCAACAAGATTCGTCCATGGAGCCACACGCAATTCTCTGCCGGCTCACCTCTGTATCAGAATGTGACAGTGGGCGGCCAGAAGCTGGTGAACGGTCAGCCCCAGGATGCCACCAATCCCATGAGCTGGCTCATTCTCAAGTCCGTTGCTCAGAGCCATCTGACCCAGCCCAACCTCACGGTTCGTTATCACAAGAACCTGCCTGATGACTTCATGTCAGAGTGCATTGAGGTGGTTCGTTGCGGCTTCGGCATGCCAGCTTTCAACGATGACGAGATCATCATTCCCAGCTTCATCGACAAGGGGGTGGCCCGCGAGGACGCCTACGAGTATTCGGCCATCGGTTGCGTGGAAACCGCTGTCCCCGGCAAGTGGGGCTACCGGTGCACCGGTATGAGCTTCCTCAACTTCCCCAAGGCCCTGTTGATCGCCATGAACGACGGCGTGGATCCGGCCAGCGGCACCAAGCTGGTCGAAGGTGTCGGTCACTTCAAGAACTTCACCAGTTTCGATCAGGTCGAAGCCTGCTGGGACAAGGTCATCCGCGAGATGTGCAGGCAGTGCGTCATCATCGATGCCACCTGCGACATGGTTCTCGAACATGACACCGCTGATATTCTCTGCTCTGCACTGACCGATGACTGCATCGAGCGTGGCCTGAACATGAAGGAAGGCGGAGCCCACTATGATTTCATCTCCGACCTGCAAGTAGGCATAGCCAACTTGGCTGATTCCCTGGCGGCTATGAAGAAGGTGGTCTTCGAGGAGCACAAGGTCACACCAGCCAGGCTTTGGCAGGCAATGCAGGAGAACTGGGAAGGCGAGGAGAACGAGCGTATTCGCCGATTTATGCAGGAGGCCCCCAAGTATGGCAACGACGACGACTACGTCGACAGCCTGATCCGCAAGGCCTACGACGTGTACATCGACGAGATGAAGAAGTACCACAACACCCGCTACGGCCGTGGTCCCATCGGGGGCACCTATAACGCCGGCACAAGCTCCATCTCGGCCAACGTCCCCCAAGGTGCAGGAACCTTGGCCACTCCTGATGGCCGCAAGAACGGCGAACCCTTGGCCGAAGGCTGCAGCCCTTCTCACTTGGCAGACAAGCATGGTCCTACAGCGGTCTTCAAGTCAGTGTCCAAGCTGCCGACTGAGGACATCACCGGCGGGGTCCTGCTCAACCAGAAGATGACACCGCAGGTGCTGGCCAAGCCGGAGAACCGGGTAAAGCTTTCACAGGTCACTCGAGCCTTCTTCGACCAGTTGCATGGCTACCACGTTCAGTACAACGTGGTCTCCCGCGACACCCTGCTGGATGCCCAGGTCCACCCTGACAAGCACAGGGACCTGATCGTCAGGGTAGCCGGATACAGCGCTTTCTTCACGGTGCTGTCCAAGGCTACGCAGGACGACATCATCGAGCGGACTGAGCAGACGCTCTGAGCACCATTTAGCCGGCCGGGAAGTCATTCCCGGCCGGGCCCTACATAAAACAAGTCCATCTAGATAAGTGAAGGACGCTAGCATGAAATTGATCATCGATGATGCCGACACGCAAGCCATCAGAAGGCTGATCGACATCTACCCTATTGACGGAGTTACCACCAATCCCAGCATTCTGGCCAAAGCGGGCAGGCCTCCCTTTGACGTGCTGAAAGAGATACGCTCCATCATTGGTTCGGATTTGGAACTGCATGCACAGGTGGTCGCGACCGACAGTGTCGGCATGGTGGCTGATGCGCACAGGATCGTCGATGAACTGGGACCCCATACTTTCCCCAAGGTTCCCAGCGTCCCTCAGGGATTCAAAGCTATGAAGACCCTTGTCGCCGAAGGAGTGAAGGTGACTGCCACGGCCATTTACACGCCCCTGCAAGGTTTTCTGGCTGCCAAGGCCGGAGCATCCTATGCCGCACCGTATATCAACAGGATTGACAATATGGGCTACAACGGCGTTCAGGTCGCCAAGACCATTCATGACATCTTCCGTGCCAATGATCTTGACTGCGAGGTCCTGGCCGCCAGCTTCAAGAATTCGCAGCAGGTTCTGGAGTTGGCCCAGTATGGCATCGGAGCGGCTACGCTTGGCTCGTCCATAATCGATGGCCTGGTGAAGAACCAAGCGATCTCAGCAGCAGTAGAAGTCTTCAATGCTGACTTCCAAGGTCTAGTCGGTGCCGGAAGAACCATGGCCGACTGCTAGCAATGACCGAGTGAAGCGGTCATTCTCCTCCGGGGGCATGGCATTGGCAGTATACATGCTCATGCCCCCGTCTGCGTATCCTCCTTCTGAATGGTTGAGCAACCGTAGCGAGGATGATACGAAGCACCTGTCTGATATGCGAAGTTCGTTGAGCAAGGATGCATCATGAAAATTCTGACCGTTGATATTGGTGGTACCGCCATCAAATATGCCTACATGCTGGAAGACACCTCGATCGTTTCTCGTAACTCCATGCCTACGCCTCAGCGTGGGCGTGACGAGCTGATTGCGGCTCTGACCCAGTTGTTCGAACAAGAGCCGGGTGTGCAGGGGATTGCCATATCCATGCCTGGAATCATCGACAGCAAAAAAGGATACTGTGCCATGGGCGGTGCCTTGAGATACAACGACGACTTCTATATAAGGCACGCCCTCTTTCGCAATTGCCCCGTGCGCATCGTCATTGAGAACGATGCCAAATGTGCAGTCATGGCTGAATCCCGAGTCGGCAGTCTGCAGGACGTGCAGGATGGTTTCGTAATCATCCTCGGCACCATGATCGGCGGCGCCTTCATCGTCAATCACCAGCTCTACCGCGGACATCATTTTTCCGCTGGGGAGGTCAGCTACATCATGACCTCTTCCCGGGAGTCGCCGACCCACGATGGCGTGTGGGGAAACCAATGCAGCGCCACTGGTCTGTGCAAGACCTATGCCGAGCGCAAGAACCTGGATCCTGCGGACGTGGATGGTGTAGCTTTCTTCAAGGCGGTCGAGGAGCAAGAACAGATGGCTTTGGAGTGCCTCGATTCCTATGCGCATGATGTGGCGGTACAGATATACAATATCCAGAACATCTGTGATCCTCAACGCTTTGCCATCGGCGGTGGCATCTCGGCTCAACCGGCTCTGATCGAGGCCATCCGAAGCAATCTGGATCGCCTCTATGCCGCCTGTCCCTATCATGTCTCCCGTGCCGAGGTGACGGCCTGCAAATTCCAGAACGATGCGAATCTGGTAGGTGCGCTCCAATGCTATCTGGAGGATGCCGACGAAGTTGAGTACTTTGGGAAGAACCCCTGGATGAGTGCCAGCGGAGAAGTGATGGAGAGCACAGAGCCCGCTCTGGTCAACGATTTCGGCGGTGTCTGATGAAAAGACGGTCCGCTAAAGAGCTTCTTGACATCGTCATTGATGGAATATCGGGAATCTTTCTACCGATAGTCAATCTGCTGTCGGCCGCCGGCATCATGAAAGGCATGCTTGTCATTCTGACGACGACCCATGTGCTGAGCACTAGTGACCAGACCTATCTGGTGCTGGATGCCATGGCTTCCAGCCTATTTACCTTCCTACCCATCCTCCTGGCATACACGTCAGCCAAGAAATTCGGCGCTGATCCGTTTATCGCTGTGGTCATCGCCGGCATGCTGCTCTATCCCAATCTGGTTGCGGTGCAGGAGGCAGGCAAGACCATCAGGTTTCTCGGCATCCCCCTTCTGGGTGTCAAGTATGCCTCCAGCGTGATCCCTATCATCCTTGCCGTTGGCGCCTTGGTCTATTTGGAACGATGGCTGGATAGGGTGCTGCCCGAAGTGATCAGAGGGTTCCTGACGCCTTTGGTCTGCATCCTGGTCATAGGGTTCCTCACCCTCTTCGCCTTTGGTCCCATAGGCAAGGTCATCGGCGACGGACTGGCAGCTGGCTATGAATGGGTGTACGCGCTCTCACCGGTCATTGCTGGACTCCTGCTGGGGGCTACCGTCCAGCCCATGGTCATTTTCGGATTCCACTGGAGTCTGATTCTTATAGCCATGAACAACATTGCCGTCAGCGGTCATGATACCGTTTTGGCCATGATGGGCCCGGCGGTCTTTGCACAGGCAGGAGCTGCGCTGGCCGTGATGATCAAGAGCCATGACAAGGCATTCAAATCCACCTGTCTGTCAGCTGCGGTTTCGGCCCTGTTCGGTATCACGGAACCGTCTATGTTCGGAGTCAATCTGCCTAGAAAGAGGCCGCTGTTGGCTGTCTGCGCCGGCGGGGGCATAGGCGGTGTCATTGCCGGGCTTTCCGGCGTACAGGCTACGGCTTTCGCTTTCCCCAGTCTGGCAGCCTTGCCCATATTCTTCGGTCATGGGTTCGTCATCTACCTGGGCGCCTGCCTGGCAGGCCTGCTCGTAGCCTTCCTGCTGACCATGGTGCTTAAATTCCGCGTCGACAATTTAGAAGAAAATGCGGAGGCGGAGCCGTCTTCCTCCGAAGTCGCGGAAAGCGTGTCCGATAAGACGCCCGTACTTGTCTAAAATGCACCCATTTTTATAATCAATGCCCGGCCATCGATTAGTGATTCGATGGCCGGGCATTATGGTCAGTCTTGCTGTTGGGCTCAGCCTCTGTCAGTCCAGACCCGACAAGCGGTTGATCAGGTCGGGGTCGCGGGTGGCGCCCTTGTCTGCTGAGCGGGCGAAAGCGGCGTAGGCCTTCAGCGCCAAGGAGACCTTGCGATCCCTGTGGGCCACATAGCCTTCGCCGGCTTCTAGTTCTGCGCGGCGCTGGGCGAGTTCTTCATCACTCAGTTCGACATCTACACGCCGGTTGGGGATGTCGATGCGGATCATGTCACCGTTTCGGATCAGGGCGATGGGGCCCTTGTTGGCTGCTTCAGGAGCGATATGGCCGATGGCCAGGCCTGATGAGCCGCCGGAATAGCGGCCGTCGGTCAGCAGGGCCACGTCCTTGCCGATTCCCTTGCCCTTGACGAATGAGGTGGGATACAGCATCTCCTGCATGCCCGGGCCGCCCTTGGGTCCCTCGTAACGGATGACCAGGGCCTGACCCTTGTGCAAGGTGCCGTTGAGTATGACCTCCACGGCCTGCTCCTGTGATTCAACCACCAGAGCCGGTCCGCGGAAGTTCCAGATCTCCTTGGGCACGCCTGCGGTCTTGACCACGCAGCCATCGGGGGCCAGATTGCCACGCAGTATGGCCAGACCACCTTCGGAGACGGCAGGATGATCCAGGTCATGGATGGCGCCGTTGACGCGGTCGGTGTCCAGGTCCTCCCACTCCTTGGACTGGTTGAAGGGCTCGGGGGAGGTGATATGTCCGGGAGCTGCGTGGTAGAGCTCCTTGGCCTGGTCCAGGCAGGTTGGGCGCATGATGTCCCAGTCGTTCAGCTTGGACTCAAGGTCCGGATAGTCGATGGAATGCGTGTCCTTGTGCAGCACTCCGCCACGGTCCAGCTCGCCCAGGATGCCGCAGATGCCGCCAGCTCTGTGGACGTCGGATATCTCCCAGTCCCCGGAGGGAGAGGCCTTGCAGATGCAAGGGACCGTGTGAGAGATGCGCTCGATGTCGTCCAAGGTGAAGTCCACATCCGCCGACTGTGCAGCGGCCAGAATATGCAGGACGGTGTTGGTTGACCCGCCCATGGCCACATCCATGGTCATGGCGTTCTCGAAGGCTTTCTTGGTGGCGATGGACCGTGGCAGGACCGAGTCGTCGTCATCCTGGTAATACCGGTTGGCAATCTCGACCACCAGCTTGCCGGCCCGCTCGAAAAGCATCTTCCGTGCTGTGTGCGAGGCTAGAGTGGTGCCGTTGCCAGGCAGGGCCAGACCCATGGCTTCGGTCAGGCAGTTCATGGAGTTGGCGGTGAACATGCCGGCGCAAGACCCGCAGGTGGGGCAGACCGTCTTCTCCAGTGCCAGCAGACCCGCATCGTCGATGCTGTCGTCAGCCGAGGCGTACATGACGTCGATCAGGTCGGTGCTCTCCTGGACTGTTCCGTCGGGCATGACCGTACGCCCGGCCTCCATGGGGCCGCCGGAGACGAAAACCGTGGGAATGTTCAGACGCAGAGCAGCCATGAGCATTCCGGGGGTGATCTTGTCGCAGTTGGAAATGCAGATCAGGGCATCGGCGCAGTGGGCGTTGACCGAGTACTCCACAGCGTCCGCGATCAGATCACGGCTGGGCAGAGAATAAAGCATGCCTGTATGGCCCATGGCGATGCCGTCGTCCACGGCGATGGTATTGAATTCGCGGGGGATGCCGCCCGCTTCCTTGACGGCCTTGGAGACCAGGCGCCCCACCTTGTTCAGGTGGACGTGGCCGGGCACGAATTCGGAGAAGGAGTTGGCGATGGCCACGATGGGCTTGCCGAAGTCCTCGCCCTTGACGCCAGCGGCACGATAGAGAGCACGGGCGCCCGCGAACTCTCGTTCCTTCATCAACTTGGCTGATCGCATCTGCATAGTTTTATTCAAGTGAACGGGGACAGCGGCGGCCCGAACATGACCACATGTTGGAATTTTCGGCGTTTCTGCAATGCTTTTCCCGGCAGAGAAGCATTTGAGGCTAAAATCGAGCCCGGGCGGTAAAATCATACAGATTGAATGAATGGTTCATCCAGTTGAATTGGAGAAACATCTTATGACATTCGGTACCGAGCCCCATCCGCAGGGATTTGCGAATCCTCCCATCGACGATCTCATGAAGCACGCCGATTCGAAGTATGCGCTGTCCATCTTCGCGGCCAAACGGGCCCGTCAGATCAATTCCTATTTCACTCAGCTCAATGAAGGTCTGCTGCAGAACGTGGGCCCTTTGGTCGAATACCAGAACCAGGAAAAGCCCCTGTCCATTGCTTTCCGTGAGATTAATGAGGGCCTGCTGGAGGAGACCTTGGGCGAGGATGATCTGAGCGAAGGCAACTGAGTCTTTCGACTTCCGATGCCGGCTTTGTTTGCGGCCGGCGCAGGATCCTCGGACAGTGATGGTTTCAAGACAAAGGTGAATGAAATGACAGAGCGACGGCTGATTTCGGCTGAATCAGTGACCGAGGGCCATCCAGACAAGGTCTGTGACCAGATTTCCGATGCCATTTTGGACGATCTGATCGCCCAGGATCCGCACTCGCATGTGGCCGTAGAGACATCAGCGGCCACCGGCCTATTCTTCGTCTTCGGAGAGGTCTCATCCCAGGGCTACACGGACATTCAGTCCCAGGTCCGGTCGGTATTGCGCAGGATCGGCTACACTTCATCGGATATCGGCCTGGATGCGGATTCCTGCGGCGTTACTGTGGCACTGAGCGAGCAAAGCAAGGAAATCAACCAGGGCGTGGAACGCCTGTCGGCCAGCCAGGAGAGCGCTGCCACCCGTGAGGAGCGTTACCAGTCCCAAGGGGCCGGTGACCAGGGGGTCATGTTCGGGTACGCCTGCGATGAGACCGACACGCTCATGCCCTTGCCCATCTATCTGGCCCATCAACTGGCCTTCCGTCTTGCCCAGGTACGCAAGGAGGGGATCATTCCCCATCTGAGGCCCGATGGCAAGACCCAGGTGACGATCGAATACGATCAGGAAGACAGGCCCCGCCGAGTGGATACGGTCCTTATCTCCACGCAACACGATCCCGAGGTCGGGCATGACTGGCTGCAGGAGCAGTTGACGGAGCATGTCATCACGCCCGTGCTGGATCGAGTCTGTGGCCAGGCCGTCGAGCACCAGGGCTACCGGGTGCTGGTCAACCCGACTGGTTCCTTTGTTCTGGGCGGTCCTGCGGCTGACGCAGGACTGACCGGACGCAAGATCATCGTGGACACCTATGGCGGTGCAGCCCATCATGGGGGCGGTGCCTTCTCAGGCAAGGACCCCAGCAAGGTAGACCGGTCCGCTGCCTATGCTGCACGTTGGGTGGCCAAGAACATCGTGGCCGCTGGACTGGCGCACAAGGTCGAGGTCCAGGTGGCTTATGCCATTGGCGTGGCTGAACCAGTCAGCGTCAACGTGGAGACCTACGGCACCGAGCAGGGAGTCACCCGGGAGCAGATCCAGGAGGCCGTGCGCGAGGTCTTCGACCTGCGGCCCGCAGCCATCATCGATGAGCTGGACCTGTTGAGGCCCATTTACGCCAAGACTGCAGCCTATGGGCACTTCGGCCGTGAGGATCCCGACTTCACCTGGGAGCAGGTGGACAAGGTGGGCGAGCTTAAGGCCGCCATCGGCATGACCAGGTAGTAGCTGTTCATCAAGAGCCACGGCGGGTTCCCAAGTCATTGACTGGGGAATCCGCCGTGGCTCTCTTAATTGTGAAAGCGAGGGGAGGAGCCATGGATTCGCAGGACGTCAGTCAGCCCGCCCTGGACGGTCTTGCTTCGCGCCGTCGTTCGAGCAGCAGTCGAAAGAGACCTCCGCGCCGACCGGCCGATGAACTTCCTGTGGCACGGGTGGTGCTGGACGTGCAGGCCACTCACCTGGGAGGGACCTTCGATTACCTGGTGGATGCCGACCAGGGCGATCATGCCCAGCCAGGATGCCTTGTCCGCGTCCGGTTCGGGGCGCGCAGGGTCAACGGCATCATCTGGGAACGCGTGGCAGAAAGCCAGGTTCCCCGCGCCTCCTTGCGCTATCTGGAGCGGGTGGTGCTGGATCGCAGCCTGATCTCACCTTCCCTACGCGCGGACATCACTGCCATCGCCAGGGCCTATGGGGGCACTGAGGCCAACATTTTGCGGCTGGCCCTGCCCCCTCGTGTGGCCCGCATCGACAAGGAGCAGCAGCTGGTTCCCGGTCAGCCTCGATTGGCCTCTGACCCCGCCTGGGTGGCCGGGCTGGCCCAGCGGCAGAAAGATCTGAAACAGAGGCTTGATTCGGGCTATCAGGGGCTGGAGAAACTGGATCAGTCGCTGGAAGAGGATACTTTCACAGCCTATCTGGCTGACATTCTGCCCGGTATGGACCAGGCCGCCCTGCTGGCTGCCAGGGTGCTGATAGGGGCCCTGCTGGCTGGCCGGTCGGCAGTTATGGTACTGCCGGGCACCCGTCAGGTGGTTCATCTGTCTGCTGTCCTCCAGCAGCTGGGGTTGCGTCCCTTTGGTCCCTCTGTTGCCGCCGGTCCTGGCCAACAGGAGGCCCGTGGATGGTCCGGTGATTTCGCCATTCTGGACAGCGGCATGGCTCCTGCCGAGCGTTACAGGGCCTACCTCGCGCTGGCCTCCGGTCAGGTCCGCTGCGCCATCGGGTTGCGGGCTGCCATGTACGCCCCGGTGGAGGGTCCTGCTCTCTTCGCGTTGCTGGACGATGCCAGCTACCAGTACGCCGATGGGATGATGCCCTACGCCAATGCCCGCGGGGTGTTGAGACTGAGGGCCCGCGCCCACGGCGGCGTCTTCCTGGCCATGGCCCGTGCCAGAAGCGTGCGTTCCCACTGGGAGAGTCAGCCCGAGGCCACCGAAGCGGACTCTGGCGTGACCGGTCCAGGCACTGCTCTGACGCTTGATCGGTCCGTGGTGACGACCCTGCTGCCTTGGATCCGCTGGTTGAACCGAGAGGAACTGAGCCATCTGGCCGACCCGACCATCGGCGCAAGGGTTCCTCATACCGCAGTCGCCGTTATAAACAAGGCCTTGGAGCGTGGTCCGGTTCTGCTGTCCATCCCTCAGGACGGCATCTTCGAAAGCCTGAGTTGCGCTCGCTGTCATCACCAGGCTCGTTGCCCGCGCTGCACCGGACCCCTGCGGGCGAGACGGCCCGGCGCGCCCCGATGCGCCTGGTGCGGGGCTGCGGCTACGGACTGGTCCTGCCCGGATTGCGGGGGTTCACGGCTTCGGACGGTCAGGGTAGGTGCCGCTGGGACGGCCCAGGAACTGCGGATGCTCTTCAGAAATGTGCCCATCGTCATCTCTTCGCCCAGTCAACCCCGCGGGGTGGTCGAGCGTGTACAGGATCGTCCCAGTCTTATCATCGCCACCCCAGGTGCCGAGCCCAGAGTGGTCGCCTCGAGTGTGGATGGCGACAATAAGGCCACCAACGATTCGGATCTGCCCCGGCTATCGCGAGGATACAGGGCGGTGGCCATTCTGGACGCTTGGACCAGCCTGTATGCCCCTGGCGTCGATGCGCGTATGGACACCCTGGGAGCTTGGATGCGTGTGGCCTCTTTCTGCCGCTCCAGAGCCCAGGGAGGTCAGGTGCTCCTGCTAGGGGAGTGTGATCCCCAGCTGGCTCAGGCGCTGATGACCTGGCAGGGGCCGGTGCTGGCTGCCGCCGATTTGGAGGACCGTCGGATGACTGCCATGCCCCCTGCGGTCGGCATGGCTGCGATCTGGGGCGAAAGGGAGGCCGTCGTCTGGATGCTGGCCGCCGTCGGGATTACGCCGGGTCAGGAGGCTGCGACAGATGCTGGTCCTGAGTCTGTTCCTGCCTTGCTCGGTCCTGTGCCCATACCCGCGCCCTCCACGCTGAAGGCTGGCTATCTAGAGGGAACCCAGGATAGAGTCCGAGCCCTGGTTCGGGTGTCAACCAGCCGCCGGGACAAGCTGGCTGACGACCTCAAGCAGGCCCAGGCCAGGTACGTGGCCGGTCGCGGGCGAGGAGAGCTGCACTTCCGAATGGATCCCAAGGATCTGACCTGACTGCTGTTCCAGTGGCTATGTATGGGGTCTATGCGGCGTGGTTTCATGAGGGGGCGCAGGCAAAGGCGCAGATGAACGAATTCAGGAAAGGCGGAGAGTCATGAAGGGATGGCCGGGCGAGATCCGGGTTGAGGCAGATGTGATCCAGGCCGAGCAGGCGGCGGCACAGGCTCAGGGTCAGCCCATCGAGCAGGTCATCTTCGATTTCGGCAACGTCCTGATCGGCTGGAAGCCCGAGATGGCCATGGTGGCTCGATACGGACGCAGGAGCATTGAGGCCATGCTGGACGACAGCCGTTCCGGCTTCTACCGGGCCAATAACATGATGGACGGCGGAGCCACCTGCGCCCAAGCCCGTGACTGGGTGGCCGACAACTGCGGATCCCCCTGGGATGGCATGTTCGCCTACTATTGTGACCACTTCGTCGATTCACTGACCGGCCCTGTACCCGGTGCTCGCATGCTGATGGAGGACCTGAAGGCGGCAGGGCTCGGTGTCTGGGGGTTGACCAACTGGAGTGCCGAGCTCTTCCATCACGCCTGGGATGGCGACTCCTTCCTGCATAGGCTGGACGGGGTGGTGGTCTCTGGACCCATCCACATGCTCAAGCCCGACCCGGCCATCTACCGGTATGCCCTGGATCAGTTCGGAATCCAGGCTGACAGGACTCTCTTTGTGGATGACAAGGGTATGAATGTAGTTGGTGCCAACAAGGCCGGCATCCGCAGTCTGCGATTCAGTGACCCCTATGGGCTGCGCACGGCACTGATCGAGGCAGGAGTGAACATTCCTCAGGTGCAGTGAAAGTGCAGAGATCCAAAGCCGTCAGATGAAAAGGAGATTGCCGATATGGTCATGACATTGCTGTTTGCAGGCACACCCCAGGCCGCCTTGCCGTCTCTGAGACTGCTGGCGGCTGACCAAGAGCACTTTCGGGTTGCTGCCGTGCTCACCAGACCCGATGCCCCCCAGGGGCGTGGAAGGCATCTGCAGCCCAGTCCGGTCAAGGCCGAGGCCATCAAGCTGGGGATTCCCGTTCTTGAAGGCAACCCATCCGATCCGGATTTTCCAGCGCGGCTGCAGGATACGGGTGCCAACTGCGCGGCTGTCGTGGCCTACGGAAGGATCCTGCGTCAGCCGGTCCTGGACGCCTTTGAAGGCGGATGGTACAATCTGCACTTTTCCCTGCTGCCGCAGTGGCGGGGGGCAGCTCCGGTCCAGCGGGCCATCTGGGCTGGGGATACTATCACCGGCGCCACGGTATTCCGGTTGACGGCCGGCATGGATGAAGGTCCCATCCTGGCCCAGTCCACGGTGGAGATAGGGCCGCACGAGACCTCAGGCGAGCTGCTGGATCGGCTGGCCAAGGATGGATCCCACCTGCTGGCTGCCAGCCTGGAGGCTCTTGCGGAGGGTCGGATTCAACCCAAGGAGCAGACGCAGGGCGCCTACCAGGTGGCCGCCAAAATCACGCACCAGGATGCTCACATGCGTTTCGATGTGCCCGTCTTTGCTCTGGATCGGCAGGTTCGCGCCTGCAGCCCGGAACCGGGAGCCTGGTGTCTGTATCAGCGGGGTGATGACCCGCAGGACGCGCAGACGGGATTGACCGTGCTCAATGCTGCACCAGCCCGAGGGGATGAGCCCGGTCTTCCCTCGCATCTGGGACCGGGCCGGTTGGCCATGGGCCGTCATCACCTCTGGGTGGGCACCAAGACCCTGCCCCTGGAGCTGCAGATGGTCAAGGCTGCCGGCAAGCGCGCCATGAAGGCCATGGACTGGGCTCGTGGCGCTCGCTTGGAAGACGGGGCACGCTGCAGCTGAGCCCCTCCACCCAGCCGGGTGTCCAGGCCGAGCGGGGATTCCAGGGACGGACGAAGGAGGAAAGCCATGCAGTCCGATGATGTTGACCAGGCCGACGATGAAAAAGACCAGGATCTGGCCGGGGATCGACGCAACCGGGCCTTGGCCGCGGCGCTGACCAGGGCTGCGAAAGAGCTGTCCAAGGCCAAGAGCCAGTTGGCTCAGTTGGCTCAGCCGCCCCTGACGATCGCCCTGGCCTTGGGCGTGGATTCTGTTGCCTACGACAGCCAGGGGGTGCAACAGGCTCGGTTGCTGATCCTGAACGGTTCGCGTCGGATGGTGGTGCCCCTGGCGCCCAATATCCGCGCCGAGCGGATCCGGGCCGGCCAGGAGGTTCTGCTCAACGCCGATATGGTGGTGGTGCGTGTGGGCGATCAGCCGGTGACTGGGCAGGTCCGCACGTTGCGGGAGACCTTGGAATCCGGTGCCCTGCTGGTGGAAGACCCCTCCGGGCAGACCCGCGTCGCTGCACGTGCAGGCTCTCTGCAGGATCAGCCCATCGAGGCGGGCAGCGCCTTGCTCATGGACGAAAGCTGCTCGCTGGCCCTGGCTGTTCTGCCTGAGTCGGACCAGTCCGACATGCTGCTGGAGGAGGCTCCTGACGTGGACTTCTCCGATATTGGCGGACTTGACAGGCAGATCGAGCGGATCCGGGATGCAGTCCAGCTGCCCTTCCAGCATGCTGATCTGATGCGCCGTTATGGACTCCAGGCTCCCAAGGGTGTCCTGCTCTACGGTCCGCCCGGCAATGGCAAGACCATGATCGCCAAGGCCTTGGCCCGCGCCTTGGCCCAGGAGAGCGATGGCCATGGGGTCTTTCTGTCGGTCAAGGGCCCCGAAGTGCTCAACAAGTTCGTGGGCGAGTCCGAACGTCTGGTCCGCCGTCTCTTCGCCCGGGCCCGCAGCCTGGCAGTCCAGGGTGGACCGGTGGTGGTCTTTATCGACGAGATGGATGCCTTGCTCCGCACTCGGGGATCGGGCATTTCGTCGGATGTGGAGACCACCATCGTCCCCCAGTTCCTGACTGAACTGGACGGTGTCGAGTCCCTGGACCAGGTCATGGTCATCGGCGCCTCCAACCGTATTGACATGATTGACCCGGCGGTTCTGCGTCCAGGACGGCTGGATGTCAAGATCCGCATCGACAGGCCAGACAGGACCAGGTCTGCCGCCATCCTGGGCAAGTATCTGGGCTCAGATATGCCCATGGAGGATGGTGCCGGGTCGGAGGATCTGATCCAGGTGCTGGTCGACGGGCTCTTCACCCGGGATGGTGACCACCTGCTGGGCAGGATCATGGATGCCTCAGGCCGCTGGCAGCCTCTCTACCTGGAGTCTGTGGTCTCCGGAGCCATGCTGCATAACCTGGTTGATCGGGTCAAGACCATGGCGGTCAAGGCCTCCATCGAACAAGGTCGACAGGTGGGGCTTGACCGTGGTCTCTGCACGATGGCGATCCGTGGGCAATATGAGGACACTCTGGAGGAGCTCTGCGGCCAGGACTTGGACCGCTGGGCCGATTTGGCCGGACTGCGCCCAGGGCAGGTTCAGGAGGTTCGCCCGGTCGACGGGCCGGAGGAGCGGTCATGAATGCCGGCCGGGTCATGGGCACTGAGACGGAGTATGCCATTGTCGACCCCCAGAATCCAGACGCTGATCCACGTGCTCTGGCCCTGCGTCTGGTAAGGGCTGCCGCCCAGCCGGACCTGGCGCACATCCGCTGGGACTATGGGCAAGAGGACCCAGTCAATGACGCCAGGGGAGGCAGGCTGCCGCGTTCCGCCGCCGCTCCGAGCATGCTCACTGATGCGCCCGGCGTCCGGCTGATCGATGTAGCAGCTCCTAATGGTGCCCGCATTTACGTGGATCATGCCCATCCTGAGTATGCCTCGGCCGAAACAGTGAATGCCTTCGATGCGCTGGTCCAGGACCGCGCGGGTGACCGAATGATGGCCCAGGCCGCAGAAAGGGCCGGAGGCCTGGCGCTCTACAAGAACAACGTGGATGGCAAGGGCGCCGCCTGGGGGTCCCATGAGAACTATCTGATGGACAGGGCGGTGCCCTTCGCCAGGGTGGCGGCTCTGATGACCATTCATTTTGTCACCCGGCAGATCTACACCGGTTCGGGCAGAGTGGGTCTGGGACCCAGGAGCGAGGAGGTCGGCTTTCAGCTCAGCCAGCGTGCCGACTATCTGACCAGCCGCATTGGGCTGCAGACCACCTTCGGACGACCGATCATCAATACCCGGGACGAGTCACATGCCGGGCCGGGTAGCCGGCGCCTCCACGTGATCGTGGGTGATGCCAACCGGTTGGATGCGCCCCTGGTCCTCAAGCTGGGAACGACCGATCTGCTGCTGGGGCTCTTGGAGTCCGAGGGCGATTCGACCAGCCAGATTGATGAACTGCTGGATCGTTGGACGCTGGATGATCCGGTGTCGGCCTTGCACATGGTTTCTCGTGATGTCACCCTGGCCAAACCCCTGGCCCTGGCAAACGGAGGGTTCGTCGATGCGCTGACCATCCAAAGGGCATTGCTGGATGCGGCCCGCCAAGCCAGGCGCGATGCCGACAGGCCAGGCTGTGCCGAGGACCGGGTTCTGAACCTCTGGGACCAGGTGCTCGAAGATCTGGCTGCAGTGCGTTCGGGCGACAACGAGGCCCGTCTGGCCATGCACGACCAGGCAGGCAGATTGGAATGGTTGCTCAAATGGCAGCTCCTGGAGCGTCTGCGTCGCCGCCGGTCCATACCGGACTGGTCGGATCCCCGTCTGGCGGCCCTGGATCTGGCTTGGGCACGGGTGGACCCCGGCCGTGACCTGCCCTGGCGACTCAGAGGATCTGTTCTGCGACTGGTCGATTCCGACCAGATCACCAGGGCCATGGACCAAGGGCCGGAGCAGACCCGGGCCTGGTGCCGTTCCCAGCTGCTTCACCGTTGCCCTGAAGCGATTAGGGCCGTCTCCTGGAGTCGTGTCATTCTTGAGGAGCCGGGACCGGATAAGGAGTCTAAGACTAGGGTTGTGGACCTGTCCGATCCGCTGGGTCATACACGGTCTTCCTGCCGGGATGGCCGCGACATATACTGCTGATAGCGCAGAAAATAGTCCGATATTCGACCGAACGACCATCGATGGGCCACGGTTCTCAATGCCTTGACCGCCCGTTTGAAAGAGAAGAGAAGTATGGAATTGCGCGATTTGGCCATGCAGGCCGCCACTATCGCTGTGGAGGCCGGCCGTCATGCCCTCCAGGACCAGATCAATCCTCACGATCCGCGTTCCACCTCGACCATCGGCCAGGGCACCCAGTTCACGCCGGGCATCGACACACGCCTGATTCGCTACTGCCGGACCAAGATCGCCGCCCTGGACCCTATGGACGGCTTCTGGGAGGAGGAGGCCGGCAACCGCCGTCCAGGCGGCCGCTACTGGTGCCTGGGTCACATTGACGGTCCGGTCAACTATGTGCGCAACATGGCCGAATGGACGCTGACCATCTCCCTCTTTGCCGTGGACGAGAAGGGCCATGCTTCGCCGGTCCTGGGCATCGTGCATGCGCCGGTCCTGGGCCTGACCTATCTGGCCGCCAAGGGGCAGGGCGCCATCAGGATTCGACGAACCATCGTGGGTGACAAGCGTGAGAAGATCATCCCCTCCACTATGACCTCCCTGCGTGGATCAGTGGTCAGCTTTGGCATGTCCTACTTCCCCAACGAGTCTGAAAAGGTCCTGCAGATCGTCTCGCGCATGGCTGGCAAGCCTGCAGACATCAAGCGCGTCGGTCCGGTCTCGCTGGACCTGTGCCGGGTGGCGGATGGCAGCTACGACGCCTACTTCGAACCGGCCTTGCACTCCTGGGACATCCCTGCTGTTTCTGCGGCGGCTGTCGTGGTCCGGGAGGCCAAAGGGACCCTCTGGCGCTGGGACGGCGGGCATGTGCGCTGGGAGGGCAGCAATGACGTGGTGGCCACCAATGGGCTTATTGCCGAGGATTTGAACACATATCTGAGCGGGCGCTGATCCGCGCCGGAAAGGAGGGCGACCATGGCCGAGGTATCCCAGCAGGGACGGCATATGGCAGCTGGCCAGCAGCAGGAGCAGGAAGAGAATCTGCCGCAGACCGAGGCACATAAACAGAGCCGGGCGGCTGAGTCCGACCTGGATGATGTCCTGGATGACATCGAGACCACCCTGGAGACCAACGCCAAGGAGTATGTGCAGGGCTTCGTCCAGAAGGGCGGCCAGTGATTCATGGCGGACGGGCAGGGGACTGACTCGGACTTTCGCAGGATATTCGGCATCGAGACCGAATATGGACTGAGCCTGACCGGCGGCAATGGCCCCTATGACGCAGGCAGGGTGGCTATGGCCATGTTCCGCCCACTGATTGAGCAGCACGGGTCAACCAACATCTATCTGCCCAATGGCGCCCGACTCTACTTGGACGTGGGCTCCCACCCGGAGTATGCCACGGCGGAGGCCCGCGATCCGCTGACAGCACTGAAACAGGTACTGGCCGGGGAACGGATCATGATTGACCTTGCAGAGCGCGCCGGGAAACGTCTGACGGAGGACTTGGGCAGACCCGTGAAGGTTCACGTCTTTGGCAATAATGTGGATGCCCAAGGCCATGCCTTCGGCTGCCATGAGAATTACCTGCTGGACCGGCGGGTCCCCCTGGATATGATTGGGGCCTGCCTGGTCCCCTTTCTGGTCACTCGACAGCTGATCACCGGGGCGGGTCGTCTGAGCCCTGATGGGTTCCAGCTCAGCCAGAGGGCCGGCTTTCTGGACGAAGCGGTCTCCTCGGCCACAACCCGTGCCCGTCCTATGGTCAACACCCGTGATGAGCCTCTGGCTGATCCCGAGCGATGGCGGCGTCTGCACGTGATCGTAGGAGATACCAACCGGTCGCCGCTGGCTACCTGGTTCAAGATGGCCAGCACCCACCTGGTCCTGAACCTGATTGAGCAAGCCTGCCGCCAGGGTCGACGACCTGACCTGGCGGACTGGGCCCTGGCTGATCCCCGTGCGGCCGTACGAGCCGTCAGTCGGGATCGGACCGGCCGGGTCACTCTGGAACTGCAGGCTTCCACGACGACCGACGGCATCAGCGCTCTGGGTCTGCAGGAGGCCTATTGGTCGGCCTGCAAGGCCTTGGTGGGCCAGCAGGAGGATACGGGCATCGATCGGTCTCAGGCCCTGCGTGTTCTACAACTTTGGAGGGCCGCCTTGGATGCGCTGGATGCAGGGCGTTGGCAGGATTTGGCTGACTGGGTGGACTGGGCAGCCAAGCTGCGGCTGCTTCAGGGCCTGAGCCGACGAGGCGCCGGACGGGATCTGGCCGAGGCGCTGAACCTGGACTATCACGATCTGAGCGCAGGAAGATCCTTCCCTGGATTGGTCAGGCATGGGCTCATGCAATCGCCGGTTGACGACTCCCGGGTACGGCTCGCCATGGACCGACCTCCAGAGGATACACGAGCTCGTCTGCGTGGCGACTTTGTCCGTGCCGCAGACCAGGGAACACGCACATGGTCATGCGACTGGAGCCACCTGGTCCTGGGCGGTTCCCGCCGGGTCGAAGTGGACCTGCCTGACCCCTTCGACCATGTGGGCCCACCCCGGTACCACTCCCTGATGGACTTTCTGAAGAGCGTCACAGAGCCGCGAAAATAGTGTCGGTTTGCAGGGGGGGGGGGGAATTCGTCAGATTTGCTGCAAAATGAAAGGCCTCGGCATCTCTGACGGATGTCGAGGCCTTCGCGAAAAGGCTGGCTTCACTTCTTGTTGGTGACGGCCTTCTTCAGCAGCGAGCCTGCAGAGATGCGCACGCCATAGCTGGCCGGAATCTTGATGGTCTCACCGGTGCGGGGGTTGCGGCCGGTGCGGGCGGCGCGCTTGACACGCTCGGCCGAGAACAGGCCGGTCAGCTTCAGACCCTCGCCGGACTTCATGGCCTCGACGAAGACATCCTGGAAAGCGTTGACGGCAGCTTCCGCCTGCGCCTTGGTCAGGTTGGACTTCTGCGCGATCTTCGACACGAGATCAGACTTGTTGTATGCCATAGAATATCCTTCTTTCGGGGGCCTCCCACTGTTTGATTGGGGAAAGCCCAACGGTCAATGACTGATATTAGCGCAGGTTAGGCCCAAACACCGCATTTTCCGGGGGTTTCCGACATTTCACCAAGCGATTTTGAGGTCTTTGGGATTAAGACTGCCCGAGGGGCCCCTCAAATGCGATTGTGGTTGCTCAGCCAGCGCATAGCCAGGGCTCCCAGAGGGATGCGCAGCCAGTATGTGGCTACTCGGAAGACCAGAGTAGCTGAGATGGCCACGCCCGATGGAACGCCAGCCAGGCGGAAGGCAGAGAAGAGCACCGCTTCTATGGCCCCAAGGCCGCCGGGGGTGGGGACAGCCGAGCCAAGCGTGTTGGCCAGGAGGAAGACGAATGTGGTCTCGAAAACGTTGGTCCGACAGCCAAAGGCCATCAAAGCGGCCCAGAAACTCATGCCCAGAGCGGCTGATTGCAGTACCGCCCCAAGCACGGCTACCACTAGCTGCCTAGGCTGGGTCAGAATCTCCACAAGGTGGCGCGCATAGGAGGTCACGATGGGCATCAGCCGCTCCATGACCAAACGTCTCGTGTAAGGCACCGCCATGATCAGGGCCGCGATGATGGCCACTGTCCCGATGACGATGACCAGGGTGTTGGTGGGGATCATCCCGGATAGGGTGTTGCGCCCAGTGAACAGCCCGATGACGATCAGCAGGCAGAAGGTGGTCGCGAACTGGACGGCCACGACTGCGCTCATGATGGCCGTGGCCATGGTGTTGTCATAACCGTCCCGCCGCAGGTACTGCAGGTTGACGAAGGCCGGCCCCACTCCGGCGGGCATGGAGACCGAGGTGAAGGAGGAGGCGATCTGGGACAGGAAGATGCCCTTGAAATCGCGCTTGGCGGGGTCGATGAAGATCCCCAGGGTGATGGCGCAACCCACCCAGGACAGTGATCCCAGCAGGAAGGATAGTCCGGCCATCCATGGGTTGGCATTGCGGACGGCACTGATGACTTGAGGCAGGTTGAACTGGGTAACGATGACTGCTACAGCCACTACCAACAGGGCCAGGGCCACGAAGCTACGCAGACTGAAGCGTGAGAGGGTTACCTGGCCGGTCTCGGCCACCGACTCAGGTGGAGCCAGGGTCTGCAGATGTTTGCGCAGGTCAGTCAGTATCTGTCGATCCCAGCCGGGAAGGGCCTGGGTCTGTGAGGGAATGGCCACCATCTGGCAGAAGGGCGACAGCCCCACCAGTGTCTTGACTCCCCAAGAAGCACAGCCGGCTTCAACGGCTTGATCCACGCCGATCATCGCAGCAATCAGGGCCAGAAGCTGGATCCGGTCCAAGGCGATGTTGGCCTGGGAGCTGGCGCTATCGCCGTTTTCCCAGCCGGCGATGACCACGGAGCCTGACTGATCCACGGCTAGAGTCTCTGGACGGATGCGTCGGTGCGTAAAGCCGCGCTCGTTGGCCCGGCGAAGGTAGTCCATCAGCTGCTTGGCCCTGTCGGTGTCCAGGGTCCCGGGTTCCAGGGGCCGAAGATGGACATCATCCTCCAGTACCAGAATCGAGGATTCTGCACTCTCCGCCAGACCATAGGGATGCAGGGCGCTCAGCCCCAAGTCTCGCAATTCAGCGAGCATGGCCATGTGGTGTTGCATGGAGTTTCTGACCGACCGGTCCCGGCGCATGGAGACTCCGGACAGCTTGATCCACTGCCAGAGCTGCATCAGATAGCCCATGGTGTGCAACTGGCCGTCCATGACCGACACCGTGTAGGTTCGTCCTTCCCCGTCACGGACTCTGTAGATACGGGAGGCCTCGATGAGGTCGTCGTCGAGGGCTGGCAAGGGCTGGCCATCGGCATCCAGACTCGGATCCTGACGTTCCAGGCTGGCAGCATGGATGCCGATGGATGCTATGGCCTGTACCACTCCCTGTCCCCAGGCACCCTTGTTCTGTGTGCCCGCCAGGTATCGGACGATCATGCCCATGATCCGTCCCAGGATCAGTGAGACCAGAACCGCGCTGGCCGAATTGGAGGATATGGCGACCATGATGACGGCAACTACGTATAGAGCGTTCCATCCCCATTTGACCGAACTACGCAGGCGACGGGGTCCTGCCGCGCTCAGGAAGGCTGCCAGACCGGCATAGAAGTCAGGAAGCAGGACGGGCGAGCCTATGGCGTTCTGGGAACTGAATGATGCGATTAGGGTCGGGTTGCCCGCCTTCATGATCAGGTTGGAGGTCAGCATGACCAGCCCGAACCCTAGGAACATGGCCAGGGGGGCAGTGATGGCCTGGATCCACTCCCTGTTGACCAGCAGGTGGACGAGTACGGCCAGGACCACGGTCACGGTCACTGCCTGCTGGAGGAAGGCGGTGGGTACGTCCATGAGCCAGTCCATGGCATTGCCAGCCTGACGCATGTCCGACTCGACACCGGCGGCTATGCCCTTCAGATAGACCGCTGCCAGGGTGACTAGAATCCCCAGGATCAGAGCTGCCAAGGCTCGGAGCAGATCCTCGGCATCATGGACCCGCTGGGGTGGGATATCCCGAATAAGGACCTGGTCTGCCTGCGTTGAGTTGGCGGGATCGGTGCCTTCGGGAGTGATGGTCGACTGGGACGGGGTCATGGTCAGTCGCGATCGAAGTCCACCAAGGTTGCGGCTGTGCCGGTATAGGTCGCCGGTGTCAGGGCCTTGAGCCGACTGGCCGTGTCCTGATCCAGATCCAGGCCATCGATGAAGTGCTCGACATCCTCCCGACCGATCCTCTTGCCCCGCATCAGCTCCTTGACCTGCTCATAGGGGTGATCCATGCCTGAGCGTCCGGCCAGTCCAGCGGCTCGCATGGCCGTCTGTATGGGCTCGCCCAGGACCTCCCAGTTGTCGTCCAGCTCGCGGGCCATCAGAGCCTTGTCTGGGTGGATGGTCTGCAGACCGCCGTCCAGGTTGTCCAGAGCCAGCAGGCTGTAGCCCAGGGCCGAACCGATGTTGCGTTGGGTGGTGGAGTCGGTCAGGTCCCGCTGCCAGCGGGTTTCGGTCAGAGTGGTGGCCAGTGTGTCCAGCAGAGCTCCTGAGATCTCCAGATTGGCTTCGGCGTTCTCGAAGCGTATGGGGTTGACCTTGTGGGGCATGGTGCTGGACCCTGTCGCGCCTTTGACGGGTTCCTGGGCAAAAACGCCACGGGAGATGTACATCCAGACATCCACAGCCAGGTTGTGCAGGATCCGGCCCAGGTGGGCGATGTTGCCGAAGAGCTCGGCCTGCCAGTCGTGGGACTCGATCTGGGTGGTCAGTGGGTTCCAGATCAGGCCCATCCGCTCTACGACGAAGTTCCGGGTCAGATCGATCCAATCCACCTGCGGCAGGGCGGCCATATGGGCGCCAAGCGTTCCAGTGGCACCATTCATCTTGCCCATGTAGTCCTGGTTGCGGATCCTGTCCAATTGTCGGTGCAGCCGGTGGACATAGACCGCCATCTCCTTACCCAAGGTAGTGGGCGTGGCCGGCTGGCCGTGGGTCAAGGCGAGCATGGGCAAATCCCGGTATTGTTCCGCCATAGTTGCCAGATGGTCCTCAATTCGGTTGGCCCTGGGAAGCCAGACCTGCTCGACCCCGCCTCGGATGCAGCGGGCATAGGCCAGGTTGTTGATGTCCTCGCTGGTGCAGGCGAAGTGGACCAAGGGTGCCAGCCTAGGGAGTTGGGATTTGGTGCCAAGAGCCGTGGCCGCAGCCTCCAGACGGCGGTCGACGTAGTATTCCACAGCTTTGACGTCGTGGTGGGTCTGGGCTTCGATATCTGCAAGTTCGGTGATGCCGTCGGCATCGAAATCCTGGGGGATGGCTCGCAGATAGGCCTGTTCTGCCTCAGTCAGAGGATCTACGCCCGGCAGAACCGGATGCCGTCCATTGCCTTGGTAGCCGTTGGCCAGCATGATCATCCATTCGACCTCGACCCGCATGCGCTCGCGGTTCAAGGCGGGCTCGCTCAGATAGTCCACCAGCTCGGCGGTCTGTTTGCGATAACGTCCGTCCAGGGGATTGAGGGGGATGACTGGGGTAATTCGGCTCAGGTTCATGCCTCCAGCCTAGACGACTGGGCCAACCATCAGGAACCGGCATGGCCGCTCATGGTGGCGCATGTGTCCAGCTCATCGTCGCAGCCGGCCGCAGTAGTAGCGGGTCTCCTGCAGATCGCCCTCGATAGCATGGGCGAAGTGATCGTCCTGACGATGTACCGCTGGTGAGTTCTGATCTCGGGCATCGTTCCAAGCTGCACGCTGGTAGGCCATGCCGTGGGTCGACTCCTTGCCGGGGCCGGTAGTGGTAACTGTCGGTCCAGTCTGGCTGCCTCTTGGAGGGGGAGGCCCGCCTGCTCTTCCTCTGATGGTCAGTTGATTAGGTCGGGAGGGGTTGTCGGCTCCGTCAAGGCTGGAGACCAGCTCCTCGCGCATCTCTACGCTGGTGATCCAGGTGTCTGAACCTATCTGGCGGTGGGCGATGGGCGAACCGACAGTCACGATGTGATCGAAACGGTAGCGGTTCGGAAGATCGGAGGCCATGGTGGCGGCCACAATGCCGCCCTGGGAATGGCCCACCAGGCTGACCGGGTCGTCGGGCCGCACTCCTGCATCCCGCATGGCCTGGTCCACTAGACGCAGAGAGGCCGCCCTGTCGCGCACTGAAGCCTTGTCGCTCATGAGCTGGATGTTCTGGGCCCAGCCGATTGGGGAGTCCAGGTGGGAGCTGGTGCCAGGTATGTATACCAGCCAGCGATCTTTGCCGTCTGCTTCCCGATAGCGCTGTACGGCGATGGTTGCGTAGGGGATGCCGTCCCGGCAGGAACCCAGGGCCTCCAGATTGCTTAGAGCGCCAGCGATGTCATGAGCTTCGCCCAAGCCTTTGCCTCGTGGCTGAACAGAATCCATCGCGATATGGTCACCCTGAAAATGAGCAAGCAGCAAGGATACCAGCATGCCGGGGCCGGTGACCAATCCGCCTATAGGATCATGATGATCCGATGACAGGCCCGAAGCCACAGCTGTCAGCAAGGGTTGATGGATGCCAGCCGTAGTCTCCAGAAATTCTTGGAATTGCGAGGCATCCAGGTGGCCGGTCAGTTTGGCCGCTCCTAGGCCTAAACCAGCGGCTCCCAGCATGAGCGGGGCGCTAGGCCGAAAGACGGCAAAGACTTTGGACATCAGGGAGTCCATCAGCCTTTCCATGAATGATTCAGCCTGTGAGTATAGCCCGTAGGCCTTGGTCAACCGGTCGGCCACAGACTGGAGTCGGGTGCGCAGGTCCTCACAGGCCTGTGACTGGTCCCTGCAGAAGGTCATCATCAGATCCACGGGCAGATGTGCGTGACCCGGCGGCGGCACAGCAGCCTGAGCGCAGGGGAGGGCAGGCAGCCCCGGCATGGTTCTGCGGATGGCTTGATTGGTAAGAGTCCATTGGGACTGCATAGTCGTCAGGGCAATACCTGCCTGGTTGAGCCGATCCGCCATGCCGGTCAGGTGCTCCAGCTCGGCGCCGGTATAGCCGTTGGCATCGGGGGCGGCGGTAATCGTCCGCTTCATGACTGGCACTCGTGATCGATCAGATTCAGTGTGCGTTCTGCCTGGACACGTTGATCCAGACAAAGGGCATCCATGGCCCTCACCTGCAATCTATAGGCCTCTGCGGCCCGCCCCTGCCAGTCGACCCTCAAAGCCTGGTCGGCTAATTCGCTCAGGTGGACCAGTGTGGTTCGCGACTGTTGTGCCATGTCGGACAGCATGGCCCGACATCGGGCCGCCCGCGCATGACAAGGGCAGGCTTGTGCTGCCTCTGGATCAGCCAGGTAGGAGGGCTGAGCGAGGAAGGGGCCCACGGTGGGTAGTGACGAGGATGACCTGTACATGTATCAACTTCATCATGACGGTCATCTTGCGATGATTCCCATAGAACTATGTGGACGAATGAGGCCCGCTTCGTCTGGATGGGGACGGATTCACCATTAAAAGCCTGTCATTCTATGCTTGTCAGTCCGATAGCCGGAAGTCATTCGTCTGCCTAGAACGACTCTGCGGGAAAAGGAAGCGGTGAAAACTCATGCGAAAGGCTAATGTGCGACCGGTCACCAAGGTTTGACCTTTTTCTCCTGAGCCTTGTTGTCGCTCTCCTTGCCTGTCGGCGTGGGGGCGGCAGATGGTTCACTCTGTTGCTGGTTGCGCTTAAGCAGATCCTCTACCTCGGCCTCCTGTTGCTTGGTCAGCCCTGAGGAGGAACCCTTGTCGGACCCGTTCTGTCCATTCTGGCCTTGTCCGGACTTGTGCTTCTTGAGCAGACGCTCTGTGCGGCTGGTCAGCGCAGCGTTGGCTGCCCGGTTGGCCTGCGCAGCTTGCCGGGTCTGTGGCAGAATCAGAGCTCCTGGCCGTTCGACCTGGGCGAAAAGTCTTTCAGCCTGCTCCTGCAAGGCTTTGATGGACGCCGGATCGGCCTGTGGGTTTTGGGCCTGCTGAACGTTGGTGCTCAGCGTGCGCGTGGCCTCGTTATAGGTGGCGATGGCTTTGATATTGATCAAGCCCCAGGCTCCGGCTAGGGCTGCGATCAAAGCCAATCCAGCCAGAATCAGGCGCCTACGCGGGCCGTGTCCGCTTCTTGCGCCTTGCTTGGGCTTTCTACTCATAACAGTCTCCTCGAAGTGCGGATCCAGAGTCCTGCCTCAATCAGGATCAGGACCAGCTCCACCAGTGCCAGCGGCCAGACCAGCGGGGTGACATGAAGGCGGACCTGGTCGACCTTGGTCACCCGGTAGCGCTTGGAAGCCGCAGCCGTAGCACCTTCGCGCACGGTGGCTCCCTTGGCCAGTGCTTGGTAGTGGCCGCTCACCTCGTCGGCGATGGCCTTGAGGGTTTTCGGATCCATGGCTGAGATGCCCGGCTGGCCGGTCTTAGGGTCCGTCACCCAGCCGTCCACATCATTTACGCCGGCATCAGCGCTCAGGGGAATCATCCCGCCCTTGGCCGAGCCGGTTCCCAGAACGAAGGCTTCATCCAGCCCCTCCCTGAGGACGCTGAAGGATCGTCGCTCATCAGGTCCTGTTTGTTCGCCATCGCTGATCAGGTAGAGAAGGATTCGATCGTCGGGGTGCCGGTCCTTGGTCTGTTTCAAGACCAGGCTCAGGCGATTCAGCGGAGCATCCAGGCTGGATCCGGAAGATCGGGATGTTGGCTCTGTGGTGAGCCCTCTGGCCCAATTGTCTACAGCCCGCACATCGGGGGTCAGGGGCAGGTCGACACTAGCCGAGGCGCCGAAGCTCAGGGCCGAGAAGGAGGCATCGGGGTAGATGCGTGTCAGGTCGTGGACGGCTGCCCGGGCCGCTTCCAGCCGGCTCATTCCTCCCTGATCGCCATATCCGGCATCCTTGACCGCCATGGATCCGGTCACGTCAACCGCAATGAAGACATCCGTAGCGTTTACGGCTTTGTTGGTGGTCTTGCTGACTGTGCTGGGGGTCAGGACCATAAGGGCCAGGATCAGGACCATGGCGGTGCGCCGGGCCAGAGCCCAACGATCAGCATCCGTATCCTGCCCCTTGCGCAGTCCATGGATGACCAGCGCGATGGCCAGGAGCAAAAGCAGACCCGTAAGAAGGCCGCCGACCACCCAGCCCAGGGCAGGCTCAAAGGTCAGGGACTTGAGTATGTTCATCGCTTCAGCCTCCAGGCCAGGAGCAGATAACCCGACAGTGCCAGAGCCAGGGCCAAGGTCCACCAGCCGGGCGCATCCACCAGGCTGGACTGCTCCTGCTGGCGAGAGTCGGCTCCGTGTCGATGCTCAATCTGGCGGACCAGTGCGTTGATGGAGTTCCCGTCCTGGCGTCGCAGGAAGACGCCGCCGCGGGCCTCGATCAGCCGCTGCATCTGTTTGGTGCTCTCATCCTCGGTGCCCTGGTCAGGACCCGAATAAAGCCCATCCACCGCAATTCCAGCAGCCGAGGTCAGTCTGAGAGCCTCCTCAAGGGTGTATGTGGGTTTGCCGGAGACCACGTTATCGGTGGCCAGGACCAGTGAGCTTGATCGTTGGTTGATCTTTGCCGATCCGTTCTGGTTCTTGGTAGCGAATTGCGGCAGGAGCGCAGCGCAGCCTACCAGCCCGTCACCGATCAGGGAAGTAGTGTCCCGGCGGTTCTGCGTGCCTTCCAGCCAATCGCTGATGTCCTGGTACTGTCGTCCGCTCATGGCGTCTATGCGGTCCTGGGACTGCACTCCGTCCAGGATCCGCCGCGCCTTGCTCAATTCGGCGGTGATCATGTCATAGTCGTCGGTCAGGGGGAAGACGGTGCGCGAGGTGGAGTTGAAGATGCTCAGTGCCATTCGTTCGCCTCGGAAGTTGCGGACCAGATCAAGGTAGGAGGCGATCACCTGCCTGTCGTAGGGCAGAGTGGAGCCGGACACATCCAGGCATAGGACGATGTCGCGGTTATGGGCGCTCTCCAATGTCCGATCGACCCGGGCGGGCCTTGCAGCAAGGCTCAGAGCCATCAGGAGGGCTAGACAGAGCAGGATTGCAGCCAGACGGTTCAACCCTCGCCAGCGTCGCAGGGCTTCATGGCCCTCCTCGGTGTCCAGGTCGCTTTTCAAGGTCCAGATGCGGGCTCCCGTTTGCTGATTCGGCTTGCGACGATGGGCCATACGAACCAGCAGGCTGAGCACCAGGGCCAGGGCCAAAGCCAGAACCGGTAGCCAAGGCCATCGCCAGAAGAGATTGCCTATGCTCATCGCGGCCACCGTTCAATGAGATCCCGCACCCAGTCGGCTGCTTGATTCACCGTGGCGTCGGTCCCTCTGCTGACCCGGGGGAGGGCGAATTCAGGCGGGTAAAGGGCATCTATGGTCTGCCGAAGCAGGTCAAGACCCTGACGGGTGCTAGGCGTGCGGGGCTGGTCCTTGATTTCAGCCAGAGTCTTGGCCTTCATGTCACTGTTCCAGGAGCGGGAGGCGAATCCACGGGCGATGGCGGCGAGCGCCGTCATGGCCTGGTCGCGGTCCAGATGGCCATTGTCGTACTGGGCCGCCACTTGATCGATCCGCTGGCGCCATGCATCGCGGGAGTCGGAGTTGGCTTGGACCGTATGCTCCCCCTGCTGATGACGGAACTTGGGCAGGAGAATGGCCGTTGCAGCCAGGGCCAGGGTCAGTACGATGGCTGTCGCCGTCAGAGCCAGCAGCCAGACGGGCTGGGTCATGGTGGGCATGACCTTGATTCGGCCATGGCCAGACGCAAGACGAATCATGACGACATCGCTCATGCCGCCATCACCGTCCGTCGTTTGGGAATGCCCGGTCGGCCGGCTGAAAGCAGGCGGATGAATCTGTTGAACATGGCTGTGCTGGAGTCGGCCCGAATCAGCGAGGCTTCGGCTCTGGACAGCTCCCTTTCAAACGCCTCGATCTGATAGCGCCTGTGCAGGTCTACAGACCGCGTCCCGTTCGCGGTGCGCAGGAAGGCTGGGATCTTTCGTCCGCTGGGCGCATCCGTTACTGATCCAATAGTAGGATGCTGGCGCAAAGGATTCATGGTCTCCACTCCGATGAGATTCAAGGGGTGGGTGGTGGCCAAACGGCGGATGGTAGGCATCAGGTCAACGTTCAATGCTGACTGGTCAGTGGCGATGACCAGCATCGCCTGACGGTCCTGGATACCGGTTGCATAGCCCAACAGGGCTTCAAGGTTGCGCGGCTGATCCAGCGGCGACTCCAGGGCCCGATCAAGGGTCTGCTCGAATCGGGCAAAGCCGCCCTGGCAGGGTATGCGGCGAATAGCGGATGAATCGACCAGGACCAGGTCCACCTCATCGCTGCGGCGCAGGCAGAGGGATGCGAACATGCACAGGGCGTTGGCGGCTACCTGGATGGCCTGTTCCCCATCCAAGCATGTTCCTGACATTTCGCGGCCGACATCCAGGAGCAGCCAGACCTTGCTGGTGACCAGGCGCTCGCGCTCCACCACCATGGGCCGGCCCACCCGTGCGCTGGCGTGCCAGTCGATCATGCGGGTTTCGTCTCCGAACTCATAGGCGCGTATGTCGGCACGCTCATCTCCGCCGCCGCGACGGCCAGAGGAGTGCTCGCCCTCCAACAGACCCAAGGCCCTGCGTACTGTGGGAAGCCGCAGACTGGTGTCCAAGGACTCGATCCGTCTGCGGACCGGGTCGCGATATGGGCGTTGAAAACTCATGGCACTGGCACCGTGTCGACGATCTGGTCGATGATATCGTCGCTGCTGATGCCGTCGGCCTGGGCTTCGAAAGTCAAGAGGATCCGGTGGCGAAGCACCGAATGGGCCCAGTCTTTCAGGTCCTCGGGAATGACGTAATCCCTGCCTGTCAGCAGGGCTCTGGCCTGGCCGATGCGCACCAGTGCGATGGAAGCGCGCGGACTGGCTCCCAGCCTCACCTGCTCGGCCAGTCCTTGGATGGGCCGCGATCCAGCCCCCCTGCTGGTGGCTGCCAGATCAACTGCATATCGCATGATGGGCTGTGCTACGTGGACCTGCCGGGCCTTCTGCCTCAGGAAATCCACATCGGCGATGGTCAGGGCGTCCCTATCGTCCTTTCCGGGCATGTCGGTGCCACGAGTTGTCAGCATCTGCAGCATTCGGGTCTCTTGGTCGGCATCGGGATAGGTCATGACTGCCTTGAGCATGAACCTGTCCATCTGTGCCTCGGGCAAGTTGTATGTGCCCTCTTCTTCGATGGGGTTCTGGGTGGCGATCACCATGAAGGGCTGAGGCAGGGCTATGCGTTGGCCGCCGATGGTGGTCGCGCCCTCGGCCATGGCCTCAAGCATGGCCGACTGGGTCTTTGCGTTGGAGCGGTTGATCTCGTCCAGGAGGACGAAGTTGGCGTGAATTGGGCCCAGCTGTGTAGAGAAGCGCTGCGTTGAGAAGTCGTAGACCTGGGTGCCAACCAGATCCGAGGGCATCAGGTCGGGTGTGCATTGGATCCGCTTGAAGCTGCCAGAGACCGAGGTGGCCAGGGTCTGGGCGGCAGTGGTCTTGGCCAGGCCGGGCACGGATTCGATCAGGATGTGTCCAGAGGCCGCCAGCGTCAGGATCAGGGCCTCGCGCAGGTTCTCCTGACCTACCAGAGTCCTTGAAAAGCGCGTCCGGATCCGGTCGGCCAACTGACGGCAACGTTGCAGGTCATCCTGGCTGATCGGCGGAGCCTGCCGGTCCTTACCGGGCTGAATAGATGGGGACTGACTGGGTCGAGGTGGGAATAATGCCATAGCAGACATGGTAACGGCATTTCCTGACGACTCAGCCAGCAGGACTCAGGTCAGAGACCAGTCCACCGGCTGGGCGCCCATGGCCTCCAGTGCTTGGTTGGCCTTGGAGAATGGGCGGGATCCGAAGAAGCCGTACCGGGCCGATAGGGGGCTGGGATGCGGGGATTTGATGATGGCCGCGTTGGTCAGCAAAGGCTCCAGGCTCTGGGCCTGCCGTCCCCAAAGAATAGCCACAAGGGGCCGGATCTTGCCTTCCTGGTCTCGTCTGTCGTTCAGAGCTCGGATGGCAGCGTCGGTAATCTCCTCCCAGCCTTTGTTCCGATGGCTGGCAGGCTTGCCCACCCGTACAGTCAGGCAGCGGTTGAGCAGCATGACCCCTCGCCTGGTCCAAGGCGTCAGATCGCCGTTGGAAGGCGTGGGCAGGCCCAGATCGGCGCTCAGCTCGGTATAGATATTGCGCAGGGAGCCGGGAATGGGGTTGACTGCAGGGTCCACGCAGAAGCTCAGGCCTACCGGATGGCCGGGCGTCGGATAGGGATCCTGGCCCACGATCAGGACCTTGATGGAGTCAAAGGGGATGGTAAAGGCGCGCAGAATGTTCTTGCTGGCAGGCAGATAGCGGTGCCCCTGGGCCAGCTCTGCTCTAAGGAAGTCTCCCATCCGGTGAATGTTGGGTTCGACGGGTGCCAGTGCACGGGCCCAGCCCGGGTCCACCAGGGCGCTCAGAGGTTTGCGGTGGGTCCGGCCCTGGCCTCCTGCTATGGTCTGAGGGTTGGTAACGGTTCCGTTCGCCGGCGCGGGGGAGGTTGCGGCAATAGGCTGGCTGCTGTTCATAAGGTCACTATATCGCTTGGTCATATGGGCAGGTCAGCGCCGCCTCGGCCATTCCAGTGTCGGCGGAGGATGTCGAATGGTCAGTTGAATGTTGACCCGGCGGCGCATTACTTATAATGGTCCAGGATCCGGTGGAGCGGAGGAGAGTTCATGGCTAGCACGCGCGACAATGGGACGCAGGCGCGCCCCCAGGTTCATGATGCGTTTGACAACCCTCCCAAGGGGCCGGTCGGTGTGCATCGCGGGCCTCGTTCCCTGTCGGTCAGAGTTCTGCCCTACCTGCTGGTGGTTGTCTTGGCTGTGCTGTGCGGTCTGGGCGTATGGGCTGCGGTCAGCGGCTCCCTTCCCTGGCAGCAGACGCACACTGAGGCTTCCCGAGTCATCAGCAGCCATCTGCCGAAGCGGTCACCGTCCTCCTCTGCTTCAAGCAGCGCGGCCCCTACTGACCAGGCCTCCCAGGAGCAGACGACTCAGCCGTCCTCCCAGTCGCCTTCAGCAAGCGCCTCCAGTAGCAGTCCGGCTCCTGTGGTCAACCATGGCACTCAGGTCGCAGTCATCAATGGAACCAGGATCACCGGGTATGCCGGCACGAAGCGCCAGGTTCTGATCAATGCCGGTTACACTGCGGTCACAGCATCCAACCCGCAAAGTGCCCTGCCTGGCGTAAGCACAGTGCGCTACCGCGATGAGGCCGACAAGGGCACCGCCCAAGAGGTGGCCAGCCTGTTGGGCATCACTCAAGTGGAGCAGTCCTCGGTGGCCTCCACTCCGGTTGAAGCCATCCTCATGCGGTGAGGTTCGAGCAGCCGGACTATGAAGAAAATACGACGGTAGAACATCCCGAATTTTGGCCCGGCGTTTTGCAATTGCTCCAACGATGGGCCTAAACTGACCTTGCCGACCAGGCAGATGCGGTCAGTCTCGTATCTGTTGTGACGCGGCACCTATGTTAAGGAAGTTAGTTATGGCACAAGGCACTGTGAAATTCTTCAGCGCTGGCAAGGGTTACGGGTTCATCAATCCCGACGATGGCGGCGAGGACGTGTTCGTGCACTACTCAGCCATTCAGTCCGATGGATTCAAGACCCTTGATGAGGGAGATAAGGTCGAATATCAGGTGGAGCAGGGCCCCAAGGGCCTGCAGGCAACCAAGGTCACCAAGCTCTGATTGTCGTCTTCTGTATTCGTCATGGGGACCCCGGTCATTCCGGGGTCCTTTTTTGCGCGCTTTGCCCATCTCCGGGTGCTGCGCCAGGAATATGCACAGTGTGGATTGCCTGCCATCGCTGCTGATACGGCATACAGCCTGCAGCGTATTTTCCCTTGGGGTTGGCACTCGGCCCCGTCGAGTGCTAATCTGCTGAATTAGCACTCGAGGTGCGGGAGTGATAACACGACAGCTGACGGTCGAGTTCCGTTCCACGCCGACGGTGGGTCATGAAACCTCAAGCCATGACGGAGGAAGCAATAATGGCAAAAATCATCGAGTATGACGAGGAAGCTCGTCAGGGCATGCTTGCCGGCCTGGACAAGCTGGCCGACACGGTCAAGGTCACTCTGGGCCCCAAGGGCCGCAATGTGGTGCTGGACAAGTCTTACGGCGCACCGACCATCACCAACGACGGCGTCTCCATCGCCAAGGAGATCGACCTGGAGGATCCTTACGAGCGCATCGGCGCCGAGCTGGTCAAGGAAGTCGCCAAGAAGACTGACGACGTGGCAGGAGACGGCACCACCACCGCTACTGTGTTGGCTCAGGCCCTGGTCCATGAGGGTCTGAAGAACGTGGCCGCCGGGTCCAACCCCATCGCTCTGCGCCGCGGGATCGAGAAGGCTGCTGACGCCATCGTCAAGGAGCTCGTGGCCCAGTCCAAGGAAGTCGAGACCAAGGACCAGATTGCTGCCACCGCCACCATCTCTGCAGGTGACCCCGAGATCGGCAATGAGATCGCCGAGGCTCTGGACAAGGTCGGTCAGGACGGCGTGGTCACCGTCGAGGACAACAACCGCTTCGGACTGGACCTGGAGTTCACGGAGGGCATGCGCTTCGACAAGGGCTACATCGCTCCTTACTTCGTCACCAACAACGACGACCAGACCGCCGTTTTGGATGATCCTTACATTCTGCTGACCTCGGGCAAGGTCTCCAGCCAGCAGGACGTGGTCCACATCGCAGAGCTGGTCATGAAGACCGGCAAGCCGTTGCTGATCGTGGCAGAGGACGTGGACGGCGAGGCGCTGCCCACCCTGATTCTCAACAAGATCCGGGGCACCTTCAACTCCTGCGCCGTCAAGGCTCCTGGTTTCGGTGATCGCCGCAAGGCCATGCTGCAGGATATGGCCATTCTGACCGGTGCACAGGTGGTCTCCGACGAGCTCGGTCTCAAGCTGGACTCCATCGACATGAGTGTGCTGGGCACCGCCAAGAAGGTCATCGTCTCCAAGGATGAGACCACCATCGTCTCGGGCGGCGGTTCCAAGGATGAGGTATCCGCTCGTGTGGGCCAGATCCGCACCGAGATCGAGAATACCGATTCCGACTACGACCGTGAGAAGCTGCAGGAGCGGCTGGCCAAGCTGGCCGGCGGCGTGGCCGTCATCAAGGTCGGCGCAGCCACCGAGGTCGAGGCCAAGGAGCGTAAGCACCGCATCGAGGATGCTGTCCGTAACGCCAAGGCCGCCATCGAAGAGGGCCTGCTGCCCGGAGGCGGCGTGGCTCTGGTTCAGGCTGCTGCCAAGGCCGAGAAGGATGTCAAGCTGGATGGCGATGAGTCCACCGGCGCATCCATCGTCTTCCGCGCCATCGAGGCCCCCATCAAGCAGATTGCCGAGAACAGCGGCGTCTCCGGTGACGTGGTCATCAACAAGGTTCGTTCGCTGCCTGCTGGCCAGGGCTTCAACGCTGCCAACAATGAGTACCAGGACCTGCTGGAGGCCGGTGTGGCCGACCCCGTCAAGGTGACCCGCTCCGCGCTGCAGAACGCGGCCTCCATCGCCGGGCTCTTCCTGACCACCGAGGCTGTCGTGGCCAACAAGCCTGAGCCTCCGGCACCTGCTGCCGGCCAGCCTCAGGGCGACATGGGCTACTGATCCCTGAATCGGTCGGGCTTTCCGGCTGATCTTGGCGGATCACCAAGGACAGGGGGCCTGTGCACCGGACAATGGTGCGCAGGCCCCCTGTTTTGTTTTCTGCTATTGCGTCATTGGTTTTCCCTGTCTGGGTTTTCTGGATCTGGCATATGTCTGCCAATGGTGAACCAGCCGGAATCTGAATGCATGCATCGGCCTGATGCTTAGGCTCCGGCGAAGAGGCGGGTAGCCTGGGCTTCTGTGTCCGCATAGAGAGCCGATGCCTGGGTCAGGGCCGCCTGGATGCCTTCAAGCGCTTGTTCCATCTGGGCCTGAGATGCGCGCCACTGCTGGGCCACTGTCGCGAATTGGCTGGCGGCCGAACCCTGCCAGACGCTTTGCAGGTTGTCCAGATTGGCGTACATTCCAGCCACGGCATCTCTGATGGCACCTATCGAGCCGCTGACCGCGCCGGAGGCCATCTGTATCTGATCCGAATCAACTTGGAACCGTGTCATGGTTGTCCTTTCCGTGAATGGCGGTGATGGTGGGGGAGTTCAAAGCCATCAACCGCTACTGTGGACACTATGACAGTGTTTTCGCAGTTGCCTCGTCCGTGCGCAGATGTGGTCGAACCAGTTCCCCTCCACCACAAGACGAGTGCTGCCTTCCTTTCGTCCATGAGGCGGGTTCTGGCTTTCTTGCTCTTGATGGTCTTGACGGTCTGCATTCTTGGGCCGGTCATGGCTTTTGCCGATGAGCCTGAAACCGGAGCCGGAACCATGACAGACACGATCGCCGATCCGCAGAATCTGCTGGGTTCGGACGTGGGATCCGTAAAGGATGCGATCAAGGAGACCGCAGAACAAACTGGTGTATCGGTCCGACTGCTTTACCTGCCGCATTTCTATGAAGGCGTTAAACCAGAGACTTGGGCATCTCGGGTACTCGAATCGATGAAGCCTGCAAACGACACGGTCATGCTGGCCGTGGCCTCTCAGGACGGCAAATTGGTCGTGGCGGTCTCCAGCAACTCGCAGGATTGGCTCAAGGACCAATCCAGCGTGGATCAGCTCTCGCAGGCTGCTTTGGAGCCGGTCACCAAGGGCCGCAATCCCGACTGGGTAGGCTCGGCCAAGGCCATGATGACCCAGGTGAAGGCCCTGGATCAAAACCATCGGCATCACAGGGTCATGATCATCGCTCTTTCGGTGACGGCTGTGGCCATAGTCATTCTGGGCGTAGCCGTGGCGATCTGGTGGCGTCGCAGCAGCCGAAGCGGGGCTCACCATCGCAAGTCCAGCTCTGCTAAGAAGGTTCCACGCCCGACAGAGACGGTCAGCAAACTATCAGACAATACCCAGAAAGACACGGCAAGCTGAAGCTATGAGCAAACCGACGCAAGCACAACTGGTCGTGGTCGACGACGAACCGTCCATCAGGGATCTGCTGGTGGCCTCCCTGCACTTCGCGGGCTTTGCGGTCGAGACCGCAGCATCCGGCTCCGAGGCCATTCAGGTCATCGAGCGCATCCAGCCGGACCTGATCGTCTTGGATGTCATGTTGCCCGACATCGATGGGTTTACGGTCACCTCACGTATCCGTCAGGAGGGAATCGATGCGCCGGTGCTCTTCTTGACTGCCAGGGACGACACCCAGGACAAGGTCATGGGACTCACTGTGGGCGGCGATGATTACGTGACCAAACCCTTCAGCCTGGAGGAGGTTGTGGCCAGGATCAAGGCCATACTGCGCAGGACACGCGAGCACCAGGAAGACGACCCGATCATCCGCGTGGGCGATTTGGAGATCAACGAGGATTCGCACGACGTCACCAGGGCCGGCAGACCCATCGACCTGAGTCCGACCGAATACAAGCTGCTGCGTTATCTGATGGACAATGAGGGACGCGTGCTCAGCAAGGCCCAGATTCTGGACCATGTCTGGCAGTACGACTGGGGCGGCGATGCGGCCATCGTGGAATCCTACATATCCTACTTGCGCAAGAAGGTGGATGGCATCACCATCAGCGACGGCCAGGGCGGGGAGCGCAAGGTTACCCCGCTGATCGAGACCAAACGGGGCATAGGTTACATGATCCGTGCACCCAGGCAGAACGCATTGGACGGCGGCGATGGCGACTAGCCCCAAGGGGCCGACTCCCATGGCAGAACCGTCTGCCGCTCCTGACCTGAGGTCGGCTGACAGGTCCGGATCTTTCATGGGTCCGGACTCCGGCAAGGCAGCCGGCTCCAGTAAGCCGAGCGGCCGGCCCATGCCCAGGTCGCCGCTGGCTGCCATTCCCCTGAGCACCAAACTTGTGGCCAGCATGCTCATCCTGCTCATCGTGGGCACGGTGGGCGTTTCGGTGGCAATCTGCCAGATGGCTGACGACTATCTGATGAAGCGCACGGACTCTCAGCTGATCCGCCAGGCAAACCTGGGCATCCGCAATGCCACCCTTTTGCGTCAGGAGGATCTAAGCAAGAACGGCCTGGGGCCCACAGACTACTTCCTGCAGATCCGCGACGGCGACCTGCACATCATCTCGGACGATCTGAACCCCATGCAGGTCAACGGGGTCGTCTCCCGCCCCCGTCTGCCAGCCGACGGCAGCCTGGGTTCGATACCTCTGGGACAGCCGACCACGGTGCCAGCCTATGTGCGGATTTCTAAACAAGCCTCTCCCGACCGCGACAATCTGAAGCGAGCCAAGGCCTCTTGGCGAGTGGTGGCCATGCAGTGGAAGCTGCGCAATGAACTTGACGGTTCCGAAATCAGCGGCGTGCTCTTCATCGGCCTGTCCATGAGCGACCAGGATGAGGCTGTGCACGATCTGACCGCTTTCTGTATGGTCATCTCTGCCGTGGTGGTCCTTCTGGGCGGCATCATCTCGGTTCTGCTGATCCAGTCCACCCTGGTTCCGCTTAAACGCATCGAGAAGACGGCTGCAAAGATAGCGGCCGGTGATCTTTCCCAACGTATTCCCAGCTTCCCGGAGAATACCGAGGTGGGTTCCCTGGCAGCATCTCTGAACGCCATGCTGGCGCGGATCGAGCATTCCTTCGAAGAGCAGCGCCAGACCACCGAGAAGATGAAACAGTTCGTTTCGGATGCCAGCCACGAGCTGCGTACTCCTCTGGCCGCCATCCACGGCTATGCAGAGCTCTACAGGATGCAGCGCGACTATCCAGGGGCTCTGGAGCGGGCAGACAAGTCCATTCAGCACATCGAGGACTCTTCCACCAGGATGACGGTCCTGGTCACGGATCTGCTTTCGCTTGCGCGTCTGGATGAGGGCCGGGGGATCGACCCGACTCTGCCGGTCGACCTGACCGGACTGGTGCGAGACGGGGTGGATGACTTGCATGCGCTGGACCTGGGCAGGCAGGTGGCTACAGGAAAGGTTTGTCTGCATACCGAGGATCAGCCTGCCTCCCAGGTGATGCCAGTCACGGCCAACAAAGGACTGTCAGGCCTCAGGGGGCGCGGCAAGGAGAAAATCACGGTGGGCGGGCATCTGGGTCCAGCGGTCAGCCTGGATATTCAGCAGGGCCCCCTGCCCTCGGTACAGGTGACCGGCGATCCCAACCGCTTGCGTCAGGTGATTACCAACATCGTGGGCAATATCCATCGCTACACTCCGTCTGATTCGCCGGTCCAGGTAGGATTGGGACTCGTCAAGGCAACTATCGCTCCAGCGGATCTGATGCGGTTGGAGGCCACCGACTCCTCCCTGGGACGCCTGACTGAGGCGATCCAGGTAGCACAGAACAGCCATGTCGGCACTGACTACGCCATCATCCGTGTGATTGATCACGGGCCCGGCGTCCCGGAGGAATCCAGATCCAGGCTCTTCGAGCGTTTCTATACCGCCGACCCGTCCAGGGCTAGGGAGAAGGGCGGCACCGGGCTAGGTCTGGCCATTGTCCAGTCCATTGTCAAGGCCCATCAAGGATTCATCTGTGCCTCGCAGACTCCGGGGGGCGGTTTGACCTTCACCATCGTCATACCCCAGGGCATCAGCGTGGATCAGGGGCGCGTTGAGATTCAGACTAACCCTGCCGCAAATCGTCCCGTACGCCTATGACAAGAAGAGTCGTCCTGCCCGTCCCGGTCAGGTAAACTGATCTCGGATATACCTGTTCAAGAAGCAACGTAAGGAAGTGGCAGAGCATGCCCAGCGGGAGAGTACGGTGGTACGACGCCAAGCGGGGGTTCGGGTTCATCACGGACGAACAAGGTGGGGATGTCTTCCTGCCCTCATCAGCCCTGCCTGCCGGTGTATCCACCATACGCAAGGGATCCCGGGTGGAATTCTCGGTGGCCGAGGGTCGCAAGGGCCCCCAGGCCCTGGATCTGAAGCTGGTGGGACCGACCCCCTCCATTCTGCGTGCCAAGCGACCCGATCCGGACGATATGGCCGCCATCGTGGAGGATCTGATCAAGCTGCTGGATTCTGCCGGCAATGGACTGCGTCGGCACCACTATCCGGGTCGGGCTGAGTCTGCCAAGCTGGCCACCCTGCTGAGGGCTGTGGCTGATGACTTCGACGTGCCGGAATGAGCGGACGGCGAGAAGAATCCGACGTGGATCGGTCTGATCCGGTCCCACTGATGATGAAGGTGTGATAGATGGTTCAAGAGGACCTGGATCCTGAGGAACTGGCCAGGCAAGTGGCTCTGAGCGTGGCTGCCGACAGCGATGAGGTCGGTGAATTGGTCGGCAGCACCATGATCGGGGGTGGAGTCTGGGACTACCGGTTCGCCTCGGCCATCAAGGGCTATGAGGGCTGGCAGTGGTCGGTCACTCTCTACCATGATGAGGATGCCGATACCTGGACTGTGGATGAATCGTCGCTGGTGCCTACCGATGCGGCCCTGCAGCCCCCGGCATGGGTTCCTTGGAAGGATCGCCTGCTGCCCTCGGATCTGAGCGTGACCGATGCCATGGGAACCGATCCCGACGACCCTAGGCTGACAGCAGGATACAAGCCTGTGCAAGCTGGGCCTCGGCATCCCGAAGACAATGAGCAAGGCCTGAACGAATCAGGTTCGGTCGTTGGTGACGGGACTGAGCAGGAGACCGATGGCGCGGTCTTCCATTTGGTAAACCCGTCAGGTCAGGGGGGAGAGGTTCACGAACAGGAATCGAAGGACCATGCTTCTGCCGATACGCAGACTGCGACCGCTGACCTGGATGAGGCCGTCGACCGTTTCGCCCTGAGCCGTCGGCACTTGATGACCGTCGAGGCCAGGACTGCCACCGCCAAGCGCTGGTACGAAGGTCAGCACGGTCCCAAGTCCCTGTCGACCCGGACAGCCAAGGGCAAGGCCTGCGAAACCTGCGGCTTCATGATTCCTTTGGCAGGCGATCTGGGGACCATGTTCGGCGTGTGTGCCAATCGTTGGAGCCCGGATGATGGGCGCGTGGTCTCCCTGGATCACGGCTGCGGCGAGCATTCCGAGATCGAGCCTCAGGAGGAATCCCATCTCTGGGTCCAGTCCCAGCCGGCCTATGACGATCTTCATATTGATGTGGTCAGACAGCAACCTCGCGATGAGCGCCCTGAGGTGGAACTCATGGAGCAGATGCAGTCAGAAGACGGCTCAGAGGAATGATTCCAAGGCCTTGTTGCGTTCATAGCGCAATCACCGGCGGGCCGAGAATAAACGTCACCGCAAATCTGTAGAGTGAATTACGGATCAAAGGGAAGGACAAGTATGTTCGAACGGTTTACCGACCGTGCGCGGCGGGTGATTGTGCTGGCGCAGGAAGAGGCCCGCACCCTGCAGCACAATTACATCGGCACCGAGCACCTCCTCCTGGGCCTGATCAGGGAGGGTGACGGTGTTGCCGCCAAGGCCCTGGCCTCCAAGGGTGTAGAGCTTGATGCCACTCGCAAACAGGTTGAAGAGATGATCGGTAAGGGCAACGCGGTTCCCAATGGACATATCCCATTTACGCCGCATGCCCGTCAGGTCCTGGAGTTGTCGCTGCGCGAGGCTCTCCAGTTGGGTCACTCATATATTGGCACCGAACACATCCTCCTCGGCCTCATCCGCGAGGGTGAGGGTGTCGGAACCCAGGTGCTGATCAAGATGGGCGTGGATCTGGGCGATCTGCGGACTGCCACTATTGACATGATTCGCGGCAACCATGAAGGCGGCGACGCTGGCAAGGGCGATCTGGCCAATGCCGGCGGCGTTTCCAACAAGAGCGGACAGACCGGTTCGGCCATCCTGGACCAGTTCGGCAGGAACCTGACCCAGGAAGCCGCTGAAGGCAAACTGGACCCCGTCATCGGCCGCGCTAACGAGATCGAGCGGGTCATGGTCGTCCTGTCCAGGAGGACCAAGAACAACCCGGTGCTGATCGGCGAGCCTGGCGTAGGCAAGACCGCCGTAGTCGAGGGTCTGGCGCAGAAGATCCATGAAGGCGATGTGCCTGAGACGCTCAAGGGCAAGCAGGTCTACTCGCTGGATCTGGGCTCCATGGTGGCCGGTTCCCGCTATCGGGGCGATTTCGAGGAGCGTCTGAAGAAGGTGCTCAAGGAGATCAAGACCCGGGGAGACATCATTCTCTTCATCGATGAGATTCACACCATCGTTGGGGCGGGTTCGGCCGACGGTGCTTTGGGCGCCTCTGACATGCTCAAGCCGCTGCTGGCCCGCGGCGAGTTGCAGACCATCGGAGCGACCACTACCGACGAGTATCGCAAGTACATTGAGAAGGATGCGGCTCTGGAGCGGCGCTTCCAGCCCATCCAGGTCTCTGAGCCCACCATTGCCCAGACCATCGAGATTCTCAAGGGGCTGCGCGGCCGCTATGAGCATCATCACCACGTCACTATCACCGACAAGGCCCTGCAGTCGGCCGCTGAGCTTTCTGCGCGCTACATTCAGGACAGAAACCTGCCTGACAAGGCTATCGACCTGATCGATGAGGCCGGCGCACGTCTGCGCATCAAGCGGCTGACCGCTCCGCCGGAGCTCAAGGAGCTGGACGCCAAGGTGGATCGCATCTCCACCCAGAAGGACCAGGCCATCAAGGACCAGGACTTCGAGAAGGCCGCTCAACTGCGTGACAGCCAGGAGAAGCTGGAGGCCGAGCGCAAGGAGAAGGAGAAAGCCTGGCACGAGGGCGAGTCCGACGTCAAGATGGTTGTCGACGAGGACGTGATTGCTGAGGTGGTCTCTTCGACAACCGGCATCCCGGTCTTCAAGCTGACTCAGGCCGAGTCCAAGAAGCTCCTGGGCATGGAGAAGGAGCTGCACAAGCGGATCATCGGACAGGATGAAGCCGTATCCGCTCTGTCCCGTTCCATCCGCCGTACCCGTGTGGGCCTCAAGGACCCCAAGCGTCCCGCAGGTTCCTTTATCTTTGCTGGTCCCACTGGCGTGGGCAAGACTGAGCTGGCCAAGGCTCTGGCCCAGTTCCTCTTTGATGATGAGGATGCCCTGATCCGTGTGGATATGTCCGAGTTCTCCGAGAAGTACTCCACCTCTCGCCTCTTCGGAGCCCCTCCAGGGTACGTAGGATACGAAGAGGGCGGCGAGCTGACTGAGAAGGTCAGGCGCAAGCCATTTTCCGTGGTGCTCTTCGACGAGATTGAGAAGGCCCATCCGGACATCTTCAACACCCTTCTGCAGGTGTTGGACGACGGTCATCTGACCGATGGGCAGGGTCGCTTGGTGGACTTCAAGAACACCATCATCATCCTGACCACCAATCTGGGAACCCGCGACATCGCCAAGGCGGCCAATACCGGCTTCAACGTGAGCGGCAATACCGAGACCTCCTACCAGAGGATGAAAGACCAGGTGACCAGCGAGCTCAAGCAGCAGTTCAGGCCTGAGTTCCTGAACCGCCTGGATGACATCATCGTCTTCCAGCAGCTGACCGAGCCTCAGGTCCGTCAGATCGTCGATCTGGACATCGCTCAGCTTAACGATCGTCTCTTCGAGCGCCATATGTCCTTGGATCTGACCGACAAGGCCAAGGATCTGCTGGCTGAAAAGGGCTTCGATCCTCTCCTGGGTGCCCGTCCTCTGCGCCGCGTCATTCAGCGGGATATTGAGGATGCCGTCTCCGAGAAGATCCTCATGGGCGACCTTACGGATAATGAATCTGTCCAGGTCGATGCCGAAGGCGAAGGTATCCTGGGCGAATTCACTTTCACGGGCAGGCCCTTTGAGGGGCCTAAACATGCGGCCAGCTCTGTCGATGAACAGGACCAGAAATCCGAACTGGTCGGCGCTTCGGTGGGTTCTTCCGAGGCTGACCGTCCATCAACAGGCGAGAGCGACAGCCGGAGCCAAGATGGTCAAGGATCTGAACAGTCCGGTCAGAGTCCGACTGACAATGACTGAGATACGGTATCCTGTCGGCAATGTCTGACACGGTTGACTGAAGAGGGGCTGGAGCACATGGACTGTGTTCCAGCCCCTCTTACTTTGTGCTACCGAGAATTTGTGCTGATCTCTGCGGTGTTGTTCCTGAGAGATCACTGAGAGTTAGTGACGTCCATTGGCATCATGAGCTTGACATTTGTTTTTGCCTTACGGGTCCGTCGAGAAACTCGCCCATTTTCTTATGCCGGCATATAGCAGTTTTGACATTGACGGTGACTGGCTCTAGCGTTCCCAACCCAGCATTCATAACACTTGTTTAGTCAAACAGCCGATGAATCAGGCATTTGTGTAGAGAAACACTTGGGCGCGGCACGGAAGAGCCTTTGAGGACGTTGAAAGAATAACTGGCCTAATTGCTTGACCTAACCGGGCATCTCAGAGCAGGGGATGCAGAAGCAGGGCTAGCAGATAGATGGCCATGAGTGCGATGAACAGGATGTCTATTCTTTCCAGTCGCAGCAGGCGGTAGTGGGTGCGCTGTTGACGGCTGCCCTCATAGCAACGGGCATCGAGGGCCTTGCTCAGGTTATCAGCGTGGCGCAGGGCTCCGGCGAAGACGGGGACCGTAATGGCTATGGCCGCATGCAGGCGTTGCGAGAGCGAGCCGGACTCGATGGATCCGCCACGGGCGGCCTGGGCTTCCACGATGGCCTGAACCTCACGTCCCAGGGTGGGGATGAAACGCAGAGCGAGCGAAAGAACCAGGGCGATCTCATTGGTGTGGATGCCCAGCTTGGACAGTGGGCTCAGCAGGGATTCACAGGCATCGGTCATCTGTGTCGGGGTGGTGGTCTCCACTAGGAGGGCCCCCAGAAAGATGATCAGCATGAAGCGGCAGGCATAGAGTACAGCCACCCAGATGCCGCCAGCAGTCAGTACGAATGGGCCCCAGGCAGCCAGTCTGCGGCCTGTTTGTGTGACCAAAAGATTGAACAGGGCCAGCAGAAGCATGAGGACCAGAAAACCCTTGACCGAGTTCAAAATGGAACGCAGTGGGGCCCGGGCGGCGGCAAAGAGACCGACAGTGACCACCAGCGCCAGAACAAGTTGCGCTGGTGTGGAGATGGCGAAAGCAGTGAACATGGCTAGAAGGAAAGTCACCAGCTTGGCTCGCGGGTCCAGCCTTGCCAGCAAGGAGAGGGGTTTCTGGTCGGCTTGAGTGCAATCCGCTTTCTTGCCAGTAGTTTCTTTGCCAGCGACTTCCTTCTGCCCTGCATCTGTTGCAAGCAGTTGGTGGTAGCGCTCCACTACTTCAGTAGTAGGTCCATAGGCCAGTGTTTCTCCATGCTCCAGAAGCAGGGTCTGGTCGGCCAGATCCAGGGCTTCCCGATCGGCGTGGGTGCTCATAACGATAGTGATTCCACGCTGGTGGAGCACTTGAAGCAGTCTCATGATGCGTGCGCAGGCCTGGGGGTCGAGACTGGCGGTGACCTCGTCCAAAACCAGCAGTTGCGGGCTGCAGGCTACGACTCCGGCAATGGCCACCAGGCGCCGCTGACCACCCGAGAGGTCGAAGGGGGAGCGGTCGGCCAGATCTCCAATGCCCAGAAGCTTCATAGCCTCATCCACGCGCTGCTGCACCTGTTCGGGCCCATAGCCCAGGTTGTGCGGACCATAGGCGATATCTTGGGCAACAGTATCCGCGAAAAGCTGATGTTCGGGATATTGCATGACATAGCCGACTTTTTGGCGCAGAAGCTTCAGATTCTGGCGTCGCAGATGCTTGGCCTTGGGCCGGTCGGGTCCGGCCAGGGGAAGGCCGGCCACCTGGATGGATCCGCTGTCGGGAGCGGCCAGCGCACAGATGAGTCTGGTCAAGGTGGACTTGCCAGATCCGTTGCGCCCGATAATGGCCAGGGTCTGTCCTGCCGCCAGCTCCAGATTCACCTGGCTGAGGGCTTTGCTGCCGGCATCGGGAAAGCTGTAAGAGACGTCCGACAACTTGACCATGGTGTCGGTCCGTCTGTCGGCCGTGGTCTTCGCGTCCGTATCTAATGCCCTGCTGCGGGTCAGCGGATTTCGGTCCGGTTCTCCAACAAGGGCAGGCAGATCCTGCCTGTTCAGAATCTGATCAGGTCTTCCAGAGGCCACGATGCGCCCATGGTCAAGCACGAGAACCCGATCAGCCCGTCTGGCTTGTTCGAGCAGGTGGGTGATGTGGACGACAGCTGTGCCCTGGGCTGTCAGCCGGCAGAGGATTGATTGGATCTCCTGCCGGCCGGCCGCATCGAGCATGGCTCCAGGTTCATCCAGCACCATCATGCCTGGATTCATGGCCAGGCTGCCGGCCAGGGCCAGGCGTTGCTGCTGTCCGCCAGACATGCGGGTGGGATCGTCATTCATCCGTGTCTGTAGATCTACCTGGTTCAGGGCTGCTGGCACGCAGGAGAGCATCTTTTGGCGGGGCAGGCCCAGATTCTCAGGTCCGAAAGCCACGTCGTCCTGGACGACAGTGGTCACGATCTGATCCTCTGGGTTCTGAAAGACCATGCCAATGCTCCGCCGTGCCTGTCGGTAGGCCTCTGTGTCGATCTGTCGGCCTTGATCCGGGGTATCGGAGCAGACTGCCCGGCCCATAAGCTCGACCTGGCCGTGGTCAGGTGCCGTCGCACCTGAAAGGATATTTCCCAGCGTAGATTTGCCGGAACCATTCGCTCCCAGAATGCACAGATGCTCTCCTGCATGCACTTCCATGGACAGTTGGTCCAAGGCCCAGGTCTGGCCTCCGTCATAGGAGAAGGAGACTTGACTGAGACGGGCGACTGTTGCCTTTGAACCCGCTGAATCCGAGACTGTGGATTGGGCCATGGATGCTCCCATGACGTTCCGAACCGCCCTAGCCTACTTGTTGATCAACGTGGAGATGGGCTTGTAGATCAGGAAAGTGACCACGCCGTGGATGGCGAATTTCATCAGGTTGAAGGGCAGGAGGATCGGCACGATCATGGCGACCACCTTGGCCATGGACATGTGCGCGTAGAAGGGGGTGATCACCACGTTGCACAGGATGGCTGCGATCACGCCCAGAATGGCGCCGGAGACGATCCCGATGACTGCCCCCTTACGGCTGTGCATCCTGCGGTAGGCCAAGGCTGCCGGCACGCTCAGCGCCAGGGCCACGATCATCGAAATCAGAGCGCCGAAGGGGTTGGTGAACAGGTGCGGGACGAATCCCAGGATGGAGATGATGGCGGCAGCCGCCGGACCAAAAGCAAAGCCGCATACCAGGACGACGATGCCTGAGGGGTCGTATTTGAGCCAGGGGGCGGCAGGAAAGATCGGGAAGGAGAAGAAGCTCAGAACCATGGCGAGGGCTACGAAGAGCGCGTAAACCGCGATCCGCTTGGTCGACCAGCGTCCTGAACCGCCTGCACCTGTGGAGTGGACATCGTTGAAGCGCGTGTCCTTATTTGCAGTGGTGTGTGAATGAGAATTGGGCATGCTCATAGAGGGCCTCGTTTCTTCCATCCGGACTGTAACCGTTGGCTTCGGACTTTGACCGATATCCACCGCTTGCGCGGGTCGCGGGCTCCCGGCATTCAGCCGGATACCGCCAGTAAGGACTTTCACCTTCCCTGAAACTGACAATTTCAATATAGCTGTGGTCCTTGTAATGGTCAATTCCCTCTCGCTGCTGGTGCATTTCCAGACAAGCCAGGAGAAAATAAAACCGTCTCTCATACAACTGTTGCCATGCACAACGAATATACGGTTGTCGAAAGTTCGCAATGCTGCAAGGAGGTTGGAGCCAGGCGAGGATGGGAGACCGTTGCTGTGCGCGGATGAAGCTGTGCATCCGGCGTTGGCTGGATAAAACGGTGATAGGGATGCTGAAGGTGACGAATCCCAAGCGGATGATCTGGAATGGATCAGAAGAATACTGACCAGCAGCTCTTTTCGCTCAGCCGATGACCTGGTTTGTAAGTACTGCGGCGACGTTTCGGTCTACATCCGCTATCAGGTCGGTGACGGGGAAGACGCGCTGAGCATAGAAAGGATGGTTGGGTTCGCGACAGATATCGCACGATCCTGATTGGAGATCTATGGAGCCCCTCAAGGGCCGACCAGCTGGGGGAATGCAGCGCGTCTATACAAATCTGCCTGCTACTCTTCCTGCCTTCCTGCCTGGAAGTACTCCATGGAACTGACTGGTCCCGCCAGGTGGAAGCCGTCATCCCCATAGACGACCTTGGTGACCGCGGTGTTGTCCATGTCAGGGATGGTGCAGTGGTCGTCGATGGCCACCAGGAACTGTTGCAGGCACATGCCGGAGGAGACCACCAGGACAGGCCCGCCGCCCTCTTCGATGGCAGACTGGGCGATGCGCGTCAGTGCGCCGATCATTCTGCTGCGAACCTGGGCCGTGGTCTCAGCCCGGTCCTGTTCTTCCAGTCCTGTGGACAAAACGTCCAAGGCATCCAGCCGATGGAAGGTGTCCTGCATATGGATGGGGATGTTTCTGCCGTAGGCTGCCTTGGCTGCAGCAAAGTCCCTGAATCCCATGGCGGCGCAGACTTGGTCCAGAGTGGTGCGTTCGTCCCGGCCCTCGAAACTGCCGAAATTGTCCTCGCGCAGATCGGGGTCCACGCCCACACGCAGGTCTCCATTGCCGGACATGTCAAGAGCCAGACGCGCCGTTTTATACTGGCGGTTCAGATTGCCGCTCCAGGCCGCACGGAAACGAATGGGCCGCAGGCCCCTACCGAACTGGAGCACATCCTCACGGCCCTGCCTGGTCAAGGGGAAATCGGACCAGCCCTGCATTATGTGCATGACATTGGCCGTGGTTCTGCCATGCCGGGTCAGGTAAAGGGTCACGGACTCTTCACCGGTGTTCATTTGATGATGAGGATTCTGAGATGATGCTCCATTGTTCATAGTTCATCACCCTACACGGCCCTCTTGCCGGCTCACCATAGTGCAGTTATGGGTGCAGACTTGGTTAGGATCTGATGAAATGGCCTCCGTTGCCCCAGGTCCAAACGCCGCCTCCGGCCCCGATCTGGAAGTTCATTTTGGCTATGCCCAAATCGACCGCAGAACCATAGGCGACCGAGGGATCCAGAGTGGCGCTGGCATCTCCAGATTCCTTGTCATAGGCAAAAAGCACTGGCTGCCCATTCATGGCCGAGGGTGCCTTGGCGGCGGCTGCAACGCCGGCTTCGAACCATTCCGGCGCGTCCTGGCGATCCTGCGCGCTCATGGCTGAGGTCAGCCCCTCATAGCTCTTGGAGGTCCGATGCTCGCTCTGGCGTTGGCAAAGCTTGTCGAAGTCCTGATTGCCATAGCCGACCTGATCAGCCGGATAGCCGATGGTGACCACCAGATAAAGCGACTGGCTGGGGGTAATCCGGCAGTGGCGCTCGGCCGCCTGACGGTCCCAGCTGCCCGACACCCATCCTGTCCCCAGTCCGTAAAGGGTGGCGGCAAGGACCATACGCTCGCCGTAAAAGCCGGCTTTTTCCAGACTCTCCTTATTGTCTTTAGGCCCGACCAAGGCCAGGTAATTTGCTGCGTTGGCCAGATGCCCTGAGGCGTTGTCGGTTGCGAAGGCGTCAGACTTGCCCAGGACCAGCTGCATGTCCAGGCCGCTCAGCATGTTCAGAGCATTCAAAGTGCTGTTAAGCTGCCTGGCCAGGTCCGGATCAATGGGCTTGGGGTCGTACTCTCTGGTGGTGATGCGTACGTTGACTGCATCGATGAGTTGTGTATGTTCGGTCATAGCCTCATTATCCCACTCAATTCTTTCTTGTGCAGTTTCTATAGGGAGGCGATGGCAGGTAGCACAAGGCCGGAGGAGCGGATCCACCCGTAGTCCGGCTTGTGCCGCTTTTAAAGGTTGCAGAGGCATGGTTTGGGGTACAATCGCTACCGTGCCGGTTCGGACCCTCATCTTTGACCAGCTAAGGAGCAGCAATGATTGAAACAGCGCAGGCTTTCGGAGTGGATATTGGTGGATCCGGCATCAAGGCTGCCCCTGTTGACCTGACGATCGGAGATTTTGCAGAGCCTCGCAAAAAGATTCTGACTCCTGAGCATTCCACGCCAGAGGCTGTGGGGGTTGTCGTCAAGGAGCTATTGGACCGTTTCGAAGTTCCTTCAGACGTGCCTGTGGGCATCGCCTTTCCGGCCCCTGTAAAGCCTGACAAGCCGCTCGATTTCATGGCCAACCTGGACCAGGCCTGGGTAGGCACCAATGTTCAGGAGGTCCTTTCCAAGGCTTGCGGCAGGCCTGTCAGCGTTGTCAACGACGCGGATGCAGCTGGTCTTGCCGAGGTGCAGTATGGAGCGGCCAAGGGGCAGAAGGGCCTGGTCATCGCCACCACGCTGGGTACCGGAATCGGCTCTGCTCTGATATACAACGGCGTTCTGATTCCCAACAGTGAGCTGGGTCACCTGATGCTGGACGGCAAGGAGGCGGAGAAATACGCAGCCTCTTCGGTGCGTGACCGCAAGAAGCTGAGCTACAAGAAGTGGGCCAATCGCCTGACCAAGTACTACCGTTTGCTTGAGCATTACTTCAATCCCGATTTCTTCGTCGTTGGCGGCGGTGTCAGTCGGATGAGCGAGAAGTTCCTGCCTCATATCGACATCAAGACTCCTATTGTGGCTGCCAAGCTGCGCAACCAGGCCGGCATCGTGGGTGCCGCCTATCTGGCTGATCTTCGGCAAAAGCACCTGGGGTGAAGCGGAACTTTTTCTGCCGCCATCCTGCATGGGGCGTTCAGGCGACTGCTGAATCGGATGAGGAGCTGGGCAATCATGCATTTTTCTCGCCGAACCGGGTCTGACCGCCCCAACCGCATTGCCGTGGCCGAGTCAGAGGCCCGAGTCCATGGTCTCAAGCTGGACAGGCTGAACGATTCCAATCCCACCCGTTTCGGACTGGCCCCGGCATTCCTGCCGCAAGTCTATGAGGCTGAGCCGAGGGGACCTCTTGCGGCTCGCCAGGCTTTGGCCGAGTTTCTGGCCAGGCGCCGGGGATTGATTGAGAACAATCACGGTGCAGCGGTCAATCCTGATGATCTCTACCTGCTCTCTTCCACATCCCAGGCATATTCCTGGCTGATGAAGCTTCTTTGCGACCCGGGAGACGCCATTCTGGAACCCAGGCCTGGTTACCCTTTGATTGAATCCATCGCCGGTCTGGAATGTGTTCGGACAATTCCTTACCGCCTCTCCTACGACGGATCCTGGATCCTTGATCTGGCCACGGTCAGACAGGCCTTGAAGGGACCTGAAGGTGACCGTATCCGCGCTTTGGTCCTTATCAATCCCAACAACCCCACTGGCTCCTATGTTCATCCGGAAGAACGCCGGTCGCTATTGGAACTCTGCCAGCAGCAGGGGTTGGCCATCATAGCGGATGAGGTCTTCTTCGACTATCCCCTGGATCCTCTGCCTTGCCGTGCTCGCCTGGCAGGAGAGGAACGAGTGCTGACCTTTGCCCTGGATGGGTTTTCGAAGAGCCTGGCAGCCCCACATGCCAAGGTGGGCTGGATCCAGGTTTCCGGGCCTTCGGACCAGGTTGCTGCTGCCAAACACCATCTTGATCTGATAGCCGATGATTACCTGCCCATGAGCCTTCTGATCACCAGAGATATGAAGGCCATGCTGTCGGAGATTCCCGCTCAGACCAGTCGAGTAGGGAAGCGCGTCAGAGGCAATCTTGAGATTCTTAGACAGGCATTGAGCCAAAAAGATTCCTGCGTCTCTTTGCTCAGGCCTGAGGGCGGCTGGAACGTTCTGTTGCGCTTTCCCCAGGTCATTGACGAAGAGGAACTGATTCTACGTCTGATTAGGTCCTATGGGCTGACTGGCCAGCCCGGATACTTCTTCGACATGCCAGGCAATGGATATCTGGCCCTGTCACTTCTGCCGAAATCCTTGGAATTCCGACGAAATGTGGACTCAGTCGTCTCAGCTATCGAAAAAATGTTGTGATGAAAACCCTCCTCTTGCCTAGTTTGCTCCGATAATAAGTTCGGAATGATCACCCGTCATGGAAGGGGGGGGGGAGATTGGTGGGGCTCAATGATGAGCCACTGATTGCAAGGTTGCACACGAAGGAGCAGTAACGATGGGGAACGGAAATAAGGATCGAAGGGGAGACTCGGCTGATGGGGTTGGTGCTCGAATCGGGGAGGACATCAAAGCCATGGCCTCAGCAGATGAGACCGGAGGTGCTGTCGCAGACCAAGGCATGGATGCGAGCCTGGCTCCGGATACTGGTAGAAGGCTCAACAGCAAGGAGAAGGTCCGTTTCGCCATCGGGTTCGTCCTGGTATCCCTGCTCTGGGCGGCGCCCTTTACCATGGGGTCGGGTGTTCTTCTGCCTCAGATTTTCAATTCCCTGCATGGAGTCAGCGCTGAAGCGGCCCTAGGGACGATGAATTCGATTGGTTGCGTATTCGCCTTGGTGGCCAACGTTGTTTTCGGCGCTCTCTCTGATATGTCCAGGTTCCGCGTCGGCAAGCGCACCCCCTGGATCGTGCTGGGCGGTATTATCGGCGCCCTTGGTTTTCTGATGATCATCCAGTCGCATACCCTTTTCATGATCATCTTTGGCTGGTGCATCGTCCAGGTGGGCATCAACTGCCTGATAGCCCCGGCTGTGGCGGTCCTCTCAGACAGGATTCCCGAATCGACCAGGGGAACCTACTCGGCTCTGTATGGTGCCAGCCAGGTGGTTGGCCAGCAACTGGGAAACATCATCGGCAGCTCGTTCATAGCCAACATCCGTACGGGCCTGATAGTCGGCATGATCATCTTCCTCTTCTCTGGAATCCTCACCGTGTTGATCTGGCCGCGCGAGAAGTCAGCTGCAAACACAGTCGTGGAACGGACTTGGGCTGACGTCGGCCGGTCCTTCATACCGCCCACCAAGAACAGCCGGGACTTCTACATGGCGCTTCTGGGCAGGTTCACTTTCATCGTCGGATGTTACATGATCCAGGGCTACCAACTCTACATTCTGCAGAAGTACTGCCGTTTGAGTGATGACCAGGCTGCATCCACACTCAAGATCATGGCTCTGCTCTCGGTGATCACCACCATCCTGGCCGCTGTGGTCTCGGGCCCTCTCTCGGACTTCCTGCAGAAGCGGAAAGTGATTGTGGCCATCAGCTGTCTGATCATTGCTCTCGGGATGGTTTTCCCCTTCCTGATGCCGACCGCAACGGGCATGTGCATTTATGCCGCCTTGGCCGGAATCGGCAACGGTTGCTACATGTCAGTGGACCAGGCGCTGAATGTCGATGTGTTGCCGAATGCCAAGGAGGCCGGCAAGGACCTGGGCATCCTCAACCTGGCCAATACCATTGGTCAGGTGATCGCCCCCGGGTGCACCACCCTGGTCATCGGTATCTTTGGCGGGTATAGGATGATCTTCCCCGTTGCCATCGTTTGCCTGCTGGCGGGGACTTTCTTCATCATGATGATCCGCAAGGTCAAGTGAGTCTGAAAACCTGTAATCCGGACCTGTGCTGAGCAGCGGCCCGGCCAATCGAATCCGAAAGGAAAATAGACATGACGGAAAAATCGCATACCAAAGCCAAGAATTTGGATCTGCAAGAGGAGGCCTCGCTGACCTCGGGATCCGACTCCTGGCATCTGCAAGGACTGCCCGACAAGGGCTATGAAGGCTATATGATCACCGACGGCCCCTATGGCCTGCGCAAGGCCACCGGTTCCGACGTCTATGGCTCGGTCCCGGCCACCTGCTTCCCCCCGACCGCTGGACTGGCTTCCTCTTGGAACACTGAGCTGACCTATCAGGTGGGCCAGGCAATGGGTGAGGAGTGCGTCCAGGAGAGGGTGGCTGTGATCCTGGGGCCTGGCATCAACATCAAGCGCAGCCCGCTTGGCGGCCGCAACTTTGAGTTTTACTCGGAGGATCCTGTGCTTGCTGGGCATGAAGCTGCAGGCCTGGTCGAAGGTGTCCAGTCCAAGGGCGTGGGAACCTCTCTGAAGCACTTTGCAGCCAACAACCAGGAGACTGACCGGCTCAGAGTCAGTTCGGACGTGGACATGCGCACCCTGCGCGAGATCTATCTGCCGGCCTTCGAATATGTGGTTCAGAATGCCAAGCCTTGGACCATCATGTGTGCCTATAACAAGGTCAATGGGGTCTTCAGCTCGGAGAACCACTGGTTGCTGACGGACGTGCTGCGCGGTGAGTGGGGCTACCAGGGTATGGTCATGTCAGACTGGGGAGCTGTCCACAACAGGGTCAATGCCCTGCAGGCAGGGCTCAATCTGGAGATGCCGCCCTCCCGCACTGATGATCAGGTGGTTCAGGCTGTGAAGACTGGCCAGTTGGACAAGGATCAGCTGGACCGTATGGCCCAGGGAATTCTGGACCTGATCGACAAAGCTCGTTCGGCCATGTCCCAGCAGGGGTATCGCTATGACATCGGGGAGCACAACAACATGGCTCGTCGAGCGGCCCAGGAGTCCATTGTCCTCTTGCGCAACGAGGACCGGATTCTGCCCCTTGACCCGCGGCGGAAAGTTGCCGTCATTGGCGAGTTCGCGAGAACTCCACGTTACCAGGGCGGGGGTTCCTCGCACATCACACCTACCGAGGTCTCTTCAGCGCTGGACGGCTTCAAAGAGGCCGGTATGAAGGTGGACTTTGCTCCTGGATTCACGTTTGATGACAAAGAGCAGGATCCTGCCCTGACCCAGCAGGCGCTTGATGCTGCGCGCGGAGCAGACACTGTGGTGCTCTTCCTGGGGCTGCCGGAAGATGCTGAGTCCGAGGGCTTCGACCGCACCAGCATGGATCTTCCCGACAAGCAGGTGGCGCTGCTCAAGGCTGTGTCCGAGGTCAACGACCAGGTGGTCGTCGTCCTCTCCAATGGTGCCGTGGTGACGGTTGCCGACTGGATGGACAAGACCAAGGGCCTGTTGGAGACCTGGCTGCTGGGTCAGGAGGGTGGACGCGCTGTGGTGGATGTGCTGACCGGTGCTGCCAACCCCTCGGGCCATCTGCCTGAGACCATCCCTATCCGGCTGGAGGACAACCCCACCATCACCTCTTTCCCCGGCGAGGAGGGACACTCCCGTTACGGTGAGGGGGTCTATGTGGGCTACCGCTACTATGACACTTTCCAGCGTCCGGTGGCTTTCCCCTTCGGCTTCGGGCTGTCCTATGCCGACTTTGCGTTGGATCAGGTTACGGTGAGCAAGACAGGAGCCAACTCGGCTCGGGTGGAGGTGAACGTGACCAACACCTCGCAGGTGGACGGCGCTCAGACTGTGCAGGTCTATGTGGCTCCCTGCGCCAGCCGGGTGAATCGGCCCAGCCACGAGCTCAAGGCTTTTACCAAGATCTTCCTGAAGGCCGGGCAGTCCCGCCGGGTGAGCTTGGAACTGGCCGAGCGCGACTTCGCCTACTGGTCCACGGCCATGGATGCCTGGCATGTGGAGGCTGGCACCTACTGCATACAGGTGGGCACCTCCAGCCGCGATCTGGTTGCGGAGCAGGACCTGCAGGTGGATGGCGACGGCCGGTTCATCCCGCTGAATGCCGAATCAACCATGGCTGAGTGGCGCGAGAATGTAATCGGCGGGCCCATCATGAACGATCGTATCGAGCAGGATGGCATACCGCTGCCCGACGATCCCAATACGGCCCAGCTCTTCGACACCATGCCCCTGGCCTCGGTCATCACCTTGTCGGGTGGCGATGGCAATGGCATCGTGGCTGACATGGTCAACCGGTATCATGAGGCCCTCAGGCAGCAGGGCCTGAACTTCTGATACCGCGGTCGGCTGGACTCAGGGTCCTAGGAACCAGACGGCTACATTCATGGCCTGACTGGGGTCAAAGTGCTCCAGCAGGACCACGGCGTCGATGAATGTCAGGACCAGACCAGCCAGACAGGCCAGTGTCAGCAGGCTCATGACGGCCGTTCCCGCTGTGGAGCGGCCGTTTTCATATGCAGAGGATGCAGCGGCCATGACCACCACGGCGGCCAGGCAGATCAGCCAGGCGAAATCAATAGTGTAGCGTACCGAAAATCCGCCCAAATAGGAGTCTGCGGCCATGACCAGAGCCGCTAGGACCAAGGCCAGGATCAAGGCGGGCATCCATCCCCGACGCTGCAGATTCCGTCGTACTCGGGGCACGACAATAAGAGCAATGGCCAGCAATAGTGCCGGGGTGGTGATCAGCAGCCCTCCAAGGCCAGGCTCGGTGAAGTGCCAGACCCGCAGGGGAGCGGGGGAGAATTGCAGGTAGGGGAAGATCGGCATGGTGGTCAACGGCTGCAGAAGGTAGTAGCCAAAGATCTGCAACAGGCCCTGGGTGCCGGGATGATAGTTGGTCAAGTCCAGGACGGTCATCTGATATCGGTTGCCGAAGTCCAGCAGGGACCCGAAGCGCCAGCGGTTGTACCAGAGCAGAGGAGCCGCCAACAGAAGGACAGGCAGCAGGCCGCAGACCAGCAAGGACAGCGCCCGTCTTCGGGACAGAGCCCCGGGATGGGGCTTGCGCGTGAACAGAGTGCTGAGTACTGCCCTTATCTCCTTGGCAAACAGGGGTAGTGCCAGTAGACCGGCGGTCAGGAAGGTGGGTCGGCATCCCAGAGTGGCGGCTACTGACAATGATCCCAAAAAGAGTCGGGGTCTGGACAGATGCCAGGAGTGATCCCCGTCTTCTATGGTCCACATGCGTGTTGATTGACGGCTCTGATGTTTACCGGCGTCGGCAGTCTGTCGAGGGACCCGTCTGGCCCCCATCCAGAGCCAAAGACCGGTCATGGCCGCCAGCAAGGAGGCGTCGAAGGGAACCGTATAGAAATTTCGGCGGCACCAGAGGTAGACCATGCCGGACCCTCCCAGCATGGTTGTAAGGGCCATGCCGACCACGGCCAAGTTGACCCGAGGGAACCAGCGGGCCACCAGGCGGATAGTGGCCAGAGCCGTCATGATGGTGGCCGCCGCAACCAGCAGGGCTGCAGCCGAACTGGTGGGTAGGGCATAGCCGCCTGGATGCACCAGGCCGGTTATCGCTCGGTAGGGCAGGAAGAGCAGCAGCGCCGGCAGCACGCCGAAGTAGGAATACCAGTGGCCGTTCCTATAGACGTAGTCCCAATATATGGGTTGCTGGTCCTGGGCCAACAGTGCGTTCCGGGTGGCTATGTCAAAGGGATTGGCGGCCTTGGCCAGACCCGGCGCCTGTCCCAGATCCAGCCAAGGGCGTCCATGCAGCAGGGCCTGGGCCACGTGATCGTACTGGTTGAAGTCGTAGACGTAGGCCTGCGGATGGTGGTAGGCCATGGGGATGAAGGTGGATAGATCGTGCTGGATGTTCCAGCAGGACCAGGCTGCCAGTGGAGCCAGAATCAGGACCAGGACCAGGCGCTGGCTCACTGAGCCCGTATTCAGCCGGGTCCGCCAAAGGACCGAGCCTGGCAGGTAGCTCAGGATCAACACTGCTAGACAGACCAGCGTCAGTATCCGCGCCGGGCTGAGGTCCAGGGGGACCACCTCGGCTGGAGTCATTCCGGTCAGCTCCAGTTGAGATCCGATGGGTTCCTGTATCCACAGTCGCATAGCCTGGATCCGGTCACTTTTGGGATTTCCTCGTATGCGCAGGTAGTGGCTGCGGGCCTGACCGGGGCAGATCAGCCCTCGGGTACCCTGGGTCCATCCTTTGTCGCCGGCCAGGCGTAGGTCCAGACGTACATGGATCTGCGACAGGGACGAACCCTCGATGTCCTTTGCAAAGTGGGCCTGAACAAAGGATGCGGATCCATCTGTGACAGGGATATTTATCCAGGCCCCAGCTGGATCGGTGATCTTCAGTTCTCCACTCGGAATCGTGGAAAGTCCAGGGCCCAATTGGTTAGGACGTGCCGCGGCACCATTTGCGGCCTTTGCTGCAGAGTCGGGAGCGGATGCCGCCAGCGACTGCCAATGGGCCAGGTTGAATACTCCCAGTTCGAGGATGAGCACAGCAAGAAGCGCCAGCAGCAGCCGAATCGTCGTGCCCCTGCTCAAGGCGGGGCGTCGCAGGACTGGCAGAGTCATCACGGTTTTATTCTAACGGCGACATGTCTGGCTGGATTGGGAGAATCAAAGGTATGTCCAAGAACGCGAAGAAGTCCCGGGGGCTTGGTGATCTGTCCAGCCTGGGCCGTTCCATTCTTTCCTCACTGGAGGGACTGGTCGGCTCCTCTCGGCCGACTGCTGGGAGTCGTAGGGATCGTCCCCTGGATTCTTCGGTGGCCGACATGGTCGATCTGATAAACCGGACGGGGCGTCATCCTGATGATCGGCAGATGCGCGAATTTTTGACCTCACACAGCCGTGTTCTGGGCATCGCTGTCAAGCGTCGACTTTTTCCCCGTCTGCAGGGCGTGCCCGAGGGGCTGACTCTGGGTTGGGTCCAATGGTCTGATGCGCCAGGCCGCGGCTTCGCGCTGGGTGTCTTCACTGATCGACGTCACTTTGCCCAGATCGCTCTGGCTGACGATCATGGCCGGGTCTTCATCGGCGAGCAGAGCCGGATGGACCTGCAGAACATGGAGCCTGCCTTCTTGCTGGGGCGGGAGGAGGAAGTGACCCTGGCCGACGGTCGTCGGCTGGGTCGTGATCCAGAACAGGATTCGGGGCCGGTTCACGCCCTGCAGGGTGCCGTAGCAGGTCGTGACGCTGCCGGTCACCTGCGCTGGCTGGCCTCCTGGCTTCGATCCGATGGCCGCTATTCCCTGGAGCAAATGCGCCCACTGCTGCCTGCAGAAATGCGTCTGGACCTGGAGTACCGGGATGCCGTGGCCATCGCCTTCTTCGCAGCTTACCTCCTGCCGCGCATCCAAGGAACCTTTACCGGGTTCGGCTCGGGCAACATCTTCTACCGGCTTAACCGGGAGGCGCCCATGGGAGCCATCCGACGCAGCGTGGGCGACATGATTCAGGCGCGCTCCCATGGTCAGCGGGTCTCCGGTCTGGAGGATCTGTTCGCCGATCTGATGCGTGAGGCCGGGGCGCTCTCGCCCGTTTCGGGCCTTGAGGCCATTCATGGGGCGGAGCCCCTGCACCTGTATGCTTCTTCTTACTCCGGCGCCTACTTCCTGAGCTGGGACAATGGGCTGGAGTTCACCGCCGCTCTTGCGGCCCTGCGCATTGAAGGCAATCTCAACAGGTTCGCCGCTGTCAGCGCCTGGCTGGAGCGCAATGCCCGTCTGGGGACGCTGCCCACCGAGGACTCGATCAACCGCGTCCAGGCAACTCGGCTGGATCAGGCTCTTTTGGATGATCCTGCCATTGTCGCCTTGCTGCGCCCGGGAGACTATTCGATTCCCTTCGACCCTTTGGAGGACGACGGACGGATCGCTATCAACGCCATGGTCGAAAAAGCTGCGGCGACCGCCGTCACAGTCCGCCAACATGCTCCCCGGGCTCTGCCGGTGCGAGCGGACGGACAGGGTCAGGAGCCGGTGCGATCCGAGTGGGTCTATCGGCAGACGCTGGCCATGCTGGTGCGCTCCCTTCGGCTGCCTTTCCGCTTCGATGTGGAGTTCAGGACCAACCTTGCCCAGGGGCAGGTGGCCCTGGCCTTCACCGCAGCGGGGCGTACCATGATGCCCTCCAGCCGCTACGATGACCACTCACGGGCTTGGCGTGACCTGGATGAGGGCGAGCGGTCTGCAATGAGCGCTGACTACAATATGCGGGTCGGCCTGATGATGGCCGCCCTGGCCTTCGGGGTGGATCCGGCCGTGCGCGAGGTCAGCCTGCAGATCGACTCCATCGGTCTGGAAGAGGCTGTCGACCAGCAGAACTCGGCCATCAGGACCATGATGGGACAGGCTCTGGAGGCCTTTGAGCGCATGCGTTCAGGCGAGGTGGCCCCCACAGGGTCCAAGGCCGATCCCAAGGATGGCGACGTGCATGGGGATCCCACCAAGCCCATTGCCTCCCGGATGGCTCCCGAGCAGCAAGAGGGAAATGAGGAGGACAAGGCAGAGGACCAGGACGAAACGGGATCTGTGGACCGTGAGTTCAAGGATCTCATGCAGGGTGTGGACCTTGACGCCGCAGCCTTTGCGCCGCCGTCCTCAGCCAATGGTTCCGATGCGGACGAGTCTGCCGCAGAGGGAGCTTCGAACGAGAAGGTCCCGAATGATGATGCTTCCGAGGATCAGACTGACGTCAACGGATCGCAGAATCCGCTCAGCGCCTTACAGAGCAATCCGACTGTACGCACCCTGGTATCGGTGGTCTTCAGCAGGGAACTCTTCCTCTCCCGTATCCGTTCGCAAGGTCTGAAGGATCCACGTGCCGTCTACCGCTTCTTCGACGCGGCCATGCAGGTGGATTCCCAGGGCGGACTCAAGCCCACTGATGCCGACTTCGACATGCGCGATGACCGCTTCAGCCCACATGGCAGCCAGGAGGAGCCTGAGTTCTCCGAGGTGGCCTTTGCCGACAAGTCAGCCAAGGCCTTAGGAGCGCACAAGGCTGTGGACCTGTCAATTCAACGCGCCGATCTGTTGCAGAGGGCTGTGGGTGGCTTCCACCGGCTAGCCTCGGACCGAACTATGACTTCGGCAGCCAAGGCCCAGGAAGCAACTGGCATCATCCAGAGCATCGGCGATCCCGAGCTGGAACAGCTGGCCCCTCAGGTGGCCAGCGCCATGATCGACGGCACCCCTGTTCCCGACTTCGACTTCTCACTGTCCTCACAGCTGGACAAGGAGCGCGTCAAAGCCCGCGATCTCCTCTTCTCCGGCGGCGCGGCCCAGGGCATACAGGTTGAGCAGGATGCCATCGCCCATATGGATGCCGTCTTTGCAGCCGAGGGCCGAGTGCCCCGCTACTTCAACTCATACGCCGAACGGGTGGTCTATAACCGTCTCTTCGCCACACCGGGGGAGCGGACCCTGCTCATTCCTGACAACCTCTTCTATGCCCACCTGGAGATAGCCGACCTGCTGGCACAGCTCAAGGAGGACCAGGCGGCCCTCAAGCATCTGAACGCCATGGTGGCCTATGCGCCCGCCTACCCGCTCTCCCACCTGAAGCTGGCGGTCATGCTGGCCAACCGGGAGGACTGGGATTCGGCCCGGGCTGCCACCCTGAACGCCCTGCGAGTGGCTCTGGACAGGGACGATGCCTCATTTGCCTATTACCGTCTGGCCTATGCCTCATGGATGCGCGACGAGTTCGACGTGGCTGCAGCGGCCTATCTGATGAGCGAGCACATCAGTCCCGACCGGATACCAGCCCTCAAGACCGAGCTGGCCGAGCTGCAGGCCAGGGCCCGCTCCCAGTGCGTGGTTCTGCCCGAAGACCACAGGCAGGCCCGCCGAGTGCTGGCTGAACACGGCCTGCCGGTCTGGCCTCACACCGAGGTGGCTTCGATAGTGCGCCAGGCCGCGCGCATCTGTGTGGACGGCGGGCTGTTTGTCCCGGCCCGAACACTGTCAATGGCGGCCGCCAGGATGAACGACGACGATAATGAAGGTGTTGATGTGGTACAGGCACAGTTCATGAGGTCGCTCAATGCATGACAAAACAGCTCAGGAAGATATTCAGCAAACCAGCGATGAGGATGGCAATGCCCAGTCCAGGCCCAGGCCGGGCACTGACCGATGGATAGCCTCCCTTCAGCCCGACGATGCTGATGCCATGCGGCTGGGGGAGCTGGACCTTGACTCCTTGGGGGCCCAGCAGGCCCAGCGTCTCTGGTCCAGGCTGGCCGCCTGGGTGGAGTCCGACCAGGTCGCTTACTACATAGACGATGCGCCGGTCTCCTCCGACGCCGCCTATGATGCCAGGATGCGCTGCCTGCAGGAGCTGGAGTCCCGCTTCCCCAGCCTGGATACCCCCCAGTCGCCGACGCACCGGGTAGGGGGAACCTTCTCTAATGACTTCGCCTCAGTCCGTCACCCCTCCCAGATGCTCAGCCTGGATGATGTCTTCAGTATTTCGGAGCTGCGCCAGTGGTATGACGGGCTTCGCAGCGAGCTTGACTGGCCGCAAAACAAGGCCCTGCCTATGACCAGCGAGGTCAAGATCGACGGCCTGGCACTCAACCTCCTCTACCGCAACGGGGTTCTGGAGCAAGGCCTTACCAGAGGAGACGGGGTGACTGGTGAGGACATCACCCTGAACGTCAGAACCATTCCAAGCATTCCGCAGAACCTGTCGGGTCCGTCCGGCGACATCCCCGAGTTCGTGGAGGTCCGTGGTGAAGTCTTCATGCGGTTTGACGACTTCAACGCCTTGAACGAGCAGCAGGAGCGGGAGGGCAAGGCGCCCTTCGCCAACCCTCGCAACGCCGCCGCCGGATCCTTGAGGCAGAAGGATCCGCGCATCACGGCCAGCCGCCGTCTGAGCTTCTACGCCCATGGCCTGGGCTCCCTGAGGTGGGGACCGGCCCATCCCAAGGGGACCCACGACGAGGTCATTGACCAGTCTCAGGCCTACGACCTTTACAAGCAGTGGGGGATTCCGATTTCCCCCCACAACCGTGTCGTCACCTCTTTCGACCAGATCCTGGACATGATCGACTATTACGGCCAGCACCGCAATGATATCGAGCACGCCTTGGACGGCATCGTGGTCAAGCTTCAGGATAGGGATCTGCAGCGCAGGTTGGGCGCCACCTCCCGTGCCCCCCGCTGGGCCGTAGCCTACAAGTACCCGCCGGAGGAGGTCAATACCCGGCTTCTGGACGTCACTGTCCAGGTGGGCAGGACCGGGCGAATCACCCCGGTGGCTGTGCTCACCCCGGTCACCGTGGCCGGGTCCACGGTCTCCAGGACCACCCTCCACAACGCCTCTGAGGTCAAGCGCAAGGGCATTCTGATCGGGGACACGGTCGTGGTTCGCAAGGCGGGCGATGTGATCCCCGAGCTGGTCGGACCGGTCGTCGAGGCCAGGAAGGGGCGCGAGAAGGACCTGAGGCCCTTCGTCATGCCCGAGACCTGCCCCAGCTGTGGCGCCCGTTTGGCTCCGGCCAAGGAGGGCGACGTGGACATCCGCTGTCCCAATGTGGAGTCCTGCCCGGCCCAGCTGACCGAGCGGATCATCCACATGGCCTCGCGAAAGGCCCTCGACATCGAGCATCTGGGGGAGCAGAGCGCCATAGCTCTGACCAACCCCGATGAGAACCGGCCCGATTCCGTTGAGGTCTATGCTCCCGGCCTGCGTGAGGTCCTGGTCGACCAGGGCGGCCAGGCAGCCCCCTACCAGCCGGATCCGGATCTGACGCTTCCGCCCCGGCAGGATCCGGTCCTGACTAGCGAGGCAGGCCTCTTCGACCTGAAGGTGGAGGATCTGCGTCAGGTCTATGTCTGGCGTGAGGTTCCTCTGATGGAGCAGATGGAGGTCGAAGGCCGGCAAGGGCGTGCTGCAACCAAGCGCAGGACTGGCGGCAGCGGCCTCTGGTACCGGGTGCCGGCCTTCTATAATCTGCCCAAGGGCGCCCAGGCAGGACAAGGCGAGCGGGCTATGAACAGTCATGAGACCCAGGTCCAGGAGGCCGCACTGGACAGTGCCGACGCCCAACCTTCCAGGAACACCCTGCAGATGCTTGAAGAAATCGACAAGGCCAGGCATGCCGACCTGTGGAGGGTCCTGGTGGCCCTGTCCATTCGGCACCTGGGACCGACCTCGGCTCGGGCCATAGCTACCCGTTTCCCGTCACTCAAGGCCGTGGAGGAGGCCAGCGTAGAGGACCTGTCCGAGCTGGACGGGGTGGGCCCCGAGATTGCGCACTCCATCCACGACTGGTTCCAGGGCGCCCGACAGCCCGGTGACTGGCGCGGTCGCATCCTGGATGCCTGGCAGGCCGCCGGAGTGGGCGCCCACGTCGAACGCAGCACCAAGCCCCAGACCCTGAAAGGCATGACCGTGGTGGTCACCGGCAGCCTGGAGGACTTCTCCAGGGACTCCGCCAAGGAGGCCATCGTCGAGCGCGGCGGCAAGGCCTCGGGGTCTGTCAGCAAGAAGACCACCTATGTGGTGGTGGGCGCCAATCCGGGCTCCAAGGCCGACAAGGCTGAGAGCCTGGGCCTGCCCATCCTGGACGAGGCGGCTTTCCATCGCCTGCTTGACACTGGCGACCCCAGCCCGGCCCAAGGCTGATTGTGACATTCGCAATATCCGACCAGCCGCGCCCTAGCAGCCGATGGCTGGGCGCGATATGGTGACGGCATGGAACAAGTAGAGCATCGCAAGGAAGGGACCCGGGATCTGGAGGAGCTGCCTCGAAGAATCAAGGGGGAGGTCTATGAGCGGCTCAGCAGGGTCATCGATCCAGAGCTGGGGCGGTCCATCACCGATCTGGGCATGATCACCGACATCATTGTCGAGCCCGCCAGGGATGCCCAGGCCGACTATGAGGTGACCGTAAGGGTCGAGCTGACCATCAAGGGATGCCCGCTGTCGACCACCATCACCAACCAGATCAACGGGACCGTGACCTCCTACCCGCGAGCCCGGCTGCGTCCGCATATCGATGTCTCCTCCATGAGCCGGGAGAAGCTGGACAACCTGGTGGCCGACCTCAAGGCCGCCCGGCGCAGCAATCCCTTCTCCAAACCGGGCGTGGGCACCCGCATCTTCGCCATCGCCTCGGGCAAGGGGGGCGTGGGCAAGTCCTCGGTGACCGTCAACCTGGCGGCCACGCTGGCTGCCCTGGGCTATGACACGGCCGCCATTGACGCAGACATCTATGGATTCTCCCTGCCTGGGCTCTTCGGCGTGCACAGCCGGCCCACCAATCTGCACGGCATGCTGATGCCGGTCACCGCCTGGGGGGTCAAGCTGATCTCCATTGGCATGTTCGCCGGGTCGGACCGGGCCATCCTCTGGAGGGGGCCGCGCCTGCAGCGCTCGCTGGAACAGTTCCTCTCCGATGTCTGGTGGGGGGACCCCGACGTGCTCCTGCTGGATCTGGCTCCTGGCACCGGGGACATGGCCCTCTCGGTGGCCCAGGCCCTGCCCAACAGCCGGCTGATTGTGGTCACCACCCCCCAGCCATCGGCCTCGCAGGTGGCCGTGCGTTCAGGGCTGGTGGCCCTGCAGCTGCCCACTATGGTCCAGGGTGTAATCGAGAACATGTCCTGGTACGAGCACAATGGTGAGCGACTGCGCATTTTCGGCCAGGGAGGCGGCCAGCGGGTGGCCGACCAGCTGACCCGGGATCTGGGATACCAGGTGCCCCTGCTGGAACAGCTGCCCCTGCAGACAGACCTGCGTGAGTCGGGGGAGTCCGGTCGGCCGGCCGTGCTCAGACCAGATGGCTCCCTGGATGATTCGCCGCTGACCAAGAGATTCGTGGATCTGGCCAAGACCCTGATGGAAGGTTCGGAGCCTGGCGATGTTCGGCGTGCCGCCGGTGATGACTGACCGTCTATACGATGACTGACTCTACAGAAATAGCTCAGTCTGGTGGACTGGCCACTGCGGGTATGGACTGGCCACCGCCGGTATGTCTTCTTGGCCATCCCTCGAATTATCTGTCTTCGAGGTTTTAGTCCGGCCGTGCCTTGTTCAGGATTAGACGACGGCCGGGCTCTGCTGGCTGGTGATCTGCCGCGAGGGGATGGCCAGGAACCAGGGGACGGCCAGCAGGACCAGGCCGATGGCGCACATGGCCAGGAAGGGAATGACCTCATGCCCGGCCAGGATGTAGGAGGCGAACATGGGTCCCACGATGTAGCCCAGTGAGGCGGCTGTGTTGAGCAGGCCGAACATGCGCCCGCTGAACGATGGTCCAGCCAGCTCGGCGGCCACCACCGGCTGGGAGATGCCCATCATGACTTCGCCCAGCCCGAAGATGGTGATGCCCAGGGAGGCTACGCCCAGGGCACTGGGGGTGGAATCAAGGCGCAGGCCCAGGACGATGATCACCCAGGCTGCAGCCCAGAAGACCGGCACGGTTCGCAGCAGACGCACATGGTTGGCGTCCTTGAGCCGGGGCAGCAGCACGATGTTCATGATGACCACCGAGAAGGTGTTGACCACGTCCACCACTGACAGGGACCAGCGGGGGATGTGCGGATCGGAGATCAGAGTGGTGACCAGACCGGCGTCGAACTGGGAGTAGCCGAACAGGTCCATGAAGAAGGTGCCCATGGTCAGCAGGATCATGGAGGCCAGCACCCTGGTCAGGGAGCTGGTCCGCCCTCCGAAGGTGCCGTTGACGGTCCTGCTTTCTGTGCTGTCCGGCTGGTTGCCCTGCAAGGCATGGGTAGCCCCTGCGGATTCCTGGACGACCTCTCGTTCTGCCTGAGCCTTGAGCTCAGCCGTCAGGCGGCGCAGCTGCCAATGCCGTTCGATGACCAGCAGGGACAGGCTAAGCAGGGCGAATCCAAGGGCCCTGCCGCCGAAGCCCAGCCGGTAGAGGAAGTCCTGACCACCTGCGGCCAGCAGACCGCCTACAGCAGCTCCAAGGCCGATGCCCAGGTTGAGCTCGGCCTGGTTGATGCCGTAGACGATCCGGTGTTGCTCCCTAGTGGAGATCTGCGTCAGAATGCTGGCCCAGGAGGTCTGCATGCCCATCCCTAGTCCTGAGACGAAGGCTCCTGCGACTGCTGCTCGGTAGTCGTGGGCCACGGTGAAGATCAGGGGGCCGATGACCGAGAAGATCATGGCCGTGTGCATGGCCAGCCAGGAGGAGCGACGATCCGAGACCCAGCCGATGATGGGGTTGGAGATCAAGGACCCTACCGAACTGATGGTCACCAGAAGGGCGGCCTCGCTCATGGTGGCGCCCAGGGAATGGGTGGCAAAGAGCAGTTCGATGGGCATGACCAGACCGATGCCGAAGTTGCACATGAGGTCCACGATGAGCATGGCTCGCAGATATACGGGCAACTCCATGAACTCTAGCAGCCAGCGCATCGGTTTCCACCTCCATCGGATCTGTTTTCGTACCTCTCCTCATTCTGGCCTGACCGCCTGCCGGGATGCCGGGGTTGGCGTGTTGCCGTCAATAGGCGGAGACCGATGGTTGTGACGACGCAAAAGGCCCGACCCTTCAGCAGGAAGGATCGGGCTACATGTGACCTGGCCGGTCAGCCAGGGTCAGTCCTCAGGGGAACTCAGATATGGAAGTAGAGCTCGTACTCCAGGGGGGTGGGGGCCAGACGGGTCTGGTCCAGCTCGCCGCGCTTCAAGTCCAGCCAGGTTTGAATCAGGTCGTCGGTGAAAACGTCTCCCTCGCTCAGGAAGTCGTGATCCTCTTCGAGGGCATTCAGAGCCTCCTCAAGAGAGCCGGGCACCTGCTTGATCTGGGCGTGCTCCTCCGGAGGCAGCTCATAGAGGTCCTTGTCGATGGGGGCCGGAGGCTCGGTGTGGTTGAGGATGCCGTCCAGTCCTGCCATCAGCTGGGCAGAGAAGGCCAGGAAGGGGTTGCAGGATGGATCGGGGGCGCGGAACTCGATCCGCTTGGCGGCAGGAGAAGTGCCTGCCAGGGGTATGCGGATAGCTGCCGAACGGTTCCGGGCCGAGTAAACCAGGTTGACCGGGGCCTCATAGCCGGGCACCAGGCGCTTGTAAGAGTTGGTGGAGGGGTTGGTGAAAGCCAGAACAGACGAGGCATGCTCAATCAGGCCGCCCACATACCAGCGGGCAATGTTGGAAAGTCCGCCGTAGCCATTCTCGTCGTAGAAGAGGGGCTTGCCATCCTTCCAGAGGGACTGGTGGCAGTGCATGCCGGTCCCGTTGTCCCCGGCGATGGGCTTGGGCATGAAGGTGGCCGCCTTGCCGGCCAGGGCAGCGGTCTCGTGGACCACATACTTGTACTTCATCAGGTCGTCGCCCGCATGCAGCAGGGTATTGAAACGATAGTTGATTTCCTGCTGGCCTGCGCCGCCCACCTCGTGATGCGATCGTTCCAGAATCAGGCCCACCTTCTGCAAGTTGGCAACCATGTCGTCGCGCAGATCCTGGTAGTGGTCGATCGGCGGTACGGGGAAGTAGCCCTTCTTGACCCGGTTCTTGAAACCGATATTGTCTGAGCCGTCCTCTTCCACATCCACGCCCGAGTTCCAAGGCGCCTCGATAGAGTCCACTTCATAGAAGGAGCGCTGCATGCTGTTCTCGAAGCGCACCTTGTCGAAGATGAAGAACTCGGCCTCAGGAGCGAAGGAGGCCGTATCTGCGATGCCGGTGGAGCGCAGGTAGGCTTCGGCCTTGGAAGCGATCTGCCGTGGGTCGCGAGAGTAGGGCTCGTCGGTCACCGGGTCCACGATGGAGAAAGCCACATTCAAAGTGCGGTGGCGGCGGAAGGGATCCAGATAGGCGGTTTCAGGATCCGGAATCAGCTTCATGTCGGACTCATTGATGGCTTGGAATCCCTGGACGGAGGAGCCGTCGAAAGCCATACCGTCAGTGAAGGCATCTTTGAGGAATTCGCTGGCGGGGACGGTGAAGTGCTGCTGGACGCCGATCAGATCCGTAAACCTGACTGAGACGTATTCCACGCCCTCCTGGTTGATTACAGCTTCGCAATCGGCCTTTGACTTCAGTTCTCTCACTGAACTGCTCCTTTCCTGGAAAACCGTAACGGTCACCTAGTCTAGGGGACCGGATTTTTCGGCAATGCGCCGGTGAGGTTACGGGGGTGTTTCATGCGAAGGTCCCGGTGCCTCCCTGGGAGAGACGCCGGGACCTTCAAAAACATCAACGCCCGCGCATGGCCTTGCGGCTGACGTGTATCTTGGTCGGATCGATGCCCTTGGGCATCCCTAGGGCGCTTTGCCGCTTTTGCAAGGTGACCAGTCGGTCGTTCAGGGTCTCCAGCTCGGTGGCGGTCAGCTTGACCTTCTTCTTGATCACGGTGCGTTGAAGCTTGTTCAACGGAACCTGGTCAGGGCCGTGGCCCACGCTGATCCGGTAAATGGGGATAGCCGACCCGCGGGTGATGCGGCGGATTTTCTCCTCCTCGCGATTCATGGCTTTATTGACGCGGTTGTAGTCGCCTTCGGCTATCAGATAGACGCCGGTGCGGCCAGTGCCCCTCCAGACGGCATCCTTGGTCTTGGCATCGATCCAGACAGGCTCCTGGGGGAAGGAGAAGCCCGCTTTGGAGATGCTGCTTAGCACGGCGGCGGCGGCGCCTGGACGGCTCTCCATCTTGGCATAGCCGACTTTGTCGGAACGCCTGGTAAGGGTCATGGTGGCCAGGAGCAGGCCGACCATGATGCCTAGGAGCACGGTCAGGATCCAGGACAGCCAGCCGAAGTGGGCCAGCAGGCAGATCACCACAGCTATCAGCGTCGGCACCAGGATGGCCGCGGTCAACAGCCAGGGAAGGGCCTTGTCCTCCTCGTAAGTGAATCGGAAGATCTTGACGATCTGGCTGATCGTGCTGGTCTTCTTTTTTGCTTTTTTGCCCTTAGCGTCCTCTGTAGCCATGCCATCCTCACTTGGAAACGTTCACTGGTTGACCAGTCTACCGCATGCCTAGCGCATGTTCAGAGGTCTGCCGTCAGCCTTCAGCAGGGCCTCTCCAATGGCTTCAGAGAAGGTGGGATGGGGATGGATGAGCCCGGCCGCCCGGTGCAGGGGGATCTGGTTGCCCACCAGCTGCTGGGCCTCGGCGATGTTCTCGGATGCCTGGGGGGAGACCATCTCCAGACCGACCACAATCTGCTTCTCCAGATCGGTGGCTTGGCAGGCGGTGATCAGACTGAGGGTGCCCTGCAGGCCGCTCATGCGCATGCGCGAGTTGGCCATCATGGGGTAGATGGTCTCCTTGACCTGGTTCAGCGAAGGATCGTCCTCGGCTTCCTGGCGGCTGAAGCCCACAGCTGCGGCCTGGGGGGAGGAGAAGACCACGCGGGGGATGGTGGCCTCGTTGACCGGTTCAGGATCCAGACCAGAGGCGGCATCGGCCAGGGTGATGCCCTGCTGGAAGGCCCTGTGGGCCAGATGGTGACCAGGGGTGATGTCGCCCAGGGCCCAGACCCGGTCGCGGCTGGTGCGCCCTTGGGAGTCGGTTAGGACCTGACCCTGCTCGTCTAGGTCGATGCCCAGCTCCTTCATGTGCTTGGGATCGGTGTTAGGGTCCCTGCCGATGGCCACCAGGACCAGATCTGTCTCAATCGCTCCCGCCTGGCCTTTGTCGTCGGCTGGCTGGTAGTCGACCTGAACGCCTTCATCGCCGGGCAGACGGTGACCGCCCGAGCAGCGGGCATGGGTGACGATCTGAATTCCCTGACGCTCCAGTTCCCGGGTCATGATCTGGCCGGTCCGCCGACTCCAGTGGGAGAGCACCCGGTCATGTCTGATCATCAGGGTCACCTGGCAGCCGGCTTGATTCCAAAGAGTGGCGAATTCCAGGGCCACTGCACCTGAACCGATAATCAAGGCCCGGCGAGGAAAGGGCTTGAGGGTCAGAGCCCGGTCGGTGTCGATCACCAAATCATCGAAGGGAAGCTCTTCCAGGGCCCTGGCATGAGACCCGGTTGCCAGGATGGTGTCGCAGGTGGTCAGGCGGGTTCGATTGCCGTCAGCAGCGGTCACATCCACCAGGCCGTCGCCGGCAATGGTGCCGTGGCCGTGCACAACGGTGATGCCACGCTGCTTCAGCAGGTTTGCCAGGCCGCCGGTCATGGCGTCCACCATCCGGTCCTGATAATCCTGGAGCTTCTGGTAATCGATGTTGGCCGACTCGACATTGATGCCCATAGCGGCTCCAAGGCTGGCCTGTTCCAGAACCTGGGTGGCGGTCAGCAGGGCCTTGGTAGGGATGCATCCGCGGTTCAGGCAGACGCCGCCGACCACAGGGTCCTGCTCGACCAGGGCCACTCGTCCGCCCAGTTCTGCCGTGCGAAGGGCCGTGGCATACCCGCCTGGGCCGGATCCGATGATGATGGTGTCGTACTGGCGGCTGTCGGCATCCCAAGGGTCAGGAGACTCTGTGCCGGGTTGGTTGATCGATTGCTGCATAGCAACCCATGCTAGCCGTACCGGCTGGGAGAATGAAGACCATTCGCAGAATGCGGAGTGAATACAAAGACCGCCCGGAACCCTAGAGGCACCGGGCGGCTTAACCGACCCACTTGCCGGTATGCAAGAACGATTGCTTGTCAGTCGGGCCAGTGCCCCCTCTTGCTCTGACTGGGCTTGGGAACCCGCCAGCGCCGGACCATCATAGCCCGCTGCCATGCGTAGGAGGCCGAGCGCGAGCCCTTAGCCACCGAGCGCTCGCCGAACTTGTCGATCAGCAGACGCTTGAGTTTGCGCCACATCAGCCAGGTATCGACCAGGGCCACGATCAGGTAGCCGTATAGAAGGACGGTCACCACCATGGTGAAGGTGGCATAATGCTGCGGACCCACGAACATGCCCATCAGGGTGGCCACGAACATAAGAATGATGGCCGGGAAGATCCATTCCAGCAGATTGAAGCGGGCATCCACATAGTCACGGATGTATATTCTCCAGGGCAGGCGCTCCGACTTGGGCATGTGGTTGATGTCGCCGGTTCTCATGGCCTCGTACTGGGCATCCTCACGGGCTCGGATCCGGGCCTTGGCGGCCTTACGAGAGGCCTTGCGGTCCTTGGGGACCAACGGGCGCAGGTTCCGGGCCTCAGCCTGCTTGCGCTTGGGTGTGGGGCGTCCCTTGCCTCGTGCTTCTTCAGTGGAGGCCGCCTGGTCCGCCTCCGCCTCTTTGTCCCGTCGATCCTTGCGTGAGAAGGGGTTCCATGTCATGCGAACAGGTTACGGTGACGCCTAGACTCGCAAGCATTGATACGCAAGCAATCACAGGAGGTAACGATGGCGGAACTGGGCCTGGAGACGATCCGCGCACGTGTGCAAGACGATAAGAGCCGGATCGTTGATCTGCTCAAGGACAAGATCGCTCTGGCCTCTGTCTCGGCCAAGGGGATCACCGGGGATCACATGCGGCGCTCGGCCGACTATGTGGCCGGACAGCTACGGCAGGTGGGTGTAGAGGCCCGGGTGGTTCAGGCCACCAATCCTGACGGGACCCCGGGTGCCTTCGAGGTCATCGGATCCCGGCAGATTGATGACAATGCCCCGACCGTTCTGCTCTACGCCCATCACGACGTGCAGCCAGTGCCCGACCCCTCCCAGTGGTCTACTGATCCTTTTACTGGCATTGAGAAGGAGGGGCGGCTCTACGGACGCGGATCTGCCGACGACGGTGGCGGCATTGCCATCCACTCGGGTGCCCTGCATGCTTTGGACAAGGACCTGCGCGTCAACGTCAAGGTTTTCATTGAAGGGGAGGAGGAGATGGGCTCGCGCAGCTTCATCCCCTTCCTCCAGGCTCATCGGGACGACTTTGCCTCGGATGTGATCATTGTGGCCGACTCGGGCAACTGGTCGGCTGACACCCCAAGCCTTACCACCTCCCTGCGGGGGAATGCAGACCTGGATGTCACAGTCACGGTTTTGGAACACCCGGTCCACTCTGGGCAGTTCGGCGGGCCCATCCTGGACGCCAACACCCTGGCCGCCATGTTGATTGCCTCCATGTATGACGACCAGGGTCAGCTGGCGGTGCCCGGCCTGGAGGGCGGACAGCCCATCGGCGGCCTGCAGCGTGACCTGGACCAGGATCAGCTGCGTGCGGATGCCGGCGTTGTGGACTCCTACCGACTGGCCGGAACCAACTCCCTGGCCTCCCGGCTCTGGACCAAGCCAGCGGCGGCGGTGATTGGCTTCGATGCCCACCCGGTCGAGGGCTCCTTCAACGTGTTGTCCGATAAGACCCGCTTCCGCATTTCGCTGCGCACTGCGCCCACCCAGCAGCCCGAGCAGGCCGCGCAAGCCCTGGCTGATTTTCTGGTCGCCCATGCCCCTCATGGGGCCAGGGTGGAGGTCACCCCCAGCGACATGGGCATGGGATGGGCCATGGATGCCGACAGCCCGGTGGTCCGGCAGGCCGAGGAGGCCATGCGCCAGGCCTTTGGATGCGACCCCGTCAACAAGGGCGAGGGCGGATCCATTCCCTTCATTCCCGAGCTCAAGCGGCTCTTCCCTGAGGCTCAGGTTTTGGTGACCGGCCCCGAGGATCCCCAGTCCAATGCCCACAGCCCGAACGAGTCCATCTCCCTGCAGGGGCTGGTCGACAACATCATCACCGAGGCCCTTTTGCTGGATTCCCTGGGCGAGGGTCAGAACTGACTTTTGGCCACGGCGTGTTCTAGGGTTATAGGTGACACGGGGGCCGTATGCCTAAGGGCGTGCGGCTGAGAGGAGGCTCAGCCTCAACCGGACGAACGTTTACCGGGCAATGCCGGCGCACGGATGTCACTGGACCCGTGCCTGAACGGGATGGCGCTCATAGGGAGCGCCCCGAGGAAAGGCACAAGATCATGACCGATGGTCATTTCATGAACAATACTGTTTCCGAACCGGAGCCGGAGTCTGAAGGGACTTCCTCTCAGGTCAGGATCCCCTCCAAACGGTGGAGGGTGGTGGATATCGCCGTCGCCTCGGTCATCGGGGTGGCCTCCGCCGTCATCTACTGGGTGGTCGCCATGGTGACCACCATTCCCTGGTCCTTCCTGGATGGGGTTGTGCCCGGTCTAGGAGGTATCCTCAACGGCCTCTACCTATTCGCCGGGCCCCTGGCTTTGGTCATCGTACGCAAGCCGGGGGCTGCCGTCTACGCCGAGCTGGTGGCAGCCATCCTGGAGTCGCTGCTGGGCAGCCAATGGGTGCCTGTGGAGACCATACTGATCGGTCTGCTTCAGGGCTTCATGGCCGAGCTGGTCTTCATGCTGCTGCGTTACCGGCGGTGGAACATGTCCACGGCGGCTTTGTCGGGCGCTGCCGCTGGTTTCGGCTGCTGGCTGTACTCCTTCTGCACGCACCTGCAGGCCATCAACCTGACTGGTCCTTACGGGGTGATCTATCTGATAGCCACCCTGATTTCGGGCGCCCTGATTGCCGGAGTGCTGGTCTGGTACCTCTACAAGGCCATCGCCGCCACCGGGGCATTGGACCGTTTCGCCTCCGGCCGCGATATTCGCACGGCCGGGAAGTAGAGGTCCGGGCGTGGATCAGAGCATCCAGGACAATCCCTACAGCCCAGCCGCTTTGGAACTGCGCGGCTGGGGGTACCGCCATGCCTACAGAAACCACTTCGCCGTCAGGGATCTCTCGCTGAGCATTCCTGCAGGTCAGCGGGTGCTTCTGCTGGGAGCCTCCGGCATCGGCAAATCGACCATCCTTGAGGGTGTGGCCGGGCTGCTGGGCGATCATGCCCCGCAGAGCGGTCAGGACCAGGTCGAGGATGACGAGGGCGGGGTGACCCAGGGGCAGGTCCTGATCGACGGCAATCCCGCCGTCTCCAGCCGGGGGCGTGTGGGCTTGGTTCTGCAGGATCCGGATGCGCAGGCCATCTTTCAGCGGCTTGGCGATAACGTAGCCTTCGGACCAGAGAACATGGGATTGCCCCGGGGTCAGATTTGGCCACGGGTGCGTCAAGCCATGGCCGAGGTAGGCCTGGCCGATCTGCAGCTGACCCGGTCTACCATGCATCTGAGTGGAGGGCAGATGCAGCGTCTGGCCCTGGCCGGCGCTCTGGCCATGCAGCCTGGGCTGCTCCTGCTGGATGAGCCCACGGCTAATCTGGACCCGGTCGGCGTCGACCAAATTGTTGGCGCCGTCAGGAAGGTTCTGGACCGGCAAGGCTCGACCATGATTCTGGTCGAGCACCGGGCAGGGCCCTGGATGGACATGATCGACCGGGTCATTGTGCTTGGGCTGGGTGAGGTTGAAGGTGGCACCGGCGTATCAGATGCTGCGGCCTATCGCAAGACCGTGATCATGGCCGACGGCAGTCCCGAGGAGGTCTTCGCTGATCCTGAGCTGGACCTGGCCTCCTTGGGTATCTGGGTTCCCGAAGCTTATAGAAGCGCCAGGGATTCGCTCCCTGAGCTTGGACGGGGTCAGATAAGGTCTGGGCAATCCAGCCCTGGACAGGATGATCATCCCGTCCTGCTGGCCGCTCGGGATCTGTCGGTGGGCCGTCAGGGCAAGGCAGTGGCCGAGCATATCGATCTGGAATTCAGGGCCGGGCAGGTCACCGCCCTGGTTGGAGCCAACGGAGCCGGCAAGTCCACGCTGGCCATGACCCTGGCTGGTTTGCTGGAGCCGGTGGCTGGTTCGGTCCTTGCCAAGGATCGCCTGCTACGGGGACCCCAGGGGCAGACACCTGCGGAGCCCGAACCCATCCGGTGGGCATCATCCCAGCTGGCGGCGCGCATAGCCTATGTCTTTCAGAATCCTGAGCATCAGTTCGCCCGGGGCACGGTCCTGGAAGAGGTCGAACTGGCCCCCATCCGTACCGGCATGACCGAGGACCAGGCCCAGGACCGCGCCCTGGAACTGTTGAGGCGTTTCAGACTGCGGCAGTACGCGCGTGCCAACCCTTACACGCTCTCGGGAGGCGAGAAGAGGCGGCTCACCGTGGCCTCGGCCCTGGCGGCAGCACCTCAGGTGCTGATTCTTGACGAGCCCACCTTCGGTCAGGACAGGAATACCTGGGTCAGCATGGCCCGGCTGATTGCAGACCTGCGTGACCAGGGGGCCTGCATCATCCTGGTCACCCACGACAGGGAGCTGGTCCAGGCCCTGGATGCCCGCCTGGTGGAGATGACGCCACCGGGAGACAAGAAAACTGTCTGGCCCATAACCGGGTCAGATTTGCAGACCCGTCAGAAGGCTGTTGCCGCCAGGCTGACCGTCACGCCCATGAATCAGCGGGACGAACCTGTCAAACCTGCCAGCCGGTCGCCTTACATTGCCTCCATCAATCCGGCATTCCGCCTGATTGGGGCCTTTTTGGCGGCTCTGCCCCTGCTGATCAGTCTGGACCCGGTCTCAGCTACAACGGCGCTTATTCTGGAGTTCCTGCTGCTGGGCGCGGCAGGCTTCACGCCCTGGCGCGCAGTCAGGTCCACCTGGCCTATCTTCCTTGGGGCACCAGGCTCGGCTCTGGCGATCATCCTCTATGGCAAGAGCGGCGGCGCTACATTCTGGCAGTGGGGAATGATCCACATCACCCAGCGGTCGCTGGACCTGGCCTTGGCTACTGGGCTGCGAATCCTGGCTATTGGGATCCCGGCTATCATCACCGTGCTGGGGATAGATGCCACTGACCTGGCCGATGCCTTCAGCCAGGTGCTCCACCTGCCTGATCGCTTCGTCTATGGAGGGCTGGCAGGCATGCGGCTCTTCACTGTTCTCAAGGACGACTGGTCGGCCTTGACTGCCTCGCGCCGCAGTCGCGGGCTGGGCGATGAGAACCGTTTCAAGGCCTTTATGCCCCAGGCCTTCGCCCTGTTGGTCCTGTCTATCAGACGTTCGACGACTTTGGCCACGGCCATGGAGGCACGCGGCTTCGGCGGCAGTACACCGCGCACTCATGCCCGGGTCTCCCAGGTCAGACCCCGCGATGCGGGTTTCCTGCTCATCTGCCTGGCTGTGCCTGCAATCTCCCTGACCTTGGCTGCACTTACCGGCTCCATCGCCTTCTTCGGCAACTGACTGCCAGGTGTTCCGACAGACTCCAGGCATGGACAGACCCCGGTCTTTCCCCTCCCGCAGAAGCGGGAAAGACCGGGGTCTGTCAGTGGTTGGAAGCGCTGGTCTTTTACCTGGCGAGAGTGGTGTTGATGTTGCGCACCTCGTCGAAGCGCTTGGAGGCATCCTCCCAGTTGACGATGTGCCACCAGGCCTTGACGTAGCTGGCCCGGTCGTTCAGGTACTCCAGGTAGTAGGCGTGCTCCCAGAGGTCCAGCAGAACCAGCGGGAAGATGGTGACGGGCAGGTTGCCCTGGTGGTCGTACATCTGCAGGGTGACCAGGCGCTCGCCCAGGGTATCCCAGGCCAGGACGGCCCAGCCGGAGCCCTGGATGCCTGCGCACATGGACTCGAAGTAGGTCTGGAAGCCCTGGAAGGACCCGAACTGGTCTTCGATGGCGGCCTTGAGTTCGCCAGTGGGCTCTTGGCCGTCGGCCGGGGCCATGTTCTTCCAGAAGATGGAGTGGTTCTTGTGCCCGGCCAGGTTGAAGGCCAGGTTCTTCTCCAGCAGGTTGGACTGGGCCACGTTGCCGGACTCGGCCGCGTCGTGGATCTGCTCCAGGGCCTTGTTGGCCCCGTTTACATAAGCCTGATGGTGCTTGTCATGGTGCAGCTCCATGATCTTGCCGGACACGTACGGCTCCAGTGCCGAGTAGTCATATGGCAGATCGGGAAGTGTATATACGGGCATATCGTCTCCTCACAATGATTCTGGCCAAGCCAGATGTGCAATGGTCGGTCTGCGCCATACCAGCGATGGACGTGGTCGACCCGACCGGTCCTTTCACCCTAGCCTTTTGTCCGGTGAGCACAAGAGGCGCGGAGCTTTCTTTCAGTGAACTTTCCCACAGATCTGAGCTCATTGAGGTCCGATCGCAGGACTCTCGACTGCCGGGGCTAGAGTTATGCCCATGCCCTTTGATGACTCCCTTCTTGACAACCCGCATGCCCAACGAATTCGTCGCCTGGCTGAACTGCAGGATCGACGGGCCCGGCAGCGTCATGGCCGTTTCCTGATAGAGGGCCCGCAGAGCGTGCGCGAGGCGGTCCGCTGGCGTCCCGACCTGCTGACCGACCTTTATATTCAGGCGGATGAATCCTCTCCTGTAGTCCAGGGCGGTCATCCGCAGCCGCTCAACGAGACCGTAGGGGCCATCATGGATCAGGCACGGGAGCTGCCTGACTGCTACGGGCACTTCGTCTCGGCCCGGGTCATGCATGCCATCAGCGGCAATGCCCAAGGGATCCTGGCCCAGGCGTGCACTGATGGATTTTTGGCCCAGCCGACGGATCTTGAGGATTCCCAGCACCCGACGGGGGAGGGGCCCGACCTGGTGGCGGCCTTCTGGCAGATTCGTGATCCAGGCAATGCCGGAACCGTCATTCGCACCGCTGATGCCGCCGGTTGCCGGGCAGTCATACTAGTGGACCAGTGCGTGGAGCCCACCAATCCCAAGGTCATTCGCTCCACGGCTGGCTCGGCCTTTCACATTCCCCTGATGACCATGAGCACCGACGACTTCCTGGCCTTGTGCAGGCGGCAGGGCCGGACCATGGTGGCCGCGGATGTCTATGGCACGCCGGATAAACCCGTCAGCTCCCTGACTGATTTGATGGCGAGCGGTGCCCTGGCCAAGCCAGACTCGGCGGGTCAGCCCATGGCCCTGCTCTTCGGCAATGAGGCACGTGGACTGCCCAATGAGTTGCTGCAGTCCATGGATCAGATCGTCCGCATACCCATATATGGGCGGGCTGAATCACTCAATCTGGCTACTTCGGCAGCAGTGCTGCTTTACGCCATGGCCATGTCGAGTCGTATTGAAAGAATGTGAAGGCGTCAACGACCGGGATTTCCGCTGATTTGCGGCCCGGATACGGCATTGGCAACAGTGGAAAGGTCCATGGTGGCACAGGAAGAATTCGACCCCGCGGCGATGACCGACGAGGTCAACGAGGGCATCGGCAGGATTCGCGAAGCCTCCGATCTGGAGGAACTTAAGGCGATCAAGGCCAAGTATGCGGGGACGGGTTCAGCCCTGGCTGGATCCGGCCGGATCATTGGAAGGCTGCCGGCGGATCAGAAGAAGACCGCCGGGCGCCTAGCGGGCAAGCTCAAGGCTGACTTCGGACGTGCCTATGGGCTCAAGGAGCGGGAGCTGCGCCAGGAGGAGGAATCCCGCCGCCTGGCTGCCGAACAGGTGGATATGACCCTGCCGGTCAACCGCCGTCCCCAAGGTGCCCGTCACCCGCTGTCCAAGCTCATGGAGGATGTGGAGGATTTCTTCGTCTCCATGGGTTGGAGCATCGCCCAGGGCCCCGAGCTGGAGGCCGAGTGGTACAACTTCGATGCCCTCAACTTCGGCCCTGACCATCCCGCCCGCCAGATGCAGGACACCTTCTACGTCAAGGGCAGCCAGGCCAGGGACGCCGCCGGCTTCGTCGGCTCCAACATGGTCATGCGCACACATACCTCGCCCGACCAGGCCCGTTCCCTGATAACCCGTGGTGTACCGCTTTACGTGGCCTGCACGGGCAGGGTCTTCCGCACCGACGAGCTTGATGCCACCCACACCCCGGTCTTCCACCAGTGCGAGGCCATCGCCGTCGATGAACATCTGACCATGGCCGACCTCAAGGGCACCCTGGACAAGCTCGCTGTGGCTATGTTCGGTCCCGAGGCCCGGACCAGACTACGGCCCTCGTACTTCCCCTTCACCGAGCCCAGCGCCGAGATGGATCTCTGGTTCCCTGACAAGAAGGGTGGCCCCGGATGGATCGAATGGGGAGGCTGCGGCATGGTCAACCCCAACGTTCTGAGGTCGGCCGGCGTGGACCCGCAGCGCTACTCAGGCTTCGCCTTCGGTGTGGGCATGGAGCGCACCCTGCTCCTGCGCCACGACATCAACGATATGCACGACCTGGTCGAAGGCGACGTGCGGTTCAGCCAGCAGTTCGAGATGGGGGAGTGACCGTCAGATGCCAATGGTAGATATCGACTGGCTCAAAGAGCATGTGCAGGTCCCTGAGGATCTGACCTATGAACAGCTGGCCAAGGACCTGGTTCGGGTCGGTCTGGAGGAAGAGGACATCCACCAGTCCACAGTGACCGGCCCCATCGTGGTCGGCTATGTGGTGGATGCCGAGCCCGAGCCTCAGAAGAACGGCAAGACCATCAACTGGTGCCATGTGGATGTGGGCGAGCAGTACAACGCCGTGGACGACCAGGGTCACAAGGTGCCGCGTGGCATCGTCTGCGGGGCCCCCAACATGGCTGCGGGCGAGAAGGTGGTGGTGACCCTGCCTGGAGCCGTCCTGCCCGGTGACTTCCGCATCGAACCACGCAAGACCTATGGCCACATCTCGGACGGCATGTGCGCCTCTGAGCGTGAGCTGGGGCTTGGTTCGGACCATCAGGGCATCATCCTGCTGCGCAACTATGGGTTCACCCCCGAGCAGTACGAACAGCTCAAGCCCGGTGACGATGCCATGAGCCTCCTGCATATGAACACGCCTGTCCTTGAGATCAACATCACCCCTGACCGTGGCTATGCCTTCTCCTACCGGGGGGTTGCCCGCGAATATCACCACTCCACGGGCGCCGAGTACACGGATCCGGTGATTGAGCTGAACAAGACCGTGCCTGCTTCCGCTGCCCAAGAGGATCAGGCTCCGCTGGCCGTGCGCGTCCAGGATGAGAACCCTATTCATGGTCAGCCCGGTTGTGACCGGTACTACCTGCGTGCCTTGACCAGGTGCGACCCCAAGGCGCCGACTCCCAGCTGGATGCGTCGACGGCTGGTTCGGGCCGGCATGCGCTCTATCAGCCTGCCGGTGGACATCACCAACTACGTCATGCTGGATCTGGGCCAGCCTCTGCACGCTTACGATCTGGACAAGCTCAGCGGGCCCATCGTGGTGCGCAGGGCCAGGCAGGGCGAGCACCTGACCACCCTTGATGGCAAGGATCGCGAGCTCAGCACTGAAGATCTGCTCATCACCGACTCGCCCCAGGGTCAAGAGGGTTCCCGCATCCTGGGACTGGCCGGCGTCATGGGCGGTCTGTACGGAGAAGTGACCGATCAGACGAAGAACATTCTGATTGAGTCCGCTCACTTCGACCAGGTGACCATCGCCCGGACCGCCCGTCGCCACAAGCTGCCCTCGGAGGCCTCCAAGCGCTTTGAGCGCGGAGTCGATCCGCAGATGCAGCCAGCCGCCGCAGCCATGGCCGCCGACCTGTTGCATCGCCTTGCCGGTGGCCAGGACCTGGATGCTCCGCTGGATATGGATCAGACCAAGCCCATGCCGGTCATCGACTTTGCCGTCAGCGAGGTGGCACGTCTGACCGGACTGGAGGTGGAGCCCCAGCGCATCGTGGCCATTCTGCGAGACATCGGATGCACGGTCCAAGGTGATCCTCAAGACCGGCTGTCGGTGACTCCGCCAACCTGGAGGCCCGACCTGGGCGAGGGCTGTGATCTTGTCGAGGAGGTGGCCCGCCTGGTGGGCTATGACCGCATCCCCGTCACCGTGCCATCACCCAAGGTGTCCGGAGCGGTTGGTCTGACCGATCGCCAGCAGCGTCGCCGGTGGGTGGCTGACACCATGGCCGAGTATGGGCTGACCGAGGTTCTGGATTACCCATTTGTTGGCGACAGTGATTTCAAAGCCTTCGGCATGGATCCTGATGAGGTCCATATCAACAGCGTGGAGCTGGCCAACCCGATGGCTGCTGACAGGCCTTATCTGCGCCAGAGCCTGCTGTTGCCGCTGGCCAACACTGTGGAGCGCAACCTGCGCCGTGGCAACACGGACGTGCGGCTCTTCGAGATCGGCTATGTCTTCCGTCGCGACCCCAAGGCGCCTGCGGTGCCCACCCTTCCGGGCGGTGTGCGGCCCAGCGACGAGGATCTGGCCCGCTTGGACCAGGGTCTGCCAGAGCAACGGCTGCATGTGGCGGCCTTGCTGACCGGCCGTGCCCAGGAGGACGGTTGGCTCAAAGACAGCAGGGATGTGGACTGGACCGATGCGGTCGAATCGGCTCGTCGTGTCCTGGATAGGCTGGGAGCACATTATCGGCTGGAGCAGCCCTCGGCTGAGCAGGTGCCTGACCAGTGGCATCCGGGCCGTACCGCCAGGCTGGTTCTGGATGACGGCACGCTTGTCGGTATGGTGGGCGAGCTGCATCCTCGGGTTGATCAGGCTCTGGGCTTCCCTGCCCACTCGGCCGCATTCGAGCTGAGTCTGGACATGGTGCTGGACCATTTGGACTACACCCCTCTGCAGGCCAAGCCCGTGTCGACCTTCCCGCCGGTCCGTCAGGATCTGGCCTTCACCGTGCCGGACACGGTCTCGGCAGCCGACCTGACTTCCGCCATCAGAGAAGCGGCTGGGTCTAGTCTTGAATCCATCGAGCTGTTCGACGTCTTCACTGGCGATCAGATCGGTGAGCATGCAAAATCGCTGGCCTTCGCAGTCACCTTCCGCGCCCCGGACCGCACCTTGACGTCCGAGGACAGCGAATCCCTGCGCCAGGCCATTGTTGACAAGACTGCAGGTCTGGGCGCCGTGCTGCGTGCCTGACCGGGCATCGAGGGGACCGAGGGACATGACGGATTCTCAAGAACAGGGCACAGCCGGTGGACCTGACCGCCAGGATCATGATGGGGGCGACCAGCCCTTGTACGGCGCACGCGCCGATCGTTATCCAGGATGGAATCCGTACATCTACGGTCGCCCAGACCCTGAATCCAAGACCAAGGAATCCGATTCGTCCCAAGGCAACCCCGCCAACCGGCCCATGCCCATGGCGGGGCAGCCGGGTCTCGGTCGCGGCGGAAATCCTGGGAATCCTCAGACCCGTCCCGGTGCGCCAGGATGGCCTCCCCAGGGCATGCCCGATCTGAACGATCCCTCCCAAAATCCGGTCTACGGCCACTGGGATCCCTGCGCCATCATCGCCTTCCTCATGGCCCTCTTCCTGCCCATGCCTGTGATTCCCGCTTTGCTCGGCGGCGTTTCCATGTATCGGACCCGCCGACTGCATATGAAGGGCTATGGGCTGGCCATGGCTGCCCTGATCATCAACCTGCTCTTTACCTTGGCCTGGATCTGGCTTCTGGTCAACGGGGTCTCCCTGAACGACTTCTACCAGCAGATGATGCCGTCGCCCTCGACGGGTGGCGGCGGCTCCGGCTCAGGTGGCGTCAGCGCCTGAGATTTAAGCAGGGGGTCATTCAGATGGGCTTGGATATCAATATTGTCGTATTCGACGGGTTTGAACCCTTGGATGTCTTTGGCCCCTTTGAGGTTTTCGTCAACACTGATGACGCCCGGGTGCGGCTTTTCTCCTTGGACGGTCCTGGAGTGAAAGTCGGGGAAGGCGGCGTCCGGGTCGAAGCTGTAGGACTCGAAGCGATTGATCCCAAGGGAGTTTTGTTGATACCCGGCGGTTCTGGCACGCGAACTCTGGTTGGAAATGACCAATGGATTGGGCAGCTAGCAGGTCTGGCTGCCCAGTCGCCGCAGGTAATGACGGTCTGCACAGGCTCGGCTCTCTTGGCTGCCGCCGGTGTGCTCGACGGTCGGCGTGCAACCTCCAATGACTTGGCCTTTGACTGGGTCGTCAGCATGGGGGAGCGTGTGGACTGGATCAAAGATGCCCGCTGGGTGGTCGATGGAAAGTTTCGCACCTCTTCGGGTATCTCGGCCGGCATCGATATGGCCCTGGCCTTTGTGGAGGACACATGCGGGCCCGATGCTGCGGACAAGGCCAGCATGCAAATGGAATACATCCGCAACCGAGACTCCGGTTATGACCCCTTCGCATAAATGAAAGTGATGCGCAGCTAAAGCAGGTGCATAGCGACACGCCGAATTGTATAAATATGCGTTTTACTGCATGAGTATGTATTATGGTGCCCGATGAAGGGAGCACTCATGCGGCAATACACGGTGGCTGTGGCGGGAGCTTCGGGGTATGCCGGCTCGGAAATGATTCGTCTATTGGCAGCGCATCCAGCCTTTCAGGTATGCACGGTCACCGGTCACGGCTCCGCTGGTCGACTGTTGGGGGAGTTCTCGCCCAACCTTCCGGAGTCGCTGGCCTCGCTGCAGATTCAGGATACGAAGCCGGAGATCTTGGCCGGCCATGATCTGGTGGTTTTGGCCCTGCCTCACGGGGCTTCGGGCCCCTTGGCCGAGCAGCTGGATCCACAATCGCTGATGGTCGACCTGGGCGCTGATCACCGGCTGGAGGATCCGAGCGACTGGCAAGACTACTACGGAGGGCCTTTCTCAAGCCCGTGGACCTACGGGATGCCTGAGCTGCTCAATCCTGGTGGCGGTCGTCAACGTCAGTTGCTTGGACAGACTCGGCGGATCGCTGGTCCCGGCTGCAATGTCACAGCAGTCACTCTGGCCTTCCAACCCGCTTTGGCCGCCGGACTGGTGCAGACCGATGATCTGGTGGCCGACCTTGCCGTCGGCTACTCGGGCGCTGGGCGCTCGGGCGGCAGAATGGATCTGCTGGCAGCCCAGGCCATCAATTCGGCCCATCCCTACTCGGTCGGAGGCACCCATCGGCATATCCCTGAGATTCTGCAGAACCTGCGCAAGACCGCAGCTGCGGACCTGAACCTCGGGGGTCTTGGGAAACAATCCATCCGCTTGGGGCTGACCCCCATACTGGTCCCCATGTCAAGGGGGATTCTGGCTGTGGTCTCAGCCAAGCTGAGCGCGCGTGGACAGAGCATGGGTATGGCTGATATTCGTTCCGTCTGGGAAGAGATCTATGCCGACGAGCAGTTTGTCGATCTGCTCCCCGAGGGCAGGCTTCCCTCCACGGCCGATGTGTATGGCTCCAACCGGGCCCAGGTCCAGGTCGCTGTGGACCAGCGCGCCGACCGCCTCTACGCTTTCGCCGCCATCGACAACCTGACCCGGGGCACCGCAGGCCAGGCCCTCCAAGCCGTGAATCTGGCTCTGGGCCTGCCCGAGGAGACCGGATTGACAACCATAGGAGTGGCACCATGAGCATCACCTACCCTGCAGGCTTCCAGACCGGCACGGCCATCGCCCATCGTCCGGGAGGCTCACAGCGCCGCAACCTGGCCTTGGTCGTCAACAGCGGACCCATGGACACGGCTGTGGGGGTCTTCACACCCAATCGTTTCCGGGCCGCTCCGGTCGTCTGGACCAGCAGGATCCTTGAAGATGGTCGTGCTGGAGCCGTGGTCATCAACTCCGGCAATGCCAACGCCTGCACGGGCCCCGAGGGCCTGGACCAGGCCAGGGCCATGGCCGAACGGACAGGAGAGCAACTGGGTCTGCCGGCCAAGCGGGTTGCTGTCTGCTCCACCGGGATCATCGGCCATCTGCTGCACCTGGATTCCATATTGACCGGCATTGACCAGGCTGCCCAGGAGATGTCGGCCAGTCAGGAAGCCGGCGAAGAGGCCGCAAAGGCCATATTGACCACCGACACCTGCACCAAGACCGTGGCTGTGGACGGTTCCGGCTGGCGGCTGGGCGGCATGGTCAAGGGTTCCGGGATGATCGCCCCGCAGTTGGCCACCATGATCTGCGTAATCACCACCGATGCCATTCTGGAGCCGGAACAGGCTCGCCAAGCCCTGTCCGAGGCTTGCCGGCTCAGCTTCAACCGGATCGACGTGGACGGGTGCATGTCCACCAACGACACCGTCCTGCTGATGGCCTCCGGGGCCTCTGGCGTGCGGCCTGACCCCGGCCAGTTCCAGGAGAAGCTTGGTCAGGCCTGCGCGGATCTGGCCCATCGGATTGTGGCCGACGGTGAGGGCAGCAGGCATCGGATCCGCATCCGTGTGGATGGTGCCGAGAACGAGGATGCAGCCCTTGCCTGCGCACGGGCGGTCTCCGGCTCCACGCTGCTCAAGTGCGCGGTGGCCGGCGAGGACCCGAACTGGGGCCGGGTGGTGTCCTCCCTGGGCACCGTGCCGGTTTCGAAGGCGGCCTATGACCCGGCCCATGTGGATGTCAGCTTCAACGGCATCAAGGTCTGCCAGGGCGGCCGTCCCGGTCAGGATCCGGAGCTGGTCAACCTGCACGTCCCAGAGGTTCATATCGACATCGACCTTGGTCATGGTGACAGCCAGGCCACGGTATGGACGGATGATCTGACCCACGAATACGTGTCCATCAATGCCGACTACCACACCTGACAGGAAACCTGATCGGGCGCGCTGCCAAGAGCCGCAGCAATTGGAAGATGGTCATAAGGAAGGGGAAGAGGATGGCGGATGTCGAGCAGGATGCCGAAGCTGAAACAGCCTTGGACGATGCCCGCAAGGCCCAGGTGCTCATCGAGGCCCTGCCCTGGCTGGAGGAGTTCGCCGGTCAGAGGATCGTAGTCAAATACGGCGGCCATGCCATGGTGGACGACCATCTGCGGCAGTGCTTTGCTCAGGACATGGTCTTCTTGAGGCAGGTGGGCATGCATCCGGTGGTGGTGCACGGGGGCGGCCCGCAGATCTCCCGCATGCTCCAGGCCCTGGGCATCCCCTCGGTCTTCCGCGGCGGTCTGCGGGTGACCACACCGGAGACCATGAAGGTGGTTCGCATGGTGCTGACCGGACAGGTGGGCAGGGATCTGGTCGGTGCCATCAATGCTCACGGTCCTATGGCGGTCGGCTTGTCAGGGGAGGATGCCGGCCTGTTCAGTGCGGCCCGCCGCACCGGCATGGCGGATGGCCGACCAGTCGACCTGGGCCTGGTGGGCGAGGTCGTGGGCGTGGATGCCTCTGCCGTCGAGGATCTGATCGATGCCGGGCGGATTCCCGTCGTCTCCTCTGTGGCTCCTGACGAGCAGGATCCCACCCAGGTGCTCAATGTGAATGCCGACGCGGCCGCATCCGCTCTGGCAGTAGCTCTGGGGGCCCGGAAACTGGTCATCCTCACCGATGTGGAGGGCCTGTACGCCAATTGGCCCCAGGCCGACTCCCTGGTCTCCAGCATCGGCGTGGACCGGCTGGAGGATATGTTGGAGGACATGCATGAGGGGATGCGCCCCAAGATGGAGGCCTGCCTGCAGGCCGTGCGCTCCGGGGTGGGCGAGGCCCACGTCATCGACGGACGGCGGCCGCATTCCATGCTCAACGAGATCTTCACCCGCAACGGCATCGGCACGGTGGTCGTACCGGGCAAGGACATGATCATGAGGAGGAGCCATGACGAAGGCTGATGCGTTTCCTGCGGAAGCTTCGGAGCCCATGAGGACTCCTCAGGGGCCGCAGAGCAGTCAATGGGCAGACCGCTATGATCGCGTCCACATGCGGGTCTTCGGACGGCCGGGCAGGGTCATGGACCATGGCCGAGGCGCCTGGATCTGGGACCTGGACGGCAACCGCTATCTGGACATGATGGCCGGAATCGCGGTCAATGCCCTGGGCTATGCCCATCCGGCCTGGAACAAGGCCCTGGCTGAGCAGGCCGGGAAGATGGCTCACATCAGCAACTTCTTCGCCTCCCAGCCTCAGATCGAGCTGGCCGAACGACTGCTGGACCTGGCTCAGGCCCCGGAGGGATCCCGTGTCTTCTTCGCCAACTCGGGAACCGAGGCCAATGAGGCGGCCATCAAGCTTGCCCGGCTGCATGGCGCTCGCATGGGCGGTCACCCTGGCCGGATCCTGGCTCTGACCCATAGTTTCCACGGCCGCAGCATGGGCTCTCTGAGCCTGACCTGGAAGCCGGCCATCCGTGAGCCCTTCCAGCCCCTGGTCCCGGGTATGGGCTTCCTGCCGGCAGAAGACGGCGAGGCTGTAGAGGAGGCCTTCGCACAGGGGGAGACCTCAGGAGAGCCGGTGGCCGCCGTCATTCTGGAGCTCATCCAGGGTGAGGCCGGGGTGCTGCCGCTGGATCCTGACTACGTTCGGCAGGTGCGTGAGCTTTGCAGCCGGCACGGAGCCCTGATGATTTTGGACGAGGTGCAGACCGGCATGGGCAGGACCGGCCACTGGTTCGCCTTCCAGGACCGGAGCCTGTCCGGAGGAGCCTGCCCTGACGTGCTCACCTTCGCCAAGGGGGTGGCAGGCGGCTTCCCCATGGGCGGGATGATCACCTTCGGCTCTGGGCCATCAGGTCTGCTGACCCCTGGCATGCACGGATCCACCTTCGGCGGCAATCCCCTGGGGTCGGCCCTGGCACTGACCACCTTGGAGACCATCCAACGGGAGGACCTGCTGGAACGGGCGCGGCAGATGGGCGAGAGGCTGCGCGCTGGCCTTACCGACTGCGGCAATCCCCTCTATAACCAGGTCAGAGGCAGAGGGCTGCTGGATGCGGTCCAGCTGAGCGCCCCCTGTGCCGGGGATCTGGCCTCCTGGGCCCTGGATCACGGGCTGATCGTCAATGCTGTGGCCCCTGATGCCCTGCGTCTGGCCCCGCCCCTGATCATCCAGGCCGACCAGATCGACCTGGCCGTGGATATCCTGTCCAAGGCTCCGGTCAGTCTCGGGGAAGGGCTTGCAACAGGATGATCAGTGAGACCAGCCATCAATGACGTACATGATCATAGCGATAGGGAGGCAGAGATGAACAGCGGTTTGCGGCACATGCTGCGTGACGATGACCTCAACCATGAGGAGCAGTTGGAGGTTCTTCGACTGGGCATGGCCTTCAGGGCAAATCCCTATTTATCTCAGCCCTATCAGGGCCCCCAGGCCGTGGCCATCATCTTCGACAAGCCCAGCACGCGCACCAGAACCAGCTTCTGCGTGGGTGTGGCCCAGCTGGGCGGCTATCCCATGGTCATCGACAGCTCTGGCTCGCAGCTGGGCCGTGGCGAGCCCGTGGCGGACACCGCCAAGGTGCTGACGCGGATGACGTCCACCATAGTCTGGCGCACCTTTGGACAGGATCGGGTGGAGACCATGGCTGCCCATGCCACCGTGCCTGTCATCAACGCGCTGACCGACTCCTTCCACCCCTGCCAGGTTCTGGCCGACTTCCTGACCCTGGCCCAGCACCGGGGCGGGGTCGACGCCCTGGCCGGCATGACCATCGCCTACCTGGGTGATGCAGCCAACAACATGGCCAACTCCTACCTGCTGGCCGGGGCAGTGGCCGGCATGAACGTGCGGATTGCCGGCCCCCACGGCTTCCTGCCCGATCCAAGCCTGGTGGATCAGGCGCGGACCCTGGCTGCTGAAAACGGCGGATCCATTCTGGTCACCACGGATCCGGTTCAAGCTGTGGAGGACGCCGACTGCGTCTTCACCGACACCTGGGTCTCCATGGGCGAGGAGGACCAATATGCCATTCGCTCCCATCCCTTCCAGCCCTATCAGGTCAACGCCGCACTTATGGCCCATGCCCGCCCGGATGCCCTCTTCCAGCATTGCCTGCCCGCCTACAGGGGCCGGGAGGTGACGGCCGAGGTCATTGACGGACCGCAGTCCGTGGTCTGGGACGAGGCGGAAAACCGATTGCACGCCCAGAAGGCCCTGATGACCTGGCTGGTGGCCCGCTCCCGGGGTGACGAATCTCTCCTGCAGGGGGTGTGTTGATGCGCCCGACGACCAAGGTGGCCAGGCTGGATGCCATCCGCCAGGCCCTGAGCCGGCATCGGGTCAACTCCCAGCAGCAGCTGTCGGCCCTGCTGGCTGAGCAGGGCATCGAGGTGACCCAGGCCACCCTGAGCCGTGACCTGGACGACCTGCATGCCACCAAGCTGCGGTATGCAGACGGGAGCATGGCCTACTGGATTCCCGCCACCACCGACCAGCAGGCCATGGAGGCGGCTGCCGCCGAGGGGCCTGAGGTCGAAGGGGAGAACAAGACCGATGCCTATCTGGCCAAGATTCTGTCCGGGCTGATCACCTCGGTGGCCCGGGCCCGCAACCTGCTGGTGGTCAGAACCCCGGCCGGTGCCGCCCAGTATGCGGCTTCCGCCCTGGACCGCCAGCCCATCAATGGAATCCTGGGCACCATAGCCGGGGACGACACGATTCTGATCATCGCTGCAGACGATGAGGCGGCATCATCCCGGGCCGACTGGCTCATGACCATCGTCTCCGGCCAGGAGGATGCCAGAGCCCGATGAACGCAGAAGACAAGAATTCAGCATCTGCAAGTGTGAAATCACAAGGAAAGAGGATCGCCATGACCGAAAACAATCGCATCGTGCTGGCCTACTCGGGCGGCTTGGACACCTCGGTGTCCATTCCCTACCTCAAGGAGCGCACCGGCAAGGATGTGGTGGCCGTCTCCCTGGATGTGGGGCAGGGCGGGGAGCGTCTGCAGACCATCCGCCAGCGGGCCCTGGACTGCGGAGCCGTCGAGTCTGTCGTGGTGGATGCCCGGGACGAGTTCGCCAGGGATTACTGCATGCTGGCGCTCAAGGCCAATGCCATGTACGAGGGGGTCTACCCGCTGGTGTCGGCCATCTCCAGGCCGCTGATCACCAAGCATCTGGTCCAGGCGGCCCACCAGTACGGTGCCGACACCATAGCCCACGGCTGCACCGGCAAGGGCAACGACCAGGTCCGTTTCGAGGTCTCCATCATGTCCATCGACCCCTCGCTGAAGGCCATCAGCCCGGTTCGTGACTTGGGGCTGATGAGGGATGTGGAGATCGCCTACGCCAAGGAGCACCGCCTGCCCATCGAACAGACTGAGGAGAGCCCCTATTCCATCGACCAGAATGTCTGGGGACGGGCCATCGAGACCGGCTACCTGGAGGATCCATGGAACGGGCCCACCAAGGACGTATACTCCTATACCGATGATCCGGCCTTCCCGCCGGTCGAGGACGAGGTGACCATCGACTTCGAGCAGGGTATCCCCGTGCGCATTGACGGCAGGGCCGTCACCCCTCTGGAGGCCATCGAGGAGATGAACCGCCGGGCTGGAGCCCAGGGGATCGGACGCGTGGATCTGATCGAGGACAGGCTGGTGGGCATCAAGTCCCGTGAGCTCTATGAGGCACCAGGGGCTGTGGCACTGATTACCGCCCACCAGGAACTGGAGAACTGCTGCCTGGAGCGCGAACAGCACCGGATCAAGCGCGACATCGACAAGCGCTGGGGCGAGCTGGTCTACGACGCCCAGTGGTACTCGCCTGCCGTCCGCTCCCTGAACGCCTTCATCGAGGAGACCCAGCGCTATGTCTCCGGCCGCATCCGCATGGTCATGCATGGGGGACGGGCCGTGGTCACCGGCCGGCACTCCGACAGCTCCCTCTACGATTACAGCCTGGCCACTTACGAGTCCGGCGACAGCTTCGACCAGAACGCCTCCAACGGGTTCATCGCCATCTACGGCTTGGCCGACAAGGTGGCCGCCGCTCGCGACATGCGCTTCGGCAACGGCATCGCACAGGACGGACAAGAGCAGTGAGCAGCGGCGACAAGCCCATGGCCCTCTGGGGCGGGCGCTTCAGCAGCGGGCCCTCGCCGGCGCTGGTCGAACTCAGCCGATCCACCCAGTTCGATTGGCGTCTGGCCGACGACGACCTGGCCGGTTCCCGGGCCCACGCCCGTGCCCTCAACCGTGCTGGACTGCTGGACGATGGCGAGTTGGCAAGTATGGAACAGGCCCTGGATGAGCTCCAGGACCAGGTGGACTCCGGCGCCTTCGCCCTTGAGCCTGGCGACGAGGACGAGGCCACGGCCCTGGAGCGCGGCCTGATCGACATAGCGGGGGACCAGCTGGGCGGCAAGCTGCGGGCCGGGCGCTCGCGCAACGATCAGATCGCCACCCTGATTCGGATCTGGCTGCGCCGCCACGCCCGGGTGCTGGCCAAGGATCTGCTGCGCACGGCCCAGGCTCTGATGGATCAGGCCCGGTCGGCGGGGACCACGGTCATGCCGGGCCGCACCCACATGCAGCACGCCCAGCCCGTCCTGCTGGCCCACCAGCTCATGGCCCATGTCTGGCCGCTGATCCGTGACCTGGAACGCCTGAGGGACTGGGATAAGCGTGCCGATGCCAGTCCATACGGATCGGGCGCGCTCGCGGGCACCACCTTGGGTCTGGATCCCCTGCCGGTGGCCCGGGATCTGGGCTTCAGCCGGGTCAGCGCCAACTCCATCGACGGGACTGCCGCCAGGGATGTGGTGGCCGAGTTCGCCTTCGTCGCCGCCATGATCGGCGTGGACCTGTCCAGGCTGGCCGAGGAGATCATCATCTGGAACACCCAGGAGTTTGCCTTCGTCCGCCTGGACGACGGCTACTCGACCGGTTCCTCCATCATGCCCCAGAAGAAGAATCCCGATGTGGCTGAGCTGGCTCGCGGCAAGGCCGGTCGACTGGTCGGGGACCTGGCAGGCCTATTGACCACCCTCAAGGGGCTGCCGACGGCCTATGCGCGCGACCTGCAGGAGGACAAGGAGGCGGTCTTCGACCAGGTGGACACTCTGGAGGTCCTGCTGCCCGCCTTTGCCGGCATGGTCGCCACCTTGATCTTCAACAAGGACCGCCTGGAGGAGCAGGCCCCCACAGGATTCGCCCTGGCCACCGACCTGGCCGAGTGGCTGGTCAGGCAAGGGGTACCCTTCCGGCATGCCCACGAACTCTCCGGAGCCTGCGTCAAGCTGGCCGAGGGTCGTGGCTGCGAGCTGGCCGACCTGGATGATGACGACTTCGCCAGGGTCTTCGCTGACTGGGTGCCCGCTGATCGGGCTCCTCAGGTCCGCTCTGTCCTGACCGCCGGGGGAGCCGTGCGCGCTCGCCGGGGCCAGGGGGGCACCGCACCGGAGAGGGTCAGGGAGCAGATGGACCAGGCTGCACATGCGCTGGAGGAGCTGAAGGCTTTCGCCGACTCACAGTCTGACGGGCCTGCCTACCATCCTCCCAGGTGAAGCCTCTGGTCTCCGCCGGACCGGTGGCCGCGTTAGAATGCCCAACGGCAATTCTTCAAGAGGAAGAGTAAACGGCGAAAGGCGGCGGCGATCATGAATCCGGTGGCACTGGTCCAGGCTTGGTGGGCCAAGCAGCACATCACTCTGGCCAAGGAGCCGCCCGGTTCCCGCCAGGGGTTGTGCTCGCCTCCGGACCAAGGCCGCGACTTGGAGCCATTGACCATGCTGGTGGTGGGCGACTCCATGGCGGTCGGCTGCGGGGTGAAGGACCAGAGCCAGGGCTTCGTCCCCGATATAGCCGCCTGCCTGGCCACCCGGCTGAGGCGTCCGGTATCCTGGTCGACCCAGGGTCGGCTGGGGGCCACCATCCGCAGGGTGCGTTACCGGTTCCTGCCCGCTCTGCAGGATCATCCTGATCTGCTGATCCTGTGTGCAGGATCCAACGACATCATGGCCAATCGCACCAATGAGCAGTGGCGGGATGACCTGGCAGCCAGCATCGAGCTGGCTAAAGACAAGGGCCGCCAGGTGCTGGTCCTCAGCTCCGGTCAGCTCTATCGGGATCCTGCCCTGGGCCGGGCGCTCAGGGCCGAGGTGGAACGTCGAATAGCCCGCCAGACGCAGACCAGCCGTCAGGTCTGCCAAGAGGTCTCGGTGCCTTTCGTGGATGCCACCCGCGACGACGTTGGCACTGACCGACCCGACTTCTGGGGCATCGATCACTTCCATCCGGGGGTTGAGGGCTACCGGCGTATGGCCGCCTGCGTGGTCGACCACATTCCCCAAGACTTGATCGATCAGTTGTCGGTGTCTGTACATTCCTGACTTGAATGCAGCGATTAGGCTGAGAGGCTCCTTCTGGTCGCCATGCCTCAGTGAAACAGTCAGCGGTCAATAGTCAATCGACAGCGGCTGATTCGCAATGAATAATAAGTCCGTCTTCATGCCTTGGTGATTCCGGTTTGATGCGGCCTTGTTCGCGGCGGTTCAGGGCCCTGCTGTGTCGGTATCTGTTGCAAGAATAGTAGGGTTTAGCATACATTCATCAAATTTTCGATAGGGAGTAGCCTCTCATGTCGCAGGTCACCGATTTCAGGCAGGCGGGTTTCGACTCGCTTTTCGACGAACTCAAGTGGCGCGGTCTCATTGCCCAGTGCACGGACGAGTCCGAGCTCAGGAAGGTGCTGGCCGACCCCTCGGTGACCTATTATTGCGGATTTGACCCCACGGCCCCCTCACTGCACGTGGGCAATCTGGTCCAGCTGCTCAACATGCGCCACCTGCAGGCGGCCGGCCTGCATCCCATCGCCGTTGTGGGCGGAGCCACCGGGCTGATCGGCGACCCTCGGCAGTCGGGGGAGCGCACGCTGAATCCCAAGCAAACCGTGGCCGAGTGGACCGAGCGCCTGCGTGGCCAGATCGGGCGCTTCCTGGACACCAAAGGTGAGAATCCCGTCCGGTTTGTCAATAATTATGAGTGGACCGGGTCCATGAGCACCATCGACTTCCTGCGCGATGTAGGCAAGAACTTCCGCATGGGCACCATGCTGGCCAAGGACACGGTGGCCCGCCGTCTGGACTCCGACGAGGGCATCTCCTTTACCGAGTTCAGCTACCAGGTGCTCCAGGGCAACGACTTCCTGGAGCTCTTCGACCGCTACGGATGCAGTCTGCAGTTGGGCGGCAGCGACCAGTGGGGGAACCTGACCAGCGGCCTGGACCTGATCCGCAAGGTGCGCAATGCCTCCGTCAACGTCATGACCAGTCCATTGATCACCGACTCCCAGGGCAAGAAGTTCGGCAAGTCCGAAGGCAATGCGGTCTGGCTGGATCCCACCATGTTCAGTCCCTACCGCTTCTACCAGTTCTGGTTCAACCAGCCCGATGACCAGGTGGTCAAGCTGCTGAAGACCTTCACCTTCCTGCCCAAGGCCGAGATCGAGCGTCTGGAGGAGAGGACCGCTCAGGATCCGGGCGTGCGCGAGGCCCAGAAGGTTCTGGCCTGGCAGGTGACTTCCTATGTGCACGGCGAGCATGCCGCCCAAGGGGCCATTGATGCCTCGGGTGCCCTCTTCGGTCGCGGCAAGACCCTGGAGGAGCTGGACGAGGATGTGCTGGATTCCGCTCTGGACGGCCTCAAAGTCGATGATGGTCAAGGCGGGCGAGTTCTACCCGCGGCCAGCGAGGGCCAGCGTCTGGTAGAAGCCGGGGTTGCGGCCGGACTCTTCCGTTCGGTCTCCGAGGCGCGCAAGACTGTGGCCTCGGGCGGTTTCTACCTGAATAACCAGCGGGTCGGGGATCCGGATCAGGTTTTGGAGAACAAGGACTTTCTGCATGGGCGCTTCGCCCTGGTTCGCAGAGGAAAGAAGGCCCTGGGCGCACTTGAGCGTCGGGCCAGCAAGTAGGAACGTAGGAATTAAGGACACTGATGGCAGAAGAACACAATCATTCCCGGGGCGATCGCGGACGGGGCCGGGGCGGTTCGCGCCCAGGAGGCTTCCGGTCGGGCGGCCGTCGCTCTTCGGGCTTCCACAAGGGCGGTTCGCGCTCGGGCAGATACCGCTCCGGAGGCTATCGTTCGGGAGGTCACCGCTCCGGCAACTTCCATAACCATGACGGCGAGAGCGGCGAAGAGCGTCGCTCCGAGAGCAGGAATGGACAGCGGCCCTTCCGCGGACGCGGGCACGATCGGTTCGACCATGACAATCGCAGATACAGGCATGACCGTCAGGATGGCCACGGCGGCTTCCACAGGGATTCCGACCGGGATCGCCATGGCCGTCGGCAGGATGGAGACCGTTCACGTCGTGACTTCCATGCCAATGGGCATGGCGGGTACGGGCATCGTGATCATGACAACGACCGCGGTCGGTCGGGATATGGCGAACGTCGTTCCGGACGTGGCTACCAGCGGCATGACCGTGACCATGATCGTGGGCAGGGCTTCCGTGGCGACCGTCGCCGGGATGACAACCGTAGGTTTGATCGTAGGCAAGATGAGCGGTCTGGCGGGGATCGCCCATGGAACAACCACTCCCGTGATGATCGCCCACGCCAGGAGCGCTCACATGGAGATCGTCACTACGGCAACCGTTCCTATGGCGACCGTTCCCGTGATGACCATCGTCAAGGCGGCTATCGGGGTGACCGTTCCCATGGCGACAGGTACCAAGGCCAGCATGGTCGTGATGATCGTCGCCGTGAAGATTATCGCCATGACGACCGCCGCGGGACTTATCAGCGTGACCACCAGAATGGCTATGACCGCGGTCGCCGCAACTCAGACGGGACCATTTCCTACCCATCGCAGAACCCCTACACGGATCGTCGGCCTGGAGAGCCCAAGATGCCCAAGGGCCTGGAGTGGTCCATGCTCTCCAAGGATGATCGCCTGCGCCTGCGCGGACTGAGCAAGGAGCATGCTGAGAACATTGGTCTGCACATCCTGGCCGCCTACGCGCTAGAGGAGACCGACCCTCAAGGTGCTCTAGCCCACGCCAAGTGGGCTGCCCGGCAGGCTTCGCGGATCGATCTTGCCCGTGAGACTCTGGCCCTGGTGGCCTATCGTCAGGGCGACTACAAGCTGGCCTTGAAGGAGTTCCGCACCGCACACCGTATGAACGGCTACTCTGATTACCTGCCCTTCATCGCCGACTGCGAGCGTGGTCTGGGCAATCCTCGCAAGGCCATTGAGGAGGCCACCTCTGAGGAGGGCAGCCAGCTGCAAGGCGAGTCCAAGGCGGAGATGTTCCTGGTTTATGCCGGAGCCTTGGGCGATCTGGGCCTGTGGGACAAGGCCATCGAGACTGTTCAGGCCCTGGTCAAGGCCCGTGGGCTCAGCGGCGATTACCGGATGCGCGCTGTGCAGGCCGAGCAGAACTTCCTCGAACAGGCTGGACGCAGCCAGGAGGCCCTGGAGCTGGAACCCCTGCTGGATCGGCTGGAAGCGGAGTATGCCGATGAGGATGAGGACGATCAGATGGACGGGCAGTCCGAGGAGATCCTGATCGACTACGACCTGGAGCACCTGGATTCGGCCATGATGGAGGATCTCTCCATTGACCCGGATGGCGGTGAGGATGACTCGGATGAGGCTGAAACTGAGACCGAAACCGCCCAGTCTGATGTCACTGATGCATCCGATCAGGGTGCCGATGACAGCCTGGTTGAGGAATCTCCAGAATCAATTGCTTCGGACGATTCAGCGGACTCAACTGACACTGGTGACTCATCCGATTCGACTGATACATTCGACGCAGTTGATTCGACTGGTTCGTCCGAGTCAACTGGTTCATCTGAAGCGCCTGAATCTGAAGTGCCGGAATCGTCGGATTCTGTGAAGCAACCCGGGGGCGAGTCCTCTCGCCTTGATGCAGAAACTTCGGACGATGGGTCTCAAAGTGACCGGAACGGTAGCGAAGCTGACGTGGCTGTCGCCGATAAATCTGCTGCTGACAACGGTGACGCGACTGTCCAGGCTGCAGGATCCGAGGCAGGCGCTATCGATCATGAACCTGAACAGGCCAAGGATGAGCAGGTCAATGAGTCCGATACGCCTGATGAAGCTAGGACTGAATAGTGACCGTATTCCTCAAAGGAACTGACGACGCTCCGGCAAAGACCTATCATCTGGCACTGCTTGACCTGGATGGGGTGGTCTACCGGGGTGCTGACCCTGTTGAGCATGCGGCCGAGGGCATCGACCGCGCTCAGACGCTCGGCATGCGCATGGCCTACACCACCAACAATGCATCCCGGTTTCCCCATGTAGTGGCAGATCAACTGCGCGGGTTCGGTCTGACCCTGGACGATGGCCAGGTCATCACCTCGGCCGTAGTCGCCGCACGAATGCTGTGCCGACACCTGCAGGAGGGCGCCAGGGTGCTGGTCATTGGATCCGATCATCTACGTGATCAGATCCGCCTCAACGGAATGGTGCCGGTAAACAAGGCCGTAGATAAGCCAGAGGCCGTCATTCAGGCCTGGTATCCCGAGCTGAGCTGGCAGGACCTGGCCCAGGCCGCCTTTGCCATCGAAAACGGTGCACGTTACTTCACCACCAACAAGGATCAGACCCTGCCCCGCGAAGGAGGCATGGCACCCGGCAATGGAGCTATGCTCCAACCGGTGATTCTGGCTACTGGCAAGCAGCCGGAGGACTCGGCCGGCAAGCCGGAATCGGCCATGTACGACGAGGCACGGCAGCTGTTGACCGACAGCCAGGAGAAGATCTTGGACATCGGCCGGTGCCTGCCCGTGGGCGATCGTCTGGACACCGACATCGAGGCAGCCAACCGGGGCGGGTACGACTCAATGCTCGTCCTGACGGGTGTGGCCCGAACACCCGCCATTCTGACTGCACCTGCCAAGTTGCGGCCTGCCTATCTGGCTGAAGACCTGCGCGGCCTGACTGCACCACAACCCCAGCCCAGTAAGGAGGCCGACCAGACCTGGCACTGCGGCGGCCAAACCGCAAAGGTGAATGATGATGGGCATGTGACTCTGCATGCTCTTGATGGTGGCGGCGACCCCCTGTCCGATCTGGATGCTGTGCGGGCCTGCGCCTGTGCGCTCTGGGAGTACCAGGATCGTGGCGGAGACATGGACGCGCTGGATCTGCCCGCCTTCGTCGTCGGGGCATAGCGGCCATGTCGGAAGAGGTCGACTCCGGACAGCCGGGAGCGAGTGGACCATCCCAGGAGTCCAATCACTACGGGCCACCTGAGCAGTCCGGCCAGACCGGGCAGCCTGTAGAGTCTGAGCGTTCTGGATGGTCCTCTCAGGCAGATGACGAGGATACGACTGCCTCAGTACCCGAAGAGCCCATGGATAAGCAGGCCATGGCACCTCTTTTGGAACGTTTCCCTGATTTGGCTCAATTGGACAATCTGGACGATGCCCAACAGGTTGAGATGCTCGGCAAGGTGCTGGCCGGGCTTCAGCAGGACCTGAATCGGGAGGGCAAGTGAACGATGATGATACGGTTGTCAGCGCTGGGGATGGTTGCAGAAGAACCGTTGCTCACACCCGCGACCGGCTTGATCGCATCCTGCCTGCACAGGGGCTGACGGATTCGCGGGCCAGAGCTCAGGCACTGATTCGACAGGGCCGGGTTACGGTCAACGATCATCAGGCATCAAGGCCTGCTCAGAGTGTCCAGCCAGGCGATGTGATCCTTCTGGATCCGGGCGATGACTATGCCTCCCGGGGAGCGCTGAAGCTGGAGGGTGCCCTGACGACTTTTGCGGCGCAGGGGATGCCCGGTCCGCAGGACAGGCTCTGCCTCGATATCGGGGCGTCCACGGGTGGTTTCACTGACGTTCTGCTCAGACATGGCGCAAGGCGAGTTATCGCCCTTGATGTGGGCCACGGACAGTTGCTGGAACGGATTGCCGCTGATCCTAGGGTGATTGACAGGAACGGTGTCAACATACGCGAAGTCCAGCCGGGGGATCTGCCGTATCATCCGGAATATGTGGTTTCGGATGTGTCTTTCATCTCGCTGACCTATGTCATTCCCGTCCTGCCTGCCTTGCTGGCACCTGCTGCCAACTGCCTGCTGCTGGTCAAGCCCCAGTTCGAGGTGGGACGCAGCCTGCTGGGCCATCATGGCATTGTGACTGACGAGGACCGCAGGCAGGAGGCGTTGGAGCGGGTCTTGGCCTGTGCACGTGAGCATGGATTTGCTGTCCGTGCTACCATGCCATCTCCCATAACCGGAGCCCACGGCAATGTGGAATATCTGCTCTGGCTGTCTTGGTCACAGTCGGTCTGAAGGCTGTGGCTTCCCGCTTTCCACGCGACACACCAGACTGGACAGAATCCACAACTGCGGTAATATAAATGAGTTGTCAAAAACGAGTTCCTCGTCAAGATGACTTGCGCCAGTAGCCCAACGGATTAGAGCAGCTGACTACGGATCAGCAGGTTGCAGGTTCGAATCCTGTCTGGCGCACCACATGAAAGCCCTACAGCCGCAAAGGCTGCAGGGCTTTCCTACTGCTTTGTGGATCCTGTCTGAAATGTGTTTTTGCGTGTCATTTGTTGGATAAAAGTCCCCGTAAAATAGTGCCCGGCTTAAGCGGGGCACTATATAGTTTATTTTTACTGCTTCTTGAGGCGCACGGTGGCTGTGGTGCCCATTCGCGCTGGCCTTTTAGGTGATTTCACCCTTTTGGTACTTGAAATCTTTGGTGTCGTTCTGTGATGCGAGCAGGCTCTGCGACATTTTGTCCTTGTTGCCTTGGCTGGTCCAAGAGTAGTCACCGGCGGTGGTGGGCGGAGTGAAGCTGCCGGGACCAGTATAGGCTGGTAGTGTCGGGGCTCATCCAACCGATTTCTATGCTATCGGCGGTTAACGTTGCTTGCTGGCAGGGTCTTTATCGGAACCGTTTGTCTGCTTCCATGTCCCTGTCAGATCAGCCGGTTGTGGGGCTTTGTTCGTTTTCTTAGGCTTCTCTTGTGAATTGGTCGTTTGCTTTCCTGCATCCGAGCTTGTTGAAGAATTTCCTCAGCACGATGACAAGCCCATTGACATGACTATTGCGACTACTGTAGCCGCGATGCCCTTGCGCATTTGCACTTCCTCTCGTCTTCAGTGAGCGGCAATAGAATATCACGTAAGCCTGAGCTAGAAAGGTAAGTTTGTTTTCAGCAGTCATAGCAAAGGCATATAAGCGACGTATCAGTTACTGCCGGTCGATGTTCAATATCGCTTTTTGCCTAGTTCCTTGATTCTGGCATGTCGTAAGTGAGCGAGCTTATGCAGAAAGTTATATATTCGCACCGGACCTTGCATGAGTCATGCTCTTCGTTCCCCGCTAAGGTGCCCGCTGATGTTTACATGCCCTCATAAAGGAATCAGAATGACGTTGGCGGGTTTCCAGGCTGCGGTGTAGCTTAACAATCGTGAGAAAAAGGAAGAATGACAAGGGCTCGTTGCTGGGCATTGTCATTCTTGCATTGCTCGGCGTGATCATCATACATCCGGTGATTTCAGGAATCATTATTGCGGTTATTGTTCTGTTGGTAGTGCTGTACGCAGTGGCGTATAAGCCGCAGACCAAAGACCTTGGAAATGAGTGGATAAGCCCAGCCGCTGAGAAAAAGCATGGTCCGAGAGGGAAACATGCAAAGCGTCCTGCTGACGAGCTGGTTGCTTCAAACGATAATGCGAAACCTGCCGATAACGATGACGGCTTGCCTGCGGATTATGTGGTACTTGATACCGAGACGACGGGTCTGCGTGCACAGATGGATCAGATCATCGAGATTGGGGCGGTGAAGGTTCGAGGCAGGAACATTGTCGACAGTTTCGATACCCTTGTCGATCCTGGCAGGAGTTTGGATAGCAGGATTGTCGAATTGACTGGCATTACTGATGCCATGCTGGACGGTCAGCCGAAGATCGGCGATGTGCTGCCATCGTTCTGGTCCTGGGTCGGCGACGACCCTGTTGTAGGTCATAATGTGCGTTTCGATATGAGGTTTTTCGAAGCTGAGAGCGCACGGGCGGGATATACCATGCCCGGCCCAGTGTGCATAGATACTTTGCAAATGAGCCGTGCTTTGTTTCCCCAGGAGAAGCACCATCGACTGCAGGATCTTATTCGCAGATTCGGCATTGCAGAGAACGAGGAGCATCGTGCGTTGTCTGATGCCGCGCAGACGCAGGAGTGCTTTGAATGGATGCGTCGGTATATGAGTGAACGAGGCGGTGGTTTCACTACTGTCTTCAATGCGTCAGATTCTTCATCCAGTGCTTCTACGGTATTGAAGCAGCCCAGGCAATCCCGGCGTTTCAAGGGGAGGGGCGTGCATTGCCCATGCAATCAGCGTCCTGATGGTCAGTGCATCGTAGAGGGTATAGACAAGTGGCAGACCGTCGGTGTATCGGGTGCGGCAAAGCACCAGGATCTGTTTAACCGATTCTCCTCCAGCGACGAGTTCTGGGTGAGATTGCTGCATGGATTCATCAAAACAGGTAAGTACAAAGGTTGGCCGACAATACAAGTCTGGCTTGACGGAGAATATGCGGGATGCCTCACCGTATTGCAGACATCACGCCATTACTGCCAGGTTCCGCCTGAAGGCGGCGTATCGTACGCACATTTCGGCGCGAGAACTAAAAGGGGAACCTGCCAGTTGCGGGTCTCGTTCCCCTATGCCCATGCCGAAATAGAACTGAGCCAAATCAAACAGGTAGCTCATGAAGAGGATGACAATTTAAATTTGCTTGTGTGAAGAGAAATCTTAGCAGTTTGAGCTGAAAAGTTAGAACGGCAAAGTAGCTGTCGATGGATCTACATGAGGGTTGCAAGGCAATTTTGCTTACATGAATGTTGTTATCGTTTTGACTCAATTGGGCAACTTCATCCATTAAGCGGCTTTGTGCCTATAGATAGAGACAACTTAGCTATCAAGGATTTGTATAGGACGATTGCTTCGGACCGTTGCTTCAAGCGGCATATAAGATTAATGCTCAACTCTTAGATCGGGATGCCTTGTTTGTTCAATAAAATGAAGTATTCGCTTTTGATCATGGTTATAGGTGCGTATAAACAATAGACAGGCATAGTAATCAGTAGAGTATGCCTTGGTAGAGTATAGATGGCTGTATCTACTTATTTGAACAATGTCCATAATAGATTTAAATAGACTTCTGTTTTACAGAGTGGCTTCTTTTCTTTGTCTTTTATGCCCGTAATGAAGCCAGGAATAATAACTGTTATCGTAACTTTTATTGATGGAATTTCCAGTTAAGGATTAGTCCATAAATTTAGAATTGTAGATCCGGAATTCTATTTCAATAGGATTAACAACTTATCATTTGCTTTTTCGGGATTCGCGGATTGTGCGTCATTGACCCAACACCTGTAATATATGCCTATTTTTATACACAAGTCTTGATATTATACGATTATACAAATGTTCAATGGGGAAGGGTGACTATGGATTTTGAGGAGAGTTTGAATCAGGTTGCGGCTAAAGTTCAGGAGCAGAAAAGTATCATCGATACTGAAGAAGCGACAAAGACTGCTTTTGTATTACCTTTCATAGGACAAGTACTTGGGTACGATGTTTTTAATCCTCGAGAGGTTATACCAGAATTTACCGCAGACGTTGGCCTGAAGAAGGGTGAAAAGGTCGACTATGCATTAGTCCATGATGAACAAGTGCAAATTCTTGTTGAATGCAAAAAAATTGGCTGTCCTTTAAGTATAGACAATGCTAGCCAGCTATTCAGGTATTTTGCCACAACTAAGGCGCGTATAGGGGTTCTTACTAACGGACAGGTTTGGAACTTCTATATGGACATAGACCAGCCCAATATTATGGATTCCAAACCTTTTCTAGTATTGGATCTATTAAATATCGATCCCACCATGTTGCCAGCTCTGGAAAAACTAACTAAACCTGATTTCGATATTGATTCCATAGCTAGTAGCGCAGAGGAACTCAAGTATGTCGGTTCGCTGAAAAGGGCCATTGGCAATGAGTTTAAAGAACCTTCTACAGAGTTTGTAAAGCTTCTTACAAGACATGTTTATGATGGTCGCTTTAGTTCGTCTATAAAGGAAAAATTCGAACCTTTAGTTGGTAAAGCATTGAAGCAGTTTCTATCAGAGCAGGTTAACGATCGTCTTAAAACTGCCTTAGGCGCTGATGACATCAAAACCACTTTGCCTGTTCAATCTGGCGAATCGAGTCAGAATGATCAAGGAACAGGTGATGACGGAACTGCCGAAAATGAACCGATGGAACCCGAAAGTGACATTGTCACTACCGATGAAGAGTGGGCTGCCTATTTAATTATAAAGGCCATTGCATGTTCGAATGTCGACCCGGAACGTGTAACTATGCGTGATGCCAAAGAGTATTGTGCCATTTTTCTTGATGATAACAATAGGAAACCTATTGCGCGCCTCTATTTCAATAGGAAGCAAAAATATGTCGGCCTTTTTGATGAAAATAAGCAATGCAATCGAATGGCAATCGAAAAAGTTGATGACATCTATTCCTATGCTGATCAGATACGTGAAGAGGTAGACCGTCTTCTTTGATTTATTTTATATAAACGTAATTTTACGCTGGTTTTATAAGACTATGCTCAGCGGGCATAAAATACGCTACCTTTGCGCAAGCGGTGGCATGTACACCTTGCAGTTCGAGAAAGCTTAGTTCGTAGTATCAAGTCTCGAAAGGACCTTTTTGTTTCTATGCAGAGTCACATGAACCAGCTCTATTGGGAAAAGGAGCATGAGACAGTTTTCCACTTTTGGATCGGTAACATCGCCATCAGTCTTAGCGACCCATTGGCCTCCGGATCAAACCTAGGCAGTGGTCTTAGTTAAGGAACGTCCGTAAAGCGTTAATTCTCCAATTCCGTCACCGCCTGCCTGGCTTTCGCAACTGAGAATGCCTCGATTGCAACGAGCTTATTCGACACGGTTGTGCTGCTCGCGCCAAGTGATTGGAGCGGCCCTCGTTTCTCTGGTGAAAGCGGCGCTGAATGAACTGGGGCGCATATATCCGACCTGCCTGCCGATCCAGGCAATGTCCTCCCCAGTGGACGAGAGAAGATGGCGGGCCTGGTCCATTCTTCGCTCTCTGATGTACCTGGCCAGACTTGTGCCGGTCTGATGCCTGAAGGCGGTGCATAAACGGGTGCGTCCCACATACAGGGACTGTGCTATCTGATCAATGGAGAGGTCACTGCCCAAGTGGGATTGAATGTGGGCTTTGGCCTGTTGGACTAGGTCACAGTCATATGACGGTTCGTGGCTCTGTACAAAGGCAGAGAAAGATTGGGCCAGCCTTGCCAAAAGCAGGTCGATGCGTGCTTTGATGAGGAACTCTGTCTGGCCCTGCCTCCCTGGGGCAAACTTTGACAGGGCGGTTAAAGCGGCTAGAGCAATATTGGATGGCCAGGGTTGGCAGAAGGCGTCAAAGAGTCCCTTGACCTGGCCGGGCCATTGGTTTTCCAGCTCCATGAAATAGTCGGGTAAGATGCAGATGCTCCGGGTCCGTGAGCGGGAGCCTGCCGGCATACGGTTGGTGACCGATCCTGCCCGCTGGACCAGGGAGGCCATATTGCCCTCCTGCATCGTACACGGCTGCAACCTGTAAGGAGCGGGGTTGGATGCCGGGCTTTCATCCAGGGTCAGGCAGGCGTAGTCGGTTATGGTGTACTCGCTGAAATCCATGTCGTGCAGGAACGTGATGTCGTGCCATATGACCAGGCAATGAGGACCCGCTGGATTGGCTTGGAATCTTCCCTGACAGATGTCGCCATCGACCTGCCCTTCCAATCCTCCCGATCGGTGATGGAGTTCCATGCCGAGTTGCTCCGCCTGGGGCGATAGAGGGTCTGAATCTCGCGTGATTCGGAGTATATCGTGTGGTCTGTCATGGCTCACCTGGTTTCATTTTGCCGGCTTTATGGCGATCTCGGCGGACTTTCGTTTTCGTTCGCACCTTTTACGGATTCATTCGGCGCTCTGTGACGGTCTTCCGGGCATTGACTTCTCAGATTACGTTCGATGGCAGCGAACGACAAGAGTTTTGGATGAACCTGGAGGAAAGAGATGACCACAGATCAGGCGGATTCGAGAAGCAAACCGGATCCTGCAGAAGGTAAAGCACAGGGCGGGGGAGGTGCGCCTAATCGTGAGAGGTCGCATGGGCGTAGTTCCCTCAGGCGGCTGCTTGATTTCGCCGGCCCTCGTAAGGTGTTCTCCTATCTCGGCTGTGGTCTGTCCGCCCTCTCCACGATTGCTGGCCTTGGACCCTACATCTGCATATGGCTGGCGGTAAAAGACCTCCTCGCCGTTGCTCCGGGGTGGTCTCAGGCTACGGAAATCGCCATTTATGGATGGCTGGGATTCGGGTTTGCGGCGGCTTCCGTCGTTCTGTACTGTGCAGGGCTGCTGATGACGCATCTGGCGGCTTTCCGGAGCGCATCCAACATGCGCAAAGCGGCCATAGGCCACCTGCTGAGCCTTCCCTTGGGGTATTTCGACCTCCATGCCTCCGGCGAGCTGCGTCGCACCATTGATGGCTCGGCGGGCGATACCGAGAATCTGCTCGCCCATATTCTCCCCGACGCAGCTGGATCCTTCGCCATGATTCTAGGCATGCCGATACTGATGCTGGTCTTCGACTGGCGTATGGGCCTGGCCTGCCTTTTCCCCATTCTGATAGCCCTGGTCTGTATCCGCGTGATGATGAACGATCAGGGACAGTCCTTTATGACGGAATTCCAGGATGCGCTGGTGCGGATGTCGAAGACCGGGACAGAATATGTCCGTGGTATTCCGGTCGTCAAGGTCTTCCAACAGACGGTGTACTCTTTCAAGGCGTTCCATGAGGCCATCGAGCATTACAGCCGAATAGCCAGGAACTATGCCATGCAAATCTGCCACCTGCCCCAGACCATTCAGATGACGGCCCTGAACGGGACCGTGATCTTCCTGATTCCTGTGGCCATCCTGCTGGCTTCGGGGCAGAGTGACTTCACCTCTTTTGTGGCCGATTTCGCCTTCTACGCCGTCTTCTCGGGCATGGTCCCCACGGCCATGACCCGTCTGCAGTTCTCCAGTGAGTCCTTCAGCAAGGCCGACGATGCCTTGGACAGGATTGCCGGCGTGCTCAGCAGTGATCCTCTGATGGTAGCTGACGAACCGGAACGCCCGAAGTCAGCAGATGCTTCCCTGGAACAGGCGTCATATACCTATCCAGGTGCTGATCTCCCGGCACTGGATCGGATTGACTTCAAGGTGCCGGAGGGTGGAATGGTCGCTCTGGTCGGTCCCTCGGGAGGCGGCAAATCGACCTGTGCCAGTCTGTTGCCACGTTTTTGGGATGTGGATTCGGGCAGGGTCGCTGTGGGTGGCATTGATGTCAGATCCATCGATCCACATGATCTGATGGGGCAGGTCGCCTTTGTCTTCCAGACCAACAGGCTCTTTTCGACCACCCTCCTGGAGAACGTTCGCGCAGCCAGACTGGACGCCGCTCCTGAGCAGGTTATGGAGGCATTGAGAGCGGCCCAATGCATGGACATCGTTGACAAGCTTCCCGAGGGGCTGGATACTATGCTCGGCTCAGGTGGAACCTACCTTTCCGGGGGAGAGGTCCAGCGTGTGGCCCTGGCCAGGGCAATCCTCAAGGAGTCTCCCATTGTGGTCCTGGATGAGGCGACCGCTTTTGCCGATCCCGAGAATGAATTCTTGATACAGAAGGCGCTGGCCGAATTGACACGGGCCGAAGGGGGCCGACGGCGAACCGTTCTCATGATTGCCCACCGTCTATCGACTGCGGCTCATGTCGATCGAATCCTGGTATTGGATGGGGGCCGCCTGGTTGAGCAGGGCACTCATCGCCAGCTTCTTGATGCGCAGGGCACCTATGCCCGTATCTGGTCTGATTATGAACGGGCGGTCTCCTGGAAGGTCGACAACTCTCCGAAGGCTGCCGCCGGAACGGGTCAAAATCCCGCAGGCCCCATTGCGGGTGAGAAGCACGTCGTTCCCGGTGTCGGGCCATTCGCTACGGACTCGTCTACCGGTGATTCCGACATCCAGAGGAAAGGAGGTGAGGCATAAGTGTTCGCCTCATTCAAGAAGAAGTACGCCCTGTCCGACCGAGGCATGAAGATCGTGGTTTTGGGAACGCTGTGGACCACACTGACCAATCTGATCATCATGGCGGGAACAAGCTCCCTCCTGCTGGTCATGAACGCTTTTGTTGAGCACCTGACGGCAGGGGCGTCTTTACCGAAGGTCCTGCCCTATCTGGTTGGTCTCCTGGTCTTTGCGCTTATTCTCTTCGGCACCTCCTGGATCCAATACAGTTATTCCTACGGTGCGGTCTTCAGCCAGACCGGAACCCAGCGGATCGACCTGGCCGAGAGACTGCGCAAACTGCCTCTCTCATTTTTCGGGCGGCGTGACCTGGCTGATCTGACCGATACAATTCTGGGTGACGTGGCCACCATGGAACATGCCTACGCCCATGCGCTGAGCCAGCTCTATGGCGCAGTCGTTTCATCCGTCCTGATATTCCTGTCGCTTCTGCCCATCAATTGGGCACTTGATTTGGCTGCATTCTGGAGCGTGCCGGTGGCTTTCACCATCATCTTTGCCACTCGACGATTCGTTGAAGCTTCGTCACGGCGTACGAGGCAGGCCCAGATTCGGGTCAGTGACGGCATTCAGGAGGCGCTTGACTGCGTTCGGGAGATTCACACCACCAACCAGGAAGAGAGGTATCTGGAAAGGCTTTCCTCGACCATCGATGACACCGAAGCCACTACGGTCCGAACCGAGATGACCAATGGCCTTATATTGAACTCCGCCATGGTGGTTTTGAGGTTGGGTGTGGCAACGACCTTCCTGGTGGCTGCCGGATTGATCATCCAGGGCAGGATCGACTTCATGGTCATGTTCCTATTCCTCCTGATGGTCTCACGGATTTACTCGCCCTTTGATCAGGCGCTGATGCTGGTTTCGGAACTTTTCCAATCCCAGGGCTCGGCCCGGCGGATTCGCTCCATCAACGAGGAACCTGTAGCTGAGGGGAGTACGGAATTTCATCCCGATGGGCACGATATCGTCTTCGACCACGTTGCCTTCTCCTATCCCGGCCTTGCTGGTAAGGCGGCAGGTGAGCCGGTTCTTGAAGATGTTGGTTTCACTGCCAAGGAGGGGGAGATTACGGCCCTGGTGGGCCCCTCGGGGTCCGGGAAATCGACCTGCGCTCGATTGGCGGCTCGCTTCTGGGATGCCGCTTCAGGTTCCATCACCGTGGGAGGGGTGGATGTGAGCCAAGTGGATTCGGAGGTTCTCCTGCGGGACTATGCCGTGGTTTTCCAGGACGTGATGCTCTTTGACGACACGGTCATGGGCAATATTCGGATGGGGCGGTGCGGTGCCAGTGACGAGGAAGTGTTGGCTGCGGCCAGGGCCGCCAACTGTGACCAGTTTGTATCGCGCCTGCCACAGGGGTACCAGACGATGATTGGTGAAAACGGCTCCAGACTTTCCGGAGGTGAACGGCAGCGGATTTCCATTGCCAGAGCCATTCTCAAGGATGCCCCGATTGTCTTGCTTGACGAGGCCACCGCCTCCCTGGATGTGGAGAACGAGACGCAGGTGCAGGAGGCCCTGTCGCAATTACTGGTGGGGAAGACCGTCATGGTCATCGCCCACCGGATGCGCACTGTCGAACAGGCAGACAAGATTGTCGTTCTTGACCATGGGCGTGTGGTCGAGCAGGGTTCTCCGCAGAAGCTTATGGCCGCAAATGGTGAGTTCGCACGGATGGTTCGCTTGCAGGGGGAGAGCGCAGGCTGGTCCTTATAGAAAAAGCTTAAATAGGCTGCATGGAGGAGCCAGGAAATCAGGTTCGTTCTGCAGGAATCAAGGCTCGTCAGCTCCTTGAGCATCGCGAACAACATCAAGCTGTACCGGCTCTAGGCAGGGATGCCAGGCAAGGGGCATTCGGGAAGATTCGGCCAGGTGGTGGACTCTCTGGGCATTGGGTCTATACTTGGCAAAAACCGCTTAGATGCTCCGGTAGGAGAAAAGCAGGAACAGTTTTCGCGCGGGCCGTCATTATGAATTCCGAGGCTGTTCTTGCTGATGAGCCCGCAGCCGCTCTCGATTCAGCGAACAGGTCGAGGATCATCGCTCTGCTCTTTGGCCTGAACCACGATTCGGGATCCATGATCGTCACCGTTGCGCATGACGCCTCACTGGCTGATCAGCATGATCGAATCATCAAACTTCAACGAAAGGTCTAGAACATGGGTTTCTGGATTATGGTATTCGCGGCTTTGCTCGGCTTGGCACTGATTGTTCGGGGATTCGTATTGGGCAAGAAAGACAAGCGCTGGTTCGCGCTGTGCATATTGGGCGCAGCAAGCCTGGCATTCGCCGTTTGGCTTGCTATATGAGCACCCGGTGAAACAATGCCGACCGCCAGCATCAGGTGAGTATGAGTACAGATCGCTGTCGGGTGGGATTGAGTGTGCCCAGTATGTGGCTGGACATACTGCGCATGGGGAAACCTGATAGGTTCAAGCAACTTGTAGTTCTGCCTGGGGTGCTTCGTGGGAGGGGTCGATCCTTCCCAGTATAAAAAGAGTCTTACATGGCCTCTTCCATATGTAAAAGTCGGATAACGGTTCTCGTTGCGGCAAAAGCAACGCCCAACAACCTGCGAGACGCATTGTTTCCGCTCAGGGGACTCCGGCATTTGAGATTCAGGCATTTGAGCAAATCGCTTGCTGAAGCCATGGATGAGGAAACCAGGTTCTGGGAGATAGTGTTTTGTTTTGCCAGAGAGGCTGCAGGGGGGCTTGCAGATGTCTTATTAGGGGAACCGCAGAGATTCCGTATTGCCGATGGCTGATCGAATCAATAAGTGAGTTTTTCATCTTTCTATGAATGTGTGGCAGATACTGGTGGTTCGCTTGATTTGTCAATGCGTTGAGTTACCTTTTCCTCTTTAGATTTGTAAACAGGTACTTGAACATTAGGTCATAACTGCTAGTGGTTCTGATGCTGATATATTTCAATCACCATTGGTGGTACTCTTTTCAAAGAGTGTTTGGCAGGTTTGGCCGCTCAATGCAATGAAACTTTAACGAACCGCTGTACCTACCACAAAGGGTGGCACCAATGAATGCTGCTATAGAACTTGGGAATCTGGTTAAAGAGTATGAAACGCCGGCAGGGGTTATCAAGGCGCTGGATCACCTTGATCTAATTGTACCTGAAGGGGGCATCTTTGGTCTGCTGGGCCCTAACGGTGCTGGAAAATCAACAACGCTCGAAATAGCTGTCGGCTTGAGAAAACCGACTTCCGGAACTGTCACAGTATTCGATAGGAATCCGCAGACTGATTCGCAGTGGATTCATCAGCGGGTGAGTATTCAACCTCAGGAGTCCACTATTTTTCCCCAGGAAAGAGTGGGGGAGATACTGTCATTCTGGGCCAGTCTTTATGATCGCCCACGCGACGTGGATCAAGTCGCAAAATGGATGGGCTTGGACGAATTGCTGCTCCGCAAAGTAGCAAAATTATCAGGTGGACAAAAACAGCGTCTGAACGTTGGTCTATCCATCATCGGACGGACGAAATTAGCCATACTTGACGAACCTTCCACTGGTCTTGATGTAATGGCCCGGGACGACCTTTGGAAGGTGCTTCGGTTTCTGGCTGAAGAAGGTACGACGATTGTCCTATCGACACATGATTTAGATGAAGCGCGAGTTCTGTGCCATGAAGTAGCGGTGATAGATCATGGTCGGTCTGTAGCCCAAGGCAGTCCGGAGGAACTCATCAGGAAGCATGCAAAGGGGACGTTGGTATCCTGCCAAGTAAGGCCAGATGGAATATCGGACCTTGTGAGCATGCTTCGAACTTTTGGCGAACCGGAAGTCGTTAATAAGAAAACCGTCTTAATACGTGCCGACGATACGGATCCTGTTATTGCTGTGCTGTCGAGCAACCCTGCGGTTTCCCAATTACGCATGAACGAACCAAGCCTTTATGACGCCTTCGTGAAGTTGACTGGGCATGATTTTGAATAATTGTTGATACTCATTTTTGTTAGGACTCCAGATGATAGAAAAAAGGCACCTTCGTCCCTTGTTGGCGCTGCAGACTCGTGAACTAGTCAGAAATACCTCATACTTTATTTTTGTCATAATTTTCCCTTTTGCCATGGCGGGAATGTTCCTTCTCATGTCCGAGATGATGAAAGGGCAGGCTGATGCTCCGGACTTCAGCCCATTCGTTATGCCCATGGCGCTCTTTCTGGCAGTGACCGGTACAGCTTTGACCATGACTGCAGGTCCTTTGGCCGAGGTCAGGCAATCAGGAGCTCTCCGGGTACTTTCAACAACGCCAATTCGAAAAGCAGACTATTTGATGACGTATCTTGCTGTAAGGCTCATTATGGCGACCCTGCAGATCTTTGTCATAGTAGGCGCTTCGGTATTGCTGAATCTGCTTCCGTTTAGGGATGTAGGTCGAGTTTTTGTCGTGTCCTTATTGGGACTGGTCATGTTCCTTGCCTTGGGGTATTTAATGGGTGGCTGGCTTTCGTCACCGCAGTTGGCAACCAACTTGGGAGCTCTCGTGCAACTGTTGGCTTTGTTCCTCAGCGGCTTGGCCATACCCTTCGCCATCCTTCCGGATTGGCTGACGAATGTTATCAGATGGATTCCGTCTACTCTCTTTGGAGATCTCATTTTCTGGGCATCAAAAAACCCTCTGCAACAAACGGGCGCTATGCTTTCAACTTCCATTGTGCTTGCTGTTACTGCAGTGCTTGTATCTCTAGCGGTTCGTGGTTTCAAATGGGATGTGGAGTGAGTTTGGAGCCCGAAGTGTCATTGATTAAACATATTTGAAAGTTGAAATATTCAAGCAAGTCATAAGTTATCCATGTCACCGGCTATAGGACGGTTGGAGGGACAAACTCGGTTTTCTCTTAGTTATTTGTCCATGTCTGGGTCTGCAACACCATACTCTGTTGATCTAATTCAGCTTGTTCTCGCTACCCACAGCGCCTGCGGCGATTTCTCCTGATATGAATCTGGTCTTGCCGTCAGCCGGGCGGTGGGGGCCGCTATCATGAGAGCCGGAACAGGTCGAGCGGGTCCTTCGGATTGGGGCCCGATGAAGGAATGCATAGATGACGGATATGGTTGACAATCACGATGAAGATGAAGGCCCGGACCTGGGCAGGACCTACCACAGCGGTCCGGTCATCATGCGCGGGCCCATGATTCCTGAGGCGGACGCCAATGCCGGTTTGCTCTCATCGGACGGTGACACGGACTGGCTGCACATGGATCCTTGGCGGGTGCTGCGCATCCAGGCTGAGTTCGTCGACGGGTTCGGTGCATTGGCAGAGCTGGGGCCGGCAGCTGCCATCTTTGGTTCGGCTCGGACCGGCAGGGAGGATCCCAACTACGCTGCTGCGCGCAAGATGGGCGGCGACTTGGCCAAGGCCGGTATGGCGGTCATTACCGGGGGAGGGCCTGGCATCATGGAGGCGGCCAACAAGGGCGCTGCTGAGGTCGGTGGCAAGTCCGTCGGCCTGGGCATCGAATTGCCCATGGAGCAGGGACTCAACCGCTGGGTGAATCTGGGCATCACCTTCCGCTACTTCTTCGTACGCAAGATGATGTTCATGAAATACTCCTCGGGCATCATCGTCTGCCCTGGCGGGTTCGGCACACTGGACGAGATGTTCGAGGTGCTGACCCTGGTCCAAACCCATAAGGCGCCCAGTATGCCCATCGTCCTCTTCGACAGGGCCTACTGGCAGGGGCTCTTTGACTGGATCTCAGACACGGTGAGGCAGCGGGGCATGATTTCTGAGCTGGACCCCGATCTGGTCATCCGCACTGATGATCCGGATGAGGCTGTGCAGGCCATTCTGCGTCACCGTGCCTGAATAAGCAGGCGGATAGCAGTCAGCGGGCGCGGGTGGCCATGATCATGCCCGTGCCGATGGGCAGCAGGCAGGATTCCCAGGCATTGTCTTTGCTTATGGCCTCCATGATGATGCGTAAGGTGGTCGTTTTGGCGGTTCTGTTGGCCGGGTTGAGCACGCCGCCATTATCCGGGTCCTCCAGCAGATCGAAAGCATCCGTAAAGATCAGCTGTCCCCGGTCCTTGAGCAGGCGCGGGGCCTGGTCTATGACCTGCTGGTAGTTGTCCCCGTTTCCCGAGACGACGATAAGGTCGTAGTCGCTGGGGTTGAGCCTGGGAAAGTAGGTTCGGGCAGCCGCGTTGACCGCCCTCAGCCTCATGCCTGGGTGGGCTTTCTCCATGCCTGCGAATATTTTTTTGACCAGGGAGGTGCCTTGGGCTGTGGAGTCGACGGCGGTGAACTGGCCATGACCATGCAGGCCTGTCATCAGGCGCAGGGCTTCGACCACGGAGCCGTTGCCGACTAGGATGATGGATGCCGGAGCGTTCCGGCCAGCCAAGAACTGCAGGAAGGCGCCCTGAGACCGGGAACACTGGGCGAATCCGGCCTCCGAAGCCTTGTCTCGCAAGGTCTGCAACTTGTCGGATTCGACGTTCAGAGCGCTTGCCTCGGCGAATTCCCATCCTCTGGCGATGTTGTTGTACGAGGTTTTGTCCATGCTAACCATGGTAACGACTAGAGGGCACAAGCTTGTCGCCAGCTCTTGTTGAACTGTGTGCGTATGAGTTCGGCTACTCCTTGACGGCTTCGACCAGCTTCCACATCTCTTCGCCCACGTCGATCCCTCGGGGGCAGGGTCGGGTGCAGGCCCGTATGGACTGGCATGCCTGGATACCGTCCGCCTGGTCAATGGCCTCAAGGCGTTCCTGCCGATGGCTGTCGCGGGAATCGTTGATGAATCGAGCCGCTGCGATCATGGCTGCCGGTCCGGCGAAGGCTTCACCGCCCGCATAAATAGGGCAGGCGCCCTGGCACAGCCCACAGGCGATGCAGGTGCTGAGCAGTTCATACCGGGCCAGCTCTTCCGGGGTTTGCCGGTATTCCGACGATGGCTTTGTGTCGGCCGTCTTTGCCTGGGCCGCTTGGTTGCTATCAGCCGAGGAGTCATCATGGAGCAGATACGGCTTGAAGCGTCGAATCTGCTCAAACATGGCATCGGTGTCCACTATCAGATCTCTGAGCGGGGTTAAGCCGGGAAGCGGGCGGATCTCTACTGCTGAAGATTCTGCAATGTTTGAAGTTTTTGTAAGGTGCGTGGCATCTATAGGGCCTGTAGCTTCTGAAAGTTCTGCAGGGCCTGCTGTGCCTACAGGATCCGTAGCCGAGAAGTCTGAGGCCGTTGAGTCTGAGACCGAATCCGGATGCGATGCCGACGGGGGTATGGCCGTTTTGGGTGTCGCTGTGCCGGTGCGACGGAAGGCTTGAGACGGTTGGACCTGCGGAGTTCCATTAACTACACCGGGTGAGGCGTAGGCGTTCGGCATGGTCTTGGATGCAGCCAGGCAGTCGGCGATGGTAGCTGTGCAGAGCAGATCCGGGCGGCCGTTGATGAGCACGGCATCCGACCCACACATGCCATGGCCACAGGAGTACCGGAAGTTCAGTGTGGGATCCACCTCTCGCTTGATCTGCAGAAGGGCATCCAGAACGGTGCGCTGTGGGGCGATTCGAATCGTGTACTCCTGCGTCCAACGACGTCCGCGGGCCCGTCGACCGCCTGTTGTGGCGAAAGGATTGCTTTTGGCGAATGGGTTGGTCCGTGCCGGACGCTCTGATTGAGGTCGTGGGGTAAACCGGGCTATTCGGAAGGTCACCGGGCGGGGATCGCGGTCCGATGCGGATGCCTTGGATCCGTCTGATTCCGTGGACTGTGATGTCACGGTTGCTCCTGTCCTTGTTCGGGAAACGGCCCGATGCCCACTGATATGCGCGGACTCCATCCTAATCCCTGCCTGACCTGGATAGGTGTCGAGCGGTTGCCTGTCTGAACAGATTGGGCTCAGAGCCCATCAGTAGTTGCGACCCTTGGGAGACATGTCGACGATATGAACGGGCTGCCAGGAGACGTTTTCCTCGGCATCGATCATGGTGTGAGCCAGGTAGTGTTCGTCATCGCGCTGCGGATAATCGCTCCGGTACAGGGCGCCGCGGGACTCCTGACGCTGCAGGCTGGCGTTCAGGACGGCCCGGGCCAGGGTCAGCAGGTTGTCCACCTCCATGATGGCGGTCACCTCCTGGTTGAGCACTGCTGTCCCACTGTGCGCACGCAGCTGTCTGGCATCAGCATCCAGGTGATCCAGGCCGCGCAAACCCCTTTCGATGCTGCTCTGATCGCATCGGACGGCAACGGCCTCCTCCATCAGCCGTCCCAGTCGGCCCATCAGTGCGTAAGGGTTGTTCAGGCTGGCCTCGTCACCGGTGTCGGGTTCTTCGCCTTGGTTGTCGGCCAATGCTGATTCCGAGGGCTCGGTGTTGCTTGCGCCAGCCAGCAACTCGTCCATGAAGACCTGACGCTTCTGCAGGGCTTGTGCCAGCGGAGACGTGTCGGTCATGTCGTTTGGCTTGTCGGCATTGGACATGGCGGCGGCGATGGTCTGTCCGGTTCTGGTGCCGAAGAGGCAGGCATCCAGCAGGGAGTTGCCGCCCAGTCGGTTGGCTCCGTGAACGCTGACACAGGAGCATTCCCCGGCGGCGAACAGTCCGTTGACGATTCGACGGCGGCCATTCTGCCAGAGGTAGACGCGGCCACGATCGGTAATGGGGATGCCTCCCATGGTGTAGTGGGCGGTGGGTTTGACCGGAACCATGTCCACGGTGGGGTCCAGGTGGGCGTAGCGATGGATGGTCTCGGTGACCTGGGGGAGCAGGGCAGTCATGCGTTGGGCATCGATGCCGGTCATGTCCAGCCAGACGCAATCATGAGGCCCGTCCGGGTCCGATGGATCGGCCACTCCACGACCTGCATCAATCTCGGCCATGACGGAACGGCTGACCACATCCCTGGCGGCCAGGTCGCCGTGTTCCGGCGCGTAGTCCTGCATGAAAGCCTTGCCCTGACTGTTCCTGAGCATGCCGCCTTCTGCGCGGGAGGCTTCTGAAAGAAGGATGCCGGTGTGGCCCAGGCCGGTGGGATGGAATTGGATGAACTCTATATCCTCCAGCTGCAGACCGGCCTGCAGGGCGAGCGCCATGCCGTCACCGGTCAGGTCCCAGGAGTTGGAGGTCGTATGGAAGAGTCGGCCGGCTCCGCCCGTGCACAAGACGATATTGTCGGCTTGGATGGCCTGCAGTTTGCCGGCGTGGGTGTCCAGGACGATCAGTCCTCGGGCATGGCCGCCGGTTTTCTCATCAGTGGGCGGGTCGACGACCAGATCGGTTACATACCATTCCTCGGCGAACTCGACTCCAAGACGCAGGCACTGCTGCCAGAGGGCGTGGAGGATCTGATGGCCGATACGGTCGGCTGCATAGGCTGCCCTCCTGACTGGGTGACCGCCATAATCAGCGGTATGGCCGCCGAACTTCCGCTGGGCGATGTGCCCGTCTCCAGTCCTTGAGAAGGCCACTCCGTCATGCTCCAGCTGGATGACGATGCCCGGGGCCTGCTCGGCCAGAATCCGCACGGCATCCTGGTCAGCCAGCCAGTCGCTGCCCTTGATGGTGTCGTAGTAGTGCCAATGCCAGTCGTCTTTTTCCTGGTTGCCCAGACTGGCCGCAATGCCGCCCTCTGCTGAGCCGGTGTGGGATCGCAGGGGCTGCAGCTTGGAGGCGACCAGGACCTTTGGCGACGAGCCGTTCCTGTTTCCGTCGCTCTCCAGAGCTCTGTAGAGTCCCAGAGCCGTCGACAACCCGGCCGCTCCGGCTCCGACGATGACGGCATCATAGCGGTTTCTGACCTTCTGCGGATTCATACCATTGATACTGTCACGACCTATTGATAGCGGCGGCTCCTCCAGCCCATGTCTGCTTGCGCGGGCAGAATGGATCCCATGACCGAGCTTTCCTTCTCCCAGCAGGTGTATCAGGTCGTCAGGCGGATCCCTCGCGGCAAGGTGGCCACCTACGGTCAGGTCGCCTCTCTGACTGGCCATCCGCGCAACGCCAGGTTCGTGGGTTATGCGCTTCATGACAATCCTGAACCTGGGGTGATTCCCTGTCATCGCGTGGTCTTCCGCGATGGTTCTCTGGCCCCGGGATTCGCTTTTGGCGGGCCTGAACGTCAGCGTCAGCTGCTGGAGGATGAAGGCGTTCATTTTGTTCCTCCCCGCAGCGATGAATCGGCTGGTGCGGACGGCTGGGTGGTGGATTTGGATCGCTGTCGCTGGAAGGCCTGATTCTTCTGGTCTTCAGCTACCGCGCATCCATTCTGCAGGTTGATCGAACCACGAATCTCCAGGGAACCCAGCAGCTGCATCAGATGCCTGACTGAGAGTTCATGTCCCTGATTGGCCAGCTCAGTGCGAAGCTGTCCCATCATGGGCGGACCGCCCCGGAGCTGGCAGGTACGGATAGCCGCCAGCACGGTTGCCTCCTCCTTGGTTAGACGATCGTCGTCGGCTTTTTCGTGTTCATGGGCCATGCCTGGATTTGATGGCGGGGTTGAAGGATGCTCTTTGTGCTGAGAGTGGGTCGAAAGCCTGCCTTTATTAGTACCGGATTGTTTGAGCGTGATCGGGAGCGGCTGATTGCCGTGGGTGGTTTGGATAGGATGATCACAGTCAAGCGACGGTACGCGCTGCGTGGGCTGCCTACTTCCTTGATGCTCATGATCTTCGGCGGTTTTGACTGAATCGTCGGTTCCTTGTCGAACAAGCTCGTCAGGGTGGATAGGTCCATGGGCGGGATGGCAGATGTCTTGGATGTCGGATGCCGACAGGAGCAACTCCGCCTTGCCCTCATGGATTAGCCGGTTGCAGCCGGTGTTTTCCGGCTGGTCGATTCTGCCGGGGGCAGCCAGCACGCGACGGCCCAATTCCACACCCCAGTTGGCGGTGTTGAGGGCGCCGGATCGGTGACGGGCCTGTGCCACCAAGATGTCGGAGGCCAGGGCGGCGATGATCCGGTTGCGCAGCAGGAACCTACGCGCCTCAGGGATGGTGCCAGGCGGCAGCTCGCTGATCAGCGCGCCGCCATCTGCCTCGATGTTCTCGAACAGACGGCTGTTGCGTTTGGGGCCCATATGCAGCAGGCCTCCAGCAAAAACGGCGACCGTGCGTCCGCCGCCAGCGGCCAGGGCTCCCCAGTGGGCGGCGGCATCCGTGCCCATGGCCCCGCCGGAGACGACCAGGTGGCCTTGGCCGGCAGCCTGTCTGGCTATTTGATGGGCGATGGACCGGCCATACTCGTCACAGGCTCTTGACCCGACCACGGCCAAGGGGTGGTCACAGCAGATCAATGCTTCAGGATTGCCTCGTCCCCACAGGCAGAGGGGAGGGGCCCAGTCGGAGCGGCGTGCCAGGTCGTCCACCTGACCTGGCCAGCAGGGGTCGCCTGGGGTCATCACCCAGAATTGGCCTCCACCAGTCATCATGGTCCGCACCTGGTCGGTGTCCATGGCCAGCAGGGGCGTCAGACGTCTTCGCCAGGAGCTGCTTATCTTGTGGAACCGGGCGAGGTCCTCGGGCCTCGTTTGCCGTCCCCACCGAGCCGTCCCCTTAAGAAAGCGTTCGTCCAGTTTGGAGCGTGCTGCTTCGTGAGGGTCCTTGCAATCCGACTGGTTCGGCGCTCCCAGCTCGATCAGGTTTCGGCACAGGTCGGCTGCCTGGTCCGAGCCCAGCAGGCAGGCGATCATGAAGGCATCGGGGCCATCTGCCGCCAAGGTCAGCACAGCTCTGGCAAGCCAGTCGCTCTTGACCATGGTCATCGGTCGCGGTCGGCCGGCAGGCATGGTCTTTATCAAGGGTTTGGACATCTCAGACAGCCCTCGTTCTGAGCAGGATGCCGGTGGTCACATCGTCCGCACCCGGGCTGGTCCGTCCATCCAGGTCTGCCAGAGTCCATGCCAGGCGCATGGTCCTGTCGGCACCTCGCAGACTGATCCGTTGCCTGCGCAGGGCCTGATCCACGACCGAACGGGCCTTGGCTGATGTATTCCGGCGCAGCCATTCGCCGCTGATCTGGGCGTTGCAGGTCCAGCCCTGCTTGCGGAAGCGTTCTTTTGCTGTCTGACGGGCGCGGGTCACACGCTGGCGGATCTGGGCGCTGTGCTGGCGTGGACGGTGGTCGCCGAATCCGGGGTCGGTCACAGGAGGGACTGTGGTCTGGATGTCGATGCGGTCCATGATGGGTCCTGACAGCCTGTTCCAGTAGCGGAGGCGCTCGCGGGGCGTGCAGGTGCAGCGCTCGCCTGTGCCGTATCCGTATCCGCAGGGGCAGGGGTTGGAAGCCATGACCAGCTGGAAACGAGCCGGGAAGGTGGTGCTGCCCTTGGCGCGGGACAGGAAGATTCGCCCGATCTCCAGGGGCTCGCGCAGGGATTGGATCACCCTTGGGGAGAATTCCGGGGCTTCATCCATGAAGAGGACGCCGCGGTGGGCACGGGTGATGGCTCCAGGGGTGGCCAGTCCTGCGCCGCCCCCGACCATGGCCGCCATGGAGATCGTATGATGAGGAGCCTCGAAGGGCGGCACATCGGTGATCCCATACTGGCTCAGCGTGCCGCACAGGGATCGGATGGAAGCCACCTCCAGCTGTTGGACAGCATCCAGAGCGGGCATGATGCTGGGAAGCCGTTCAGCCAGCATGCTTTTACCGGCTCCTGGAGGGCCGACCATGAGCATGTGGTGACCGCCGGCTGCAGCTACCATCATGGCCCACTTGGTCTCCTCCTGGCCGAGCACATCAGCCATGTCCGGCTTGGGCGGAGACGGGTCGGCATTGGCGGGTGAGTTGTCTTCATGACCTGAGTTCCTGGGGTGCACACTCGCTATGGCGGTCGACTTGTCAGAGTCCCGGCGAGTGTCTGCTTCGGGGACGACAATCCTGCTTTGCCCACCCAAGGCCTGGATGAGCTGGCCCAGGTGGCGCAATCCCACGACCTCGATATCGGGAACCAGACGGGCCTCATCAAGGTTGTCTGCAGGGACGAAAGCATGCGTGATTCCCTGAGCTCTGGCCTGAGTGAGAATGGGGAGCAGACCGTTGATGGGCAGAATATTGCCGTCCAGGTTGAGTTCGCCCAGGATGACGGTATGGTCCAGGCCCTCCGTCGGCAGCGCTCCGCCGGCTTCCAGAACGCTGGTCGCGATGGCCAGATCGTGTGAGGAGCCATGCTTGGGTTTTGAAGCAGGGGACATGTTGACGGTGACCCTGGTCTGCGGCCACCGGAATCCGCAGGCCGAGCAGGCGGATTTGACCCGTTCCCGCGACTCCGACAAGGAGGCATCCGGCAGACCGATGATGGAGAAGTAGGGCAGCCCTGGGGAGATGAAGGACTGCACGTGGATGAGAAAGGCCTTGAGGCCTATCAGTCCTACGGATTCGGCGGATCCGAGACGCATCAGAAGGCCTCCCTGGTGTGTCTGAGGAAGACCGATCCCGGATTCCAGCCGCCTCTGCCCGAACGGTTGGATCCCCTGACGGCCTCGGCGGATGCCTGACAGGAAGCCGGGGGATGGGACCCTTCGGAATGCATGCTTCTGGCAGGGTCGGACTTGACTGACAGGCTGATGACATCAAAACGGGTGCCGCGATGCCGTGCGTTGGGATCTCGGTCGTGGCTGATCAGCCATTGGACAGCTGCTCGACGCAGATGGGTCTGTTTGCGCGGGCCGACTGCCTGTTCCGGGGACCCGAACCGACCGGTGCGTCTGGTCTTGACCTCTACGAAGACCAGAGTCGCCTCAGGATCCAGGGCGATGATGTCCAGCTCGCCGAATCTGCTTCTCCAATTCCGGGCCAGGATTCTCCATTTTCGTTGTCGCAGCCACTGGCAGGCGTAGTCTTCGCCCAAACGTCCGAGCTCTCGGTTGCTTACGCCTTTGGCTCTGATCTGACGCTCAACATCTGCCAGCTCCATGTCGCAAGATTCATGGCTGCTCGTACCTAATCTGGTTTTCTCGGGTTGTATGATTTCCGCGTTGCTGGCGGAGCCTATGGAATCGGGCAGAGCGCTTAAGGGCTGTGTGACCGATGGGCCTGCGAATATAGCATCGGCATCGGTTCTGTCGTCCCTGTCGTTGAGAACTGTGCGGAGATTGGTTGGTCTAGTCAGTGCTTGTGTATCCATGTCTCTAGGAGACCACTGGAATGAGGTCGGCGACTAGTAGAACCGGGCATGTGGTCGAATGAACCTGCGCACGCACGAAAGTGGATGAACGAGTGGATTGACGATGCAGACGCTGTACCTATTGCGCTTATCTCTGCATCAGGCAGAGGCGGCAAAGGCAAGAAGGACTGAGACAGAAACCAAGCAAAGCGGAATCAAGAAAAGCAGAACCAAGGAAGCAGAAACGAGTGACACCAAGTAAGGCAAATAAGCAAAGGGAGCAGGGCAACAGGCAGATAAAAAGACCGGAAGACACCGCTGGCGAATTCGCTGGCAACGCCTTCCGGTCTGCTGTGGTCAACCCATCTCTATGACTGATTTGTCAGCTTGTCGACCGGTTATTTGGTCGGCAACAATAAGGCGATTGAGTTGGTCTGGATTCCATTCATCCACCTTGGTTTTCCAAACTTGACGAATGCCCGGACTTCTAGGCTGCTTCACCGACCTTGGGCTCACTGCTCCTGCATCAGAGCGGTCATCAGGCCCAGATCCAGCTCGAAGCTGACACCGCGCTGCTGATAATCGGGCTGATTGCGTGTGTGCTGCATGGCCGAGCGAACAAATTCGCCGGCGATCCGGGCGGCATCGGCCAGGCCTCGTCCTGCAAAGAGCGCACCGCAGAGGCTGGAGGCGAAGGCATCGCCGGTTCCATGGATCATGAAGGGCAGCTTGTCGTGGACCAGCTCGGTGCGCTCGCTGACTCCGCCATGATCTGCCGAAGCCACGAAGTTGCGCAGCCTGCCGTCTTTCCGGTCGATGCCCTTGATGATGACGTTTTTCGCGCCCATGTCCAGCAGGCGGCCCAGACGCTCGTCAACCTGGGCATCGTCAAGGTCCTGGCCTTCGTAGTCGATGCCGGTCAGCAGGCTGACCTCGGTCAAGTTGGGCATGAGCAGGTCGGCCCCATCGACCAGATTGGTCACAGCCCGGCACATTTCCTCGGTGTAGGTGGGGTACATGGACCCGCTGTCGCCCATGACCGGGTCGACCAGCCGCAGGGCTTTGGGATATTCCCGATACATGCGCTGAATGATGTCGACCTGCTCGGCGCTTCCCAGGAACCCGGTGTAAATCCCGTCCAGCTCGACGCCCTCCTTCTGCCAGGCATCCAGGTATCCCGGCAGCATTTCAGTGGTGTCGTGGAAGGTGTAGTCCTTGAACATGGTATGCGCGCTGAACAGGGCGGTGGGCACCGGGCAAACGTCGCATCCTGCTGCCGAAAGGATGGGAATGGCGGCCGTCAGCGAGCACTTGCCATACCCGCACATGTCATGCACAGCGGCGACTCGGGGAATGTACTTGCTGTCGCGCTGGTAGAGCCTGTTCTGATCGTCCGTCTGTCCGGCCATCTTTGAACTCCTTCATGCCTGCTGAGGCTGTTCGCAGCGGAGTCTTCTCCGTCGCTTACTCGACTCTACAGCGGAGGGGTTAAACGGGCACCGCCGCGTGTGCAATAGCGAGATAAAAAAGGCCAGTTTTCAACCTTTTGGAAGCTGTTATAAAAAAGGACGATACCGAAAAGTCCCTTCTGGCTTGAACAGGTGGGCTTGTGCCGCTTATGGTCACATTCAAGAACATGGATGAGGACGCACGTCACTAGCAGATAGGAATCGACATGACCGACCAGAACCCGCACAAGTACCATTTCGAGACGCTTCAGCTCCACGTGGGCCAGGAGCAGGCCGACCCCGCCACTGATTCCCGGGCCGTGCCCATCTACGCCACCACCAGCTACGTCTTCCACAACTTCGATCACGCCGAGGCCCGATTCGCGCTGAAGGATCCGGGCAACATCTACGGCCGTCTGACCAACTCCACCCAGGGGGTCTTCGAGGACAGGATCGCCGCCCTGGAGAACGGCACCGCTGGTTTGGCCGTGGCCTCGGGAGCGGCAGCCGTGGAGTATGCCTTCCGGAACATCACCCAGACCGGGGACCATATTGTGTCCTCCAAGAACATCTACGGCGGCACCTTCAACCTCCTCAAGCACACGCTGCCCCGCGATGGTGTCGAGACCACTTTCGTGGATCCTTCGGACCCGTCCAACTTCGAGTCGGCCATCCAGGAGAACACCAAGCTGGTCTTCTTCGAAACCTTCGGCAACCCCAACGCCGACCTGCCCGACTTTGAGGCCATCTCCAAGATCGCCCATGACCACAACCTGCCGGTGATCGTCGACAACACCTTCGCCACTCCTTACCTCTTCCGTCCGCTGGAGCACGGCGCTGACATCGTCGTGGAATCGGCCACCAAGTTCATCGGCGGCCATGGCACCACCCTGGGCGGGGTCGTCGTGGAAGGCGGCCAGTTCGACTGGGCGGCAGTGCCCGGCAAGTTCCCCACCTTGACCGAACCCGATCCCAGCTACCACGGTCTGCGCTTCTACCAGGATCTGGGGGCTGCGGCCTTCGTCACCCGCATTCGCGCCATCCTCCTGCGCGACACCGGCGCCGTCATCTCGCCCTTTGCAGCCTTCCTCCTCCTGCAGGGGACCGAGACGCTCTCGCTGAGGGTTGAGCGCCACGTTGAGAACGCCTTGAAGGTGGTGGATTACCTGCAGACCGTGCCGGAGGTGGAGTCGGTCAGCCACCCGGCCATCGAGGGACGCCCCGATCACGAGCTCTACAAGCGCTACTTCCCCAACGGCGCCGGGTCCATCTTCACCTTCGATCTGAAGGGCGGCAAGGATGCGGCCAGGGTCTTCATCAACAACCTGCATCTCTTCTCCCTGCTGGCCAACGTCGCTGATGTGAAGTCGCTGGCCATACACCCGGCATCGACCACCCACTCCCAGGAGACGCCGGAGGAGCTGGAGGATCAGGCCATCCATCCCGGTACCATCAGGCTCTCCATCGGCACAGAGAACATCGAGGATATTCTGGATGACCTCAAGGGCGCCTTCCAATCATTGAAGGAGTCCGGTCTGGCCAAGTAGCCGGCAATCGCACTTCCTCCTTGGTTCCGTATACGCGTGATGCATGACCGAGAAGGCGGAAAAGCACAAGGTGCTTGTCGAAACCTCATTACGTTTCGCCAGGCACCTTTGGTATATGCCTCCTCCCCTCATTCTCCGGTCGCAGGCAGCGTCTGACTGGCTGAGTGTGATGTTCGGGTGAATAAGACAAGGGCATGAAGCATGGAGCAAAGACAAGGGCGCCTTCCGATCCCTCGTCTGGTGCGGGCGGATCGAAGCAGATCGCCCAGGTGGCCATCAAGGCCCAGGGGCTGATCAAGGACTACGGGAGTGGGGAAAACCTGGTCCATACCCTACGCGGTGTGGATGTTGAATTCGAGCGGGGCAGGTTCACGGTCATCATGGGCCCCTCCGGCTCGGGCAAGTCCACCCTCATGCACACCCTGGCCGGCTTGGACGCCGCTACCTCCGGACATGTCTACCTGAACGGGGCCGATGCCGAAAGGGTGAAAGGCAGGCGGGCCAGCAGTCATGGAGGGCGTAGGGGAGTGGTCGACCTGACCACGCTCAATGACAATTAGCTGACTCTTTTGAGGCGCCAGAGCCTAGGCTTTATTTTCCAGAGCTTTAACCTGCTGCCCATGTTTACGGCTAGGCAGAATATACTCATCCCCCTGATCCTGGATGGGGCCAAGCCAGACACAACCTGGCTGGGCGTTCTGGCCAAGACCCTAGGCTTGGAGGAGAGGTTGACCCACCGGTCCAGCGAGCTTTCGGGTGGTCAGCAGCAACGTGTGACCATCGCCAGGGCCCTCATCACCAAACCTTCCATTGTCTTTGCGGACGAGCCCGTTGGAAACCTGGATACGGCCTCCTCGACAGAGGTGCTCAGCTTCCTGCGGGATTCGGTCCGCGAGCTGGGACAGGCCATCATCATGGTTACGCATGATGTTTTTTGCAGCTTCCTTTGCCGACCGGGCTTTGGTATTTGCGGATGGTCGAATCGTGGCAGACCAGGACAGACCCAGTGGATTCCATGAACGCCTTGCTCTCTGAGGAAGTCATGGCCCCCGCAGCTACAGCTGACTCGGCTGCTGGTCGCTAGGGGGAATGCTCATGTGGTTTGCTGCCAGGAAAATGATGCGGCATGACTTGGGCATGATGGTTCCCGCCGGCATCGCCGTAGTCGTCGGAACACTGTTTATTGCCATGACCTTCCTCTTCGGCAACACCATGGACATTTCCATGCGGCGTATGGTCTCTTCCGATGCTGCCAGGCCAACTGCGCCATCATCCCCGCGGAAAACAGCAATTCAGATCAGAAAAGGGTGAAGGACTTCAGAACCGAGGAGCTGGCAAAAGTCCCAGGCGTTCACGCAGTCAGATCCGATACCCAGCTCATGGCGGATGTCCGCGCCGGCAAGATCAAGAGCGAGAGCGTAATCGCCATTCCTGTGACGGATTCATCACTGATGCCGGTCGGTCTGTCCAAGGGATCCTGGCCTCGCGCAGATAACCAAGTGGTCTTACCCGGGCCGGCTGGTCTCCAGGCTCAGGCTCTCCCTGGGTGACCAGGTGAATCTGAACCTGTCGCCTAACATCTGTATATTTCCGAGGACTTTGGGCCGAAAGGGCAGGCCAGCGCTGACCAGGTTGCGGTCAGGTTCATATCGAAGCCCCTGACCTTTGGCCTGATGGTTCCATGTCTTGAGTCTCATGTCTCTTGTGTCGAACATGATGTTCTTCATCTCGGCAGATTTCCATCCCCGCCACCCCGCGTTGATTTGGATGATGCCCGCCTAACAGGACGAATTTTTCAACACAGTCATCCGTAAGGATGATTGTTTTCATCGCTCCTAGGGACCATATCGCGGCAGTCGATAGCCGCATAGGGTCGGAAGCTGACGGGAGAAAGGCTTCCTCGCGGATAAGGAGCACCATGCAGCACAAAGCGGATACTTCGTCTTCACAAGGACTAATAGACAGAGCAGGCCAACGCGTCGCGGGACCACCGGCCGTCAGCGCCAGGCAGCTGACCAAGGATTATGGGCAAGGTTCGAATGCTGTCCATGCCCTGCGCGGAATCGACGTGAATTTTGAGCGTGGCCGGTTCACGGCCATCATGGGGCCTTCAGGTTCGGGCAAGTCAACGCTCATGCACGTTCTGGCCGGTCTGGATACTGTCACCTCTGGCCATGTCTATATGGCCGCTGATCTTCTGCACCCGAGGAGTAGACATCGTCATCATCCATCAATCGATCAGGCTGGCCGAGTCGACCTGACACGACTGGACGACCGTCAGCTGACCCTGATCAGGCGGCGGCATCTGGGATTCATCTTCCAGAGCTTCAACCTGTTGCCTATGTTCACTGCCAAACAGAACATCCTCATGCCGCTGGTACTGGACGGCGTTCGGCCTGACAGCTCGTGGATGGAACAGCTGGTAGAGACTCTGGGTTTGTCTCAGAGGCTGAACCATCTTCCCGGTGAATTATCCGGGGGACAGCAGCAGCGGGTCGCCATCGCCAGAGCGCTGATAACCAAACCCGGTCTGGTCTTCGCGGACGAACCGACGGGGAACCTGGACCTGGCCGCAAGCACTGGTGTTCTGAAGTTCCTACGCGATTCCGTACGTGAGCTGAATCAGACAGTCATCATGGTCACTCATGATGCCTATGCCGCATCCTATGCCGACCGTGCGCTGGTCTTTGCCGACGGACAGATCGTTGCGGACCGACAGGATCCGACAGTGAAAGCCATGAACGATCTTCTGGCTGAACAAGTGTCGGCTGGCGCTGGTGGCTATTCCCAGGTACAGGACTAGGGGGTGCATTGTGTGGCGGATAACCCGTACGATGATGAACCGCGATGCGCGAATGATGATGCCGGCTGGTCTGGCAATCGTGATCGGCACCCTCTTTATGTGCCTGACGCTTCTTTTTGGCAATGTGGCGAATGCCTCCATGCGTCGCGAGATCAGTATGGATGCCGGTCAAGCCAACTATGCTGTGACAGCCATGAGGGATCAGGATAAGCCTATCCTGCTCGATGAGTTCGACGGCAGAAGGCTGTCGAAACTGCAGGGGGTTCGTAGTTTGCGCCCAGATGTCAGCCTCATGGTGGATACGGAAGCAAACGGTCAGTCCAGCAGGGGGATTCTGGCGATTATGGGTGCCAGGCAGGAGCTCATGCCTATCGATTTGGATCGGGGACAATGGCCGGATTCAGACGATCAGGTTGTACTGCCGCGTTCCGTCGCCGACAGGCTCCAGGCGGTCCTTGGCGATAAGGTGCGCCTCCATCTGTCCCCGTTGATGCTGCCAGGAAGTGATAGTGTTCAGGAATCTTCAAGTAAAGAACGCCTTGTCGACCAAGGCACAGTGGACTTGACCATCTCGGGCATCAGCAAGAGCCGTGGTGGACAGTACGACGACTTCGGCGGAGCTGTGGTGCTGACGGGTTCCCGGATTGATCGCCTGCTGACTATGGCAGGAATGGTTGGACCGGCGTCCCCTCCTTTGGAAAACGTCTATCTGCTGGTTGATGGCGAAGGCAAGGAACTTCAGAACACTCTGCATGACATCAGCCGATACGTTCCTGAGGGATACCGGCTGGAGGACCGTCGTGCCATGGAGGATAGGCTGCTCAGTGAGCAGACCGGCAATGGTGTGAACATCATGACTGTCTTCCTCATGACTTTCGGTGTGCTGGCCATGGTGGTGGCTGCCTTGGTAATTGCCAACACCTTCCAGATCATGGTGGCCAGACAGCGCAGATACCTGGCCTTGCTGAGGGTCATTGGTGCTGATCGACGGCAAATCAGGGTCGGCGTGCTGCAGCAGGCTTTGCTCCTTGGCGTCATATCGTCCCTGATCGGCATCCTGCTGGCCATGGGCTTGATGGGCCTTGCCGGTTGCCTTGGTTTGCATTCGGGCACCATGAAGCTTGAACTCCTGCTTACTCCTGCTGCCCTCCTGGTTCCGTTTGCGCTTGGCGTTCTGGCAACCTTGGTGGCTGCCTTTGGGTCTACTCGTACCGCTATCAGGGTTAGACCGCTTGAAGCCCTGCAGCCAGTGGATCATCAGGAGCAAGGCAGCAGGAAGCGGACCGGTCCGCGGATCAGCATCCTGCTGGCAGTCAGTGGCTTGGTATTCGTGATCTGGTCCTCTTGGCGCGTCACAGAGCTGGTCAGGACAAACTCTGGCGATACAGTCCAGACCAGTAATCAGCAGGAACTCTTGCTAGGTCTCGCGGTATTGGGTGTTTTGCTGATCTTTCTGGGTGCACTGGTCGGTGCTCGTCGGTGGATTCCGGCTCTTCTGCGTTGCCTGGGTGCACCTGTGTCCAAGATTGGACCATCCTGCAGGGTCGGAGTAGCGAATATCGCTCGAAATCCCTTACGAGTCGCTGCCACAGGTGTTGCCCTGCTGATCGGCGTAACCCTGGTCACCACTCTGGCTACAGGTGCGGTAACCACTAAACGTACTTTGGCCAAGGATATTGATCAGCGTTATTCCGTGGATATTGAAATATCTGGTCAGGGGCTGAACAAGAAAAATGTGCGGGCCATTGAACGTATCCAAGGTGTTGCCGATGCAGAGCTGGTGCAGCGATTCAATGCCACGGTCGAGTCAGGAGGCCCCTCACAGGCTTCCATGACTGTCTATGCCTTGGATACTTCACGGATCAGGCGTGTGCTTCAGACCGATCTGGGTCCAGGTATGCAAAGGTCGGATGCATTGCTGGTGTCGACCAGAACGATATCCAAGCATTCAGGTTACCGGGATGGAAGTCAGCTGAAGTTGTCGATGGCTGATCCTCAGGCGGACGATGAACGTGAAAAGAAGGCAGATGCAAGAAGGACATTGACTGGGGTCTTTGCCGGATTCGGCGGGCTGGATACCAGTGGCGTCTATGCAATCACGGACTCCCGGAATGTCGCTGGGATTGACACCAAGACGCATGAAATCTGGATCAGGACGCAGGGAGATCGCGATGCCGCACTGCTCTTGGATGACATACGTCAGGCTGTAGGAGAGCATGACGACATGGCCATCAGCGGAGGGCTGACGCAAAAGAGGATATGGGGAGAAAGAATCGATTCCTTGTTGGCGATCATGGTGGCATTGCTGGGCGTTGCCGTCATTATCGCCCTAATAGGGGTCTCTAACACTTTGATGATGTCGGTGCTGGAACGCCGTCGTGAGACTGCCACGCTCAGGGCAATCGGCATGAGCAGCGTCCAGGTTCGCCGATCCTTGGGAGTCGAGGCCTGCATGATTGCTCTAGGATCCAGCCTGGTTGGAATCGTTCTAGGGATGCTATTCGGATGGATAGGAGCCTATCAGGTCTTTGTGCCCTTGGGATCAGTGATCTTCACCGTGCCATGGTCGGCTTTCGCGCTGATATTGCCGGTGGCCTTGCTGGCCGCGGTGGCAGCCAGTGTGCTGCCAGCCAGGGAGGCAGTCAAGGTTTCACCCATTGAGGCCCTCAGTGACGATTGATGCTGCCTGATGGCCGGGTTCATACCAGGTGGTTTTCGTAAGCGAAGACCACCGCCTGGACACGGTCGCGGGCATTGATTTTCTGAAGAATGTGAGTGACATGAGTTTTCACCGTGGGCAGTGAGATCCTCAGATTGTCGGCGATCTCCTGGTTGCTCAGGCCTTGGGCTATGTGAACCAGGACCTGCAGCTCGCGATCAGTGAGCAGGTCCGCTTCGGGATCGCGATAGGTTGATTCCGATGGCATGGATTCGGCCGCAGGCATGTCATGGGCCATGTGTTCGATCAGTCGTTTTGTAGCCGAAGGGGCGATGATCGCATTGCCTTGGTGAACTGTACGGATGGAGGATAACAGGGTTTCAGGCTCGGTATCCTTGAGCAGAAATCCTGATGCGCCGGCTTTTATAGCAGCCATGACGTATTCGTCAAGATCAAAGGTGGTCAGCACAATGACCCTGGGCTCCGGGCGGTCAGGTGACAAAGCAGTGATCTGGCGGGTGGCTGCCAAACCATCCATGCCGGGCATGCGAACGTCCATGAGGATCACATCAGGCCGCAGGCGTGAGGCCAGATTTACTGCTTGCTCGCCGTCCGCGCCTTGGCCGACCACGGTCATGTCATCCTGGGAGCCGATGACCATGGCAAAACCGGCACGGACAAGATCCTGGTCATCCACGATTGCAACGTTGATGGGTTCGGTCCGTTCCATGACTGCCTGCTTCTTTCCGTTAGATGATGGCCAGCGCCACTATCCGATTTTATCTGAGTTGAGTGTTGCGAGGAATTACGACTGGATTCAATTCGGAGCCAGGGTAATCGCTGTCTGATTGATTGTTGTCTGAGTAATTACTGGCTAAGCGACTATCGTCAGAAAGACTTTCAACTGGTGAAGTTATGCTCGTCAGCAATCGATTCCCGGAGTGACGAATCTTCGGGTGCGTAGTTCATGGGGTGCTCAATTTTTCGAGTGTACTGATGATTACTTGACATGATCATTTTCCTGTGTGCTATCCATAGGAGATGTTCATTATCAAGAACGCCTATGTCAGGAGTCCGATTGGTCCGGCTGGTCCGATTGGACATGCTCTGGTTCCTTATCCTGTTGCGAATCTTGTGGACGGTCGTCAAGCTGATCATCAAGATCTACTGGCAGAGGTTTGGCTGGGTGAAGGGCCGGCAAAGGTGTGGTCTTGTGGGTGGGCTCGTCCATCTGGTTCCTGTATGAATTGAGGTTCTTGTTTGGGTTATCGGTGATGTCAGTGTTTGAATGCAAATCGGTGCTGGAACTGTGACGCAGGATTGTGAGCAGTTGGCGCATTCGAGCCAGGGCCTGGCGTCCTTGGCTCGCAATGTCGCCGAAGGCTTGCGCTACCTGCTCTGGTGGAGGGTCTACTCCCTTGACTTGGTAATCGTTCAACTCGGCGATGGCTTTGCTGGTGGATGCAATGACTGTATTCAGTGTGGCAGCCACCTCTACCTGCATGGTGGCGCCGATAAGTTCCCGCTCTTGATTGGCGGCTAGAGCCTGGCTTTCCTGCAGGGTCTGGCTCAGCGCGCGCTCGCGTTCCTGCTGGAGGAGCAGGACCGAACCACGGGTGCGTCGGCGGGAGGCAATCAGCATGGTCAGCAGACAGATCAAGGCCGGTGCGGCCATCACTATGAAAAGCGTTAAATGGGATGCAGAAAAAGATGGCTCTTCTGGTCCTTCTGCCAAGTAGGACAAAATGGTGGGGCACCCTTGGTTATTGACTGCACATCTAACAGCCCATAAAACCATATCCGTGATGACCGCGAACGGAACCCAGCGTCTGGTGGTGTTTTTACCGTAAACCATTGCCGAATAGACGGCGATTGGTGACGAGACTGCAGCTTCTGGCAGCCAAGGTGAGAAGAGCAGCAGCAGGGCGGCGACTGCAGCTACTATGACGGCGCAAATACCGGGACGGACCCTGCGCACAATCAGAGGCAAAGCGAGACTTAGCGTGGCGATGATTCTTCCTGGCCGACTCGGATCATACTGGGGAGTGACAGGTGCTATAGCAAGAGCTTGACCTGGATTCTCTACCAATACGAGTCCGATCACCAAACCCAGGTCGGCTGTCAATGGGTGGCGTTGAAACCAAATGAAGAGCGTGGAGACAATCGAGTGGAGGGACCATTGAGCTTGTCGATTCGCATGTATCCCCGCTTCGGGTTCGGATTTTGGCTGAGCGGCAAAAGGAATCCACGCCTGGATGTGGTAACCGCCTTCTGGTTTGGGACCAGCTTGAAGGTTGCCTCCCAGAGAAGTCAGCCGTTCGTGCATCCCTAAAAGGCCGAAACCTGAATGCTCAGGTTGTTCCATCTGCGGCGGAGAGTCTGAATTGGTAGGGGCATGGTCGAACGGGTGGTCGTCGATGGCAAGGCTCAGACCGTCCGTGAGCCACTGTTCTTCGATCAGCACGTTTGAAGCCGGAACGGCATGCTTGCGGATATTGGTCAAGGCTTCTTGAAGGACCCGGTAAGCAGTTAAGGCGTGGCTGCGATCCAACTTTTCTGGGCAGGGTCGGCCTTCAATGCGTCGGCTGAATCGGGATTCTGGTTGAGCGAGTCGGGCGGTTTCTATCAGGTCTGTCCATGATCCGTAGCTGGTCGGCGGGTTGCTTGAAGAGGTGGTAGCCGAGGGCCAAGTATGTGCATTGTCTGGCGTATCAACGTTGGCCTTGGCAGTGTTTGCGGTTCGAGCCTCTTTAATTGTGGGAGGGCAGCCGCTGACTTGAATTGGTTGAGCGCGTTCTGCATCAACTGAATTGCGAACATGAGCGTTCGTGGTTTGGGCACTTGCTTGGGATTGGTCAGGGAGCTGGATATGGGCTGGGTCCGTTGGTTGTGGGGAAAATGGGTGTTGACTGGGAGGGGAAACCGCTGTCTTTTGGCTTGTGTCGGGTGCCAAATTGGTTGGAGCCTTGAGTTTGCCGAAGAGCGAGCTCAGCTCACGTAAGGCACGACGGCTCTCTTGATCGATGGTGCGCATGGTCTTGAGTGCCAGCTCGGCATTGCCAGTGGCTGCGTACCTGCCGGCATCTGCCTGCACAATGACGATGGACAGAGTGTGGGCGACGACATCGTGCATGTCACGCGCTATGCGGGCCCGTTCAGCGCTGGCAGACAGGGATGCGCTTTTTTCTGCCTGCAGCGCCAAGGCGTGGTTGCGTCGCCGGGCCTCGCCGAGAGCATCCTGTCTGGTCCGCGTCCAGTACGCTGCAACGATAGCTATGAGCAGCAGAAGCCCCTCGATCAGAAAATTCGATAGGAAGGTGATTGCCAGATCTTTGAATGAGGTCGGCAACATTGAGGTGTGGTCCGGCTGCGTCTTGCCCGGAGGCAGAAACCCCAAATCGACCAATGTGAAGATAAGGCAGGATAGGGGCGTCATGACCCAGGCCACGGTCAGGTAGAGTCGACGCAAGGATGGACGTCCGTAGAGCATACAGGAATAGACCATCACCAGGCAGACTGCATCGGAGAGCATGATGGCAGGCCCTAACAGGAGCTGAGCCAGAGCCACAGCGACGAAGAGTCCGGCTGCTAGATCGGGGAATCGGCGACGGATAACGACAGGGGCTATGAGCAGGGCCGTCCACATCAGGATTAGGTTTTCCTGCAATGGGATCAGGGCTCCATCTCTCAGATTGGCGCTGGAGCCGCTCACCAGCAGAAACAGAGCGATGGCAAAGAGAGCGTCAGTCAGCAGCATTCGATTGTTGGACCGGGTGATCGGTCGCTGCGCTGTTCGGCTGACTGCATTCATGGAATCAACAATATTCGGGGGTCGCTGGCGGTGCCATCAGTCCGAGGGATGATGTGATCGAATGAGGTTCCGGACCGAGACAATCGAGCTAGCAGTGGGGCATCCGACAGTCGACGGGCATCCCTCCCAAGTGCTCGTAGATGCCAGTCAGGCCGACGTCCCGTCGTATATTCTGAAACGATTCGTCGGCCTGACAATGCAGTGGGGTCAAAAGCGCTCTGCTCGTCTGATTGTCCGAATCCTGATGGCTCGACCCCGAACGCCCAAATTCAGGAAAAACGCAGCCGGATCTGCTCGGCCGTCCCATAGGAGGCCTGCGCACCCTGCCCGGTGGCGGCATAGGCGGAGACGTAGGAGGCTAGCTGGGCGGCCTCAACCAGGGTCATGTCGGAAGCCAGGCCGGCCAGCACGGTGCCCATGAAGGCGTCCCCGCAGCCGGTGGTGTCCACGGCGTCCACATGCACGGCGTGAATCCGGTAGGACTGGCCCTGGTCCAGCACCATGGATCCCTCGCCGCCCAGAGTGACGATGGCCCGGTGGAAACCAAAGTCCTGCATGGTCTGGTTGATCTGGTCCCAGTCAGCGCCCAGCCAATCGCCGTCCTCAGGCTCGTCGATGTCCAGCAGCTGGGCCATCTCATGCTCGTTGACCAGAATCAGGTCCGAGTTGGCGATCAGGTCGGCGGGCAGGTCGGCGCGGAAGGGGGAGTCGTTGAGCAGCACGGTCATGCCTGCCTCGTGGCCCATTCGTGCTGCCTCGGTGACCGTCTCGATAGGGCTCTCCAGGCACAGGCCCAGCACCTTGGCCGAGGTCAGGGCCTGGCGGGAGCGGTGAGCGTAGTCCACATCCACCTTGCCGTTGGAGCCGGGGGAGTAGACGATGGTGTTCTCGCCGCGCGCGTCTACAGTGATGACTGTAGTTCCGCTGGCTCCCGGCACGGTCATCACATGGGAGACGTCCACCCCGGCATTGCCCAGCTGCCCCAGCAGGAAGTCGGCGTTGGAGTCGGATCCCACTGCCCCGAAGAGCCTTACCTGGGCACCGATGCGGGCCGCGGTCGCCGCCTGGTTGGCTGACTTGCCGCCGGGCAGCACCTGCAGGGGACCCCCGTTGATGGTTTCGCCGGGCTTGGGCAGCCGGTCGGTGTTGACCGTGTAGTCCGCATTCATGGACCCGACCACCGAGATGGATCCCTTGATGGTGTCCAGTCCCTTGAGCACCTGCTCGGGTGCTGCCGCCATATCTTGAATCATGTTTCTCCGTTCCTTGATGAGCTTGTCCGCCTTGATGATCGCGCTGTGAAAGGTTCAGGGATCCTGGCCGGTGTGCACGGGCGGGCGACCTACCGAGGCGCAGTGGCGGTAGCTGGTCTGCAACCGGAGCGACTGCACCGGCGAGCCCGCCATCAGCTGCAGCAACATGTCCACGCAGCGGGTCCCCATGACATCGATCTGCTGGGAGATGGTCGACACGGCTGGGGTCAGGATGCGGAAGACCGGCAGGTCGTCGAAGGTGATTATGGACAGGTCCTCGCCGATGCTGATTCCTTGGGACTGGGCCGTTTTGATGGCGCGTATGGCATCCAGGGAGGATCCGAAGAGCGCTCCGGTGACTCCCTGCCGGGCCCAGAGGTCGATCATATCGGGGTCGAAGGTGCCGGATTGAGCCTCGTCGACCACGGGATCGTCCATGTCCTCTATGCCTGCCAACAGATTGCAATATACGTCCAGGCGCTCCCGGAAGGTGGCCGATTCCTTGAGGGGCCCGGGCACCAGGGTAATGCGTCGGTGGCCATAAGCGTGCAGATCTTCGAGGGCTTGCCTCAAGCCAGTTTCAGGGTCGGCGTCCACACAGGGGATGGTCCGCCCGTCGCGTCCGGCGGTACCCTTGGCAGCCCTGTCGACACAGACCAGTGGCAGCCCGCGTCTGGTGAGCTCCTCCAGGGTGCGCGAGGAACGCGGCCCAGGCACAATGATGGCACCGTCGATGTGCTGCCCCAGCAGGTTGCGTACCTGAGCGCGGTCCTCGCCAGAATCACCCTGGGTAGAGGTGCAGATAAGGGTCTGGAAGCCGTGGTTGAGCAGTTGGCCTTGGATCAGATAGGCCAGGTCTGCGAAGTAGGAGTTACGGATGTCGGGGATGAGCAGGCCGATGGTGCGCGAGTGGGAGGAATGCATGGACCGGGCCCGGGAGTCCGGCACATAGTGCAGGTCGTGGATGACCTGGTTGATGCGCTGTCGCGTGGCGGGGGAGATGCGCCCGGAGTCGTTGAGGGCTCGGGAGACCGTCGATACGGAGACTCCGGCCCGTCGGGCCACATCCCTGATCGTCGCGTACGCCATCATGGCCTTTCGTCGAAGTGGTCGACGCCGGGCCGGACTGCCGACCTCGGCGGTTGCCTGACCGCTGCCATTGGAAGGCGAACGGTTCTGACAGGCTTCAGTTATATCAGTGCGGTAACGATACCGCAACTTTCACCGCATGACCCGTCGAGGCTTGGCTAAGGGTGGAGTCAGACGAGGCTAAATACTTAGCAGAAAGCGGCTACTTGCAGAAGTGCGGTGGCGCGAGGAGCGCGTCGGATCCCCCGGGGGGAGGTGAGCGCGGGAGCATCTGCCTTAGCTGGCTTCGCGACAGCCAAACAGGCCGGAACGAAACCCGCTCAGTTTCACAACATCACTGGATCTACCGTGTTACCCGAAAAACAACACACGAGCCAGGTCCAACCGCCCGACGACAATGAACGCAACTGATTTCAAAGAAAGGAGCCAGCGCATGACCAACCAGGGATACTATCTGCCGGGTCTTTACGTTCGGGAGGGATCCATCCCCGTTCCCTTGGACTGGGAGGGCAGTGAACCTGGCGTCTGGCGAGCCGAAGATCATTCGGACCAGGCGGTTATCCGCTGCTTCTACCGCGTGGTCTGCTCCCCCGAGCACATCCACGACGACCTGCCGTTGCTGGTCTACCTGCAGGGCGGACCCGGCTCGGGCGCCCCACGGCCGTTGAACTCCACTGCCGACGTGTGGATGGCCGAGGCCCTGCGCCACTTCCGCATTGTCCTGCCCGACCAGCGGGGCACGGGCCGGTCCAACGCCATCGACGGCTCCACCATGGCCTCCCTGGGTGAGACCCGGGCTCAGGCCGACTATCTGAAGCATTTTCTGGCCGACTCCATCATCCGGGACTTCGAGCACCTGCGTCGCACGGTCTTCGCCGGCCGTCCCTGGGTGACCCTTGGGCAGAGTTTCGGCGGCTTCCTGACCATGGCCTACCTGTCGAACTTCCCCCAAGGGCTGGCTGCGGCCTTCACTACCGGGGGCGTGCCCCACATCCCCGCTGATGCCTATGAGCTCTATTCCCATACCTTCACCAAAATGGCCCAGCGGTCCCAGATCTTCTATCAACGCTATCCAGGGGACCAAGACCGTGTGGCGGCCATTGCCGACCGGCTGGCCCAGGGCGATGTGGTCCTGCCCGGCGGCGACCCCCTGAGCGTGGAGCGGCTGCAGACCCTGGGTGCCGACCTGGGCAAGAGCGGCGGGTTCGAGCGTCTCCATTGGCTGCTGGACACAGCCTTCCTGGACGGGGACGGCAGCCTGCCCGCTTCCGGCGCCAGCAGCTCCCGGGCCACCCTCTCGCAGGCCTTCCTGGAGGGGGTGCGGTCGGCCACTGCCGTCACACCGCTCTACTGGCCCCTGCAGGAGTTCATCTACGCCGACGGAGACTGCGAACCACTGCGCTGGGCCGGGCAGCGGGTGCGCGATGCCCGTCCTGAATTCGACACTGCTGCTCGCCCGCTTATGTTTACCGGGGAGGCGATCTTCCCTTGGATGTTCGAGCAGGAGTCGGCCCTGCGCCCCTTCGGCCCGGCGGTCAGCCTGCTCATGGAGGAGGGCTCCTGGGGCCACCTGTACGATCCCGAGCGTCTGGCCGACAATCAGGTACCCCTGCAGGCCGCGGTCTATGCCGACGACCTCTACGTGCCCTCCGAGCTTCAGTTGGACACCCTCTCGCGCGTGGGCCACGCCCATGCCTGGGTGACCAACGAGTTCGAGCACGACGGGCTGCACGGGGACAGGGTCTTCGCCCACCTCTACCGGCTGGCCCTGGAGCGCGGCGATTTGGAGGGGCTCTTCCCGGCGCGCGGTTAGACTTGAGGGCATGAACACGGACTCATTGACTCTCGGATTCATCGGATACGGCAACATGGCCCAGGCCATGGCCCAGGGGCTGGTCGACGCTGGTGTGCTGCCCGGCGGCCGGATTGTGGCCTGCGCAGCCCACTACGATCGGCTGGTGGAGCGGACGGCCAAGCTTGGGGTGCGGCCCATGCACTCGGGCACCGAGGTGGCTGCTGCCGCCGACCTGGTGATTCTGGCCGTCAAACCGAAGCAGGTGGCCCAGGTCTGCGAGCCCATCCGCCACGAGCTGGCTGACCCGGACCGCATGGTTCTCTCGGTGGTGGGCGGCATGACCCTTGAGGACTATGCCGACCTCCTGGAGGAGGGCACCCACCTGATCTGCGCCATACCCAACACCCCCATTTCGGTAGGGCAGGGGGTTCTGGTCACCCAGGATGACGACACCTTGACCGACCAACAGCGGGAGCTCTTCACCCAGGTCTTCGACCCGGTGGCCATGATCGAGCGGCTGCCCCGGGAGCTGGTTTCGGTGGGCACGACCATCGCCGGATGCGCGCCCGCCTACACGGCCATGTACATGGAGGCCCTGGCTGATGCCGGGGTGGAGCATGGGCTGCCCAGGCAGTCGGCCTACAGGCTGGCGGCGCGAATGGTGGAGGGGACCGGAGTCCTCTACCTGGCCACCGGCACCAACCCCGGGGCCATGAAGGACGCGGTCTGCTCGCCGGGCGGAACGACCATCAAGGGGGTCGCCTCCCTGGAGAAGCACGGCTTCCGTGGAGCGGTCATCGAGGCCATCGATGCGGTGGAGCGCGGCGACTAGGGGGAGCCACGCCGGGGCAGTCCGGGCAATAGACTGGTGCATATGTCGTTAACCATAGGAATCGTCGGGCTGCCCAACGTTGGCAAGTCCACACTCTTCAACGCCCTCACCCGCAACAACGTTCTGGCGGAGAACTACCCCTTCGCCACCATTGAGCCCAACACCGGCATCGTGCCCCTGCCCGACGACCGGCTGCCCGTCCTGGCCAAGCTGGTCCACACGGACAAGATCGTGCCCGCCACGGTCACCTTCGTGGACATCGCTGGCATCGTCAAGGGGGCCTCGGAAGGGGAGGGGCTGGGCAACCAGTTCCTGGCCAACATCCGCGAGGCCGACGCCATCTGCGAGGTGGTTCGCGCCTTCAATGACGACGACATCGTCCACGTCAACGGCAAGGTGGATCCGGCCGACGACATCGACACCATCAATACCGAGCTGATTCTGGCCGACATGCAGACCATCGACAAGGCGCTGCCCAAGCTGGAGAAGGACCAGCGTGGCGGCAAGATCAAGCCCGCCTACCTGGACACCGTCCGCAAGGCCAAGGAGATTCTGGGCCAAGGCCGGACCATCGACCAGGCGGCCCAGGCCGGGGACATCGACAAGGACGAGCTCTACGACCTGCATCTGATGACCGCCAAGCCCTTCATCTACGTCTTCAATGTGGACGACGACGAGCTGCAGAACGAGGACATGAAGAAGCAGCTGGCTGATTCCGTGGCTCCCGCGCCAGCAATCTTCCTCAACGCCCAGTTCGAGTCCGAGCTGACCGAGCTGGACGAGGCCGATGCCCGCGAGATGCTGACCGATGCCGGGCTCAAGGAGTCCGGCCTGGACCAGCTGGCCAGGGTGGGCTTCGACATCCTTGGCCTGCAGACCTTCCTGACCGCCGGGGTCAAGGAGGTGCGCGCATGGCAGATTCACAAGGGCTGGACCGCCCCACAGGCCGCCGGAGTCATCCACACCGACTTCGAAAAGGGCTTCATCAAGGCCGAGGTGGTCTCCTATGACGACTTCGTGGCCGCCGACGGGTCCTACGCCAAGGTGCGCGAGGAGGGCAAGATGCGCCTAGAGGGCAAGGACTACGTCATGCAGGACGGGGACATCGTGGAGTTCAAGACCGGCATCCCCTCCGGTTCCAAGAAGTGAGCGCCAAGCCCGGGTTTGCCATTCGCCGGGGTCATGGGCTGCCACTGATTTTCGTGCATGGGTCCGGTGTGAACCACCACATCTTCGACGACCTGGACCCCGTCTTCGAGCGGGTGGGCGGATTCGAGCGGATCTACCTGGACCAGCCCGGCTTCGGCCGCACGCCGCCCGACCCGTCCATCCTCGACCTGGATGGTCTGGCCGGGTGGTTGGATGACCAGGTGGACATTTTCAGCGGCGGCGGCCCATTTGCCTTGGTGGGCAACTCCCTGGGCGGGCTGCTCAGCCGCCATGCAGCCGCCGGTCGGTTGGACCGCTGCCGGGGGATGGCCCTGCTCTCCTCGGTGGTCGACCCGGTGACCGCCCACAGGCGCCTGCCCCCGCGTCAGGTGCTGGTCCGGGACGACCAGGGCCTGGCCGACGTGGACGAGTTCACCAGGCATGCCTACCGGCAGATGGCTGTGGTGGAATCCCGGGAGCATCTTGAGGCCTACCAACGCACCATCATGCCCGGCATTCGTTCGGCCGATGCCGACACGGTGGCTCGAATGGAGGGGCACTACCAGCTGGATATGGAATTCGACCAGGTCTGGTCCGGATTCATAGCCCCTGTGCTCTTTGTCTGCGGCCGCCAGGACGACCGTGTGGGCTACCTGGACCAGTTCGACCTGGCCTGCCGCTTCCCCCGGGCCTCCTACTCGGTGCTGGACCGGGCCGGCCACAATGTACAGATCGAGCAGACCGCCCTGGTCTGCGACCTGCTGGAGGATTGGGCCAGGCAGGTGCTGAAAAGCTGAGTCCGGGCTGTTTCCTTCAGTCGCTAAATTGAACTGTGCATACAGGTTCGTTCAATGGCGAAGAAGGGGAAGGACATGGCTGTCTGGGGATTGGATAGCAAACGCCTTAAGCGGCGTGTGCTTGCCATGCTCCGTTGGCTGCTGGACCCCGTCCGCCGCACGCCTGTGGTAGTGACAACCGCCCTGTTGACGCTGCTGCTGACAGTTTTGGTCGACAATCTGTTCCAGCCGGTGGATGCGGCTCATACAGAACGATCGGCAGATGCGAGCACTTCCAGTACATCAACCGTTTCGGTGAGACAATTTCCCAAGGCGCATCATCCCAGCAAATCCAAGTCCTTCTCTTCATCAGCGGCAAAGAAGCAGACAAAGGTTCAGAAGACAGACCCTGATGGCTCCTCCACTCAGCCTGTCGATTGGCTCAAGCCTTCGCAGCAGGTCGATTACCCGGATCCTGCGGCCCACCCTGGCATCTCCTTGGAGGTCAGCCTTCAGGATCAGCGGGTCTACGTGCGTGATGGGTCTCAACTGCTCTACACCATGTATGCCTCGACAGGTATGGATGACTCCACGCCCAGGGGCAGCTTCCGCATCCAGGCCGAGCGCGGCGACCACTTCTACAACCCCAACGAGGGGATGGGCGCCCGCTACTACACCAGCTTTCTGAACCACGGGGTCTTCCTCTTCCACTCGGTTCCCACTGATCTTAGTGGCAGCTACATAAAGGAGGAGGCTGACTTGTTGGGCATCCGACCCAGCTCCCATGGCTGCATCAGGCTGACCGTGCCTGACGCCTTGTGGATCATGCAGTCCGTGCCCATAGGCACGCCCGTCCTTGTTGAATAAGGTACGTGATTTTGATGTTCAAAATAGTTATAGTTGGTTTGTATGCACAAAGAAGATATATACAAAAGTAGTCCCGGTGCTTTGTTTCTGATTTCCTTGTATTTAAGCAATTGTCTATTCTCTTACATGCATACTATTGCAATAGTGAATTATCGCTCAATTAAAATTATGGCTCCCTTGCTTCCTTTTGACTAAGTTACTCTCTACATGCAAACCGCGAGTAAAGAAGATGTCATCCAAATTAAAGAGCAAGGGCTATAGGAACTAAACGCGTTGTTTATGTTGGGGGTTTGGCCTTGTGGCTGTAAGCGTGTTGGGTGGTTGTTAATAGGTCGGGTTGTTAATAGGGGTCTTGCAGGGGTGCCCGTTCCTGTTCGA